>JAKFVT010000037.1 GCA_021732005.1 Mycobacterium sp. | reverse complement strand
CCGCCGCCGCCTGCGCCGGTGATCCCCCCGCCCGACGCGTACACCGGGATCGCACCGGACGCGCAGATCATTTCGATCCGGCAGTCCTCGCAGGCGTTCAGCCCGGAGAACTCATTCGGCAACGAAGATCCCGTCACTCGCCGCAAGGCCGGGGACATCGAGTCGATGGCACGGGCGATCGTGCACGCCGCCAACATGGGCGCCAAGGTCATCAACATCTCCGAGGTGTCGTGCATGAGCGCCCTAGACGTGATCGACCAGAAAGCACTGGGCGCGGCAATCCGCTATGCGGCCGTCGACAAGGACGCGGTGATCGTGGCCGCCGCCGGCAACACCAGCAATAAGGACTGCAAGCAGAACCCCATCTATAACCCGTTGAGCCCCAATGATCCTCGCGATTGGGCTGGCGTGACCACCGTTGTCACCCCGGCCTGGTTCTCGGACTACGTGCTCACCGTGGGCGCAGTCGATGCTGACGGCAATCCGCTAACCGACCTCAGCCTGGCGGGCCCGTGGGTGTCGATCGCCGCGCCGGGGACCAACGTCGAGAGCTTGTCCGCCCGCGACGACGGTCTGATGAACGCGGTCGAGGGGCAGGACAAGCAGCTGGTTTCTCCTGCGGGAACATCGTTTTCGGCGGCGATCGTCTCTGGGGTCGCCGCGCTGGTGCGCGAGAAGTACCCGACACTGACGTCGCATCAGATCATCAACCGGCTCATCCGCACGGCACGACCGCCCGCTCGCGGGGTCGACAACCAGGTGGGATTCGGGATCGTTGATCCCGTCGCCGCCCTCACCTACGACCTGCCTGATGGCGATCCGCGCCCACCCGAGCGCATCGCTGATCCGCTGGTGCTGCCACCACCGCATCCGGGGCGGGACATGTCCCCGGTGTGGATTGCGCTCGGGTCGATCGGCGGCGTAGCGCTGCTGGCGGTCGCCGCGGTCGGTGTGGCGGCCATCGTCCGCAACAAGGAGACACCGTGAAATCGGCCTTCCCGATCGGGCTGCGGCTCACCTGGTGGCGGGTCATCCTCGCCTTCCTGGTGACCGTGGCATTACTGGGAGCCGGTACCCACCTGTGGCATGGGCCGATCGCGCTCGCCGTTCCGATCGCCATCGCGGTGCTGCTCGACGCGGCCCTGCTGATCACGTGGCGTCAGGAGACCCTGGCGGCCCTGGCGGGGGGTCGGGTGCGCCGGCGGCGCGCGCAGGCCACGGTCGACGGGCCGGTGTGCTCGCACCGGCCGCGCTGGACCACCGATGAGCTGGCGATCCGCGGCGACGACTTCGAAGCCCTCGCGGTGGTCGCCGTGGACGGCCCGTCCCACAGCCCTTCGGTGCTCGATCAGCATCGCGTGCAATCCGGGGTTCTGCTTCCCGTCGAGGTGGTGGCACGCGCGGTGCAGCAGTTCGACGTGAGGCTGGCCGGCATCGACATCCACAGCGTCGGACGGCGCCGAGCAGGCGAGGACCATCACCACTACGCGGCCACCTACTCAGGCGTCATCGCCGACTATGGCGCGGTCGGAGAGCGCAACACCTGGTGCGTGCTGCGGATGCGCAGCCGTGACAACGCCGGAGCCCTCGCGGCCCGTGACTCGGTGGCAGCGACGCTGGCGGCGTGCGCGCGACGGCTGGCCGTCGAACTGGGCGCGCACGGGTGCCCGTCGCGGCCGGTGGATGCGGCCGAGCTGGCCGAGCTGGACACGGCGATCGCCGGCCCCCTTGCTCGCGGCGCCCACGCGCAGTGGTCGGCGCTGGTGCATCCCGCCGGCGTGGCGACAAACTACTGGATATCCCCGCAGGACATCACCACCGAGACCCTAGACCGGCTGTGGGCTCCCGACACCGACGCCACCATGACCAGCATTCAGCTGCGTCCCCAGGCCGGCGGAACAGTGTCGGTGGGCATGTTGGTGCGGTACTCCACAGCCGGCCTGCTCAAAGAGCCCCCGCTGCGCGGGCTCAACCCGCTGTCGGGGCAGCAGGAACAAGCGCTGCGCGCCACCGTGCTGGAACCGGCGGTGCCGGAGCTGCAGCTGCCGCACCGGGCGCTGGGTATCGGGGAGAAGCTGCGTGCACCGATCGGCGCCACCGGGATCCTGATCGGCACCACCGCCAAGCACCATCCGATGCTGGTACCCCTGGGGGACGCGCGCCCGGGCCGCCGCGCGTCGGTGACGGTTGCCGGCGAGTTGGCGCTGCTGTTCCAGATCGCCCGCCGCGCGGCGGCGACCGGTTACCGCGTGGCAGTCGTGTCCAGCCGCCCCGAACGCTGGCGGACTGCTCTGGCCCCCGGCCTGCGGGTAGTCCGTGAGGTGCCTGACGAGCTGCCCGACAACGGGCGCGCCATGATGGTCGTCTATGACCACACCGGCACGACGGGCAACCATCCCACTGCAGCGGTCACCGTGCGGGCCGTCAACCCGGGGACGGCCAGCGTCGCGGATGTGCACCTGGAGCAGGACTCCAACAGCACCGCGGTCATCCGCACGGCTGAGTTCCGCTACCGGCTACACATCGACGTGCAATCCGAACGCAACGACATCGCCGCCGCGGCCCGGCGCGTGGCCTGATCCGGCGAGCTGACAACCACCGACGACTTCGAGAGGGACCTACCGGCGATGACCACCACGCACGCCAGCGATCCAGCCCGCGCCGCGATGAGCAGGGGCCTGCTGGCCTCGGGCATCAACGTCGATGGCGTCATGGCCGGCAACAACCCGGCCGTGGCCACCGAGATGTTCAAGAAGGCCACCCAACTCGACCCGGGAATCTGTGACGCCTGGCTGGCGCGGATCGTCGCCGGCGATGACAGCGTGGAGGTTGTGCAGGCCGCCTGGGACGCGCGCGAATCCTACGGTTGGGAGATCACTCGTCTTAACCTGCGTGGCACCGCTTTTCGCCCCATGGTCTCCGATGGGGTGTTCCTCAAGCTGGAGATCACTTCGCGCGATGCGCTGCGCGCCGCGCTGGCCATCGCACTGATCCGGGAGATGCGCTACGCGCAGGCCCATGCACTGCTGTCGGAAGCCAACCCCGCAGACCCGTTCGATGCCGACTCCCACGTCTATGCACGAGGCCTGCTGCACTTCCAGACCAAACGCTGGCCCGATGTGCTCGCAGCCTTCTCCACCGACCGGGTATGGCGCATGCCGATCTTCGGCGCGGCGGCCTCAGCGATGGCCGCCACCGCCTTGGCCTCCCTCGGTGTGTTCGAGGACGCATTCCGTCGCGCCCAGAAGGCCGTGGAGAGCGACCTGCTTCCGTCGGCGTCGACGATTGCGCTGTACACCCAGGCCATGTGCTTGCGCCACCTGGACAAGGCTGATGACGCCAATCAGCTTCTGCGGCGGGCCTATTCGCGTGACGCGCAGTTCTCCCCGGCCCGTGAAGCCCTCGACGACCAGAGCATCCGGCTGGTTCTGACCAGTCCTGAGGCGATCGAGTCGCGCACCAACCCGTGGGATCCCGACAGCGCCCCCTCCAGGGAGGCCGCCGAAGCGGCCAAGCACTCAGCCCAGGCCAGCAAGCTGCTCGCCGAGGGTGATGCGGAACTGAACGCCATGCTGGGCATGGAGGCCGCCAAACGGGAAGTGAAGCGGATCCGTTCCACCACGAAGGTCAATCAACTGCGGACCAAGGCCGGGTTGCCGGTGCCAGTCAGCTCGCGGCACACTCTGCTGCTGGGACCGCCGGGAACTGGTAAGACGACAGTCGCGCGGTCGCTGACCAAGCAGCTGTGCGGTCTCGGGGTGCTGCGCCGGCCCACCGTGGTGGAGACGCGACGCTCCAAGCTGCTCGGCCGGCACATGGGTGATGCCGAGAAGAACACCGAGGCCACCGTGGAAGGCGCGCTGGGCGGGGCGTTGTTCATCGACGAGATGCACAACCTCTACGAGACGGGCTATTCAGGCGGGGACGCGTACGGCACAGCGATTTTGGAGACTCTGCTTCCGTATCTGGAGAACGACCGCGCCGAACTGGTGGTGTTCGGGGCGGGCTATCCGAACGCGATGGACCGGATGCTGACCGCCAACCAAGGCCTGCGGCGCCGGTTTCCGACCGTCATCCGGTTCGAGTCCTACACCCCCGACGAACTGTGGCAGCTCACCGAGCTGATGGCCGCCGAGTACAAGGATGTCCTGACCAGCGATGTCGAGGCGACGCTACGGCCCGTGTTCGAGCGGTACTACGTGCAGGAGAACAGATCTCCCGACGGTGACGTGATCCGCGGAACGGACTGGCTCGGCAACGCCGGGTTCGTGCGCAACATCATCGAAAAGGCCCGCGATCACCGCAACAACCGCGTCGACAACGAGGACCTTGACGCCCTCCTGGCCCAGGACGACCTGCTGACCGAAGCGCAGCTGCTGCCCTTCCAGCAGCTCATCGCCGAAGACATCGCCGAGGGAGTGGCCGCGGCGGTATCGGATGCCGAATCCGACCGGACACCAACGCCATGACATCGGCGGCGCGCGTCAGCAAGGCCCGTCAGTAGTGACTGATCGGCTCCACTGATGGCGCGCAGCAAAACACCCTGGGCGGCAACCAGTGTGCCGACCATCAGACGTCAGTGGTGCGAGGCCATGGATCACACGGTGGCCGCCCGTGTCGCACAGATGCAGGACGCCCGCGACCAACTCGCTACCTCGAACGCGCCCTCCGGCTCGGCGCGACGAGTACGCCAAGCGATCGATCGAGTGAGTGCGGCAGTGTCGGAAATGGCCGATGACACTGCCGCGTTGCGGGACGCATCGATGTACTGGGTGTCGCGCGACATGGTGGGAGTGGTCCATGATGCGGCGACCGGCCTACCGGAGTGGACGCCGGCGGCCGCGGTCCCGGCTCCCACCGGGCTGCTGTGTTGGGCTCGCCCCGTGGGGGTGGTTCCCTATGGTCCAGGGGCCGAAAGCGGCGGCGGCCACTCGGTGACGTGGGACGCGACTTTCTGGCGCACGCGCTCAGACGGGCTGCTGCAGCTCGTTCCTGCCAGCCGGCTGGCGCGCGATCCCGAATTGGAAACACCGTTCGAGATGTGGTCACCGGTGTATCCGGCGCACTCGATCCTGTTGAATCCGGCCCAGCCGCGCACGCACGAAGCTACCGGCGACCCGGCCGCTCAACCGTTCGTCAGCATCGTGGGGGCAGCGTGGCTCCTGATGAGCCAGACCAACGTGTCGAGTCTGCGAGTGATCGACTCCGCACCGTCAACACGGGATGAGGCCGGGCCCGACGACCGCGAAGCCGACCCAGTCGATAGGGCTCCTGACGCAGCGTCGAACACTGGCCGGCCGCCCCCGTCGGCGGTAACTCTGGTGGAGCTGCGTCCTCGCTCGGCCAACCAGGAGAAGGCGCACCGCGGCAGGCGCTCAGGCAGCGATACGCGGACGCACCGGTGGCCGGTCGCACCGTTTTGGCGCCAGCAAGCGTGCGGCCCGGGTTGGTCACAGCGCAAACCGGTGTATGTCGTTGAGCATGAACGTGGGCCGCGTGACGCGCCGCTGGTGCCCAAGGATCGCGTCCACGTTCTAAGGCACTAGCGAAGGTCTTACATCTCGAACAGGGCGAGCTGAACGGCCTTTCGAGGCCCGGGCCGTGCGGCGCGCTTCTCTTTGTGCGCAACCGTGTCGACGGCGGCACTGAGGTACCGGTTCGCGCTGGGAAGCTGGCCAGGCGTGTAGGAGTCACGGACCGCATGGCGAAGCGGTGCCGGCAACAGTTTGGTGTGGTCCTCACACATGAAACTCTCGACAGGTATCGCGGTATCGCAGCTCTCCGCACCACACGCGTGCTGTCCGATCACCGCGACAGTCGGGTTGTGTGAATCGCTCATGACAGCTCCCCAGATGAATCCGACTGCGTAACCGCTTGCTGAGTGATCAGGGCGTCAGCGTCGTCGAAGTACCCTCTGGCGTAGTCCAGCTCGAGCGGCGTGCTCGTGGGCCGCAAGAGGACCGCTGCAGCGCTGTCGCGTGCCGATAGGGCGTACTGCTGGCGTCGGTGTTCGTCGTCGGCTTGAACGGCGCTGTGGAGGTCGTTTCGCGCGGATGCGAGGGCCGACGGCTTATCTGTAACGGGGACGGTGAAACCGATCGCTGCCGCTGGTAGGTACGTAAGTTACATGTGTACTACCGACCGGGTGGGTCTGCTAATCCGTACACATGTGTAGGACGTGTGTCAGGGGCCTGACTTGGATCCCCGCGTGACCGATCTGTTGTCCAATGGGCGGTCGACAGAAGTCAGGCGCCACTGAAGTGGACGCTCCTGCGTAGCACTCATGGCGACCGCCCATGACCTCCAGATCAGTCCGGGGCATCGTCGATCGGTATTGGTGAGCTAGTGGTTCAGTGAAGATTCGATGAAGAACGCGACGTTTCGATTCATCGCTTGGGTGGGGTCGGCATGATCGAGTCATGACCGAAACGCCCGGATCCCAGACCGAACCGACAGCGGTGGCCACCGAGCAGCGGCGCGGGGAGCTGTCGCCTGGATCGGACCGTCCCAATAGGCTTGCCCAGAGCGCGGCATGGGTGGGCATCGTTGCTGGTGTCGTGTTTATCGTCGCGGTGATCTTCTTCTCCGGGTTCTTCGTCGGAAAGCAGTACGGCGGCGGTTACCGCGACGGGCGCGGAATGTCTTACCCCGGCGGGATGATGGGGCCCGGCGGGATGATG
>JAKFVT010000017.1 GCA_021732005.1 Mycobacterium sp. | reverse complement strand
ACTCGACGACGATGTCGACGCCGAGGTCGCCCCACGGCAGCTCAGCCGGGCCGGCCTTGACCTCGAGTGCCTTGATCTTGGTGTCGCCGACGACGATGGTGTCCTCACCCTCGAGGCTCACGTCGTACGGCAACCGGCCCAGGATCGAGTCGAATTTCAGCAGGTGCGCGAGCGCCGCGTTATCGGTCAGATCGTTGACCGCGATGATCTCGATGTCCGCGTTCTTGCCCTGCGCCTTCTGCGCGTCAAGAGCCCGGAAGAAATTACGCCCGATTCGACCGAAGCCGTTAACGCCAACCCGGATGGTCACGCTGTCTCTCTCTCATCGACGACTTGTCTACCGGCACACCGTAGACCTCGGCTGACGACGCCGTGTCCCCCAGGCAGGGGGGAGCACAGTGGGGTCCCACATCACCACATCACCCGGACCGGCCCCCATCATGGGGTGGTCGCCGAAGCCGGTGATCGACAGTCTGAAGCTCCGATCCACTAGCACGAAGGAGCACAGTGATGATGATGCGCGGCACCGCCGGGCTCGGCTCGGTACATCTGGCCACAGGTGATCGCGTGCGAGTGGCTTCCGGCGTCTTTGGCAATTCGGGCCAGATTCGGTCAGTCTCGGCCGGGCACATACTTGTTCAGTATGACGGCGGTGGGCGCGAAGTCATCGACCCCAGTCGCCGCCGTGTCTGGGTCATCGGTCCGACGGCGCATACACGACCGGAGAATCGCCATGATTGACGCGCCCGCGACCGGTCAGGGATTGCGGCGTCCAGTTGCTACTGTCGACGGCGCGCAGGTGTCGGTGACCCTGTCGGGTCCGGTCAGGGGCAGGACGATCATCATGCTCGAGGAACCCGACCAACATTCGGCCGCCCAGGATGTTCTTCGGGAACGCCTGCAGGTCGCGATGTTTCGCACGGTGAGTGTTCCCGTGCACGATGGGCTGAGCGCGAAGTCGATCGTCGGTTTCCTCGATCAACTGCGTATCACAGGCGGCTTACTGGTTGGTGACGGTACCGGAGCAGAACTGGCATGGGACCTGGCTGTCGGCCATCGCGGGCGCTTCACCGGGCTGGTGGCGATCGACTGCGGCCACCCTGGGGTGCCGAACACCGACGGTGTCATCCGGGAAAAGGACTGCCCGGCTGTCGAACTCGATACCACCATCCTGGCCGGGGGCAGGTCTGCGCACGCCGTTGCGCGGGCCAGCCGCCGTCACGTGCACGCGGATTTCCGATTGGTCGACGTGGCGGGCCCGCGCAGCTCGCGGCACTTCACCGCCCAACTGGCCACCGAGATCGTCATGCGCGCACTGTCACACTGAAATCAAGTCGGGTGACGCTAGTCGATTCCATATCGCTGCAGAGCCTCTCGACTCGGCCCATCACCGGCAACCACTACCGATGCGCCACTGCCCCATACCGCGTCAGCCACCGCGCGTAGCGCTGACAATGCATCGCTTCCCCCGCGGGACGTCACCGTTATCGCGCCCTCGGTGATCTGCGTACACCAGCCGGGTTGCGGGCCGATCCGCGCACGGGCGGCTGGCTGGCGTAGGCCGCGCAGATCGTCGGCGACATACGTCGGCCGTCGTCCCCGGGCTGCGAGAATCAGGTCGGCTGGGGTGCTCACACCGCTGAGCACGAGCAGACTTGGCAGACCGGCCGCATTCGCCGCGGCGATGTCGGTGTCAAGACGGTCACCGACCACAAGTGGCGTATGAAAGTTGCCGCGAGCCAGGGCGTCTCGGAGCATCGTCGGGGCCGGTTTGCCCACCACCTCAGGTTCGGCGCCGGTCGCTGCTCGCAGCGCGGCCACCATCGAACCGTTCCCCGGCAGCAATCCGCGCTCGGTTGGCAGGGTCACGTCCGCGTTGGTCGCAATCCACAGTGCACCACCGCGAATCGCCAGCGTGGCTTCGGCAAGATCGGCCCAGCATGTGTGAGGAGAATGGCCCTGCACCACGGCGACCGGCGCATCGCCGTGGGATCGCACCGGCTGCAGCTCGACGAGGGCAACCTCGGCGGCGAGCGAATTCGTGCCTACCACCAAGACCTTGGCATCACGCGGCAAGCGGCGGCTCATTGCACGGGCGGCGCTCTGAGCGCTGGTCACGACGTCACCCGCGTCAGCCGTAAATCCGAGCACCGTCAGATGATTGGCAACCTCACCGGCGCTGCGGGATGCGTTGTTGGTGACGTACAGCTTGCGGGCGCCAACGGCAGCGAGGGTCTCGAGGGCCCCCGGCGTGGGCGCCGGCCCACGGAAGACCGTTCCGTCGAGATCAAGCAGGAGGCAATCATGCGCATCCACCAGAGCGGAGGGGTCAGCAGTCACACCGGACCCTCAGCCGTCCGGTCATTGGCAGTTGTCACCGATCAGCAGATCCTCGGAAGCTGTTCGCCCAGTTCACGTTCGATGACCCTGGTGGTGCCGAACGCGGTCCGTCCGACCACCATTCCGGGATGCCGCTCGACCGCGCGACCGATGACAACGGCCCCCGCCCCCTCGGGTCGAGACCGCATCGCCGCCAGCACCGCTTCACTGTGTGCCGGATCAACGAACGCCACCAACTTGCCCTCGTTGGCAACCTGCAGTGGGTCGAGGCCCAGGAAGCTGCATGCCGACGCCACTGCATCGGGCACCGGGATCAGGTGTTCGTCGAGTTCGACGCCGACGCCGGCCGTGCGCGCGATCTCGACCACAGACGCCACGAGGCCACCGCGGGTCGGGTCGCGCAGCACGTGCACGACGTTCGGATCGGGCGCTGCCGCCAGCATCGCAGCCACCAGCTGATGCAGCGGAGCGCTGTCGGTGGTCACTGTGGTTCCGAAGTCGATTCCCTCACGCACACTCATGATGGCAACACCGTGCTCACCGATGTTGCCCGATACGATCACGTGGTCGCCAGGACGGGCTTGCTCGGGCCCGATGCGGACCCCGTCGGGCACTATCCCGACACCGGCGGTATTGACGAAAAGCCCATCCGCACTACCGCGTCCGACAACCTTGGTGTCACCGGTCACGATCGCAACCCCCGCGTCGCCGGCTGCCTTGCCCATGGTCTGGGCGATCGCGCCCAACACATCGAGTTCCAAGCCTTCCTCGATGATGAAGCCCGCCGTCAGACCCAGCGGCTGCGCGCCGCTGCACGCGAGGTCGTTGATCGTTCCATTGACAGCCAGATCGCCAATGTTGCCGCCCGGGAAGAACAACGGATTGACCACATAGGAGTCAGTGGTCAGTGCGATGCGCCCACCGCCTACGGTCAGCACCGCCGAGTCGCGGGCCGGACCGGCGGCCGACCCGAAGGCCGGCAGGAAGAGGTTTTCGATCAACTCCTCGGACAGGATCCCGCCGCCGCCGTGCCCGAGCAAGATCCGCTTCGTCTCCCGCAGCGGCAACGGACACACCCAATCCGATGGATCGATGCCCGCCGAATCAGACATGAGCAGCGGTGCTCGATGTCGGCGCCGACGCGCCTCCGGTCTCCAACCTGCGGAACTGGTAGTAGGCCGCGCAGGCGCCCTCGCTGGACACCATGGTGGCTCCCAACGGAGTACGCGGCGTGCAGGTCGTGCCGAAGGCCGGGCACTGGTTCGGTTTGAGCAGACCCTGCAACACCTCACCGGCGTGGCATTCCGCCGACTCCTCGACCTTCAGATGACCAACACCGAACTTGAGTTCGGCGTCGAACTGGGCATACCGCGGAGAGAGTGCCCAGCCGGACTTCGGAATCATGCCGATTCCGCGCCATTGCCGGTCCACCACGCTGAACACGTCAGCCAACGCCGCTTGGGCCACGGTGTTGCCGGTATCGCTGACCGCCCGCGGATAGGCATTGCGCAACTCGACTCTGCCTTCCTCGAGCAAGTCGACCGCCTGACGCACCCCTTCGAGCAGGTCCAGGGGCTCGAATCCGGTCACCACGATGGGCACCTTGAACCGCTCGACCAACGGCCCGTACTCCCCCGTGCCCATCACGGTGCAGACGTGACCGGCGGCCAGGAAACCCTGCACACGGTTGGTGGGCGAGCTGAGGATGGCCGACATCGCCGGGGGAACCAGCACGTGGGAGATCAATACCGAGTAATTGGTCAAGCCCAGGCGCTGAGCGTGCAATACCGACATGGCGTTGGCCGGGGCCGTGGTCTCGAATCCCACGCCAAAGAACACCACCTGCTTGTCGGGGTTCTCGGCGGCGATCCGGGTCGCGTCCAGCGGCGAGTAGACGATGCGGACATCCCCGCCCCTGGCTCGAACACCGAACAGGTCATGGCGGCTGCCGGGGACGCGCAGCATGTCCCCGAACGAGCAGAAGATGACGTCTTCGCGCGCCGCGATCTCCAGCGCGCGGTCGATCATCTCCAACGGGGTGACGCACACCGGGCATCCCGGGCCGTGGATGAACTCGACTGCCCCGTCAAGTAATTGATCGATACCGTTGCGGATGATCGAATGCGTCTGGCCACCACAGACTTCCATGATCGTCCAGGTGCGCCTGGCACGCCGGCGAATCGTGTCGACCAGGTTCTTGGCCGCCGCCGGGTCACGAAATTCGTCGAGGTACTTCATGCCGGTTCCCGCCTAACCTGTCCGTCAGTGCCGCTGAGTTCCTCTTCGAGGACGCCGAGGTCTTTGAACATCTGCAACGTCTCGTTCGCCGACGCCTCATCAAGCCGCGTGATGGCGAAACCCGCATGAACGATCGTGTATTCGCCGATCTGCATGTCCGGTAGATACGCCAGGCACACCGTCTTAGTGGTCCCGCCGAAGTCGACGGTGGACATCCGCGTACCCGCCTCCTCCCAGATTTCGATTACCTTGCCGGGGATTCCGAGGCACATATGTCGTTCCTTTCCGATGCTGCAGCTGGTCCGTCGATGAGCGTCGCGGCGGCGATGGCGGCCTGGCCGAGCGCTAGGCCTCCGTCGTTGCACGGCACGATCCGGTGGCTGAGAACCTCGAATTCGAGATCGCAGAGAGTGCGCCGAAGCCCCTGCAGCAGAATGCGATTGGCGAACACACCGCCCGTCAAGCCAATGACCGAGATTCCGGCCGACCGGGCGCACTCAGCGGCCGCCTCCGCCGTCGCACGGATTACCGCGAAGTGGAATCCGGCAGCCAGGTCGGCGAGCGGAGTACCGCGACGCATGCCCTGGACGATTCCGGTGATCACCGGCGACCAGTCCAGCACTGCGTCGGTGACATCGAAATCCAGCGGGCTCGGCTGACCGCCCCGAGCCAGATGCTCCAACTCCACTGCAGCCTGGCCCTCGTAGGTGACCTGCTGGCACGCCCCCAGCAGGCTGGCCACCGCGTCGAAGAGCCGGCCCATGCTGGTGGTGGGTACGCAGCCCACTCCACGCGGTATCTGCTGGCGCAAAACGTGAAGTCCAGTTACGTCGAGCGCGACCACCGGCGGCAGGTCATCGGCCCAGTCGACCCCGGCACGATGCAGTAGGTCCAGCGCGATACGGGCGGGCTGGCGCACCGCGCCATCGCCGCCTGGCAACGCGAACGGTCGAAGGTGACCGACCCGGGTGAACCTCGCGACCTCGGTGATGGCCAGCAGCTCGCCGCCCCAGATGGTGCCGTCGGTGCCGTATCCGCTGCCGTCGTAGGTCACCACGATTGCAGGCGTGCCCTCCCTGCGATGCTCCGCGAGCAGGGAAACGGCATGGGCGTGGTGGTGCTGGACGGCAACAACAGGTCGGCCCATGGCGTAGCGCCGTGCCCACGCTGTAGTGGCATAGCCGGGATGCATATCGCAGGCGATCGCATCCGGTGTGCGGTCGGTCATGAACGCCAGGTGTTCCAGAGCCCCCTCGAAACAGCTCTGGGTGCGCGGATCGGCCATATCACCCAGATGCGACGACATGTGGGCATGGCCGTCCGCACCCATCAGACAGAACGTTGTTTTCAAATCGCCGCCGGTGGCCAAGATGACGCGTTGAGGCACTGGCCCGGATGTTGACACCGGCAGCGGGGCGTATCCGCGGGAGCGGCGCAGCGGTAGCTGGGCGCCGTGGTCGTCGATCGCGACCACCGAGTCTTCGCACGGTACGTGGATGGGCCGGTCGTGGGTGAGCACCGCGTCGGCCAGACCGGAGATCCAGTCGAGATCCTCATCGCGGAAGACGATGGGCGACCCACCCTGGTTGGCCGAGGTCATGACCAGGGTCACCGAGCCCCCCAGTCGATCGAACAGCTGGTGGTGCACCGGGGAGTAGGCGAGCATCACACCCAGCTCGGCCAGCCCGGGCGCCACTTCCTCGGCAACGCCACCGAGCCGGCGGCCGACAAGCACGATCGGTGCCGCCGGCGAGCTCAACGCAGCGGCCCGCGCATCGTCCACCACCGCGATGTCGCGGGCGGCCGCCAGATCGGCCACCATCACCGCGAACGGCTTGGCCGGACGACCCTTCCGTCGCCGCAACTCGGTGACGACAGACGCGTCGTCGGCGCGGCAGGCCAGATGAAAGCCGCCGACTCCCTTGACCGCGACGATCTGTCCCTCCAGCAGTGCGGCCGCCGCCGCACCGATCGGGTCGTCAGTCTCGGGCTCACCCCCGTGCGGCCGCCACGTCATCCGGGGTCCGCAGCCCGGGCAGGCGATGGTCTGAGCGTGGTAACGGCGATCCAGCGGGTTGTGATACTCCGCGGCACACGATGGGCACATCGGAAAGCCGGTCATAGTGGTCGCCGGCCGGTCGTAGGGCAGATCGGTGGTCACCGTGTAGCGCGGTCCGCAGTTCGTACAGGTGATGAACGGGTGGCCATAGCGCCGGTCGGCTGAGTCACGCATCTCGCGCAGGCAGTCCTCGCATACCGCGATGTCGGGTGGCACCAGAGTGCGCGAATCATCCCCGCCTCGGCTGCCGACAATCTCAAAATCGTTGTCACCGTGCGGTTCCTGTCGTCGACTGCGCAAACTATCGATGCGTGCCATCGGCGGTGGACGATGCTGGATGGCCGCAATCGCGGCATCGACGTCGTCGGCCGAACCCTCCAACTCGCAATGCACGGACCCGGCGTCGTTGTACACGAGGCCGCCGAGCCTGAACTCGGCGGCGATCCGCGCGATCGCCGGCCGAAAGCCGACCCCCTGCACCACACCGGTGATGTCGAGACGCACCCGCACGTTCATCGGGCGCCCCTACCTCAGCCCGCCGGACACAGGGATAGAAGGATGCTCATGAACCTCCTGAGCAGAAGACCGCCACCCGTGACGGTGGCCGTTCGTACGGGTAAGTGAAGGCAACGCTAGACCCGCGGCGGTATGACCACAATCACAATTTCGCAGCGAAAGTCTGCGTTTTTCCGTCCAAAAGGCCCTCAGCAGCAACAGCGCTGCGCTGTAAGGTGCAGTCTTGCCCGATCCCGAACCTAGGAAGCCAACAGTGCACGAATTGTCGCTGTGCCACGCGATCGCCGGGGTGGTGAAGCCCTACGCGGCCGGCCGCCGTGTCGATGTGGTTCGGGTGCAGGTCGGGGCTCTCCGACAAGTGGTGCCCGAATCACTGTCGTTCTGCTGGACGCTCGTCCGCGATCACGCGAGCATGCCAGAGGCCGAGTTGGAGCTCGAATTGGTGGCCGCCGAGGTGGATTGCCACAGCTGCGGAGAGCATTCCGAGATCGCCTCTCGATGGACGGTGCGCTGCCCGCAATGCGAGAGCGCCGACGTCGAGGTGGTTCGGGGCAACGAATTTCTCGTCACCTCGCTCGAAGTGGTGTGAATTCGGAAGCGAAAGGCAGTCAGCATGGGGAGATTCCACCGTCACGATGACGGCACGGTGCACAGCCACGAACACGATCATGAGCCTTCCGAGGACCTCGGTGACCACACTGGTTATGCCACTGGCTCGGAGCGCATCGAGGTGCTCGAAGCAATCTTCGCCGAGAACGACACCCGAGCCGATATCAACCGGGCGGCCTTCGAAAGCAACGGGATCCGTGCGCTGAACCTGATGAGCTCGCCGGGCTCAGGTAAGACGACCGTTTTGGCGGCCACCCTCGATGAGCTGGCACGCGACATCGCCGTCGGTGTGATCGAGGGTGACATCGCCACCGACCTCGACGCCGCCAAACTCGGCGGACGGGGCGCCCAGATCTCTTTGCTCAACACCAACAACGGCTTCGGCGGCGAGTGTCATCTGGATGCCCCGATGGTCAACCGTGCCCTGCAGGCGCTGGACCTCTCCACGCTGGACCTGGTCGTCATCGAGAACGTCGGGAACCTGGTGTGCCCGGCTGAGTTCGACGTCGGTGAGCACGCGAAGGCGATGGTGTATTCGGTGACCGAGGGCGAAGACAAGCCGTTGAAGTACCCGGTGATGTTCCGCTCGGTGGATATCGTGTTGCTGAACAAAATCGACCTGGTGCCCCATCTCGACGTCGATGTCGAAACCTATGTCGCCCGGGTCCGCGAGGTGAATCCGACGGCAATAATCCTGCCGGTGAGCGCGCGCACCGGCGAGGGTATGTCCGCCTGGTTCGACTGGCTGCGTGTCTTTGCGTCAGAGTCGGTGACCGCTACCTAATTGAAGGGCCTTCTCCTGCAGGCGTGTTCGCAGCACGCCGACGACCGCGCCGGTCAGTGCTGCGGGATCCACCGGGTGAGAGACGGCTGCGTCGGCACGTGACCAGCGCGCCAACCAGGCGTCGGCCGGTCGGCCGGTCAGCACAATCAGCGGTGGGCAGTGCTCGAGTTCGTCCTTGAGCTGCTTGGCAATTCCCATTCCTCCGGCCGGCATGGCCTCTCCGTCGAGGATCGCCGCATCGACGCGACCGGAGTCCATCCGTTGTATCACCATCGCAGGAGTGGCAATTTCGAGAAACTCGAATTCGGGGAGATCCGCCGCCGGACGGCGCCCCAATGCCGCAATCACGCGGTGGCGCGTCGCGCAGTTGTCGCTGTATACCAACAAGGTGATCGGCACGGCCATCTCGTGATCGTAAGCCCCCAAACACCGCTACCGACGCCGCAATTCGTCATCCCCCCGCAGGCC
>JAKFVT010000046.1 GCA_021732005.1 Mycobacterium sp. | reverse complement strand
GACCCCGCCGCCCCCACGATGGTCACCGGTTCGTTCGTCTCGGCGGCGCGCGGCGGGGTCAGCACCAACTGGGCCATCGCCCGCCCACCCGGGCAGACCGCGCCGTTGCGGCCGGTCATCGCGTTGCACGGCAAGGGTCAGGACGCGGCGGGCGTGATGGCCGGTGGCGTCGAGCAGGGCCTGGCGCAAGCGGTTGCGGCCGGACTGCCGCCGTTCGCGGTGGTCGCGGTCGACGGTGGCGGCAGCTACTGGCATCAGCGGGCCTCGGGTGAGGACTCCGGGAAGATGGTGCTCGACGAGCTGATCCCGATGCTCAGCAGCCAGGGCCTGGACACCTCTCGGGTGGCGTTCCTGGGATGGTCGATGGGCGGCTACGGGGCACTGCTGCTGGGGGCGCGCCTCGGACCGGCCCGCACAGCGGCGATCACCGCGGTCAGCCCGGCCCTGTGGCTGTCGTCGGGCGCGGCCGCACCCGGTGCGTTCGACGGCCCCGACGACTTTGCCGCCAACACCGTGTTCGGCCTGCCTGCGCTCGCGTCGATCCCGATCCGGATCGACTGCGGCAACAGCGACCCGTTCTATTCAGCAACCAAGCAGTTCATCGCCCAGCTGCCCACTGCGCCGGCCGGTGGCTTCTCGCCCGGCGGTCACGACGGCGGTTACTGGAGTTCCCAGCTGCCCGGCGAAATCGCGTGGATGGCGCCGCTACTCACGGCTTAGACACGTTGAGGTCGCACTGAGAGCGACTTCTGCGCCAATGTGTGGATCTGCGTGCCGTCTCGACGACGATTGTCTCCCGTTGTGGAATTATCTACAGTCGCAGTTACTGTCAGCCATTCGATAAGCCTCTCGACAGCCCCGGCGAGGAGATCATGACCGTCGAAAGCCCACCGCTCTCCCCGCGGCCGTACCACCCGCTCGACATCTCGGCGCCAGACTTCTGGACCGCCGACTTCGCCACTCGGGACCGGACGTTCGCGCACTTGCGGGCCGCCGACGGGCTGTCGTGGCATCCGCCGGTGTCCTCGGTCTTCCCCCATTCGGAGACCGGGTACTGGGCGATCACCCGCCACGCCGACATCAAGTACGTCAGCCAGCACACCGACATCTTCAGCTCCGCACTGGGCATGAGCGTGGACCCGCTTCCCGCCGAGATCCAGCAGGCCACGAGCTTCTTCCTGGCCATGGATCCGCCGGAGCACACCCTGTATCGGCGGTTGATCAGTGCGACGTTCACTCCCAAGCAGGTTCGCCGCATCGAGGCCCAGATCCAGGCCAACGCCGCCGATATCGTCGACCGGCTGATCGAAAGGCTGCGCGACGGCGAGGAAATCGACTTCGTCGCCGAATGCTCGGCCAAGCTCCCGATGCGGACGGTCTCGGACATGATCGGCATCGCCCCCGAAGACCAGGAGGTGGTGGCCTACGCGGCCGAAAGCCTCTTCAGCGCCACCGATGACGACTACGCCTCATTCGAAGAACGCGCCACGCATGCGCTGACCCAGATCGGGATCCTCACCAGCTCGGGTATCGAGCTGGCCCAGCTGCGGCGCCGCGAGCCGCACGACGATCTGATGACCAACATCGTCAACGCCGAGGTCGACGGCCACCAGCTCACCGACGTCCAGATCGGGTCGTTCATGGTGCTACTGGCCTCCGCCGGTAATGACACCACCAAGCAGACCACCTCGCATGCGTTCAAGGCGCTCGCCGACAATCCCGGCCAAAAGGCTTGGCTGATGGAAGATTTCGATGACCGCATCGCCCAGGCGGTCGAGGAGTTCATCCGCTGGGCCACTCCGGTGCTGAACTTCGCCCGCCATGCGACCGCCGACACCGAACTGGCCGGCACCCCGATCAAGGCCGGGGAGAAGGTCGCGCTGTTCTACTGTTCGGCCAACCGCGACGACGCGGTGTTCGACCGGCCGGACGAGTTCGACATCTCCCGATCGCCGAACCCGCACTTCGGTTTCGGCGGCGGCGGGCCGCACTTCTGCCTGGGCGCGAACCTCGCGCGGACCGAGCTGCGCCAACTGTTCCACCAGCTGCTCACCCGGCTACCACAGGTGCAGGTCGGCGAGCCGGAGTACTTGCACAGCAACGTGATTCACGGCGTCAAGCGGTTGCCGGTCAAGCTAGTGTGATGCGCCCCTCGGCGGCCGCCAAAGCGATGTCACTGCGGAAGTGGCTGCCCGGCAATCGGACCGAGGACACGATCCGATAGGCCTCCTCGCGGGCGGCGACCAGGTCGGCTCCGGTGCCGACGATCGAGAGCACCCGGCCGCCGGAGGACACGACCGCGCCGTCGTCGCGCAGGGCGGTGCCGGCGTGTAGGACGCCGGCGGCCTCCGACCCGGTGATCACATCCCCGACCCGCGGACGGCCGGGGTAGTTCTCGGCGGCCACCACCACGGTGACGGCGTATCCGTCGCGCCACTCGAGCGGGCCTGCGTCGGCCAGCGTTCCGGTCGCGGTGGAATACAACAGCTGCCCCAGCGGGGATTCCAGCAGCGCCAGCACCGCTTGGGTCTCGGGATCGCCGAACCGGCAGTTGAATTCGATGACGGCGGGCCCGCTCGAGGTGATCGCCAGCCCCGCATACAACAACCCGGAGAACGGGCAGCCGCGGCGAACCAGTTCGGCGGCAACGGGTTCGACGACACCGCTGACGATCGCCGACAGCACGTCGGCCGGCAGCCACGGCAGCGGCGAATACGCGCCCATCCCACCGGTATTGGGCCCGGCGTCGTTGTCGGCGACCCGCTTGAAATCCTGGGCGGGCAGCAGCGGCACCACCGTCGCGCCGTCGACCAGACAGAACAGCGACACCTCAGGTCCGTCGAGGAAGGACTCCAGCAGCACCGGGTGCCCCGAGTCGAGCAGCGACGCGGCGTGCGCGCGGGCCACGTCGCGATCGTCGGTGACCACCACACCCTTGCCCGCGGCCAGCCCGTCGTCCTTGACCACCCAGGCGGGTTGGCCGGCGGCGGGACCGAAGCGATCCAGGGCGGCATCGAGGTGGGCCGGGTTGTCGACGGTCTCGCTGCCGGCGGTACGGACGCCGGCGGTCGCCATCACGTCTTTCGCGAACGCCTTGGAACCCTCGATCCGGGCGGCGTCCTTCGACGGGCCGAAGCAGGCGATCCCCGCGGCACGCACCGCGTCGGCGACACCGAGAACCAGCGGCACCTCGGGGCCGATGATCACCAAGTCCGCCTCGAGCTTGCGGGCCAGCGCGGTGACGGCTTCGGCGGAGGTGACGTCCACCTCATGCTGTTCGGCCACTGCCGACGTGCCGGCATTGCCGGGCGCGACGGCCAGGAAGTCGATTTGCGGATCTCTGCGCAAGCCCAATAACAGGGCGTGTTCGCGGGCACCGGATCCGATCACGAGGACGCGCACAGGTTCACACCCTATCGCCCTACTCCGCTACCAGGTGTCGACGAATCGCCTCGGTGGCGGGAGTTCACCGCGCGCCGCGGCGGCGGCCAGGGTCGCGATGATCAGGCCGCGAGTCTCCGCCGGGTCGATGACGTCGTCGACCTCGAAGATCTGCGCGGCGTTGAGTGCTTTGGCGTTCTCCTCCATCGCCGCGGTGGCTTCAGCGACCCGCTGTTCCCGCTCGGCGTCGTCGGAGATGGCGTCCAGCTCCTTGCGCATGCCCAGGCGCACCGCGCCCTCCAGACCCATCGGCCCGAGGTGCGCGTTCGACCAGGCCACGGTCAGCAGCGGCTCGTGCAGGCTGCCGCCGGTCATGGCCTGCGCGCCCAGCCCGTAGCCGCGGCGCAGCACGACCGCCACCAACGGCACCCGCAGAGCCGCGCCGGCGACCAGCATCCGCGACGCCCGCCGCACCAGCGCCTCGGCCTCGGCGGCGGGGCCGACCATGTAGCCGGGGCAGTCGATCAGCGAGACGACCGGCAAGCCGAAGGTGTCGCACAGTTGCAGGAAGCGCGCGGCCTTGTCGGCCGCCGCGGCGGTGATCGCTCCGGCCATCACCATCGTGTTGTTGGCGATGACACCGACCGGGCGGCCGTCGATGCGGGCCAGCGCGGTGACCATCTCGGCGGCGAACTTCTCCCGCAGGAACGTCACCGAGCCTTGGTCGGCGATGGTCTCGATGACCGGCTTGATCGGATAGGCGCGCCGGGCACGTTCGGGAATGACTGTGCGCAAAGCATTTTGGTCGGCGACGGCACCGGGCGCGGCGACGCCCTGGAAGTAGCCGAGGAGCCGCTTGGCGACGGCAACCGCCTCGGCCTCGTCGGCGACGACGACGTCGACGACGCCGTTGGGTGCCTGCACCGAGATCGGGCCGACGGCGTCGGGTTCGACGTCGCCCAGGCCGCCGCCGGCGATCATCGCCGGGCCGCCCATGCCGATCGAGGTGTCAGCGGTGGCCACGATGAGGTCCGAGCAGCCCGCGATCACCGCGTTGCCCGCGAAGCAGCGGCCCTTGACGATCGCGATGCGCGGCACCACGCCTGAGAGCGCCGCCCACAGTTTGAAGGCCCGGGTTTCCAGCGAGGAAATCGTGGGGACGTCGGTGTCGCCGGGCCGGCCGCCACCGCCCTCGGCGAAGAAGATCGTGGGCAGCCGCATCCGCTCGATGAGCTCGAACAGCCGGTCCTTCTTGCGGTGCCCGACGAAGCCCTGGGTGCCGGCCAGCACCGTGTAGTCGTAGGACAACACCGCGCACGGCTTTCCGTTGACCTGTGCGGTGCCGGCGATCAGCCCATCGGCGGGGGTGCGGGCGATCAGGTCGTCGAGGTCGCCGCGGCGGCGCTGCGCGGCGATCGCGAAGCGGCCGTACTCCACGAACGAATCGGCGTCCACCAGGTCGGCGATGTTCTCGCGGGCCGTCCGGCCGCCCGCGGCGTGGCGGCGCTCGACCGCGTCGGGGCGGGCCGCGTCTTCGGTCAGCGCACGCCGGCGCAGCAACTCCGTGAGGTCGGGACGATCCGTCATCGATCGAACCTAACGGGCATACACTCAGCGTTGAGGTGTATGGTCGTTGCAAAGGTGCGCTACATCACAACTACAGCGAGGTAGACCATGACCACCGCGAACGTGTGCCCGTTCGGAGCTGACCCCAATTCCCGGGTCGCTGCGCTCCTGCCCTCCGGCTTCGACTTCACCGACCCCGACCTGATCAAGGAGGGCATGCCCGTCGCCGAGTTCGCGCAGTTGCGCCAGACCGCGCCGGTCTGGTGGAACGAGCAGCCGCTCGGCAGCACGGTCTTCGACGACGGCGGGTACTGGGTGATCACCAAGCACCGCGACATCCGGGACATCTCCCGCGACGGCGACCTGTGGTCGACGAACCAGAAGGGCGTCGTCATGCGCTTCGCCGACGACATGACCGCAGACCAGGTGGAGATCACCAAAGCCCTGCTGATCAATCACGACGCACCCGAGCACACCCGGTTGCGCAAGCTGGTCTCGCGGCTGTTCACCCCGCGCGCGGTGGCCAAGCTGGAGGAGAAGCTGGCCGACGCCGCACGCGACATCGTGGCCGCGGCCGCCGCGAAAGACACCGGCGATTTCGTCGACGACATCGCGATGCAGCTTCCGCTGCTGGCGATAGCCGATCTGCTGGGCGTTCCGGAAGACGACCGCCAGAAGCTCTTCCACTGGACCAACAGCATCATGAACACCGACGACCCGGACTTCAACGACGTCGATCCGATCGAGGCCAACGCCGAGCTGATGGGCTACGCGTACTCGATGGCCGAGCAGCGCAGGCAGTGCCCGGCCGACGACATCGTCACCCGGTTGGTGCAGGCTGACTTGGAAGACGGAGGCGGGGAGCCCTTGAGCGAGGTCGAATTCGCGTTCTTCGTGATCCTGCTGGCGGTGGCAGGCAACGAGACCACCCGCAACGCGATGACACACGGCATGAACGCGTTCTTCGAAAACCCGGACCAGTGGGAGCTTTTCAAGCGCGAACGCCCGGAGACGACGGCCGACGAGATCGTTCGGTGGGCCACCCCGGTGCACTGTTTCCAGCGCACCGCCACCGCCGACGTGGAACTCGGCGGTGTCACGATCCGCAAGGGTCAGCGGGCCGGCCTGTTCTACAGCTCGGCCAACTACGACGAGGAAGTCTTCGACAACCCGTTCCAGTTCAACATCTTGCGTGACCCGAACCCCCACCTCGGTTTCGGCGGCAACGGCGCGCACTTCTGCATCGGCGCCAACCTCGCACGCATGGAGATCAAGCTGATCTTCAACGAGATCGCCAACCAGATCCCGGACATCAGCAAGCTGGGCGAACCGAAGCGGCTGCGGTCGGGCTGGCTCAACGGGGTCAAGGAATTGCCGGTCACCTATCGCTAGCGCGATAGCATCCCGGGTCATGGGCTACCCGGGCTATCCGCCCCACCCGGCATATCAGGCGTACCCGGCGTACCCGGCCAAGCCGCCGCGCTCGGCGGCCGACCTGACGATCTCGATCATCTTCATGGTCCTGACGGTGGTGGTCGGCGCCGGCGCGGCGTTTCTCGGTCTGTTCTCGCTGGCCTTTCTGGACTACTGCCCGCCTGCGACTTGCAGTGCCGAGGGTGCCGTGACCGCGGTGATGACCTCGGTGGCAGTTGCCGCGGGGCTCGGCGTGGTCGGAATCGTCGTCGCGATCGTCCAACTCGCTCGGCGCAGACTGGCGTGGCCCTTCGCCGTTGGGACGTTGGCGTTGTGCTTGATCGTCCTGCTGTTCGGCGGCGTCGCGTACTACTCCGCGGTGGGCGGCTGAGATGCGAACACACGGATGGTCGGGGGCCGCACCCGCCACCGACGAGGAAGCCGTCGCCAGGATCCTGGCGGCGGCCAACAAGGCCATCGACTCGCACGGCGCCGACCTCAGCATCGCCGACGTGGCCCGCACCCTGGGTGTCACCCGGCAGACCGTCTATCGCTACTTCCCCAGCACCGACGCGCTGTTGCAGGCCTCAGCGATGGCGGCCGCGACCGGGTTCCTCGACCGACTGGCCGACCACCTGGCCGGCATCACCGACCCGGCCGACGCGGTGACCGAAGGCATTGCCGCAGCGGTGGAATGGTTGCCCCACGACAAGCACATGGGGTTGTTGCTCGGACCCGAACGCTCGAGCACATTCAGCGCCGAGGTCACCTCGGACGTCGCGCTTGCGTTCGCCGGTTCGATGCTGCGTCGATTCGATGTCGATTGGGACGCAGCGGGTTTCAGCGACGGCGATCTCGACGAGCTCGGCGAGCACCTGCTGCGGATCATCCAGTCGTTCGTCCTCGATCCGGGCCGCCCGCCGCGACACGGTGACCAGCTTCGCGAGTATCTGCGTCGCTGGGTCGGCGCGGCGTTGCTCGCGCCGGTTAAGGAGCCGGTGCGCTCTCCTGCACCAGGGCGTTGATCGGCGCGGAGGTGGCCGCGTGGCCGACCAGTTCGCTCGGATCGTGCGCTGGCCACACCACGGCGGCGAAGATCGCACATACCGACACCACCGGCGGGCAGAGCACCGTCACGGTCGTGTCGATGACGCCGACCCACTTGGATGCCTGACGAACGACCCTGCCGCGCTTGGTCAGCGGCTCCGTCCACAAGCTCAGCATGGTCGGGGCCGTCCATGACTGGTCGTACATCGTCATAGAAGTCATAGAAGTCACGGCCACTCCCATCCTCACCGAGGCCCGCGGCGCTCGATTTCACTTCGGTAACACTGGTGCACAAATGTCACATTTGTGACACGGCGCGATAACCGTTTGCGATCTGCGCGTTTCCTTACCGTTGTCTTACTGACCTCTTTGTTATGCGATCAGCTGCCACATTCGGCGATCCGCCGGCGCAGAAACGCCTTGCCCGGTTCGGAGCCATTGAGATCGATCGCGTCCCGATACCAGCGCACCGCCTCCGCGCCCCTGCCCGCTCGGCGCAACAAGTCGGCACGCACCGTGGGCACGAGCGCGGATCGGGCCAATCGCGGATCGTGCGCCACCCGCTCCAATGCCGCCAACCCGGCATCCGGGCCGTCGCGCAGGCCGATCGCAAGCGCCCGGTTCGCCCGCACCACCGGCGAGTCCGTCTGACGCAGCAGCTGGTCATACGCCCGGCAGATGGTCCGCCAGTCGGTCTGCTCCCAGCTCGGCGCGCTCGCGTGGGCCGCGGCGATCACCGCCTGAGGCAGGTACGGCCCGCTCGCCCCCTCCGCACGACGTAGCCCGTCGAGCCCCCGGGAGATCCGCCCCCGGTCCCACCGGGACCGGTCCTGCTCCTCGAGCGGTATCAGGGCACCATCTGCGTCGACACGGGTCGACCGGCGCGAATCATGGAGCAGGACAAGCGCATACAACGCACGAGCATCCGGTTCGGCGGGCATCAACACGCAGAGTTCGCCGGCCAGCCGCACACCTTCGTCGCACAGCTCGTCACGGATCGCAGACGGTCCTGCCGTAGACCAGTACCCCTCGGTGAACACCGAATAGATGCACGACAGCACGTGGGGCGTGCGTTCAGCCAGCAGCTCGGGCGGGGGTACCCGTAGTGGGATGTTGGCGTGCCGGATCTTGCTCTTGGCGCGGGTGATGCGTTGTCCGACAGCCGTTTCGCTGAGCAGAAGCGCGCGTGCGATCTCCGGCACCGTCAAGCCCGACACCAGCCGCAAAGTCAGGGCCAGCTGAGACAACCGCTCGAGAGCGGGATGCGCGCAGGTGAAAATCATCCGAAGCTCGTCGTCGCGCACACCGTGCACCACGCGGTCGTCGGCCCGCCCATCACTCTGCACAGCCAACAATTCCTTTCCCGGGCGCACGGATTCGCGACGCAAGCGATCCCTGGCCCGATTGCGGCCGACGGTGACCAGCCATGCGCCGGGATTGTCCGGCAGCCCGTCGCGAGGCCAGCTCCGCAGTGCCTCCGCGCAGGCTTCCTGGACGGCGTCTTCGGCGATGTCCAGATCACCCGACCACCGCGCGAGCGCGGCCACCGCGGGACCCCACTCCCGCCGGAAGACACCGTCCAGCGACCCCATTTACAGCCCAGACACTCCCGCCAGCCGGCGCAGTTCGACGACCGACGCCGGGATCATCGACGCAATCTTCGTCGCCTCGTCACGGTCGACGGCCGACAGCACATAGAACCCGTTGGCGACTTCGGCGGCCTCCGCGTAGGGACCGTCGGTCAACACCACCTCGCCGTCCCGCACCCGCACCGTGGTCGCCGTCGTCGGCGGATGCAGCGGCGCCCCGCCGAGGATGTGGGTTCCGGCCGCGGCCCCGAACTCGGCGTGCTGCGCCAACCCTTGATCCCATTCGAGCGTGCCGGGCACATTGACCTCATCGGCTGGTTCGAGAAGCAGTGCCAGCCAGTCGGAATCAGTCGTCGGCCGCCCCACTGCGTTCCAGTGCACCACCGGCCACACCTCGATCGCTCCGTACTGGGCCGCCGGAATCTGCCGGGCCAGCTGCAGTGCCTCGTCGAGGTTGTCGGCCTCGAACATGTAGTAACCGCCGGCCACCTCGGCGCCCTCGGCGTACGGACCGTCGGTGATCACCGGCGCATCCGGTCCGCCGGTGATCCGGACCGCGTCGGCGGCCGGACCCAACGCATCACCTTCGCGGATCGCCGCCGACTCGCGGGCGTGGAACTCGGCGTAGGCCTGCATTTCCCGGCCTGCTTCCTCGGCGGTGAGATCGCGCCCGGGGACCTGAAGCAGTGCGAAGTAGTACATGGCGATGTCCTCCCAAAGTAGGGCGTGAAACCCTGCTGGTCTCACTCTCTACCTCTACGACGAAGAGCGCTCCGCGAATCCGACATCGGGTCGTCACTACTCTGGGCAAGGTGCAGCCAGCGGGTCCAGCTCTGCACCGGCCGGGTGCTCCGTTGTGCGAACACATCGACTACATCGGTTACTTCGACCACGCGTCCACGAATTCTCAGGCCGCACCTGCTTCATCCGCCGGCGGGTCACTGTCGTTGCCCAGTAGTCGTTCTGGGTGGTGGTAGTCGTTGACGCCGCCGTGCAGCATGGGCAGATCGGGTGGGGGGATCCATTCGGTGCTGCCGTCGGGGAGTTGTCGGGTGGTCCAGCCGCCGGTTTCGACGAGTTGGTTGTCCGGTGGGCAGGCCAGGGTGAGGTCGTCGACGTCGGTGGTGCCGCCGT
>JAKFVT010000011.1 GCA_021732005.1 Mycobacterium sp. | reverse complement strand
GACAAAAAGACACCAAACACTTGGCATCAAAAAACCGCACCCCAACACGGGGGTATCAGAATGCGGCAAAAAACAACAACAAACAAAAACCACCAAACACACTATTGAGTTCTCAAACAACACACCCTGGCAACCTTCCGGCCGCGCAACGATCCCGCGACCAAAAGGCCGCGGATCACGTAGAGCGGACAGTAGGAACACCCTGTATTCCAGGGTTATTCCCGGGGATATCGTCGCGCTCTCCGGGCTGGCCGTGTCGCGGCGACTTGCAATAAGTTACAGACGAGCTAACAGGGAGTCAAATCGCCTGCTAGATCGGCGTTTCGCCCGCACGCCGAAGGCTCAAACCCGCTGCACCCCAGCGACATTCCGCTTCCCCCGGCGCAGCACCAACCACCGCCCGTGCAGGAAGTGGGACGGTTGTGCCACCCAGTCCTCGCTGTCGATCTTCTCGTTGTTGACCGACACACCCCCCTCGGCGATGGTGCGCTTGGCGGCGCCCTTGCTCGCCGACAGACCGGTCGCCACCAACAGATCGACGATGCCGCCCGCACCGCCTGGGCCTAGTTCGGCCACCGTCGTCTCCCGCAGCGCGGCGGACAGGGTCGGTTCATCGAGCCGGGAGAGCTCACCCCTGCCGAACAACGCCTGCGACGCGTGCTCGACGGCCTCGGTCGCGGCGTGGCCGTGCACCAACGTGGTGAGTTCTTGAGCCAGCCGCCGCTGCGCTGCGCGCTCATGTGGACGTTCCGCCGTGGCCTGCGCGAGCTCGGCCAGGTCGTCGCCCGACAGGAAGGTGAACCAGCGCAGGTACCGGATCACGTCGGCGTCGGCGGTGTTGACGAAGTACTGGTACCAGGCATACGGGCTGGTCATCTCGGGATCCAGCCAGAGGCTGCCACCTCCGGTGGACTTACCGAACTTGGTCCCGTCCGCAGCGGTGACCAGCGGCACCGTCAGGGCATGGACGCTCGCGCCCAGCGTCTGGCGGGCCAGCCGCACCCCGGCGATGATGTTGCCCCATTGATCGGAGCCACCGATCTGCAGCGAGCAGCCGTAGCGCCGGTGCAGTTCCACATAGTCGTTGGCCTGCAGCAGCATGTAGCTGAATTCGGTGTACGAGATGCCGTCGCCGTCGAGCCGGCGACGGATCGTGTCGCGGTCGAGCATCACGTTCACCGAGAAGTGCTTTCCGACGTCGCGCAGGAAATCGATGGCGCTCAGCTGCGCGGTCCAGTTCAAGTTGTTCTCCACGACGGCCCCGCTGGGTGACTCGTCGAAGTCGACGAAACGCTCCAACTGGCCGCGGATTCGCTCGGCCCATCGCGCGACGGTGTCGGTGGTGTTCATGGTCCGCTCGCCGGTGTCGCGAGGATCACCAATCATTCCGGTGGCGCCACCGGCCAGCACGATCGGCCGATGTCCGGCCCGCTGGAATCGACGAAGTGTGAGCAACGGCACCAGATTTCCCGCGTGCAGGCTCGGCGCGGTCGGATCGAATCCGCAGTACACAGTCATCGGGGGCTGCGCGGCTGCCGCGGCGAGCGCGTCGATATCGGTCGACTGCGCAATCAGCTCCCGCCAGCCCAACTCGTCGAGAATCGTCGTGCTCATGCGTTGATCTTCCCGCATGGGATGCGCTCAGTCGCTCGCGCCCGGGATTGGCGCGCGGGGACTGCGACGGTAGGCCGACACCTCCGGACGTCCGGTGAGCCACAATCGCCACGGCCGGTCGGCGGCCTGCGAGACCCCGACCCGCGGGCCGGCACTCTCCGGACCATCCCCGTCACCGAGCTGGATGGTCACCGGCGACGCCGGATCGAAGACGTCGACCCCGTTGTCGTCCATCACGATGCCCAGCGCCGAACAGAGGTTGCCCGGACCGCGAGCCAGCGCCGCCGGGCGAACCGCCGGGCCGCGCCGGATCTGCGCCACGTCCAGACCCGACTCGATCGCCGCGGCCCGCACCAGCACCGCCGCAGCCGTGCCGTCGGGGCCGCACGACACGTTGGCGCAGACGTGGATGCCGTGGCTTCGATACGTATAGAGGTGACCGGCCGGGCCGAACATCACGCTGTTGCGGATGCTCGGACCCCGATACGAGTGGGCCGAGGCGTCCGGCCACGGGCCGTCCGGCGGGCCGCCGTAGGCCTCGACCTCGACGATCAGCGCGCTGACACCCCGGCAGCTGATCACCCCGCCGAGCAGCAGTCGCGCTGCCGAGACCGGATCCGTGTCCAGCTGATCACCCATCGGATGAAATTCTGCCCCAGGCCTTGACCTCCCCCGCGTCCGGGAGCATTATTCATCGCGTGATGAGTTCATCGGGTGATGAATTATTGACCGGCCGTACCGAACCCGCCATCCGGGTCGAGCACCTGCGCGTGGTGCGCGGTAAGCGGGTCGCCCTGCACGACATCTCGGTGACGATCCCCCGCGCTTCGATCACCGGACTGCTCGGCCCGTCGGGCTGCGGCAAGACCACGCTGATGCGCAGCATCGTCGGCACCCAGATCGTCACGTCGGGAACCGTGACCGTGCTCGGACACCCGGCCGGCTCCCCCGCGCTGCGGCACCGGGTCGGCTACGTCACCCAGGATCCGACGATCTACAACGACCTCCGGGTCATCGACAACGTCCGCTACTTCGCCGCGCTGTACGGCGCCACCCCCGCGGTGGCCGACCGCGCGGTCGACGACGTCGGACTGCGTGATCACGCCTTGGCGTACTGCGCCAACCTATCCGGCGGGCAGCGCACCCGGGTGTCGCTGGCCTGCGCGCTGGTCTGTACGCCCGATCTGCTGGTGCTCGACGAGCCGACCGTCGGCCTTGATCCCGTGCTGCGCGTGGACCTGTGGGCCCAGTTCGACGCACTGGCCTGCCGGGGCACCACCTTGCTGGTGTCCAGTCACGTGATGGATGAGGCCGACCACTGCGCAGGCCTGCTGCTCATGCGCGAAGGCCGACTGCTGGCCGAGACCACCCCCGCCCGACTGCGAGAGGACACCGGATGCACATCGCTGGAGGAAGCGTTCCTGTCCATCATCAGGCACAGCACCGCAGCGTCAGCAGGCTGAGGTTCCGTGCTTATCTGGGCGCCTATCTGGCCACCACCGGCCGTATTCTGCGCCAACTCCGGGCCGATCACCGAAGTGTCGCAATGATTCTCGTGGTGCCCAGCGCGGTGATCGCGTTGATGTACTTCATGTTCGACGACGTACCGACGTTCCCTGGCGCGGTCTCGCCGTTCCAGACGACGTGCCTGATCCTGCTCGGACTGTTCCCACTGTTCGTGATGTTCCTGATCACCTCGATCACCATGCAGCGCGAGCGATCCTCGGGAACATTGGAACGAATCCTGACCACCCCGTTGCGCCGGCTGGACCTGCTGGCCGCCTACGGCACGGCATTCTCCGTCGCGGCCGCCGCGCAGGCGATCCTGGCGTGCGTCGTCGCGTTCTGGCTGTTGGGGTTCGACACCAAGGGCAGCCCGGTATGGGTGTTCGTCATCGCCGTCATCAACGCGGTGCTGGGTGTCGGCCTCGGCCTGCTGGCAAGCGCGTTCGCCCGCACCGAATTTCAGGCCGTGCAGTTCATGCCGGTGGTCATCGTCCCCCAGCTGCTGCTGGCCGGAATCATCGTGCCGCGCAATCAGATGCCGACCTGGCTGGAATGGATCAGCAACGCGATGCCGGCCAGCTATGCGTTGGAGGCCCTGCAGCAGGTGAACACCCACACCGACCTGACCGCCGTCGCGATCCGGGACATCATCGTGGTCCTCGCTTTCGCGACGGCGGCAATGGCACTGGCGGCGGCCACCCTGCGACGGCGCACCCCGTGACCGCCGAACCCCGGCAGTCCAAGCGCCCCGGACGCCCACGCGGGACGTCCGACACCCGCGAACGGATCCTGGCCAACGCACGAGAGCTGTTCGCCCGCAACGGTATCGACAAGACATCGATCAGGTCGATCGCCGCCGCCGCGGGCGTCGACTCGGCCCTGGTGCACCACTACTTCGGCACCAAGGAACAGCTGTTCGCCGCGGCGATCAACATCCCGATCGACCCGATGGCTGTGCTGGTTCCGCTGCGCGACACCCCGGTCGACGAACTCGGCCGGGTCCTGCCGTCGATCCTTCTGCCGCTGTGGGATTCGGAGATGGGCAACGGGCTGATCGCGACGATGCGGTCACTGCTGGCAGGCGCCGACGTGACGCTGGTCCGCTCGTTCCTCCAGGAGATTGTCACCGCCGAAGTCGGGCGCCGAGTCGACAACCCGCCGGGCACGGGACGATTGCGAGTGCAGTTCGTGGCCTCGCAACTGGTGGGTGTGGTGATGGCGCGCTACATCATCGGGCTGGAGCCGTTCGCGTCCCTGACACCGGAACAGATCAGCGAAACCATCGCGCCCACATTGCAGCGTTACCTCACCGGAGAGCTGCCCGCGCTGTCGTGAGCGTCACCCCAGGATGGGGAAACGGCGTTGGCGCGACAGCCGGTTCAGCGCCCGCTGCATCACCCGGCGCACATGGGTGTCGACCTCATCGACATCCGGATGCCTCCCGAACGCCGCGGGATCCACCGGTTCGAGAACTTCCATGACAATTTTCGAGGGCAGCGGCAGATTCGGCGGGAAGGTGACAGTCAGCCCAAACGGGAGCCCGACCGTCACTGGCAGGATCTCCATTCGAATCTTGTTGAGCCCCAACAGATGCGCGAATCGAGTGCCACGACCGAGGAACAATTGGGTCTCCTGGGCGCCGATCGAGACCATCGGCACGATCGGCACACCCGTTTCTATCGCCGTGCGCGCATAGCCGGTGCGGCCGTCGAAGTCGATCGCGTTCTGCCGTGCTGTGGGCCGGTAGGCGTCGTAGTCCCCGCCAGGGAAGACGAGCACGACCGCCCCGGCGTCCAGTGCCGCCCTGGCCGCCTTCGGGCTGGCGTGCACAACACCCAGACGTGGCAGCAGCGGACCCCACGGCGCGATGAAGATTCCATAGTGCGCCAGCGTGTACAGGGGCCGCTCATAACCGAACTCGGCATAGAACGCCGGCCCGAAGATCGATACATCGGGTGTCAACATGCCCCCGGAGTGGTTGCACACCACCAGCGCGCCGCCCGACCGCGGCATCAACCCGAGTCCACGGACCTCGGCGCGAAAGTACAACCGCAACAACGGCCACATCCGGCCAAGCACTTGTCGGGTGAAGGAAGGATCCCAGTTGGCGAGTTCGCCATCCAACTGCTCGACGACGACGGCGTCCCCCATGGCGCAACGGTACGCCCGATTGACCTGACGGGTTAGGACTCCGAGCGCGCCATCAGACGCTCATGCTCCTCGGGGCTGACATCGACGGCCTCGTCGACCAGCAACACCGGGATGTCGTCCTCGATGCGGTAGGCCTTGTGCAGGCGGGGGTTGTACAGAAGTTCGTCCACCAGGAGCAGCGGGCCGCGGTCGGCCGGGCACACCAGGATGTTCAGCAGCTTCTCGTCGAGCATGGAGGGCTACGGGCTCACAGCCGGGGGCGCCGCCGCGGGGGCGTTGTTGCCGCCGATGGTGGGTGCGCCGTCGCTGGGCATCTGGCCCGCCCCCATCACGGCATTGTTCTGCTGGCGCTGCTGCGCCTGCTGCAGAAGCTGCATCTGGGCGAAAATCTTCTGCTGGTAACCCAGGGTGTTCTGGAGCGCCTCGATAAGCGGCTTCTGGTTGGGCCGGTACTGCAGCGCGTTCTGAATCTCCGCGATGTTCGTCTTCGACGGCTTGATGCCCTGCGCGCGCAGCTTCATGACGGACTTGATCAGGTTCGAAAGCTGACCGCCACCGGCGCCCTGGTCGTAATTCTGGTCGATGAACGCCAGCAACTGCTCAGCGCTCTGGAACTGCGGGACGCCATTGTCAGAGGCGGGTGCGGCCGGTTGCGTTGACGGTGCCGTGCTCGGATCAGCCAGCGCCTGCTGCGTGCCGACGCCGACCAGCAGCCCAGCGGTCAGGGCACCGATCGCCGCGCCGCGGACGGCGCGACGCCAGTGACGTGAAACGGTCTGGGTTGTCATGCATTCCTCCGACGCGTGGCGATCTGCGGTTATCGGCGAGCCTAACAGCGCCACGCGACCGGGGCAGAGGCTCAGTTCTCGGTACCGCTCGAGTCTTCGGTACCGGAAAGCCGAGCGCGTGCCGCAGCCGTCAAGCGCTTGTACTTTCCCGTATCGGGCTCCAAATGCCACGCGTTACGAGATACCTTCGGTACCCCGTCGGCGCGCAGCGCCGACACCGTCGGTCGGCAGGTGGCGCTGAGCGGGATCGCCGGCACCACGTGCACCACGTCGGGGGCCAGACCCACGGGCATCGATGCGAACGCGTCGGTCAGGTCCGCGGTGGTCACGGCCATGCCGTCGCGGAGCGTGATCGCGGTGACAGCGATGACGCCGCCGGCCTCCTCGACGCCGTAGGTGGCGGCGAGGTCGACGGCGTTGATCCGGCTGACGGCGTCGGTGACCGACTCCGGGAACACCACGCCCCGCTCGGTTCGGATCAGCAGCGGACGGTTGCCGAGCAGCCAGAAGTCGCCGTCGACGTCACGCCGGAACACGTACTCGGTGGAAATCCAGGTGTCCCCCGGGGCGAACACGCCACGCTTGACCGAGGCGGTCGGATCGATGGGCCCCCACGGCCGGGCCAGCAGCACGCCCACCTCGTTGGGCTCGGCGACCGCCACGAACCCACGGTCGTCTTCCAGGATCAGGTCGTCGTCGGCGTCGTACGCCGCCAACTCGACCTGGCCACCGCCGGGCAGCGGGCGGCCCTTGCTGCCGATCTTGGCGCCCGCCACATTGGCCAGCACGGCCTGACCATCGGTGGTGGCGAAGAACTCGACCACGTTGGCGGGGCTGAAGGCGTCGACGGTCCGCTGCCACAGCCCCGGTGGCATGCCCGAGCCGATGAACAGCCGCACCGGATGGTTGCCGCGCAACCGGAAATCCGGGTCGTCGACAACGCTGCGCAGCATCGTCCAGGTGTAGGAGACGACGGTGACGCCGTACTGCCGGATCTCGGTGAGGAAGCGGTCCGGGTGCAGCCCGCGCGACAACGCGATGCGGGTGCCGCCGACCACCGCGCCGCCGAGGCTGACCAGCAACCCGGACTGGTGGTGCAGCGGAGTCAGGCAGTACACGGTGTCACCGCGGCCCAGCGCCGCGGCCGAGGCGGTGCCGAACGCGGACAACGCCCAGCGGTAGTTGGTGATCTGTTTGGGCGCCAACGCCCCGCCGACCGTGTTGAACGCGACGAACGCCAGGTCCCGCGCGTAGCCAGGGTTGGGCCGGTACCACCCCGGCAGGGCGACGGCGTCCGGGTCGATCTTCTCCATGTCGACGACGTCGCTGTCATCGGGCACGTTGAGGTCGCGGGTCTCGCCGCCGCCGAGAACCAACACCTGGACCGGTAGCTTGCGGGCCGCGTCGAGGTTGCCCGGGTCGGTGATGACCTCGGTGACCCCGCCGATGCGGACTGCTTGGTCGAGGTCGGCGTCGGGCGGCATCAGCACCGCAACCGCACCGAGGCGGGATAACGCGGCGATCGCCACCAGCGCCGATGGCCGGGTGTCCATGAGTACACCGACCCGCACGCCCTGGCGCACGCCGACCGAGATCAGGCCGCGGACCACGTTGTTGATCCGTCGGTTCACCGCCTCGTAGGTGTGCACCCGCCCGTCGTATAACAGGAACTCGCCGTTGGGGGCGCCGTCGGCCTGCTCGTCGATGATGCGGCCCAGCGAGATTCTGGTGTGGTCGTTGATCTGCCCCAGCCGGGTCAGGCGAGGCAGCGTGCGGGCGGTCTCCACCGCGAGCGTGCGCATCGACTTCCTGGTGTTCACCACCGCCCCGGCCGCACCGCGCGCCAACGACCAGGCGACCTCCGAGGCCTCGGCCACGCCGTGCATCAGTCGCGCGGACAGGGCCACCCCGGACTCGTCCGCCTCGGCGTCGCTGTCCTGCATGGGCGCGATGGCGGCGGGCCGGGAATCCTGCCCGGCAAGCCAGCGCACCCAGTCCGCGACTGTGGGCCACGTCGCCGTCGCCGCCTTGGATCCGACTACCAGACCGAAGTGGCCTGCCCGGATCATCACCTCGTAGACATCGGCGCCGGGTGCGGCGCGCTTGATGCCGCGCACCGAGGCGGGCTGACCGATGTCGTCCACTTCGCCGACGAAAGCCAGCACCGGGCAGGTGATATCGGACAACGTCACCAGCTGGCCATTGATGTTGAACCCGCCCGACATCATCCGGTTGTGCGAGATGAACTGCTTGAGCAACTCGGAGACCGCGGGGCCGGACCAGGCAATCCAACCTTCGGAATCCAGGAAGCGCCGCTGTTGCTCACGCGGCAGCAGGGCGTCGCGGTCGTGCAACTGGCGCAGGAAGTCGATGCGGGCTTTGGCCGTCTTGAGAGGGTCGAGCATCTGAAAACCGGTGCGGGCCAGCCATCCCGGGACGTCGATGCGATTGAACACATGGTCGGCCATGAAGTCCGCGGCCACCGCACCGATGTTGGGCGGGATGCCCATCGGCAGCGCGGCCAGCGTGTCCACCGGCGAGCCGAACGCGACGATGCTGGCGATGTCCTTCGTCCGCCGGTAGGCCGCGGTCTGGTAGCAGAACATGCCGCCCTGCGAATAGCCCGCCAGATGAACGCTCTGGCCGGTGGTGTCCTTGACGGTGTCGATGGCCTCGTTGAGCGCGACGATGTGGTCGGTGAGGTTGCGTTCCATGCCGCCCTCGACCTCGTCGGGTGAACCGAAGTCGATCACCCAGGGGTCGATGCCTGCCTCGTGCAGGATGCCGACGGCGCCGTCGTCCCGGGTGACATCCCACATGTTCGCCGACATCATCATGGGGTGGACCATCAGGACCGGCGGCCCGGCAGGGCGCTGGCGCGCCCTGCTGTCGGGCGGAAAGTAGCGCCGGAGCTTATACATCGGCTTGCTCTCGACGATCTGGAAAGGTGAGGGCACCGCCCCGGTTTCCAGACCGCCCCAGCGCAAGACCTCGAACCCGTTCTGCGCCGTCGCCATCAGGCGCTCCACAGGCCTGGTGAACGCCGACAAGTTCAGATCCACGGCTCTCCCCTGTCCCACATCGCTGCTGCATAAGGCCCCGACAGCCAGCACATCATGGCATAAGGCCGATCCGCGTCCCGTCGCTTTGGGTTCTCCCCAGTAGCCTCATGCCAGTGGCACACCTGCTCGGAGCTGAAGCCCTGCACCTGCAATTCCCGACTCAGGTGGTCTTCGACTCCGTGACCGTCGGGGTCAACGAAGGCGACCGCATCGGGATCGTGGGCCGCAACGGCGACGGCAAGTCGAGCCTGTTGAGCATGCTGACCGGGCAGCTGACACCGAATTCAGGACGGGTGACCCGTCGCGCGGGCGTCCACGTGGGCGCACTCGACCAATCCGACACGCTGGACGGCGCCAGCACCGTCGGGCACGTTCTGGTCGGCGATCTGGCTGATCACGAGTGGGCTGGTGACCCCAAGGTCCGCGATGTCGTCGGTGGCCTGGTCGCGGATATCGCGTGGGATGCGCTGGTGTCGACGCTGTCCGGCGGTCAGCGCCGCCGCGTCCAGTTGGCCCGGTTGTTGATGGGCGACTGGGATGTGATCGCGCTCGACGAGCCCACCAACCACCTCGATGTCGAGGGCATCACCTGGCTGGCCGGGCACCTCAAGACGCGGTGGGCGCGCACCGGCGGCGGGCTGCTCGTCGTGACCCACGATCGGTGGTTCCTCGACGAGGTTGCGCTGACCACCTGGGAGGTTCATTCCGGCCCCAAGGGCAGTGTGATCGAACCGTTCGACGGCGGCTACGCGGCCTACATTCTGCAGCGGGTCGAACGGGATCGGCAGGCCGCGACGGTGGAGGCCAAGCGCCAGAACCTGATGAAGAAGGAGCTGGCCTGGTTGCGGCGCGGTGCGCCCGCGCGGACGTCCAAACCGAAGTTCCGCATCGAGGCCGCCAACCAGCTGATCGAAGACGTGCCGCCACTGCGCAACCCGATCGAACTCGCCAAACTGGCGACCGCCCGGCTGGGTAAAGAGGTCGTCGACCTCATCGACGTCGGGGTGACCTACGACGACCGACAGGTGCTGCGCGATATCGAGTGGCGGATCGCGCCCGGTGAGCGCACCGGAATTCTCGGCGCGAACGGTGCCGGCAAGTCGACGCTGCTCGGCCTGATCGCGGGCACGGTCACACCCGACAGCGGCAGGGTCAAGCGCGGCAAGACCGTCAAGCTGGCGATGCTCGACCAACAGGCAGGCATCTTGGCCGGCTTCGAGGGCGATATGGTCCGCGAAGTTCTTGCCCAGCTGCAGACCAACTTTCAGGTCGACGGCAAGGACGTCACGCCGGCTCAGCTGCTGGAACGGCTCGGCTTCCGCCGCGAACACCTGTCCGCGCGGGTCGGAGAACTCTCCGGTGGCCAACGACGTCGGCTCCAGCTGTTGCTCACGATTCTGTCCGAGCCGAACGTGCTGATCCTCGACGAGCCCACCAATGATGTCGACACCGATATGTTGGCGGCCACTGAGGATCTGCTGGACTCCTGGCCGGGCACCCTGATCGTCGTATCCCATGACCGCTACCTGCTCGAGCGCGTCACCGATCAGCAGTACGCGATCCTCGGCGGGCGGCTGCGCCACCTTCCGGGCGGCGTGGACGAGTATCTGCGGCTGTCGAAGGCGCAACCTGCCGCCGCGACGCCGGGCTCACCCACCCGATCCGGCTCTGCACCATCGTCCGACGCGCTGTCGGGCGCCGAATTACGCAGTGTGCAGAAAGAGATCACGTCGATCGAGCGGTCCTTGGCCAAACTCGACGGCCGCATAACCGCAATGCACGCCAAGCTGGCCGCGCACGATCAGTCCGATCACATCGAAATCAACCGTCTGACAATGGAATTGCGCGCACTTGAAGACGAAGTGGCCGCAGCGGAGGCGCGCTGGCTGGAACTTTCGGAGCTGGTCGACTAATGGGAGTTGATCAGCGTGGCGTTGCGGGTGTTGGGCTTGGAGCCGCGGGACGCTGATTATCGAGCCGCTGGCCGGTGAGCACTGCACGCGACTGGAGTGTGTGAATGATTCCTACAGCTAG
>JAKFVT010000044.1 GCA_021732005.1 Mycobacterium sp. | reverse complement strand
CCTCGTAGCGCTCCAGATGGGTGATCTGCTCGTGCGACACCGCGACCTGGCGACGCACCGCACTTTCTAGCCGCTCAATGGCCGCGAAGCGTTCCGGCGCAGGCAGTTCCTCGATATCAGCGGCACCTAACATCTCGACCGCGGCGTCAAGCGCGTCCAGAGCCACTTCGATCGAACGCATATCCCAATGCTATGTCGACCTACCGACAAAAACCGACGCCGAATTCGATCTGTGGATGACGTCGGATCTGTGGAAACCGTTGGGCCGCTACGCTTCCAGCATCACTCTGTCGGCGTCGTCCACACCTTGTCGATGCTGATCCGCAGCCGCAGGTTGTAGCCGCCCATCGAATCGGTCAACCCGGCTTGATCTGACAGCGCACCGTATTTCGCCCAGAACGCCGCGTCGTCACGCGGGTCGGCGTCCTCGCTGTCGATGGTGGCGGGACCGCCGACGACGATGATGCCGCCGCCATCGCCGCTGGAGTCCAGATTCAAGCTGACCCGCGGATGCGAGCCGATGTGGCGCACCTTGGCCGAGCCGGGCGCGGTGTAGACGATGACGTCGGTGCCGTCGAAGTAAAACCACACCAACTTGGGCACCGGCTGGCCGGATTTGGCGACCGTGGTCAACCAGCCGAAGTTGTCGCCGACAAGCCGATCGCGCACCTCTTGATCCAGTTCAGTTGCCATAACGCCGAATGTAGTCTCAGCTCATGACACTCGATCTGACCGTTGATGAACTCCTCACTTCCACCCGATCGGTGCGTAAGCGGCTCGACTTCGACCGGCCGGTGCCGCGCGAGGTGCTGATGGAGTGTCTGGATCTGGCCCTGCAGGCGCCGACGGGCTCCAATGCCCAAGGCTGGCAATTCCTGTTCGTCGAGGACCCCGCCAAGAAGAAGGCGCTGGCCGATATCTACCGGGCCACCGGCACGCCCTACCTCGACATGCCCGCCCCGGTTCGCGGCGATATGCGCGATGCACAGATGGACTCGGTGCTGAGCTCGGCCAAGTACCTCAACGAGAACCTCGAGAAGGCTCCGGTGTTCCTGATCCCGTGCCTGGAGGGCCGTCCCGACGGCGCCCCCGCCGGCATGCAGGCGTCCTACTGGGGTTCCCTCATTCCCGCCGTCTGGAGTTTCATGCTGGCCCTGCGGTCGCGCGGGCTGGGCTCGGCGTACACCACGCTGCACCTGATCGGGGACGGCGAAAAGCAGGCCGCCGAACTGCTCGGCATCCCGTTCGACCGATACACCCAGGGCGGCCTCTGGCCGATCGCCTACACCAAGGGCACCGACTTCAAGCCCGCCAAGCGGCTGCCCGCCGAGCAGCTCACCCACTGGGACACCTGGTGACCCGGCGGGTCTAGACCCCACCCTCGAAGCCGTGCTGCCGCCACGCCTCATAGGCCACCACCGCGGCAGCGTTGGACAGATTCAGTGACCGCCGCCCGGACAGCATCGGGATCCGTACCTGCTCGGTGATGTGCGGGTCGGCCAGCGTGGCGGCGTCCAAACCCGTCGGTTCCGGACCGAACAGCATCACGTCGCCCGGCTGGTAGGCGATATCGAACGACGACCGCGCGGCATGCGCGGTGAACGCGAACACCCGCGCGCCGGCCACCGCCGCCCACGCGTGATCCAGGCTGGCGTGCACCGTCACCGACGCCAGGTCGTGGTAGTCCAACCCGGCGCGGCGCAGCTTCGGTTCGGACAGGTCGAAGCCCAGCGGCTCCACCAGATGCAATTCGCATCCGGTCGCGGCCACCATCCGGATGGCATTACCGGTGTTCGGCGCGATCCGCGGCGAGTAGAACATCAGCCTGAACACAGCCAGGCTCCGGACACGGGGATAATGGCGGCATGGTCGAGACAAGTCTCTGGATGCAGAAAGTCGCGGCCGATCCCGGGCACTCGCGGTGGTACATCGAGAGGTTCCGTGCGATGGCCCGCGCCGGTGACGACGTCGTCGGTGAGGCCCGCTTCGTGGACGCGATGGCCCGGCGCGGCTCCCACATTCTCGACGCCGGCTGCGGCCCCGGCCGGGTGGGCGGATATCTGGCGTCGGTCGGTCATCACGTGGTCGGCGTCGACGTCGACCCGGCACTGATCGAGGCGGCCGAACAGGACCATCCCGGCCCCCGCTGGCTCGTCGGCGACCTCGCCGAACTCGACCTGCCGGCGCGCGGTATCACCGAACCGTTCGACATCATCGTCTCGGCCGGCAACGTCATGACGTTTGTTGCACCCAGCACCCGGGTGCAGGTGCTGACCCGGCTGCGTGCCCACCTCAAAGCCGACGGCCGCGCGGTGATCGGCTTCGGCGCCGGGCGCGAGTACGAGTACAGCCAGTTCCTGGACGACGCCGCTCACGCCGGACTCACGCCCGATCTGCTGCTGTCCACCTGGGATGTGCGGCCCTTTTCCGATGACTCCGACTTTCTCGTCGCGCTGCTCAAACCAGCGTAGGCAATTCGTGTGAGTCGATGATCTCAGTTGCGCCGCAGCGCAATTTGCTCGACACCCCAATACGCGAAATGGGCGGGCGTCACCGGTATCTCTCTGTTCAGTAACGACTCTGGAAGTGCTGGGCAATCGCTGTCATACTCGACGAATTGCCAGGGGTTATGCGCAGCTCCGTTGTGGTCAACACGGGCAGCGATGACCAGGAAGTCTCCGATGAATCAGATTCAACAGCCAACAGCCGTGCCGCCGAAGCGGCCGTCGCGGTGGTCGCTGCGCAACTGGCCGGTGCGGGGCAAAGTGTTTGCGATCGTGGCTGTTCCGCTCGCGCTCGCGCTCGCCTTCGCAGGTGCCCGCATCTGGGACGGCATCGAATCGGCCCGGGATCTGCAGGTCGCCGCCGATCGCGCCCAGATGATTCCGGTGATCGAGGGTTACGTCGGCGCCCTGCAGGGAGTGCTGCTGGCCTATTCGTCGAACGGCGACACCCAGGCGACAGCGAACACATTCGACAAGAGCAAAGCCACCCTGCAGAACAAGCTGAATTCCACCGACGTCGCACCCGACGTCCGCACCGGCGTGACCAACCTGCTCACCGGTGGTCAGCAACTGGTGGCGGCGGTGTCGGCGGACACGATCGGGCTGCGCGACCGCATCACCACCTACGCGCCGATCCTGCTGACCGCCGAGGACGCGATCAACGGCTCGGTGCGCCTCGACGACGAGAAACTGCGCGTCCAGACCCAGGGTCTGAGCCGTGCCATCGGCGCCCGCGGCCAGATGCTGATGCAGGAGCTGCTCGTCGAGCAGGGCGGCGACCTGCCCGAGCCCGAACTTCGCACATCGATGATCACGCTGGCCGGTACCGAGCCGTCGACGTTGTTCGGCATGAGCCAGGTCCTCGGCGTCGGCTCTACCGAGGCCACGACGCTGCAGAGTGAGATGGTCCGTCGGATGGGCATCATGTCCAGCCCGGACGCCGCGCTGGCGGGCAACGCCGACCTGCGCCAGTCCCTGCAGGCCACCGACGCGATCGCGGAGAAGGTCGTCACGAGCACCACCGACGAGGTCACCACCTCGGTGCAACAGCTGGCCGCCGACCGCCGCCACGCGGTAATCCGCGACGGGTTGCTGGCGCTGGCCGCCTTCATCGCAGCCCTGGTCGTGGTGTTCGGGGTCGCCCGGTCCCTGGTCCGGCCACTGCGCATCCTGCGCGACGGCGCCCTGCGCGTCGCGCACACCGATCTGGAGCAGGGCATCGCCCGGGTCCGGGCCGGCGACGAACGCGAACCCCAGCCGCTGCCGGTCTACACCACCGATGAGATCGGCCAGGTCGCCCACGCGGTCGACGAGCTGCACACCCAGGCGCTGCTCCTGGCCGGTGACGAGGCGCGGCTGCGGCTGGTGATCAACGAGATGTTCGAGACGATGTCGCGGCGCAACCGATCGCTCGTCGATCAGCAGCTTTCACTCATCGACCAGCTGGAACGCAACGAGAAAGACCCCGAACGGCTCGACAACCTCTTCCGGCTCGACCATCTGGCTACCAGGATGCGTCGCATCGGCTCCAACCTGCTGGTACTCGCCGGCGCGCAGGTGTCGCGCGACCACCGCGAGTCGTTGCCGTTGGCCAGCGCGGTCAACGGCGCGGTCTCCGAGGTCGAGGACTACAAGCGGGTCGAGATCGGCGAGGTGTCCGACTCGGCCCTGATCGGGCGCGTCTCCGCCGACGCGGTGCACATGCTCGCCGAGCTGATCGACAACGCGCTGCGGTATTCGCCGCCGATCTCGCCGGTGCGGGTCACCGCGGTGCACGGAGGCAAGACCGGGGTGCTGATCGAGGTGCACGACGACGGCATCGGCATGACCGACAGCGACCTGCGGATCGCCAACATGCGCCTGCACACCGGCGGTGAGGTCAGCCCGGACAACACCCGACACATGGGGTTGTTCGTGGTCGGGCGGCTGGCGCACATGCACGGCATGGAGGTGCGGTTGCGTAACGCCGTCGAGGGGGAGCCGTCGTCGGGAACGACGGCCGAGCTCTACATCCCGGCCAAACTGCTGGAGCACGGCGAACCGGTCGGCACCGACGCACAGCGGTATGACGCCCCCTCCGAAAAGCCTGCCGGGCAAGACATTCACGACGAACCGGTCCCAGCGACGGCCGAGCCCGCCGCGGTCGATCCGAGTGGTTTGCCGCGACGATCCCCGGGCTCCAGCGGAATCGCCGGAGCGCCAGCCTCCCAGCCCCAGCCCCAGCTCGAACCAGACCCCGAGCCGCAGCCGTCGCTGTGGTTCGCCGGGGCCGAGCAGTCCGCTGCGGCCGAGAACGCGCACGCATCGGACACCTCAGGGTTCTTTGCCGCTCGGGCCCGCGCCGAGGAGACGCGTGACGAGCACCTCGACATCAGCGATATGGATGTGCTGGCGGCCGGGCTGTCGGCGCCCGATTTCGAGGACACCGACACCGATTTCATCTACCAGAAGATGCTCAACGAGCTGATGGTCGATCCGCACGCCATTGCCGTGCCCCAGGACTGGAAATCGGTGTGGGACAACGGCTGGGAGACCGCAGCCGAGGTGGACAACGTGCCCGTGCAGGACCACACCGAACACGGCCTGCCGGTCCGCGATCCCGGCGCCCGGTTGGTGCCCGGCGCCGCGGAGTCGCCGGCCCCTGCGCTCCCGCAACGCGATCCCGACGCGGTCCGCGCCTCGTTCAGCAGCCACTTCGGCGGCGTGCGGGCGGCGCGGTCGGACCTCCAGGCCGGCTCCGCAGAGAACGGGGAAGACCACTCATGACCTTGCCGCAACGGCCGCAGAACAATTCACTCGACTGGCTGGTGTCCAACTTCGCCCGCGACGTGCCCGGGGTCTCACATGCGGTGCTCGTCTCGGTCGACGGACTGCTCATCGCGGCGAGCGAGCAGCTGCCTCGTGATCGCGCCGAGCAGCTGGCCGCGGTGACCTCCGGGCTGGCCAGCCTGGCCGCGGGCGCCGCGCAGCTCTTCGAGGCCGGCCAGGTTCTGCAATCGGTCGTGGAGATGGCCGGTGGCTACCTGCTGGTGATGCGGGTGGGCGACGGATCGCACCTGGCCACGCTGGCCGCGCCCAGCTGCGATATCGGCCAAATCGGTTACGAGATGGCGGTTTTGGTCGAACGGGTGGGCAACGTCGTCTCATCTTCGCGGCGGGCCACCCACCCGTCGTGACCGGTGACGCCGAGGCGAATCTGGTACGCCCCTACACGCTGACCGCGGGGCGCACCGACACCTCCGTCGAGCTTCCGGTCGAGGCGCCGATCCAGGCGGTGCCGTCGGCGAAGCAGCATCACTGGCCGTCGGGCGACGTGCGCGGGCGCATCTGCGACCTGTGCGCCGACAGTCCGTCGGTGGCCGAAATATCGGCTCTCCTGGATCTTCCGCTCGGCGTCGTGCGCGTCCTTGTCGGTGACCTCGTGACGGCGGGTTATCTTCGGGTACGGACCACTTTGACGGACCGCTCGACACCGGACGAGCGTCGCGACCTGATAGGAAGGACCCTTCGTGGCCTACGAGCCCTCTGAGGGGCGACCATCCGCCTCGACGAAGATCGTCGTCGCGGGTGGGTTCGGCGCAGGCAAGACCACCTTCGTGGGTGCGGTGTCGGAGATCATGCCGTTGCGCACCGAGGCGATGGTGACCGACGCGTCGACCGCCGTGGATGTGCTCGACGCGACACCGGGTAAGTCGACGACGACGGTGGCAATGGACTTCGGGCGCATCACCCTCGACCAGGATCTGGTGCTCTACCTGTTCGGCACGCCCGGGCAGCGCCGGTTCTGGTTCATGTGGGACGACCTGGTCCGCGGCGCGATCGGGGCGATCATCCTGGTCGATGTGCGCCGTCTGCAGGACAGCTTCGCCGCCGTCGACTTCTTCGAGCACCGCAAGATGCCGTTCCTGATCGCGGTCAATGAATTCGACGGCGCGCCACGGTATCCCACCGACGAGGTCCGGCGGGCACTCACCCTGCCCGACACCACTCCGGTGCTCACCGTCGATGCCAGGGACCGCAAGTCGGCCACCGATGCGCTGATCGCGATCAGCGAGTACGCGCTGGCGAAGCTCTAGTGGAGCAGTGGACCGATCGCGAATTCGTCGGCCACGACTTTCGCGACGAGGACCTCTCCGGCTTGCAGACCGAGCAGGTGGTCTTCACCGAATGTGATTTCGGTGGCGCCAACCTGTCCGAATCGATGCATCAGGGCTCGGCATTCCGCAATTGCCGGTTCCTGCGGACGACCCTGTGGCACAGCACGTTCCGGAACTGCAGCATGCTCGGATCGACATTCGAGAATTGCCGGCTGCGCCCGCTCGTCTGTGATGAAGTCGATTTCACCCTCGCCGTGCTCGGCGGCGCCGACCTTCGCGGGGTGGACCTGTCCGGGTGCCGGCTGCGGGAAGCGAGCCTGGTCCAGGCTGATCTGCGCAAAGCCGTGTTGCGCGGCGCGGATCTGACCGGTGCGCGCACCAACGGGCTGCGACTCGAGCAGGCCGACCTCCGCGGCGCGCGCATCGACCGCACGCTGTGGACCACCGCCGCGTGCCGGGGCGCGCGCATCGATGTCGCGCAGGCGCTGGCGTTCTCCGCCGCGCATGGCCTCGACGTGAGCGGCGGCTGAGGCTCGACCTCGGCGACTTCGATTCACCCTGCTTTTATCCGTTCCGCACCGCTGCCACCCGTTGCTAGTTTTCTTTCCGACCCCATGTCCCCTTCTCCCACGCCAGCGCTGGACCGGGAGGGTTCAATAGTGTTGCGGGACAACGCCTAACGGATACGAGACAACGTGGCAACCGGCCAGAAACGAATCTTCGACGACGTCACACGAACCGTGGGGAACACCCCACTCGTTCGTTTGAACAGCCCTCTCGCTCCTGCCGACACGGAGCTGCTGTTGAAGCTCGAGTACTACAACCCGACAGCCAGCGTGAAGGACCGACTCTCGGTCGGTGCGATCAACTTTGCCGAGCGCAGCGGGCAACTACGGCCAGGCGGGACGATCGTCGCGGCCAGCAGCGGGAACCTCGGCATCGGACTCGCTGCGGCAGGAGCAGCCCGCGGCTATCGCGTTGTCATCGTGATCTATGAAGACACGAGTTATGAGCGGAAGGTCGTCGTCCAGAACCTCGGGGCTGAACTGGTTTTGACGCCGAAAGAAGACGGAGTTCGCGGCTCGGTGGAGGAAGCCGAGCGGATCGCCAACACCACACCCGGCGCATTCTTCGTCAACCAGTTCATCATTCCTATCAACCGTGAGATACACCGAACGACCACGGGACCCGAAATCTGGGCGGACACCGCCGGCGACGTCGACGCGGTGATCATCGGAGTCGGCTCCGGCGGGACGATCAGTGGGGTCGGCTCTTTCCTCAAGGACAAGAACCCGGGCATCAAGATCTTCGCGGTGGAACCCGACAATTCCGCGGTGCTCAGCGGCGAGGAGTTCAGTCCGCACAAGATCTACGGCTTGGGTCCCAACTTCAAGAGTCCCAATTTTGCCGACGAGGTCGTCGACGAGATCCTGCGAGTCACCGAGCACGACGCCGCCGCGACGGCTCGGGAACTCGCCAGGTACGCCGGGATTCCCGCCGGGCTCAGTGGGGGAGCCGCGGTGGCCGCCGCCAGGCAGGTTGCCGGACGACGCGATCCGTCCATCCACACGATCGTCACGTTGGTGCCGGATTCCGCCGATCGCTACATATCGAGCTTCCTGTTCCAGGACGCATTCGACGAGAACGGAGCGCTCCGCGAACATGTCGGTGTCTGAACAGGTTCAGCTCGAAGAGCGCGCGACACGTCTGCGTCAACCGGGCAAGCAATTCACTCTGGGATTCTTCACACAGGTGCCCAGCGCCGCCGATCAGCCGGCGCGACGCACCTACGACGAGCTCATCGACAGCATCGTCGCCGCCGAGGACATCGGGTACGACAGCGTCTGGATCGGGCAACACCACTTCAGCCCCGAGGATGGCGGTGTCCCGTCACCACTCGTCGTGCTCGCCGCCGCCGCGGCGCGGACCACCCGGATCCAGCTCGGCACCGCGGTCATCGCGCTGCCCTTCGAACACCCGATCCGGCTTGCCGAGGACCTTTCGGTGCTCGACGAGATATCGGGCGGCCGCGTCCAGGTCGGCTTGGGCGGGGCCAGGGGAGATCTGCAGGCGTTCAACACGTTCGGCGTCGACTTCTCCGCGCGGCACGAACTGTTCGACCGCAATCTGGACATCCTGCATCACCTGCTGGAGGGCCGAGAGTGCACGGAGTTCACCCACGCCCGGATCGGCGCGTCGTCGCCCTCGCAGCTATCCGCGTCCGATTCGGTTGCCGGCCAACAGGCCTCGGCGGACACCGAACCCAAGCGCCTCTTTCCCGGCGTTACGGGTCTGCGGGGCAGACTGTGGCAGACGGCCAGCAGCGAGGACAGAGCACGCAAGATCGCCCGCAACGGCAACGGACTGATGATCGGCGCATTCCACGATCACGTCATCTTTCACCAGCTTCGGTTCATCGTCGGCTACCTCGAGGAATGGGTGACGCTGCACGGGAACCTCGATGACGCGCGGGTGGGCGCCCAGCGCTTCGTCTTTCACGGTGACAACGCGGACGCGATAGCGGACGAACTGGGACCGCACGTGGCGTCCACACAACGCACTCTGGACGCCCGCTTCCCGCAACTCGGGGCGCTGTCGCCGCAGGAGTACCTGCGGACCGTGACACGAACCGGCACCGCGGCGGACATCGTTGCCCAGCTTCGGGAGGATCCCGCCCTCTTGGGATTCGTCACCGACTTCTTCCCGACCACCGGGCTGTTCCCGTCGGTCAGGACAGGCACTGCCGGAGCAGATCTCAACGTCGAACGACTGCGGTTCTTCGCCGAGGAGATCGCGCCGGAACTCGGGTGGAAGCCCGCGGCAAACCCCTAGCTCACCACTTCATCACCCACACAAGGAGACCGGCCGTGCCGCACCTCGAATTCATCCAGCAGTCAGGCGCATTGGGATATGCGCTGCTGTTCGGCCCGGGCATCGTCCTGTTGCTCATCGCCCTCGCCGTGAAGGGGGCCGTCAAGACGACACACAACTTCGTGATATCCGGCCGCCTGCTCGGCTTCGGGTTCGGGGTGGCGTCGCTCATCTCGGTGTGGACGTGGTCGATGGCGGTGATGCTGTCATCGGCTCAGGCCTACACCTGGGGCACCTCGGGCCTGGTCTGGTTCATCGTGCCCAACGGGCTCGCCGTGATCATCATGGTGCCCTTCGCGTTGAAGCTCCGGCAGAAGATGCCGTCCGGCTACACGCTCGCGGAGTTCATCACCGCACGATTCCAGAACAAGGTCAGCAGTGTGGCGACCCTGGTCTTCCTGATCGGTGCACTGCTCGGCGTCATCATGATCAACCTCGCCGGGCTGGTGCTCGTGATGAACAAGATCTTCGGACTCACCCCCGTCGGCATCGTCATCACCGGCATCGTCGTGGTGACTGTCTACTCGTATTTCGGTGGGTTGACGACGTCCGCGGTCACGGGAACGTTGAACACGCTGCTGCTCGGCGTCGGGTCGTCGGTGGTGGTGCTCTTCGCCCTGGCCAAGGCCGGCGGTGCCGAGCTCGTCTTCACCAAGGTCGAGGCACTCGGCGACCAGCACCTGAACCCCTTCAATCCGGTCACCGCTGCGAGCTTTGGTCTGGCGCTTGCCCTGGGCCTCTTGACGAACGTGATCGCCGATCAGTCCTTCTGGCAACGTGTGTGGGCGATCCGGCCGAAGGACCTCGGCCGCAGCTTTCTGTGGGCGGGCGTGTGGTTCTATCCGATTCCGCTGGCGTTGGGCCTGCTCGGCTTCATCGGGGTCGCCTACGGCGTCACACCGGAGCAGCTGGGTTCACTGGGTGCGGGAGCGGTCGGTCCGCACGTCATCGCCAGTCTCGGTCTACCGGTGTTCATCGTCGCTCTCTACACGCTCGTGGTCGTCAACGCATGCTTCGCGGCCATCGACGGCGCCCTCTCGGGCGTGACGTCACTGGTCGCGGTCGACATCGTGCACCGGTATTGGCCGAAGGTGTCCGAGCGCAGGCTGCTCACGATCACCAAGACCAGCATGATCGTCGCGGCGGCGATCGCCGGTGGCGTGGTGCTGACCGGCATCGACTACGTGAATCTCGTGACCACGGTGTACTTCTACGGCACCAGCCTGCTCATCCCGGTGACGCTCAGCATCTTCTGGTCGCGCATGACCGGCAACGGGTACGTCGCGGGTGTGCTCGCGGGCATCGCGGTCGGAGGTCCGCTGCGGGAGACGCTCGGACCGACCTACGGACCGCTGTTCGGAATCATCGGGTTGATCGCCGCGTCGGCCATCGTCTCGGTCGTGGTGGGCTTGCGCGCCAACACGCGGTTCGACTTCGACAGCCTCGCCGAAGGCAAGGCGGCGCTGCTCGAACGCGACACCCCGGCGCAGCCCGTTGCCGAAGAACCCGTCATTGCCGGGCAGCAGTAGAGCCCAGATACCCGAAAGGCATTCTCGTGACCCTCTTTTACCTAGGTGCGGGCATCGGCCTCGTGCTCGCCGTCATCTACCTGATCGTCGGCACGCTGAGCTTCCTGCGGATCCGGCGAGAGTTGGCGGCCGGTACGGGAGTCGACGCATTCCACAACGAAATCGACTCATCGGAAATCGCACTCGTTCCGGGCTTCACGTGGAAGGCCACGCTGGCAGTCCTGACGTCGTTCGTCCTGTTGGTCGTTGCGTCCTATAGCGGCGCCTTCTGGTATGTCCTCGCGTTCAGCGGTCTCGGCACCGCCGCAGCGGTGATCGTGGCCTTCATCCTCGAGTTGCGCGGCGACCGTGCGGGGGCTGCCTCGTGACGAAGAAGAAGGCGCATCTGCTCGGGTTCGTACAGCACGGCGTGATGAACCACGCCTCCACGATGTGGGCTCACCCGCGCGACAAGGTCGGCTACCACTGGTCGCGACCGGAGTACTGGCGCGATCTCGGAAGGACCATGGAGCGTGGCCTTTTCGACGCGATGTTCATCGCCGACGAACTCGCGCCGTACACCACCTACAAGGGCAACTCGGATCCCGTGGTGAAGTTCGCGGGTCAGTGTCCGGTGCACGAGCCCGCCAGCGTCGTCCCCATCGTCGGTGCGTTCACCAAGAACCTCGGCATCGGTATCACCCTGTCGACATCCTTTGTGCCGCCGTACATGATGGCCCGTCAGCTCTCGACGCTGGATCACCTGACCGGTGGCCGCGTCGGCTGGAACATCGTCACCTCGTACTCCAAGAGCGAGTTCCAGGCGATGGGCAAGGAGAACCTGACCCCGCGCGACAAGCGCTACGAGGTGGTCGAGGAATATATGCAGCTGCTGTACCAGCTGTGGGATTCGTGGGACGACGACGCGATCGTCTACGACCGGGAGAACGGTATCTTCGCCGACCCGGCCAAGGTCCGCGAAGTCGACTTCCAGGGTGAGTTCTTCCAATCCAAGGGCCGCCACTTCGTCGCGCCGTCGCCGCAGAAGCGGCCGGTGCTGTGGCAAGCTGGGTCTTCCCCTCAGGGGCGCGAATTCGCGGCCAAGCACGCCGAATCCGTGTTCGGCATCTTCCCGACTCCCAAGAGCATGCGGGCCTACGCCGACGACATCCGTACCCGGGCCAGTGATGCGGGTCGCGACCCTGAGTCGGTGAAGCTGATCTACGGTCTGCAGACCATCATCGACCGGGACAAGGGCCGTGCGAACGACCGCTACGCCGAGTTCGTCGAGAAGGTCCAGATCGAGAGCGCGCTCGGAATCCTGTCCGGCCACACCGGTTTCGACTTCTCCACGCTCGGCCTCGACGACAACGTGGTCGACGCCGACGTGCAGGGCATCCGCGGCTTGTTCGACGCGATCCTGGAGGCTAAGGACGGCGCCCCCGTGACGGTGCGCGAAGCCGCGCAGATCTACGGCGTCTCGATGGGCGCACCGGTGGCGGTCGGTACACCTTCCGATGTCGCCGACCAGATGGAGCAGTACCTCGACGAGGGCGGCTGCAACGGCTTCATGATGCTGGCCACCGACACCCCGGGCTGCTTCAACGACATGACGGAACTGCTGGTGCCCGAGCTGCAGCGGCGAGGCCGCTTCCGTACCCGTTACCCGGGGACGACTCTGCGGGAGAGCCTGCAGGAGTACTGATTCGGCGTCAGAAGTTCGGGCCGCCGACGTGCAGGGCGGCGCCCGTGGGGATCACGGCAAAGGCGGCGATGACACAGAGGAAGATCCGCATGTGGCGCCGGGTTGTGGGTTCATCGATCTCTGGCCGGGAGATGGTGTAGAGAATGCAGACCAAGACGACATTGAAGGTGATCAGGACCCACCAACGCGTCCAATCGACGGCAGTCATGAACAACGGCGCCATCGCGGCGAGCCCCAGGATGGGCGCGGTCAGCTTGCCCCGCACTTCACCGAAAAGGGCCGAGAAACTAAGGCCCGAAACCGACTTGGTCGCCCAGGTGCTGATCGCGAAGTACAGCAAGCCCACCACGAACGAGGCGATAAGCGGACCGGCGCCGAAGGAACCGACCTTGTGGAGACCGTCAGTCACCCGGGCATCGACAATGGAGCGTTCAAAGTTGCATACCCAGGCGTGGAAGTCTGTTGTGGTCTCGGGTCGACCGGACAGGTAAGCCAGGTGATCGGACGGGAAGGGGTCCGCGATCTGCCGGTGGGGAATCTGCTCACATAACTGTGTCCCGACGTCCTTGCGGGAGAACGCGGCGACGGCCAGTATCGCGCCCACCCCAGGCCCCACCGCGGCGGTCGCGCATAGTCGCCGCAGTCGGGGTGCCAGCTGTGCAGGCAGGACGTAGATCGCCAGAAGGGCTCCGAGCGCGACCTCGAGTGGAATCCCCTCGTGAATGAGCGCCAGTACGGCAATTGTCACACCGTAGACGGCACTGACGATCAGCTTTGAGCGATCCGACTGGAGCCGGGTCAACGCGATGCCCAGCCCCACCAGGGCTGACATCGCATACAACTCCGGTCGCGGCGTGTACACGGCGTAGGAGAATGCGAACGGCAACACGGGGACGAGCAGGGCCAGCATCACCCGTCGCGCCGATCTCTCACCGCTGGAAAGAATCAGCCAAATCAACGCTGCGAGCGCGACCGACCACACGACGGCGGGTGCCCACATCATCGTGTAAACGGCAGGGAAGTAGTCGGCGTCGGGCAACATCCGGATGATTTCGCCGCCGAGTCCGCGACGCACGAACCCGAATGCATAGTTGGGCACGTAATACGTCATCCAGTAGACCGCTGTCGGATACAGGGCGAGAGCGACGAACAGATGGCAGCCGGCCGCCAGGACGACGAATCCGATCGCCGTCCGTACGAACACCCTCGGGTGCTTGTCGACGATCACCGAGTTGCTCACGCCGCGCTCAAGCGCACCGCCGACCATGAACGTGCTTCCCCCCGACGAAAGATCCATCCGAACAAGCCGCCATCCATCCCCGCACCCCAGCAGCGATAGAGAACAAGGGTCCTCCATCGCCACGTGCCTCAAGAACGAAAAGCTCAGATGCACAGCGTGTCTGGGGGAGTCTCACAGCGGATTCGAAGCGAAGGCTGGCCCTTGACGGCGCTCACTCGGAATGTCGTATCGTCGTCCTCATGTGGGGGACCGTGTCCCTGTTGGGTCTGTCCGTGGCGGCCGACCCGCTGCGGATAGGCATCGCGATGCTGTTGACATCGCGTCCCCGGCCCTTGGTCAACCTGGTCGCATTCTGGCTCGGATCCCTGGTAGCGGGAATCGTTGTCGCCCTTGGCGCGTTCGTGGTGTTTCCAGATCTGGTTTCCGAAGCCCTTCGCATCGTGGTTTCGCGGATGGCGAGCCTCACCGGTGGGCACACCAGGCGCATCGTTGGGGGCATTGCTCTTTGTGTTGCCGCGGCTTCCGCCGTGCGCTCAGCACGACGACCGCTGGTAGGGCCGAAACAGATTCTCCAGAACGCTGATCGGGCAGCGGCGCCAAGCTTCTCGACTGCGATCGGGAGGAGGGTGGCGTTGCGTCTTCGAGAGCTCTTGCAGGCGGGGCGTCCGTGCGTTTCGTTTGCTGCCGGCCTCTCGCAGGGGCCGGCGCCGGTCGAGTACCTCGCGGCGCTATCTGTCATCCATGGGTCGGGCGCAGCGATCGGAACGCAGGTGGGGGCTTCAGTCACTTTCAGCGTCGCGACCTTGGCCGTTGTCGAGGTCCTACTCGTCAGCTTTGTCCTCAAACCCGCGCCGACCCAGTCGATACTTGCGAACGCAGGTGACTGCTTACAGCGCTACCGCCAGCACATCACCACTGTGGGGGCGGGGGTGC
>JAKFVT010000012.1 GCA_021732005.1 Mycobacterium sp. | reverse complement strand
ACGCCGTGGACGTACTCCGATGTTATCGACGTGGTGTCCGAGGTCGCCTCGGCCCGCGACGGGCACCTCGACGTCATCGTGCTGCCCAAGGTGACCGACGCCAGCCACGTCCATGCCCTCGACCTGTTGCTGACCCAGCTCGAGCTGACCCACGGCCTGCCCGTCGGGCGGATCGGTGTCGACGCCCAGATCGAAGATGCCAAGGGGCTGGCCAACATCCACGCGATCGCCGCCGCGCCGCGGGTGCAGGCGTTGGTGCTCGGCCCGGCGGACCTGATGGCCAGTCTGAACATGCGCACCCTGGTGGTGGGTGAGCAGCCGGAGGGCTACGACGTCGGCGACGCGTACCACCATGTGTTGATGACGATCCTGGTCGCCGCCCGCGCGCACGGCATCGCCGCGATCGACGGGCCGTACCTGAAGGTGCGCGATGTGGCGGCGTTCCGGCGAGTGGCGGGCCGCGCGGCAGCGCTGGGCTACGACGGCAAGTGGGTGCTTCATCCCGACCAGATCGACGCGGGCAACGAGATTTTCTCACCAGCCCAAGCCGAATACGACCGCGCCGAGCTGATTCTGGAGGCCTACGACTGGCACACCTCGACGGCAGGCGGGGCCCGCGGCGCGGTGATGCTCGGTGACGAGATGATCGACGAAGCCAGCCGCAAGATGGCGCTGGTGGTCGTCGGCAAGGGCCGGGCGGCCGGCATGCAACGTCAGGGTGAGCGGTTCACCCCGCCGAGCTAATAACTGCTGGGTGACGTCGTGGTACTGGCCGCGAGGATGACGACGAACGCGATGTAGAGCACGATCAGGGCGACGATCACCGCGCCGATGGCCACGCCGGCGACCGCGAGCCCGAAGCCGTCCTGCCCGGTGCGCTTGGTTTCCCGCATCGCGATGATCCCGAGAATGATGCCGGCGATCGAGGGCAGCCCGCAGAGCAGCAGACCGGCCAGCGAGGTCACCAACGCCGCGATGGCTTTTCCGTTGGTGCCCGGCGGCTTGGTCGGCCGGTACGGGTCGTAGGGATCGCCGTAACCGGGGTAGGCGGGCGGCGGGTATGGGTAGCCCGGGTATCCCGTCGGCGGGGGGTACGGCGCCGGGTAGACCGGCGGTGGCATCGCGGGGAAGTTCGCCGGATAGTCCACCGGCGCGTACGGATCAGCCGGCGGCGGAGTGCCCTCCGGGTGCGGGGGATAGGTCATCGGGTCAGCGCCAGGCGTAGATCGCCCAGATCATGCTGATGATCAGGGTTGCGACGCCCACCACGATCCCGGCGATGGCCAGGCCGTAGCCGCCCTGACCGGTTCGCTTGATCTGGTTGAGCGCGAGGATGCCGCAGACGATCCCGACGATCGAGCCGATCCCGCACAGCAATCCGATGACCGACGCCACCAGCGACGAGATCGCCAGGGTGTTGGTGCCCGTTGCCGGGGCCGGGTAGCCGTAGCCGCCTTGATACGGCGCGGCGCCGTACTGCGGCGGCGGGGGCGGGTACCCGCCGGGTTGCGGAGGCGGATAGGCCGACGGTTGCTCGGCGTAGCCGGGTGCCCCGTACGCCCCGGGGGACGGCGGCGGGTAGCCCGGCTGCGGGCCGTAACCCGGCGGCGGATAGCCGGGCGCGCTGTAGCCCGGCGGCGGCGGGTAGGCCCCCGGCGTGTCGTAGCCGGGATAGGCAGGCGGGGTGGGCTCATAGCCCGACGGGGCGGTCTCGTAGCCGGGTGACGCCGGGCTCTGTTCGATGGGCGGGGCTTCGTGCGTCCCCTCGGACGGGCCCTGTTCGCCCGCGTTCTGCGGCTTTTCGCCGGAGTCGCCGCCGGAAGCTGTCATGCTGTTCAACCTAGCGTATGTGCAGGTGGCGCGGGGCTGGCTTGCTGTTGGGGCACCAACGCCCGCGGTACCACGTATATCAGGTTGATCAGGAATCTCACCCGCTTCGAGCGGGTGCGACACGACGCGACAAACGCCCCGCAGGACAGGAGAATGAGCAGTTATGACCAGCCCTTTCCCACAGGGTCAGAACCCCGGTGGCGCCGCCGCCGCGTCACGCCGCGGGCCGGTCGGCCTGCCCACCCCGCCCAAGGGGTGGCCGATCGGTTCGTATCCCACCTACGCCGAGGCCCAGAAGGCCGTCGATTACCTGTCCGACGAGCAGTTCCCGGTAGAGCAGGTGACCATCGTCGGCGTGGACCTGATGCAGGTCGAGCGTGTCACCGGCCGGCTGTCCTGGCCCAAAGTGCTGGGCGGTGGCGTGATCACCGGCGCCTGGCTGGGCATCTTCATCGGCCTGGTGTTGGGATTCTTCAGCCCCAACCCGTGGGCGTCACTGATCACCGGTGTCGTCGCCGGCGTCATATTCGGATTGATCACCTCGGCGGTCCCGTACGCGATGGCGCGTGGGACAAGGGATTTCAGCTCCACCATGCAACTGGTCGCGGGCCGCTACGACGTGTTGTGCGATCCGCAGAGCGCCGAGAAGGCGCGGGACATGCTGGCGCGCTTGAAGATCTGACGCGCTGATCACGGCGAATGCGGTCACGATCTGGCCGCATCCGGCGTGGGAGTGTTGCACATCACGGCAGGAGAGCTCTACGGTTTGGCCGCGGGGCATTGCCCTGCCGTGATGCAGCCTGCGCCGAGCGCGGACAGTTGCCGCACGTATCGAGAAGGCGGGTGAAGGCGGGAGGCGGTTGCGGATGGCTTGCCCAGGCGCACGCGCTCGGCGGGTTGGCGCGGCCGCGATCGCCGCACTGACATGCGCCTCGTTGGTCTCGTCGTGCAGCTCCGGGGACCAGGGTCTGGTAGTCAGCTTCTACACACCGGCCAGTGAGACGGCGACGTTCACCGCGGTGGCCAAGCGCTGCAACTCCGAACTCGGCGGCCGCTTTCGCATCGAACAGCGCAGCCTGCCCAAGGCGGCCGACGATCAGCGGCTGCAGTTGGCGCGCAGGCTGACCGGAAACGACCGCACGCTCGACGTGATGGCTCTCGACGTGGTGTGGACCGCGGAGTTCGCCGAGGCCGGCTGGGCGCTGCCACTGTCCGACGACCCGGCCGGACAGGCCGAGTCCGATGCGACCGACAACACCCTGCCCGGCCCGCTGCAGACGGCCAAGTGGCAGGACAAGCTGTACGCCGCACCGGTCACCACCAATACCCAATTGCTCTGGTATCGAGCCGATTTGGTGGCACCGCCGCCGGACACCTGGGACGGTATGGTCGCCGAGGCCACCCGGTTGCACGCCGAGGGCAAGCCCAGCTGGATCGCGGTACAGGCCAAGCAGTACGAGGGTCTGGTGGTCTGGTTCAACACCTTGCTGGAAAGCGCTGGGGGACAGGTGCTTTCCGATGACGGCAAGCGGGTCACGCTGACCGATACGCCCGAGCATCGCGCGGCGACGGTCAAGGCGCTGCAGATCATCAAGGCCGTCGCCACCGCCCCGGGGGCCGACCCGTCGGTCACCCAGACCGACGAGGGTACGGCGCGACTGGCCCTCGAACAGGGCAAGGCGGCGCTGGAGGTCAACTGGCCCTTCGTGTTCGCCTCGATGCTCGAGAATGCCGTCAAGGGCGGAGTGCCGTTCCTGCCACTCAACGACAAGCCCGAACTGAAGGGCAGCATCAATGACGCCGGCACCTTCTCGCCGAGCGACGACCAGTTCACCGTCGCCTTCGACGCGTCCAAGGAAGTGTTCGGATTCGCCCCCTATCCGGGGGTGATCCCGGGCCAGCCAACCCGGGTCACGCTGGGCGGGCTGAACCTCGCGGTGGCCAAGACCACCCGGCATCCGGCCGAGGCGTTCGAAGCCGTGCGCTGTATCCGCAACTTGGAGAACCAGAAGTACACGTCGATCGAGGGTGGTCTGCCCGCGGTGCGCGCCTCGCTGTATTCCGATCCCGCGTTCCAGCAGAAGTATCCGCAGTACGCGATCATCCGCGATCAGCTGACCACCGCGGCGGTGCGTCCGGCGACACCGAACTATCAGGCGGTGTCGACCCGCATTTCCGCGACGCTGGCGCCCATCACCGCGATCGATCCTGACAAGACCGCCGATGAACTCGCCGAGCAGGTGCAGAAGGCGATCGACGGAAAGGGGTTGATCCCGTGACCGCCCCCGCTTCGGCGAATGCCGCGACCCGCAGCGACGATCGCCGGTCCCAGCGCAAGCTCGCCTACCTGCTGATCACCCCGGCCGTCGTTCTCATGCTCGCGGTGACCGCCTATCCGATCGTGTACGCGCTCTGGCTGAGCATGCAGCGCTACAACCTGGCCAGCCCGGCCGACACAAAGTTCATCTGGTTCGAGAACTACCAGACTATCTTGAGCGACAATTACTGGTGGACGGCGTTCGTCATCACGCTGGTCATCACGGTGATCTCGGTGGCCATCGAATTCGTGCTCGGCATGGCGCTCGCACTTGTCATGCACCGCACCATCTTCGGCAAAGGGCTGGTGCGCACCGCGATCCTCATCCCGTACGGCATCGTCACGGTCGCGGCCTCCTACAGCTGGTACTACGCGTGGACGCCGGGCACCGGCTATCTCGCCAACCTGCTTCCGGACGGCAGTGCTCCACTGACCCAACAGATTCCGTCGCTGGCGATCATCATCCTGGCCGAGGTGTGGAAGACCACCCCGTTCATGGCGCTGCTGCTGCTGGCCGGGCTGGCGCTGGTGCCCGAGGATCTGCTCAAGGCCGCCGAGGTCGATGGGGCAGGCCCGTGGACCCGACTGGTCAAGGTGACGTTGCCGTTGATCAAACCGGCGATCCTGGTGGCGCTGGTGTTCCGCACGCTCGACGCGTTCCGCATTTTCGACAACATCTACGTGTTGACCGGTGGTGCCAATGACACCGCCTCGGTGTCGATCCTCGGCTACGACAACCTGTTCAAGGCCTTCAACATCGGCCTCGGCTCGGCGATCAGCGTGCTGGTGTTCCTCTCGGTGGCCGTCATCGCGTTCGTCTACATCAAGCTGTTCGGCGCGTCCGCGCCGGGCGCCGACAACGAGGTGCGCTGATGGCTGAGCGGGTCGGCACCCGGCGGGCGGTGAGCTGGGTCATCATCGATGCGATCGTGGTGATCTACGCACTCTTCCCGGTGTTGTGGATTCTGAGCCTGTCGCTCAAGCCCACGTCGACGGTCAAGGACGGCAGACTCATTCCGTCGGAGATCACTTTCGACAACTACAAGGGCATCTTCAGCGGCGACGCGTTCAGTTCCGCGTTGATCAACTCGATCGGCATCGGACTGATCACCACGGTGATCGCGGTGGTGATCGGGGGCATGGCGGCCTACGCGGTGGCCCGGCTGGAGTTCACCGGTAAGAAAGCGCTGATCGGCGCTGCGCTGCTGATCGCGATGTTCCCCCAGATCTCCTTGGTGACACCGCTGTTCAACATCGAGCGCCGGCTCGGCCTGTTCGACACGTGGCCCGGATTGATCATTCCGTACATCACGTTCGCGCTGCCGCTGGCGATCTACACGCTGTCGGCGTTCTTCCGGGAGATTCCCTGGGATCTGGAGAAGGCCGCCAAGATGGACGGCGCAACACCGGCTCAGGCGTTCCGGCGGGTGATCGCGCCGCTGGCCGCACCGGGCATCGTGACGGCGGCCATCCTGGTGTTCATCTTCGCGTGGAACGACCTGCTGCTCGCGCTGTCGTTGACCGCCACCAACGCCGCGATCACCGCGCCGGTGGCCATCGCGAACTTCACCGGCAGTTCGCAATTCGAGGAGCCGACCGGGTCGATCGCCGCAGGCGCGATGGTGATCACGGTTCCGATCATCGTGTTCGTTCTGATCTTCCAACGACGGATCGTCGCCGGGCTGACCTCCGGCGCGGTGAAGGGGTAGCGAGGTTTTCGATGGCCGAGATAGTCCTGGACCATGTCAGCAAGAATTATCCGGACGGCGCAGTCGCCGTGAAGGATCTGAGCCTGACGATCGCCGACGGCGAGTTCGTCATCCTGGTCGGGCCGTCCGGCTGCGGTAAGTCCACCACCCTCAACATGATCGCCGGCCTGGAGGACATCAGCGCCGGGGAGCTGCGGATCGGCGGTGACCGGGTCAATGAGAAGGCGCCCCGCGAACGTGACATAGCGATGGTCTTCCAGTCCTACGCGCTCTACCCGCACATGACCGTGCGGCAGAACATCGCGTTCCCGTTGACGTTGGCCAAGTTGAACAAGGCCGACATCGCCACGAAGGTCGAGGAGACGGCGAAAATCCTTGACCTGACCGAACTTCTGGATCGCAAGCCTTCGCAGCTGTCCGGCGGTCAGCGCCAGCGGGTTGCGATGGGCCGTGCGATAGTTCGCCAGCCCAAGGCGTTCCTGATGGACGAGCCGCTGAGCAACCTCGATGCGAAGCTGCGTGTGCAGATGCGCGGTGAGATCGCCCGGTTGCAGAACCGGCTGGGCACCACCACCGTCTACGTCACGCACGACCAGACAGAGGCGATGACACTCGGGGACCGGGTCGTGGTGCTGCGCGGCGGCGAGGCGCAGCAGATCGGCACGCCGGGCGAGCTCTACGGGCGGCCGGCGAACCTGTTCGTGGCCGGCTTCATCGGCTCGCCGGCGATGAACTTCTTCCCGGCAACGCTCGACGGCATGAGCCTGCGGTTGCCGTTCGGTGAGGTGACGCTGAGCCAGGACGTGCAGAACGTCCTGGGCCAACATCCCAAGGCCGCCAACGTCATCGTCGGCATCCGGCCCGAACACTTCGAGGACGCGGCACTGCTCGACGCCTACGAACGCATCCAGGCCACGACCTTCGAGGTGACGGTGGATCTGGTCGAGTCGCTGGGCGCCGACAAGTACGTGTACTTCACGACCGCCGGCGACAGCGCGAAGGCGGCCCAGCTGGCCGAACTGGCCGCCGAGTCGGGTGCCAGTGAGAACGATTTCGTGGCAAGGCTTTCCGCAGATTCCCAGGCGGCGATCGGGCAGTCGATCGAGTTGGCGTTCGACACCACCAAGCTGCACATCTTCGACGCCGACAGCGGAGTGAACCTCACCATTGCGCCCGCAGGTTAAGTGAGCCAGCCCCTGGATTCGGTCCGCGCCCACGTGCGCGACCACTTCGCCGACGCCGGACTCGACGCCGAGCCGGATTCGGCCAGCGTGACATTCCTCGGACTGGAACGCATCGAGGTGTTGCGCTTCGGGCCGGACCACGACGGTGTGGCTCACTATGTGACGCTGGGCTGTTCGCGGCACCCGATGACCGAGCCGACGGCCGGCATCGCCGACCCGTTGCACGGCCCGCGGGCCGAGGTCGTCCTCACCCTGCGGGCCGCCACGCCGCCCCCGGGACTGGCCCGCAGCCTGGCCGTGGTGGCGGCCACGCCCGCCGTCGAGGGGGTGGTGCTGGTCGCCGACGCGCTGATCGACCTGTCCGCGCCGCTATGGGACGGTGCCGCGTTCACCGCTGTGCTGCTGGGTGATTCGGCTCTTCCCGACCTGCCGCTGCAGGCGCCCCGCGACCCGGTGCGTTTCCTGGCGGCGATCCCGGTGACCCAGACCGAGGCGGCGTGGGTGCGACTCAAGGGTGCCGACGCGATGCGCCAGGCCTGGCTCGACGACGGAGTCGACGTGCTGGACCCCAATAGGCGTGCAGCGCAACCGGGTTAGACCCTCACAGCCAGTTGTTTCGCCGGAAGTTCAGGTAGAGGAACCCGCAGACTGTCGCCATAAGCGCCAGCACCGCGGGATAGCCCCACGTCCACGACAGCTCCGGCATGTGCTCGAAGTTCATGCCGTAGATGCCCGCGATCATCGTCGGCACCGCCGCGATCGCGACCCACGCCGAGATCTTGCGCATGTCGACGTTCTGCTGCATCCCCACCTTCGCCAGCGCGGCCTGCACCAACGACGACAGCATCTCGTCATAGGACTCGATCCGGTCGGCCGCCTGGGCCGCGTGGTCCAGGACGTCGCGCATATAGCGCAGGATTTCTTTGGACATCAGGTCTTTGAAGTCGGGATTGAATCGACCGAGCGCGACGGTGAGAGGCGATACCGCCCTTCGCAATTCGACGACCTCACGTTTGAGCAGATAGATCGGCTCGATGTCGGTCTTCTTCAGCGGCGAGAACGTCTCCGACTCGATCGCGTCGATATCGCATTCCATCAGCTCGCTGACATCGCGGTAGGTGTCCACGACGTGGTCGGCGATCGCGTGCATGACCGCGTACGGGCCCAGTGCCAGGTGCTGGTGTTCCTCTTCCAGGTGTTTGCGAAGCCCGGCCAATCCGGTGTGGTCGCCGTGGCGAACCGTCACGACGAAGTCGGCGCCGACGAACACCATGATCTCGCCGGTTTCCACGATCTCGCGGGCCAGTGCGACCGACTCGTGCGGCACGTAGGTCACCGTCTTGAGCACCAGGAACAGCGTGTCGTCGTAGCGTTCGACCTTGGGTCGCTGGTGGGCGTGCACCGCATCCTCGACGGCCAGCGGGTGCAGACCGAAGACCTCGGCCACCGCCTGCATCTGATGTTCGTCGGGTTCGTGCAGACCGATCCAGACAAATGCCTTCTGACCGCCGGCCTCCAGCTCGCGAACCCGTTCCAAGGCGGCGGCGTGGGTGAACTTGCCGGCGAGCCGGTCACCCTCGACGTAGACGGCGCAGTCGACCATGGCCCGCGCGACGGGCACGTGGATGCGTTTGGCGTCGACGGGGGTGGATCGGGTGCGGGTCACTCCCAGCAGAGCCTGTGGGCGTGGACGAAACGACGGCATGACCCGACCTCCCCTTGAGCGGCAGGCGGGGCCCTGACGGGCCCCGCGGAAATGTTACGCGCCAGTAGTGTTGTCGGCGTAGTTCACGCCGGGGAGACCCTGGTCGGTGAGGTTTTGGGGGCGAGTACCCTGACGCCGTGTCCGAAACAGTGAGTACCCCCCGCGTCGTTATCGACGACGAAGAAATCTTCGCCGCTCACGTGGGCGGCAAGCTGTCCGTAGAGCTGAAGGCGCCGCTGGACACCCAGCGCGCGCTGTCGATCGCCTACACCCCCGGCGTAGCCCAGGTCAGCCGCGCGATCGCCGCCGACCACACGCTGGCTGCGCGCTACACCTGGTCCAATCGACTGGTCGCGGTGATCAGCGACGGCACCGCCGTGCTCGGCCTCGGTGACATCGGGCCCGCGGCGTCGTTGCCGGTGATGGAGGGCAAGTCCGCGCTGTTCAAGACGTTCGGCGGGCTGGACTCGATCCCGATCGTGCTGGACACGAAAGACCCCGACGAAATCGTCGAGACGATCATCCGTCTGCGCCCGACGTTCGGCGCGGTCAACCTCGAGGACATCTCCGCGCCGCGCTGCTTCGAGATCGAGCGCCGCCTGATCGAGGCGCTGGACTGCCCCGTCATGCACGACGACCAGCATGGCACCGCGATCGTCGTACTCGCCGCGCTGATCGGCGCCACCAAGGTGCTGGATCGCGACATGCACTCGCTGAAGGTGGTCATGTCGGGTGCGGGCGCTGCGGGCGTCGCGTGCACGAACATCCTGCTCGCCGCGGGCATCACCGACATCACCGTGCTGGACAGCCAGGGCATCCTGCACACCGGTCGCGACGACATGAATGCAGTCAAGGCTGAGCTGGCCACCCGGACCAACCCGCGCGGGCTCACCGGCGGGATCGCCGAGGCGCTCAACGGCGCCGACGTCTTCATGGGGGTCTCGGCCGGACTCGTTCCCGAGGAATTGATCGCAACGATGACCCCTGGCGGCATCGTGTTCGCGATGTCCAACCCGGACCCCGAAATCCACCCGGATGCGGCGCGCAAGCACGCCGCGATCGTCGCGACCGGGCGAAGCGACTTCCCGAACCAGATCAACAACGTTCTCGCGTTTCCCGGCGTGTTCCGCGGCGCGCTGGACGCGGGCGCGCGGCGAATCACCGAGAAGATGAAAGTCGCAGCAGCAGAGGCGATCTTCTCCGTCGTCGGCGACGACCTGGCGGCCGATCACATCGTGCCCAGCCCGCTGGATCCGCGGGTCGGGCCCGCCGTGGCCGCAGCGGTGGCGGCGGCATCCGAAGTCTGAGCGAAACGTGTTGAGGCCGACGATGTTTCGCCGGCTGATGCTCGGACTTCTGGTCCTGGCGGCGGTCGCCTGCGGGCCGCGGGCGCCGGGACCGTCGATGGCCGTCGGCGCCACAGCCGATCCGGAATACACCCTGCTGGCCAATCTGTACGCCGCCGCACTGCGCTCCTATGGGACGGGCGCGCACGTGGAGATCGTCGACGATCCCTTGACGGCACTGGATTCCGGAGCGGTCAGTGTGGTGCCGGGCTTCACCGGGAGGCTGCTGCAAAAGTTCGCGCCCGGCACGATGGCCCGCTCGGATGCGCAGGTGTACCGCGCACTGCTCGGGGTGCTGCCTGAAGGCGTGGGTGCCGGTGACTACACCACCGCCGCCGACGACAAGCCCGCGCTGGCCGTCACCGACGCGACCGCGTCGGCGTGGGGCAGCCGCGATCTGACCGCACTGGTGAGCCATTGCGCCGGACTGCGCATCGGAGCCGTCGCATACGTCCGGGGGCTGCCGACCACGGTCGGTGGCTGCACACTGCCCCCGGCGCTCGAATTCCCGGACAAGGCAACGATGTTCGCCGCACTCCGGGCGGGGGACATCACGGCAGGCTGGACGGGAACCGCCGACGCTGGTGTGCCGAGTGATCTGGTCGTCCTGGCCGACCGCAAACCGGAGCTGGTGACGGCTGAGAACATCGTGCCGCTCTACCGTCGCAACGAACTCGACGACCCGCAGGTTCGCGCGATCAACGAACTCGCCGGCGTGCTCGACACCGGCTCACTGGTCGACATGCGCCAACACGTCGCCGAAGGGCGCGACCCGCGTACGGTCGCCGAGGAGTGGCTGTCCGCGCACCCATTGGGGCGCTGACGCATTCAGCGCATCGGCGGGGCGAGCTTGGGCAGCACGGTCGAGAACAGCTGCTGGTAGCCCGAACCGGTGATGCGCACGATCACGTCGAGGATTTTGGCGTCGGCGCCCACCAGCACCCGCGCCTTGTTCTTGCGCACGGCGTCGAGGATGATCTGGGCCGCCCGCTCCGGCGTCGTCCTGGCCAGCTTCTTGTCGAAGGCACTGGCCATCGCGGCTTGATCGAGCCCTTCGGCCACCGTGGAATTGCGCGCGATCGCGGTCTTGATCCCGCCCGGGTGCACCGTGGTCACCTTGACCGGGTGCTTGGCCAGGATCATCTCCTGGCGCAGCGCTTCGGTGAAACCGCGCACCGCGAACTTGGCCGCGTTGTAGGCAGCCTGGCCGGGTACCGAGAAGATGCCGAACAGGCTGGAGACGTTGACGATGTGGCCGTCGCCGGACTCGATCAGGTAAGGCAGGAAGACCTTGGTGCCGTTGACGACGCCCCAGAAGTCGACGTCCATGATCCGCTCGATGTCCTTGTACTGGCTGATCTCGACGTCACCGGAGAACGCGATGCCGGCGTTGTTATAGATCTGGTTGACCTTGCCGAAGTGCGCCTTGACGCCGTCGGCGTAGGCCTGGAAGGCCTCCCGCTCGGTGACGTTCAACCGGTCGGCCTTGACGTCCACACCGATCGCCTTGAGGCGCTGCTCGGTGATCGCGAGACCCTCGGTGTCGATATCGCTGATGGCCAGCTTTGCACCTGACCGGCCCAGCTCGATCGCCAGTGCCTGACCGATGCCCGACCCGGCTCCGGTCACCACCGCTACCTTTCCGGCGAACCCCTGCATGAACGACTCCTCGCGTTGTTTGACGTGTGTCGAATGGGACCAAGGGTATCGGGTAAGCACCCCGCGGGTAACGGCGGGATGGTCGACCGCGATGCTTAGAGCATGACATTTCGCCGTATGGCCAGCGCCGGGGCGGTTGCCGGACTGATCGCCGGCGCCGTCGCGCTGGCGGCGCCCGCGCAGGCCGACACCACAACCGACGACTTCCTGGCCGCGTTGAGCAATGCCGGTATCACCGGGATGGACCCCGCCCAGGCTGTCGAGATGGGTCAGTCGATCTGCCCGCTGCTGGCCGACCGCAGCCAGAACACCGCCGACATCGCCTCGACCGTGGCCGACCGGATGGGCCGCCCGCTGGGCCCGGCCACCATGTTCACCGGCATCGCCGTGTCGTTCTTCTGCCCGCGCGCCATGCAGGACCTGGCCAACGGGAACTCGCCGATCCCGCTGCCGTTCCTGAACAACTTCGGCTTCTAGCCCCGCCAGTGTGCGGTTGATCCGCGAGTGTGCGTCCTACGCACGCAAAATCGCGATCTGGCGTGCATATCCCGCACACTCGGGCAGCTGGCTGATCTAGCCGAACGCCTCGTCGATGATCTCCTGCTGCTCGACGGCGTGCACCTTCGACGAACCCGACGACGGTGCAGACATCGCGCGCCGCGAGATCCGCTTGATCCCGGTCAGCTTCTCCGGCAACAACTCCGGCAGCGTCAGGCCGAACGTCGGCCAGGCACCCTGGTTCGCCGGCTCCTCCTGCACCCAGAAGAACTCCTTGGCATTCGGATACGAGTCCAAGGTGTTGCTCAGCCGGCGCTTGGGTAGCGGCGCCAGCTGCTCGACGCGGACGATCGCGACGTCGTCGCGCTTGTCCTTGTCCTTGCGGGCCACCAGCTCGTAGTAGATCTTGCCGCTGGTCAACAGGATTCGGGTGACCTTGCTGCGGTCGCCGTCGCCGTCGGTGTAGGTCGGCTCCTCCATGATCGACCGGAACTTCTGCTCGGTGAAGTCCCGGATGTCGCTGACGGCAGCCTTGTTGCGCAGCATCGACTTCGGCGTGAACACGATCAGCGGACGGTGCACTCCGTCGAGGCCGTGCCGGCGCAGCAGGTGGAAATAATTCGCCGGGGTGGACGGCAGCGCGATGGTCATCGAACCCTCGGCCCACAGCTGCAGGAACCGCTCGATGCGGCCCGACGTGTGGTCGGGTCCCTGGCCTTCGTGGCCGTGGGGGAGAAGCAGCACCACATCGGAGAGCTGGCCCCACTTGGCCTCACCGGAGCTGATGAACTCGTCGATGATCGACTGCGCGCCGTTGACGAAGTCGCCGAACTGCGCCTCCCACAGCACCAGCGCATCCGGATTGCCCACCGAATAGCCATATTCGAAGCCGACCGCCGCGTACTCCGACAGCGCCGAGTCGTACACCAAGAACCGGCCACCGGTCGGTGTGCCGTCCGGGTTGATGGTCAGCAGGTCCAGCGGGGTGAACTCCGCCCCGGTCTTGCGATCGATGATCACCGCGTGCCGCTGGGTGAACGTCCCGCGTCGGGTGTCCTGACCGGAAAAGCGGATCAGCTTGCCCTCGGCCAAAAACGTTCCGAGCGCTAGCAATTCGGCGAAAGCCCAGTCGACCTTGCCCTCGTAGGCCATCTCGCGCCGCTTCTCGAGCACCGGCTTGACGCGGGGGTGCACGCTGAAGTTCTCCGGGAACGCCAGGTGCGCATCGCCGATGCGGGCCAGCAGCGACTTGTCCACCGCGGTGGTCATACCGCGGGGGATCATCTGGTCTTCTTCGACCGACTCGCTGGGTTCGACCTCGTGTTTCTCTAGATCGCGAACCTCGTTGAACACCCGCTCCAGCTGACCCTGGTAGTCGCGCAGCGCGTCCTCGGCCTCTTTCATCGAGATGTCGCCACGGCCGATGAGGGCTTCGGTGTAGGTCTTGCGGACACCGCGCTTGGTGTCGATGACGTCGTACATGTAGGGCTGGGTCATCGACGGGTCGTCACCTTCGTTGTGCCCGCGACGGCGGTAGCACAGCATGTCGATGATGACGTCCTTCTTGAACTTCTGTCGGAAGTCCACCGCCAGGCGGGCCACCCAGACGCAGGCTTCGGGATCGTCGCCGTTGACGTGGAAGATAGGCGCTCCCACCATCTTCGCCACGTCGGTGCAGTACTCCGAGCTGCGCGAGTCTTGCGGGGAGGTGGTGAAACCGATCTGGTTGTTGACGATGATGTGGATCGTGCCGCCGGTGCGGTAGCCGCGCAGTAGCGCCAGGTTCAGCGTCTCGGCCACCACGCCCTGGCCGGCGAAGGCCGCATCGCCGTGCAGCATCATCGGCATGACGGTGAAGCCCTGAGAATCTTCGGAGCCGTCTCGGTCGTACTCCAGAAGATCCTGCTTGGCCCGGACGATGCCTTCCATCACCGGGTCGACAGCTTCGAGGTGCGACGGGTTGGCGGTCAGGGAGACCGCAATGTCGTTCTCGCCGAACATCTGGATGTAGTCACCTCGGGCACCGAGGTGGTACTTGACGTCGCCGGAGCCGTGCGCCTGCGACGGATTGAGGTTGCCCTCGAACTCGCTGAAGATCTGCGAGTAGGGCTTGCCCACGATGTTGGCCAGCACGTTGAGCCGACCACGGTGCGGCATGCCGATCACGACCTCGTCGAGCGCGTGCTCGGCCGCCTGGTCGATCGCGGCGTCCATCATCGGGATGACGGTCTCCGCGCCTTCCAGCGAGAAGCGCTTCTGCCCAACGTATTTGGTCTGCAGGAAGGTCTCGAATGCCTCGGCGGCGTTCAGCTTGGACAGGATGTACTTCTGCTGGGCGACCGTCGGCCCTTCGTGCTTGACCTCGATGCGCTCCTGCAGCCACTTCTGCTGCTCGGGCTCGAGGATGTGGGTGTATTCCACGCCGATGTGGCGGCAGTAGGCGTCGCGCAGCAGCCCGAGCACGTCGCGCAGCTTCTTGAATTCCTTGCCGGCAAACCCGTCGACCTTGAACACTCGGTCGAGGTCCCACAGCGTCAGGCCGTGGGTGTTGACGTCGAGGTCGGGGTGGCTGCGGAAGCGGGTCTTGTCCAGGCGCAGTGGGTCGATATCGGCCATCAGGTGCCCGCGGTTGCGGTAGGCCGCGATCAGCTCCATGACCCGGGCGTTCTTGTCGACGATCGAATCGGGGTTGTCGGTGCGCCAGCGGACCGGCTCGTAGGGGATACCGAGCTCGAAGAAGATCTCGTCGAAGAAATCGTCGGAAAGCAGGAGCTGGTGGATGGTCCGCAGGAAATCGCCGGACTCCGCGCCCTGAATGAGGCGGTGGTCGTAGGTCGAGGTAAGCGTGATCAGCTTGCCGATACCGAGCTCGGCGATGCGCTCCTCGCTGGCGCCCTGGAACTCCGCCGGGTATTCCATCGCGCCGGCACCGACGATCGCACCCTGCCCGGACATCAGTCGGGGCACCGAGTGCACAGTGCCGATGGTGCCGGGGTTGGTCAGCGAGATCGTCACTCCGGCGAAGTCCTCGGCGGTCAGCTTGCCGTCGCGCGCCCGCCGCACGATGTCCTCGTAGGCGGCGATGAACTGGCCGAACCGCATGGTCTCGCAGTTCTTGATCGCGGCGACGACGAGTTGCCGGCTCCCGTTTTTGCCCACCAGGTCAATGGCAAGGCCGAGATTGGTGTGCGCCGGGGTGACCGCGTTGGGCTTGCCGTCGATCTCGGCGAAGTGGCGGTTCATGTTGGGGAACGACTTGACCGCCTGCACGATCGCATAGCCGAGCAGGTGGGTGAAGGACACCTTGCCGCCGCGGGTGCGCTTGAGGTGGTTGTTGATGACGATGCGGTTGTCGATCATCAGCTTCGCCGGGATGGCCCGCACGCTGGTCGCGGTCGGGATCTGCAGCGAGCTGTTCATGTTCTTCACGACTGCCGCGGCGGCGCCGCGCAATACCTGGGTCTCGTCGCCGCCGTCCGACGACGACGCCGGTGCAGGCTTGGGCGCCGGCTCCTTGGCGGGAGCCTCCTTGGCCGGGGCTTTGGCCGGAGCGGTCTTCGCCGCGCCGTTGTCGGCCGGTGCGGGCTTCGCGGGGGCGGGTTTGGCCGGCGGGGGAG
>JAKFVT010000050.1 GCA_021732005.1 Mycobacterium sp. | reverse complement strand
CCACCGCCCCCAGCCCGGCCACCGGTTCCATCGCCGGCCGCAGCGGCCCGGCCGAAGCGCAAGAAGCGTTGGGGCCGAAGAATTTTCGCCACGCTGATCATCGTCGTCCTCCTGGTGGTCGGCGGACTCGTCGGCGGTGCCGTCTGGATCGACACCTCACTGCACCGGGTCGCCGTGTTCGACTACGCCGACCGGCCGGCGGCGGGTGCAGGCACCACGTGGCTGCTGGTCGGGTCCGACAGCCGGGCCGGTCTGACCCCCGAGCAACAAGCCCAGCTGGCCACCGGCGGAGACCTCGGCAACGGCCGGACCGACACGATCCTGGTGGTTCACATCCCGGGGTTGGGTTCCGGCGCACCGACGACGATGGTCTCGCTGCCCCGGGACTCCTACGTGAACATCCCCGGCCACGGCAAGGACAAGATCAACGCCGCCTTCGCCGAAGGCGGCGCGCCGCTCCTGGCGCAGACCGTCGAAGAGGCGACCGGGCTGCACCTCGACCACTACGCCGAAGTGGGTTTCGACGGTTTCGCCGTGGTGGTCGACGCGCTCGGCGGTGTCGACGTGTGCCCGGCCGACCCGATCGACGATCCGCTGGCCGGGATCACGTTGCCCGCGGGCTGTCAGACCCTCGACGGGAGCAAGGCGCTGGGCTACGTGCGCACCCGCGCGACACCGCGAGCCGACCTGGACCGGATGGTGCATCAGCGCGAGTTCATGGCCGCCGTGATGCACCGGGCGAGCAGTCCTCTGGTGTGGCTCAATCCATGGCGCTGGTACTCGGTGCCGGCCGCCGCCGTCGGTTCGCTCACTGTCGACACCGGCGACCACGTCTGGGATCTGGCTCAGCTGGGCTGGGCGCTGCACGGCTCGACCACCGCGATCACCGTGCCGATCGGTGAGTTCACCGGAAACGACTCCGGCTCGGTGGTGGTGTGGGATTCCGACGCCGCCGACCAGCTCTTCCAGGCGCTGCGCACCGATTCGGCCATCCCGCAATCGGTGCTGGACGCGCAGCCCTAATCGCCGGGGACCGCCAGCGGGTTCTGCAGCCAAGCTTTGGTCCGGCCCGGATGGTTGGTGGCGATCCAGCCGACGCCGAGGTCGCGGCAGTACCCGACGTCCTCGTAGTGGTCGACGGTCCAGCAGTACATGGCTCGGCCTTGGGCGGCCGCTCGGTCGACGAGTTCGGGATGTTCGCGCAGCGTGGTGATGGACGGGCCCACGGCCGTGGCTCCGACGGTCGTGGCGGCGCTACCGCCCAGATAACGCGACGTCTCCCCCAGCAGCACCGTCGGTAGCAGCGGCGCGGCACGGCGGATCCGCCAGACCGCCGCGGCCGAGAACGACATCACCACCGCGCGGGACAGATCTGCGGAGGCCGGCGCGGCGATGCCGTAGCGATGCAGCAGGGCCAGCACCTTGCTCTCCACCAAGCCGCCGTAGCGCACCGGATGCTTGGTCTCGATGAACATCTTCACCGGCCGGTTCCAGTCCAGAACCAGCCGGACCAGGTCGTCGAGGGTGAGCAGCCCGGTTCCCTCCGGCGGTTTGTCGGAGCCGGCGCTGCTGTGCCAGGCGCCCCAGTCCAGCCGTTTGAGCTCGGCGAGTGTCATCTCGCTGACCAGACCCGTGCCGGTCGAGGTCCGATCAACCCGCCGGTCGTGCACGCACACCAGATGGCCGTCACGAGTCAGGCGGACATCACACTCGACTCCGTCGGCGCCTTCGGCCAGGGCGAGTTCGTAGGCGGCCAAGGTGTGCTCGGGGCAGTCGGCCGACGCGCCCCGGTGGGCCACCACGAAGGGGTGCCCGCCGTGCGGTTCGCCGGCCGAGTGCATACGCCTATGCTGCCGGTTCCTGTTGGTCTGGCTCAACCGCTGGCGGCGTTTCCGATTCAACGGGCCCCGGCTGATCGCTACTGGGCTGGCCTTGTCCGACCATCACCCACCGGTGTAGCGGCCGTTCGACCGGCTTGCGCACGAACGCGTTGAACACCTGCCACAACAACACCAGGACCGCCGCGCCCAGCAGATAGGCGATGACAACTGTCACGGTGTTGTCGGCGATCCCCTGCGGCTTGGTGGTGAAACTGGTGGCGATCCCGAAGATCGACACCGCGGTCGACAGCACCCACGCGATCCACCAGGCGGCGATCGGTCCACGCAGCCGGGCCTGCGTCTGCTCGGCGTGGGCAAGCTCGATGACATACACCGGCGCCCACACCAGATTGACGATCGGCACCAGACAGCCGACCCACAGCGCCCAGGCCGGCCGCGGGTCGTCCTGTCCGAGGTGGGCATAGACCGCCGCGCGGCGGGTGATCAACCACCACGCCATGACAGCACCGGTCAGGATCACCGACACGATCGCGGCCAGACTGACCAACACGCCGAGCCACAGCGCCGCGCCGGCAACCAGCGGGGGCAGCAGCGTCGTCCTATTGATCAACAGCAACACGTAGCGAACGATGTGGACCGCGGCAGCCAGGCCGAAGATGGCGATCGCCGACAGCAGCGCGGCGCGGACGGTGACGAGTGCCGGCCCTTCTTTCGCGGTGGACTCGCCTTCCAGGGGGGCCTGCGGAAGATTGTCGGCGAGGCCCCAGCGCGGAATGTAGGCGTAGCGGGGCGTCGGTCCGAGATGGCGACGACGACGGCGCGGCGGCGGGGGCGGCCCGGGCCGGACCGCTATCCAGCGGAATCCCGACGGCAGCCGCGGCGCGCCGGTCTGCGGCGCGGGACTACGGGTCGGCGGATGCGTGGTGGCGCCCGGGCTCCAGCGCGGATCCGGCGGACCGGTCGGTGCCATCAGGGCGCCATTGCAGCGGGGGCACCAGGCGCGCTGGCGGTCGCGCACGTTCCACCGCGTTCCGCACTGGGAGCACACCTGAATCACGCGGACCAGCCTAGCGAGCGCGAGCGCAAGTCGGAGCGACCCGGCAGGCCCCCGCCGAACCGGAATTGTGGCACGCGGTGCATGTACGTCCTTTTGGGACGTGCAGCAATGATCGGCTATCCACAGTTTCCACAGGTTTATCCACAGCGCTCTACCCCGGTTGATGGGCGTTGAGCGCACCATCTCGCCATGGAGACGGGCAGTATCTGTGGATAACAGAGCGGCCTCGAAGCGCCCCGATCAACAACTTGGTTACGGGCGAGCGAAATCGGTTGGCACGCTAACCGTCCGACGAAGGGCCGCGACGCGCCGAACGACACGCCGACACCTTCGGGCCGACTGTGATCCTCATTACCCCGTGCCGCGAAATCCGAAACAAAAGTTTTTGTGCGCACTGGTCAACGCGGTGGGCCAATTTTCCTACCGCTGCAGATGGGGTTATGATCGCGCTCACAGTTAACCTGTGACGATTTTCACTAGGGGCGGTAGTTGAACATGTTGGTCAGGACGGTGTGATGGCGTATCACCAGCCATACCGGGCGCAGTCCGGGTCGCAGCAGTCGCATTGGTATACCCCGTCTGCGACCTGTAACCGCTCGTACATGCTGGCCGCATTGCGCGCCGGCGTCATCGCTCTCGTGCTGCTGGGCATCCTCGCCCTCATCGTTCTGTTCTGAGCCCCGAACGTTTCCGCCCCACGGCGATTTCTCTGTCGTTAGCACTCGTGTCCGCTTGCGTGCTACGCGCTACGTACCGCATCCTGAATCGAACCGACCCACTGTCGAGTCGCACTGGCATACCGAGTGTCGCGGAGGCGAGATGGAAAATGGTTCCGGGCGTTCGGTCGAAGTCGCCCCATTTCATTCTCGTGGTGCCCTCAAGGGCTTTGTGGTTTCCGGCCGCTGGCCGAACTCGACCAAGGAGTGGGCCCAGCTTCTGATGGTCGCGGTGCGCGTCGCCTCGCTGCCCGGATTGCTCTCCACGACAACGATTTTCGGCGTCAGGGAAGAACTACCCGACAAGCCGCACCCGGGCACAGTCGGTCTGGTGCTTGCCGAGGGCACAGTGGTCGGTGAATCCGCCGTTCCGCCAGGGCATTTCGCTGACCGTCAGCCACCGGCGCTATTGATGCTGCATCCCCCCTCAGAGACCACGCCGTCACTGCCGGAATGCACCGGTGCGGCGTCGGGGTGTGTCCTGCTGCCGGGCATTCCACATCTGGGCCTGGAACACCGCGCAGCCTGGGTCGAGGCGGAGTCCGACGGCACGATCACCGGCATGGTCAGCCGTGTCGGCGTGGATCCGATCAGCCATCCCGACACGGCGATCCTGGCGATGTTGCTTGCCGCTTGAGGTTGTGAGGGCACCCGAACTTTCCGGGACGGTGCACCAAATTTATTGCTGCGGTTGGGCTTTCGTGGATCACGAGTTGCGGGCCTTGCGTGGCTGCACGTAGAGTTGGCGCCAGCGAAGGGGAGTAGCCCCCAATCGGACAATCGACATACTGGCCTGGCATACATCGCGGGCCCGGTTGTTCGGCCGGTACACGTTTCCGGTGGGCGAGACCTTCGGCCGTTAGACCGTTAGTGGTTGTCGGCCGGAGGCATCTGTACCGCCCCTGACGACGGCCACCCGATCGAGGAGTCTCGGGTGCTTGCCGCACTGATCCTGAGTTTCGCCGTCATCTTCGTCGCTGAGTTGGGCGATAAGTCGCAGCTGATGGCCATGACGTTCGCATTGCGCCATCGCTGGTGGGTGGTGCTGTCCGGCATCACCGTGGCGACCACGGCGGTGCACCTGATCTCGGTCGCCGTCGGGCACTACCTCGGCGCGGCGCTCCCGACCCACCTGCTGGGCATCCTCGCCGGCGTCGCCTTCGTCTTGTTCGGTCTGTGGACGCTGCGTGGCGACAAGCTCTCCGAAGACGAGGCCGGCAAGGCCCAACGCAATAGCGCACCGGCGTTCTTCGCCGTCACCTCCGCGTTCCTGCTGGCCGAGCTCGGCGACAAGACGATGCTCGCAACCATCACACTGGCCGCCGACAATGACTGGGTCGGCGTCTGGATCGGCTCCACCATCGGCATGGTGGCCGCCGACGCACTGGCCATCCTCGTCGGCGCACTGGCCGGCAAGCACCTTCCCGAGCGGTTGATCCAGCTCGGCGCGGCGGCGCTGTTCCTCGTGTTCGGCCTGTCGATGTTGATCGAGAGCGCGTTCCCGGCGACATCCGGCATCGTCATCGGGGCCATCTCGGTCGCGGTGGTCGCGCTGGCCGCGGCGGCACTGCGGGCGCTGCCGACCCGTCTGCGCCCGGCCGCGCTGCGGCCGGCACCCGAGGCGGCGCCGGCTCCCGAGGACGCCCCCGAGTCGGCGTCGGCGGCCGTCGGCGGTGACGGCAGCCCGGGATCGGCGCCAAAGCCTCCCGCAGAGCCTGCATAACCGCACTTACAGCAAAGCGGTTTTCGGCAACTACCCGCTGCAGGCGCGGTTGCTCAGGGTACTCTCAGGTTCTTGACTGGGCGATAATCGATCACGCGCTGTGCCAAGATGCGCCCAACCTTGCGTTTCTTTGCCTAACGCCCCGCTCCGAGCACCTGTTCACCACCCGAATCTCCCGCGTCGTTGTTTGCCGCATCTTGGAAAAACCACGCGCGCGTCAATTATCTAGTAGTTTGCACTTGGTTGTCAGCGGATGTGTCGCTACGATGATCAGCAAATAAGCCAACGGAAACGACCGCTCTTCCGCATGTGGAGGTCAAGAAGATGAGCACGACGTTCTCGGCGCGACTGAATCGCCTGTTCGACACGGTGTATCCGCCCGGCCGGGGTCCGCATACCTCCGCGGAAGTCATCGCCGCACTGAAGTCCGAGGGCATCACGATGTCGGCTCCGTACCTGTCTCAGCTGCGTTCAGGCAACCGGACGAATCCGTCATCCACCACCATGACGGCGCTTGCCAACTTCTTCCGTATCAAGCCGGCGTACTTCACCGACGACGAGTACTACGAGAAGCTCGACAAGGAACTGACCTGGCTGGCCAACATGCGTGATGAGGGTGTGCGCCGCATTGCCGCACGCACCGTCGGGCTGTCCCCGGAGGCCCAGCAGGACATCGTGACCAAGGTCGACGAGCTGCGTCGTCGGGAACACCTCGACGATTAGCCCGCTACTCCCGGAACGGGATGGTCGGCAACGTTAGATTTCTTTCACAGCGCAACGGTTGGCTTGCTCTGCTCCAGCGCGCGGTACTGCCGTGCGATTTCGAGGATCCATTCCCTGTCCGAATAGCTCTCGGGCTGCCCGAGCCAGCTCATTCCGGGGAACTTCCCTTGGCCCGCGGGCCGCGCCACGCGCGGTGTGCGGCGCCCCGCGTGGATCCACTTGGCGATCGCCATCGCCTGCGCGTCGGGACTCAGCCCGGTGCGCTCGACGTCGGCCAGGACGTCGACCGTCGCGCCGTCCGGCCCACCGGCGCGTAGATGCTCGGCCATGGTGGCCTCCATGTACAGCGCGTCGGAAATCAACGACAACCGCTCGGCCACCCGGAAAACCAGTGGCCCGCGCGGCCGTTCACCGATCCCGACCTCCGGCTGCCGCCGCTCCAGCTCGGTCAGCAGCGGGTCGATGAGACGCAGTTCGCGCCGCCCGCCGAACCAGTCCTCGATCGCGGGCAACAGCGATCCGGCCGCCACGATCGCCATCGCCGCGCCCAACAGCGTCGCCGCGGTGCCCACGCCGACCAGACGCGAGGTGCCCACCGCGCGGATCAGGAAGAACGCGGTGGCCGCCACCAGCAGTGCGATGCCGAGGGTGAACACGAACAATGCCCGACCGCGGCGGGTCCGATTGGAATGGCGGATGCCCGCCCACAGCACCAGAGTGAAGGCCAGCATCACGTAAAGCAGCGGTAGCAGCCACGGCAGCGAGGTATTGGTCGACCCGAGATTGCGCCGCAGATACTCCTCCGGCGACATCTCCGGCTGCTGACCCGCCAGGAAGAACAGCACCAGGCTGGCAACACCGATCACCGCGGCCACGGCGTACTGGACGGCGGCGATCCGGCGGACCGCGGCGGGGCTACGCGTCGATGCAACACTGGTGATCATCACGCAGCTGCCCGCCGCACAGCCGATCAGCGCAAGCTGGCTCAACCCGATCGAGATGTTGGACCAGTGCAGGGCGCTGTCGATCAGCAGGGTCAGCGGTGGCCAGTTCAACGCGGCGACCGCGGCCAGGCTGCCCAGGGCGAGGATCATCGCGGAGCTGACCACCGATTGCTTGTTGACCAGTGCCCACCCGATGCGCAGGCCGGTGGCCATCCCGAGCAGACCGGCGATCAACCAAACGATCAACCAAACGCCTCTCCGAGGCGAACTTGCACGATCGACGACCGATCCGACGGCGACCGGCCCAGGCGATACAGCAGCAGAGCGGCGAAATCCTCGGCCTCCTGCTCGATGTCTTCTCCCCCGGGTCCCATGCATCCCGTGCGCTGGTTGAGCATGTAGCCGATGAGGTCGTCGCTGGCCAGCTCGGCGACATCGCGGGCGGCTTCGGTGACCGGAATGCCGTAGTGCCCGAGTACGAGATGGCCTAGTTCGTGGGCAAGCGTGCGATCCCAGGTGGGCAAGCCGTTCTGGATCATGAACACGTCGTGATCGGCGTATTGGCGCCACTGACCGCACACGCCGGCCGGCAGGTCGGCCATCGTGACCTCGATGGGACGGCCGCGGTCGTCGCTGACGGCCGCCACCAGCCGGGTCAGGGAGATCTCGCCCTGACGGGGCGCAAGGTCAAGGACGTCGTTGACCGCAGTCGTGACGCGGCGACTGGCCGACATCTCGTCCCCCTTCCCCGACGGCGGGTTGCGATGCGAACTGCGCTACTGCATGAACCGCGTCGTCCCGGCGGCCCGTACGAGATGGCCGGCCTTCGCTTGGCGGTATCCGAGAAATCCGCCGAGTCCGGTGAGAGCGAGGAGCCCGGCGAAACCGGGTAAGGCTACCGCCGCGACCTCGCCGATCTTGGCATCTTGGAGGTATTTCGGATAGCCAACCCTAGACGACGGCGGCACTTCTGTACCGGCTCCCGCGGACGTGGCGGGTGGCCGTTCACGGGTCGACGGGGATTCCCTGCCGGGGCCGCTTCGCGGGGCCGGCTCGGAACCCGGCCCGACCGGACGCAGCGGCACCTCGAGCACGGGAGGCAGTCCGATCAGCGGGGGCATCGTGATGGGTGGCGGCGTCAATCCGCTCGACCCCACCGCGCCGCTCTCCGCACTGACCACGGGCGGCTCCCCCGGCTCGCCCGGCTCCCCGGGCGGCGGAATCGTCCGCGGCGCAGCGTCGATCAGGCCCCCGCTGCCGCCACCGCCGCCACCGGCCTCGGGCGGCGGTGCGATACGCGCGCTCGGCGGCGCCTCGACGCCGACCCCGTCCCCTATTGCGGCCCGCGGCCAATGCAACGGCGGCAGCGGGGGTAGCGGCGGGAGCAAGATCGGCGGGAAATGCGGTAACGGCAGACACGGCCAGCTCGACGGCCCACCGGGATCGCCGGGATGCCGACCGCCGCCGGGAATTTGGCCGGCCGGCGTGAGAACCCGGCGGGGGGCGCTCGCGACGCCGCCGTTCGGCCGGTCGATGCCCGGGGTGATGCCGCTGCCGCGCGGTTTGTGCGGTCCGTTGTGTCGACGGCCGCTGTCCCGCCTGCCGTTCAGCGAGGTGTTGCTGTCCGGGCCGGGCTGAGCCCCTTGCTCGCCGTCGCTGTTACCGACCGTGCCGGGGCTGGCGGTGGCAGGCGTCGCCACGAACACGGCTCCACCACCGCAGAGCAAACCGCACGCGATCACCCAGCTAATCGCTGCGGCACCCATCGGCGAGCGGTTCACGACGTTCCTCGAGTTAGCGGTGCAGGTCGGCGCCGCGTCGGACGGTTCGGGATCATTGTGGCATATCCGCAGGTCGTGATAGGCCCCGTTGAGCCGGGCGATAGGGTTAGCTGACCCGATCGCGAGCGCGTCTCGCCGATCGCCGACGACCTACTCGGGAGGCATCAGGTATGGGCCTGTTCACCAAGCGCAAAAGCCGTGCGACGCGCCGCGCGGAGGCTCGTGCGATCAAGGCCCGCGCCAAGCTCGAGGCCAAGCTGTCGGCCCGCAACGAGGTCCGCCGCATCAAGGCCGCCGAGCGCTCCGAGAACAAGGTGCTCAAGGCGCAGCTGAAAGCCGCCCGCGACTCCGACCGGGCGGCGGTGAAAGTGGCGGAGGCGCAACTAAAGGCGGTCCGCGAGGGCAAACTTCTGTCGCCTACTCGGGTGCGACGGGCGCTGACGGTGTCCCGGTTGCTCGCCCCGGTCATCGTCCCGGTGGCCTACCGCGCCGCTATCGCGGCCCGCGGCATCATCGATGAGCGGCGCGCCGACCGTCTCGGCGTCCCGCTGAGTCAGCTCGGGCAGTTCTCCGGCCAGGGCGGCCACTTGTCGGCCCGCATCGCCGGCGCGGAGAACTCGCTGCGGATGGTTGCCGAGAAGAAGCCCAAGGACGCCGAGACCAAGCAGTTCGTCGCCGCGATGACCGAACGGCTCAACGCGCTGTCGGCGGCCATCCCGGCCGCGGAGAACATGCCGGGCCAACGCCGCCGCGATGCGCACGCCGCGATCGCCGAACAACTCGACGGAATCGACGCCGATCTGATGGCGCGCCTCGGCGTGCTGTGATGGCACGCCATCGGGTGGTGACCCGTGGGTTGGCCATGGCCGCCGTCCTGACCCTGAGCTCGTGGACAGTCGCGGCGACCGCCGGAGCGCACGTCCATGTCAACGCCGATCATGCCGTGCGCGGCGATTACGCGCTGGTGACCTTCCAGGTCCCCAATGAATCCGAAAAAGGCGTTCCGACAACAAAAGTCACGATCACGCTGCCCAACGTCGCATCGGCGAGCACCGATGTGATGGCGGGCTGGACCGCCACCCTGGACCGCGACCCGGCCAACGGTGCCTATCGATCCGCGACGTTCACCGCGATGCCCAACGCGGGTATCGGCGTCAGCCAGTTCGAGCTGTTTCCGCTGTCGATCAAACTCCCCGACGCCGATTCGGTGTCATTCCCGGTGACGCAGACCTACGCCGACGGCACGAAAGTCAACTGGGACCAGCCGCCACTGCCCGGCGGTGGTGAGCCCGAGTATCCGGCCCCGGTCTTGCCGCTGACTGCCGGCCCGCACGAGCCGGAGGAGCACCACGCGACGCCACCCGGGACCGTGAGTCCATCAGTGAGCGCCGCGCCGGCATCCGAGGCGCAAGCCCCGACGCACAGCGGCGCCGACAACACCGCCCGGGCATTGGCCGGCGGTGCGCTGCTGGTGGCCGCGATCGGCGTCGGCGTCGCGTTGGCCCGCCGGCGAACATGACCGCGTTGCGACGGTTGGTCGCCACGGCGTTGCTGATCACCGCGATGGCGGTGGGCGGTACGGCCGTGGCCTGGGCGCACGCCGTCCGGGTGTCCGCCGACCCGCCACCGGATGCGGCGCTGTCCACGGCACCGACGCGCATCAGTGCCACCTTCAACGAACGGCTGCAGAGCGATTTCGCCGCGATGACCGTGGTGGGCCCCGACGGAAACCTGTGGTCCGACGGGACCCCACAGGTGCAGGGCGCCACGGTCAGCGTCGGGGTGCGCCCACTCGGCCCGGCCGGGTCCTACACCGTGAACTACCGGGTGACCTCGGCGGACGGTCACGTGGTGTCCGGTTCCTGGGCGTTCACCATGACCGTCGCGGGCAGCGGCTCACCGGGCCCATCGGCTTCGGGGTCGACACCATCTGCAGACGGCGCGCTACCGGTCTGGCCGTTCATCCTCGGTGCCGTCGCGGTGATCGCCCTCGGGGTGATCTGGTCGCGGCTTCGCCGAACGTGACCCTGGCATGATGGGTGCCACTGCCGGCGACGAGTTATCGAAGAGGAGCGCACCTGATGGCAGACGAGCAGGACCTGCCCGACGAGGGTCGCGACGCCACGCCGCCGGGGCCGCCGCCTCCGGAAACGGCCCCCGCCAAGAAGCAGCCGGCCAAAAAGGCACCGGCCAAAAAGGCTGTGAAGAAGGCACCGGCCAAAAAGGCGCCCGCGAAGGCCGTCGAGCCGGCCAAGAAGGCACCGGCGAAGAAGGCCCCGGCGAAGAAGGTGGCTCCACCACCGCCGCCGGTTGCCGAGCCCGCCGCGACCGCCGCGGGCAACGGCTCTGCGCCGCTGACCGAGGGCGCCCGGGCCGCGGCCTACAACGCCAAGTCGTCGGTCGAGCAGGCCACTGACCCGGTCTCCACCCCGGCGATCGTGCCGGCGCCGGAACCGTCGCGCTCCCCGCTGCCGTTCGCGGTGGCCTTCGCGGCGACGGTGCTGATCGCTCTGCTGGTGCGCCGGTTGCGCCAGCGGAACGCGGAGTGAGCGTGGCGGTCACCTTCCGTCCCACCGCCGATCTGGTCGACGACATCGGCCCGGACGTCCGCAGCTGCGATGTGCAGTTCCGGCAGTTCGGCGCTCACACCGAATTCGCCGGACCGATCAGCACGGTGCGCTGCTTCCAAGACAATGTGCTGCTGAAGTCGGTGCTCTCCGAACCCGGTGACGGCCGGGTCCTGGTGATCGACGGCGATGCCTCGGTGCACACCGCGCTCGTCGGGGACGTGATCGCCGAGTTGGGCCGCTCCAACGGCTGGGCCGGGCTCATCGTGCACGGCGCGGTCCGCGACGCATCGACCCTGCGGACCCTCGAGATCGGCATCAAGGCACTGGGCACCAATCCCCGCAAGAGCACCAAGACCGGCGAGGGTGAGCGCGATGTTCCGGTCAGCTTCGGCGGCGTCACCTTCACTCCCGGCGACATCGCCTACAGCGATGATGACGGGATCGTCATCATCGCTGTAAGCTAAACCCCCACTGCGACACGGTTTTTGGTGAAGCTCAGCGCCTCGTCGGCGACCTTGCCGTGCCGGATCAGCCGCAGGTCCAGCAGGTAGTTCTGCTTGAGCCGCCACGGTGCGCGGGAGCCGGCCTTGGGCAGCCGGTCCAGTGCCCGCAGCACGTAGCCCGGCGTGAAGTCCATCAGCGGGCGTTCCTCGATATCGGCCGACGGCTGACTCGGAGCCACCCGGTCGTATCCGTTGGCGTCCATGTAATTGAGTACGCGGCAAACGAATTCGGACACCAGATCGGCCTTCAGCGTCCACGACGCATTGGTGTAGCCGATCGTGAACGCCATGTTGGGCACGCCGGAGAGCATCATGCCCTTGTAGGCCATCGTGGTGGTCAGGTCCAGCACTTCACCGTCCTTGGCGATCTCGGCGCCGCCGAACAACTGGAGGTTCAAACCCGTTGCGGTGACGATGATGTCGGCCGCCAGCTCGTGGCCTGAGGCGAGCTTGATTCCCGTCGGCGTGAAGCGCTCGATGGTGTCGGTGACCACCTCCGCCCGGCCCTTGCGGATCGTGCGGAACAGATCGCCGTTGGGCGCCAAGCACAGTCGCTCGTCCCACACCCGGTAGCTCGGCCCGAAGTGCTTGTTCACGTCGTAGCCTTCGGGCAACCGGCGCTGCGCCATCGTCATCAACTGCTTGCGCATGAAGTTGGGGAACCGTCGGGCCAGCCGGTACTGCATGGACTGGAACACGATGCTCTTCCACCGGTTGGCCACGTAGGCGGGTTTGGCGGGCAGCAGCTTGTTCATCCGTACCGCGAACGGGTCGACGTCGGGCAGCGACCCGATGTAGGTCGGTGAACGCTGCAGCATCGTGACGTGTTCGGCGCCCGAATTGGCAAGCGCCGGAATAAGAGTCACGGCGGTCGCGCCGCTGCCGATGACGACGATCCGCTTGCCCGTGTAATCCAGATCCTCGGGCCAGTGCTGCGGGTGAACGATGGTGCCAGTGAACTCGTCGGAGCCAGGGAACTGCGGCGAGTAGCCCTCGTCATAGTTGTAATAGCCGCTGCAGGCGAACAGGAACGAACAGGTGATGTCCTTCTGCTCGCCATCGGCGTCGACCCGGACCGTCCACAGGTTGTCGGCGCTGGACCACTCGGCGCGGAGCACGCGGTTACGGAAGCGGATGTGCTTGTCGATGCCGCACTCGCGCACCGTCTCCTGCAGATACGACATGATCGACGGCCCGTCGGCGATCGACTTCTCCGACGTCCACGGCTTGAACCGGAAGCCCAGGGTGAACATGTCGGAGTCCGACCGGATGCCCGGGTACTTGAACAGGTCCCACGTGCCGCCGAGATTCTCGCGGCGCTCCAGCATCAGAAAGCTCTTGCCCGGGCAGCGGTCCTGCAGATGCCAGGCCGCACTGATGCCGGAGATGCCGGCTCCCACGATCACCACATCGACGTGTTCAGTCATGGCCGCGACGTTATCAACACCGTGTTGAATAGGTCAACAGTCTGTCGATAAAATCAACACGCTGTAAAGTAAGGCCCGTGCCAGCTGTCAGCCCGGCCCGCGTCCGCGGGCGCCGCGCCACCCGCCCGTCCGGCGACGATCGCGAAGCGGCCATCCTGCGCACGCTCGAGGAGATGCTCACCGAGCGTCCGTTCGCCGAGATCTCCGTGGACGAACTCGCCAAGGGCGCCGGCCTGTCCCGGCCGACGTTCTACTTCTACTTCGCCTCCAAGGACGCGGTGCTCGTGCGGCTGTTCACCCGGGCGATCACCGCCTCCGGCCCCGAACAGCAGCAGAGCCCCGACGTCCCCGGGCAGCCCCAGCAGGCCTGGCGTGCCGGTATCTACGCCTTCTTCGATTCGCTGCGCCCGCACCGGGCGGTGGTACTCGCCGGGCTCGGCGTCATGGCCACCAACACCGAACTGCGTGAGGTGTGGGCGGCATTCATGACCGGCTGGATCGACTACACAGCGGCACTGATCACCCGGGAGCGGGAGCGCGGCGCGGCACCCGACACCATCCCGGCGCGGGACCTGGCGACGGCGCTGAACCTGATGAACGAGCGGGTCGTGGTCGCCGCCCAGGGCAGTCAGCAGCCGACGCTGGCCGAGGACGCCGCCCTGGAAACCGTCGTCCACGTCTGGATCACCAGCATTTACGGCGGGGTCCCGGACTCGGTTTGATTCCGGCTTCGCATATTCGAATTCGCCGCCCGAGCGGCTGGCCCTAGTCTGGCGGCATGTCGGAGCCACACCCATCGAGGGGTGCCACCGTTGGCAAGCTCGCGTTGTACTGCCTGCTGGCCGGTGTGTTGGTGGCGGCCATGCTGTTTCCGCTGGCCGGCGGCGCAGGAATCGTGGTGAACCACGCCTCCGACGTGGCGGCGCAGGATTCCGAGCAGTTGATGGAGGGCGAGGTGCCCACGGTCTCCACGATGGTGGATGCCGCCGGGAACCCGATCGCCTGGATCTATGCCCAGCGCCGGTGGCCGGTGCCCAGCGACCGGATCGCCGACACGATGAAGCTGGCGATCGTCTCGATCGAGGACAAGCGCTTCGCCGACCACAACGGCGTCGACGTCCAGGGCACCCTGACCGGTCTGGTCGGCTACCTGAGGGGCGACCTCGACACCCGGGGCGGGTCGACGATCGAGCAGCAGTACATCAAGAACTACAACCTCTTGGTCAATGCCCAGACCGACGCCGAGCGGCGGGCGGCGGTCGAGACGACGCCGGCGCGCAAGCTGCGCGAGATCCGGATGGCGCTGGCCCTGGACCGGGCGATCTCCAAGCCCGAGATCCTCACCAGATACCTGAACCTCGTCTACTTCGGCAACGGCGCCTACGGGGTGCAGGACGCGGCCAAGACCTACTTCGGGATCAACTCGACGGACCTGAACTGGCAGCAGGCCGCGCTGCTGGCGGGCATCGTGCAGTCGACCAATGCGCTGAATCCCTATACCAACCCCGAGGCCGCGCTGGCCCGCCGCAACGTGGTCCTCGACACGATGATCGAGAACCTGCCGGACCGTGCCGAGGAGTTGCGCGCCGCCCGTCAGGCGCCGCTGGGCATCCTGCCGCAGCCGAACTCATTGCCGCAGGGCTGCATCGCCGCCGGCGACCGCGGTTTCTTCTGCGATTACGTGCTGCAGTATCTGGCGCGAGCGGGTCTGTCCAAGGACGACGTGGCTCGCAACGGCTACCTGATCCGTACCACCTTGGATCCGAAGGTTCAGAACAGCGTGAAGAAGGCGATCGACACCGTCGCCAGCCCGCAACTCGACGGGGTGGCCAGCGTGATGTCTGTGATCCAGCCCGGCAAGACCAGTCACAAGGTGCTCGCGATGGGCGACAACCGCAACTACGGTCTGCAGCTCGACGCCGGTCAGACGGTTCAGCCGCAGCCGTTCTCGCTGGCCGGTGACGGCGCCGGATCGATCTTCAAGATCTTCACCACCGCCGCCGCCCTGGAGATGGGCATGGGAACGAACGCCCAACTCGAGGTTCCAGCGCAGTTTCGGGGAAAAGGCCTGGGCACCAGTAACACCCCGGGTTGCCCCAAGGAGACCTGGTGCGTGAAGAACGCCGGCAACTACCGCAGCCCGATGAGTGTGACGGATGCGCTGGCGCAGTCGCCCAACACCGCGTTCGCACGGTTGATCGGCCAGGTCGGGGTGCAGCGCGCGGTGGACATGGCGGTCAAGCTGGGGCTGCGCTCCTACGCCGAGCCGGGCACGGCGCGCGCATACCAACCCGACAGCAACGAGAGTCTGGCCGATTTCATCAAGCGCCAGAACCTCGGCTCGTTCACGCTGGGCCCATTCGAGCTCAATGCCCTCGAATTGTCCAATGTGGCCGCCACATTGGCGTCGGGGGGAACTTGGTGCCCGCCCAGTCCGGTCGACAAGATCTTTGATCGGCACGGCCGGGAGGTCGCCGTCGAGACGCAGGCCTGCGAGCAGGCTGTTCCGGAGGGCCTGGCCAACACGCTGGCCAACGCCCTGTCCAAGGACTCCACCGGCGGCACCGCGGCCGGTTCGGCCGGCTCGGTCGGCTGGAGCCTGCCGATGTCGGGCAAGACCGGCACCACCGAATCACACCGTTCCTCAGGCTTTCTCGGCTTCACCAACCAGTACGCCGCCGCCAACTACATCTTCGACGACTCCACCAATCCCGGTGGACTGTGCTCGTTTCCGTTGCGCAAGTGCGGATACGGCAACCTGTACGGCGGCAACGAGCCCGCGCGCACCTGGTTCCTGGCGATGAAGCCGGTCGCCGAGGACTTCGGCCCGATCGCGCTACCGCCCACGGACAAGCGTTACGTCGAGGGCGGGCCGGGCAGCACGGTGCCCAGTGTGACCAGCCTGAGCTTTGAAGCGGCGCGGAAACGCTTGCGGGAGGCCGGTTTCCAGGTCGCCGATCTCCCTACCCCGGTCAACAGCTTCTCGTCGCGGGGTGCGGTCGTGGGGACCACCCCGTCGGGCAAGACCATCCCGGGCTCGATCATCACGATCAATACCAGCAACGGAATCCCGCCCGCGCCGCTTCAAAGCTCAGGCTGGT
>JAKFVT010000019.1 GCA_021732005.1 Mycobacterium sp. | reverse complement strand
CCGTGTCGCGCGGTCGATCTCACCGCGCGACACGGTCAGCGCCGGGCGGAACCGCACACTGTCTCCGCCGCTGCCGAGCATGATGACGCCGCGCTTCCACAGCTCGGCCAGCACGGCGTCCCGGCGCTCGGGACTGGGAAGACTGAAGGCGCACATCAAGCCGCGGCCGCGCACGTCGCCGACCTCCGGCAGCTGCCGGGCCAGGTCCTCGAGCCCGGCAAGCAGGTGGGCACCCATGTCGGCGGACCGCGCGAACAGCCCGTCGGCTTCGATGACCTCCAGGATCCGCCGCGAACGGACCATGTCGACGAGGTTGCCGCCCCACGTCGAGTTGATCCGGGAGCTGACGGCGAAGACGTTGTCGGTGACTTCGTCGACCCGTCGGCCGGCCATGATCCCGCACACCTGGGTCTTCTTGCCGAACGCGACGACGTCGGGGGTGAATCCGAGCTGTTGGTAGGCCCACGCGCTGCCGGTGATGCCACATCCGGTCTGCACTTCATCGGCGATCATCAGCGCGTCGTAGGAGTCACACAGACGGCGCATCGCGGCGAAGAACTGCGGCCGGAAGTGCCGGTCGCCGCCCTCGCCCTGGATCGGTTCGACGATGAAGCAGGCGATGTCGTGCGGATACGCCTCGAAGGCCGCGCGGGCCTGTCGCAGCGACTCCGCCTCCAGCGCATCCATGTCGGCGCCGGGACGCACGTAGGGGGCGTCGATGCGCGGCCAGTCGAACTTGGGGAAGCGCGCCACCTTGACCGGGTCCGTGTTGGTCAGCGACAGGGTGTAGCCGCTGCGACCGTGAAAGGCGCCCCGCAGGTGCAGGACTCGGGTGCCGAGCGCGGGATCGATCCCCCGCGCCTCGTTGTGCCGGCTTTTCCAGTCGAACGCCACCTTCAGCGCGTTCTCCACCGCCAGGGCGCCACCGTCGACGAAGAACAGGTGCGGCAGCGCGGGATCACCCAGCACCCGGGAGAAGGTGTCGACGAAGCGAGCCATCGGGACGGTGTAGACGTCGGAGTTGGACGGCTTGTTGATCGCGGCCCGCGCCAACTCGGCACGGAACGCCGCGTCGTCGGCCAGTGCGGGGTGATTCATACCCAGCGCCGACGACGCGAAGAACGTGAACATGTCGAGGTACTCGGTGCCGTCGCGGGCATCGACGAGCCACGATCCCGACGACCGATCCAGGTCCAGGACGAGGTCCAGACCGTCGGCCAGGATGCTGCGGGCCAGAACCGCACGGACATTTCCAGGGTCGACGACATCGAGGTCTTCGCGCGACAAGAGTTCCGTCATGAAGCGATACTAACGCAATTTTTACGGTTTCCGCATGTTCAGCCGTAACTATTACGGTAGCGAGACCCGATCACTGTAAAATGTGTTTAGAATGACGGTGCTTCGGGTGCGTACGTTCGCAGCGGTACGGATCTGTTGCAGCAGGACCTCCAGCGCGGGTGGCGACGCGACGCGCACGAACAGGACGTAGCTCTCCTCGCCGGCCACCGAATGGCACGCCTCGATTTCGGCGATGTGTTCCAGCCGCGCGGGGGCATCATCTGGTTGGGAAGGATCGAGAGGGGTGATCGCCACGAACGCCGACAGCATGGGCCCGAACGCGTCCGGGTTCACCCGCGCGCTGTACCCGGTGACCACCCCCCGGGACTCCAGACGACGCACCCGCGACTGCACCGCTGACACCGACAGGCCGGTGGCCGCTGCCAGCTCGGCCAGCGTGGCCCTGCCATCGGCGACGAGCTCACGAACCAGCGTGCGATCGATCTCGTCGAGACCGTGTGTCGCGTCCGCACTCTCCGCCATGGCCGCACACTATCCCAAGGGTGGTGTTTCGTGAGCGATGTCGAAATCTGGCAGCTGCGAGCACGCTTCGCCGCGGCACTGTCGGCGATTTACGGCACCGAAGTCCCTGCCTACACAACGCTGGTCGAGGTCAGCGAGGCCGTCAACCGCGATTACGCCGCCGGGCATCCCCACGCCGAGCGGCTCGGATCCATCGAGCGCGTCACCGCGGAGCGCCACGGCGCGATCCGCGTCGGTACCCCGGCCGAATTGACCGATGTGGCAGACCTTTTCGGCGCGTTCGGGATGTATCCGGTGGGCTTCTACGATCTACGCGAAGCGGCATCCCCCGTGCCGGTGGTTTCCACGGCATTTCGCCCGCTGGATGCTTCCGAGTTGGCGCGCAACCCGTTTCGGGTGTTCACCTCGATGCTGGCGACCCGCGACGGCCGGTTCTTCGATGCCGACCTGCGCTGCCGCGTCGACGAGTTCCTGGACCGGCGCCAATTGTTCGATCCGCAGTTGATCGCCGATGCCCGCAGCATCGCGGCCACCGGCGGCTGTCCCGAGGCTGCGGCCGAGGATTTCGTGGCACGTGCGGTGGCGGCATTCGCGCTGTCGCGCGAACCGGTCGACCGGGCCTGGTATGCCGAACTGACCGCCGTCTCGGCCGTCGCCGCCGACATCGCCGGGGTGCCCACCACCCACATCAACCATCTGACGCCGCGGGTGCTCGACATCGATGATCTGTACCGCCGGATGAGCGAGCGCGGGATCGCGATGATTGACGCCATTCAGGGACCGCCACGCTGGGACGGACCCGCAGTGCTGTTGCGGCAGACGTCGTTTCGCGCGCTGGCCGAGCCGCGCCGCTTCCGTGAACCCGACGGCGCCGTCACCGAGGGCACGCTGCGGGTGCGCTTCGGCGAGGTGGAGGCCCGCGGTGTCGCCCTGACCCGCAAGGGCCGCGAACGGTATGACGCCGCGATGGCGCACACGGACCCGGCCGCGGTCTGGGCCGACCACTTTCCGCCCACCGACGACGAGATGGCCTCTGCGGGCCTGGCCTACTACCACCGCGGGGACCCGGAAGCCCCGGTGGTCTACGAGGACTTCCTGCCGGCCTCAGCCGCCGGAATCTTCCGCTCGAACCTCGACGCCGACACCGAAGCCGCCGCCGTGGCAGACGAATCCGGTTACGACATCGACTGGATGGCCGGCACGATAGGCCGCCTCATCCACGACCCCTACGACCTGTACGACGCGACCGCCCAGGAGGCCCCCGCATGAGCACCACAACCACCGCCACGTCACTGCCCACCGCCGAGGATCTGCGCGCATCCGTGCGCGCCGCCTTCGACGCCATCGGTGTGCAGGTCGACCTCGCCGAGCCGGGTGGACCCGGCCTGCCGGCGAGCACACCGGTGACCGGCGAGGTCTTGTTCACCGTCGCCGAGACCACACCCGAGCAGACCCAGACCGCGATCGCCGATGCCGCGCAAGCGTTTACGTCGTGGCGCACCACGCCCGCCCCCGTGCGCGGCCAGCTGGTGGCCCGGCTGGGCGAGCTGCTGCGCGAGCACAAGGCGGACCTGGCCACCCTGGTGACCGTCGAGGCAGGCAAGATCACCTCCGAAGCCCTCGGCGAGGTCCAGGAGATGATCGACATCTGCGACTTCGCCGTCGGGCTGTCCCGGCAGCTATACGGGCGGACCATCGCTTCCGAACGCCCGGGCCACCGGCTGATGGAGAACTGGCATCCGCTCGGCGTGGTCGGGGTGATCACCGCGTTCAACTTCCCGGTCGCAGTGTGGGCGTGGAACACCGCGGTCGCGCTGGTGTGCGGTGACACCGTGGTGTGGAAGCCCTCGGAGCTCACCCCGCTGACCGCGATCGCCTGTCACGCGCTCATCGAGCGGGCCGCCGCCGACTCAGGCGCCCCGGACGCGGTGAGCCGGCTGGTGCTCGGAGGCCGCGAGCTCGGCGAGGCACTGGTCGACGACCCTCGGGTGGCCCTGGTGTCGGCGACCGGTTCGGTGCGGATGGGCAGGCAGGTCGGTCCGCGGGTCGCCGAACGCTTCGGCCGGGTGCTGTTGGAACTCGGCGGCAACAACGCCGCCGTCGTAACCCCTTCCGCCGATCTGGATTTGGCGGTGCGAGGCATCGTGTTCTCCGCGGCCGGTACCGCCGGACAACGGTGCACGACGTTGCGCAGGCTCATCGCGCACACCTCGGTGGCCGACACCCTCGTCGACCGGATCTCGGCCGCCTATCGCAGCCTCCCGATCGGTGACCCTTCCGCCGAGGGAACACTCGTCGGACCGCTGATCCACGAGACCGCCTACCGCGACATGGTCCGCGCGCTCGAGCAGGCTCGCACCGACGGAGGCGAGGTCATCGGTGGCGAGCGGGTGCACGTCGGCGGTGAGGCGACGGAGGCCTTCTACGTCACACCGGCGGTGGTGCGGATGCCCGCCCAGACCGAGATAGTGCACAACGAGACGTTCGCGCCGGTCCTCTACGTGCTGACATACGACACCCTCGATGAGGCGATCGAGCTCAACAATGCTGTCCCACAGGGACTCTCGTCCGCGATCTTCACCACCGACGTCCGCGAGGCCGAACGCTTCCTGGCGGCCGACGGGTCGGACTGCGGGATCGCCAACGTGAACATCGGAACCTCAGGCGCCGAGATCGGCGGGGCGTTCGGCGGCGAGAAGCAGACCGGCGGCGGTCGCGAGTCGGGCTCGGATTCGTGGAAGGCCTACATGCGCCGCGCCACCAACACCGTCAACTACTCCTCCGAGCTACCGCTGGCCCAGGGCGTGCACTTCGGCTAACCGCCCAGCAGGCTGAGCAGCTCGCTGCGGCCGATCTGGTTGACCAGAGTGGCGGCGTCGAAGTAGATCCGCTCGTTGGTGATGCGGTCGCCGTCGAAGGAGAACACCGCGATCACGGGCACCCGGAAGGCCTTGCCCGTCGGCGGCAGCCCGTAGAACTCGCCGAGATTCGTTCCCAGTAGGTCGAACTCCACGATCACGCAGTCGTCGGCGACGTGGAAGCTGGCGTTCTCGTGGCGCTGGTCGGGGAACGCGGTACGCGTGGTGCGGTAGTACGTCATCACCTCGTCGTCGCCGTCGAAGACCTGTTTGGTCGGGATGATCTCGTAGCGCGGGTGTCCGTTGAAGGTTGCCAGGGTGCGGTCGAACTCCTTGGTCACCTCGGTGTCCATGTGTTCTCTGATGACGTCGAGCCGACGCCGACGCATATCGTCGCTGATCATCGTGTTCCTCCGGGCGGCTGGGGCTGTTGTACTTGTGTCAGTATGTCCGCATGCCGGAATCACCCGCCCGCCGCCGTCTTTCTCCCGAGGACCGGCGCAGCGAACTCCTCGCATTGGGCGCCGAGGTGTTCGGCCAGCGCCCGTACGACGAGGTCCGCATCGACGAGATCGCCGAGCGCGCCGGGGTCTCGCGCGCGCTGATGTACCACTACTTTCCCGACAAGCGCGCATTCTTCGCCGCGGTGGTGCGGGCCGAGACCGAGCGACTGTTCGAGGCCACCAACACCCTGGCCGCCCAGGGCGAGACCCTCTTCGAGCGGTTGCGGGCCGGCGTGGTGGCCTACATCCGCTACGACGAGCAGCATCCGCACGGCGCGTGGGCGGCTTACATCGGCATGGGACGCACCGACCCGGTCCTGCGCGGCATCGACGACACCGACAACGAGCGGCAGATGCAGCGGATCATGGCCGCGATCACCGACGTGGTCCAGGGCGACCTCGACTCCAAGGTCGAGCGTGACCTGCGGGCGATCGTCTACGCGTGGCTGGCGTTCACTTTCGAACTGTGCCGCCAGCGTGTCCTCGACCCCTCGATCGACGCCGACCATCTCGCGGATTCCGGCGCCCACGCGCTGCTCGACGCCATCGTGCGGGTGCCGGGCATCCCGGCGGCGCTGGCCGACGCGGCCGACCGCCGCTGAGTCAGCGCACTCCTGCGAAGAACGCCCGGACGTCGTCGACGAACAACTCGGGTTGCTCGAAGGCGCCGAAGTGACCGCCCCGCGGCATGTCGGTCCAGCGGGTGATGTTGTAGGTGTTCTCACACCAGCTGCGCGGGGGTCGCATGATCTCCTTCGGGAACCGCGCAATCCCGGTCGGCACCTCGACTTTGCCCTGCGCACCGAAGGACCGGAAGCTCTCCCAGTACAGCCGGGCTGATGACGCCGCGGTGTTGTTCACCCAGTACAGCATCACGTTGTCGAGGATTTCGTCTCGGGTGAGTGCGTTCTCGGGATGCCCGTCGCAGTCCGTCCACGCCCAGAACTTCTCGACGATCCACGCCAGCTGACCGACCGGAGAGTCGGCCAACCCGTAGCCGAGTGTCTGCGGGCGGGTGGACTGCTGCTTGGAGTAGCCGGAATCCCACTTGGCGTAGAACTCCCCCGCCGCCAGTGCGTCCTTCTCCTCGTCGGTGGGGTTGGTCAGCGCGCCGCTCGGGAAAGCCATCGGCATGTTGGTGTGGATCGCGATGCAGGTTCCGCTGTCGCCGGCCGAGCGGCTCCGGTTACCCCCGTTACGGCCGAGCTGCGTGGTCACCGCCGCACCCCAGTCGCCGCCCTGCGCGACATAGCGGTGATAGCCCAACTTCGCCATCAGTGCGTCCCACGCCGTGGCGATCTTCTCGATGCCCCAGCCGGTCGTCGTCGGCTTGCCCGAAAACCCGTAGCCCGGCAGGGACGGGCACACCACATGGAAGTCCTCGGTCAGCGGTTCGATCACCTTGGTGAATTCGACCACTGAGCCGGGCCAGCCGTGCGTGATGATCAGCGGCAGCGCATCGGGATTCGACGACCGCTGATGGATGAAATGCAGTTCCAGCCCGTCGATTTCGGTGATGTAGTGGTCGAACCGGTTGAGCGCGGCCTCCCGCCGGCGCCAGTCGTAGTCGTCGGCCCAGTAGCCGGCCAGCTCGCGGGTGTAGGCCAGCGGAATGCCCTGGCTCCAGTCGTCGACGCATTCCTTCTCGGGCCAGCGTGTGCGCTTCAGCCGGTCCTGCAGATCGGCGAGCACATCGTCGGGTATCGCGATTCGGAATGGACGGATATCAGTCACTGTCGCTGCCCTGTCGTGGAGAAGTTGGCGCAATCCTAGCCAGCCGGGCGATCGGCCGGTCTAATGTCTGCGCTCATGCGGTTGGTGGTCGATCTCAACAAGTGCCAGGGCTACGCGCAGTGTGTGCCGCTGGCGCCTGAGGTTCTCGAGCTGGTCGGGGAAGAGGCCTTGGCTTACGACCCCAACCCGGACGATTCGCAACGCCAGCACGTGTTGCGGGCGGCGGCATCATGTCCGGTTCAGGCGATCATCCTCGAAGTGGATCCGCCCGCCGATCGCGAGACGCCATGATCGGTACCTACAACCTGGACGAGGTGGTCGCGAAGTTCCGGGCCGAGGGCCGCATCGCGATCGTGGGCGCCTCGCTGGCCGGACTGCGCGCGGCAGAGGCGTTGCGGGAGAGAGGGTTCAACGGTTCACTGACCATCGTCGGCGACGAACCGCACGAACCCTACGATCGGCCGCCGCTGTCGAAGCAGGTGCTCAAGGGCTGGGTTCCGGCCGACCACACCAAGCTCCCGCGACTGCGCCGGGTGGATGCCGACTGGAAGCTTGGCGTCGCGGCGGTCGGCTTGGACCGGCCCAACCACGTGGTCAAACTGGCAAACGGCGAGGACGTCGGTTACGACCGGCTGCTTATCGCGACCGGAACCCGGGCGCGACCCTGGCCCAACCCCGCCGAAGGCGCGCTGCGGGGTGTGTTCACCGTGCGCACTGTGGAGGACGCCGCCGGTCTGGCCGCCGCGCTGAAGGACCGCCCCAAGCGGGTTCTGATTGTCGGCTCGGGCTTCGTCGGATCCGAAATCGCCTCGGTCTGCCGTGATCTCGGCCTACCCGTCACGGTGGCCGAGCGAGGCAAGGGCCCGTTGCGGGGAGCGCTGGGCGGAGTCATCAGCGACATCGCGGCCGGCATGATGCGCGACGCCGGCGTCGACCTGCGCACCGGCGTTGCGGTGGAGGGTCTGTCCGGCGACAGCACAGGCAAGGTTCGGTCAGCCCACTTCTCCGACGGTACCGACCTCGATGTCGACGTGGTGGTGGCATCGCTCGGCTCGATCCGCAACGTGGAGTGGCTCGACGGGGCAGGCCTGGCGGCCGGCCAGTGGGGGCTGGCGTGTGACGCCGGTTGTCGGGCCTTCGACATCAACGGTGTGGTGACCGACCACATCTTCGTCGCCGGCGACGTCGCACGCGCCCCGCACGTGCTCTACGGCTACGAGTTCCTGTCCCAGGAGCATTGGGACAACGCCGTGTTCGGCGCGGAAGTGGCCGCCAACAACATGATTCACCTCGAGGTCGGCCGGCGTCCGCACCTGCCGTTGCCGTCATTCTGGTCGGGCCAGTTCGGGGTGAACATCAAAAGCGTCGGGGTGTGCTCGTTCGGCGACGAGATCGTGTTCACCCAGGGCTCGCCGTCGGAGCGCCGGTTCGCGGCCGCCTACGGCAAGCGCGGCCGGATCGTCGGCGCGGTCACCTTCAACCACGGCAAGTGGTTGCCCTACTACGCCTCGCTGATCGAGAAGTCCGCACCGTTCCCTCCCCCGCCGCCCGGGTACGACCGGCCGGTGGATGCCGAACCGATGCCGGCCCGCTTCCCCGATCCGCGTGAGCCCGCAGGCAATCCCGATGTGGTGCTGACCGGACATGACCCCACCGACCGCAGCGCCCAGTTCCGTCCGCGGGCGTAAGGAGACCGTCATGGATGCCGCAACCGCCTGGGCCGAGGCGATGAAGTTCGAGAACCGCGCCAACCCCTATCCCTACTTCGAGGAATTGCGCCGCAAGCCCGTGGCCAAGGTGTCGGAGAAGACCTATGTGGTGACCGGCTATGCCGAAGCCGTTGCGCTGGCCCATGATCCGCGGGTCAGCTCCGACATCGGCCGCAGCCCGTCGGGTCTGTTCGGCGAGAAGCAGGCCCACCTCGAGCCGCAGGAGGCCGCGCAGACGCGCGATTCCAGCATGCTGGTCGCCGATCCACCCCAGCACGACAGGATGCGCAGGCAGTTCATGCGCCATTTCGGCCCGCCGCACACCCCGGATCTGATCCCGAGCATGGAGGCGATGGTCGCCGATCTCGCCAACGAACTGCTGGACAAGGTAAAGGCACGCGGCGGCACCCGGATGGACGTCGTCGACGACTTCTCCTACCCGATCCCGGTGTCGGTGATCTTTCGGGTGTTGGGCGTCCCGATGGCCGACGAACCCAAGTTCCACGGTTGGGTCACCGATTTCATGCAAGGCGCCGACGTCGGGCCGGAGCGCGATACCGAGGAAGGCCGTGCGGCGACGGCGAAAGCCGCGGCGAGCATGGCCGAATTGAATTCCTACGTCCACGACCTGGTCGAGCACCTGTCCCACGAACCGGCGTCGGGACTGCTGTCGGCCGCTCTGCACGACGACGGTCCGGACGGTCCGGTGTCCACAGCCGTAGCGGAATCCAACGCGCAGCTGCTCCTGGTCGCAGGCCACGATTCGACCGTCAACACCATCAGCAACTGCGTGATGACGCTGCTGCGCAATCAGGGCTCATGGGAATTGGTGCGTAACAATCGTGAGCTGATCCCGGGCACGGTCGAGGAGGTGCAACGCCTCCAGGGGGCGGTGCAGTTCTTCCCGAGCCGCTGGGCCACCGCCGATATCGAAATCGGCGGAACGCGAATTCCGGCCGGGTCAGCGGTGTTCCTGGTCTGGGCGGCCGCCAACCGCGATCCGCGCCGCTTCGACAGCCCCGACCGGTTCGATCCGATGCGTAAGGACAACGAGCACCTCGGCTTCGGCAGCGGCATCCACACGTGTTTCGGCGGACCGCTGGCGCGGCTGGAGATCAACGTGGCTTTGGAGATCTTCCTCAAGCGGGTGCGATCACCGCGGCTCGTTGTCGATCCGCCGCCCTACCGGCGGAATCAGGTGTTCCGCGGGCCTCGGCATCTATGGGTGGATTTCGCGTCGATCGACGATTGACGACGTTAGGCTTCTGGGCGTGCGCTTGTCGTGGCCGTTAATTGGCCGCACCGGGCAGATGCGATCCATCGAGTCAGCGATTGCGGCACCGGAGGTGGCGGGCGTTGTCGTGTCCGGCGGGGCGGGGGTCGGCAAGAGCAGGATCGCCCGGGAGGCGCTGAGCGCCGCTGAGGCGCAGGGTTTCCAGGGCCGGTGGGTGGTGGGCGCCTCCTCGGCCCGGTCCATTCCGCTGGGTGCGTTCGCCGCCTGGACCCGGCCCGGCGCCTCTGAGACCGTTCAGCTGGTCCGGGGCGTGATCGAGTCATTGGCTGCCACAACGCCGTCCGCGCGCGTGGTCATCGCCGTGGATGACGCGCAGCTGCTCGATGACCTGTCGATCTTCGTCCTCCATCAGCTCCTGCAGCGTGGCGCCGCGAAGGTCATCCTGACCGTTCGCGATGACGAATCGGTTCCGGCTGCACTGCAGGAGATTTCGGTGGCCGGTCGATTCGACCGGATTGCGGTTGGGCCGTTGTCGTTTGACGACACCACCGCCCTGCTCGCGACGACGCTGAACGGACCCGTGGAACACTCTTGCGCACACCGGATTTGGCAGCTCACGCACGGCAATCCGCTGTACCTGCGCAACATCGTCGAGCAGGAGATCGCCGACGGGCGGCTCGCGCAGCACCGTGACACCTGGGTGTGGGCAGGCGATCCGGTCCTGCCGCCCGATCTGGTCGGCTTGGTCGAATCCCGGATCGGCACATTGCCCGACGCGGTCGGCGAGGTGATCGACCTCCTGGCCGTCGCGGAGCCGATGGAGCTGCCTGTCCTGGCGCACATCGCCGATGCGGCGGCGATCGAGGAGGCCGAAACCCGCGGCCTGATCTCGTTGGAGGCGACCGGAAGCAGTGTGCATGCGCGGGTGGCCCATCCGATCTACGGCGAGGTGCGTCGCCGCCGGGCATCGGTCACCCGGCTGCGGCGATTGCGTGGGCTGGTGGCTGCCGAGCTGGCCCGCTCCAACGACGCCGACGATGTCCGGGTGGTGGTGAAGCGGGCCACCTTGAGCATCGAATCCGATCTCGCACCCGATACGGACCTTTTGGTGCGTGCCGCCCACGGTGCTGTCTGGCTGGCCGACCTGTCGCTCGCCGATCGGCTTGCGGCGGCAGCGGTCGCCGCGGGCGCGGGACCCGAACCCAACTTCGTCCGCGCGCACGCACTGTCGTGGCTGTCGCGCGGCGCAGAAGCCGACGCTGTGTTGGCCGCGATGGCTGCTGGCGACCTGACCGACGTCGACCGGGCCAGGCTCGCATTCCACCGGGCCAGCAACATGCTGTGGGCGCTCGGCGATCCGGCGCGGGCTATCGAGATCGTGGACCAGCAGCCCACCGTCGAACCTGCGGAGGCGCACACCTACCTCGATGCGTTCCGCGTCGTGCACCGGTTCGCCACCGATGACCCACAGTCCGCGCGAGAGGCCGCGCATCTGCTCGTCCTCGGTGATCTGCCGCCGGTTGTCGGCGCCGAGATCGCCTGGGCGTTGACGGTGGTGTCGGGCGAGGCCGGTCAGGTCACCGAAGCCGAGGCCCACGCCGAGGCGGGATATCAGGCGGCGACGCGCCGATTCGATGCACCGCAGATGCGCTTCAACATCGCGGACGCTCACCTCACGGCACTCCTGCTTGCCGGGCGGATCGCCGATGCCGGCGAGGTCGCCGACAGCGTCGGGAGGCAAGCCGCCGATCTGCCGGGCGAGGCTCAGCTACTCGGAACGGCGGTCGCCGGACGGGCCGCGCTGGGCGCCGGACGCGTCGACCTCGCCTGCCGACTGCTGGGACAGGCCGCGCTGGGCTTGTCGGCCGCCGGCCACGGCATGGGCTGGGGCTATCGCTACAACGTCGTGCGGGTTACCGCACTCGCGTTGCACGGCGACGCCGCTGAGGCGGCCGCGTTACTCGCCGCACTCGACACCATCCGACGCCCCTTCCGATCACTGGACCATGAGGTGAGCCTGGCCCGAGCCTGGGTGGCCGCAAACGAGGGTGCCGTCAGCGAGGCGATCGCGATAGCCTCCGCCGCGGCCGAAAGAGCCTGCGCGAAAGGCCAATTCGGAGCCGAGTTACTGTGCCGGCAGACGGTCACACAGTTCGGCGACCGTACCTGCGCGGCCCGGCTGAACGAGCTGGCCGCGATCGTCGAAGGTCCCCGAGCCGCTGCGGCGGCCCGCTTCGCCGCGGCGTTGCACGACGGTGATGCCCACGAACTCACCGCGGTCTCAGAGGTCTTCGAGGGTCTGGGTGATCTGATCGCGGCAGCCGACTCAGTCGCCCATGCCGCGTTGATACACCGCCGTCACGAGCAGCGCGGGTCCGCACTGAGTTGTTCGACTCGGGTCACGGCGTTGGTGCAACGATGCGGTGGACTGGTCACGCCGGCTGTCCAGCAGGCGTCCCAACGGCTGCCGTTCACCGGACGTGAGCGGGAGATCGTCATGCTGGTCGGGCAGCGCTTGTCGAACCGCGCGATCGCCGAGCGTCTCTGTCTGTCGCCGCGCACCGTCGAAAGCCACATCCATCGGGCGATGGCCAAGACCGGCACCAAAACCCGGGAAGAGCTGGCCGCACTGCTGCGGTGACCTGATTGCAGTAGTGAACTACTGCAGCCCGGCGCACCTACCCCGTCGATGATCGTCCTACCGGGCCAACACTGCTCGGCAAGTGACTCCGGCCTGCGGCGGGGACAGGCCGGAGTCACTTCGTCCGTCGGGAGGGAGAGGAGCGCGCCATGACAGCCGGCATCACGCCGTGGACGTTGTCCGCGAAGTCGGCGTCGGCATTGGCCGGCACCGCGGCAGCGCTGCTGCGGGCCCTCGAAGACCAACCGGACACCGACCCGACCGACGTCGCATACTCCTTGGGCAGCCGCACGCCGTTTCGGCACCGCGCGGTGATCGTCGGAGCAGGCCGCGGCGAGCTGCTGGCCGGATTGAGGGCGATCGCGTCCGGCACGCCGTCACCCCGTGTCATAACCGGCAGAGCCACCCGCGCAGGAAGAACGGTATTCGTCTTTCCCGGGCAGGGATCGCTGTGGGTGGGGATGGCGAGTGAATTCCTCGACACTGCAGAGGCTTTCGCCGAACAGATGCGGCGATGCGACGATGCGTTCGCCGAGTTCCTCGACTGGTCACTGATCAGGACTCTGCGCGGCGCACCCGGCTCACCGGGCTTGGACCGCGACGACGTCGCGCAGCCGATACTGTTCGCGGTGATGGTGTCCCTGGCGGCGCAGTGGCGTGCGTTGGGCATCGAACCCGACGCCGTCGCCGGGCATTCACAAGGCGAGGTCGCGGCGGCTTACGTGGCCGGTGCCCTCTCCCTGCGGGACGCCGCACGGGTGCTGTGCGCACAGTGCGAGGCAATCACCGGCATTGTGGGATCAGGCAGCACAGTATCCATCCCCGAGCCCGTCGACCACGTCTGTGAGTTGATCGGACCATGGGACGGTTCCATCGCGATCGCCGAGCGCAACAGCCCGTCCTCCACGGTTGTCGCGGGAAGTGCGGTCGCCATCGCCGACCTGGTCGCCCGCTGCGAGCGTGAACACCTGCCGGTCAAGCGAATCGCCCTCCCCTACGCCTCGCATTCAGTCCACATGGAAGAGCTGCGCGAACGCCTGCGCCAGCAGCTCGTCGATGTGCGCCCCAGACCCACCACCATCACCTTCATCTCGACGGTCACCGGAGCTGCCGCCGGTGCCTCGGTACTCGACGGGGACTATTGGTTTGCCAATCTTCGCCAACCGGTGTTGTTCGAAGATGCCGTGCGCTGGGCGTATGGGCGGGGTCACCGCACATTCATCGAATGCAGCCCGCAACAGACGCTGTCGGCTGACATCGAGGAATCCTTGGACGACTGCGGTGACGATGCCACCGTGGTGGGCACCCTCCGGCGTGACGACGGCAGCATGCGCCGTTTCCTGATGTCGTTGGCGGAGAGCCACGTTCGCGGCACATCGCCCAACTGGAGAAGTGTGCTGGGTGCCTGCGCCGGCCCGGAGAGCTAGGCGTTCGCCCAGGCGATGTGCCCCCCGAAGCCCAGTGATTCCGCCTTTGCGCGATAGTCGCGCAACAACTGCCGATACCTGTTGTCCTCGTCACGGGCCTTGGCCAGCATCGTGCGCAAGCGCAGAATCGTGATGTCGAGAATCGCCGAATCATGCTCGGAGCGAGAGCTATTCAATTCGGCGAGCGCGTCTTGGGCTTCGGCGAGGTCGCTGTCAGCGCCTCGTTCTACAAGCGCCTCGACCAGAATCCCGACTCCTGCGATGACCCAGCCGAAACTACTCTGCTCATACAAGCACGCCAGGGCGTCACGTATCACCGATATTGCTGCATCGCGATCGCCGATCCTGGCCCGCTCGCGGGCTGCGAACATCTCGGTGACCGGCACCAACGACGGCACGCGGACCCGCAGCATGGCGAGTGCCTCATCCATCAGTTCCAAGCCGCGACGCCGCTCGGACTCGCTCTCCCGGTACAACAGGGTCACCCCCAATCCGTACTCCGCGAGGGTGACTGCGTTGTCGTTTCCGATGCGCTTGGCGGATTCCACCGCCCGTTGGCTTGCTTCGATCGCGCAGTCATCAGCCCGCAGGACCCCGTAGCCGATCTCGACGCCGTAAGTCCATGCCAGGACGAACCCGAGTGTCGCCGGATCGGTTGCCTGCGCCATCGACATCGCGTCGCTCAGGTCGTCGCGCCAGCCTTTCTGCCCCTGCCACCACCGCGAAATTCCGCGGAAGGCCAACGCGGCCGACAGCGGTGACGCGAAGCCGAATCCGGCTCCCACAGTTGGATCGTCCGCGGCCAAGTCGATGACTCGCTGCGTCCACCGTGAGATCTTGACGAAGTCAGCCTGGTTGAACCACGTGGCGAAGACGGGGAACGACAGGCCGACAATCAGATTCGGATCACCGATGGAGTCCAGCAGATCCATTTGCTCGGACGCCAGTGCCGCAGCCTCGCGGGCCCGATTGACGTACAGGTACTCGGTGACCTGCCCGGTCATGCCGATGACAAGGGAAACTTTGTCGTCGGCAGCGGTGCACAGCTCCCGAAGTTCGGCGAATCGGCCGCGACTCTCGGCGATGGCACTGGCGTGAAAATCGCTGGCGCAGAGCATTGTCCGCGGGGCGATCCGCATCGACACTTTGCCTGCGGCATCGTCGGGCAGTTCGTCGGCGATGCAGCGTGCCCGCTCCCAGTTCCACCGGGCCGCCGAGATGTCGCGACTCGCCGACCAGGTACCGGCCCGCATGTGCCAGGCGTAGGCAGCGTGGAGATCGCCGGCGGCATGGAGGTGCTCGGCAATGAGTGCTGCGTTCTCGTCGGCCAGATCGGGGGCACGCTGCTCCATTGCGGTTGCGAGCCGCCGATGCCACAGGGCCCGATCGGATTTCAGCTGAGATTCGTAGGCGACGGCATGGATCAGCGGATGGCGGAACGCATACTCCGCGGTGGGCGTGAACCGGACTTGATCGATCAGTTCGACGTGAAGCAACTCATCGGTCGTCGCCTCCCCGTCGAGCGTGGCAAGCAATTCGGCGCCGAAGTGCGCGCCGATCACCGCGGCGGCGTGCAGGGTTCGCTTCGCGGGTTCGCTGAGCCGGTCGATGCGCGCGCTGATGGCGGCCTGAACCGTCACCGGAACGCTGAGTTCGGTGGCATCCGTCCGGCAGATGAAACGTCCGTGGGAACCGGTCAGCACCCCGCGCTGCGCCAGCTCACGGACCATCTCCTCGGCGAAGAACGGGTTGCCTGCCGCTCGAACACCGATCACCCCGACCAGCTCCTGCACCGACGGGTCGGCACCAAGCAACTCGGCCAGCAGAGTCGCGGTGTCCGAGTCGCCCAGCGGACCCAACGACACCGTCTGTGCCGACGCCATTCCCGCCAGGGAGCCCGAATACTCGGGACGGAAGGTGATCAGCACCATGGCGGGTGTTCGGGGAACCACGGCGAGGAAGTCGGCCAGCATCGACTCGCTGACCGCATCCATCCAATGGGCGTCTTCGATGATCAGGAGTGCAGGCTGAACCCGTGCCAGTGACACCGTGTTGACCAGTGCGGTCAGCCGCCTCCGCCGCGCATCCGGATCGATTCGCGGCAACGGCACCTCGCTGTCGGCCACCCCGAGCAGGTCGTCCATCAGCAGAAGATCCTGCGGATCGGCGCCGGGGATCAGGCTGCGCAATCGCTGCCGGGCAGCGTCGGGGTCCAGCCCGGCAACGCCGGTCACCGCACGCAACAGCCGGCTCACCGCGTGGAAGGGTATTTCGGCGGTGTGCGAGCCGCACAACGTCCAGACCACCTCGATTCCACGGTCTGCCGCCATCGCCGCGGTCTCTCGGGCAACCCGAGACTTACCGATCCCCGGCGGCCCCACCAGCCGCACCACGCCACCGCGCCCGTCGACGGCGCGCTCGGCAATGGCGTCCAGAACGGCCATCTCCCACCGCCGGCCCACCAGACTTGCTTCGGCGCGATCCACCGGTCGATCACCCAGAAGCACGTTCAACAGCTGGTACGCACGGACCGGCCCGTCGCTGCCCTTGACGTGAACCCATTCCGGATCAGCAAGCCTCGCAGCGTTTTCGACAAGCCGCGCCGTCGACTCCGACACCATCACCGCACCCGTCGGCGCCGCTGACTCCATCCGCTGTGCCAGTCCCAC
>JAKFVT010000051.1 GCA_021732005.1 Mycobacterium sp. | reverse complement strand
GGGCGGGTTCCCCGGCATGGGCATGTTCTCCAAACTGCCCGGCATGCTCAGCGGCCAAAACTCGCGCAACGCCACGGACCAGCTGACCGAAGGTTTGTTTGGCAAGGATGGCAACGGTAGCGATCGCGCCAACCGTGCGGTGGCCTTCGCGAAGTCGAAGCTGGGCGCACCGTATGTGTGGGGCGCTACCGGTCCGAATGCGTTCGACTGCTCGGGCCTAGTCCAGTGGGCCTACGGCAAGGCCGGGGTGGGCCTGCCTCGCACTACGTATGACCTGGTGAATTCGGGGAGGCCGGTGAGTCGGGCGAACATCCGCGCGGGGGATCTGATCTTGTGCAACTGGCAGAGCGGTCGGCCAGAGCATGTCGTGATGGCGGTGTCGCCGGACATGGTGATCGAGGCACCTAACCGGCACGAGCGAGTCAAGCTGTCGTCGATCCCGTCCGGGCACCTGGTGATCCGACGGGTTGTAGGATCCCAGTAGATTTGTCCTAATCCCAGATGGTTTGTCCACTGTGTGTCCTTTTTCGGCCCAATTGGACAAAATCGTGGGCCGCGTGCTGCTCGGCGGCCAGTGGAATGTCCCGGGTGCCTACGTGTGTGGAAAAGCCAACGCCGCTAAGGGGTGGATCGTGATTGCGCTGCGGCACAGATCTTTTCGCTGATCTGACGTAAGTGGCCGTTATCGGTACACAAGCTGGTTCGTCTCTTGCCGGTGCCACCGAGTGCGATAGTCGGCACGACCGTGTACGCGCAGTGTCACATCTGATCGCCAGAACCGAACATTCGTGGCAGGTTCGGACCATGTTTAGCGTCAAAAGCCGTAACAGCGCTCGGCGTACTCCACCACCGATTGCCTGGGTTGGTGGCTGATTGCTTGATCGTGCGATCGTAAACGAACGCCAGGGCATCGGTGACCCGGAGATCGTCGGAATTCGGAAGAAGGCGTCGTCGGACGGTGGGATCTTCGGCGACAACCTTTAGCACAAGAGGTTTGACGCGGTTCTCGTCAAACGCGGCTGAGCTTGGATAGAAGCCGCCCCGGCCAGTGCCTTCGGCAGCGACGATTAGACAGTATGCAAAATCAAACTGGCACAGCGTGTTTAGCAGCACATCGCTATTTGTGACCGCATCTGGCGGGGGTATCTCATCGTCACCGATGTCCGGTCGCATCACGGAGTGATTGGCTAGAAGCTCGCGTGCTGCCGAAATTAGGTAGCCGCCGCGGTCGTCGTTGGTGAGATTGGCACGGCTGGCGTCTACCTGCGCGTGTCGAATCCACGATGAGTACACCCAATCCGGGCTGCCCGCGGCATCTTCCGTGGGCCGAAGTACCAGGGAATGTACCGTCTCCCACGCCTCCATACGCACCGCCAGACTGCCAATCGCATAGATCCGAGTGACCACTGCCAAGCGCTTTTGTGTCGCGTCGTAACCCGATCCGATTTCACGATAGGCGGCGAAGAGCGTGTCTGCGGCGTTCAGTGCTAGGTCGTCCCGTTCGAAAACCGTTGCCTGAGCGCAGAAAATCGCCCATTTGTCGAGTGCCATCCCGCAGTCCTCAACGCTGCTGCTGGCGTTGATGTATTTCCGAAGAGTGCGGAGGAAGTGGCGCAGCCGTACGTCGTTCTGGGCTTCAATGAGAGCCACCACCGCCGCAGCGAACGTTTCGTCGTCCATTTCCATTAGCAGAGGGATCTCGGCGGGCGCGCCCGGTGGATGAATGCGCGACTGCTGTATGAACTCACGCATCACAGTTTCAGCAAGGTCGCCAGCTTCCTCGCGAATCCGCCTTGTGTAGGCCGACAGCACGTCTTGCCAGTGCGCGTTGCGGATAGGAACGTTCTGCGCGCCCTCGCGCACGAAAATCTCACCTGGCCGAAACACAGGCACTTTTTTCGCTTTAGCATCCTCGTACTCGCCCAGCCTGCTAAAAGGCACTGGTAGACCGCTGTTTTCAGCCCATATCACAACAATCTCGTTGTTCTCGTGATCGTGGATCTGAGAGCGGATGTGGATCTGCCCTTCGATGTACGGTCTGACGAGATCACCCAACCTGGCGCCGTCATAGCGGCGGCGATCGGTGATAGATCCCCCCGGCATGCATGGAGTTCCGCGATCGCTTACGCCGATCAGGATGTAGCCGCCGGGTGGGCGGTTGGACATCGTGATCATGTCCTTAATGAGCTTCAGCTGGTCGGCTTTTTCGTCCATGTCGACAGTGGCTTTGAAGTCGAGATGGTTTTCCTCGACGCCAGCCAGCAGTTCGAGGAGCTTGTCGTAGTCGACTCGCCCGTCAGGAACGACAACCACGACGGAGATCCTTTCTGTGGCATCGGTGCAGCCTACGTAGCCGCATACACCGGCAACCACTCGTCGATCGTGGGCGACAACAGGTCCGGGTAGAGCACTTCCCGCTGCGATCCGCTCGTGCTCTGTGCCTGTGCCTCAAAGAGCGCCACGGCTGCTTCGGTCATGATGAGGGCAGCCGCGAAACTGTCAGCGACAACACCTAGCAGTTCGCGTTCCTTGCGGACGTACCACGTTGCCCACTTGAATCCATGTACGAAGCCTGACGTCAAGTTGTACATCCGATCGGCGAGAACGGCGTAGCCGACGTTGCCGCCGAGCAAGTCGGCAGCGTGCGCGGGAGGGTTTTCCTGAATCCATTGACCAGCATCAACTACAAGTTGTGTTGAGTTGGGGGCATTCGCTTTGGGTGCCAGTCTGACGACCGCGTCCTCTGTCTCGAAGAGAGCGGTCGACTCGTTTAGGCTCGTCAACAGCGCTGCGTCGCCGGCGATCTCGTGAATCTTCTTCTCACAACTGATGAACCCCCGCTGGTTCTGATTCTCTTTGAACACTATTCCGGCGCAACGCTTTCGGCGGAGATCTCGGTCGCGGGGACCAAGTGCCCAGACCGTAAGCGCCGCGGTCTCTAATGCGACCCGACAGCCAGTCAGCACTGCAACGGTGCGCATGTGGAGCCGACCTCGATCATCGGGGTATTCCCACCCATTGACGATCTCGGCCGCCGAAGCGATGTTGCCAGCCGCGCTCATGGCCGGATAGACCGCTGTCTCGCTGACGAACATCCCACCGAGCGCTGGTAGGTATCCACCATCATCGATGGCCAGGCTGCTACCGGCATCGGGCACCTGCCGCTTCAAGCTCCAGTCCGTCAGTGCGCTCCAATCGGTGAGCGCGCTTCCGCGGGCCGCCCGATCCAGAATTCGGCGAAGGACAAGCGCCCGATCAAGCGTCGCTTGAGCGGCCGCGAGTTTCTCCCACATGTCCATTCAGAACGTCACCTCCGTCTGCTGACATTGAACCTCAGACGTCCGACATCGAGGCCTAGCCGCCATCGGGTGTCCGGGCAAGGTCATCAGAGGCTTTTCCGGGCGATGTCTTGGAGGTGCCACTGCATGGACTTGCCGGTCTCTTTTTCGAGTCGCACCGGCAGAACCCCGCAGAGGTTCAGGAGCCCGGACATCAACTTCATCTCTCCGTCGACGCCGTCGGGATCGGGCGCTTCGCTCACGTACTCCATCAGCCGCTTACCCGAGGCAGTCGTGTCAGCCGGATCCCCAGTCGCCCATTCCGTCATCACATCGATGGCCCTGCGGGTGTTGTCGTTCTTGTCCACGCAGGAAGGGTGTCATGAAGGAGGGTACGAACAGGGTTGCAAAGCCGATCTGCTGAACTCGTCTCCCCAACCTGATGCCAATGCCGATGCACAACCCTCACCGCGAGGTGCGGGTTTGCGTACAACCGTCGATCTGCCCGCTCACGGCACGCGCCCGGTCCCGGCAGTGCACGAGTCGAGGCCTTCGCTCAAGAATGACAAAACTCCGGGACGGATTCGCCTGGGCAAAGTTTGGGACGCCGCGCATCACGGCAGGTCACAGCTTCGTCGAGTGACAGCGGAATCGGGAACCTACACGGGTCGCCTGAGGCGATCAGCCGCTCGGAATCGTAGCGAGCCCCGCAGGCCCCGCGGGGCCTATTTGGTGCACTTTGCAGGTGCGCGGACCAGGCATCATGGGAGTTGAAAGTGCGGAGCTTCGGGCGTCGCAGCGCGACAGTGGGCCGGTTTATGTTGAATCGGTGACCGAAGTTGACCGACGTTTCGTACATCGCGGGAATCCGGGGGCGGAATAGATGGCAGGCGAACGAGGTAGCGCCGTCGAGGACAAAGAGGTCGCGCGTCGGCGTCTGGGTCGCGGCTTGGGCTATGCAACGCGAGTCCAGGTCACCGCGCACCAGTTCATGGCGCGGCGCGCTGCGCTGGGCATGACGCGCCGCCAGGTGCGCATGGAAGCGGAGCCGGGCCGCCGGGAGTGGATGGCCGTGCTGGCCGGGCTCTCGATCGTCGTCGTGATTTGTGTGGGCGCGCTGTTCTGGTCGTTCATCCGGCCGGCGGGCTCGGTGGGCGGGTCCAAGATCATTGCCGACCAGGACAGCGGGGCGCTCTACGTCAACGTCGGCGACGTGCTCTACCCGGCGCTGAACTTGTCATCAGCCCGGTTGATCGCCGGGCAGGCTGAGAACCCGGTCCGGGTGCGCCGCAACGAGATTGACTCTCGGCCTCGCGGAGTGATGGTCGGCATTCCGGGGGCGCCGAACGTCATGAACGCGACCGCCCCGTCAGGTTCGTCGTGGCTGGTCTGTGACGCGGTGACCAAGGCGTTCGGCGCGGGGGCACCGGAGCCGGTCACCGTGACGGTGATCGACGGCCAACCTGACCTGTCGGATCGTCGGCGGGTGCTCGATAAGTCCGATGGTGTGCTCCTGCGCTTCGGCACCGACGTGTGGCTGATTCGCGATGGTCGCCGGTCTCTGGTGGACGCGAGCCAGCGTCCGGTGCTCCTGGCGTTGGGGGTTACCGCCGAGGATCTCGCGGCGGCCCGGCCGATGAGCCAGGCGCTGCTCAACGCCATTCCGGTGGCGCCGCCGCTGACCGTGCCGGTGATCCCGGGTCTGGGTAATCCTGCTCCCTTCCCCGGCGCTCCGGGCCCGGTCGGCACCGTGGTGTCGACCCCGCAGGTCGAAGGCAACACGACCTATTCAGTGGTGCTGCAGTCGGGAATGCAGACGATTTCGCCGATTGTGGCGCAGATCTTGCAGAACGCCGGCGGCAATCCCACGGGCGCAGTGCCGGTGATCGCCGGGTCGGCGCTGTCCCAGCTGCCGTCGGTCAACCGGATCGACACCTCGATCTACCCGGACGAACCGCTGAAAGTGGTGGACAACCAAGCTAATCCGGCGACGTGCTGGTGGTGGGAGAAGGGGGCGGGGGAGAACCGCACCACCACCTCGGTGGTGTCGGGTGCGACCATTCCGGTGCCGGCCGACCGTAGCGGCGACATCGTGAAGCTGGTGCCGTCGGAGTCGACGGGCGGTCAGGTCGCCGATCAGGTCTACTTTGGGCCGGATTACGCGAACTACGTTGTCAGCACCGGGAATGGGCCAAGCGCGTCGACCAAGGAGTCGGCGTGGTGGCTCTCGGAGTCGGGCATCCGGTTCGGTGTGCTCCGCGACCGGGAGACGTTGACCGCGCTGGGCTTGAACGTGGAGCCTCAGCCTGCCCCGTGGTCGGTGCTGCGCTTGTTCGTCGCCGGCCCGACATTGTCGAAAGCTGATGCCTTGGTGCGTCACAACACGCTGCCGCTGGATCGCAACCCCGGAGCATTGGAGCAACCGAAGTGAAGCAAGGATTCGTCCGGCCCAAGCCCACACCGCCGCCGGGAAGCGACCTGAAACCGGAGCCAATCAAGCTACTGACGCCGCTGAAAGTCCCGCCGCCAGAGGGCAAGTCGCCGTGGCTGATCGTGGTCGGCATCCTGGTCATCGGCCTGGTCGTCGGCATGGTGGCCGTGTCGTTCGCCTCCGGCGCCCGCACCTTCAACGGTGTGGGGGCGATCTTCCCGGTGTTCAGCATCCTCGGTATTGGCGCGATGCTCTTCGGTGGTCGGTTCAGCGGTGGTGCTCAGCAGATGAGCCGCGGCAAGCTCGATGCGATGCGGGCGCGGTTCCTGCTGGTTCTCGATGAGATGCGCGACCGGGTGTCCGACTCGGCCGACCAGCTCGACGGGAATTATCGCTGGTACCACCCGCCGGTGGACACGCTGATCGCCCAGGCGGGCGGGCCGCGGATGTGGGAGCGCAACCCCAACGGCAAGGACACGTGGTTCGGGGTTGCCCGGGTAGGGGTGGGCATGACCTCGCTGACCGAGGGCGGGGCGATCACCTTCAGTGAGCCCGATGACATGCCGACCGAGATCGAGCTCGAACCCGCGACAGGCAAGGCGCTGCAGGAGTTCGTCCGCTATCAGAGCGTGGCCTACGGCATCCCGGCACTGATTTCGCTGTTGGTGGAGCCGGGCTACCGCATCACCGGTGAGCGTGAGGCCGCTTTGGGGTTGATGCGGGCGATCATCGCCCAGTTGGTGTTCTCGCACGGCCCGGATCATCTGCAGCTGGTCGTCGTGACCGATGACGTCGAGGAGTGGGAGTGGGTGAAGTGGTTGCCGCACAACGGCAATCCTCACCAGCTCGACGGCGCGGGTCCGGCACGCATGGTGTACACGTCGGTGACTGAGTTCGCCAACAGTCAGTTCACCGATGCTGTGCGCCGCGCGGGCGCCTTCGTACCGCGTCACGCGGCCAGCCGCGACGCGGTGGCTCCCATGCCACACACCGTGGTGGTCAGCGACATTGCTTCCGGTGGCTGGTATTCGGTGATGACCTCGACCGGGGTGCAGGGCTGGACATTCTTCGACGTCCGCGGAGGGGTGCCCGCCTGCCAGGATGAGCGCGGGGCGCGCACGCTTCGCCTCAACGAGGACGGCGTCATTGACGCGGTGCCACGCGACGGGACCTGGGCAGCCGATGCCGAGGAAGGCTTTCAGTTCTTCGCCATCGCTGATCAGCTGGAGCGGTTCGCAGCCGAGCAGCTGGCCCAGCTGATTGCGCGGTCGCGTATCGCGGAGCCGTACGAAGACATCGGTGACGATGTGAGCGATTTCCAGCGCCCGCGCGACATCCTGTCCTACTTCGGCGTCAACGACGCGGCGTCCGTTAACTTCGAGGCGCTGTGGGGATCGCGACGCGACATCAACTCCCCAGAGACCCTGCGCATCCCGTTCGGCGTGCGCGCGGACAACGGCGAACTGGTGTTCGTCGACATCAAAGATATGAACCAGGGCGGTGACGGCCCGCACGGGATGATGTCGGGCACAACGGGGTCCGGTAAGACCACGGCGATTCGCACCGTGCTGCTCTCGGCGATCCTGGGGCACCCGCCAGAGAACTTGCAGATGATCCTCGCCGACTGCAAGGGCGGCGCCGGCGTCAAACCGTTCGAGGGCACCCCACACGTGCCCCACATCATTACCGACCTGGAAGACGACCAGGTGCTGATGGACCGGTTCATCACCGCGATGTGGGGTGAAATCGCCCGCCGCAAGCAGCTCTGCAACTCGGTGGGCGCCGACGATGCCTACGAGTACAACCAGATCCGCGCCGAACGTGCGGCGCGCGGTGAATGTCTAGAGCCGCTACCGCGGCTGCTCGTCGTGCTCGACGAGTTCAAAGAAGCCTTCCGAATCAAACCGGATCTGCCCGAGGTGCTCGACCAGATCGGCCGCCAGGGACGCTCCCTGTGGGTGCATCAGCTGCTGGCCAGCCAGGACATCGACGCCCGCGCCGAGAAGCTGCTGGAGAACGTCGGCTACCGGCTGGTGCTGCGTCAGAACACCTCGGCCAGCGCGTCGGCGGCCGGCGTCCCGCAGGCCGTCAACCTGCCCCGCGAGGTCGGTGTGGGGTACATGCGCACCGGATCAGCCGACGAACTCACCCGGTTTCGGGCCGAGTCGTTGTGGCGCGACTACCGCCGGCCGGGCGCGGACAACGACGACGTCATTGAAGCTACGTCCTCGTCGGAGAAATACCTTGAGCCGCAGTTGTTCACGACATCGTGGGTCCCGCTGCCGGAGCACCTGAGTGAGCAGGCGCCGGCGGAGACGACCACAGTGGTCGAGTCGGTGGAGGAAGACGATGAGGACGACGCGCTGCGCAAGCCGAAGATCGGTCCGGTCATTCTCGATCAGCTGCGGAGCTACAACTTCAAGCCGCAGGTGCTCTGGCAGCCGCCGCTGGACGTGCCCCACACCATCGACCACATCGTCAACACGTATCTCGGGCGGCGATGGGACGAGAACTACGGCGCCACAGCGGATTTGATTTTCCCGATCGGCATCGTCGACCGGCCCTACAAGCAGGATCAGCACCCGTTGCTGGTCAACACCACCAGCGACGGCGCCAACCAGCTCATCGTGGGTGTGCGCTCGGCAGGCAAGACCACCGCGTTGCAGACTTTGATCTGCGCTGCGGCGATGACGCACACCCCCGAGCAGGTCCAGTTCTACTGCCTGGCGCTGTCGTCGCGAGCCCTGGACACCGTTGCCGGCCTGCCTCACGTCGGCGGTGTGGTCGGCGCCCTGGACGAGGATGGCATCCGCCGCACCATCTCCGAAATGCTGGAGCTGCTGGAACGTCGGCAACGCAGCTTCCCTGCGTGCGGTATCAGCTCGATGCAGGACCTGCGTGACCGCAAGTTCCGGGGCGCTCCTGGCGCGGTTCCCGATGACCCGTTCGGTGACGTGTACCTGGTGGTGGACAACTACGCCGCTCTGACCGCCGAAGCCTCGACGATCCGCAACAAGGATCTCCTGTCGGCGCAGATTCAGAAGCTCGTCGGCGAAGGCACCAGCTTCGGTATCCATGTGATCATTTCCGTGGGCCGCGACATCGACCTGCCGCCGCGGATGCGCGGGTCCTGGCCGCAGCGCGTGGAACTCAAACTGCAGGGCCCCGAGGACGCCAAACTGCTGCGCGGCAAACTCACCGACGCGGTTCCGTCGGGCAAGCCAGGCCGGGGCATGGTGGCCCAGAACTACGTACGCCTGGGCGCCGAAGAGGAGGGCCTGCACACCCTGATCGCGCGGCCGGCGATGCGAGGCACCCCGGATTCGGAATTCCGGTCCGACAGCGTGGTCGAGGCGGTCCGCCGCGCGGCGACCAAGTACCGGCCCGCGCCGCGCGTACGCCAGCTGCCCACCGAGGTGACGTTGGCCGAGCTGCAGGCGCGCGCCCAACGCGAGCAGCACACCGGCATGGCGTGGGCGATCAACGAGCGCGATCAGCTGGTCGGTCTGGCGAAGGACTCGCCGTTCCTGGTCGTCACGGGCCGCGAGGACTGCGGGCGTACCAATGCGCTCTCGGTGATCATGCGGGAGATCGCCCGGGTGTATGCGCCGGCGGCCAGCGCGGCCGTGCCGGATCCGCGCGATACGCGCCCCCGCGCACAGGTGTGGCTGGTCAGCCCGCGTCGCGAACTACTGCGCGTGCTGGGCAAGGACTATCTGGAGCGCTTCACGTATCGCAACGACGAGGTCGGACCGTGGGCGGCCGAACTCAACCGCATCCTGACCGCCCGGCTTCCCGAAGCGGGGCTCGACGTGGACGCGAGCCTGGAGCAGCGGTGGTCCGGTCCGGAGATCTTCCTAATCGTCGACGACGCCGATCGGCTCCCGTTCGGATATGACGCCCCGCTGCGCGAGCTGGTGCCCAGCGCGAACGCCGCCGCCGACGTGGGCCTGCGCATCGTGTACGCCCGCCGCTTCGGCGGATGGGCCGGATCGGACCGTGCCGATCCGCTGCTGGGTGCGATGAAGCAGGCCAATGCGCCGCTGCTGGTGATGGATTCTGACGGCGAAGAGGGCTTCGTGCGCGGCCGGTGGAGGGGCCACCCCATGCCGGTCGGCCGCGGATTCCTGATGGATACCGGCGAATCGGGACTTTACGTTCAAGTTGGGCGCGACAGTTCGCCGGAGGGTGGTGTGAATTGATTTGGGGCACTGCACTCACCCAAAACGCCCGGTACATTCATATTGGAAATTCGACGCGACACGAGGGGGTTACGTTCCATGTTCGTCATTGCTGAACCTTTGGAAATGGGTGGCACGGCTGGCACCTTGACGGCGCTGACGTCGGCATTCACCAGCGGCAACACCGCTGCCGCGGCTCCGACGACCGCTGTGGCGCCCGGACAAGCCAATGAGACGGCCATGCTGCTCTCGGCTGCCTTCGGCACCCACGGGTCGCTGTACCAGGCGATGGCAGGGATGGCGTCAGCCTGGCATGCGTTGTTTGCCGGAGCACTGGGCACGTCCGGTGCCAGCTACGCCGCCACCGAAGCGTTCAACGCCGCGGCATCGCTGTAACAATCGCCCATGGTTGAGTACGGAGCCCTGCCGCCGGAGATCAACTCCGCGCGCGCCTACGCCGGACCGCAGTCAGCGCCGCTGACCGCGGCAGCGGCCGCATGGCAGGCGTTGGCAGCCAACCTGGCGAGTAACGCCGCCGCCTTGAACTCGGCGATTATGGCGCTGCTTGGCGGGGGTTGGCAGGGACCCTCCTCGGCAATGATGGCCGCTGGCGGCGCGGAGAACGTTCGCTGGCTCTTTCAGGCAGCCACCCAGGCCCAGGAGACCGCCTTGGCGGCCGAGCAAGCCGCACTGGCGATCGAGGCCGCACATGCCGGCTCGGTGCCCCCTCCCGTGATCGAGGCCAACCGCAATTTGCTCCAAGCACTCATCGCATCCAATTTCATGGGCGTGAACTCTGGTGCCATCGCGGCCTGCGTCGCCGCGTATGACGAGATGTGGACCCAGGACGCGACGACGATGTACGGGTTCAGCGCTGACGCTGCCGGCATCACCGGCTCACTGGTTCCCTTCATCCCGCCCGCGCCGACGGTCAACCCCGGCGGATTCGCCAGCCAAGCCGCCGCGGTCGCTCAAGCCGGCGGGACGGCCGCAGGCCAGGCAGGGCAGAACGCCGCCACGGCCGGGCAATCGACGGCCAGTATGGGCGGCGGTGACGTCAGCTCCATCATGTCGATGGCACCGCAGTTCATGAGCGCTGTTCCGCAGGCGTTGCAGGGCCTGGCATCGCCGTTGATGGGTGGCGGGGGCAACCCGCTGCAGAGTCTGGGCGCCTTCCAGAGTCTGCTATCGCCCTTCATGAGCATGATGAACCCCGCCATGGGCGGCATCGGCGGCACCGGCGCGCTGACCTCAGCGGCATCGGCCTTGGGCCCTGCAGGCGGGCTTGGAGGCGGCTTCGGCAGCGGTGGCATGGGCGCTCTATCTGCCGGTCTCGGCGGCGCCCGCAGTCTGGGCGGGCTGTCGGTGCCCGCCACCTGGGCGGCCAGCGCCCAGTCCGGCGGGGCCAGCGCCGCTCCGATCTCAGCGACCGGCGGGGCCAGCGGCGGCGCCGCACCGTCGGCCGCTAGCGGTGGCGTCGGCGGCGCAGGCGGAGCCGCGCCCATGGCGGCCATGCGGGGCAAAGAGAACTCCTCGGGCAATGGCCCGTCCTACGGCGCGCCGGTGCGCGTCCTTCCAAGACCGCGCTGACCGGGCTGCCGGCGAATACCGGAGGGGGTCGGGAACTCAATTTCAAGAAAAGTTTTTGGCGCATTGCTATACGCGGCGCCGCCAGGACACGATTAACGAGTCCAAGCAAATGGCCATCATTTCCATCGACATATCCAGGAGCAAATAGATGTCCAATTTCATGACCGACCCGGCCGCGATGCGGGACTATTCCGGTCGCTTCGCCAATCACGCCACCAACATTCAGGCCGACGCGCAGAAGGCCTACGTCTCGTCCCAGGGCATCTCGGGGGCCGGCTGGGATGGCGACGCCAACAAGATGTCGTTGGGCACCGTGGAGGAGATGATGCGCGCGTTCCGCAACATCGAGAACCAGATGCACTTCGTCAGCGACAACCTGCGCACCTCGGCCGATACCTACGAGCAGCAGGAGCAGGCCAACAGCGCCGCGCTCAAGTCCTGACCGATCACCGACATCCACTGACATCGCTTCGCAGACAAGGACATTTACGACATGCCGATTTCTTATCACTACTCAGACGTCGAAGGTCACGGCAAGCTGCTGCAGTCGCAGGCCGGCTCGCTGGAGGCTGAGCACCAAGCGATCCTCAACGACCTCAACAACGTTGCCGATTTCTGGGGCGGCACCGGTAGCACCGGCTTTCAGGAGTTCGTCGCCGAACTGAACCGCAACTTCCGGGTGATCTTCGAGCAGCTCGGCGAGCACGGCGGCAAGATCGGGACCGTTGCGGGCAACACTGCTCACACCGACAGCGGTGTCGGTGGTACCTGGTCGCTCTGAGCAGGTACAGCGACGGGGTGCGCCGCCGCTACGCAGCAGCGCAGCGGCCTCACTGCTCGACGACACCCCACGGCGGCTAGCTTCTCTTCCACGGCGACCGCCTGAGCACGCGGCGGCACCCTCACTCGAGGGTGCCGCCGCTTTCGGTTTAGCCCCATAACAGAAGCTCCCGAGAACGAGAAGGACACGCGCATCATGTTTTCCGCCCACAGCGCCGAACCGGTCGCCGATGTCACAGTCAATCTGCATGGCATGTGGATGCTGCAAGCAATGCTCGACATCGCCACCGTGGCACCGGAACTCAGCGCTGTGCCCTACGGGGCACCTCGCGATAGCACGTGGATCTCTGGGGACCAGCGCATCGCGCAGCTCCAGGAAGCCGGTGTGGTGGGTCAGGACGGCCACGTGATTCCTGCGGTGGCCAATCGGATGCGCGTACTGGCCGCCCCCGATGTCGAGGTGGCTATTCTCATTGCGCGCGGCGGCCTTTCGTGGAAGGGGCGCATCGACGTCACCGATCCGTCGACGTGGCGGCGCGATATTCCGGAGAACCAACTGCAGATCGTGCTGGCCCGCCGCGACGGCCGGTGGGTATCGGCCGCCCGCGCCGGCGACGACATCACGATCGACGATGTGGGTTTCGATGGCGGATCGGCAGTGTGGTTGCGCGACATCATCGTTGATCAGCTCAACGCCCTACATCCAGTCGATCCCTCGCGCTTCGAGCCGATGAACCTGCCCTACGAGGACATCCTCAGAGCGGCCGCCCAGCGCGCTGCTGCCTCCGACGACCCGCAGCGCGACGTTCCGCTGCGGGCGTTGGGTGTTCCGCCGGCGGCCGTGGCCGAACTCGGCGCGCTGCTCGACGAGCCGGTCGTCGAGGCAGTCCTGTATGCCCGCGCCCACACCGATGCCCGCCGCGACACCAGCGCCACTGCGCTCGACATCCGCGACACGGAGGACGGACGTGTGGCGCTGTATCAGATGCTGGCCCCGCGCGGCTCCACGCAAGACTGGATGGTGATTGCGCCGGGATCTCCCAGCCAAATCCTGCAAGGCATCCAAACCGTTCTGAGCAGCGTTAATGCCCGCGACTGGGAAAACCATCAACGATTTTCGTAATGGCAGACCGCGCCAGCAACGGATGTACCGAACTTTCTCGCTTGGGCGTAGTTAACCGGTATTTGGCGGCCCTACGATTGCATCATCACGTCTTTCATCAAGCCATTGGGGTGGTTATGAGCATGGACCCGGAATTCACCGCGCGGTATCTGAACGAACAGGACCCTGACGAAAGCCCGCCCGGTCACGGCCTGGATCGGGAAGCCGGCATCGGCGCCGAGCCGCAGGTGCCCGACGCACCGTCGCTGCCTGAGCCCGAAGCCCCGCCGTGTCAGGCGATGCCGGACAACTGGGCAGAAACTACGCAGGTCGTAGCAGCATCACCGATCGCGGTGTCGCCGCCGGCACCGCGCGTCGACGAGCAGCGTCGCCCGCCGAGTGCACCGGCTCGCCCGGCCGAGGATGCAGGGGACTACCGGGAGGCCGGTGCGCGCCACCGCGACCCCAGCTCTGAGTACACCGAGGGCCGCCGAGAGCGTCAGGCCCCGGCCACGCCGGCCCGCGGTTTCGCCGGCCCCGGTTCTGCCGATGTCGGACAGGCCCTCTCGGGGCCGATGGCGCGGGTTCCCAACGAATTCGTCGATTACTCACAAGGCGTGGCAGGCCACCGACCGCCGTCGCAGCCTTTCGCGTCGGCGCCGCCGCGGGCACCGTCGGCGCCGAGTAACGAGTTGGCCCGCAGTGAGTCCGCGCCGGTGTGGGATGCCAGCGGCTCCAGCTTTGCCGACGCCTCCAACGCCCCGGCGCTGCGGGCCGAGGATGTCGTGGCAGCGCGCAAGCTGCCGCCGGAAATGGGATGGCGCAAGGCGGTCTATCTCGGATCGGCGAAAACCATCAACCTTGGTGCCGGGCCGGCCGAGCAGCGATTGCGCGAACAGATCGATCTGATCAAAACCAACATTCCCGGCAACTACCTGATCGGGGTGGTGTGCGTACGCGGGGGAGTGGGCAAGACCCGCACCACGGCCGGGGTGGGCACCGCCTACGCCATCCACCGCAAGAACGAGCCCGTCCTGGCCATCGACGCCAATCCCACCTACGGCGCGCTGGGTCGCCTCATCGACCCCACAGCCACCGCATCGATCCGAGAATTCCTCGCCGACAACAACCTTCACAGCTACCCGATGGCACGGCACTACACCGGCAAGAACAAGCCAGGCCTGGAAGTCCTGGGCTCCAACCAGAACGTCGCCAATCCGTTTGATCTGTCACCGGATGCCTTCAAGGCGGTGCTCGGCCGGGTGCGCCGCTTCTACCAGCTGGCGCTGGTCGACTGCGGCCCGGAAATCGAGCACCCGGTCATGCAGGCGGTGCTGTCCCAAGTCGATTCACTGATCATCGTGGGCACGATGAACTTCGATGGCGCGGCCGCAGCGGAAACCACCATCAAGTGGCTCGCAGCACGCAGCGAGTACCAAGCGCTGTTGCGCCGCTCGGCGCTGGTCCTCAACGACGTATACAACTGCGCCGACAAGGACTTCCTGGCCAAGGTGCGGGAAACGATCGGTCAGCGCGTCGGCGGTGTGACCTCGATCCCGTGGGACAAGAACCTGCGCGATAGCCCCCAGTTGGACTGGGATGCTCTGCGCCGCGAAACCCAGTACGCCTACCTGGATGTGGCCGCGTGGCTGGCCCAAGGATTCCGCAGCGGACGGACGGCGCTGCGGTGACTTCGGTTCGTGATGCCGCGGTGAGCACCGGGGCAGGGGAAGAATCCGAGCAGCTGCGCCAGGTCCTGGTCGCAGTCATGGTCAACGACGTGTCAATCGGGGTGCGTTTGGATGCCGCCGCGGCGATCGGCATTCAGACCCCGGCCCTGGTCGACGTGCTCAACAGCCGCCTCAGTGAGATCGGCAAACCCCGACTGTCCGTCCGGCCGGGGGACAGTGTCGCGGGCCGCGGCCGCTGGGCGCTGTGCTGGGTCGACGGGACACCGCTGAAGCCGAAGCGATCCCTCAGCGAGCAGGGTGTGCTCGACGGCACCACTCTCTGGCTGCGCTTCATCGATGACGCCGAAACACGCATCCCGGTGATCGAGCACGTCACCAGCGCGATCCCCGCCGAACTGCGCAAGCACTGGCCTTCGGTAACGCCGCCGTGGGCCGCCCGCGTCGGTGTGGTCCTGGTGGCCGTCGCGATGCTCTTGGTGGCCACGCTGCTGCTGCGCTGGCGCTACGGCCACGACGACTGGATCGCCAGCACCGCCGCGAGCGTTTGCGCGCTGGTGCTGATCGTCGCAACGGTCGTCACCGGCATCCGGTCAGCGCGCAATCGCCGCGCGGCCGGCGACGTCCGCGACATCGAACCCGAACGAGCCGAGGTCCTGCGCGCCGAACTGTTCGTCGCTGACACCTTCCTCCTGCTGGCGGCCGCGACGACAGCGGTGGCAGCTGCGCTGGCCATTCCGGGGCCATTGGGCGCTGTGCATGTCGGGCTGGGTGCCGCGGTGAGCCTGGCCGCTGCGGTGTTGATCATGCGATTCACCGGCCGTCATATCGCCCTGTGCACGGCGGTGGTCATCATCAGCGCCGCTGCCCTGTCCGTCGGGGTCGCCCGAATGTTGTTGGTGACCTCAGCGGTGACGCTGCTGGGCATCGTGCTGCTGGTATCTATCATTTGCATCAAGCTCGCACCGGGCTTCGCCCGGATGCTGGCCAACCTTCGACTTCCGGTGTTCCCCTCGGCCAGCGGACGATGGATCTTCGAGACCCGCCCCGACCTGCCCAGTGCGGTGGTGGTGCCCAGCGGCAACACCCCCACGCTGGAGGGACCAGAGTCGGTCCGCAACGTCGTCATCTCCGTCGACCGGGCGCACGGCTTCCTGACCGGTCTACTGGCCGGTTTCTCAACCCTGCTGGTGATCAGCGCGACGGCCCTGTGTGATCCGCACACCGATCGGCGGTGGCTGCCCGTGGTGGTTGCCGCCACCATCGCCGGAGCCATCCTGCTGCACGCCCGCTCCTACACCGATCGACGGCAGTCCACCCTGCTCGCCGTTACGCCGGTGGCGATCGCACTCGCGGTGCCGCTGCGCTACGCGGTCGGTCTGTGGTCCCCGGCAGCGCTGCTGATCGGTTGCGCGACCATGCTGGTGCTCACGGCCGCCGGCCTGGCCCTGGCCGCGATCATCCCGACACACGTCTACAGCCCGATGTTCAAACAGATCGTGGAATGGGTGGGCTACCTGCTGCTGATTGCTCCCTTCCCGTTGGCGTTCTGGATGATGGGCGTGTTCTCGGCGATCCGGTACCGCTCGTGAACACCGCGAGCGCTGTGCGCAGCGCGACATGCCTGCTGGGCGCGGCCCTGATGGCGCTGGCACCGGCGCTGGCCAGCGCGCCCACCGCGGCGGCCGTCGCCCCACCGACAATCGACCCGGCGGCTGTTCCGCCGGACGGGCCGCCCACGCCGCCCGAACCGATGAAGCAGGGGGCCTACTGCCCGCGCGTGGGCACACTTCCGGGAACCGATTACCGCGTGCAGCCCCGCTACCTGGACATGCTGAATCTGTCGGAGGCTTGGGAATTCGGCCGCGGAGCCGGAGTCAGCGTTGCCGTGATCGACACCGGGGTCAACCCACATCCACGCTTGCCGAACCTCATCGGGGGCGGCGATTACGTGGTCGACGGCGGTGACGGGCTGTCTGACTGCGATGCCCATGGGACCATCGTGGCCTCGATCATCGGCGCGGCACCCGCTGACGGCAAAACACCACTGCCTCCACAGCGGCAGACGCGCCGGCCCGACACGGTTCCGACATCGGAAGCCCCACCACCGCCACCCCCACCGCCTACGCAAACGGT
>JAKFVT010000040.1 GCA_021732005.1 Mycobacterium sp. | reverse complement strand
GATTCCCACCCAGTTCCACCCGCCCAACCCTCGCAAGAGAACCGTCCCGGTCCTACCTGATACGGGGACCGGCCCCATTTAGGAGAAGTCGCAATGCCCAAACCCACCAAGGGTCCTCGCCTCGGCGGGTCGTCCTCACACCAGAAGGCGATTCTGGCCAACCTGGCCACCTCGCTCTTCGAGCACGGCCGGATCAAGACCACCGAGCCCAAGGCGCGGGCGTTGCGGCCCTACGCGGAGAAGCTCATCACCCATGCCAAGAAGGGTGCGCTGCACAACCGGCGTGAGGTGATGAAGAAGATCCGCGACAAGGACGTCGTGCACGCTCTGTTCGCCGAGATCGCGCCGTTCTTCGCCGACCGCAATGGTGGCTACACCCGCATCATCAAGGTCGAACCGCGCAAGGGCGACAACGCCCCGATGGCCGTCATCGAACTGGTTCGGGAGAAGACGGTGACCGCTGAAGCTACTGGGGTGGCCAACCGGGCTCGTAAGAGCTCGGCCGCCAAGGCTGCGCCGGTGGCTGCCGCTGCTGCGCCGCAGGCTGCGGTGGAGCCCGAAGAGGCCGTTGGGCCGGAGGCTGAAGAGCCGATCGAAGCCGTCGAGGCTGAAGACGCCGGCATCGCCGACGCGCAGACCGCCGAGGCTGCCGAGGAGAAGGCCGAAGAATCCGCCGAGGATTCGGACGCTGACAAGTCCTGACGCTGTGAGTGCGAACGAGCCCGTCACCGATAGCGGTGGCGGGCTCGTTCGTCTGCGGCTCGACATCGCCTACGACGGAACCGAGTTCACCGGTTGGGCGGCGCAGGAAGGCCACCGCACGGTCGCGGGAGTCCTCGACGAAGCGCTCTCGACCGTCTTCCGGGCGCCGGTCCGGGTCTTCGGCGCCGGTCGCACCGACACCGGTGTACACGCGACCGGCCAGGTGGCCCATCTCGACGTCCCGGCCGACGCCTTGGCCCACGCGTATCCGCGGCACGCCCGGCCCGGCGACCCTGAGTTCCTGCCGCTGGTGCGCCGGCTGGCCCGCTTCCTGCCGCAGGACGTCCGGGCGCGCGAAATCACCCGCGCCCCAGCCGGATTCGATGCCCGCTTTTCGGCGTTGCGTCGGCACTATGAGTACCGGCTGTCGCTGGCGGCCTACGGTGTGGAGCCCCAGTCCGCGCGGTACGTGACACCCTGGTCCAAGCCGCTGGACGTCGACGCCATGAATTCGGCGTCCCGGCATCTGGTGGGATTGCACGATTTTGCTGCCTTCTGTCGCCACCGGCCCGGTGCGACGACCATCCGCGACCTGCAGCGCCTGGACTGGGTACGCGACGGCGATGCGGTGACGGCTTACGTCACCGCTGACGCGTTCTGCTGGTCGATGGTGCGCTCACTGGTTGGTGCGCTCCTCGCTGTGGGGCAGGGCCGTCGCGAACCATCGTGGTGCGCAACACTGTTGACGGCAGAAGCGCGTTCCAGTGACTTCGCCGCAGCACCGGCTCGGGGCCTGACCCTCACCGGGGTGGATTACCCGCCGGATGACGAGCTCGCCGCACGCATCATGATCACCCGCGACCTGCGGACACTGGACAAGCCTTAGAGCTTGCCCGCCACGAAATCGGCGGCCTGATCGATCATTCCGGCCTTCTGGTAGGCGGCGGCCAGGTGGTCGGGCCAGTTGGCTTCCCAGGTGTCCGGGTCGGCGGGATTGCAGATCGGGTCGGCGCCGTGGCACAGCTCGATGGTTCGGTCCCGATACTCAGGGCTGAAATTCGTGATGGGGCCCAACCATTGGGTTCCGTTGCCGAACAGGGCGACTGCGGCGATGTGGCTTCCGGCGTCCGGGGGGAGAAGAGTCTTGAAGCCCAGGATCGGGATCGGAAGTGCCAGCACCATATCGGTGGCCGCCGCGCCCAGCGAGTACCCACCGAGGACCAACCGTGTATTCGGGCAATTGTTGATGTTGTAGATGATCCGCTGGCTGATGTCGTTGGCGCCGACGTCGACCTGATTGTCGGCGGGGTACTTCACCGCGTAGAGGCCGACATTGCGGTGGACGCGGGAGCGCAAAGCGCTGACGAACTGATTGCCGATGATTCCCGCGCCGGGGGATTCGAGGCGCCCCCGCGCGAAGATCACCTCCACGTCGGGGCAGCCCGCAGCGGTAGCCTGCGGCGCAGCCACCACGCCACCGCCGGGCAGCGGAGTCGGACCGAGCACCATCGCCGCGGCTGCGACGACCACCGTGACCGCACGGGTCAACGTCCCCCGAATACGCATGAGTCAGAGCCTGTCTGCAGTGAATTGGGCGGCTTGGTCAACCAGACCCGAGTCGATGTACGCGTCCTGCAGGTGTGAATTCCAGTTGTCGGCCAATGTGCTCGGATCGATGCCGTTGCAGATCGGGTCGTCCACGTTGCACTGGTCGATGGTCTTGGGGCCGTAGACCGGACTGTTGGCCGCCGACACCGGTCCGAAGATGCTGCGGGTGCCATTGCCGAACAACACCACCGCCGCCACGTGGTCGGCGACGGAGGCGGGCAGCGGGGAGTTGAAACCGAATTGCGCCTTGTTCGAGCCGACCACGACGTCGACCACTGCGGCACCGAGCGAGTAGCCACCCGGCACCTGGCGGGTGTTGGGGCAGTTGGTCGCCATGTACTGCATGTGCCGGCTCAGGTCGTTCGCGCCCGGCACGATGTCCCAGTCGGCGATGTAGTTGACCCCGTATACGCCGACGCTCTTCGGGGTTTTGCCGCGCAGCGAATCGACGAACGCCTGGCCGATACGGCCGATGCCCGGCGGCTCGAAGCGTCCGCGCGCGAAGATCACCTCCGCGTCGGGGCAGTCCGCTGCGGACGCCACTGCCGTCGGCAACAGTGATGCGGCGACGGACATCACCGCCGCCGCCGCGCTCAGAATCGTTTTCGCGCGCATGCCAGCCATGGTAGACGAGCCTGGGAGAGTGCTGGCAGCAAATAAAATCGCGCGGCTACAACAGCCCGGCGAGGAAGCCGGCGGCCTGCGCGGGAGCCGGGCCCTGCTCGTAATCGGTGTGCGCGAACGGATTGCGACCGCGCGAGCAGATCGGGTCGCCGTCGTTGCAGAAGTCGACGCCCTTACCCGCGAACGCCCCGCCGGCCGACGTGATCGGGATGCTGAATTTGGTGGACGGATTGCCGAAGACCGCCAGCCCGGCGACGCGGTTGGCCAGGTTGCCCGGCAGTGGTGGCGCCGAGCCGATGTCACCGACCTTGTTGCCCAGCGGGGGAATGCCGACCAACATGTCCACCACCGCGGCGCCCTGCGAGTAGCCGCCCAGAACGAATTTGGTCGCCGGGCAGGCCGCGGCCATGGTGGCGATGTGATTGGTCGCGTCCGTGGCGCCGTCAGCGGCACCTAGGAAGTCGTAGGTCGCGGGGTAGTTCACCGCATAGGCGCTCACCGAGCGTCCACCCAGCTGGCCCTGCAGGTTGTCGACGAGGGCTTGCCCGACCCGGCCGATGCCGGCCGGCTCGCTGGTCCCGCGGGCGAAGACCACTTCGACGTCCGGGCACGGCTCGGCCTGGGCTGCCGGGGCGAGGGTGATCGGCGACAGGATCGCCGCCGCCGCGATCGAGGCAACACCGAGTTTGCGGAGTGATGTCATGGTCGGCCTGGCCACGGTGATGAGACCCCCTTGGTCGCGAGCATTCGGCTAATAGTCACACACGTGGCTGGGAGGCCCAAACCGTCGGTGACCTAGAGCAGCCCGGCGACGAACGAGGCGGCCTGAACCGCTGACCCGTCGCTGTTGTAGATGCGGTGGGCCTGGACGTCGTCACCGCTGCTGCAGATCGGATCCCCGGCGTTGCACAGATCGATGGCCCGGCCGCCGTAGACGGCACTGCTGGTCAGGGGCAGGCCGACTCTGGTGGTGGGGTTGCCGAAGACGGCCAGCGCGGCCACGTGGTCCGGCACGTTCGGCGGCAACGGGTTGTTGAAGCCCACCGCCGGGAAGGGGACCGAGGTGATGATGTCGATGATCGCCGCGCCCTGCGAATACCCGCCGAGCACCAACCGGGTGTTCGGGCAGTCGTTGACCACACCCTGGATGAACGCGCTGGCGTCGTTGGCGCCGTTGGCGGCGGCCAGGAAGTCGTAGCTGGCGGGGTAGTTCACGGCGTAGACACCCATCGAGCGGTTGCCGATCTTGCCGCGCAGCGAGTTGACGAAGGCCTGCCCGACGCGCCCGATGCCCGGCGGCTCGTCGGTTCCGCGGGCGAACACCACCTGCACGTCATTGCAGTCGGCCGACGCCATCGGCAGGGTGGCCGGGCTGACCAGCGCGAACATTGCGGTGAGGACGGCAGCGGAGGCGGCCAGCAGGAAACGCTTCGGCGCAGCGGTTGATGTCACATCTGGATGTTACAGATGGGAGCGGAGTTTCATTCCCGACGTTTGCTTGCGCGCCGCAGAATCAGCGTCGCGCGGCGACTTCCTCGATCGGTCCCGCATCGGGCCACGCCGCTGCGGTGACCGCGGCGCTGCGGTCGCCCTGGCGGGCCAGGGCCAGGCCCAGCAGCACCACGACACCGCCGGCGGCCTGCACTGCGGTGACAGCTTCACCCAGCAGCACCCACGCCGACAGCACGGCGAACAGCACCTCGCCGAGGCCGACCAGAGAGGCGAAACTCGGGCGCAACCGCGCCACGCCACTGATGCCCAGCGTGTAGGCGATCGCGGTGGCCACCACGGCCAGCATCACCACCGGAACCCACCAGGGCACCGTCAGTCCGGCGACGACCGCGTTGTTGGCGGTGAAGATCAGCGGCATCACGCCGGTCAGGCCAAGCAACACCACCGCAATCGTGCCGACCACGAGCCCGCCGGCGGCCAGGGTGATCGAGTTCAGTCCGCTGCCGTCGGCGCTGACCTCATCGGACATCATGAAGTAGCAGGCCGCGCAGATCGCCGCGCCCAGTCCCCAAAGAACCCCGGCCGTGTTGATGTGCGCGCCTTCGAAGACGTTGAGCACCAGCATGATTCCGGCCACGGCGAGCGCGACTCCGGCCAGCGTCATGGTGCGAGGGCGACGCCGGGTGGTTCCCCAGATCCAGCCCACGACGAGGATGGGCGCGGTGTATTCGAGCAGCAGCGCCACGCCGACCGACAGATGAGAGACCGCGTTGTAGTAGCAGAGTTGGGCTCCGGCGATCGGGACGAGCCCGTAGGCCACCACGACGCGGGCGTGCGCGCGGGCCTCGCGGACCCAACCGGGCTTGACGATGGTGGCGAAGATCGCCATCACCAGCGCACCGCCGGCGAGCCGGGCCGTGACGGCGGCGGTCGGCGACCAGCCGGCGCCCATCAGTGATTTCGCGAAGGGGCCCGACATGCCGAACGTGAACGCCGATCCGATGGCGAACATCAGCCCAAGCCGGAAGTGGTCTTGGGTGCGGACCAGCGTCGACATGAGGCACTCCCCGGATGTAATGAGTAAAATAGATGTTGGTCATGACACTACGTCCGAAGGAAGTCATGAGTCAAATGCTTTTCAGTCATGACACAGAGCTCACATTGCGTGCTGCCTGTGCGCTGATCAACAGCGACCGCGTCGACGGTGAGCAGCTGGCCGACCAGCCCGCTCTGGACGACTACTTGAACAGCTGGGGCTGGACCGGCCGGCGCGATCGCGACGACGCCGAGGTGTCGGCGGTGCACACGCTGCGCGGCCGGCTGGGCCGGATCTGGGCGGCCGCCACCGACGAGGAACGCGCCGTCGGTCAGATCAACGCGCTGCTGTCCGACACCCGCGCCGCCCCGTGGCTGACGCGGCACCCGGAGATGCCCGAGTGGCACCTGCACCTGGCATCCATCCACGATCCGCTGGCCCAGCGGATGGGTGCCGAGATGGCGATGTCGCTGGCCGACCTGGTGCGCGCCGGTGAGCTGCGCAGGCTCAAGATCTGTGCGGCCCCGGACTGCGATGCGGTGTTGATCGACCTGTCCCGCAACCGCTCCCGGATGTTCTGCGACACCGGCAACTGCGGCAATCGTCAGCACGTCGCCGCCTACCGGGAGCGCCGTTCGAAAGAGGGGGCTGTTGATGAGTGACATCGCCTCGTAGGCGGGTGTTCTAGCGTCACGCAGATGGCGGGCCGCCCACCACTTCGAGCTCAATTGAGTGCGCAGCGATTTCTATTGCGCCGCTTGGAGTATGCGGTCCTGGCGCGGCAGATGCCGGCCCGGCACGATCCCGTTCGCGCCCGGAAGCTCTCGCTCCTGCTCGGCTGCGGTGTGGCAGGGATTGCCGTGGTCCTCGACACGATCCTGGGGTCCACGGCCCGCGGCGTCATCCCCGGCGATGCGACGGTGGTGATGGTGCGACAGTCCGGCGCACTGTTCGTCAGGATCGACGACCGTCTCCGCCCGGTGGCGAACCTGACGTCGGCTCGCTTGATCCTGGGCTCGCCGGCCACACCGCGACTTGTCGACGACGCCGCCCTCGGAGATACGGCCACCGGCCCGCTCCTGGGGATCCCCGGCGCGCCCGCATCACTCGGGCGGGTGCTGGCCCCCCGCGACGCGCGATGGGCCGTGTGCGACGACGCCGATGGCAACACCACCATCGCCGTCGGCGACGACTCGGTACCGCCCGACCTGGACTCGCGAACCGCCGTCGTCGTCACAGTGGCGCACGGTGACGGGTCGGCCTACCTGCTGTACGACGGCACGCGAGCCATGCTCGATCCCGGAGACCCGGCCACCGCGCGCGCCTTGCGGATCACCGAGGCCGCACTGCGCACGGTCTCATCGACGGTGCTCAACACGATCCCCGAGGTACCGGCGATCAGTGCACCTCGGATCGCCGGGATGGGGCAACCGTCCGGCGTGACCGGCGTCGCGGTCGGCACCGTCCTGCGGGTCGTCCGGACCGAGTCACCCGAGTACTACGTCGCGCTGCCGGGCGGCCTTCAGCGCATCGGCCGGCTGGCCGCCGAACTCATCCGCTTCAGCGACCCGGCCGCGCAGGCCGAGATCACCGAGGTGCCGCCCGAACTGATCGCGCGCAGCCCGCTCGTCGACACGCTGCCGGTCGGCGCGTATCCCGATGAGCCGCCCACACTCATCGGCGCCGGCGACGACGTCTGTGCGACATGGACGTCCGGACACAGTGGTGTCGCCGTCGGACCACACCCCGGCGATCGCCCCGGCTCGGTCACCCTGGCCGGATCCGACGGGGACGGTCCGGCCGTCGACAGCGTGCGGATGATCCCCGGCGCGAGTGTGGATGTCACCGGCGGCCCGGGAACAGGTCGCTACCTCGTCACCAGCGCGGGAGTTCGCTTCCCCGTCGATGATTCGGCGATCGCCGCGCTCGGGCTCGGTGGTGTGCCTGCCGCAGCGCCGTGGTCGATCGTCGGTGTGCTTCCCGCCGGTCCCCAATTGGACCGGGACGCTGCCCTAGTCGGCCGGGATGTTCTCGGCGCGGCGCCGTAGCCGCACCGACGCCGCCACCACGCCGGCCACGCACAGCGCCGCCGCGCTTGCCACGACCGTGTAGCGGTGGTTCTCCTCGGGTGGGGCCGGCAGTGGCGCCGAGGCCCGCGCCGCCTGGTGCGGCGGCGGCTCGTTGGTGTGATCGCTGAGTGCCGCCAGAGGATCGACGACACCGCTGCCCACCGCGGCGTTCCACCCTTGCGCGGGGTGATGCGCGGTGGCTTCGATGCGCGCCATCACCTGGCGGGCCGAGAGCCTCGGGAAGCGAGACCGAACCAGCGCCACCACGCCGGAGACCACTGGGGCGGCGTAGCTCGTGCCCGACATCGACGCTTGTCCCGCCGGCGTCGGCAGGGCGTTGATGACGCCGTCGCCGTCGGTATCCAGTGACACGATGTTCTCGCCAGGAGCCGCGACGTCGACCCACGGGCCGTTGAGGCTGAATTCCGATGGCGCGCCGTCGGAGCCCACCGAGCCGACTGTGAGGACGTAGTCGTCGTACCAGGCGGGGCTCGCGATCACAGTGGGCTGCGCCGTGGTGTTCTGGCCGGGGCACTGGCCATCGCCGCCCACATTGCCCGCGGCGACGACCACCACGGAATCCTTGACATCGACTGAGTACGACAGCGCCGCGCCGAGCGCGCGATCGTCCAGACTCCCCTCGGCACAGGCCACCGACGAGATGTTGATCACCGACGCGCCCATGTCTGCGGCTGTCCGTACCGCCATGGCAAGAGTGCTCACATCCCCGAAGCCGCGCTCACCGGGATCGACCAACGGACCGAACTTGTTGCTGGACTGCCGAATACCTATCAGAGTCACCTCCGGAGCGATCCCGGTGAAACCCGGTCGATCCGTCTGATCGGGCGCGGCCGCGATGATGCCCGCGACGACGGTCCCGTGTCCGTCGCAGTCCTGTTTGCCATCGCCGGTCGACACATAGTCGCCGCCCGCGACGACATCGCGCAACCGGCGATGCGCGGCGATCCCGGTGTCGATCACCGCGACGCGCTGACCTACTCCACGCGTCAGCCGCCACATCGCCGTCACGTCGAAACCGGCCAACTGCGGTGCCGGTACGCCGGCGCCGGCAGGAAGCGGCACCGTGCACGGTTGGCGTTGTTCGGTCGGCTCGGGTGGGGCAGGAGGTGCCGGCGGCGGCAGCAGTGAATTGTCGATCGGCGGCGGAATAACCGCGAATGCGATTGGCGCACAGTGCATTACCATGAGCAGCGCCACCGAGAAGGCGGATGCGATCCGCACGGTGAGCCTCACCAGGCCGCACCGATCTGAGCGAGCTCGCCGAACATGCCTGCTGCCGCGCAGGCGCCGGGTACGACCGCCGCGCCGAGTATCAGCTCCGCTATCGAGGCCGCACGGCGAACCGCCGGTGAGGTGTGTACCGGTCCGCGGTGCGCGACCCACACCGCGCCGGCGGCGATGAGCACAAGGGCACCGCACAGCCACGGGATGCTCTGCGGTGCGTCGACAGCGCACAGGCCCGCGAGCACTGTCAACGTGATCGCGGACGAAATACTCTGCGCGACAGTCCGGTACAGGGATTTCTCCCGGAGGGGCCGGAGAAGCAGAAGCGCCGCGATGACCGCGAGGAAGATCACCGCGAGAAGTGAATGCGACGTGGTCACCGCCGTCACCGCAGCTCCGAAAGCCGCCGACAGGGCCGCCGTCGCCACGATCAGCGTCAGCCGGTGATGAGCCAGTCGCGCCAGGGCTTCGAGGTGACTGTCGGCAAAGCCGGCCCTCGCCAGCCCGGAACTGTGGACCGACAGCCGCGCCGACGCCGCCAGCACGGCCACTGACGCGGCTGCCAGCATCGGCCCACCGGCCTCGGCCGGCCAACAGCCCGCCACCGCACCCATTGTCGTCAACACCGCCGCCATCGCAACAACGGCCAGCGGAAGGAAAACCTCAGGGGCGCAGCCCAACAGGCGCCAGGCCAGCAGTGAGGCCGACGCGATCGCGGCCATCGCGAGGAGGAACGTCGGCGTCGCCGGTGGGCCCAGCGGAAGCAGGGCGGCGGTCAGGCCCGCGAAGGCAACAGCCAGCACGCCCAGGCTGGCCACCGTCACCCGGCCGGTAGCGGTCCGGTGCGCAGTGACCGCGCCGGTCATCGCCAGAAGTGCTGCGGCCGCGGCGATTACCGGATGACGGCTTGCGTCTGGGTCCAGAATCGCGCGTCCCAGTAACACCAGCAGCGCCACGGCCGCCCATCCCAGCACGCAGTGCCCGGCGCTGCGCCGGGTGGGTCGCCACGTCGGCTCCGGTAGCGCCGCGATCGCATCGGCAACGCTGCCACTCGCGTCGAATCGGGTGGTGGGGGCCGGCGGTGCCGCGGTGGTCAGGATCAGAAGTTCACCGTCATGGATGGTGGATTGCGCGAGTGTCTTCTCCGGATCGAGCCGTTGTCCGCAGACGCGGGTGAGATGGCGATCGCGGCCGCTGAACACCGCCGCCCCGATCACGTCGAGCACGGCAGGCATCAGCTCGGCGATCGGTATGGCGGCGGGCAGGGTGACGTCTGTTTCCCGGTCGGCGGTGCGGATCGACACCTGGCAGGTCTGGTCGGTGGCAGCCATGACAGCGGACGGTAGCGAGCTCGCGGGGGTGTCGAACTCCGCTGTCCACAGGTGAATTGCCGGTCGGGGCCGACGATGTTTACCGTCCGTGCATGAATCGGCCTGCCCGGTTGGCGATGGATTTCCCCACCGAAGATCTGGTCGTCGGTGCGTTGCCCCGTACCGAGCCGCCGTCGGCAATGTCGCGGTTCATGCCGCTGGTCACGGTCGGAGCTGTGGTGGCTGTCGGTGCCGTGATGTGGAGGTCGGGAGTCGCTTCGCACGGCCTGACTGCGGTGATGCTGCCGGCCATGATGGCGGTGTCGGCGGTCGGCATGGCGCTGCAGGCCGGTGCGCGGCGGTCGGGCCGCGGGGTGGATCACCAACGCAGACGCTATCTGAATCATCTCGACCGGCTCAGCGAGCAGTTGCGGGACGCGGCGCAGCGCCAACGCTCTGCACTGCAGGAGCGACATCCGGAGCCGGCCTCGTTGTGGACGCTGGTCGGCGGCCCACGGATGTGGGAGCGCAGCGATCAGATTCCGGACTTCTGCCACGTCCGTGTCGGCGTCGGCCGACACCGGCTGGCGCGCCGGATAGTCGTGCCGCCGGTCGGTCCCGTGGACGAGCTGGACCCGGTGACCGCCGATGCGTTGCGGCGCTTCGTCCACCACCACGCGACGGTCGACGGTGTGCCCGTCACGATCGCGCTGCCCAGGGTCGGCGTGCTCGTCCTCGAAGGCGATCCGTCGACTGCGCGAGCCCTGGTGCGCGCGATGCTCTGCCAGCTGGCCGTGCTGCACAGCCCGGCGAACCTGGAGATCACGGCGGAGGTCACCGCAGAGCACCGGCAGCAGTGGGACTGGTTGAAGTGGCTGCCGCACAACGATAGTCGCGATCATCGGGGCAGGTATCGGGTCGTCATCGTCGACGGAGCGGATCACCGAACGCATGCCAGGCCCGGCACCGTCGTTATTGCTGTCGGGCCGGGTGAACACAACTCGGAACCACGATGCCTGTGGGTCGACGGGGACAACCTCGCGGTGCGCAGCGATGAGGGCGTCGAGGAATTCGCCACCGCCGACACCATGACGATCATGCAGGCGCGGACCTGTGCACGCCGATTGGCGCGGTACCGCCACCGGGACAGCGGATTCGGCGTGAGTAGTCCAGCTTCGGAAGCTCTCTGGCCACCGCTACCCCCGTCCGAGCAACTCCGGGTTGAACTGGGCACAACGGGGAACGGAGAACCGGTCGCTCTCGACATCAAGGAGCCCGCCGACGGTGGCCATGGCCCGCACGGGCTGTGTGTGGGTGCGACCGGCTCGGGAAAATCCGAACTGTTGCGCACGATCGCGGCCGGGATCATCGCCCGCCACTCGCCGGACGACGTCAACCTCGTCCTCATCGACTTCAAAGGTGGCGCGACGTTTCTCGGTCTCGAGAGTTTGCACCATGTCGCCGCGGTCATCACCAACCTTGCCGACTCCGCGCCGATGGTGGCGCGCGCGAAGGATGCGCTCGGCGGCGAGGTCCACCGTCGTCAGCAGCTCCTACGGCGGGCCGGCAACGCGGTCAACCTCGCCGCATACCGGCGACATCGACGCGCAGATACCAGCTTGCCCGCGCTGCCGACATTGTTCGTCATCGTCGACGAGTTCGCCGAATTACTTTCTCAACAGCCCGATTTCGCCGACCTGTTCGCGATGATCGGACGGGTCGGCCGCTCACTCGGCGTGCATCTGTTGCTGGCGAGTCAACGCCTGGACGAGGGTCGCCTGCGCGGCCTCGAATCGCACCTGTCCTATCGCATCTGCCTCAAGACAGCGACGGCCGCGGAATCGCGGGCAGTTCTGGGCGTCACGGACGCCGCCGAACTTGCGGCCACCCCGGGCGCCGCGCTGCTGCGCACCGGCGACGGGCGGCTGGCGCGATTTCAGGCGACCTACCTCGGGGGCCCGGCCCCGACAAGTGCCAGGACATCGAAAACCGCCACCGTGGAGCTGTTCACCCGGGAATCCGCCTCGCCGACAACGACCGACGAACCCGCCGGATCGCATCGAACCGCGTTCGATGCGATCGTCCACCGGTTCAGCAGCCGAGGAACGCCGGCACACCAGATGTGGTTACCACCGCTCACCAGATCCGCGAACCTTGCTGACCTACCCCACAGTGCGGGGCGCGATCGTGCGGTGGCGATCGGCGTGATCGACCTGCCGTTCGAGCAGCGACAGGCACCCATGACCGTCGACCTCACCGGCGCCCTCGGCAACGTCGCGGTGGTCGGAACCTCACAAAGCGGAAAGTCCACCACAGTGCGGTCGCTGCTCACCGCGCTCGCCGCGTGTCACGAGGCGAGGCGGATCCAGTTCTACTGCATCGACTTCGGCGGCGGCACGCTCGATTCGCTGCGACGGTTGCCTCACGTGGGATCGGTCGCGGGCCGGCATGAGACCGAGTTGGTGCACCGCACGGTCAGTCACGTCGGCGCCGTCCTGTCCGCGCGCGAGAACCGCGCCGACGTCGACCCGTACGGTGACGTCGTCCTCGTCGTGGACGGTTGGTCGAGCCTGCGGGAGGAGCATCCCGATCTCGAGCCGGCGATCGCCGGCATCGCGTCACGTGGTCTGTCGTTCGGCATCCACCTGATTCTCACCGCCGGTCGGTGGGCCGACATCCGGCCCGCGCTCAAAGACCAGATCGGAACCAAAATCGAACTGCGCCTCGGGGACCCGATCGACTCTGAGATGGATCGCAAGCAGGCGGCGCTCGTTCCGATCGACGTGCCGGGGCGCGGTATCACCCGTGACGGCAACCACTTCCTGATCGCCACGCCGGACGGCGTCGACATCACTTGCGACCGGTCGTGGCAGGCGCCGCCCGTCCGATTGCTGCCCACACACATCGACCAGGCCACTCTCGTCGAGATGTCCCTCGACGACTCCGACCGCGTCCTGCTCGGTCTGGGTGAGGACCAGTTCACCCCAGCCGGTCCGGACTTCCGTCGCCAGGCCCACCTGTTGGTCCTCGGCGACCGGGAATGCGGGAAGACCGCGGCACTGCGGACACTGTGCCGCGAGATCATGCGCTCTACGGCAACGCAACCCGCGCTGCTGTTCATCGTCGACTACCGGCGTGACCTGCTCGACCTCGCGGACCATGTAGTCGACTACACGTTCTCCGAGCAGGGACTCGCGCAGCGACTGCCCGGCCTGATCTCATTGCTGCAGAACAGATTGCCCACCGCCGACACCGCGGTCGAAAAGCTCAGGGCGAGATCGTGGTGGGCCGGACCGGAGATCTACGTCGTGGTCGACGACTACGACGTGGTTGTAGCCACCTCGCCGGACGCGCTGAGTCCGCTGCTCGCACTGCTGCCGCACGCCGCCGACATCGGGCTGCACATGGTCATCGCGCGCCGCTGCGCCGGATCGGCGCGGGCGATGTTCGAACCCCTTCTGGCACATGTCCGGGACAGCGGCTGCAGCGCGCTGTTGATGAGCGGCAGCTCCGACGAGGGTCCGCTGATCGGCCACCACCGCGCGACCGAGCGCTCGCGCGGGCGCGGACTGCTGGTGTCCCGGGCTGGCGCCGAGCTGGTCCAGGTCGGTTGGAGCCCAACGTGACCGGCACGGTGCTGGAAGTCGGTCCCGCAGTGGTTACCCGGCTGGCGCCCGGCCCGCAGCGGGCGGGGGAGCAGGAGATGGTCTCGGCCGCCCTGGCCGGCATCGACGACACGGTGGTGCTGTTTCGCGAACGGCCGGTCGCCGTCGCCGATCTGTGGCGGAAGATCTTCACCGAAAGTGTCGAGGAGCGCTGCGAGACATTGACTGTCGTGCACCCGTCGTGGTGGGCGCAAAGCCGAGTATCACGCCTCGTCGGTGCTGCGGCGGCAGTCGCCACCGAGGTTCTCGCGCAGCCCAGGTCCGCGGTGCTCGCCGCCGGCGAAGCCGCTACCGTCATCGAGATCGCCGACGAACTGGTGGCCGTCATCGCCGGTGGCCGCTCACCGGCGATGCGCAGCCGCCCGCATCATCCTTTGGACCTCGCCAAGATGATCGAGACATTCACTCCCACTGCCATTCTCATCGACGCCCCGCCCGGCGTACCCGGCGCGGCCGAGTACGCCGATGGTCTGCGTGCCGCGCTGCGTCAGCGCGGCACGGATGCGCGGATGGTACGGATGCGCGTCACCCCGGGGCCGTCCGCGCCGGAGTCGGCGGCGGCACCTGTCCCTGCCTCACGGCGACAGTGGCGAGGGCCCGCGGCCGTGGCGGCCGGGATGGCATTGACACTGTGCGTGGTTGGGGTGGCCGCGGTCCGCACGCGCCCGCCGGCGCCGACTTCCGGCGGCGTCTACATCGTCGAAGGCCGCGTCACACTGCGGATCCCGGCGGATTGGGTGGTCACCCGAGTCACGGCGGGCCCTGGTTCGCGCCGCGTTCAGGCCAGCTCGCCGACCGATTCGAATACCGCCCTGCACATCACCCAATCCTATTCTCCTGAAGAAACTTTGGATCAGACGGCCGCGACGCTGAGCCGGGCGATCGGCGAGCAGCCCCGCGGTGTTTTCGTCGACTTCAATCCCGCGGACCGGCGTGGCGGGCGACCGGCGGTCACTTACCGGGAACTGCGCATTGCGCGCGAGATCCGCTGGGCGGTGGTTCTCGACGGGTCGACGCGCATCAGCATCGGCTGCCAGGCTGCGCACGGCAGGCTTGATTCGATCGTCGAGCTCTGCGAGGAAGCCATTGAATCGGCCCACGAATTCAGTGGAACCGGAGACGGCTCGTGAGCGTCGAAATCATTGTAAGCCCGCACAACTCGACCGGAAGGAAGAACGTGACGACTCTGAGCACCGACTTTGACCTGATGCGCTCCGTCGCTGCGGTTGCCGACACCCGCAACGACGAGATCCGGGTTTTGTTGCACGGCTTCATCACCCGCATGGAGTCTGTGCCGCCCACAGTGTGGGGTGGCTTGGCTGCGGCGCGATTCCAGACTGTCGTCGCGCACTGGAACAACGAGTCCACCAAGCTGTCGCAGGCGCTGGCCGGGATCGCCGACACGATCAGAAACAACGAACACCAACTGCGTGAGGCCGCGCAGCTGCACGCCCAACGCATCGCCGCCGTGACCGCACACCTCTAGGTAAGGAGCACCACCGTGGACCCCGTCCTCTCTTACGATTTCGCCGAGATCGACGCAGCGGTGCTGGCCGATATCCAGGGCACGTCGGCGCGACTCGGCGCGGCCTTGGACGACCTCAGCCGGCAGATCGCTCCGCTGCAGCACGTGTGGACCCGTGACGCCGCAGCCGCATATCAAGCCGAACAGGCGCAGTGGCACCAATCCGCGTCGGCGCTGCGCGACATCCTGGTCCGACTGGGGGTCGCCGTGCGTGATGGGGCTGCCGACGTGGCCGATGCCGACCGCCGTGCCGCCGGGATGTGGGGCTGACGGCGTCCCCCGATCTCTGTGCGGCCCCCGCGGAGGAGAGCCAACGGGGCCGCACAGTCTTCTTGGAGCGATCGCATCCGATGCCTACATGACTGTCGAGATCTGGCGTATCGTGGCCGCACGCGCGCCGGTCGGTGTGACCGCACGCAGGAGTGTGATCGCCGATGGGCATATCCAGAACGACGCGAACCGGAGCCGGCGCCGCCCGGCCGTCGGCGCTGTTGCGCGCGGTACATGAGCTGTTCGTCGCCGGTGAGGTCGACGCCAGCTACCTGGAATCGAGCTCGCTGCGGCCGATCGTCGCCAAGAGCTGGCAGCGCAGCCTGGCCAAGGGCGTCGACCCGGACGGCGCAGCCCAGCCCTCCCCGGTGGGCGAGAAGTTGGCGCGGCTGCGCGAGGCACATCCGTTGGCACCCGCACTGCCCGTGATCCGGCGACTGCTCGTCGACGATGCGGCCGGGTCCGGGGTGGTCGTCGCCGTCAGCGGTGCCGACGGCACGCTGCTGTGGGTGGAAGGCGACCCCAACGCCTGCCGGCGCGCGGAGGCCATGAACTTTGTGCCCGGGGCGGACTGGAGTGAGCGCGGCGCCGGGACCAACGCGCCTGGCACCGCCCTGGCTGTGGACGCTGAGCTGCAGATTCACGGTTCCGAGCACTTCTCCCGCGTGGTGCAACCGTGGAGTTGCACGGCGGTCCCCGTGCATGACCCCGCCACCGGTGCGCTGCTCGGCGCACTGGATCTGACCGGCGGATCGCGGGTCGCGACGCCGCAGGCCCTGGCCCTTGTGCGCGCCACCGTCGTCGCAGTCGAGACGCACCTGGCGCTGCTGCGGCTGACCGGCGGACCCGTCGAAGCCGCGCAGCCACGACCGAGGCTGGCGGTGCTCGGCTCCGAACGCCCGCGCTGGCTGGTCGCCGACGAGTTCGGGCACCTGCGTGCCACCACCCTGACCGGCAGGCACGCCGACATCCTGGTGCTGTTGAGCCGTCACCCCGAGGGGCTGAGCGCTGACCACCTGGCGATGCTGCTCGACGACAAGGACCTGGACGTCGTGACGGTGCGTGCCGAGATGTCGCGGCTGCGCAAGGTCGTCGGCGCCGATGCCATCGAGTCGCGGCCGTATCGGCTGACGGTGCCGATCACCACCGACATCGGCGAGGTGTACGAGGCGCTCGATGCCGGGGACGTGACCGCCGCACTCGATCGGTATCCGGGACCGCTTCTGCCGCAGTCGATCTCACCGGCGGTCGGGCGCTTGCGCACAGAGTTGGCGATGACGTTGCGGGGCGCGGCGTTGTCCACCGGTGATCCCGCGGTGCTACGCCGTTGGCTGGACAGCCCGGACGGGCGCGACGACCGCGACGGTTGGCGCGCGTTGCACGACGGCACCCTGCCGGGCTCGGTGCAGCAGGCCCAGGCCCGCGGCAAGCTGGCCGGACTGGACTTCGACCTGGCCTGAGCCGTGCATGCAACGGTGCGCGAACCAGTGCAACCGTGCTGCAACCCCGCACTGCCTACCTTGAGTGACGACCGACACATTTCGTCGTCTTGACCAGGCAGGAGAACACCATGACCGTATACGCGAGGCCCGGTACGGAGGGCTCGTCGATGTCCTTTGCGGCCCGCTACGAGAACTTCATCGGTGGTGAGTGGGTCGCTCCGGTGGGCGGCCAGTATTTCGAGAACCGCACGCCGGTGACCGGTGAGGTGTTCTGCGAGGTGGCTCGTTCTACCGATGCCGATATCGAGATGGCGTTGGATGCCGCGCACGCTGCCGCGCCCGGGTGGGGTAAGACGTCG
>JAKFVT010000020.1 GCA_021732005.1 Mycobacterium sp. | reverse complement strand
GACGACCGCGGCACCGCCGAAACCCTCGATTTGCGGCCCCCACCCGAGGACCCGGCAGTACGCGGCGCAGGGCGGGCCGATCCGGCGGTGCGCGCGGTGCGGGCCGGCCGCTGCGGCTGGGTGTCCCCAGCCGCTACCGAGGTCGAATCCGGGTCCGGCGCGTCCGCAGCGGCAACGCCCACGGCATGCGGGCCGGCCAGGGACATCCCCACCACAAACGCTGCTGCACCTAGTCGTCGCTTACGACGTGCCACCACGCACCCCCCGGTTTGTGCAGGATCAACTCTCGCAGGGCTCACAGGGTATCCATAGACCGCCGCACCTGGCGCGGAATTTGTCGCACACGTAAGAGACCATCGGATCAGTTGAGAGCAAACAACCGTGCAGGAGGAAGACGCATGCGCGGTGCGCCGGGCGGCTGGCTTGTCCCCCGATCGGGGGACAGCAAAACAAGCTGGTCAGCGGATCGACTGGATTGTGTTGAGCGCGAATGATTTGAGTCAGACCGACCGACTTGAGAAAGAGGCAACACGATGACCACAAATCGCTTCAAGGCCCTGATCGCAGCCCCCGCCGTCGCCGCTGCCGTCATCGGTGGTGCCGCCCTCACGTTCGCCGGACCGGCCAGCGCCTCGACCAGCTTGAACAGCTACTCCCCGTACGCCGACGACTCCACGACCGGCAACTTCTACGCCCCGACCACCTATGCCACCCCCGCCACGACGTACGTCCCGTGGGGCGCCTGGATCAACGGAAGCTACTAGACCAGCAAGACAATGGGCCGGTTGCCTCATCCCCCCCGAGGCGACCGGCCCATTCTTGTCGGCTCAGCCGAACTCGACGGTCACCGGAGCGTGATCTGACCAGCGCAGCCCGTAGGCGGCGGGCTTTTCGACCCGCGCCGTCACCGTGCGGGCCGCCAGGCTCTCACTGGCCAGGTGGTAGTCGATGCGCCAGCCGGCGTCGTTGTCGAAAGCTTTACCGCGCCATGACCACCAGCTGTACGGACCTGCGACATCGGGGTTGAGCCGCCGCATCACGTCGACCCAGCCGGAGTCCAGCAGGTCGGTGAGCCACTGCCGCTCGCCGGGCAGGAACCCGGCCTTCTTGACGTTGGCCTTCCATGCCTTGATGTCGTTCTCGGTGTGGGCGATGTTCCAGTCGCCGCAGATCACCGCGTCGCGCCCGTCGGCTGTCAGCTCCGCCATCCGCTTGGCCAACGCGGACATGAACCGTTCCTTCTCGAGCTGGCGGTCGGTGCCGGCTTCGCCGGTGTGGACGTACACGCTGGCGACCGTGTGTCCACTCGCCAGATCGGCCTCGACGTAGCGGCCGTGTAGCTCGAATTCGGTTGCCGCCAAGCCGATCCGAACAGCCGCAAACGGGGTGCGGGACAGGATCGCCACCCCGCTGCGGCCCTTGAGGTGCGGGCTGGCCGAGGCCAGATGCCAGCCGTCGGCCAGCGCCGGGGCCAGGGCCTCGGCGATCTGCTCGTCGTCGGAGCGGGTCTCCTGCAGACACACCACGTCGGACGCGGTCTGCGACAGCCAGTCCAGCAGACCGAGGTTCTCGGCCGAACGCCGGCGGACAGCGGCGCGGACGCCGTTGACATTGATGGTGGTCACGATCACGGGAGAAAACCTATCTTGCGGTACCGGCGGTATCACCTTTACGGTCTGGTTGTGGCGACCCGCGAATCAATTCATCTAGGTGCCGGCGAACCGATCCTGCTCCTGCACCCGTTCATGATGTCCTCCTACGTCTGGTCTGACGTTGCGCCCCGGCTGGCCGATACCGGCCGCTTCGAGGTGTTCGCACCGTCGATGGCCGGTCACAACGGTGGCCCGCGCAGCCGGTCGTGGATCCTGGATTCCTCGACCCTGGCCGACCACGTCGAGCGCCAGCTGGACGAAATGGGCTGGGACACCGCCCACGTCGTCGGCAACTCGCTGGGCGGCTGGGTGGCCTTCGAGCTAGAGCGACGTGGCCGGGCCAGGACGCTGACTGGGATCGCCCCGGCCGGCGGCTGGCACCGCTGGTCGCCGGTGAAATACGAGATCGTCGGCAAGTTCGTCGCCGGCCTGCCGGTATGGCTGACCGCCCGACTGCTGGGCGAACGCGCGCTGCGCCTACCCGGCGTCAAAGCCGCCGCCACGGTGCCGATCAGCGCCACCCCGCGGGGCGTCACCGAGGTGCAGCTGCAGGAGATCCTCGATGACGTGACACACTGTCCGGCCTACTACCAGCTGCTGATCAAGGCGTTGCTGATGCCGGGACTGATGGAGCTGACCGAGTTGTCGGTCCCGACCCACCTGGTGGTCTGCGAACGTGACCGGGTGCTGCCGCATCCCCGGTTCACCAAGCACTTCCACAAGAACATTCCGGAGATCACCAAGGTGACCCATCTCGACGGCGTCGGGCACATCCCGATGTTCGAGGCCCCGGATCGCGTCACGAACCTGATCACCGAGTGGGTCGACGCCCACGTGCCGCCGGTGCGGCAGCCCAGCTCCGCCAGTTAGCCGGAGCTAGCTGAGCACGGAGTTGAAGGTCTTGGAAGGCCGCATCACCGAGGCGGTCTTCTCCCGGTCCGGGTAGTAGTACCCACCGATGTCAACGGCCCGACCCTGCACCTCGGCCAGTTCGGCGATGATGGCGTCTTCGTTCTCGGCGAGAGTCTTGGCTAGCGGCGCGAAATGCTCGGCCAGTTCCTTGTCCTCGGTCTGCGCGGCAAGTGCCTGCGCCCAGTACAGCGCGAGGTAGAACTGGCTACCACGGTTGTCCAGCTCGCCTGCCTTGCGCGAGGGATTCTTGTTGGCGCCCAACAACTCTCCGACCGCGGTGTCCAGCGTGGTCGCCAGCACCTTGGCCTTGGCGTTGCCGAACTTGTTGCCCAGATCCTCCAGGCTGGCGCCGATCGCCAGGAACTCGCCGAGCGAATCCCAGCGCAGGTGGTTCTCCTCCACCAGCTGGCTGACGTGCTTGGGAGCCGACCCACCGGCACCGGTCTCGTACAGCCCGCCGCCGGCCATCAGCGGCACGATCGACAGCATCTTGGCGCTGGTGCCCAGCTCCAGGATCGGGAACAGGTCGGTGAGGTAGTCACGCAGGATGTTGCCGGTCGCGGCGATGGTGTCCTGGCCGCGGATCACCCGCTCGAGGGTGTACCGCATCGCCCACACCTGCGGCAGGATCGTGATGTCCAGGCCCGCGGTGTCCTCTTCGGCCAGGTAGGCCTTCACCTTCTTGCGCAGCTCGTTCTCGTGCGGACGTTCGTCGTCGAGCCAGAACACCGTCGTCATGCCGGACAGCCTGGCCCGGTTGACGGCCAGCTTGACCCAGTCCCGGATGGGCGCGTCCTTGACGATCGGCATGCGCCAGATGTCGCCCTCTTCGACGTCCCACGACAGCAGCACCTCACCGGTGTCGACGTCGACGATGTCGGCGACGCCGTCGACCGGGATCTCGAAGGTCTTGTCGTGGCTGCCGTACTCCTCGGCCTTCTGTGCCATCAGACCGACATTGGGAACGGTGCCCATCGTGGTCGGATCGAACTGGCCGTGGGTCTTACAGAAGTTGATCATCTCCTGGTACATCCGGGAGAACGTCGACTCCGGGTTGACGGCCTTGGTGTCCTTGGTGCGGCCGTCGGCGCCGTACATCTTGCCGCCGAGCCGGATCATCGCGGGCATCGAGGCGTCGACGATGACGTCGGACGGCGAGTGGAAGTTCGAGATCCCCTTCGCCGAGTCCACCATCGCCAGCTCCGGCCGGTGCTCGTGGCACTTGTGCAGGTCTTCGATGATCTCTTCGCGCTGCGAGGCGGGCAGCGATTCGATCTTGTCGTAGAGGTCGGAGAGCCCGTTGTTGACGTTGACGCCGAGCTCGTCGAACAGCTTGCCGTGCTTGGCGAATGCGTCCTTGTAGAAGACCTTCACCGCGTGGCCGAACACGATGGGGTGCGAGACCTTCATCATGGTGGCCTTGACGTGCAGCGAGAACATCACGCCCGTCTTGTAGGCGTCCTCGATCTCCTTCTCGTAGAAGTCGATCAGCGCCTTCTTGCTCATGAACATGCTGTCGATGACGTCGCCGTTGTCGAGCTTGACCTCGGGCTTCAAGACGATGGCCTCACCGGCCCCTTTTCCGGCGGGCGTCAGCACCATCTTCACGGTGCGGTCCTTGTCCAGCGTCATCGACTTCTCACCGTGGTAGAAGTCACCGGTCTTCATGGTCGCCACGTGGGTGCGGGACGCCTGCGACCACTGGCCCATGCTGTGCGGGTGCTTCTTGGCGTATTCCTTGACCGCCTTCGGCGCGCGACGGTCTGAATTACCTTCGCGCAGAACCGGATTCACCGCGCTGCCGAGAATCTTGCCGTAGCGCTGGCGGATCTCTTTTTCCTCGTCGGTCTTCGGATCGCCCGGAAAGTCGGGAAGGTCGTAGCCCTTGGACTTGAGCTCTTTGATGGCGGCGATCAGCTGCGGTACCGAGGCGCTGATGTTGGGCAGCTTGATGATGTTGGCGCTCGGGTCCTGGGTCAGCTCGCCGAGTTCGGCCAGGTTGTCCGGCACCTTCTGCTCGTCGGTCAGCCGGTCGCTGAACTCGGCGAGGATGCGCGCGGCCACCGAGATGTCGCTGGTCTTGACGTCGATGCCGGCCGCCTCGACGAACGTGCGCAACACCGGCAGGAACGCGTACGTCGCCAGCAGCGGCGCCTCATCCGTCAGCGTGTAGATGATGGTCGGGTTCTCGGCGCTCATTGCTGTTGTCTCCCGGGCGGTCAGTCAGTGCTTTGGCGGCTATCAGTATCGCGTCGCTTCTGAACCTACGTGACCGCCGTCGTCGTATCTGTTGAGAGGTCTGCGTCACAGTCGTACCCGACGGCGCCCGATATCCCGCTGGCCTCCTGTTACGAAGGTCCGCTATGCTTTGACTCGGTCATGAGCGCCAGCGTCAAGCCCCGGCTCGCTGGCCGGCAACCCTCCAACCGCGGTGGGGTGCTCCGGGTGAAGACCAGGTTGAGCAGCTGCAAGTAGCTGCACGGCAAGCGCGGGTCCGCTCAGAACGGGCCCCCAGAACAGATGGAGGTTCGTTTTTCATATGAGCACGTCAGATACCGAGGATCCGACCGCTTCGTGGTCTTTCGAGACCAAGCAGATCCACGCCGGCCAAACCCCCGATGCCACGACGCACGCCCGGGCACTTCCGATCTACGCCACCACGTCGTACACGTTCGACAACACCGACCACGCCGCCGCGCTGTTCGGGCTGGCCGAGCCGGGCAACATCTACACCCGGATCATGAATCCGACCCAGGACACCGTCGAGCAGCGCATCGCCGCCCTCGAAGGTGGCGTGGCCGCGCTGTTCCTGTCTTCCGGGCAGGCGGCGGAGACGTTCGCGATCCTGAACATCGCCGGGGCCGGTGACCATGTCGTGTCCTCCCCGCGCCTCTACGGCGGCACCTACAACCTGCTGCACTACACGCTGCCGAAGCTGGGCATCGAAACCACGTTCGTGACCGACCCCGACGACCCGGAGTCCTGGCAGGCGGCGGTCCGGCCGAACACGAAGGCCTTCTTCGGCGAGACGATCTCGAACCCGCAGATCGATGTGCTCGACATTCCGGCGGTGTCGAAGGTGGCGCACGACAACGGGGTTCCGCTGATCGTCGACAACACCATCGCCACGCCCTACCTGATTCAGCCGATAGCCCACGGCGCCGACATCGTCGTGCACTCGGCGACCAAGTACCTCGGCGGCCACGGCACGGCCATCGCCGGCGTGATCGTCGACAGCGGCAAGTTCGACTGGACCAGCGGTAAGTTCCCCGGCTTCACCACGCCGGATCCGAGCTATCACGGCGTGGTGTTCGCCGAGCTCGGCCCGCCCGCCTACGCACTCAAGGCGCGCGTCCAGCTGCTGCGCGACCTCGGCTCCGCGGGGTCGCCGTTCAACGCCTTCCTGATCGCGCAGGGCCTGGAGACGCTCAGCCTGCGGATCGAACGCCACGTGTCCAACGCGCTGAAGGTGGCCGAATACCTGGCGGGGCACTCCGACGTGGTGTCGGTCAACTACGCCGGGCTGCCGACCTCACCGTGGTACGAGCGCGCAAAGAAGTTGGCGCCCAAGGGGACCGGCGCGGTGCTGGCCTTCGAGCTGGCCGGCGGCGTCGAGGCCGGTAAGGCGTTCGTCAACGCGCTCACGCTGCACAGCCACGTCGCCAACATCGGCGACGTGCGTTCCCTGGTGATCCACCCGGCGTCGACCACTCACCAGCAGCTGTCCGCCGAGGAGCAGTTGGCCACCGGCGTCACCCCGGGTCTGGTCCGACTTGCCGTCGGCCTCGAGGGCATCGACGACATCCTGGCCGACCTGGACCGCGGCTTCGCCGCCGCCAAGTCGGTGTCGGCGGATGTCTCGGACCCGCGGGCCGTGGCGGCCCTTTGAGTGAGCCTGACATGACTATCTCGGATGAACGTTTGATCACCCTGCCCGCCGAAGGTGAGATCGGCGTCGTCGACATCGGCCCGCTGACGCTGGAAAGCGGCGAGGTGCTCGAGCATGTGTCGATCGCGGTGCAGCGCTGGGGCGAGCTCTCCCCCGACCGCGACAACGTCGTCGTCGCGCTGCATGCGCTGACCGGCGACTCGCATCTGACCGGGCCTGCCGGCCCCGGCCACCCCACCCCCGGCTGGTGGGACGGTGTCGCGGGCCCCGGCGCCCCGATCGACACCACCCGCTGGTGCGCGGTGGCCACCAATGTCCTGGGCGGCTGCCGCGGCTCGACCGGGCCCAGCTCACTGGCTCGCGACGGCAAACCGTGGGGTTCGCGATTCCCGATCATCACGGTGCGTGACCAGGTCAATGCCGACGTGGCCGCGTTGGCCGCACTCGGCATCACCGAAGTCGCGGCGCTGGTCGGCGGGTCGATGGGCGGTGCCAGGGCGCTGGAATGGATGGTCGGCTATCCCGACCGGGTACGGGCGGCGCTGGTGCTGGCCGTCGGTGCCCGGGCGACCGCCGACCAGATCGGCACGCAGAGCACGCAGATCGCGGCGATCAAGGCCGATCCGAACTGGCAGGGCGGCGACTATCACGGCACCGGCCGCCACCCCGACGTCGGGCTGCAGCTGGCCCGCCGGTTCGCCCACCTCACCTACCGCGGTGAAGTGGAGCTGGACAACCGGTTCGGCAATGCCGCCCAGGACGACGAGGACACGCTGGCCGGCGGCCGGTACGCCGTGCAGAGCTACCTGGAATACCAGGGCGCCAAGCTGGTCAACCGGTTCGACGCGGGCAGCTACGTGACGCTGACCGAGACGCTGTCCAACCACGACGTCGGGCGCGGACGCGGTGGCGTGGCGGCTGCGCTGGGCTCGTGCCCGGTGCCGACCGTGGTCGGCGGGATCACCTCGGACCGGCTCTACCCGCTGCGGCTGCAGCAGGAGCTGGCCGGATTGCTGCCGAACTGTGCGGGGCTCAACGTCGTCGAGTCGATCTACGGGCACGACGGCTTCCTCGTCGAGACCGACGCGGTGGGCGAGCTCATCCGCCAGACCCTCGACCTGGCCGACGGCAAAAGTCTCCGCACGCCGTGACGGAGTCGCAGCGCGAACGTTCCCTGTCCTTCGGGTCCGAGGCCGCCGCCTACGAGCGAGGCCGCCCGTCGTATCCGCCGGAGGCCATCGACTGGCTGCTGCCACCCGGTGCGCGCGATGTGCTGGACCTGGGTGCCGGTACCGGCAAGCTGACCACCCGGCTGGTCGAGCGCGGCCTGGATGTGGTGGCCGTCGATCCGTTGGCCGAGATGCTGGAGTTGCTCAGCTCGGCGCTCCCCGACACCCCCGCGCTGCTGGGCACTGCCGAGCAGATCCCGTTGCCCGACAACAGTGTTGATGCGGTACTGGTTGCGCAGGCCTGGCATTGGTTCGACCCGGAGCAGGCCGTCGCCGAGGTGGCCCGGGTGCTGCGGCCGGGCGGGCGGCTCGGATTGGTGTGGAATGCCCGCGACGAACGCATGGGCTGGGTCAAGGACCTCGGGCGCATCATCGGCCACGAGAACGCCCAGTTCAACGACGCCGTCACCGTGCCTGAGCCATTCGTCGACGTCGAGCATCATCGTGTCGAGTGGACGAGTTACCTGACGCCGCAGGCCCTGATCGACCTGGTGGCGTCGCGCAGCTACTGCATCACGTCACCGGCGGACGTCCGCACCCAGACTCTCGACGAGGTTCGCGAGTTGCTGACAACGCATCCGGCACTGGCGAACTCGACCGGACTGGCGCTGCCGTACATCACTGTGGGCATGCGGGCGACGCTCGGCGATTAAGGTTGGTGGACATGGGGGTGTCCGCCGAGCAATGGCTGTCCGCACTGGGCACCGCGGCGGTGGCGGCGTTCCACTGCAGGCGCGAAGCGGACGGTATCGTCATCGTCTCGCGCACATCGGAATTCGTCGGTGTCATGCAGATACTCGCCGGCCGGCTCGACGAACGAACCATGCTGTCCCAACTGAATGCGCAGTGGCCGAGCGTATCCGACGGCGCAGCGTTCGAGGTGGTGGCCGATGACTCGACCTGGCGCTGCGCCCTGCAGTCGGCCGACGGCGCGGACGACGACTATCTCGCAATTCTCCGTCTGCCGGACGAGCTCGGCATGGCCAACAACGCGTTCTCGACCATCGTGGAGAACCTGCCTGACATCGTCACCCGCTACACGAGCGGGTATCGATGTCTGTACGCCAATCCCGCGCTGGGTGCGGCCACCGGCGTCCCGGCCGAGGCTCGATTCGGCAGGACCTTGGCCGAAATGGTTGCGCCGGCCGAACTCGCAGCGGATTTCGAGGCGTCCTACCGGCGGGTGGTGGACACCGGCGCGCCGGTGGAGCTTGAATTCGACTACACCGGGCCCGCCGGCCTCTGCCACTACCTCGGACGGGCGACCCCCGAGTTCGATCACAACGGCCAGGTCGGCGCCATCCTGGCCGTGATCCGCGATGTCAGCGAAGTAAGGCGGCTCCAGCATCAGCTGGAACATCTCGCCCGCACCGACCCGCTGACGTCGCTGCTGAACCGTCGTAGTTTCACCGACCGGCTGGACGTCGAACTGGGTCGGCTCCGCACCGGGCAGGCCGGCTTCAGCCTGCTCATGCTGGACCTCGATCACTTCAAGCACATCAATGACAGGTTCGGACATGTTGCCGGCGACCGGGTGTTGGAGGCCGTAGGACGAATCTTGACGGCGGAAACCCGTCCCCACGACGTGGCAGCGCGACTCGGCGGCGACGAGTTCTGCATCGCACTGATCGATACCTGTGCCGATGAGGCGCGTGCGACGGCAGATCGGATTCGCCGACAAATCAACAGTATCGAGGGCGAGGACGGCACACCGATCGGGGTGAGTGTCAGCGTGGGCGTCGCCGTCGCCGGCGATAAGGACATCACGGCTCTTGATCTGCTCGCTCGGGTCGATGCATTGATGTACCAGTCGAAGCTCGGTGGTCGCCGTGGGTGATGACGTGCTGGCATGGCTCGCCGCGGCGGATGTGCCCGCCTTCCTCTGCCACCGCGACGAACAGCGGATCGAGATCGTCGACCGCACACCTGCGTTCACGGCTGAATTCGACACGCACAACGGACTGCTCGACGAACCCGGGATTCTGGCGCAGTTGCCGTCGGCGTGGCCCACATCTAGCAGCTCACCTGCGGTGACCCCCCTTGCCGGTCTACCCGACTGGCAGTGCGTACTACAGGCACTGGACGAGCCACCAACCCGGTGCGTGGGGATCCTGCGTTTCTCGACTGTCGCCCAGCGCGACAACGACACGTTCTTCACCACAGTGGAAGCATTGCCCGATGTCGTTGCGCGGCTTGATCGCAACCATCGACACGTGTACATCAATCCAACGATCGAGCGCTTCACCGGACTATCCACCCAGCAGTTCATCGGCAGGAGCAAACGCGAAATCGGCTTGCCTCAGCAGTTGGTCGAGGTATGGGAACCGTTGGTCGACAAGGTATTCGACACCGCCGAGCCCGCCGAACAGGAGGACGTGCTCCCCACTGTGCACGGACCCCGCCACTTCCTGACCCGGGTAGTGCCCGAATTCAGGCCGGACGGCGCATTCCACACCGTGCTCAGCACATCGCACGACATCACTGGACTCAAAGAACTGCAATGGCAGCTGGAGCTGTTGGCCAGGACCGACCCCCTGACATCTCTGATGAACCGGCGCGGCTTCATGGAGCGCGTCGAGGCCGAGCTGCTGCGCGTGGATCAACGCGAAGGACGCCTGAGCCTGCTCGTGCTCGACGTCAACGATTTCAAAGCCATCAACGACTCGTTCGGACATGCCGCGGGCGACAGCGTGTTGATCGCGATCGGCGAAGTACTTCAGGGGGAAACCCGGGACGACGACTTCGCCGCTCGCCTCGGCGGCGACGAGTTCTGCGTTGGACTGGTCGACGTCGACGACACCCATGCGGCATCCGTGGTCGAGCGAATTCGATTACGCATCAACGCCCTTGGCGTCAGCGACGGATGCCCGTGTGCCGTGACCCTGAGCATCGGACTGGCGAGCGCCGGCGAACACGACCGCAGCGTTTCCGATCTACTCAACCGGGTGGATCAGCTGATGTATCGGGAGAAATCCCGCGGGCGCGACCGGTCTTAGCCGGCCGTCCCGAACCAGTACCCCAACGCTGCCTGCAGTCCTTTCGCATCGGTGGGGTCGAAATCGTCTGCGGCCCAAGCTACGTAGCCGTCCGGCCGGATGAGAAGGGCGGCGGGGCCGCCGGTGAGTTGCGCCTCGACGGTGTCGACGCGGTCGGCCCAGCTTTGCGCCGCCGCCGCGGCGACACCACCGCACAGATCCAGCAGCACCGGCCTGGCGTCGTGCAGCAGGCCCGCCACCGGCCGCCCGTCGTCGAGGGTCAGGTCCGGCACGAGGTAGCCGGACAGCGGGTGGTCGTCACCGACGTCGTAGCGCACGTCCGAGCCGGCGAGCAGCCGCCCCAGGTGTTGGGTGACCTCGGGAATGGCGATCAGCTCGGTGAAAAGCGCCCGCAGTTCGGCCACTTCGGGGCCCGATGCCATCAGCGCGCTCTGGGCCATCGAATGCATCATGACGCGGCGGCCCACCGGATGGCGCTCGGTTTCATAGCTGTCGAGCAGTCCGGGCGGCGCCCAGCCGTTGACGTCGGCGGCCAGTTTCCAGCCGAGGTTCACCGCGTCCTGCAGACCGAGGTTCAGCCCGGGACCACCCATCGCCGAGTGCACATGGGCGGCGTCGCCGAGCAGCAGGACACGTCCGGCCCGGTAATGCTCGGCCTGCCTGGTGTTCTGGCCGTCGATCCGGCGCTTCGCGTGCGGCCCCGGACCGCGTGGCTCCTCCAGTGGCACATCGACGCCCAAGATCCGCGCAAGGCTGGCCCGCAGTTCCGTCAGTGTCAGCGGACCGTCCTCGTCGGCGCGCCCCTCCTCCCGGGTACCCACCAGCAGCACACCCGGCTGGAGGCTGCCGGCCAACACCATACCTCTGTCGAACCTGTTGTGCCCGAAGGGGATATGTCCCACCCCGGGGATGTTCAAGCCACCGTCGGGTGCGCGAAGCTCGTCGGGCACGTCCACCTGGGCCAGCCGCGCGACGGTCTCCGACGTGGTGCCGGGGAAGTCGATGCCGACGCTCTTGCGCACCAGACTTCGGCCACCGTCGGCCCCCACGAGGTAACCGGCGGTCAGGTCGTAGACACCGTCGGCGGTGGCGACGCTCAGCGCGACGCCGTCCTCACCCGGCTGCAGCCCGGTCAGTTCGTGTCCCCAGCGCAGATCGACACCGAGGTCGCGGGCACGCTTCTCCAGCAGCCGGACCAGCCGGGGCTGTGGCATCATCATCGCGTACATGGGGCTGGCGGGCGAGTCGGGATAGGCCAGCTGCATCCCGGAGAACATCCATCCCGGCAAGGCCTGCGGCCTGTCCTCCCCGGTGAACGCGGAGTACAACCCGCGCATGTCGAGCATCCGGACCACCTGTCCGACAAGGCCGTTGGCCTTGGGTTCGTCTCCGGCAGCGGGCAGGGCATCGAGGACGACCGGGGTGATCCCGGCCAGGGCCAGTTCACAGGCCAGCATCAGGCCGTTGGGTCCGGCGCCGGAGATGACGACTTCGTGGTTCTCGGTCATGACGATTTCCTCTTCGGTTCGGGAAGGCCCGCAAGGACATCGGCGAATCCGCGGCGCATCAGGCCGACGATCGGAACGGGCGGGTCGGCTGCGATGTAAGTGTCCATGGCGGCTTCGGCGACGGCACGGATGCTGGCGGCCACGAGGCGCGGATACATGTCGCGCACCGGGTCGGTCCCGGTTCGCTCGGCGATCGCCTCGATCCATTCGGCCATCAGGTTGTCGGCCAACGCATTACGCACCTCGTTGGCCATGGTCAGCTCGATGAGCTGATCCAGTTGCGCACGCGTCGGCGCGAAGTCCTCGCCCATCTCGGCGAGCAGCGGCTCGAGTACCGACTCGGTGATCGCCGTCCACAGCGGCTCGCCCGCGGGCCACGAACGAAAGGTATTCAGGCTGCTTCGCATTCGCTCGATCTGGCGGTAGGCGATCGCCTCGTATTTGCCGGCGAAGTAGTTGTTGAACGTGCGCAGGGATACCCCGGCGCGCTCCGCGATGGCCTCGCGGGTGACGTTGTCCAGCCCGCGCTCGAAGACCAAATGCAGCGCGGCGTCGCTGAGCGCCCTGCGGGTGTCGGCCTTCTTGCGTTCTCGCAGCCCCTCGGTCACGGCGCCACCATACCCACAAAATTGCATACCGTGCAAGATTGCCTGTCAGGCAAGTTAGGCTACGACGTCCCCAACGGGTCGATCGTCGAGGCCACGTAGACCATGATCACGCACACCGTGGTCATCGTCGCGAAGTCGACACCTCGCGAGCGCACCACCAGCAGGCCCGCCCGCTCCTCGGTGAGCAGCAACCGCAGCGCGGCCGCCACCCCCACCGCGATGCCGATCAGCAGTGAGCCCCGGCGCCAGAATCCGGCCGCCACCAGCACGAAAGCGACCACGAAGATCAGCCCGACACAGAGGATCGGCCACTGCGAGCGCACCACGCGCCCGGTGAAGGCGACCGCCTCCGCACGGGTCGGCAGCCGTCGCTTCGCGCGAGCCGTCACTGTGCCGCTTCGGCCAGTTCGACGACGTTGGTCAGCAGAAATGCCCGGGTCAGCGGACCGACCCCGCCGGGATTGGGCGACACCTGGCCGGCGACCTCCCAGACGTCGGGATGCACGTCGCCGGTGAGCTTGCCGTCCACCCGGCTCACACCCACGTCGACAATGGCCGCACCGGGCCGCACCATGTCGGCGGTCAGCATGTGCGGCACACCGACGGCGGCGATGATGATGTCGGCCTGCCGGGTCAGCTCAGGAAGGTCACGGGTTCCGGTGTGGCACAACGTCACTGTCGCGTTCTCGCTACGACGGGTGAGCAGCAGGCCCATCGGGCGCCCGACCGTCACACCACGGCCGATGACCACCACGTGCGCGCCCGCGATCGGCACGTCGAAGCGGCGCAGCAGGTGCACGATGCCGCGCGGCGTGCACGGCAGCGGCGCGGCCTTACCGAGCACCAGGCGGCCCAAATTGGTCGGGTGCAGGCCGTCGGCGTCCTTGTCCGGATCGACCCGTTCGAGCGCGGCGTTCTCGTCGAGATGGCGCGGCAGCGGCAGCTGCACGATGTAGCCGGTGCACTCGGGGTTGGCGTTGAGCTCGTCGAGGGTGTCGTCGAGCTGCGCCTGGCTCACATCGGCGGGCAGATCCCGGCGGATCGAGGTGATGCCGACCTTCGCGCAGTCCGAGTGCTTGCCCTTCACATACGCGTGCGAACCGGGGTCGTCGCCGACCAGGACGGTGCCCAGTCCCGGGGTACGTCCCGCGGCGGTCAGCGCCGCCACACGGTCTGTGAGGTCGACGAAGATCTCGTCACGGGTGAGCTTGCCGTCCAGGCTGATAGCGACCACGACCGTATTGTTCCATTGACCGAACGCCATCGTTGACAGCACTGTTCAGAGCGTGGTCAGCTGCGGTTATGAACGATGCGCCCGATGTGTTCAGCCCGGCCAAGCTCGGCCCCATCACTCTGCGCAACCGCACCATCAAGTCGGCCACGTTCGAGGCGCGAACCCCCGACGACGTGGTCTCCGATGACCTGATCGCGTTCCACCGGGCGATCGCCGCCGGCGGCGTCGGCATGACGACCGTCGCCTACACCGCGGTGAGCCAGGGCGGGCGCACCAACGGCGGGCAGATCTGGATGCGTCCGGAAGCGGTGCCCGGCCTGCGCAGGCTCGCCGACGCCGTGCACGCCGAGGGTGCCGCGATCAGCGCGCAGATCGGTCACGCCGGCCCGGTCGCGAATGCCCGCTCGAACAAGGCGGCCGCGCTGGCCCCGGTTCGCTTCTTCAACCCGCTGTCGATGAAGTTCGCCAAGCACGCCACCCGTGACGACATCAACAACGTCATCGCCGCGCACGCCTCGGCAGCCCGGTTCGCCATCGACTCCGGATTCGACGCCGTCGAGATCCACCTCGGCCACAACTATCTGGCCAGCTCCTTCCTCTCCCCGATGATCAACCGGCGCACCGACGAGTTCGGCGGGTCGCTGGAGAACCGGGCCAAGGTGGCCCGCGGCATCGTGATGGCCGTCCGCCGCGAGGTCGAGCGCCTGGGCCCGGCCCCGATCGCGGTGACCGCCAAGCTCAACATGGCCGACGGAGTGCGCGGCTCGATCCAGATCGAGGAGTCGCTGCAGACCGCCAAGTGGCTGGAGGAAGACGGCGGCCTGGACGCGATCGAACTCACCGCGGGCAGCTCACTGCTCAACCCGATGTACCTGTTCCGCGGCGACGCCCCGGTCAAGGAGTTCGCCGCAGCGCAGAAATGGCCGCTGAACTGGGGCATGCGGATGACCGGCAAGAAATTCATGCGGGAATACCCCTACCGGGAGACCTACCTGCTGCGCGACGCCGAGCAGTTCCGCAAAGAGCTGAAGATGCCGCTGATCCTGCTCGGCGGCATCACCAACCGCGACAGCATGGACCGCGCGATGGCCGAGGGTTTCGAGTTCGTGGCGATGGGCCGCGCGTTGCTGGCTGAGCCTGATCTGCTCAATCGCATCCAGGCCGACGGGGACGCGCACTCGGTGAAGTCGCTGTGCACACACTGCAACAAATGCATGCCGACGATCTACTCGCGAACACTTTGCGTGGTGACGGGCGGTCCGGCATGACGGGAAGACGGCGCCACTACCGATAGAGTTGGTCTCGATGACTCGACCAGCCGCGCCCGATCTGACAGTTCGGTACGACGGGTCGGAGCGTACTTTCGCCGCAGGGCACGACGTCGTGGTTGGCCGCGACCTCCGCGCTGACGTGCGAATCGCCCACCCTTTGATCTCCCGCGCCCATCTGGTGCTCCGTTTCGACCACGGCCGGTGGATGGCCATCGACAACGGCTCACTGAACGGCATGTTCGTCAATGGCCGCCGCGTGCCGTCCGTCGACATCAGTGACGGCCTGACCGTCAACGTCGGCAATCCCGACGGGCCCCCGATGAGCTTCGGCCTCGGCCGCCATCAGGGCTCGGTGGGACGCCCGCCGCAGACGTCTTCGGTGCGGATGTCGGCCCCGCCGTCGTCGCCGTCGTGGCCGGCCAACCCGAGCCGGGGTGCGCCGACCGCCGGGCAGTGGCAGCCCCCACCGTCACAAGCCCAGCCGACCCACCAGCCGCCGGTGTATCCGACCAGCGGCTCACGGGCGCAGCCGACTTACCACCCGCCCGCCGCAACGGGACCGGTCGGCCACGCGCAGGCAGCAGCTCCCACCCAAATGCGTCCGGCCGTCGGTAAGCCCGCGCAGTCGTCGTCGAATCTCGCGACGTCGATGATGAAGATCCTGCGCCCGGGCGCACCCAGCGATGTGCCGCCGGGCGGGATCAAAATCGGCCGCGCGACCGACAACGACATCGTCATCCCCGACGTGCTGGCCTCGCGCCACCACGCCACGCTGATCCCGACGCCGGGCGGCACGGAGATCGTCGACAACCGCAGCATCAACGGCACGTTCGTCAACGGCAGCCGGGTCGACACCGCCATGCTGAACGAGGGCGACACCGTCACGATCGGCAACATCGACCTCGTCTTCGCGGGCGGCACCCTGGTCCGGCGTACCGAGACGTCGGCGGCCACCGCCACCGGCGGTCTGGACGTTCGCGCGGTGACGTGGACGATCGAGCACAACAAGACGCTGCTGGACAACATCTCGCTGACCGCGCGCCCCGGCACGCTGACCGCGGTGATCGGCCCGTCGGGTGCGGGCAAGTCGACGTTCGCGCGACTGGTCGCCGGCTACACCCATCCGACAAGTGGCACAGTCACTTTCGAGGGTCACAACATTCACGCCGAGTACGCCTCGCTGCGATCCCGGATCGGCATGGTCCCGCAGGACGACGTGGTGCACGGCCAGCTGACCGTGAACCAGGCGCTGATGTACGCCGCGGAACTGCGGCTGCCACCGGACACCACCAAGGAAGACCGCCAGCAGGTGGTGGCCCAGGTGCTCGCCGAGTTGGAGATGACCCAGCATCAGAACACCCGGGTGGACAAGCTCTCCGGCGGTCAGCGCAAGCGGGCCTCAGTGGCGCTCGAGCTGCTGACCGGACCGTCGCTGCTGATCCTCGACGAGCCGACGTCCGGGCTGGACCCGGCGCTGGACCGCCAGGTGATGACAATGCTGCGCCAGCTGGCCGACGCCGGACGTGTGGTGTTGGTGGTCACGCACTCGTTGACCTACCTCGACGTGTGCGACCAGGTGCTGCTGCTGGCGCCCGGCGGCAAGACAGCGTTCTGTGGTCCGCCCAGCCAGATCGGGCCCGCGATGGGCACCACCAACTGGGCCGACATCTTCAGCTCTGTCGCCGGGGATCCCGACGGCGCCTATCAGCGCTACCTGCAGCAGACCGGGCCTGCTCCCCCACCGCCGCCGGTGGAGACGCCGTCGAACATGGGCGAACCGACGCACACCAGCTTGCTGCGGCAGTTCTCCACGATCGCACGTCGCCAGATGCGGCTGATCATCTCCGACCGCGGCTACTTCGCGTTCCTGGCGCTGCTGCCGTTCATCATGGGTGTGCTGTCGCTGTCGGTGCCCGGCACCGTCGGCTTCGGCGTACCCAATCCGATGGGTGACGCGCCCAACGAGCCGGGCCAGATCCTGGTGTTGCTCAACGTCGGTGCGATCTTCATGGGCACCGCGCTGACCGTGCGCGATCTGATCGGTGAGCGGCCGATCTTCCGAAGAGAACAAGCCGTCGGGTTGTCGACGACGGCGTATTTGCTGGCGAAGGTCTGTATCTACGCGGTCTTCGCGATCGTGCAGTCGACGATCGTCACGGCGATCACGATCGCCGGCAAGGGCGGGCCGACGCAGGGATCGCTGACGTTCCTGAGCCCGACGCTGGAGCTGTTCGTGGTGATGGCGGCGACGACGGTGACCGCGGCGATGGTGGGTCTCGCGCTCTCCGCGCTGGCCAAGTCCAACGAGCAGATCATGCCGCTGCTGGTGGTCGCCGTCATGAGCCAGCTGGTGTTCTCCGGCGGCATGATCCCGGTGACCGGGCGCCTGGTGCTCGATCAGCTGTCCTGGTTCACCCCGGCGCGCTGGGGGTTCGCGGCGTCGGCCTCCACGGTCGACCTGATCAAGTTGGTGCCGGGCCCGCTGACGCCGAAGGACCGGCACTGGGAGCACACCGCGTCAGCGTGGTGGTTCGACATGGGCATGCTCGGGGTGCTGTGCATCGGGTATCTGTCACTGGTGCGGTGGAAGATCCGGCTCAAGGGCGGTAGTCAGGCCAGCTTCCGTTGAGATGCAGCGCAACTGGAATTCGTGTCGCGGTTGACTGCCGTTCATCCGGCGTCCATAGCGTCTGCGCTCATGAGGATGAAAGCGGCGGCGCTGGCCGCAGCAGTGAGCCTGTCGGTCGTGCTGGCCCCCGTCGCGGCGGCCGATCCCAGTGTCGACAAGTTCGGTGGCTGGAACCACCTTGTCGACAACGGCGGTCAGGTGATCACGATCTGGAAGATCACCGACCTGAAGCCCAGCACCGACACGATCCCCGGCTACCCGCTGGCAGGCAAGCTGTGGGAGGCGACGGCCAAGGTGCGGGCGGCCAAGGGCTCCGTCACGCCGATCATCCCGGACCTCAATGCGCGCGCCAACGGCGCCAACTACCCCGTGCTGTGGCAGGCCGCCACGCCGCAGGGCATCAGCGGGGCGACCTTGCAGCAGGGCGACACGTCCTGGGGCAAGCTGTATTTCGACGTGACCGGCCCGGCACCGACCTCGGTGGTCTACAACAACGGCGTCGAGGACCTGCTGGTCTGGAAGTAGTCCGGCTGTCCGTACACTCCGGTGCATGCTGCGCATCACGTCGACCCTGGTGGCGGGTGTCGCATCGCTCGTACTTGCATCGTGCAGCGGCCCTGAGCCCGCGGCGCCGTCACCGAGCCGGGTAGCCACGTCGAGCGCAGTTGCGCAGGCGACGTCCGCTGCGCCGGGCTCCGGACAGGCATGCCACCTCGCACCGGTGCGCGACCTCATCGAGTGGCACAAAACCAGCCACCCGCCCAGTGCCGATGGCTCGACCGGGCCACCGGCCTCGGCCGTCAAGTTCGGTGACGTGAACCTCGTCGGCTGCAAGAGTTCGCTCGACGGATGGGTGGAAAGACACTCAGACAGCGCGGCCGACACCGCTGCCGGGTTTCGCGACTGCTCCGAAATTGCCTGGGCTGACGACAATCCCGGCTACAACGTCCACGCCTTGCCGGCACCGCGCTTGAAAAAGGTTCTCTTGCAAGCAGGCAACGACTGTTGACCAGACCGGTCAACTCCCCCCAACCAACATGACGATCCCCAGC
>JAKFVT010000014.1 GCA_021732005.1 Mycobacterium sp. | reverse complement strand
AGGAAGGCTCGCTGTCCCAGATCGACGAGGACACCGTCGCCTACCACTTCCATGAGCCGCTCGGCGTGGTCGGACAGATCATCCCGTGGAACTTTCCGATCCTGATGGCGGTGTGGAAGCTGGCGCCGGCACTGGCCGCGGGCAACGCGATTGTCCTCAAGCCCGCCGAGCAGACCCCGGCCTCGGTGCTGTATCTGATCTCGCTGATCGCCGACTTGTTGCCCGCCGGAGTCCTCAATGTGGTCAACGGATTTGGTGTCGAGGCGGGCAAGCCGTTGGCGTCGAGCAACCGGATCGCCAAGATCGCGTTCACCGGGGAGACCACCACCGGCCGGCTGATCATGCAGTACGCCTCCCAGAACCTGATCCCGGTCACCCTGGAGTTGGGCGGCAAGAGCCCCAACATTTTCTTCTCCGATGTGATGGCCGCCAACGACGACTATCAGGACAAGGCGTTGGAGGGCTTCACGATGTTCGCCCTCAACCAGGGCGAGGTGTGCACGTGCCCGTCCCGCAGCCTGATTCAGGCCGACATCTACGACGAGTTCCTGGCCATGGCCGCCATCCGCACCAAGGCGGTGCGCCAGGGTGACCCGTTGGACACCGAGACGATGATCGGCGCGCAGGCGTCCAACGATCAGCTGGAGAAGATCCTGTCCTACATCGAGATCGGCAAGAGTGAGGGCGCTCAGGTCCTGACCGGAGGGGAGCGCGCCGACCTCGGTGGCGACCTCAACGGCGGCTACTACGTGCAGCCGACGATCTTCACGGGCACCAATGCGATGCGGATTTTCCAGGAAGAGATCTTCGGGCCGGTGGTGTCGGTGACGTCGTTCACCGATTACGACGACGCCATCCGTATCGCCAACGACACCCTCTACGGATTGGGTGCAGGGGTGTGGAGTCGCGACGGCAATACCGCCTACCGCGCCGGCCGCGACATCAAGGCCGGCCGGGTGTGGACCAACTGCTACCACGCCTACCCCGCCCACGCGGCCTTCGGCGGCTACAAGCAATCCGGCATCGGCCGCGAGAACCACAAGATGATGCTCGACCACTACCAGCAGACGAAGAACCTGCTCGTCTCCTACTCCAACAAAGCCCAAGGCTTCTTCTGATCAGCGATTTCGGCGCGCAATCCGCCGCCCAGCGAACGAAAACGCGCCGAAATCACAGCAACTCTCACGAAAAGGACATGACCATGACACAGACACTTGGCGCACCCGCCACATCGACCGACACCGACATCATGCGCGCCGCAGTCGTCACCGAATTCGGTGCACCACTGAGCGTCACCGATCTCGACCTGCCCACTCCCGGCCCGGGGGAAGCGCTGGTCAAACTGGAGACCTCCGGGGTCTGCCACACCGATTTGCATGCCGCCCATGGTGATTGGCCGGTCAAACCGGCGCCGCCCTTCATCCCGGGCCACGAGGGTTACGGCACTGTCGTCGCGCTCGGCGAGGGCGTCTCCGACCTGAAACTCGGTGACAAGGTCGGCAACGCGTGGCTGTGGTCGGCGTGCGGCAGCTGCGAATACTGCCGCACCGGCTGGGAGACGTTGTGCGAGAGCCAGCAGAACGGCGGCTACAGCGTCAACGGCAGCTTCGGTACCTACATGCTGGTGAATGCGGCGTACGCCGCCCGGATTCCGGATGGCATCGACCCGCTCGAGGTGGCACCGATCCTGTGCGCCGGCGTCACGGTCTACAAGGGCCTCAAGGTCACCGACACCCGGCCCGGCCAATGGGTCGCGATCTCCGGTATCGGCGGTCTGGGGCACATCGCTGTGCAGTACGCCCGCGCGATGGGCCTGCGTGTGGTCGCCGTCGACATCGACGACGCGAAACTCGCACTGGCCGAACGGCTCGGGGCCGAGGTCACTGTCAATGCCAGAACCTCCGACGTCGTCGACGAAGTGCAGAAGGCCACCGGTGGTGTGCACGGCGTGCTTGTCACCGCGGTGCACCCGCAGGCGTTCGGCCAGGCGATCGGTCTGACCCGGCGCGGTGGAACCATTGTCTTCAACGGCTTGCCGCCAGGTGACTTTCCCGCACCGATCTTCGACATCGTGTTGAAGGGCCTGACGATTCGCGGCTCAATCGTCGGCACCCGCCAGGACATGGCCGAGGCGCTCGACTTCTACGCCCGCGGGTTGATCCACCCCACGGTCGAAGCCGCCAAGCTCGACGACATCAACGAGGTGTTCGGCCGGATGGAGCGCGGCCAGATCGACGGCCGCGTCGTCATCGACTACCGCTGAGTCCCCAGCTGCCCGCGAACGGCCTCGATGCCGACCAGACGGATGTCGTCGCGTCGGATCGTCGCCCACCGCCCCGGCGTCATGGCGAAACCCACCATGGTGTCGGGGCGGTCGCGTCGGCGCTCGACAGTCCTGACGGTCTCGAGGTAGGGCAGCGAACGCGTCACCGCCAGTGACGCGGCGTTGTCATGCCAGGCCCTGGTGACCGCGAGATCAGCGTCGAAGCCGGCGAAGATCAGATGCAGTGCGGCCTGACGGACCTCCTTGCCGAGACCCCGGCCCTGGTGAGCCAGGCCCAGCCACGAGCCGGTGGTCAACCGGCGGTTGCCCGGAAAGTCCTCGGCGTGAACCGAACACATCCCGACCGCCGACCCGTCGACCAACACCGCCAGGTCCAGGTTCCACCGTTGGACGGACGTCTCGGCGCGGTTGCGCCAGTAGTACTGCAGGCTGTTGCGCTCCAGCTCCGGCGAGGGCACATCGGTCCACGGCTCGGTGAACGGCATGGTCGCCGGATCGTGAATACCCTTGGCCGCCAACGTTGCCAGTGCCGCGCCGAGCTCGTCGCTGACGCAGCGAAGCGCGATGCGCGGTGTCACCACCTCGAGGTCGAACAGTGGCCAGATTTGCGCCATGCCTGCGATCCGACCACATGCGGTGTCGGCTCCGAAACCGAATTACGGCAAGATGCCAGGAAATGAGCACACCTAACGGACCTCAGTCGGTCTTCTGCGTCGGCAACACCGGAGTCAGTGAGGCCGGCATCTCGCTGGATCAACAGGTGAATCAGACGCTCGTCGACCACCGCGGTCTGGTGGAGATGCCCGCTTACGCGGTGATGGCCGAATCCGTCACCAGCGGCGCCTACTGGTACACATTCGCCGAGCCGGTCGCAACAGTGCAGTCCTGGTTGGCGCTGACCGCCGGCGCCCGCCCCGCGGTGGGAGATCGGCTGCACGCCGTCTCGGCCATGGCTCACCGCGACGACGCCCACGGCACCGCCACCATGACCATCACCAACGCCGGCGGGCAGGCGCGAAGCGCCTTGGGGAATGACCGAGCGCACGAGGTCGTCTGTTCGGGCGTGGCCCGCGCCGTGCGAGTCGGTCGCAGCACCGAGGCACTGCGCGCGCTCGACAAGGACGCGATCGCGACACCGGTCGAGACGCTGCCCACCCCTCCCGACGTCGACACCGCAGTCTCGGCCATCGACCCGGACTGGGACGGCCGGCGCGTCCTGACCGCGATCAGCCGCGGCGAGATCGCCCGCGGCCCGCTGTGCGAGCTGCTGGCCATGACCGTCGAAAGCGCAGACGAACCGGTCCTGACCGTCGACCCGCAGCCGTGGATGGCCAACCCGCTCGGCGCCATCCAGGGCGGGGTGATCGCCTCGATCATCGGCCAGGCGTGCTCGCTGGCCGGCCAGGCACACACCGGCGCGGGCGATCGCTACACCCTGGCTGACCTGTCCGTCTACTACTTCCGGTCGCCGCCGGTCGACGGGCGGCCCCTCACACTGGCCACCACCACCGAACGGGTCGGGCGCCGGATGGGGACGGTCTCGGCCACCATGACCGACGCCGCGGGCACCCCCTACGTCCGGGCCGTCGCCAACATCGCCTACGAGCGGGGATGAGCGTTTTGACCTGCCCGGATCGTCGCAGGTAAGCTGCCACGTTGGCGTGCGGTACGCCGCGGTTTCGCACCGCGGGGTAAGCCGGGTTCTCGGGTCAGTGTTGGTCGCCGAGATGCAACCCCCACCGTCGCGTTCCGACCGACACCCGGGTCACACCGGGACACACCCGAGAAGAAAAGAAGGTAGCGCTGTGCCTACGTACACGCCGAAGGCGGGTGACACCACGCGTTCGTGGTACGTCATCGACGCCACCGACGTGGTGCTCGGCCGGCTCGCCGTCGCGGCAGCAAACCTGTTGCGCGGCAAGCACAAGCCGACATTCACGCCGAATGTCGACGGTGGCGATTTCGTCATCGTCATCAACGCCGACAAGATCGCCGTCAGCGGCGACAAGCTCCAGTCCAAGATGGCCTACCGTCACTCGGGTTACCCCGGTGGTCTGCGGGCGCGCACCCTCGGCGACGAGATGGAAAAGCATGCCGATCGCGTGGTCGAGAAAGCCATCGTCGGGATGCTGCCGCACAACAAGCTGAGCCGGCAGATCCAGAAGAAGCTCAAGGTCTACGCGGGCCCGGATCATCCGCACGCCGCCCAGCAGCCGATTCCGTTCGAGATCAAGCAGGTGGCCCAGTGAGCGAAACGACAGACGTGACCGAGGTCGTAGAGACCGAAGTGACCGAGGCCCCCGAGGCCCCTGAGGCTCCCGAGGCCGCTGCCGAGAGCACGCCGCGTGCACCGGTGATCATCGACCGTCCCATCCAGACCGTCGGCCGCCGCAAGGAGGCTGTGGTGCGGGTTCGGCTGGTGCCGGGCACCGGCCAGTTCAACCTCGACGGCCGCAGCTTGGAGGCGTACTTCCCGAACAAGGTGCACCAGCAGCTGATCAAGGCTCCGCTGGTGACCGTCGACCGGGTGGACAGCTTCGACATCTACGCCCACCTCGATGGTGGCGGCCCCTCGGGTCAGGCCGGTGCGCTTCGCCTCGCGATCGCCCGCGCGCTGATCCTGGTGCAGCCTGAGGACCGGCCGGCGCTGAAGAAGGCCGGCTTCCTCACGCGTGATCCGCGTGCCATCGAGCGCAAGAAGTACGGCCTCAAGAAGGCCCGCAAGGCGCCGCAGTACAGCAAGCGCTGATCTGCCGCGTACACCTACGCAACGGCCCACCGGGCGTCGCCAGTCTTTCGGCTGGAGGCGCCCGGTGCGTCGTCTGTGGCCTGGGTCACATGTGGTGTTGCCTGCTCAGCGCCCGTATCAGTACCGATTATTAAGTTTTGGTTTGAGCCGATCGCCCTTCGGCAAGCCTTCTAGAGGCCGGCGGCAACGTCGGCTGCCCGAGGTAGGAGGCGGGACCCTTCGGGGGGTCGGTGCCCTCCTTCGGGGCTGTGAGGTGAGTTCAAGGCTCCCGCAGCTCTGATTCCCCTGCCAATCACGCAGAAGAAAAGGAGCGAATATGAACACGTTCACGAAGACGGCCGCTGGTGCGGTTCTTGGCGGCTCGCTGCTCGTCGCGAGTGGTTTCGGACTCGCGAACGCGGCTCCCGAGGCCCCGGCGCCGCAGCCCCAGGCTCCGCAGGCGGCCGGCGATCAGCTCAATGTGGGCCTGACCGTCAACGGTGAGCAACTCGGCACGATCCAGAACGTCTCGGTCAGCAGCGCGCAGACCCTGGCCACCAGCGTGTGCCCGGGCGACGACCTCTCGTCGAAGCTGCCGCAGCTCGCCAGCAAGGAGATCTCGACTGTCCCGGTGTGCGCCAGCAGCGCCACCGGTGTGAGCTACACGTTCACCCAGGCCGGACCGGGTAACTCCGAGCTGGCTCCCGGCCAGACCGGACATGCCAACGCGGGTATCGGCGCGACCGCCGTTCCCGCCGCCCCGGAGCCCGCTGAGGCGCCGATGACCGGCAGCCGGTAACCGATAGTCAGCTGAATACCAGCAGCGCACTGCCCGCACCCGCACCGGGTGCGGGCAGTGTTCGTTGTCGGGCATCTCGTTGCCGTGTCGGTTTGGCGGCGACACGGCCGTTAACCTCGTTGGTTGTGTCCTGAGGGGCTAGTTGTGAGAAATTTGTCCACATGGGTCGACTGTTCGGGACCGATGGTGTCCGCGGCGTCGCCAACCGAGAACTGACTGCCGAGCTGGGCCTGGCGTTGGGCGCGGCGGCGGCACGCCGGCTCGCGGCCACCAGAACCTCGGGCCGACGCCTCGCAGTCGTCGGCCGTGATCCGCGCGCCAGTGGCGAGATGCTCGAGGCGGCGGTGATCGCCGGTGTGACCAGTGAGGGTGTGGACGCGCTGCGGGTCGGGGTGTTGCCCACCCCGGCGGTGGCGTTTCTCACCGCGGCCTACGGCGCCGACTTCGGCGTGATGATCTCGGCGTCGCACAACTCCATGCCGGACAACGGCATCAAGATCTTCGGCCCCGGCGGACACAAGCTCGACGACGACGCCGAGGATCGCATCGAAGAGCTCGTCGCTCAAGGCCCCGGGCTGCGCCCGGTCGGCGGTGACATCGGGCGTGTGCTCGATGCCCGCGACGCACTGGAGCGCTACCTGCATCACATCCGCGGGGCGGCACCGGTGCGATTGGACGGGCTGACGGTCGTCGTCGACTGCGCCAACGGCGCCGCGTTTCAGGCCGCTCCGCGTGCTTACCACGCTGCGGGCGCACGCGTGATCGCGATCAATGCCGAACCGGACGGCTTGAACATCAACGAAGGCTGCGGCTCAACGCATCTGGAACAGGTGCAGGCTGCGGTGCTGGCCCATGGTGCCGACCTGGGTTTGGCGCACGACGGCGACGCTGATCGCTGCCTGGCGGTGGATGCCGACGGCCGGGTGGTCGACGGCGACGCCATCATGGTGATCCTGGCCCTGGCCTTGCGTGAAGCCGGTGAGCTGGCCTCCGAGACGCTGGTGGCCACCGTGATGAGCAATCTCGGGTTGCACATCGCCATGCGCGAGGCCGGTATCACGGTGCGCACCACCGGTGTTGGTGATCGGTACGTCCTGGAGGAACTGCGCGCCGGGGAGTACTCGCTCGGCGGGGAACAGTCTGGCCATATCGTGATGCCCGCGTTGGGAACGACCGGTGACGGTGTCGCCACCGGCTTGCGGTTGATGGCGCGAATGGCGCAAACCGGCTTGTCGCTTGCCGAACTGGCCGCTCCGATGCAAACGCTGCCGCAAGTGCTCATCAATGTCACGGTGGCGGACAAGGCGACGGTCGCCGAGGCGCCTGCGGTGCAGAGCGCGGTACGCGAAGCCGAGGCCGAACTCGGTGACACCGGACGAATCCTGTTGCGCCCGTCGGGAACCGAACAGATGGTGCGCGTCATGGTGGAGGCCGCCGACGAAGACACCGCTCGCTTGCTGGCGATCCGTGTCGCGGAGTCCGTCAGCGCCGAAGGCTGACGAAAAAACTCAGGGAACCGGTCCGGCGCGCCGTGCGTCATAGAAGGATATGGGTAACACGCGCGTGGACTGTGCCGGGTTGCGTGCTGCCGCGCACCATTTCGACTCCACCGCCGAGATGCTCGACGGGTCACTGCACGGGCAGCTGAGCCGGCTGCACTTCGACGGCGCTGTGGCCGGCCGGGCGCACGTCGCCCACGGGGATGCGGTGCGGGCAGCGCTGGACCGGCTGGCAGCCGCAGTGACGCAGTGGTCGAGGGCGGCCGAGGAAACCGCCGTCGCACTGCGAGTCACCGCCGACCGCTACGGCGACGCCGAAGTGAGAGCGGCGGCGCTGTGACACCGGACGTGGCATCGCGGCTCGCGGCCGGGCAACCCTCGGTGGCCAACACCGCGACCTACGTGGCAGCCTGCCACGCCGTCGGCTATCAGCATCCGGACCTGACTGCGCACGCGGCGCAGATCTTCGAGTGGTACGGCGGGGACGACGGTTTGGACCTGGCCGTGCTCGACGCCGATTGCGCGGCGCTACGGGCCGCATCGGCCGCCGCCGACCAGGCGGTGCGTGTTTCGCGCGACGGGCTGGCCGCCGTCTCGGCGGCGTGGGCCGGTGAGTCCGGTTCGCTGGCTGACGAATTCATCGGGCGGCACTGCGCGGCGGGTGCGGCGGTGGCGGATTCGTTGCGGGCCGCGGCGCAGAGCTGTGAGGCGCTGCGCGACGGGCTGTGGCGGGCGGTCGACGAGAAGGTCGGAGCGGCCGTGTCGATCGACGACCGCCGCGCCGGTGAGCGGCCGGCGTGGTTGGCCGCGGCGGCAACCGTGGTGAGCGGGGGAGCGGCACGCGACCAGGCGATCGATGTCGTCACTCACCAGATCACCCCGTACGTCGACGCCGACATCCGCGCCGATTGGCTCTCCGCCATGCGTGCGGCGACGTCATCGGTGACGGCCGCCTACGAGGACGCAGTGCGGCGATTGGATTCCGCTCCGACAACACATTTCGAGGTGCCAGGAACATTCGGTGGGCCGCCGCCCGGATCGGCGCCGCCTGCATCACCGCGTACCGCACCGGCCGCCGCAGTACCGGTCGTACCGCCGGAGCCCCTGCCGATCTCACCGTCGTCCGTCGCCGAACCCGGGCCAGCCGCCCCGTCCGCGTTCTCGCCGCTCGCGGATACCCCTACGGCTCAACCACTTCCGGCTCAGTTGCCTGCCGAACCGCCGGCGCCGCCCGCCGCCCTGGGCACCCCCGCCTCGGCCACGATGCCGACCATGCCCGATGTCGGTGGCGGCTTGTCCGGGCTGGTCGGACAGCTCGCCGATGCGCTCGGCGGGCTGTTCGACGCCACACCGGACAGCGCGGTGGACGACGGGCTTCCGGGTCTCGACGATCCCGCCGCCGAGGACGAGCCCGCAGACGTCGTCAGCGCGGACGATACTGCGCCCGAGGAAGATCCGATCGCCGAGGCACCTGAGCCGGCGGCCCAATCGGCCGAGGTGCCGCCCACTCCGGAGGCGGAAGCCGTCGAAGCCGGGCCGCCGCCACCTGAGCCCGTGGCGACGCCACCGGCACCGCCACCGCCAGTCGTCGAGGAGTCCGATGACCAGACACCCTGCGAGATAGCCGCTGACGAACTACCGCAGGTCGGCCAGTGACCGAATACAGCCCTGCGATCAGGGCAGCAGCTGCTGCAACTCCTCGACCCAACGGATGTATTCGCCTGCGTCAGTGGTGGTCGGTGTGGCCAGCAGCGTGGTCACACCGGCCTCGGCGAAGGCGGCGATGCGTTCCTTGACGAAGCCGCGCGGGCCGATCAGGTTCACACTTCGTACGAGCTCGTCGGGCACCGCGGCGATCGCCTCGGCCTTGCGGCCGGACAGGAACAGCTCCTGGATGTGATCGGCCACCTCGCCGTAGCCGTACCGGGTCGCCAGCTTGTGGTAGAAATTCTGTCCCTTCGCGCCCATGCCGCCGATGTACAGCGCAAGGTGCGGCTTGGCCCAATTCAGCCGTTCCTCGACGTCGTCCCCGATGGCCAGCGATACTCCGACCATCACATCGAGATCGCCAAGTGCACTGTCGCGCTTGGCTTTTCCGGCGCGCAACGCATCCCCCCACACGCCGTCGGCCTTCTCCGGGTAGAAGAACACCGGCTGCCAGCCTTCGGCTATCTCAGCCGTCAACTCGACGTTCTTCGGGCCGAGTGCGGCGATGGTGATCGGAATCTTTTCGCGGACAGGGTGATTGATGAGCTGCAGTGGCTTGCCCAATCCGGTGCCCTGGTCGGCGGGCAACGGGATCTGGTAGCTGCGGCCCTGGTGCTGGACCCGCTCGCGCCGCCACACCTGCCGGCAGATATCGACGACCTCGCGAGTACGGCCGAGCGGGGCGTCGAACGGCACCCCGTGAAAGCCCTCCACCACCTGCGGACCGGACGTGCCGATGCCGAGCCGGAAGCGGCCGTCGGACACGAAGTCAAGGCCGGCCGCGGTCATCGCCAGCAGCGACGGCGTCCGGGTGTAGATCGGAAAGACGCCCGAGCCCAGCTCGATCGTCGAGGTCTTGGCCGCCAGATAACCGAGTTGGCTCACAGCGTCAAAGGAGTAGGCCTCGGCGACGAGCGCGATATCAACCCCGGCTTTCTCCAACACCACAATGTGCTCGACGGCCTCACGAAAGCCGCCCGAATAGTCCAGAAAGATCCCGGTACGCATCAGGAAAGTAAAACACCAACCAGTTGGTTGGGCGACGCGGGGTTACTTCAGCAGCGCGACGATCTGGCCCTCGGTCGTCACCGGCGGCGCCTCGGGATCGAGCGCCTCGGTCTTCGGCAGCACCGCTTCGGGGTCGGCGAACTCGTGGTAGGCCTTGTCGCCGGTCAGGTGAAACAGCAGGAAGCCGGTCAGCAGGGCGCGCACCGTCTTCTGGGTGCGCTTGTCGGAACCCGGCATGCCCAGGACCTTGGCGAAGCGGCGTTTCTCGGCCAGCCCGGACGACTCGGCCTTGCTGACGATGTGCAGCACCGATCCCTTCCAGGCGTCGGCCAGGTGCAGGGCGTCGGTGCGCAGCGATTGCGGATCGTCAGGTGCGCTGAGCACCAGACCTGGCACCGTGAGCGATGACGCCGGTGCCAGGGCGGGGGGACGGGTCACCGACGGAAACAGCGCCGCGACCGCCTTGGGTGCGCCCGAGGCCGCACCGGCCAGGCCCGCCGCGGCGAACACCGCCGCCGAGCCGCCGAAGCCGTGTCCGGCCAGGCCCAGTTTGGTCGGATGCACGCTGATCTCGCCGGGGCCCAGCCGCACCCCGGTGATGATGTCGAGGGTTGTGCCCAGGTCGACCGACAGGTTCAGCACCGACGGGGCGAGCCCACGCTCGGTGCTGGGGGCGGCCGCGACGATGCCCCAGGACGCGAGGTGCTCCAGCGTTTTCACGTAGTGATCGACATCTGTGAGCCAATCGTGGCCGAAGGCCACACCGGGCAGGTTGAAGCCTGATGCCGGGGCGAAGACGATGCCGGGTAACCCGGCAAAGGCCAGGTCACCGCGTAGGACGTGATGTGGACCGCGGCGCGTCAGCGCCGCGAAGAGCTTGCGTGTCCGGGCCACCCCATGAACCTAGCGGACGGGCGTAATCGGGGTGCTGCACTACCCTGGGTAAACATGTGCGGAATCGTGGCCTACGTCGGGCATCGTCCTGCCCGCGGTGTCGTGGTCGACGCACTGCGGCGGATGGAGTACCGGGGTTACGACTCGTCCGGGGTCGCCCTGCTCGATGGCGACGGCGGGCTGACGGTGCGTCGCCGTGCCGGCCGGCTGGCGAACCTCGAGGAGGCGCTGGCCGAAACCGACGCCGACGCGCTCGCCGGCACCGCGGGAATGGGCCACACCCGGTGGGCCACCCACGGCCGCCCCACCGACCGCAACGCTCACCCGCACCGCGACGCGGCGGGCAAGTTCGCCGTCGTCCACAACGGGATCATCGAGAACTTCGCCACGCTGCGCCACGAATTGGAAGTCGAGGGCGTCGAGTTCGCCAGTGACACCGACAGCGAGGTGGCCGTACATCTGGTCGCCCAGGCCTACCGCCAGGGTCCCACGGCAGGCGATTTCGAGGCATCGGTGCTGTCGGTGCTGCGCCGGCTGGAAGGGCACTTCACGCTGGTCTTCGCCCACGCCGACGATCCCGGCACGATCATCGCCGCCCGCCGGTCGACCCCACTGGTGGTCGGCATCGGTGACGGCGAGATGTTCGTCGGCTCTGACGTCGCGGCGTTCATCGAGTTCACCAGGGACGCCGTCGAGTTGGGTCAGGACCAGGCGGTGGTGATCACCGCGGACGGTTACTCGATCACCGATTTCGACGGCGCCGACGACACCGCGAATGCTCGTGTTTTCCACATCGACTGGGACCTGTCCGCCGCGGAAAAGGGCGGCTATGACTACTTCATGCTCAAGGAGATCGCCGAGCAGCCGGCGGCGGTCGCCGACACCCTGCTCGGGCATTTCGTGGACGGCCGCATCGTGCTCGACGAACAACGGCTGAGCGATCAGGAACTCCGCGAGGTCGACAAGGTCTTCATCGTCGCCTGCGGCACCGCTTTCCATTCCGGGCTGCTGGCCAAATACGCGATCGAGCACTGGACCCGTTTGCCGGTGGAAGTTGAACTGGCCAGCGAGTTTCGCTATCGCGACCCGGTGTTGGATCGCGGCACCCTGGTGATCGCGATCTCGCAGTCCGGTGAGACTGCCGACACTCTGGAAGCCGTCCGGCACGCCAAGAGCCAGAAGGCCAAGGTGTTGGCGATCTGCAACACCAACGGCAGCCAGATCCCGCGTGAGGCCGACGCGGTGCTTTACACCCGCGCCGGACCCGAGATCGGGGTGGCGGCCACCAAGACGTTCCTCGCCCAGATCGCCGCGAACTACGTGGTTGGCCTAGCGTTGGCCCAGGCTCGCGGCACCAAGTACCCCGACGAGGTCGAGCGCGAGTACCACGAACTGGAGTCGATGCCCGAGCAGGTCGCCCGGGTGCTCGAGCACATGGAGCCGATCACGAAGCTGGGCCAGCAGTTCGCGTCGTCGCCGACGGTGCTGTTTCTGGGCCGCCATGTCGGCTACCCGGTGGCGCTCGAGGGTGCGCTCAAGCTGAAGGAACTGGCCTACATGCACGCCGAGGGCTTCGCCGCCGGTGAGCTCAAGCACGGCCCCATCGCGCTCATCGAAGACGGCCTGCCCGTGATCGTGGTGATGCCGTCACCGAAGAACGCTGCCACGCTGCACTCCAAGCTGCTGAGCAACATCCGCGAGATCCAGGCCCGCGGTGCGGTCACCATCGTCATCGCCGAGGAGGGCGACGACACGGTGCGTCCCTACGCCGACCACATCTTCGAAATACCGGCGGTGTCAACGCTTTTCCAGCCGCTGCTGTCCACGGTGCCGCTGCAGGTGTTCGCCGCCGCGGTGGCCCGGGCCCGCGGCTTCGACGTGGACAAGCCGCGCAACCTGGCCAAGTCCGTCACGGTCGAATAGTCTCCGTGAGCGCCGCGGGCACGTAACCTTGGTGCCGATGCGGCACTACTACACCGCCGACGCGATTCGCGCCGCCGAGGCACCCCTGCTGGCAGGCCTGCCCGATGGCGTGCTGATGCGTCGCGCCGCCTATGGATTGGCCACCGCGATCGCCCGCGAGCTGCGAACGCAAACCGGCGGGGTGGCGGGTCGCCAGCTCTGCGCGGTGGTCGGCTCGGGCGACAACGGCGGTGATGCGCTGTGGGCGGTCACCATCCTGCGTCGCCGCGGGGCGGCCGCGACCGCGGTGTTGCTCAACCCCGACCGCACTCATGCCAAGGCGCTGGCCGCGTTTCGATCTGCCGGTGGCCGAGTGGTGCCGGCCGTGCCGCCGTCGACTGATCTCGTGATCGACGGGGTGGTCGGCATCTCCGGCAGCGGCCCCCTGCGCCCGGCGGCCGCCGAGGTGTTCGCCGCTGCCGAGGACGCCGGGATTCCGGTGGTGGCCGTCGACATCCCCAGCGGCGTCGACGTGCAGACCGGCGCGATCACCGGACCCGCCGTGCGTGCCACACTCACCGTCACCTTCGGCGGTCTCAAACCCGTTCACGCCCTGGCTGACTGCGGCCGCGTCGAACTGATCGACATCGGTCTGGACCTTCCGCCCACCGACGTGCTGGGCATGGAAGCCGCTGATGTCAAGGCCCGTTGGCCGCTGCCCGGGGTGCGCGACGACAAGTACAGCCAGGGTGTCACCGGCATCTTGGCCGGATCGTCGACGTATCCCGGCGCGGCGATCCTGTGCACCGGGGCCGCGGTGGCGACGACATCGGGTATGAAGCGCTACGCCGGGTCCGCTGCGGCCGAGGTCGTGTCGCATTGGCCGGAGGTGGTGGCCGCGCCCAACCCGCACGCCGCCGGGCGGGTGCAGTCCTGGGTGGTCGGCCCGGGCCTCGGTACTGATGAAAAGGGCTTCGCCGCTCTACATTTCGCACTCAGTTCTGATCTCCCGGTGGTGGTCGACGCCGATGCCCTGACCATCCTGTCCGCACAGCCGGACCTGGTGGCGAGCCGATCTGCGCCAACGGTGCTCACCCCGCACGCGGGTGAGTTCGCTCGATTGGCACGCGGAGCCGGATGGCCGGCGACATCGGACCCAAGCCCGCCGGGACAGGACCGGGTGGCCGCCACCCGCCGGCTGGCCGAGGCCTTTGGCGCGACTGTGCTGCTCAAGGGCAACGTCACCGTCATCGCCGAGCCTTCCGGTGGCACCGTCTACCTCAACCCGGCGGGTGGTTCCTGGGCGGCTACCGCCGGATCCGGTGACGTGCTGTCGGGGATGATCGGTGCGCTGCTGGCCTCGGGTCTGCCGCCGGCCGAGGCGGCTGCGGCGGCCGCATTCGTCCATGCGCGCGCTGCCAACGCCTCGGCCGCGGATCCCGGCCCGACCCCGGTGCCCACATCGGCCTCGCGCATCCTCGCCCACATCCGTCAAGCCATCGCAGAACTGTAGAAAGGACACACCCGTGCCCCACGTCAAATACCGTTCCCCATCGATCGCACCGGCCTACACCGGACGCCTGTCGACCGACCCCATCCCGTCACTGCGGCTGCCCGATGAGGCGATGGAACCGACTGCGGCATACCGGTTCATCCACGACGAGCTGATGCTCGACGGCAGCTCACGGCTCAACCTCGCAACGTTCGTCACCACCTGGATGGACCCCGAGGCCGAGAAGCTGATGTCGGAGACATTCGACAAGAACATGATCGACAAGGACGAGTACCCGGCCACCGCTGCCATCGAATCTCGTTGTGTAGCAATGGTTGCCGACCTGTTCCATGCCGAGAACCTGCGCGACGACGATGCATCCACGGCGGTCGGCGTGTCCACGATCGGGTCGTCGGAGGCCGTGATGCTCGGCGGGCTGGCGCTGAAGTGGCGCTGGAAGGCCCGCGTCGGGGACAAGTGGAAGACCCGCACCCCCAACCTGGTGATGGGCGCCAACGTGCAGGTGGTGTGGGAAAAGTTCTGCCGCTACTTCGAAGTCGAGCCGCGCTACCTCCCGATGGCCGAGGACCGCTACGTCATCACCCCAGAGCAGGTGTTGGAGGCCGTCGACGAGGACACCATCGGCGTGGTGGGCATCCTGGGCACCACCTACACCGGTGAACTGGAACCGATCGCCGAGATCTGCGCGGCACTGGACAAGTTGCAGGCGGACAAGGGACTCGACATCCCGGTACATGTCGACGCGGCCAGCGGCGGCTTCGTGGTGCCGTTCCTGCACACCGACCTCAAGTGGGATTTCCGGCTGCCGCGGGTGGCGTCGATCAACGTCAGCGGCCACAAGTACGGGCTGACCTATCCGGGTATCGGATTCGTGGTGTGGCGCAACGCCGATTGCCTACCGGAGGAGCTGGTGTTCCGGGTGAACTATCTCGGCGGGGACATGCCGACGTTCACCCTGAACTTCTCCCGGCCGGGCAATCAGGTGGTCGGCCAGTACTACAACTTCCTGCGGCTGGGCCGGGCCGGTTACACCCACGTGATGCAGTGCCTGTCGGCAACGGCCCGCTGGTTCTCCGACCAATTGGAGGCGTGCCAGCACTTCGAGGTGATCTCCGACGGTTCGGCGATACCGGTGGTGGCGTTCCGGCTCAAGGGCGACTTCGGCTACACCGAGTTCGACGTGTCGGCCGCGCTGCGCTCCTACGGCTGGCAGGTGCCGGCGTACACGATGCCCGACGGCGCGGAGAACATCTCGGTGCTGCGGGTGGTTGTGCGAGAAGGGTTTTCCGCCGACCTGGCCCGCTCGCTGTGGGCGGACCTCAACGCCGTGCTTGGCCATCTCGACGCGATCCAGCCCGACGGCCACTTCACTCAGGAGCACTTCGCGCACTAGGCCCGATCAGCTGCTCGGCGCCGCCAATGCGCCGAGCAGCTGATTGAAGGCTTCGGTCATCGACGGGTGCGTGTAGATCGCGTCGCGGAGCTCGCCGGCGGTGATGCCGTGGCGCATGGCGAGCGCCACAGTGTTGATGACCTCGTGCGAGTCGTAGCTGAGAAGTGCTGCGCCCAATACCTTGTCGGTGGCGGCGTCCACGACCACCTTCATCAGTCCGGCCGTCTCCTGGACGATGCGGGCCCGCGGGACTGTCGCCATCGCGGCGACGGGCAGCGTGGCGACCAGAACATCCATTCCGGCCGACAACGCCGCGCTCTCGGTGATGCCCACCCGCGCCAGCGGTGGTGTGGTGAACAGGACGTAGGGGACAGCGGTGCGGGTCGCGGTGCTCCGGGATCCGTCGCCGGCGAGCTGGGAGAGCACCACGCGGTAATCGTCGAGCGAAATGTAGGTGAACTGCGGACCGCCGTTGACGTCACCGACAGCGAAGATGTGCGGCTGGCTGGTGCGTAGGAATTCATCGACGAGAACCGCTCCGGCGCTGGTGGTTTCGACATTCGCCTCGGCCAGTCCGAGGTTGTCGGTGACCGGCTCCCGGCCGAGTGCCACCAGGACGGCGTCGGCCTCGACGGTGTCCTCCACGCCGCCGGCCCGATAGGTCACCGCCGCCGCGTGATCGGCCTCGTTGACGGAGGTGACTTCAGCGGAGGTGACGATGTGAATACCGCTGTTGCGCAGAATGTCCTGCAGGCATCCCGACACATCGGCGTCCTCGCGGCGCAGGATCTGCGAGCCGCGTTCCAGCACGGTCACCGCGGATCCGTAACGGGCGTACATTGCGGCGAACTCCAGGCCGACGTAGCCGCCGCCGAGCACTGCCAGCCGCGCCGGCAGTTCCGGCAGGCTGAGCATCTCGGTGCTGGTCTGAACCTGGGGCGTGGTCGCCAACCCGGGAATGTCGGGCAGTACCGGCCGTGAGCCGGTACCGATGACGATCGACTGGGCAACGACGGTGATCGTCGCGCCGTCGACGGTTTCGACGCGCAGGGTGTGCGGATCGGTGAAGCGCGCGTGCCCGGTGAGAACCGTGACGGTGTCGAGGTTGTCGAGCATCGCGAAGTTCACCGCACGCAGGTCGGTGGTGAGCTCGGCCGTCGCGTCGATGGCGCGGTGGTAGGCCTGCGGGTAGACATCGCCGGGCGCCAGGTGCTCTGACCGGTACACCATCGACTTTGTCGGGACGCAGCCGATGTTGATGCATGTGCCGCCGTACATCAGCGCAGACTGCTCGATCATCACCACACGCCGGCCCTGACGGCCCAATGTGGCGGCCAGCGTCTTACCGCCCTTGCCGAAACCGATGACCGCGAGGTCGGCCTCGATGTGTTCGACGTTCACCGGCATCTATCACTCCATCCTCGCGGGTACTCCGACGAATGCTAGCGTCGGAATGCCTTGAGCGATTACCGACCGGAAGAGGTCTGATGGCTGACGCTGACGCCGAAGCACTACGCGCTGACCGTGCTGACTGGACCGCGCAACACCTTGCGACGTACCTGGAAAGCGGTGGCGCAGAGGGGCACGTCCTCGACCTGAGCGACGTCGGGGGCCGGTCTTTCACCACCCACTGCCTGATCCGCTACACCGGGCGCAGGTCGGGCCAGTCGTACATCAAGCCGTTGATCTACGGGAACGCCGGCGGCGAGATCGTGGTCGTCGCGTCCAAGGGTGGCGCCGACAGCCATCCGGCGTGGTATCTGAACGTGCTCTCCCAGGAGATGCTCGGGGTTCAGATCGCCACCCAGGCCTTCGAGGCCACTTGGCGCGAGCCGCAAGGCGACGAACGGCATCAGGTGTGGGAGTACATGTGCCACCTGTATCCGCCGTATATCGCCTATCAGCAGTCCACGAGCCGACGGATCCCGCTCGTCATGTTGAGCCCGCTACGACCGATCGAGACGTTCAGCGCACCCGCTCGTTAGCCGGGTCGTAGATGGCCTTGAGCGACACCGAGATCGGATAAACGGTACCGCCGACGTTGACCGAGTACGAACCCGCTCGCACCCAGTCGGGTGTGACGACGCTGTCGTCGGTCGAGCGAACGTAACCCAGCCCCACGCACGCACCGGTCGTGGCACCCCATGCCGCCGAGCTGACCTGTCCGGCGACCGTGCCGTCGCGCAGGATCAGTTCGCCGCCCCAGAGCATCGGGTCGGGCGAGTCAACGGAGAAGCTGACCACCCGCCGTCGGGGACCTTCGGCCTTGGCCTTCTCCACGGCCGCCCGGCCGAGGAAGTCGACATCGGAGGCCAGCTTGCAGGCGAACAGCAGCCCAGCCTCCACCGGACTGTCGTTGGGCGTCAGTTCCCGGCCGAACGCCCGATAGCCCTTCTCCAAGCGCAGGGACTCGATCGCGTAGTAGCCGCCGCGGGCTATGCCGAACTTCTCCCCGGCCGCCAGCAGATCGTCGTAGACGCCGACCGCGAACTCGGTGGGAACGTACAGCTCCCATCCCAATTCGCCGACATAGGTGATCCGGGTGGCGCGCACGGTGGCGTAGCCCAGCGAGATGACCTGGCTGGTGGCGAACGGGAACGCGGCGTCGGACAGGTCGGCGTCGGTGAGCTCGCTGAGCAGCTCGCGTGACCTCGGGCCCATCACGCCGAACACCGCCATCGACGACGTGACGTCGACGAGTTCGGCGTGCGCCCCGGCAGGCAGGTTCTTGCGGATGTGGTCCTTGTCCCGCTCTGTGGTCGCCGCGCTGCTGACGATCAGGAACTCCTGCGGGCCGGTGCGGGTGACGGTGACGTCGGACTCGTAGGTGCCGCGTTCGTTGAGCATCCCGGTGTACACCGACTTGCCCACCGGCACAGCCACATCGGCGGTGCACAGCCACTGCAGGCCCGCCTCTGCTCCCGGCCCGGCGAGCACATATTTGGAGAACGAGGTCTGATCGAAGACGGTGACGCCGGTGCGGGTGCTGACCTGTTCGGCCGCCGACCACGGCAGCCAGTTCTGCTTACCCCAGGAGTATTCGATGACCGGTTCGCGGCCCGGGGGTGCGAAGAAGTTCGCCCGCTCCCAGCCCATCCGGCTGCCGAAGTTGGCCCCTGCCGCCGCGAGCAGATGATGCACCGGGGAACGGCGGAACGGCCGCGCCGTCGCGAGTTCACGGTTGGGCCATGGGATTTCGTAGTGCACGCCGAGGATCTCAGCGACTCGGTCATGCAACCAGGCCACGTTGCCGTTGAACGGTGCGAAGCGGCGGATGTCGACGCCGGTGAGGTCGGTGGTGGGCGAGCCGTTGACGATCCATTCCGCCAGTGCGCGGCCGGCACCGCCGGCCGAGGCGATGCCCACCGAGTTGAACCCCGCGCCGACGAAGAAATTGGCGCATTCGGGTGCCTCGCCGAGGATGAACTGATTGTCCGGGGTGAAACTCTCCGGGCCGTTGTAGAGCTTCTTCAGGCCGGTGTGCTCGAGTGCGGGAATCCGCAACAGCGCGTTGTCCATCAGGATCTCGAAGTGCTCCCAATCCTCGTCGAGCAGCTGGAACTCGAAGGGGTAGGGGATCTTGTCGGGGGCCACCCACGGCTTGGCTTCCGGCTCGAACCCACCGATGACCAGCCCGCCGACCTCCTCCTTGAAATAGGTGTAGCCGTCGGGATCACGCAGGATCGGCAGATCGGGATGGACCCCGGCAATGGTTTCGGTGACCACGTAGAAGTGTTCGGCGGAATACAGCGGGACGTTTACCCCGGCGAGTGCGCCAATGGCCTTGGCCCACTGGCCGGCGCAGTTGACCACGATTTCGGCTTCGATGTCGCCGGCGTCGGTGCGCACTCCGGTCACGCGGCCGTCGGCGGTGAGCACGTCGAGCACGCGAACGTGCTCGAACACCTTGGCGCCGCGCTGACGCGCACCCTTGGCCAAAGCCATCGTCAGGTCGGTCGGATTGGCCTTGCCGTCGGCGGGCAGCCAGATCGCGCCCACCAGGTCGTCGACCCGCATCACCGGGTAGCGTTCGAAAGCCTCCTCCGGACTGAGGAGTTCGCAGTCCAGCTGATAGGCGGCCGCATTGGCCGCGGTGCGGCGCAGCTGGACCATCCGGTCTTCGCTGCGCGCCACCGTCACTCCGCCGCATTGCTTGTAGCCGGCGCTCAGCCCGGTCTCCGCCTCCAGCTCGGCGTACAGCTGGGTGGAGTATTGGACCAGCCTGGTGCCACTCTCCGATGCGCGCAACTGTCCGACCAAACCGGCTGCGTGCCAGGTGGTTCCGCACGACAGCTGGCCCTGTTCGAGCAGCACCACGTCGGTGTGACCCAGTTTGGTCAGGTGGTAGGCGACGCTGGTGCCGATGACGCCGCCGCCGACGATGACGATGTGGGCACGGTCGGGCAATGATGGGGTCGACATGTGTTCCTATCGGTCGTCAGTCGGGTGCCTGGGCATCGGCGAGCAGGCGCGGGAAATCGGGTCCGCGGAACTCGGCAACCGCCGACTCGTAGCGTTCCATCGCCCATTCCCAGAAGTCGAAATCCAATGTGCTGGTGGCATTTTGGATGCACCCCCACAATGTCCAGCCGTACTTGCCGACGATTCCCTGCAGGCGGGATCGCGCTGTCTTGTGGCGTAGCCGACGGCCGTAGTACGCGCTGACCAGTTCGTCGAGCTGGTCGGTGGACAATCCGCACTCAGCCCAGATGTTGCCGAGTTCGAAGCAGGGATCGTTGTTGCCGGAGTACTCGTAGTCGATCAGCCACACCTTGCTGCCGTTGTCGACGAAGTTCCCGGCGAGCAGATCGTTGTTGCACGGAACGGTCGCGTGTTCGCCGATGCCGAGGATGCGCTTCATCGCCTGGAACTCGCGGGTGAAGTACAGGTAGTCGGTCGGTATCCGGAACCCGCGCTCCAGGACGACTTTCAAATAGCCGGGCTGCAGTTCGAACATGTCGAAGCGGTCGCGGAAGCGCGGACCGGCGTGCAGAGTGCGGCATCCCTCGGCGACCCTGGCCAAGACGTCGGGGCGCTGAAAGTCCGCGTTGGTCAGCGTGACGCCCTCGAGAAAGCCGACCAGCAGGATGCCGAGGTCGGGGCGATAGTCGATCACGGGCGCCCCGACGCCGGCCTTCTCGGCCGCGGCGCTGTTGTAGTACTCGTTGTCCCGGTCGATGCCGAGCAGGTCGGTGGAAGTGACGCTGCAGCGTGCAACGTAAGTCGCTGCCGGCGTGGTGATCTTGATGTTGCGGTTGGTGAGGCCGCCGTGGAGTTCTTCGATCTGGCGCGGTTGTCCGGCCAACGCCGGCAGCTGATCCAGCAGCGCATCCAATTCCGGATCGGAAATGAACGGCATGAGGGCATCCTTGCGCAGAAAGTGTGTCGCGCGTAAAAGACTAGACTATTGACTTGCGGCTGTGCCAGTGCTTGACTCGGCCGTGACGATCTATCCGGATGCCCGTCTGGCCCGCGAGGTAATCACCGGCTGGGCGGCCGCCCCGCAGCCCGCGGTGATATTCGACTTCAACGGCACATTGTCCGATGACGAGCCGATCCTGTTCCGCATCTTCAGCGAGCTTTTCGGTGAGCACCTGAACTGGGCGATGACGCAGCAGGACTATGACCGGCACCTGCTGGGCCACAGCGACCGCGAGATCGTCGAGAAAGCCCTGGAGCTCACCGGCTCCGACGGCCATGACGTCGACGCGCTGCTCGAACTGCGCAAGCACCGTTACCGCGACCTCGTCGCCGGTGACAACCCGATCCGGCCCGACACTGTGCGGCTGGTGCAACTGCTGGCCGAACACGAGGTGCCGATGGCCATCGTCACCGGAGCGCAGCGCGACGACGTCGAGGCGGTGTTGTCAACCAGCCCGGTCGGTGAACTGATCCGGGTGGTCGTCGCCGAGGAGGATGTCACCCGCGGCAAGCCGGAGCCGGAGGGTTTCCTCTCCGGTGCCGCCCACATCGGTTGTGCACCAGAACAAATCGTCGTCTTCGAAGACTCGGTACCGGGAGTCCGCGGTGCGCTCGCCGCCGGGATGGGCTGCGTCGCGGTCGCGGTCGAGCCCAGTGATGAGCTCGCCGCGGTGGCCCCGGCCATGGTTCCGCGGCTGTCCGTTGACATCGTCGAGCACGTGCTGCCGTCGCTGCGCGGCCGCTAATTGTCCGTCGGTGGTGCCTTCGGTTGAAAGGGTTGGTACCACTTCCAGTCGGCGCGTTCGCCGGTCGGCCCGGGACAGGGTGGGAC
>JAKFVT010000021.1 GCA_021732005.1 Mycobacterium sp. | reverse complement strand
GCACTCGGGGCGGGCATCGCCGGGGCGCTCGCCGCAGGCGCGGAAGCGGGCGTTGGTGTCGGCGTGGGTGTGAAGACCGCGGGCGCGCTCGTCGCGACGGTGGTAATCGATCCCCGCCGTCCCGACACGAGGGCGAGAAGATCACCGCGCGACTTCAGGAACGACGAGTGGGCTTCTGCCTGCCGCTCCAAGAACGTGGTGTGCGCGTCGCTGACCGAGGCGACCAGGTTCAGCGCCGTCGTCGTCTGATCGCTGCGCGTGGCAGCCGCCGGCGCGGCAGGCGCGACCGGACGGGCCACCACAGTGCTTGTCTCCGTGACGGTGTGCACTACGAGGTCCTGCGCTACCACCAGCGGCGCAAGTTGCGCAGGCGCGGGTGGCATGACTTGAACACTTCGCACATCAGACATGGGTGTACTTCCGTTTCTGGACGCCGCCGGCGTCGAGACAGTCATGGGTGGGGCGGGAGGCGGAACAGTGGCGGGCGAGTCGGGAACCGAGACGATGTCCGGCCAGTGCGCGGGGAACGTCAGCTTGCGGGTGCTCTCCGACGACGCCGGCCCCCGCTGTTCGCGCAGTTGCCGGATACGCGCCTCGAACGCCTCGATGTCGACGGGCAGTCCGTGCACCCACAGCTTGGACACGCTCTCGGCAAGGGCACGCAATCCGCGCCGTTCCTGCGGGTCCAGCGCGACAGCCAAGTGCGGCCGGTCGCCGAGGATCTTGCCCACCGCACCGGTCAGGATGCTGCGCGGACCGTGCTCGACGAAGATCCGGACGCCGTCCTCCCAGGCTTGCAGAATCGTTGCGGGGAAGTCGATCGGCTCGAGGGCCTGGCGGGTGATGGCCTCGGCGGCCGCCTCACGGGTCGGCACGTAGGCCCGGTTGACCGCGTTGGTGTAGAACCGGATGTCGGGGACCTCGTACGTCTCACGGGTGTGAATGTTGCGCCAGGTATCGGCGAACGGCGCCATGGCCTCGCAGTGGATGACCATGTCCAGCCCCAGCGGGATCGCGGTGGCGCCGGCGACCGCGTCGATCACCCGACGGCATGCCGCGGGATCCCCACCGATGACGCAATCGTCGGGTGCCTGCACGATGGTCATGTAGGCGTGCGGTTCGGCGGCCAGGGCAGCGTCGACCTCGCCCCGGGGCGCGGTGATCCGCCAGCATTCCCACGGGGCCGGCTGATCTCCGAGCCCCCAGTCGGCGGCCGCGACGCGGCAGTCACCGGTCAGCTCGTCGCCGTACATGCCCGACGCCTCGATCTCGCCGAGCATCGGCTCCAGATCGCGCCAGACCCCGAAGGCCAACAGCGAATTGGTCTCGCCCGACGAAAGTCCGATCGCCGCAGTCGGTTTGAGGCCCAGTACGGTCCGGGAGAACTCGGCCTGCGACTGGCAGACCAGAGCGCAGCCGGTCAGCTGAGTGCGCGGATCCAGCGTGGTGATCCCGGCGCCGTGCAGCGCGCGCGCCAGATCACCGACGCCGGAAAGTCGTTCGGTGAGTGCATCACCGATCTCGGGCCACGCGAACAACAGATCTCGCCCGGCCCCCGGGTACGCCGCAGCCGCCCCGGTGAACGTGAACGCCAGTTCGCCGGCCATCGGTTCCTCGGCATAGGCGATGCCGGGGATCACCGGTGCCTCGCCACGTTCCAGCCGCTGAACAGCCTGCTGTCGCAGCTTGTCCACCGTGGCCTCGCTGTCACCCACCAGCGAACACCGCACCGGCCCGGCTCCACCCGGTTCGCCACGCTGCATCCGCCCCAGCAGGTCGGCCCGGCTGTCGCCGGCATAGCGTTGCGAAAACGGAACGACGCCAACAGCCAACGGCTTGGGCGCACCGTCCGCGGCGGACACGGTGATGCCGTCGGCGTGCCCGCCCAGCGCCTCCACCCACACCGCCGCCGAGGTTCCCCCCGGCGCCGGTTGAGCCCCGGCCTGGTCCACCCGAACCCGGGCCCGGACCGCCTCGGCACGGGCCGCGATCTCCACGGCAGCGCTGGCTGCGTGGGTGCGGCCGATCCGGCCGACCGCGAAGTTCGGGTCCGTTTCGATCGGTTCGTCGTCGGTGTCGACGACGGCGATGATCTCGTCGCCGGCCGCTTCGGCGTCCGCACGCCGCTTGAGCACGAAGGCCACCGCGGCGTCGCCGTGTCCCACACTGGTGTCGGAGTCGAGAGCATCGGCTGCCCGCGAATGCGCAGGCTCACAACACATGTCGACCGCACCAGCGACGACGGTGTCGAGCTCGCGATGACGCAGCGCGCGAATGCCGATCTGCAGCGCGGTGATCGCGGACAGTTCCTCGGTGGAGACGGTGAATCCGAATCCGCGGAAGTCGCGCTGCGCGTGGATGCGGTTGGCGGGAATGTTCGGCATGGTTCCCACCACGCCGTCGGCGGTCAGTTTGGGGGCAGCCTGTGCGTTGGCCTCCAGCCACCGTTCGTTGTCGGTGTTGAGCACCCGCAACCGTTGCCGCGCGATGGTGGCATCACAGCCCATACCGACGAACACCCCGGTTCGCTCCGGCTCGGTGACGACACCGTTGAGCGCCTGCCCGGCCGCCGCCAGCATCACGGTCTGCTGACTGAGGCTGCCCGCGAGTTCATTGGGCGGGAAACCGAGCCCGGCAAGCTCGAGTGCCACGCTGTCGAGCGGAGTGGGTTGCGCCTCCGGACCGAACACCCGGCGACGGAATGCCTCGGCGTCGCCTGCGTCGCCGGTGACCACACCGATTCCGCAGATCACGATCTCGTCGGTCGGCGGCTGCTGCCGGGTCACCGAAGGTTTTGGGCCCCGGTAGTTTTCGACGATCAGGTGGGCGTTGTTGCCGCCGAACCCGAAATTGCTGACCGCCGCACGCTTGACCGGACTGTCCCACGCCGTGGGGGTGGTCACCAAAGTGAAGGGCGTGTCGCCGAGCTTGTCGGTCGGCTTTTCACACACAGTTGGCGGAATGGTCGACGCCTGCATGGCGGAGAGCACATTGACCAGACTTGCCGCGCCGGACACCGTGATGGTGTGGCCCAGGTTTCCCTTCAGCGCACCCAGTTTCAGTGGAACGTCACCATAAGCGGCCGCGATGCTCTGCAACTCGGTGGCGTCGCCCAGCGGGGTGCCGGTGGCGTGACAGTCCACATAGTCGATGTCGGCCGGCGTCAGCCCCGCCTGCTCCAGCGCGGACATCATGGCACGGGTCTGACCGCCCACTGCCGGCGCCAGGAAGCCGCTCTGGCGTCCGTCGTTCGAGAGCCCGACGCCCAGGATCACCCCGAGGATGTTGTCCCCGGCGCGCTCCGCGTCGGAGAGCCGCTTCAGCGCCACCAGGGCGGCGCCTTGAGACGGCACGAGTCCGTCGGCTTCCGCGTGGAACGGGCGAGACTGCCCGGTCGGGCTGAGTGCCTGTAGCGACGTGAAACCCAGGTGCAGGAACAGGTCGTCCGATCCGTTGACACCACCGGCGAGCATCACGTCGGCATCGCCGTCGTGCAGTGCGTCGCATGCGAGCTTGATGGCGTAGAGCGACGATGCGCAGGCCGCGTCGAGCGCGAAGACCGGGCCGTTCATCTCCATCGCGCCGGCGACCAGGTGCACGGGCAGCCCCGACGAGAACCGGTTGCGCGGATCGTCGTTGCCCTTCCCCGTCCAGAAGGCCTCGACGAACGCGGTGCCCATGGTGCTGGGGTACGACAGATTGCCGACGATCAGGCCGGTGCGTGGCGCCGCGAGCGGACCGCCGAGTGCCTGCTGAGCGCACTGAGCGAGCCACGGAACGATCGGATCCAGCTGGTCGAAATCAGGTATCCGCGCGGCGAATTGGCTCAGGTCGAACGAGGTGTCGACATAGCCTCCGGTCGCTGATGCGACGCGTAGGCCCGGTTTGTCGCTGGCCCGCAGCTTTCCCGGGTCCACCCCCCGCCACCGATCGCGCGGGGTGGGGGTCAGCAGACAGCGTCCGCTCAGCGATGCGTCGAACAGCTCCTCGGGTGTCGCTGCGCCGGGCAGCACACAACTGCGTCCGACGATCGCGACGGGTTCGAAACCGCTCACGCCGAAGTGTCCGCGGCGCCGCCCGCGGCGTAGAACTCGACACCTTCGAGCGTTGCGATGAGCGCACCGTCGGAGGTTTCGTACGCGATGTCGAAGTCGACTCGCTTGTCGTTGACCGGGTGTGCGGCCAACCGGCAGCGTCCGATAGTGCCGTCGCCGAACGCCCGGTGCAGAACAACACGCGCGATACGGATCGGCAGCACCAGCGGGCGGCCCTGAGCAGCGGCCCACACAATGCCCAACTGCAGCCCGCCGTCGACGCCGGCGGCGTCGATTGCCCAGCCGTCCTGCGGCCAGCCGAGAGCGTCCAGGCTCTTGAGGTCCGCACTCCCGCCGAGAGCACCGAACGTGTCGAGACGTTCGATCACCGCGAACTGCGGCCCGTGGAACAGGGGCCCGGCGTACGCCTCGTCAACGCTGACCGGCCAGGCCGATCCCGACACCGGCGGAACCGACAGCTGCGGCGCCGCGATGGTCGCGGTGTCGACGGTGGCGCGGTACCGGGCCCGGCCTTGTGCGTCAGTGACCGACACCGCGTACTCGGAACCCACGGGTTCGAAATCGATTCTGAGTGTTTGCGTTTCGCCTTCGGCGAAGGTCACCCCGGAGAGCACCTGGAAATCACGGACCACCGGGCAGGTGTCGGCGACCAGGCCGCGAGCGGCGCGCAGAATCGCGTCGAGCGCGATCACCACCGGTACCACCACCCGGCCCCGGACCTGGTGATCGGTCAGCACCGGCAGGTCCTCGGCCGACACATCCCACTCCAGGTGCGCGGCCCGCAGTCGGGGCTCCGCGGGTGCGGCAACCACGACCGCGGTGGCCGACGACCGACACAGCGCGTGGTCGGCGAAGAACTGTGCTCCTTCGTCGATGGGGATGACACCCACACCGCCGGCGAGGAATCGGTTCTTCAGTGTCGCGTCGACCATTCCGCCGTCCCACGGTCCCCAGCCGAATGCGCGGACGACACATTCGCCGTTGCGCCGTGCCGACTCGCGGGCTGCGATGGCCTCCAGTGCCGCGTTGGCCGATGCGTATGCCGACTGTCCGGGATTGCCTGCTCGCGCCGCAATCGAGGAGAACAACGAGATGAAGCGCAGCTCGTCGGACGACGTCGCATCGAGAAGCGCTTCCGCGCCAATCACTTTCGTGCTGAACACCTTGAGGAATCCGTCGTCGTCGAGGTCTTCCAGGCGCTTGTCGGCGAGCACACCGGCACCGTGGACGACACCGACGATCGGTCCGAAATTCGCCCGGACCTCGTTCAGCACGGTGTCCAGCGCGGCACGGTCGGTGATGCTGCCCGCGAAGTAGCGCGCCGGAGTGCCCTGCCGCTCTGCGGTGGACAGGGTGGCGCGGACTTCCCGCTCAGCAAGCAGGCTTTCGGCCTGGGCGCGTGCCTGCGGCAAGCTCAGCTGTTCACCGCGGGCCCGTGCCGATGCCGCGAGCGCGGTGGCGATCTCGGCGGCCGTGGCGCCGGCAGGCTCGTCGGCACTCACATCACGCAGGGGTGTGCGCCCCAGAAGCGCGAGGCGCAGACCGTGGCGTTTGGCCAGAGCCAGCGCCGACTCTGCCGTCACACCACGCGCACCACCGGTGACCAGGACAACGCCGCCCGGGGTGACGCTGATCGTCTCACCCTCGCCGACCGACGATTCGATGTCGTCGACGGCGACCAGCCGGGTGCCGTCCGCGCGCAGCGCCACCTCGATACCGCTACCGCCTTCGAGCAGTTCGGCAGCCAGCCGCTCGGCGTCCAGGCTTTCCATGTCGATGGCACGCACGGATGCGTTCGGCCATTCCCAGCCGGCGGTCTTAACCAGGCTCGCGACTCCAACCGGTACGTCAGCAGCGACGAACCGCGCGCCCGTCGACTGTACGGCGACGAAAAGCCTTGTCGCAGCGCTGCTCCTGGCGACGCTGCGTGCGGCGTGGAATGCGCGCAGGTGCATCGCAACACAGTCTTCGGGGGTGCGAGCCGCAGACAGCGCTGCCAAGCTGATGACGGCGCCCGCCTCGGCGGGTACCTCGTCGACAGCACTGGCGCTGACGCCGCGAGCGGTCAGTGCGGTTTGCAGGGCATCGGCGAAGGCAGGGTCCTCACGGGTGATGAGGACGACGCCGTCGCGCAGGCCGGCCATCGCGAGGCCCGTGGGCGGCGCGGCGCGCAGCTCAGCCTCGGTGCAGGACAGACCGACCAGAGCCGACGACGACGCAGCGGCCTGCGGTGCCGCGGTGGACTGTTCGATGCGGTCGCCGGAGGCGAATCCGGACACGGTGTCGACGACGTCCTGCAGGGTGCGCAGGTTGGCCAGCTCGGAGGCCGGGATCTCCGGCGCACCCGGGAACTTCGCCTGCAACGCAGCCAAAATCTCGACCTGCTTGATCGAATCGATCCCGAGCTCAGCCTCCATCTCCATGCCCAACCCGAGCATGTCCACCGGATAACCCGTCTTCTCCGAAACAATCGACAGCACAACATCACCCGCAGCCGGACCCGCAACCACAGCCACCGCAACCGGAGCAGCCACCGGCGCCGCAAACCCCGCCACCGTGTCGACCACATCCTGCAGAGTGCGCAGGTTGGACAACTCCGACGCCGGGATCTCCGGCGCACCCGGGAACTTCGCCTGCAACGCAGCAAGGATCTCGACCTGCTTGATCGAATCGATCCCGAGCTCAGCCTCCATCTCCATGCCCAACCCGAGCATGTCCACCGGATAACCCGTCTTCTCCGAAACAATCGACAGCACAACATCACCCGCAGACACAGCGGGCACGGTCGCAACGGCGACGGCCGGCGCAGCTGCCGATGTGGGCGCCGCGAATCCGGAGACGGTGTCGACAACGTCCTGCAGGGTGCGCAGGTTGGACAACTCCGACGCCGGGATCTCCGGCGCACCCGGGAACTTCGCCTGCAACGCAGCCAAAATCTCGACCTGCTTGATCGAATCGATCCCGAGCTCAGCCTCCATCTCCATGCCCAACCCGAGCATGTCCACCGGATAACCCGTCTTCTCCGAAACAATCGACAGCACAACATCACCCGCAGCCGGACCCGCAGCCACAGCCGGCGCGACCACCGGCGGGGCCGCAACCGGGGCAACCGGGGCGGCGGAAACGGGGGCGACCGGCGGTGCGATCACCGGCGCGGCCACAACCGCGACCGGCGCAGGCGCGACCGCGGCCGGCGCAGGCGCAACCGCGACGGGAGCCGGCGCAGGGGCCAAAACCTGTGTCGGCGCAACGCTCGCCATCATCATCGGCGTCTGCGCAGTGGTCCTCGGATCGCCCACGACGTGGGCCATCATCTGGGTGGACATGTCCAGGAACGCCTGGTGGCTGCGCGTGACGACATCCATGTAGCGCTGGTGCTGTTCGGCGGTCTCCTTCTGGATGCTGTCGATGACGCTCCACACATCCCCCGACAGCGGCGCTTCGATGACCTCAGCCTGTACCTCCACCTGCTGCACCACCGGGGCCTGCTGGTGAATCACGGGCGCTTGTGCCTGCACCGCCGGCGCCGGGACCCCAACCACGGGCGACTCCATGCGCTGCGCGGCCGGCGCGGGCGGCTCAACCGCCGGCGCGGGCGCCGTGACGGCAGTCGGCGCCGGGCTGGGGGCGCTCACCCGAGTCCGCTTCGGGATGATCGACACCTTGCCGTCGGCAGGCGGATACGGCTTGCCGAGGTTGGCCCCGCCCACCTTCACCGAATGCTTGGGGGCCGGAACGTACTGCACTGGCTCCTCGTAGTGATCGAAGAGGGCGCCAAGATCCAGGGCCACGCCGTCGGCGGCCAACGCCGCGAGCCCGCGATGCCAACCGCGCAGACCGTCCGCCTTCTGGTCGTCCAGGGAGATCGCCGCATGCGGAGTCGATCCGAGGATCTTGCCGACCAGTCCGGTCAGCACCCGGCCCGGGCCGACCTCGACGAATCGCGTGACCCCGTCGCGCGCCATCGCCTCGATCATTTCGCGGAAGCGCACCAGCTGCTGCACTTGATCACCGAGCTGGGTGGCGACCTCCTCGCCGTACTGCTGCGCGGTGGCGTTGGCGTACACCGGGAAGTTCGGCTGGCCGATCTTCAGAGTCTTCAGGTACGCGGTCAGCGGTGCGCAGCTCGAGGCCACGATCGGTGAGTGGAACGCCGAGGCGACCGGCAGGCGAACCGCCGTCCAGCCCTTGGCTTTCGCCGCATTCTCGGCCCATGCGATATCGGTCTCATGACCGGCCAGCACCACCTGAGTCGGCGCATTGTCGTTGGCGACGACCAGTGATCCGGTATCCGGTTGCGATGCCACCAGCGCACGCACGTCATCGGCGGTCGCCGACACCGCCAGCATCGCGCCATCCTTGCCCTGGCCCGCCTCGTTCATCAAGGTGCCGCGGGTGCGCGCCGTCTCGACGAGGCTCTCCATCGGCAGGACGCCGGCGGCCGCCAGTGCGGTGACCTCACCGAAGCTGTGGCCGGCGGCGGCGTCGGCGCTCACACCGAGAAGGTCGAGCAGCGCCAGTTGCGCGAGACTGGTTGCGGCGATGGCGGGTTGCGCGTTGGCCATCGCGGTGAGTTCCTTCTTCTGCGCATCGGCCGCGGCGGCGTCGAACACCGGCTCCGGGAACACGACCCCGGGAAGGTCGGCGAGATCGCCCTCGAGCCCGTCCCAGATCGCGAGCGCTTCGGGGAACGCGAGTGCGAGATCACCACCCATCCCGACGTACTGGCTGCCCTGCCCCGGGAACAGGAAGGCCGTTTTGCCTTCGCGAGCCGGCCCGAGGCCGACGGCGATGTTGGCGTCTTTGAGCGTAGAAACGGTGCCGCCTGCGAGCGCGGTGCTCAACCGGTCCGCCACGGCTGCAAGCGATTCGGTGTCCGTCGCCACCAGTCCCGCGCGCGCGTGCTGCGATGCGTCGAACGCCTCGGCGGCATCGAACGCAATACGGGACAAGCTTTCGCCGGAGCGCGCCGCCGCGGCGACATCGGAAGCCCGCTTCTGCAACTCGGCCTCCGACGGTGCGCTGAGGACCACCAGCTCGCTGGGCAGTGCCCGCAGCCGCTTGGCGCGGTGCTCGCCTTGGTACTCCTCCAGCGTCACATGGAAGTTGCTACCGCCGAAGCCGAACGAGCTGACCGACGCACGTCGGGGCTGATCACCCTTACGCACCCAGGGCCGGGTCTGCGTATTGACGTAGAAGGGTGTGCCCTCCAACCCCATCGCAGGGTTCGGTCGATCCACCTTGAGCGTGCCGGGCAGTGTCGAATGCTGCAGCGCAAGAACTGCTTTGATCAGTCCGGCAGCGCCCGCGGCCGCTTTGGTGTGGCCGATCTGAGACTTCACCGATCCCAGTGCGACCCGCGCCGAGCCGTCGGTGAACACGGACTTCAACCCGGCGAATTCGGCAACATCGCCCGCTTTGGTCGCGGTGCCGTGCGCCTCGATGAGTTCGACCGTCGAGGGGTCGTAGCCGGCGCGCTCGTAGGCACGGCGCAGCGCCTTCGCCTGCCCTTCGGAGCGCGGTGCGTAGACGCTGGATGCACGCCCGTCGGACGACGAGCCCAGGCCACGAATGACCGCGTGGATCTGGTCCCCGTCACGCTCGGCATCGGCGAGTCGCTTGAGGGCTACCATGCCGACGCCCTCACCGATGATCGTGCCGTCAGCGCCATCAGAGAACGGTCGACAATCACCGGTCGCCGAGAATGCCGGCGTCTTGGAGAAGCACATGAACATCATCACGTCGTTCAGGGCGTCGACGCCGCCCGTCAGCACCACATCAGACTCGTGCAGATACAGCCGGTGCAATGCAGACTGCAGCGCCGCAAGTGAACTGCCGCAAGCAGCGTCGGTGACGAAGTTGGCGCCGCCGAGGTTGAGGCGGTTGGCGACGCGACCGGCGATGACGTTTCCGAGCAGACCAGGGAACGTGCTTTCCTGCCATGGCACATAGTGATCCGCGATGTCCTGGCAGATCTCGTCCGCCTCGTCCTCCGCCAAACCATTTTCCAGCATCGCTTTACGCCAGATCGGCCGCTGCATACGCGAGCCCATCTGGACCACAAGCTCGGTCGTCGAGGCGACCCCGATCACGACGTCAACGCGGTCCAGGTCGACTTCCTTGTCGTCGCGCTGCACTTCGTCAAGCAGCTGCCTGGCCGCGATCAATGCGAGGATCTGCCCGGTATCCGTCGACGGTAATGCGTTGGGCGGCAAGCCGAACTTCACCGGATCGAAGTCCACAGGCTCGATGAAACCGCCCCGCTTGCAGTAGGTCTTGTCCGGCGCCTTGGGGTCGGCGTCGTAGTAGTCCTCGATCAGCCAGTGCGAGGGTGGTACCTCGCTGATGGCGTCGCGGCCGGTGGTGATGGTCCGCCAGAAGCCTTCGAGCCCAGACTCACCCGGGTAGATCGCCGACATGGCGACCACCGCGATAGGAGTTGCAGTGGGCTGGTGCGTGTTGTCAGTCAAGGTAACCCTTATCCGAGAGGACGTGGACGGAAATCGAAGGAGGCAGCGGGCATCGCGACGCCCGCTGCACGTAACTGGCCGGCACGGGTCACGGTTGCAGCTCCCTCGAGCAGGTTGAGCGCGATCTGGCGAACCGTCCGCGCTTCCACTGGCTCGAGGAAACTCCCCCGAACCCATTGGTTGAAGGCCCCCATCGCGGGCCCACACCAGATCTGGTAATCGCCGCGGCGGGCGGTGTTGCCGTCGCGTGCCCACTGCGAACCCGTGAAGAGGTACCACCGGAACACCAGCGCCATGCGATGTTTCGGGTCCGCCGCCGCGCGCTCGACCTGCCGCGGGTCGCTGTTGGCGAAGAACGCCTCGGTGTCCGCCCAGATGTCGGCGACGCTGCGGCCGAGGACCGTCTTTTCCAGATTCGCGAGCTCCTCGGCCGGGGCTTCCTCGAGAGAGGAGTAGCGACGATAGAAGTCGGCCAGCCGGTGGCCGCGCTGAGCGAACATGGTGCCGCGCTTGAGGACCTGCACCGTCACGCCCATCTCGAACATGTCCGCGGCCGGCGCCATCGCCACATCGGTCGATTCGGCCATCGCCAGCAGCGCTCGCGCGTCCGGCGAGAGACCGCTTTCCACCGCGGACTGGTTGACCGAACCGGTCAGCACGTACGCGGCTCCGGCGGCGAAGGCGGCGGCGACCGCGGCGGGTGTTCCCAATCCGCCCGCGGCACCGACGCGCGGCAGAACCGGATAGTGATAGGTGGCCGCGATCTCGTCGCGCAGGCTGATCAGCCGCGGGAGAAGCACAGTCAGCGCGCGGTTGTCGGTGTGGCCACCCGAGTCCGCCTCGGCGGTGATGTCTTCCGCGATCGGAATGCCCGCGGCCAGCGCGGCCTCTTCCGCGGTGAGCCGGCCCTCGGCGACCAGTGCGTTCAACATCGCTTCCGGGGCGGGCGAGAGGAACTGCCGGGCGACCTCGTCGCGGGACACCTTGGCGAAGATGTGCCCGGACCGCACGACCTGTCCGTGTGCGTCGCGGTGCAGACCCTTCGCCGCGTAGAGGACGACGGCGGGCGTGAGACGCATGAACGCAGACGCGGAGACGTAGCGGACACCGAGCCGATGGAACAGATCCACCGTGGCGAGTTCGACGCCGTCGCTCTGGACGTTGTGGATCAGGTTCGCGCCCCAGCCGCTGGCGTTCGGACCCAGCGCGGCCTGAATTTCATGCAGGCCCGCCTCCACGGTGGCCAGGTCCAGCCCGGCGCTTCCGTAGAACGCCATCACCCCGGCGCGCACACCCTCGACGGTCATCTGGGGTGTCGCGATACCGCGGGCCATCTCGCCGACGACATACGGAAACCGCACACCGTGCGTCGCGGTGAAACTACGGTCGCCGAGCCATTCGGGATAGATCGGTGGCAAGACCGCGAGGACGTCGTGGCGCATGAGCTCCGGCGTCAGCACTCCGGCACCGTCGAGCACCACGGTGCGGGGCCCGTACGGCGACGCCACGACTGCGACCGGCCTGCGGATTGCGGCGAGCGCCTCGGTGACATCCGACCCATCGAGCAACGCCGGAGAGGCGCCATTGGTCGGATGAGAGTTAGCCAACGTCGCCTGCATGAGGTGCGACTCTAGCTTTACGCGCGCGACAAATCTTGGTTTTAGAACACGTTCATGCGACCGGCGGCCTACCCGGCGGTAACTCTGAGACGACCCTACGCCGCCACTCGCCGACACCGTTGCCGAAATGACATGTCGCTGGTGCTTTTATCACCAGTTCTACGAATTCCGTTGTCGGGGGTGCAGCAAAACAGGTGGTGAGCGAATTCTCAGGAATCGAGACCGTCCTGATCGGGTCCGCCGTGGCGATGCGCAAATGCCATAACCACGTTTACGGTGTGAGGTTAGGCTCCCCGGCGCAACGGTTCCGGCCGGCCCGGAAACCGGCCAAACGCGGAGTCAGTAATTCATGCAGGTGTTCGCGACCTGCGTAATCTGTGGGCCGATCTGCGCGAAGATGAGCGCATTCAACTGTGGGTTCCCTGCTTGCTGCTGCGCCAGCGCCTGCTGGCGCTGGTCGGTCGACATGGCGAGGAACTGCTGAATATTCGACTGCATATCGGGCCGAGCGTTGAGCTGTCTACCCAGGGCCGGCGCCTCCGCATTCAAGGCGGCAGTCACCTGCGCGTAGGTACACGACGTGTTAGCCAGCGCATCCATGATCGGATCTGCCGAGGCGGGTGCCGACGGAGCGAGCGGAAATAGTGCGATCAGACTTCCAACAACGACGACTCGTCGTAAGCACCGCGCTGAGTTCATGGACGAGTGCCCTTCTATTTGCCACAACTGCCACATCTTGAGAAGCCGCCAGTTAATCACGGTGCCCTTGCGCGGTGCGGAAAACGCCTCAACTCACAGGCGGCGGCGGGCTCACGGGCCCTATTTTCGGTCGTCCCGGTGCGTCCGCTGCAGTTCCCGCTCGGCATCCTCGAGTGCCTGACGCGCCATGCGCAACCGCTCGAGCAGGTCATCGCTCTCGTGCTTCCGGCGGTCGACTGCCCGCGCTTCCTCCATCGAGTTGAGGACGATGCCGATGAACAGGTTGAACACCAGGAAGCTGAGGATGACGGTGTAGCTGAGGAAGAACAGCACCGACCACGGCGACACCTGCAGGCCCATGTCGACGTTCTCGGGCAGATTTTCCAGGGTCAGCATCACGTACATCGTCAGCATCCCCCGGCCGATGTTGCCGTAGTGCTCGGGATCGTGGTTCCCGAAAATGATCCAGCCGAGCATTCCGTAGATATAGATGAGCAGCGCGGTGGCCGCCGCGAGTGACGCCACCCCGGGAATGCTTCGTGCGATCGCCCCGATGACCACATGTAGGTCGGGCAGGAACCGGATGATGCGCACGATGCGCGCCAGCCGCACGAGGCGCAGCAGCATCGCTGTCGCCCGCAGGCCCGGTATGAAGGACGCAGCGATCACGATGAAGTCGAAAACGTTCCATCGGTTCTTGGTGAACTCGCGGGCATTCCACCCGGCCGCTGTCAGCCTGATCAGCAGTTCGGCGACGTACACCGCGAGGATGGCGTTGTAGCCAACGTCGAAGGCGTGATCGTAACCGTCCGCCAATGTGGGGAAGGTTTCCATACCCAGCATCGCGGCGTTGATCACGATCACGAGCACGATCGCGGTTTCGAAGATCGGATTGCCGACCAGCCGTCGGCACAGTGCCACGGCAGTCGGCACGGGCTTGGGCGTCGGAGGTTCGGACGACGGGGTGGGTTGCACGTCTAGTGCATAGCAAAGGTCGGCGGCATCCACCTGCCGATCCGCTGGTCGACATCGGCCAATCCCTCGTGACCGCCGGGGTGGAGCGTCTAGCGTCACCGCCATGCGTGGGGTCGGGCGCCGCGGGTTCTTAATGGGCTTCGGCGCGCTCGCCGCAACCCCACTGTTGCCGGGATGCGGCGGCGCGAACGAGAAGGACCGCGATCATGTCGTGGTCGTCGGCGCCGGATTCGCCGGACTCGCTGCGGCGCGGAAGTTGGCCGACGCCGGTCTGCGTGTGACGGTGCTGGAAGCGCGGGACCGGATCGGCGGCCGCACACGGACCGACACTTCGCTCGGGGTGCCGATCGATATCGGCGCGTCGTGGATACACGGCACCGAGAGCAACCCCCTCACCAAGCTTGCTCAGGATGTCGGGGCCAAGACGGTACCGACCGATTTCGAGGACTTCGTACTGCTCGAGGATCATCGGCTCGTCGACAAGAAGGCCGCCGCGGCGTCGGCCGACGACTGGCACCGGATCGCCCGCGAACTCGACGACCGCAGCGGCGACGCCTCGGCGACGGAGTCGGTGGCCGACGGACTGATCGGTGTCGCCAACCTCGACGATCCGTTGGTCGCATGGAACGTCACGTCCCGCATCGCGGGCGAGTACGCGGCCGACCCGGCTCAGATGTCACTGCGCTGGCTCGGCAGCGAAGGACAGTTCAAGGGTCCCGACGTCATCCTGCCCGGCGGCTACACCCAGTTGTCCCAGTACATCGCCAAGGGTCTCGACGTCCGTCGGGGCACTGAGGTCACCCGCATTGCGCACGGCGGCGATCAGGTTCGCATCGACACCTCACAGGGCACCGTCACCGCGGACCGGGTCATCGTCACCCTTCCGCTCGGAGTCCTCAAGGCCGGAACCATCGCCTTCGACCCGCCGCTGCCCGACGCCAAGCGCGACGCCATCGAGCGCCTCGGATTCGGCTTGTTGAACAAGGTGGTCGTAGCTTTCGACGCGCCGTTCTGGCCGGAATCCACACCGATGATCGGCCTCGTGGGTGACAACCAGCCCGTCACCGATCTGGTCAACGGACTCGTCTTCGCCGGCTCGGCACTGCTGGTGGGGTTGCGCGGCGGGCAGGCCGCCTGGTCGCGGGAGTCGATGTCCGATTCTGATGCGGTGAATGAACTGATCGCCGCGATCGGCGCTCCCAAGCCCACCGGTTCCATCGTGACGAAGTGGGGAACCGATCGATACGCCCAGGGCTCTTACAGTTTCATCGCCGTCGGGTCGAGCCCGGACGATATGCATGCTCTCGGCGAGCCTGTCGGCGACCGGCTGATGTTCGCCGGCGAAGCCACCAATCCCGAGTGGTTCGGCACGGTTCACGGCGCCTACCTGAGCGGCCTGCGGGAAGCCGACCGCCTCCTCGCATAAGTCGTCGGTATTTTTCTGCCGCCGAGCGGCTATCCCCCACGCCATGACGACGTCCCACGCGCTGGCACACGACACCGAAACCAAGCTGAACCGAAAGATCACCGGGCCGCTGCTCTACCTGTTCATCCTCGGCGACGTGCTCGGCGCGGGCGTCTACGCGTTGATGGGTGTGCTCTCCCAGAAGGTCGGCGGTGTGCTGTGGGCGCCGCTGCTGATCGCGATGCTGCTTGCGTTGTGCACCGCAGGCTCCTACGCCGAGCTGGTGACCAAGTACCCACGAGCCGGCGGCGCGGCGGTCTTCGCCGAGCGTGCCTTCCACCACCCGGCCATCTCGTTCCTCGTCGGGTTCAGCATGCTTGCCGCGGGCGTGACCAGTGCGGCCGGCTTGGCGCTGGCGTTCGCCGGTGACTACCTCAAGACGTTCATCGACGTGCCCGTGGTGCCCGCGGCGCTCGTCTTCCTGCTGCTGGTGGCCTGCCTCAACGCCCGCGGTATCAGCGAGTCGGTCAAGAGCAACACCGTGATGACTGTCGTCGAGCTCAGCGGATTGATCATCGTCGTGGTCGCGGTGGCCGTCCTGATGAGTCGCGGTGGCGGGGACGTCTCACGGGTCACCGCCTTCCCGCCGGGCGCATCGCCGGCGCTGGCGATCCTGGGCGCAGCGATCGTGGCGTATTACTCGTTCGTCGGGTTCGAGACCTCGGCGAACGTGGCCGAGGAGATTCGTGACCCGAGCCGGGTCTACCCGCGGGCGCTGTTCGGTGCGCTCGTCACGGCGGGCGTGGTGTACACACTGGTCGGACTGGCCAGCGCGATCGCACTGCCGTCGGCGGAGCTGTCGAAGTCGTCGGGGCCGCTGTTGTCGGTCGTCGCCGCCTCGGGCGTCGGCATCCCCGACAAGGTGTTCAGTCTGATCGCGCTCGTCGCCGTGGCCAACGGTGCACTGCTCACGATGATCATGGCGAGCCGGCTGACCTTCGGCATGGCCGAGCATCGCCTGCTGCCTCGTGCGCTGGGTGCGGTGCTGCCCAATCGGCGCACACCGTGGGCAGCGATCGTCGCCACCACTGTCGTGGCAATGGCACTGACCACGATCGGGGAGCTGGCTACCCTGGCCGAAACCGTTGTGCTGCTCCTGTTGTTCGTGTTCATCTCGACCAACGTCGCGGTGCTGGTGTTGCGCCGCGACACCGTCGACCATTCGCATTTCGGGGTGTGGACGCCGGTGCCTGTGCTGGGCGTGGCGTCCTGCGTGCTCCTGCTCACCCAGCAGAGCGCCAAGGTGTGGCTGTTCGGCGCGATCCTGCTCGCGGTCGGCCTGCTCTTACATCTGGTCGCCGCGCGCCGGGCGAAGAACGGCCACACCGAGTGACCGTCGCCGAAATTGGATGTTCAGGGAGCACGAGCTGGGGGTATAGCGATATCTCCTTTCTCCCTAGGAGACGCCGATGACCGCGGCCGCCGAAACGCCGACGAGCTCGGAGGCTCAGTCGTTGTTGGTGATGGTCGAGCGATTGCGGGCCAAGCTGGTCAGAGAGCGGGCCGGACTGGCGCGCCAGCTTCGCGAGCTGTCCCATCGGGTGGAGGGCATCGACCGCCAACTCGACGATCTGACCGTCAGCGCCGAGTGGTTGGCGGCTATCGCCTCGCAGCCCACCGACGAGCTGTCCGCGTAGATCCGTTCCGATACGGTGGGCTACACCGTGACCGAACCCAACCCGCCCGAGCCCGATCGGCCCGACCAGCCGACGACACCGCCGCGGCCGCAACACCCTGGCGAAGACGCCGCTTTCCCCGAGTGGTTCCGGAAATTCTGGCGCAATCTGCTGGGGCCTGGAGACCGCAGCTGAACTGCGGCGCGCCGGGACGTCGTCACTTACGATGCATCCATCGTGAGCCAGCCATCCACTTCCGCCGAGACGGATTCCCTCTCTCGCAGGCAGATCGTCCTCTTGGTGGCGGCTCTGGTCTTCTCGCTGATGTCGTTCTCCCTGAACGCGACCATGCTGGCGCCGGCCGTCCGCGACATCAACGACACCCTGGGTCCCGGTGCGTTCGTAGCGATGTCGACGCCGTTCTATCTGGCCGGGGCGCTCGCCAACGTCGTGCTGATCCGCTGGAGTGACTACATCGGACGCAAGCGCGTTCTGATCGGCATCGTGGTCGTGATGTGCATCGGCACCGTGCTGTGCCTGAGCACCTCGCTCCCCATCGTGGTGGTCGGTAGGTTCCTTCAGGGCGCGTCCAACATCACCTACGGTCTTGTCTTCCTGATTCTTCGAGCGCGCTTGTCCGGCGCGACATTTGGCGTGTGCTGCGGGGTGATGGCATCTATCAACGGCGGGGTGGCCGGCGGCGACGCGTTCCTGGCCGGCATCATGACCGACGCGTTCGGTTACCGTTCGATCTTCGCCCTGATCCTCGTGGTCGGCTTGATCGCCGTCGCCTTCGTGTGGAAGTGGGTTCCGGCTGACGACGGTGCCCGCGCGGAGGGCCGGATGGACTGGCTCGGTGCCGCTTTCATCGGCCTGACCGTCGGCGGAATCACCATGTTCTTGTCCAACGGCGGTCACCAGGGCTGGGTTTCGGCGCCCGCGCTGATCTGGCTGACGGCCGCTGTTGTAGGTTTCCTCGCCTTGGTCGTGGTCGACAGGCGGGTGGAACATCCCCTCATCGCGCTGAAGCACATGCGTTCGCGCGAGGCGTGGCCGCTGCTTGTCGTCACCATTCTGGTGATGGGGTCGTTCATGGTGGTGCTGGGCTTCATCGTGCCCGCGATGGCAGAGGACCCGGACTCCGGCTTCGGCCTCAACGCGACCACGACCGCGCTACTGTTCCTGACTCCCGGTGCGGTCGTGCAGGTCATCACCGCACCGTTCATCGGACGGTTGGCGGTTCGCATCGGATTCGTCACCGTCCTGCGGGCCGGGATCGTGGCCACCCTCGTCGTGGTCGCGCTGATGGCGGTGTTCGCCGACCACAAGTATGTAGTCGCGGCGCTGATGGTGATCTTTGGATTCACCTGCACCGCAGTGATACTCACGCCGCTGAGCTCACTGGGCGTGCTGCAGGCATCCGACGAGGCACCGGGCGCACTGCCCGGTATCGCCAACGCCAGCTACGGTATCGGCTTCACACTTGGCTTCGCCTGGGCCGGGCCGATCGTCGGCTCCGGCACGGATTCCAGCTTCCAGCATGCGTTTTGGATCGCCGTCGGAATCGGTGTCGTGGCACTGGTATTCAGTCTGATACTCCGGCCGAAACCGCTCACCGACGAAACTGCCGCCCCCGCCGATTCGACAGCTCACCAGACATCGCCCTGACCGACGGTGGCACCGGCGTTGCGGGATCGCAGTCCGGCGCCCGGCGCGGCTCACCGTATACGCATGTCAGCGGGACCACGCCCGCCCATGCTCCGGCAGCCACGTCTTCCTCGCCGTCCTCGGGCCACCCATCGCCGATCTTGAGTGACCAGTTGTCATCGCTGATCCCCATGCGCAGCACCATGGTCGCGGCCAGCTCCTTGCGCGAGCTCGCGCGAAGCTCGGCCACCCGGCCCGGGATGAAGGTGTCGGTCAGCGTCTCCAGGTAGCGGACCTTGTCGGATTCCTCGATCGTGTCAAATGTTCCGAACAGTGTGGCGCTGCGGAATTGGAAGGACGACTCAAAGCCGCTGCGCGCCACAAGGACTCCGTCGAGAGCGGTGATTGAGACCGCTGCGGCCGCGCCGTCGCCGAGCTGACGCAGCCAGGGTGAGCCCGTTGATCCGTGGATCACCAGTTCATCGCCGATCCGGGCGAAGCCTGTCGGGAATATCACCGGGTGTCCGTCGCGGATCAACGCGACGGTCGCCAGCGGAGTGGCATCGAGAAGCTCGTCGAGTCGCGAACGTTCGGTGTTCTGCTTCTCCGGTAGGCGGCTGACCCTGGTCGACGGTTGCGGCATGCGATTACTGTCGCACGGCTCGCAGCGCGGCGGGGGTCAGGTCCCCCAGCGTCGGGTAGCCGTCGATGGCCATGATCAGATCGGTCTCGGCCAGCAGCGAGCGCAGCACGTGCACGATCCCGTCGGCGCCGGCCAGCGCCGCGCCGTAGGCGTAGGGGCGACCGATACCAACGGCCTTGGCGCCCAACGCCAAGGCCTTGACGATGTCGGCGCCCGAACGGATCCCGGAGTCGAAGAGCACCGGCACGTCACCGGCCGCCGCCACGACGTCGGGAAGGCAGTCGATGGCCGGCACACCGCCGTTGGCTTGCCGGCCGCCGTGATTGGAACAGTAGATGCCGTCGACACCGGCGTCGATCGCGCGCCGGGCGTCATCGGGATGGCAGATGCCCTTGAGGATCAGTGGCAATGACGTCAACGATCGCAACCAGGTCAAGTCGTCCCATGTCAGCGAGTTTCCGAACTTGCTGACCCAGGACAGCACGGCGTTGCGGGGGTCGGCGTCGATGTCGGCGTCGACCTTGGCGCGGAAGACCGGGTCGCTGATGTAGTTGGACAGGCACATGCCGCGCAGCTGTGGGAAGTTGGCGGTGGAGAGGTCGCGCGGCCGCCAGCCGGGCACCCAGGTATCCAGCGTGACCACGATTCCGGTGTAGCCGGCAGCTTCGGCGCGGCGCACGAAGCTCTCCGCCATCTCACGATCGGTCGGGGTGTACAGCTGGAAAAGCCCTGGCGTGTCGCCGAATTCGGCAGCGACGTCCTCCAGCGGATCCATCGTCAGCGTGGACACGCACATCGGAACCCCGGTGCGGGCGGCAGCCCGCGCGGCGGCGAGATCGCCGTGGTGGTCCTGGGTGCACAGCCCGATCACCCCGATCGGCGCCATGAACAATGGGGCGGCCCAGCGCCGTCCCCACAGCTCGACCGACAGGTCGCGCTCGGTGGCGCCGACCAGCATGCGCGGTATCAGGCCCCACTGTTCGAAGGCGCTGACATTCACCCGCTGGGTGCGCTCGTCACCGGCGCCACCGGCGACGTAGGACCATATCGACGGTGGAAGGGCTTGGGCGGCACGGGCTTCCAACTCGTCGAATGACATCGGCAGGCTGGGCACCGTTCCGGTCAGGCCCTGAAAGTAGATCTCGATCTGGTAGTTGCCGTACGGCTGGGTCATCGGTGATCCTCCTGGCGCGACATCGACGTGATGGCGGGTTCCACTCGCAGTTCTACGCCGAAACTCCCGTTTGGGCCGAAACCTCATCGACAAGCTCGGCGACCCGGCGCACCTGGTCGATGTCGCTGCTGGTCGGGATGAGATGCACCTCGCTGGTACCGATCTCGGCGAACCCGCGCAGCACCGCGACGAGTTCCTCCTCGGTACCGGCCCAGCCGGCGGTCGGCGCGATCGCATCGACGTACTCCCGCGGAATCCAGTTCATGTAGTGGCGCAGATGCTGGATCACTTGCCGGCGGGGTGCGTCGCCCTCGCCGAGCGCGAACCAAAACGATGTCGCCAGATGGGGTTCGGGCTTGCCCGCGGCAGCCCATGCGTCGCGGGCGACGTCGAACAGCGCGTTCTCCTTCTCGAGGTCGAGGTCCATCGAGATGCCGGCCAGGCCCTCTGCCCACGACGCGGCACTGCGCACTGTCTTGGGCCCCGTGGTGCCGACCAGCAGCCGTGGGCCGCCCTCGCGGGCGGGACGTGGTCCGACGGGCAGCACCGACTCGGTGATCTTCTCCCCCGCCCACACCCGCTGCATGATCGCCACCCGCTCGGCCATGTCCCGCATGGTCTGCGTCTTCGGGTCGGCGCCGACGGCGCGATAGTCCTCGTGCCGGCCCCCGACGCCCAGACCGACGGTCAGCCGTCCGCCGCACAGCAGGTCCCCGGTGGCGAGGCCCTTCGCCAGCATCACCGGATCGTGCAGCTGGGGTACGACGACGGTCGCCACCAGCGGCACCCGCTCGGTCCAGCCGGACAGGGCACCCAACAGCGTCAGGGAATCGGGGTTGCCGAACGCGATCCGCTCCCCCCAACACAGCGAGGAGAACGGTCCCTCGTCGATCGTCTGCGCCCAGCTCTTGAGGATGTCTGCGTCAACGTCCGGTTCCATCACCGGCAAAGTCATGCCAATCTGCACGCTCGCGATTCTGGCACGGCGCGGGCGGCCGCCCGCGCCGATCCGGCCTACTGACATAGATCGGGGCTACTGACAGGATGGAGCACATGCCGATCGCCACTTCCGCCGTCGCCCACGTGCGGCTGACCGTCACCGACATCGACGCCTCGCGCCGGTTCTACGACAGCGTGTTCGGCTGGCCCGTCTACGCCGAGCTGCCCGCGAACGCCGATGCCGCGACCCGCGAGCAGCTTTCATTCTTGTTCGGCGGCGTCATCTACAACATCGGCGACAACCTGATCGGGCTGCGGCCAACCGGCACCGGTGCCTTCGACGAGGACCGGGTGGGCCTCGACCACCTGGCGTTCGTCCTGCCCAGCCTGAACGCCCTCGAGCAGGCCGCCGCCCACCTTGATTCCCTCGGCGTCGAGCACGAGCCGATCAAGGACATCGGCATTGCCTACATCCTCGAGTTCCGCGACCCCGACAACATCGCCCTGGAGCTCACCGCCCGCAAGTAGCGTTTGCCCTACGAGAGGTGCAGTCAAAGATGTCGAAACTTGAGCGCAGCGAACATTCGGTCTCGTTGCTCGACGGTGAGATCGTCGAAGAATCGGATCTCGGTTCGATCCGCCGCGTCACTGCCGACAACCTGCCCATTCTGTCCGGCCTCTCGATCAAGCGCCTGGTGATCAATCCGGGTGCGATGCGGACGCCGCACTGGCACGCGAACGCCAACGAATTGGCCTACTGCGTCACCGGAAACTGTCTGGTCTCGATTCTCGACAGCGGCAGCCAGTTCTCGTCGTTCACGATCGGCTCCGGCGAGATGTTCCATGTCGACTCAGGTTCGTTGCATCACATCGAGAACATCGGCGAGGAACCCGCCGAGTTCATCCTTTCGTTCCGGCACGAGCGGCCCGAGGACTTCGGCCTCGGAGCCGCGTTCGGCGCGATGACAGATGCGGTGTTGGGCAACACCTACGACCTGCCGGCTTCCGACTTCGCAAAGATCCGCCGCGACACCACCGACCGGAAGCTCGCTGCACGCGTCGGGGATCCGTCGGTTCCGAGCACCGCCCACTTCAACGATCCGCACAAATTCGGGGTCGAAGCGCAGAGCCCGCCAGTCGGCAGCGCAGTCGGATCGGCACGCCTGGCCCGTGTCCAGTTCTGGCCCGCACTCAAGGACATGTCGATGTACTCACTTCGAATCCGTGAGGACGGAATGCGCGAACCGCATTGGCACCCGATCACAGCGGAGATGGGCTACGTCGCGTCGGGAAGTTCGCGGATGACCGTCATGGACCCCGACGGAACGTTGGACACCTGGTATTTGGAGCAGGGTGACATGTACTTCATCCCTCGCGCATACCCTCACCACATCGAGGTGTTCGACGCTCCCGACCTGCATTTCGCGATCTTCTTCGACCAGCCCACCCCTGGCGATATCGGATATCGGGCGTCGGCGAGCGCGTACTCGCGCGAAGTACTCGCTGCGACGTTCAACGTCCACATCGACGACCTGCCCAATTTCCCGTTCACCAAGGCCGATCCGCTGATCGTCAATCGGCTCAATCCGCTTGATCCACGCGACTAATGGGAGTTGATCAGCGTGGCGTTGCGGGTGTTGGGCTTGGAGCCGCGGGACGCTGATTATCGAGCCGCTGGCCGGTGAGCACTGCACGCGACTGGAGTGTGTGAATGATTCCTACAGCTAG
>JAKFVT010000015.1 GCA_021732005.1 Mycobacterium sp. | reverse complement strand
GGTCTGACCACCCCCGGTCTGACGACTCCAGGGCTGACGACTCCCGGTCTGACCACGCCCGGCCTCACTACGCCGAGCATCACCACGCCGGGTCTCACGACACCCAGCCTCACCACGCCCGGGGCCACCCTGCCGTCGGCGTCGTTGACCGATCCCGGGTTGACCAATCCGGCGCTGACGACTCCGCAGCTCGGCACCACTCCGTCGCTGGCAACACCGGGCCTGACCAGCCCCTCGGCGACAGGCCTCGGTCTGCCCAGCGAGCAGCCCATCAGCGCTCCGCTGGGTCCGGTGAACGGGACCTATCCGATCCTCGGTGATCCCTCCCTGGCCATGCCCAGCGCACCGGCCGCCTCCGGCGGGATCATCAGCGATCTCAGTAGCGCCGCCAACCAGCTCGGCGTCGGCCAGGCGATCGACCTGCTCAAGGGTGTGGTGATGCCGTCGATCACCCAGGCCATGCAAGGCGCGTCGGCCGCCGCTGCTGCTCCCGCGGCAGCCCCAGCCCCCGCCGGTTAAGAAAAGACCTGCGTCGGAACGGCACCGCAGGGTGGGTCAGGCCGCTAGGGCAGTGAACCCGGAGAGGCCCCTGCGGTGCCGTTGCAGGCATCAAGTATCACTTTCTTCACACTGGCCCGTGTCGAAACAGTGGTATCAGAGGGCACATACGTAACATCGGCTTGTGCTGCCCCGCCGACCTGCGCCGACGCTCGTGTTCACCGCGATCGCGGCGACCGTCGTCATCCTGCCGTGGGCGATCACCGGCGTGCCCGGATCCGAACGCCAGGACGGGCCGAAGGCCGCGGACACCGTGCTTTCCCAGCAACCGCTGACCGGCGTCGGCGGCGGAGTGACCGTGCGCGAGATCAGCCAGCCGACGCCGTTCTCGATGGTGGCCCTCACGGGTACCGACCTGACCGGAACGTCGGCCCGGGTTCGCGCCAAGCGCCCGGACGGCACCTGGGGCCCGTGGTACACCGCGGACACTCTGGAATCGAATGCCGACGACAGTCAACACGGCGGCCCCCGCGGCACCGACCCGGTGTTCGTCGGGACCACCACATCGGTGCAGATCGCGGTCACCCGGCCGCCGAACGCACCGGTCACCACCGCCCCACCCGAGACCGGCAAGGAACTCGGCTACGTGCCCGCCACCGTCGAACAGCCGTTCGCGCAGAATATCTCGGCGGTGTTGATCACCCCGCCACCCAAGGCGCCGGTCGACTCGCAGTGGCAGCCGCCGACGGCCGCACTGGGCCCCGGCCAACCGCCGAATATCATCAGCCGCGCCCAGTGGGGTGCCGACGAACACATCCGCTGCGGTAACACCGCGTACGGCAACGGAATTCGCGCCGCGGTGGTCCACCACACCGCGGGCAGCAACGACTACGCACCCGAAGACTCAGCCGAGATCGTCCGCTCGATCTACGCCTACCACACTCGCACTCTGGGTTGGTGCGACATCGCCTACAACGCGTTGGTCGACAAGTACGGCCAGGTCTTCGAGGGCCGCGCCGGTGGCATCACCAAAGACGTACTCGGCTCGCACACAGGCGGTTTCAACACCGACGTGTGGGGCGTGTCGATGATCGGCGACTTCGAGGACGTGCCGCCCACCGACATCCTGGTCCGGACGGTCGGCAGACTGCTCGGCTGGCGGCTGGGCTTGGACCACGTCAATCCGCTGGGCACCGCGATGCTGCGGTCGGCCGGGGGCGACTACACGTTCTTCCCCGCCGGCGCCACGCCCACGCTGCCGACCATCTTCGCGCACCGCGACGTCGGCAACACCGCATGCCCGGGCAACGCCGGCTATGCGGCGCTCAACCAGATCCGCGACATCGCTTCGAGGTTCAACAGGCCACCGGACCTGATGGATTCGCTGCGCGGCGGTGCGATCCTGGCCAAGTGGGAGGCCATGGGCGGCAAGGACTCACCACTCGGGATGCCGACGACGCCGGAGGCCGCGGCCGACGGCAACGCGCGGTACGTGACGTTCGAACACGGCGCGGTGTACTGGTCGCCCACCACCGACGCGCAGCCGCTGACCGGTGCGATCTACGAGGCCTGGGCATCGCTGGGCTATGAACGCGGGGCGTTGGGTCTGCCGACCAGCGGCGAGATCCAGGAACCTGAGTGGATCGTGCAGAACTTCCAGCACGGCACCCTCAACTTCGATCGCCAGACGCACAACGTGCTTCGGGTGGTCGACGGGCTGACGCTGGTGATGCCGCCGCCCCCCGCCGACGGGCCGCCGGTGCAACTGGAGCGGTTCAGCCGCATCACCAACCCGATCGCCTAGGTCTAGAGCCACCAACGTTCGAGGACCCGGGCCAAACCGTCGTCGGCGTTCGTCGCGGTCACCTCATTGGCGGCAGCGACCGCCTCCGGGTGGGCATTGCCCATCGCGACGCCCAGCCCGGCCCAGCGCAGCATCGGCACGTCGTTCGGCATGTCGCCGAAGGCGACCACATCCTCGGCGGCGATCCCCAGCGGCCTGGCGATGTGTTCGACGCCGGTCGCCTTACTCGTTCCGATCGGGTTGATCTCGATCAGGCCGTTATTGGTCGAGTAGGTGATATCACCTTGCGGCCCAATGTGTTTCGCTAGCTCAACAGCCATGTCCGCGCTGAGGGCGCCGGCCTTGCGGATCAGCAGCTTCACCGCGGGCGCACTGAGCAGGTCCTCGATCGCGACTTCGGTGTTGTCGGGGTTGAGCCAGGCGTGCTCGTAACCGGGTGAGCTGACGAACTGCGGCGTGGCCGAGTCGTGCGCGCTGCGGCCGACCCGCTCCACCGCCAAACCCACGCCCGGGATCACCCGGGTGGCGATGTCGGCGAGTTCGGTGAGGACCTCGACCGACAGGGTGCGCGCGGAGATGATGCGGTCCTGATCGGGGTCGTAGATCACGGCACCGTTGGCGCACACCGCCATCGGCGCGAATCCCAGTTCCTCGACCACCGGCGGCACCCAGCGCGGTGGGCGGCCGGTTGCCAACACGAACTGAACCCCCGAGGCCACCGCTGCCTGCACCGCGCTGCGGGTGCGCGCCGTGACGTGTTCGTCCTCGTCGAGGAGGGTGCCATCCACATCGGTGGCGATCATCGCGGGCAACATCAGCGCTCCCCCGTGCGGCGCGCGCGTTCGGCCAACTCGGCCTCGTCGCGCCTCTTGGCTTCGTCCAGGGTCGGTGCTCCGCCCCCGAGCTCTGCCGGCACCCAGTCTTCGCCTTCCGGGTGTGGATATGCCCGCTGGACCTCACGCAGAATCGTGCTCATGTGCTCTCGGAGCGCACCTTCCAACTCGCGGGCCGTGCCTTCCGGCGGCAGCGCCTGACCGTACCGAACGGTGCACGGAATCTTGCTGCGGCCTAACCGTTTCGGGTGGTCCTTGGTCCACACCCGATGAGCCCCCCAGACGATGCAGGGGATGATCGGCACCTGCGCCTCCAAAGCCATCCGCGCGGCACCGCTCTTGAAGTCCTTCAGGACGAAGGCTCGGCTGATCGTTGCCTCGGGATAGACCCCGACGAGCTCGCCCGCCTTCAACGTGCGCACCGCTTCGGCGTAGGCGTCGGCACCGGCTCGCCGGTTCACCGGGATGGTGCCCGTGTGTTTGATCAAAAAGTTCACCGTCCGCACGTTTTGCATCTCGGCCTTGATCATGAACCGGATGCGGCGCCTGCGTTGGCGGGTACCCAACGCGGCCGGCAGGAAATCGACATAGCCGGTGTGGTTGATCGCGACCACGCCGCCACCGCGGTCGGGGATGTTGTCGAGACCCTCGAAGGTGATCGTTGACCCCACTGCCCGGACCGCCATCGAGGCGAGGATCTCCAGGGAGCGAAAAACGGGTTCCATGGCGGCTACCCCGGCGGGTCTGGGCGCTGCGCCCTCTTGGCCGCTTTCTCGGCAGCCTCGGCCGCGTCCATCGCGGATGCTTCGGCCAGCGTCGGAGCACCCCCGCCCAACCGATGCGGCACCCAGAATTCGCCGGCAGGATGCGGGCCGTAGCTGTCCTGCACCTGTTCGAGCAGATGCTGCATACGCGAGTGCAGCAGCGCGGTCAGTTCATTGGCCGGCAGCGTCGGTGCGATGGGCTCACCGACCGCGATCGAGATCGGCACCTTGGGACGCCACATCTTGCGCGGACGGCCCTTGGTCCAGATGCGCTGAGCGCCCCACACGATGTGCGGAATGATCGGAACGTCGGCGGCGATCGCCATGCGCGCCGCACCGGACTTGAATTCCTTGAGCTCGAAGCTGCGGCTGATCGTCGCCTCGGGATAGACGCCGACCAGTTCACCGGCCTTCAGCGCCATGCAGGCCGCGTCGAAGGAGGCCGCGCCACTGGCCCGGTCCACCGGGATGTGACGCAGGCTGCGCATGATCGGACCGGTGATCTTGGCGTCGAAGACCTCTTGCTTGGCCATGAACCGCACCTTGCGGCCGCGGCCCTGCAGGTAGGTGGGCAGTCCAGCGAAAGTGAAGTCGAAATAGCTGGTGTGGTTGATGGCCACGACAGCACCACCCGTCGCAGGTAGGTTCTCGACGCCGGTCACGGTGAACTTCAAGCCCTGCGCCCGCCACGTCAAGCGGGCGAGCTGAATGACCGTTCCATATACCGGTTCCACAGCGGTCAGCCTAGCTCGCGAACCGTTGGCAGCTAAGCTCGTGGCTGGTGCAGCTACCAGGGAAATGGGGATTTGTGCAGGTCACCAGCATCGGTCACGCCGGTTTTCGGATCGATACCCAGGCAGGAAGCATCCTGTGCGACCCCTGGCTGAACCCTGCGTATTTCGGTTCGTGGTTCGTCTTCCCTGACAACAGCGCCCTGGACTGGGCCGCGCTGGGCGACTGCGACTACCTCTACGTCTCGCACCTGCACAAAGACCACTTCGACCCCGCGCTGCTCGCCGAGTACGTCAACAAAGACGCCATCGTCCTGCTGCCGGACTTCCCGGTGCCCGACCTCAAGCGCGAACTCGAGGCGCTGGGCTTCCACCGCTTCTTCGAGACCAACGACTCGGTCAAGCATCGGGTCAGCGGGCCCAAGGGCGACTTGGACGTGATGATCGTGGCGCTGCGGGCCCCGGCCGACGGCCCGATCGGCGACTCCGGGCTGGTCGTCTCCGACGGCACCACCACGGTGTTCAACATGAACGACTCCCGGCCGCTGGCGGTGGACCTGCTGGCAGATGCGTTCGGGCATATCGACGTGCACATGCTGCAGTACTCGGGTGCGATCTGGTACCCGATGGTCTACGACATGCCGGAGCGCGCCAAGCAGTCGTTCGGCACTCAGAAGCGTCAGCGTGGCATGGACCGCTGCCGGCAGTTCATCGCCGATGTCGGTGCCACCTGGGTGATTCCGTCGGCCGGCCCGCCGTGCTTCCTGGATCCCGAACTGCGCGACCTCAACGACGACCACGGCGACCCGGCCAACATCTTCCCCGACCAGATGGTGTTCCTGGACCAGATGCGACGCAACGGCAACGACGGCGGCCTGCTGATGATCCCCGGGTCGGTGGCCGATTTCACTGGACGGGAACTGAATTCGCTCGAACACCCGATCCCCACCGCCGAGGTGGAGGCGATCTTCACCACCGGCAAGGCCGACTACATCGCCGCCTATGCCGAACGGATGGCGCCGGTGCTGGCCGCCGAGAAGGCGCGATGGGCGCCGGCGACGGGTGAATCGCTGCTGGAGCCGCTGCGTGCGAAGTTCGAACCGATCATGCTGCAGAGCGACCAGATCTGCGACGGCATCGGCTACGCGGTGGAGTTGCGGGTCGGGCCGGAGACGATCGTGGTCGACTTCCCGAAACGCGTTGTGCGAGAACCGATTGCCGACGAGAAGTTTCGGTATGGCTTCGAGATCGCCCCGGAACTGGTGCGGACCGTGCTGCGTGACGACGAGCCGGACTGGGTGAACACGATCTTCCTGTCCACCCGGTTCCGCGCCTGGCGGGTGGGCGGTTACAACGAGTACCTGTACACCTTCTTCAAGTGCCTGACCGATGAGCGGATCGCGTACGCCGACGGCTGGTTCGCCGAGACCCACGACGACAGCAGTGATGTGGAGCTGGGTGGCTACACGATGCAGCGCCGCTGCCCGCACCTGAAGGCCGACCTGTCGAAATTCGGTGTGGTGGAGGGCTCGACGTTGACATGCAACCTGCACGGCTGGCAGTGGAATCTGGAGACCGGACGATGCCTGACCACCAAAGGCCACGAGCTGCGGTGTGCCCGACAATGAGCGCCCCGCCGCAGCAGCATTACGACGACGGCCTGGTTCAACTGGACCGGCATGCACTGACGTTGCGGCGCTACCACTTTCCTTCGGGCACCGCGAAAGTGATTCCCCTGCAGTCGATCCGCGGGTACAAGGCCGAGCCGCTGGGGTTTTGGATGCAGCGTTTCCGGTTCTGGGGCAGTTCGGATCTGCGCCGCTGGCTGCCGCTGGACATCTACCGACCGGTGAAATCCACGCTGGTGACCCTCGATGTGCCCGGGACCCATCCGAGTCCGGCGTTCACTCCGGTGAAGCCGCGCGAGTTTCTTCGCGTGCTGGACGAGCTGCTGGGTTAGCTCAGCGCCAATTCCATCCCACGCAACGCCCAATCTCGTGCAGCGCCTCGGATGACAGTTCTGGGTGAAGCTTCTTGAAGCTCGTTAAGATCTCCAGCACTCCATCTTTTAGAGATTTGTCACCCCACACGATCGGCATGCCCACCGCCTCTTGGACGAGATCCCTTACTAGAGAGGCTAGCTGGCTGCCCTCTTCAGGGCCGTACTCGTCGACGAGTCTTTGTTCATCGACGCCCGGGATAGCCGAGTCACCTATCGCGGTGACGATAGCGGAATTGACTGTGCTCGCGTCCATTACTGGTCCTTTCCACGAGTGAAGATAACCGTCTCATGCCCCGTGTCCGGATCTATCACAACGATTCGCGTGACGTTGCGATTGTCCATCAGCCGCGGAAGTTCAACTGTTTCCCAAATATTTCCTGGCCGCAGATTCGACCCAATGACCGCCCGCACTTCACCGTGCACATTCTCGGCATACATGTCCGATACATCAGACCACCATCGATCGGCTGCCGGATCATCCCAGCTCCATTTCGGGGGAACCACGCCATTCTTTTCCAGAAGGCCCTCGAGAGTGGTCCCGTGGTAGTCGCTGGCGTACGCGTCCGCAAATCCTCCGCCCCCAGCCGATTTCGGTCCGACTCCCAAGCCCTCTGCGTTTCGTCCGGACCAGAAGAACGCACTGTCAGGTGGTGGCGTCACCTTAGTTGGGTCGGGTAGCTCGTAAGTCGGACCAGGAACTTCAGCACCCAAGGGGTCCTGATCGGGGTCAGCAGAATCGTGTGCCGCATCTTCATGGGATTTCGACTCTGGTCGCTCAGAATGGTCACGACGCGCACCGTCGGGCTCTGCGGTGTGCTGACTGCCGGCAGTACTTTGACCTGACCCGTGATCATTCGGAACACCGCCATCGGCAGTGCCTGCAGAATGGTTGAGACCCGGGACATGTTCCGCCGGGGCGGGCGTCGAGTGCAACAGGTCGCTGGGTACTGGAGGCTTTGTTGTCATCGGCGAGATGTCAGAGGAGCGCGGAGCTCCCGGATCTCCAGTTTCGAGTGAACCTGACTGGGGTGACGCATGCGGAAGGTCTTCGCCACGTGCGGTCGGCTCGGGTACCGGCCTGCCTTCAGCGACAACTGGTGGACTGTGGGTGGGCGCCGCCGGTCTCTCGGGCACCGGCTTCACGACCGGCGGAGCGGATGCCTCGGGAGCGTGCGGCGCAGGCACGGGGCGCCCGCCTGCTGGCGGCTCGACCGTGGGCGGCTTGGCGGTGATGTCGTCGAAGCCCTTGGTGATTTGCGGCGTTTCCTTGGAGATGTTTCCCAGGACGCCGGTGGCCCGCCCGGCCTCACCGGCTTCTGCGAGCTTTCCGGTAACGCCGCCCGCATCGGCCGCGAGATCGCCGCTCTTCGCGACTCGACCGGCTGCACCAGCGACCTCGCTCGCCTCTGCCGCTTTACCCGCGGCGAACGGGAGCGTGAGGATGTCCAACATGTTCTGGCTCGCGCCCAGCATCGGGCGGCCCTTGCTCCACTCGTCCGTGCGTGCCAGTCCCTTCAGCATCGCCTCGAACTGCTGAGGATTCGACCGTGCCATCTCCGCCAACGAAGCCGGGTTCGTCACCGCATTGCTCAGGTCCGCGATGCCCTTCCACGTCTGCAGCGCCCCATCGGGGTCGTACGCGAAGCGCAGGGGATTCATGTCTTCGATTCCCTCGGCGTTGCTGACCATCCACCGGAACCCGCCCTCAACGGAGTCGAGCGTGGAATTGAATGCGCCTGAAAGGACTTGTCCGACATGGTCGCCGAAGAATTCGGTGAACTCGCGATTGGCCGACTTCTCGAGGTCTCGCATCCACGTGTCGACATTCTGTTCGGCTTGTTGCACGCCAGCACGTTTCGATGACGCCTCACTCTTGAGGTGGTTCATCACCGTCTTTATGTCGTCTGCGATTTTGTGCAGTTCGTCTTCGCCATGGCCTTTGAAGAACTCGAAGAACATGCCGGCGATACCGCCCACCGAGCCAAGCTTGTTCAGAAGTTCTCGGATCGCGTTCTGCGTCTTCTCGACGTCGGCTGCGAAGCCTTCCAGTTGCGTAGCCAGTTGTTGGCAGCTGCCGCCCAGAGTGGCGAAAGCAGTGCCGATGTCCCGAATCGGTTGCTTGATGAGCTCGCTTTCAGGCAGCTGCTGTGCGCTGATGGCGTTGTAGGGGCCCGCCATCTCGCCTGACACCCCGTAGAGCGACGCGCCGAACGAATGCCACGCCGCCGCCGCAGTCCGCATCGCAGCGGGGTCGCCGTTAGGCCATAGGTCGCCGACGAGGAACTCGACAACTTTCCACAGGGTGGGTTCAACGACACCGGGTCCTTCAGCACTCGGCGCTCCCGCCGGCGATACCGGCGGCGGACAGGGTGGCGACGGCAGAGGCTGCGCTCGTCCTGAGATGTCCGATTGTGCTTCTGCTCGCGAGTAGTTGACCGCGCTCACTTGGATGCCGTAGCCGGTCTTCTTACACGCGTTCACACCGGCCGCTACCGCCTTGAGCAGGTCACGTGCCGTGTTCTCGTACTGTCTCCCGAACATCACCCCGGACGCATCCTGGCCGGTGTTGGCGCTGAACGATCCCGTCAGCGTAGCCACAGCGGCGCTCAGACTGTCACCGACGGCCGCAACCGAGGTCCCAGCGGCCGTGAGCGCCGTGGGGTCCACGGCTAACGGCGGCACGACGATCTCCGATCAAGCATCACTGACAATTGTCACCGTTCAGCAGCGCAACGCCAGTCAGTTGATGGCACCGGGTCAGGTGCCGGTCGGTCGGGGGGACCAGCAAGTGACTCGTCGCCGATAAGATGAGACGTTAAGCTCGGTATCCGACCTGGCCCATCAGATCTGCAGCAAACCATGCCGAGGGGTTCATGATGTCCGAGGATCCATTAATTCGGGAGATCACCGCAGCTGTCGAACGGAGCCCGGAGTCGGTCGAGCTCAGACTGCATCTGGCTGAATTGCTGATCAATCAGCAACGTCCTGCCGAGGCGTTGGCCCACTGCTCAGCTGTACTCAGCCAAGACACAAACAACGCCGCTGCCTTGTCGCTCCTGCAGCAGTGCAGCGCAGCGTTGTCCGGTGTCTCGGCCGCGCCACAGCCACCTGTGTCCACCCCTCAGCGATTCGATTGGTCGGCCGCCGAACAAGAGGTCGCCGATATCGTCGAGCCCGCATTCGTCGAACGGCCCGCCGACCCGGTCGGCGAGGATGACTACGACGTTGTGAGCCGGTCCTCCATAAGCCTGGCGGACGTCGCCGGCATGGAACAGGTCAAGCGCCAGTTGGAGATCGCACTTCTCGCGCCCATGCGCAACCCGGAACTGGCCCAGGCATTCAGCATCAGCGCGCGCGGTGGTCTACTTCTCTACGGTCCCCCCGGCTGCGGTAAAACTTATATCGCCAAAGCTATTTCCGGTGAAATCGGAGCCAACTTCTACCCCATCGGCATCGCCGACGTACTACACCATTGGTTCGGAGACAGCGAACGCGCCATCCGAACCATATTCGACACGGCTCGCCGTAACACCCCCTGTGTGTTGTTCTTCGACGAGGTCGACGCTCTCGGCCACCGACGATCGGGGGTCGCAGGGACTTCCGGTTTGCGGACGGTCGTCAATGCCTTGCTCGAGCAGCTCGACTCGGCCACGTCGGTGAATGACGGTGTGTACGTTCTCGGTGCGACCAACAGCCCTTGGGACGTTGACCCAGCACTGCGCCGCCCTGGGCGCTTCGACCGAATGGTCTTCGTTGGCCTACCGGACCGTACTGCTCGCGCCGCGATCGCCAAACTCAATCTCGCCGACAAGCCCGTAGCCGGAATTGATTTGGCCGCTATCGCCGCACAGACAGAGAACATGTCCGGGGCGGACGTCGCCCACGTCTGTACAACCGCGACTCAATTGGCTTTGTCGGATTCGTTGAGCGCAGGGCAAGTTCGGCCCATCACGATGCGGGACATCGACGCGGCACTCAAACAAATCCGTCCCAGCGCTGGGCCGTGGTTCGACACCGCCCGCAATGTCGTTGAGTTCTCGAACAACGACGGCACGTACGACGATCTTGCAAAGTACCTTCGCACCAGGAAATTTCGGTGAATCAGTTGTGGACTATAGCGATCCGCAACAGGTCGTTGCCCTGGCCCGCAGCTACTCTGCATCCCGGTCCTACCGCCGTGCCCACGAACTAGTCACCGAGGCGCTGACGCACCACCCCAATGATCCTGCGTTGATGACCGAACTCGCTCGCGCCGAAGCTTGCCTACAACAGTGGGTGCCGGCGGCTGCGCATGCGCATGCGGCGTTGTCCCAACAGGCGAACAGCGTCGAGGCGATGCGAGTGTATGCACTGGCCCTAGAGGGGCTCGGCCGCAACTCCGAAGCGATCTGGATGGCATGGCGCGCCGTCATTGCGGCTCCGAACGAATACCTCGCGCACTTCACCTATGCTCGGTTGCTCCACCGCGCCGGATACCACCATCAGGCCCTATTGGTAGTGGACGAAGCGCTGCGTCTACAGCCCAATGACCCAGACACGTGGGCATTGAAAGGTGGAATCCTGCGAGGCCTGCAGCGAACTGCTGAATCCGATTCCGCCTACCAGGAAGCACTTCGCTTGCAGCCTGACCACGCAGCCTCGATCAACGACATGGCGATTAACCGACTTCGGCAGGGGCGGCTTACGGAGGCGCTGCGCGGGTTTTTGGGTGCGGCAAGAGTGGATCCGACTTTGGGCGAGCTCACCCGAGTCAACGTCACCGCGACGCTGACAAGGGCATTGCGACGCGTCACGTGGACTGCAACAGCCGTCGGTCTCTTGATCGCGATGGCCGAACAGGAAATCGTCGACCGCCAATCCGTCGCCGTACCAAGGGCCGTCGGCGCACTTGCCTTCCTGGTCTTGGTCGCTTGTCTGGCGTTTGTGCTTCGTTCCGTCACCGTCCGAGTGTGGCGATCGACGCTGGAGAAGAAGCCGCTCTTGGTGGTGCGCCTTGTCCACGCGACTTTCGCCGCGTTTTCGGCCGCGACAATCGCCATCTGCTCCGGACCCAACGGCTTCGTGGCGTTTTCGGGCCCAGCAGTATTGCTGAGCGGCCTGTTCATTGCGCTAGTCGGTCGTTCCGACAAGATTTAGTCACGTAACACCTACGCCGAGATCGACGAGATGTTGCGATCTACTCGCACTTTTGCGCCATAACGTCGGTTTGGGCGCAGCGGGGAACGGAGCTAGGGCTGCCAGACCAGCTGGCGCAGTTCGGATGCCGCGTCGCTCTTGGTGTCGTACACCCGCACGATGGCCTCATCGCCGGGCTGCAGGTACGTCGACTCCCCCAGCTTGGTGTACCGCGTCGCACCGATGCCGATGAGCACCCGCTTCGGGCGACCGGAGGCGACCATCAGCGCTCCGACATCCTCCAAAGGTGTATCGGGAGAGCCCTTTTGGTTCGCCAATCGTTCGACGATCCAGTCCAGCAGCACCTCGCCGTAGTACGAGTAGCCCAGCAGTGGGCTGTCCACTCCATACTCGTGATGCACGCCGTCGGCGGTGCGCAGATGGCACAGCAGCCGCAGAGTCGCGGTCGGGCCGTCCGGGGTGAGGTCGCTGATGTCGAAGAATTGGTGCGCAACGCCTTTGGACGCTCGCCCCCAGTTCTTCTTGTGGCTGATCTTGGCTGCGTTGGGCCGGCGGATCGAGCAGTCGTTGAACGCGCCGAGCGCAAACGGTCGCAGCGTGACCACGGTGTCGCCCTCCCACACCACGTCACAGGCCAACCCGACCTCGGGCTCGATCTGAAGGTTCAGCGGGCCGTCGGCTTCGGTCGTCTCCGGCACCATCAGTGCGTCGTGGGACAGCGGAAACTCACCCAGGAAGCTGTCGTGCCCGGGCGCGTACCACGGGAAGATTCCCTTGGGGGCGGCGCCCTCGCTGGTGACGTTGACGAAATCGACTGCCTCGCCGGCCTGTTCGAGGTGGCCGGCGAAATTCCCGGCCACGCCGAAGCCGAACCAGCCGCGCACCTCATCGAGGTCGAGTTCGATCACGGTTGCAGGACCTCCGTCCCAACGTAAGGCACCAAGGCGGCGGGAACGCGCACGCTGCCGTCAGGCTGCTGATGGTTCTCCAGGATCGCGACCAGCCACCGCGTTGTGGCCAGCGTCCCGTTGAGCGTCGCCGCGGTCTGCGGCTTGCCCTTCTCGTCGCGGTATCGAGTGGCCAGCCGGCGGGCCTGGAACGTCGTGCAGTTCGACGTCGAGGTCAGCTCGCGGTATGCCTGCTGGGTGGGAACCCAAGCCTCGCAGTCGAATTTGCGTGCCGCCGACGAACCGAGGTCACCGGCGGCCACGTCGATCACCCGGTAGGGCACGTCGATGAGCTCGAGCATCTGGCGCTGCCAGCCCAGCAGCCGCTGGTGTTCGGCCTCGGCGTCCTCAGGGCGGCAGTAGACGAAGCCCTCCACCTTGTCGAACTGGTGCACCCGGATGATGCCGCGGGTGTCCTTGCCGTAGCTGCCGGCCTCGCGCCGGAAGCAGGATGACCATCCGGCGTAGCGCAGCGGACCGCCCGAGAGGTCGAGGATCTCGTCGGAGTGATAGCCCGCCAACGGCACCTCGGAGGTGCCGACGAGGTAGAGGTCGTCGTCCGCGAGGTGGTAGATCTCGTCGGCGTGGGCGCCGAGGAATCCGGTCCCCGCCATCACCTCGGGTCGCACCAGCACGGGCGGGATCATCAGCGTGAAGCCGTTTTCGGTTGCCACCCGCACCGCCAACTGGAGCAGCCCGAGTTGCAGCAGCGCGCCGCGGCCGGTCAGGAAGTAGAACCGCGATCCCGACACCTTGGCGCCGCGCTCCATGTCGATGAGCCCCAGCGACTCACCGAGTTCGAGATGATCCTTCGGGTTCTCGATCTCGCGAGGCTGGCCCACCACGTCGAGCACGACGAAATCGTCCTCGCCGCCAGCCGGAACGCCGGAGATGATGACGTTCTGAATGCCCATATGAGCTGCCGTCATCGCCGCTTCAGCCTGGGCCTGCTCAGCTTCAGCCGATTTCACTTGCGCAGCAAGCTCTTTGGCGTGCTCGAGCAGACCTGGCCGATCGTCAGGGGACGCCGAACCGACCTTCTTGCTGGCAGCCTTCTGCTCGGCGCGCAGTGAATCGGCTCTCGATATCGCCGCCCGGCGCGCGGTGTCGGCGTCCAGCAGGGCGTCGACAAGGCCCGGGTCCTCACCGCGGCTGAGCTGGGATCGCCGTACCGCATCGGGGTCGTCGCGCAGCAGTTTCAGGTCGATCACGCCCTGAACCCTAGCTAGTTGGCCTCAGCCATGCGTCGGCCCCTCCGGCCGAGGACACAGCACAACCCCATAACATTACAACTGCATCACTTGTCACACGCCTCGCCGCGCCTGCCACAATGGAGGGCGATGCTGCAGTTATCCGAGCGCGACGACGTGACGCCTGACCAGCCCGAACCGGGCACATCAAGGCGAACGTTCCTCGGCACCTTCCAGGCCACGTCGACCCGACGTGCCCTGCTGCTGACCGCGCTCGGCGGCCTGCTGATCGCGGGTGTCGTCACCGCGTTGCCGATCGGCTACAACAACCGGCTGGCCGGCTACGCCGGATCCAACCCGTTGTCGGGCGCCAAGGGCACGGCGGCGTTCGCCAATGCCAAGTCCGGCAGCTGTTTGACCTGGGACAAGAATCCCGACGCGGCCACCATCGTCGACTGCAAGGGCGACCACAAGTTCGAGGTGGCCGAATCCGTCGACATGCGCACCTATCCGGGGACCGAGTACGGCCCCAACGCCGCGCCGCCGAGCGCCGCCCGCATCCAGCAGATCAGCCTCGAGCAGTGCCAGCCGGCCGTCGAGCGCTACCTGGGCGACAAGTACGACCCGAACAGCAAGTTCACGATCAGCATGCTGTGGTCAGGCGACAAGGCCTGGAAGCAGGACGGTGAGCGACGCATGCTGTGCGGCCTGCAACTGCCGGGAACCGACAACCAGCAGACCGCCTTCAAAGGCCGGGTGGCCGAGGTCGACCAGTCCAAGGTCTGGCCCGCGGGCACCTGCCTCGGCATCGATCCGCCCACGAACCAACCCACCGACATCCCCGTCGACTGCGGCGCCCCGCATGCCATGGAGGTCACCGGTGCGGTGAACCTCGCGGAGAAGTTCTCCGCCGGGTTGCCGTCGGATGCCGACCAGGACGCCTTCATCAAGGACGCGTGCACCCGGATGACCGACGCCTACCTGGCGCCGGTGCAGCTGCGCTCGACCACCCTGACGCTGATCTACAGCACGATCTCGCTGCCCAGCTGGACCGCCGGCAGCCACCAGGTGGCCTGCAGCATCGGCGCCACTCTGGGCAACGGCGGCTGGGCCACGCTGATCAACCCCGCCAAGGGCGCACTGCTGATCAACGGCATGCCGCCGATCCCGCCGCCGGACATTCCGTCCGAGCGGCTGAACCTCCCGTCGATTCCGCTGTTGCCCGACGTCCCGACGACCACCTATTCGCCGTCGGCCACCGATAGCAGCAGCCAGTCCAGCCAGTCCACCCAAACCCAGCACCTGCCGCAGCAGTCGACGGCGACCGCGACTCAAACCCAGACGCCGAGCTCGACCGCGCCACCCACCACCGCGGCCGCCGTGCCGCCGACGGCCGACGGCAACGTGGTCAACGGTGAACCGGTGCCCCCCGCACCGCCGCCGCCCGCCGACGCGCCGCCCATGGACGGCCCTCCGGCTCCGGCGGCACCCGCCGGCCCGCCGCCCGGACCCGCCGACGTCCCCGTTCCACCGCCCGCCTAGTGCCCGTCCGGATGGACCCGTCACGGTTCGAGGAATTGGTCGGTGACGCACTGGATCTGATTCCGCCCGGGCTGGCCAAGGCGATCGACAACGTCGTCATCATGGTCGAGGATCACCACCCCGACGACCCGGACCTGCTGGGCCTCTACGAAGGCATCGCGCTGACCGAGCGTGATTCCAGTTACGCCGGATCCCTTCCCGACACCGTCACGATCTATCGCGAACCGCTCCTCGACATGTGCGACACCGAGGCCGACGTGGTCGAGGAGGTGGCGATCACCGTAATCCACGAGATCGCACACCATTTCGGCATCGACGACGATCGACTACACGAATTAGGTTGGGGCTGAATAACTTCAGCGCGGCGGGTCACCCTGCCAGGCGAAGCTGTTGACGTATTTACCCATGTCCTGGGCGATCTGCAGATTGGCACCTGACGGTAGGCCGGGGCCGAAATCGGGACCGAACGCGTGATACGGGCCGACCGCGCCGGCCACCAGCGCCAGATCGTTCTTGATCGCCACCAGCAGCACGGTTCGCAGGCGAATGTAGCTGTTGGACGTCCCCTGCGGCCAGGTGTCGGCGACCTCGCCGTAACCGGGTTGATAGCCGACCATCGCATTGGGGATCTCGTAGGCGATCTTGGCGTCCGGAAACTTCTTCTTCAGCAGATCACGGGCGATGGTCTGCGGGTCGCGGCCGTTCGCCGGCTCGGAAAACAATTGCAGCACACCAGTATCCCCGCCGGTGAACTTCGCAGTCACGCCGTTGCCTTCGGTGGAGATCTCGTAGGCCGAATTCGCGGTCGGATACGACACCGAGAATGAGCCGTCCGCCGCGGTGAAGCGGGGAAGGGCCGTCACGGGTGTGCCCATCGGCGGGGCGCCGCATTCGGGCGGACACATGTAGCGCGGGACCTTTTTGGTGACCGTCAGCGACACCCCGACCAGGATCAAAGCCACGAGGACGATCCCCGCCGTCCAAACCCCGACAGTGCGACTGAATCTGGGGCGCCGCACTTCCGGGGCGACGTAGAGACCGGCCGGGAGCGCATAGCCGACGAATTTCTCCTCGCCGGATGTGGCCGAGGGTGTGGTCACGACCCCTCCGCGGCGACCTGCCGGACCGGGCGCACCTCACGCCGCTCATGGCGCGACGCGCGCGACGACGCTCTGGTGGCCACGCCGCACGCCGGGCAGAACGCCATATCGGGAACCACGTGCTGACAGTGGATGCACAGCAGCGGCTCGTCCAGCTCGATCGGATCGTGCGCTTCGTGAAGAAGCGCGAGCTGCAACGCAATTCGCAGCAGAACCAGAACCACCAGCGTCATCACGACATGGACGGCCAGCATCCGGAGTTGCTCCATCCCCATGATGTCGGTGACCGCGACCCCGGTGTGAATCACCACCACCACGATCGCCAGCGCGAACAGCACCGCACGGGTCCGGCCCGGGTGCTCGTGCGGGTTGGAGTTCTGGCCCTTGAACCACAACGCGATACCGATCATCCCGCCGGCCACGGCGGCGGTGAGCGGAATCGTCACGCCGCACAACAGTGCCTCGACGAGTAGACCCTTCATCGGACGACTGCGCGCCAACAACCCGGTGGCGAACTGCGGTGCCAGGCGGGTCAGGGTCGCACCGGCGGCGAACATCAGCGCGGACAGTGCGCCGACGACGAACCCGTCCAAGGACTCTCGCGAGTTCGGCCGCAGCAGCCGCACCAGGACCGTGGGCACCAGCATCAAGATCATCCCGCCGGCCGGGATGATCATGCCTTCGCGGACGAGGTGGTGGATCGCCATGCCGGCGGCCATCGGCACGCCATAGGCGCGGGCCACCATCTGACCCGTCAACAGCGTCCAACCCACGCCGAGCGCCGCCCCCAGGGTGCCGGCCAGCAGCAGTGACCACGTGGACATGTCGCGATACACCGCTGATTCGGCGAGGTACAGCACGAACAACAGCGGCAAGCCGAGCGCGGCGACGGTGATCAACGCCGCGGGCATCTTCACCACAGCGAACAGGACGAGGCCGACCAGCACCAGTGCCAGCCCCACCCGGAATGGCGTCCGGGACCGCTGCGGGAGATGCGGGAACAGAGAGCTGGCGATCGCCGGCATCAACACGCTTTCCCCGGGCGAGGCACCGAACGTGTCGCCGCGCAGTCGGCCCAGCCACCGCGGTCCGCGGTGGGGTTCGTCGCTCGCATGCGCGCCGCAGTAGCCGCAGAACGCCCCGGCGGGGACGTCGATCTGGCAGACCGAACATTCCATCGTCGGAACGTCGTCGATGCCGTTCTCCGGCGAACTCATCCGACCACCTTCTGGGTCACCAGAATATTCTGCGCCAGGTTCTCGACATTGGGCGTGCCAAGCCCGGTGACCAGGTCATAGCCCGGGCCGGCGTTGGCCACCGCGTTACCGCCGAGTACGACGTCACGAAAGGCGGGCAGCGGTGTGCCCTGGGCGATGGCGTAGAGCACCGGGTTGATGTTGCCGATCAGTGAGCCGCCATTGTCGACCACGAACTGGTTCATCAAGGCGGTCAATCCAGCCCAGATGGGCGCCGCGAGCGAGGTGCCACCGCCGATGATCACCTGCTGGTTGAACACGATCTGCACGCCGGTGAAGGGGTCGGCGACGGCCGCGATGTCGGGGGTCAGCCGCTTGCCGTCCCCCTTGGGGGCGCTGAGGTGCTGCTGCCACTCGGGGCGCTCGAAGAGCGCCGACACACCGCCGCCGGTGCCTTGCGACAGTGGCGGGTCGAACCAGGACTGCTCGGCCAGCCAGTCCCCTTTGTCGTCGGTGGACACCGTCGTGCCGCCGACGTCGGTCATCTCCGGCATCGACGCGACCGCGTCCAGTCCGACGTCGTTGTCGCTCGGTGGTGACGACCATTCGTCGCCGCCCTTGCAGTCGAGGCCGGCCAGATCACCGCTGGCATCGAAAGCCGTTGTGCCCGAACGATGTGCGGACGACAATGCCGCGCGCACCGGCACCAGGTCGGCGGCGGTGATGAGCTTGTCGCAACCCCAGCCGATGGAGAAGCTCCACACCGCGCCCGGGTAGGTGCGCTCGGTGTCCTCCATGAGTTTGGCGATCTTCTCGTAGGAGCCGTCGCCCTCGACGGTGGACCGCGCATTGACGAGCACCTTCTTGGCGTCGGGGGCGATCGCGTGGATGGCCTCGAGGTCCATCGTCGCCTCGCCGCGCCGCGCGGACGGCATGCCCCCCACCACATCGGGGGTGAACTTCGGCAGGTTGAAGGTCGTCGCGAAGGTATCGAGGTCGGCTTGGTCGAAGCCGTCGAACGCGAACACCACGACCGTGGTGCCCTTGCCGGTGTATCCCTTGTCGTGCAACGGCATCGCGTTGTAGGTGCGCAGCAGCGCGCTGGGGTTCAGCCCTTGGTCGGGTACCTCCAGCGGCAGCATCCAGACCTTGGACTCGCGGTGCGGCGTGTAGCCGAGGATGCGGCCAAGGCCGGCCACCTCCACGCTGAGCGACTGCGGCACTGATGGCTGTTGGGGTGAGGCGTAGAACACCTGGCCGCGCTTGCCGCGGTAGTCGTGAACGTCGACATCGAATGCGCCGGATACCGCGTCGGGCGCACCTTCGAGGATCGCCCAGCTGTCGCCTGGGCGCCAGCGCACTGAAAGATTTTGTTGGACAGCCCATCCCATCAAGAGATCGGGCCGAGAATCGTCACGCAGCGCAGCGGTCAGCTGAACGTGATCGGTGCGCGCCGGGCCGAGATCGACGGAACTGGCGAGCAGAGACGCGTACGGGCCGCTGATCGCACCGACGTCGCCGGGTGCCGGCGGACGGTGCAGATCAGCGACCAGTACTACAGCGGCGGTCAGTACCCCGAGCAGACCCACCGCGGACAGCGCCCGGAGGCGGTTGACCCCGATCACTGTCGGCGGAGGGTGGCTGCGGACGGATACCGACCGAGCGGCTTAGTTACCGCCGGTGATGACGTTGCCGGGCAGCGCGGTCGGCGCCGGCGGAGCCTTGACCGTCGGCGTGAAGGAGTTGGCGCCACCAGGCGACACAGCCTTCTCCGTGGGCGACGGGGCAGGAGCACTGGTGGTGGTGGTCGGCGTGGTGCTTTCGGGCGCCTTTTCCTTGTCCTTACCGCAAGCGGTGAGCGTGCCCATCCCGACAATCGCGAGGCCGCCAGCAAAAAGCGCAATCTGTCGAGTCAAACGACCTGACATCATGATCAGTCCTTACTTCGTGTTGCCGGGTTGATCGTCGAATTGCTGGCTGGCCCGGCAGTTAACCAGCCCACCCCCGAAGGGCCGAGGACACTCAAGATATCTCACCACACCAGCTATTGCATAGCTAATTTCGCGACGGGCGAAAATTAGCTTGCTGGCGTCAGCGTGGCAACCGCGCCGTGTCGGACCGCAGTGCTAGGAACGAACCATGGAATCGAGTTGCCGAGAATGCGCTGCTGGCCTGGCACATTGCCACGGTACCTTGATCGTCCACGACCTGCATCGCGGTGAGTGCACGGAGCCGGATTGTGACGGCCCCGAGCTGGTACTTCACCTGTTGGTAATCGATTGCGACGCGGTCGGGTGTGCCTGCTCTCAGCAAACGACTCACTCGGTGGCTGTGTGAGGCCTTCTCAGCCCATCGGGTCGATTGATTCGAGCGCGTCCTCGATCGGATGCGCGTCGGGCTCCGGGTAGAACGGCGGGCTGAGCGATCCCCACTGCACGCAACTCCACCGGCCGTCGGTGATCGGTGCCAGGACCACTGACTCCGCGTTGGCCAGATGGTGGTCGAGCACGAAGCTGCTCTCCACACCCGCGAGGGTCGCCGCGATCAGCCGGATCGCCGCGCCGTGACTGACCACGACGATGTCATCGGTCCAGGCGTGATCATCCAGGTACCGCAGCCTCAGATCCGTGATCGTCGGTAGGTAGCGCTCCAGCACATCGTTGGCACTCTCGCCGCCGGGCATGGGCACCGCGAGTTCCCCTTGGTGCCAGCGCTGGTAGATCGCATTGAACTCGGCGATCGCATCGTCGTCGTTGCGGTTCTCCAGCTCGCCGGCCTGCACCTCGTGGATGCCGACGAATTCCTCGGCGGACAGCCGAAATTGCGCGCCGATCTCCTCGGCGGTCTGAGCGGCCCGCCGGGCGACGGAGTGCACCAGGAGTCCGGGACGACGACCGCGGGACAAGGCGAATTCGCGCGCCTGTTCCCGGCCGAGGTCGGTCAGGTCCGCACCGGGCGGACGGGTGTCGAGGCGGCGTTCGACGTTGCCGTGGGATTGCCCGTGCCGCAGCAGGATCAGCCGCCCACTCATGTCGGCTCACCCTCACGGAGCCGGATCAGCCAGCGATCCGCTTCGTCGGGTTGCGGCGGTGTCGCACCGGTCGCCGACTCCGTCGGCCACGACCCCAGGAAGCGCACGTCGGCGCAACGCCGGTGCAGCGCTTTGAGCGCCTCGGCCACCGCGGAGTCGTCGATGTGGCCGACGCAATCCAGGAAGAACACGTAGGTACCCAATTCGATTCGGGTGGGCCGGGATTCGATGCGGGTCAGGTCGATGTCGCGGATGCCGAACTCGGTCATCGCCGACACCAACGCCCCGGGGGCGTTGTCGATCCGCAACACCACCGACGTGCGGTCGGCACCGGTGCGCGGCGGCGGCGGGCCGGGCCGACCGACCAGGACGAACCGCGTCCGAGCGTTGGGCTCGTCGACCACCCCGTCGGCCAGCGTGCTCAGCCCGTAGCGCTGCGCGGCCAGCGCCGTGCTGACACCCGCATCGGCGCGGCCGGCGGCCACCTCCTGAGCGGCGGCCGCGTTCGAGTGGGCCGGGACCAGTTCGGCATCCGGCAGATGTTCGCTCAGCCAGTGACGCACCTGCGCGGCGGCGATCGGAAACGCCGCAACGGTCCGCACGGCGGCCCGGTCCTTGCCGTCACGCACCACGATGCTGAACGCGACGTCGAGAGTGAGCTCGGCGTAGATCTGCAGCGGCACACCGGTCGCGAGGCTGTCCAGGGTCGGCAGCACACTTCCCTCGATTGAATTCTCGATCGGCACGCAGGCGAAATCAGCCGTGCCGGAGCGGACGGCCGCCAGTGCCGCCGGAGTGCTGTCTGTCGGCTCGGGCTGCGCGGCACCGTCACCCGGAACGACACCGGCCGCGCACATTTTGAGCAGTGCCGCTTCGGTGAACGTGCCCTCGGGACCGAGGTAGGCGATGCGGGCCACGGTTCAACCCTATCGGTTCTGTCTCGCGGGAAAGCCTTGCGCGAGCACAAGGCAGTAGTTAACTTAGGCTTACCTCACTAGCCGGAAGGTGCGCGATGACCTCAGCGACGCTCACAACACCAACCACCGCCGAACGCGTCCGCAGCGCCTGTGCGCGTGCGGCCGGAGCGATGCTGGTCGCCGACGACGTCGCCCCCGCCACCACCCCCCTGCACCATCTGCTGCCCGGCGGATCCTTCGCGGTCAGCCTGGACTCCGAGTCGGCACTGGCGGCCCGCGCCCGCTGCGCCGGGACCGACGGCATCGCGGCGGTACTCGAGCTCACCGATTACGCCCCGCTGCCGTTGCGGGAGCCGGTGCGTTCGCTCGTGTGGATCCGCGGCCGAGTCCAAAGCGTGCCCGGTCACGCGGTGCGCACGATGGTCGACATGATCGCGACGGATCACCCCAACCCGGCGTTGCTGGACATCGGGTCCGGGCAGGCGCTGTTCCTGCTGGAAGTGGAGTCCGTCGTCGTCGCCGATGCCGCCGGGGCCGAAACCGTCTGTCTGCACGAATTGCTGACGGCGCAGCCGGACCCGTTCTGCGAGTTCGAATCGGCCTGGGTGCGCCATCTGGACAACGATCATCCCGAGGTCCTCGCGAGGCTGGCCGGCAAGCTGCCCGCCCAACTACGGCGCGGGCGGGTGCGTCCGCTCGGCCTGGACCGCTACGGCGTGCGGCTACGCGTCGAGGGCACCGACGGGGATCACGACGTCCGACTGCCGTTTGGCGCCCCGGTGCACGACGTCCCCGCGCTGGGCCGCGCGATCCGGCTGCTGATGGGCTGCCCGTTCGTCAACGGGCTACGCGCTCGCCGCTTGTAGGGCCGTTACCGTGTCGGGGTGACCGCCCCCCGCGACGACTTCCTCGCCACCGACCGGCGCGGGCTGCGCATCGAAATCGGCGTCATGCTCGCGGTCACCTTCGGTGTCAGCGCGGTCACCGCGATCCTGCAGTTGCTCGACGGTGTTCTGTCCGGGCTGGCCGGACGCCGAGTTCGGTTGAATCCCAACCTGTCTCGGTATGACCTGATCAACCTCGGCCTGAACCTGGCCTCCGTCGCCCAGCTGGTGGCCTGGGGCGCACTCGGCCTGTATCTGTTGTGGCGCAGCGGAACCAGCCCGACGCGACTCGGGCTCGGCCGGATGCGCTGGCGTTCCGACATCCTCGGCGCGCTGGGCCTGGCCGCGCTGATCGGCATCCCCGGCCTGCTGCTGTATCTGGCCGCTCGCTGGCTGGGGATGAACGCCCAGGTCGAGCCGTCGGCACTGCACGACACCTGGTGGCGCATCCCGGTCCTGATCTTCTCCGCGTTCGCCAACGGCTTCGCCGAGGAAGTGGTGGTGGTCGGGTATCTGATCACCCGGTTGAAGCAACTGGGGTTCAGCCAGAACCGGGCGATCCTGGTCTCCAGCGTTCTACGCGGGATGTACCACCTCTATCAGGGGTTCGGAGCGGGCCTCGGCAACCTCGTGATGGGCCTGGTCTTCGGCTACGCCTGGTGCCGCACGGGGCGGTTGTGGCCGTTGGTGATCGCGCATGGCGTCATCGACACCGTCGCATTCGTGGGTTACGTCGCACTCGCCGGTCATGTTGGCTGGCTCAAGTGAGTCCGGCACGTAAATTGACCTGGTGAGCGACGACTGGCGGCCGCGACCCGTGCCGGATCCGCCAACCGAGCGGATACCGCGCGTCACACCGCCGCGCCGCGAGCCCTCCGAGGTCATCCGCCGCGATCCCGGCCATCGGCCGCCTCCACCGCCGCCCCGC
>JAKFVT010000035.1 GCA_021732005.1 Mycobacterium sp. | reverse complement strand
GTCCCGGCCCCGCCGGTGGCCCTCACCCCGCCGATGGGCTGGAACTCGTGGAATTCCGGTATCCCACTGTCCGAGCGGACCGTCGAGGAGACCGTCGACGCGATGGTGTCCTCCGGGATGCGCGACGCCGGGTACCGCTACGTGAATCTCGATGCGGGCTGGGCCGCCGGCGACCTGCAGGCCGACCCGGTCCGATTTCCCGGCGGTATCCCCGCCTTGGCGCGTTACGTCCACGCTCACGGGATGCTGCTGGGCCTGTATGCGAGCCCGAGTTATGAGCTGTGCGGACTCGGTGAGGCGAATGCGAGCAGGGGCCACGAATCGGCCGACGCGGCCACGTTCGCACGGTGGGGCGTCGATTACCTGAAGTACGACTGGTGCAGTACCGACCCGGATCGATCAGATCAGGTCAGCGCGTTCACCGCGATGCGGGATGCTTTGCACCGCAGCGGAAGACAGATCCTGTACAGCATCAACCCGAACACCTCGGGTGACCCGTCCGCCGGGTCCGACCACGACTGGTCGGACATCGCCGACATGTCACGCACCACGATCGACCTGGTTCCGTTGTGGCACAGCCAGACCGGGAAGACCGGCCCGGTGCTCGGCGTCACCGAGCAGGTCGACGCCGATGTCCGGCTGGCCGCCCGCAGCCGGCCGGGTTACGTCAACGACCCGGATATGTTGGTGGCCGGTATCTCCTGGCCGGACTTCGTCGCCGACCACCAGGGGATGGTCGAGACCTTGGCCGGTGAGCACGGCCCGAGCATGACCCTCGACGAGCAGCGCACCCACATCTCACTGTGGGCGATGATGGCCGCACCACTGTTGGCCGGCAACGATATTCGCACCATGTCCGGGCGGACCCGCGACCTGCTGACCAACCCCGACATCATCGCGGTCGACCAGGACCGGCTCGTCGCGCAGGGCCACCCCCTCGCCGACGACCATCGGATCACGGTCAAGCCGCTGGTCGACGGCGCGGTCGCGGTCGCGATGACCAACCTGAATTCACAGCCCGCATCGATCGCCACCACCGCGGCCGCCGTGGGCGTGCCCACGGCGGCGTGCTATCGGGTTCGCGACCTGTGGACCCACGTCGATAGCATCACGCCGGATAATCTTGTCGCAGAGGCGATTCCGCCGCACGCGACGGTCATGATGCGGGTGCAACCGTCACCGGGATGCCGTTGAGCGCACCATTGCCCGACGGTTCGTCGAGGAATGTCGGCGGCGACAGGATGTTGGTGTTGACCCCGGGCGACCCGTTGGCCACCGACATCCGGGTGCCGGGCTTCCCGTGTCCCCAGCCGTGCGGCATCGAGACGACTCCGGGTTTGATGGCGTCGGTCACCTCCACCGGCACCTCGATGCGCCCCGCCGAGGACTGGACGGACACCGTCTCCCCGGCGGCGACCCCGCGGCTGGCGGCGTCGTCGGGATGCATCAGCAAGGTGCAGCGATCGCGGCCCTTCATCAAGGCCGAAACATTGTGCAGCCACGAGTTGTTCGACCTCAGGTGGCGCCGGCTCACCAGCACCAGCTCGTCGGGTTCACGCTCCAGACGGCGGCCCAGCCGCGGGATGTCGTCGAGCAGATACTGCGGGGCCAGTCGGATCTTCTTGTCGGTGGTGTTGAGGATCTCGGGGACCTGCGACACCATCGGCCCGAAGTTGATTCCGTTCGGCTGCGCCTTGAGTTTCGCCAGACTCAGCCCGTCGGGGTTCTCGCCGTAGCGGTCACCGAACGGCCCGGTACGCAGGGTCAGATCGAGAATGCGTTCCGGCCCGCCATGCGTGTAGTGGCTGCGCACCTCCGCGCCGTCGAGTCCCTGGGTGAAGCACAAGTAGTCGAAGAAGCCATCGTCGATCGCGGCGACGTCGACCTCCTCGGCAGGCACTCCCGCGCACAGGCCGGTGAGCCGCACCAGGATCTCCCACTCCTCCGGGCGGTCGGGATCCTCCGGCGCGAACACCGGCACGGAATAGTTGGCGATGCTGTTGATCGCGAACATCAGGATCAGGTCGTCGTGATGCGGCTGCTCCAGGGGCGAGAGCCCGGGCAGAATGACATCGGCGTGGCGCGTGGTTTCGTTGAGCCACAAGTCAACCGCGATCATTGCGTCGAGGCCCGGCAGCAGCTCATCGAGCCGATGCCCCTGCGGGGTGGACAGCACCGGATTGCCCGCCACCGTGATCAAGGCGCGGATCTGCCCCTCCCCCGGTGTTTCGATCTCCTCGGCCAGACACGACACCGGCACCTGGCCGAGCACCTCCTTGGCGCCGCGCACCCGGGTCTGCCAGCGGCCGAACTCGGGCAGCCCACCCTCCAGGCCCGGCTGGGGCTGGGCGGTGACCGTCCACACCGCGGGCCGGGGGAACATCGCACCGCCCGGGGTGTCGAAGTGGCCGGTGATGATGTTGACGACGTCGACCAGCCAGCTGGCCAGACTGCCGAATTCCTGATTGCACAACCCGATTCGGCCGTACACCACGGCGCGTTCGGTATCCGCCAGTTGGCGGGCGAGGTGTTTGATGCGGTCCGCGTCGATGCCCGTCACCGGGGCGACCCGCTCCGGTGACCAGTCGGCCGCGGCCGCCCGCAGGGTGTCGACACCGTCGATGTGGTCGGCCAGTCGGCCCACGCGGACCAGGTCTTCGTCGAACAAGGTGTGTACGACGGCGAGCAGCAGGGCGGCGTCGGTACCCGGGGTGATCGGCAACCATTCGTCGGCCTTCGCCGCGGTCGCGGTGCGGACCGGGTCGATGACGATGACGTTGTCGATGGCGGCGAGAATGCCCATCACATCGGGGGCGGCCAGCAGCGAGCCTTGCGAGGCGGCCGGGTTCGCGCCCATAACGACCAGCAGGTCGGTGCGTTCGATGTCGGGAACCGGGAATCCCCACCAGTTGCCGTACATCAGATGCGACGACAGATTCTTCGGCCACTGATCGACGGTTCCCGGTGAGTAACTGACCGGGATTCCGGACATGCCCAGCAGGACGCCGGTGTAGCGGCCCAGCGAGAACGAGTGCGCCAGTGGGTTGCCGGTATAGCAGGTCACCGCGCCAATGCCATGCTCGGCGATCACCGGGGCCAGCAGTTCGGTGCAGCGCCGGAAGGCGGCGTCCCAGCTGACCTCCTGCCACTGTCCGTCGACCTTGACCATCGGCGTCCGGATCCGGTCCGGGTCTTCGTGGATGGCGCCCAGCGAGGCACCCTTGGGACACAGGTGCCCGCGGCTCCAGACGTCGTCCTGGTTGCCGCGGATGCTGTCGACGCGGCCGTCGGAGACCTGAATCTCCAAGCCGCACATGGCCTCACATAACGGGCACGTGTAGAGGTGGCGACCGTCTTGGCCGATGGCGGCCAGCTCGATCTTCTCGGTGGTCACCGACCTACGGTAGAGCGCTCAAGCCGGCGACCACCGATGTTTCGTCAACTTTGCCATCCGCCGGCGTCGCGCGGGGCGAATTACACAGGTGTGAGTAAACCCTGGGGATAACCCCGACGGCGGGTTAGATCGGGATCAGACCATGCTTGCGCTGCACCCGGAGGATCTGCTTGTCACGCAGAATCCGCATGGCTCCACGCAGCTGCAGGCGAGTCTGGTGCGGCTCGATCACCGCGTCGACATAACCGCGCTCGGCAGCCACGTAGGGGGTTGCCATATCCCGGTTGTATCCCTCGATGAACTGGCGTCGGATCTCCTGCACTTCAGGCGCCTTGGGGTCGGGGAATCGCTTCACGATCAGCTGGGCCGCACCTTCTGCACCGATCACAGCGATGCGCGCCGTCGGCCACAGGAAGTTGAAGTCAGCCGTCAGCTGCTTGGAACCCATCACCGCGTACGCGCCGCCGTAGGACTTGCGGATGGTGATGGTCACCTTCGGCACGTCGGCCTCGACGACGGAGTAGAGGAACCGGCCGCCGCGCTTGATGATGCCGTTCTTCTCCTGCTCGACACCGGGCAGGAAGCCGGGGGTGTCGACGACGAAGACCAGGGGCGTGTTGAACGCGTCGCAGAACCGGACGAACCGGGCGGCCTTGTCCGACGCCTCGTTGTCGATCGCGCCGGACATGTGCATCGGCTGGTTGGCGATCACCCCGACCGGGCGGCCGTCGACGCGGGCGAAGCCGGTGATGATGGCCTGGCCGGCTTGCGCGGCGACCTCGAGGAAGTCACCGTCGTCGAAGATCCGCAGCAGGATCTCGTGCATGTCGTAGGCGGTGTTGTCCGCGTCCGGCACCAGGCTGTCGAGTTCCAGGTCGTGCGGCGTGATCTCCGGCTCCAGGCCGGGATTGATCACCGGGGCGTCGTCAAACGTGTTGGCGGGCAAGAACTGCAGGTAGTCGCGGACGTAGGTGAAGGCGTCCTTTTCGCTGTCGACGACCTGATGGATATTGCCGTATTTGGCCTGGGCGTCAGCGCCACCGAGTTCGTCGAGGGTGACGTCCTCACCGGTGACGTCCTTGATGACGTCCGGGCCGGTGACGAACATGTAGCCCTGGTCGCGCACGGCCACGATGAGATCGGTCTGGATCGGCGAGTACACGGCGCCGCCTGCGCACTTGCCCAGGATGATCGAGATCTGCGGAACCAGGCCGCTGAGCAGCTCATGGCGACGGCCGAGCTCGGCGTACCAGGCCAACGACGTGGCCAGGTCCTGAATGCGGGCGCCGCCGGAGTCGTTGATACCGATGATCGGGCAGCCGACCATCGCCACCCACTCCATCAGGCGGGAAACCTTGCGGCCGAACATCTCTCCCACCGAGCCGCCGAACACGGTGTAGTCATGGCTGAACACACCGACCGGACGACCGTTGATGGTGCCGTGCCCGGTGACCACACCGTCGCCGTACAACGCGTTCGGATCGCCTGGGGTGCGGGCCAAGGCGCCGATCTCGAGGAAGCTGCCCGGATCCAGCAGCGCGTGGATTCGCGCCCGGGGACTGGGAATTCCGCGTTTGTCGCGCTTCGCGGCGACCGCCTCACCGCCCGGTTCCTTGGCGAGCTCCAGCTTTTCGCGGAGTTCGGCGAGCTTTTCGGCGGTGGTTACAGCAGTCACTTGGACTCGTTCTCCTCGGCTGTAGGGGCGATCGCTTCGCTCTGGATACGGTTGATCGCTTCGCTCAGATGGGCCCCGACCTTGGCGATGTACGGCTCGTCGATGGCCTGGATGTGCTCGCCCCCGATGGGCACGATCTCCAGGTCGTCGACGAATTCGCCCCAGCCGCCGTCAGGTTGGCGGACGGCGTAGCGCGGTTCGAACATGATCGCGTCGTCGTGATAGCGGTCCGCCATGTAGAGCGTGACGTGTCCGTCGTAGGGCTCGATGTTGGCGGTGTCCAGGGCCCGGTTGTCCAGGTAGGACGTCCGCTGATGCTCGATGATGCCGCCGGGGATGTCGACCCCGGCCTCTTTGACGGCGTCCAGGACGAACCGCACCTGACCTTCGTCGTCGAGTTGTTCGAGCTGCTCGTACGGGATTTCGGGGATCTCGACGTTGAAGGTCCGCGAGGCGAACACCGCGTAGCGGTCCCAGCGGGCCCGGATCTCCTCCTTGGTCTGCGGCACCTCCTCGCCGGCGCGCACCGTGTCGATCAGCCCGACGAAGCGGACGTCGCAGCCGTTGCGCTTGAGGCCGACCGCGCACGCGTAGGCCAGCGCCCCGCCCAGCGACCAGCCGGCGAGGATGTAGGGGCCCATGCCGGCGATCTCCATCAGCTTGGGCACGTACTCGGCCGCGCGCTCCTCGATGGAGCCTTCGACGCGCTCCAGACCGTAGACCGGGGTGTCAGCGGGTAGCCGCTTGAGCAGCGGCTCGTAGACCACCGTCGACCCGCCGGCCGGGTGGAACACGAACACCGGCACGTGCGTGCTGCCCCCACCCCCTGTGTTTTCAGCCGGCGCACGCAGGGTGCGGACGAACCCATCGACCACACCGTCTTCGAGCTGGGCCCGAACGATGCTGGCCAGTGCCTCAATCGTCTTGGCGGACTTCACGTCATCCACACTGATCGTGCCTTCGGCGCGCTCGGAGAGCCGGTCGGCCAGCTTGGTCGCGGTCTCGTCGTTGACGGCGGGCAGTTCGTTGAAGATGCCGCCCGGCGACTTACCGGTGACGATCGCCCACGTCGCGAACGTCACCCGCTCGGCGGCGTCCCGCGGCGGCACGTCGGCGCCGAGCGCTTCGGTGACAGCCTCCTGTGTCAGCACCTTTGCAGCCGCTGCGGCAGCAGCCGATTTGGCCGGAGCCGCGGCGCCCGGGCCGGCCGGATCGGTCGGCGGCGGTGGGATATTCGGCTCGGCCTCGGTCGCGATCGGGTGACCGGCCTCGGCGAGCTTGGCCTCGAGTTCGGCGACCGTGCTGGCCCCGCCCATCATCTCGGCCTGCTGGGCGGCGATCTCCTCGGCCGTCTTGCCCTTCTGCGCCTCGGCCAGATCTTCGACCTCGTCGCGGTGCTCGACCGCGTATTCGACGAGCTTCTCGACGGCGTAGAGGTTGGCGTCGCGTACCGCGGTCAACTGGATCGGCGGCAGGTCGAAGTCGTACTCGACGCGGTTCTTGATCCGCACCGCCATCAGCGAATCGAGACCGAGCTCGATCAGCGGGACCTCCCACGGCAGGTCCTCGGGCTCGTAACCCATGGCGCTGCCGACGATCGTCGCGAGCCGGTCGTGCACCGTCTCACCCGAATCCGCCGACCACTTGGCGAAACCGGCGGCCAGGCCGGCGCCTGCGGTCAGGTTGTCCTGCAGGATCTCTGGAGCCGCTCCGGCGGCGACATCGGACCCTGCATCGTCGTCGTCCTCCGGCGCGGGAGCCGCCGCGGCCGGCGTGCTGACAGCGACACCGGTCGCGACCGCGGACGGCAACGCCGACACCGCTCCGCCGCGGGTGACCACGGCGTCGTACACCAAAGTAAACGAAGACTCGGCCCCGTTATCCAACCGCGCGTGCACCTGCACCGAAGCGCCGCCGGGATGGCGGGTCAGCGTGGTGACCAGGCGGGCCCCGTCTCCGGGCACCGCGCGCTGCTCCGATGCGGTCAGCTTGGCTTCCGGAAGAACCTGTGCCGCAGCAGATTTCACCAGAGCAGCCAGATCGGTCTGCCCCTTCGGCGAGTACTCCCACACGTGCCGGCCGTCGGGGGTGGCGACATGGTTGCCCGGCATCAACACCGAGCTGTCGCCGGTGAACTGTGCGTCCAGCCAGTGCGGCTTGCGCTTGAACCGGGTGGGCGGGATGTCGGCGTACTCACCGGAATCAAAGAGGGTCCGGAAATCGAGATCGTGCCCGTAGACGTAGAGCTGCGCCATCGCGGCGAGCATCGACTCGACCTCGTCCTGCTTACGGGCCAGCGTCGCGATCAACTGCCCGTCGTGCAGTCCGGCGGACGCGGTGGTCAGGCCAACCTGCATGAGCGCCACCGGGTTCGGCGCCAGCTCCAGGAACGTGGTGTGTCCGTTGTCGACGGCGTTGCGGATGCCGTGGGTGAAGTAGACGCTGTGCCGCAGTCCCTTCTTCCAGTACTCCACATCGTGGATCGGCTCGCCGCCCGGACGGATGTAGCTGCCCTCATGCACAGTCGAGAAGTAGCCGGTGTGCAGCGGCTTCGCCTCGATGCCCTGGATCTCGGCGGACAGCTCACCGAGCAGCGGGTCCATCTGCTGAGTGTGGCTGGCGCCCTTGGTCTGGAGCTTGCGGGCGAACTTGCCCTCGGCTTCGGCGCGGGCGATGATCGCGTCGATCTGATCCGGCGGCCCACCGATGACCGTCTGAGTGGGAGCGGCGTAGACGCACACCTCCAGGCCCGGGTAATCGGAGAACACGGTCTTGATCTCGTCGGCCGAGTACTCGACCAGCGCCATCAGCCGGATGTACTCACCGAACAGCATCGCCTCGCCTTCACCCATGAGGTGCGCGCGCGAGCAGATGGTGCGGGTGGCATCGGCCAGCGACAGGCCACCGGAGAAGTAGGCGGCGGCCGCCTCACCGAGCGACTGGCCCACCACCGCACCGGGTTTGGCGCCGTGATGCTTGAGCAGTTCACCGAGTGCGATCTGGATGGCGAAGATCACCGTCTGGACCACTTCGATGGGGTATTCGCAGGTCTCGTTGGTGTAGTCGATCGCGTCGTCGAGGATAAGCTCGACGACCGAGTAACCGCGCTCGTCCTGGATATGCGCGTCGACCTTGTTGATCCACTCGGCGAACACCGGCTCGCGCAGATACAGGCTCTTGCCCATCTTGCGGTGCTGGGCACCGAATCCGGCCAGAACCCACACCGGGCCGTTGGTCACCGGGCCGTCGGCGCTGTACACCAGCGGACTCTGCTTGCCATCGGCGATCGCTCGCAGACCCTTGATCGCCTCGTCGTGGTCGTGCGCCATCACCACAGCGCGCGAACGACCGTGATTGCGCCGCGACAGCGAGCGGCCGATCGACTCCAGCGATGCCGCGCGGCCGGCCGGGCTGTCGATCCAGTCGGCCAGCTCGGCCGCCGCCGCGCGCTTGCGCGAGGTCAGGAAGCCTGAAATAGCCAGCGGCACAACGGGAACAGGCTTCTCCGAAGCCTCCCACTCAGCCCGGGCGGCCTCGATCAGCTCCAAGGCCTCATCGGTCAGGCCGGGCAGCTCCGGCTCGTCGTCGTACGCGACGGCCGACGCGTACTCGTCGGCCACATCCTCATCATCGGCATTGACGAACTCGCCGTACTCGTCCATCCGGACCCCGCCGACGTGGACGGCGTCGGCATCGGAGGCGGCCGACTCCGCGACGGGTGCGGATTCCGGTTGTGGCTCAACCAAATCCGCCGGCAGCACCTCGCGTACAACCACGTGGGCGTTGGCGCCGCCGAAGCCGAATCCGGAGACACCGGCGATCGCATGGCCGCTGTAGCGCGGCCAGTCGGTGACCTTCTCGACGACCCGCAGCCGGACCGCGTCGAAGTCGATGTACGGGTTGGGGCCGGCGTAGTTGATCGATGGCGGAATCTTGTTGCGACTCAACGACAATGCCACCTTGGCCAGGCTGGCCGCACCGGCCGCCGACTCCAGGTGCCCGAGGTTGGACTTCACCGCGCCCAGCAGGGCGGGCTGTTCGGCGGGGCGACCCCGCCCGACGACGCGACCGAGCGCGTCGGCCTCCATCGGATCACCGAGGATGGTTCCGGTTCCGTGCGCCTCGATGTAGTCGACGCTGCGCGGATTGACTCCGGCGTCCTTGTAGGCCTTGCGCAACACATCGGCCTGCGCGTCCGGGTTCGGTGCGAGCATGCCGTTGGACCGGCCGTCGTGGTTGATCGCGCTGCCGGCGATGACGGCAAGAATCTCGTCGCCGTCGCGCCGGGCGTCGCTCAGACGCTTGAGCAGCAACATGCCGCCGCCCTCGGAGCGCGAATAGCCGTTGGCGTCCGACGAGAACGACTTGATCCGGCCGTCGGGCGCGAGCACGCCACCGACCTCGTCGAATCCGATGGTGACCAGCGGGGTGATCATCGCATTGACGCCACCGACCACGGCCACGTCCGCCTCACCGGTCCGCAACGCCTGCACACCCTGGTGGGCGGCGACCAGGGAGCTGGAGCACGCGGTGTCCAAAGCCATTGAGGGGCCGCGGAAATCGTAGAAGTAGGACACCCGGTTGGCGATGATCGAACTCGAGGTGCCGGTGATCGCGTACGGGTGCGCGGTCGTCGGGTCGGCCACTGCGAGGAACTGGTAGTCGTTGTTCGACGCACCGATGTAGACGGCGACGTTGGTGCCGCGCAGGCTGGATGCGGGGATCCGGGCGTTCTCCAACGCCTCCCAGGTGAGTTCGAGCGCCATCCGCTGCTGCGGATCGAGATTGTCGGCTTCCATCTTCGACAGTGCGAAGAACTCGGCGTCGAATCCCTTGATGTCGGTGAGGTATCCGCCGCGAGTGGCGGCCTTGCCGACCCGCTCGGCGATACGCGGTTCGGCCAGGAACTCCGACCAGCGCCCATCGGGCAGGTCGGTGATCGCGTCGCGGCCCTCGAGAAGCGCCTGCCACATCTCACCGGGAGTGTTCATGTCGCCGGGGAACCGGGTGGCGACGCCGACGATCGCGATGTCCTCGACATCGGCGGCACGCGACCAATCCTCGCCGTCGGCGTCGAACTCGACCTCGGGCTCACCCTCGATGATCACCGTCGCGAGCGACTCGATGGTCGGGTGGCGGAAGGCCACCGTCGCGGTCAGCGTCACACCCGTCAGATCCTCGATATCGCTGGCCATCGCGACCGCGTCCCGCGAGGACAGCCCCAACTCCACCATCGGGGTGGACTCGTCGACCGCGTCGGGCGCCTGCCCGGTCGCATTGGCCACCCAGTTGCGCAGCCATTCGCGCATCTCGGGCACCGTCATGTCGGTGCGGGGCGAGGCCTCCTCCCGGTAGGAAGCCTCGTCGACAGAGTCCGGGGTGTCGGGCGTTTCGGGCGTGTGTGATTCAGACATGAGGCCTCACCTCGTGCGAAGGGGCAGTCTCCCCTTCATCGGTTGAGTCTTTCCTTCGATCGTCATTCCGATTCGTCAGGGAAGGCATTGGCCACCTTCCCGCTGCGCAGGGTGCCGTCGAGGTACGCCGACCGGCAGGCTCGCCGGCCGATCTTGCCGCTGGAGGTACGCGGGATCGCGCCCGCCGGTGTCAGCAGTACGTCGCGGACCGTGACGCCGTGGCGTACCGCGATGGCCGCCCGGATGTCGTCGGAGATGGGCCCCATCTCCATCTTGTGGGAACCCGGCGCGCGCTCCGCGACGATCACCAGTTGCTCGGAGCTGTCGCTGGGATCGCGCTTGAGCCCGGCGTGGGCGTTGTCGAACACCTCGTCGGGCAACTGGTTGGCCGGCACCGAGAACGCGGCGACGAAGCCGGTCCGCACGGCCTTGGTGGCCTCCTGAGCGGAGTACTCCAGGTCCTGCGGGTAATGGTTGCGGCCGTCGATGATCACCAGGTCCTTGACCCGGCCGGTGATGTAGAGCTCGCCGTCGTGGAAGGCACCCAGGTCGCCGGTGCGCACCCAGGTCGCGTCGTCGGCGGCACCTTCGGCGTGCGACGGGCTGGTCCGCGACTTGAGGATGTTCTGGAATGTCGCGATGGTCTCGTCGGGCTTGTTCCAGTAGCCGGTGCCCATGTTCTGGCCGCTGATCCAGATCTCGCCGATCTGTCCGTCGGGCAACTCGGTGGCGGCGTCGTTGTCGACGATCACTGCCCACTCGGCGACACCGACCTTGCCCGCCGAAGCCTGTGCGACCGCCGTGGGTGAATCGTCGGGCACCACGACGAACGTGCCGCTGTTGAGCTGGTCCCGGTCGACCGAGACGATCCTGGGCTCTTCTGCCGCCGGTGTGGTCGAGACGAACAGGGTCGCCTCGGCCAGGCCGTAGGACGGCTTGATGGCCTTGGGCTGGAAGCCGAACGGACTGAACGCATCGTTGAAGCGCTGAACGGTGGCGGCCGAGATCGGCTCGCTTCCGTTGAGGATGGCCTTGACGTTGGACAGATCAATCGGCTCTTCGTCGTCCTTGGGCACGCCACGTGCAGCGGCGTGGTCGAACGCGAAGTTCGGGGCCACCGAGATGGTGCCCCCGGTATCGCCCTCGCGGTAGGCCAGCTCGCGGATCCAGCGACCGGGCCGGCGGACGAACGCGGCGGGTGTCATGAACGTGAAGTAGTGGCCGATCATCGCCGGCAGCAGCGCGGTGACCAGACCCATGTCATGGAAGAACGGCAGCCAGGAGACCCCGCGGTCGCCTTCCTCACCCTCGAGCGCCTCGATCACCTGCACCACGTTGGTGGCCAGGTTCAGGTGAGTGATCTGCACGCCGCTCGGAATCCGGGTGGAACCCGAGGTGTACTGCAGGTAGGCGACGGTGTCCGCATCCACCGAGTTGAAGGGCTCCCACGTCGCACCGACCTCGTCGGGGACCGCGTCCACGGCGATGACGCGGGGTCGCTCCTTGGCCGGGCGGCTGCGGAAGAACTTGCGCACACCCTCGGCGGAGTCGGTGGTGGTCAGGATCGCCGATGCGCCGCAGTCGTCCAGCACCGCGTGCAACCGGCCGACGTGGCCGGGCTCGGCCGGGTCGAACAGCGGGACGGCGATGCGACCGGAGTACATGGTGCCGAAGAACGCGACCAGGTAGTTGAGGTTCTGCGGGCACAGGATGGCGACTCGGTCGCCGGGCTGGGTGACCTGCTGCAGGCGGGCGGCGACGGCGCGATTTCGAGCGCCGAAGTCGGCCCACGTCAGTTCGCGGACGACGCCGTCACGTTCGACGGAGAAATCCAGGAAACGGTAGGCGATCTTGTCACCGCGAACCTTGGCCCAGCGCTCCACGTGCTTGATCACGCTGGCGCCCTCGGGGAAGGTGATCAGTCCGTTCTTGATGAACGGGTTGTGGAACGGCATACCAGTCTCCTGTCAGAACACATCTGTGTCGGGCCCTGCGGCGGCCGCGCACGACGTGGCGCCACCGTTCGCCCTGCGTCTAGGACCCCAAACCTCACAGATCGTACCGATCCATCCGAGGTCCATCGGGGACCTCGGTGGCCCTGTGGGCCGGCGCCCTGTCGGCTCGGACGCTTGGACGCCGGACCGACAACTGACGCATGCAGCTCTTATTTTCTTCTTAATGTTAGGCGTAGTCGCGGCGGCGGCCAAATCCATCGGCCGACGAAGCTCCTACGTCATCCATGTTTTGGATGCGGCGCGTTCTCGATCAGGTTGCGCGCCCAATTCAGTGTCCACTGCGTGGACGTTTGCCCGTCGAGGTTCCAGAACTGCGGCGTGTTGTAGAGCGCGTGCACGGGTTGTCCGGCGCCGCCGGCCAATACATCAAGTGTGGTCGGCAGATTCGTGATGTTGAACGCTTGCTGCGGTGCGGCGCAGATCAGATCACCGGAGGCGCAAATCTCGTTGGTGCGGTTGTTCAGCGCACCGAAGCCACCCGGCCGGGCCCCCGTCATGGTCAGGCCCATCGCGGACAACACCGGGACTTCCTGCAGCGTGATCTCCGCGCCTTCGCCCGGCGGGTTGGGGCCGATGTCCTGCCCGACGCCTTCCTGTCGACGGCCGTCGGCGATCAACGTCACGCCCAGCACCAGGTCCTCGTCGACCGGACCGCGCCCGTTGCCGATATCGCTGGCGAGGTCACCGCCGATCACCGCACCCTGCGAGAAACCGGCGATGACGTAACTGGTCAGCGGGCAGCGGTTGTTCATGTCGGTCATGGCCTTGACCGCGTTGCGGGTGCCTTCGGCGCGACTGTCGTTGTAGGACATCTGGTTGTCCTGCGACAGCGGATTGTGGAACTGCGCGGTGTAGGGAACGGTGTACACCTCGACGCGGTCCCGGCCGAACTGGCCGGCGATCGGCGCGGTGACGTTGAGGATCAGCGACCGCGGGAACTGCGTCGGGTTCAGCGGATCGTCGGTCGGCGACGACTCCCAGGTGCCGGGGATCGCGATCATCTGAACGTCCGGGCAGCTGGCGTCCTGGAATTCCGGCCGCGGCTTGTGCTGGCCGGGGGAACTGGTGGGCGGCAGCGCGGTCGGCGGCACCGCCGTGGGCGGCGCTTCGGGCCGGCGGGCGATGATGACGATGATCGCGACGATCAGGGCCACCGCGGCGGCCATGGCGCCTGCGGCGATCAGTCCGAGAATGCGGTGACGTCGGCGACGGGCGGTGGTCCGGGAGTTTCGAGCCATTGAGGGGAGGTGATCTTCCTGCTAGCAGAGCCGCTGGGTAGCGATCCGGATGTAGTCGGCGGTAGCCGCGGTCACCTGCGGATCCGGGGCAGTGTGCGGCGGCGATCCCGCGTCGACGACGTCACTGCGCACCATCGGAGCAATGTAGTCCCAGACCGCCTGGTCACTTTGACCGGCCGCGTGGGCCTGACAGACATGGGAACCGATGCTCAGTGCTTCCAGCTCACTTGATGGATGCACGCCGGCGGCAGCGAGAGCATCGAGAAATCCGCGCTGAGCCGGCGTGACATTGAACTTGGCGGACTGAAGGTCGGCATCTGCCGGCAGCGGCGCACCATGACCGTGGACGGCGCCCTGGGTCTGCGTGGGCGGTGGCGCGGCTGTGGTCACCAGATCCTCGCCGGAGCTGCAGGCCACCATCAGCAGAGTCGTCGTGCCGAGCAGGCCGGCCATCAGCAGTGCGTGCCGGACGGTGCCGGCAGCGGTGGCGTTGACGCCGCTGCCGTTCACACGATGGACCGAGCCTTGCACGTCTCCACGTTACCGGCTGGGCATGGCTGCCCCAGAGCACCGCAAGATTGCGGAAAGTTAACAGTTCGCCCTGACCTGGGATGTCAGGAGCGAGCTATTTGATAGCCGCTACTACATCTCCCGACATCGCGGCCAGCTGCCCGGCCCAGTTGCCCCAGTCGTGATTGCCGCCGGCCGGAAAGTCGAAGTGGCCGTTACGGCCGCCCACGGCCCGGTAATGCGCATAAAAAGTCCGGTTGCTGCCCTGGGCCAGGTCGCAGTAGCCGATCATCGCCGGAACGTCGCTGCAAGTCGTCGTCTGCGGGCTGAACACCCACAGCCGGGTGTTGTTGTCGGCCAGCAGCTGCACGTGCACCTCGGGGTCATGCCACTTCCACCGGCCGAGCTGCGCTGCACCCCACATGGCCTGGGTGTTCACGCCGCCGAATTCGTTCATCCCGGCGGTGATCGCGCCGTTCATGAAGGTGTTCGACGGGGTCAGGAAGCCCGACAACGAACCCGCGTAGCGATAGCGATCGGGGTGGAACGTCGCCTCCATCATGGCGCCGAGACCGCCCTGGGCGGCGCCGACGATGGCGTGCCCACCCGGGGCCAGGCCCTTGTTGGCGGCCAGCCAGTTGGGCAGCTCGTCGGACAGGAAGGTCTCCCACTGCCGGGTGCCGTCGGCCTCCCAGTTGGTGTAGAGGGTGAACGCACCGCTGGCCGGAGCCACCACGGAGATGCCCTTACCGGCCAGGGTGTTCATCGCGTTGCCCGCGGTGACCCAGTTGCTGACCGGATCGCCGGCGTTGAACGCGTCCAGCAGCACCACGGCGTGCGGACCGCCGCCCATGAAGGCAACCGGGATGTCGCGGCCCATGGCCGGCGACGGCACCATGAGATATTCGACGTCGGCCGCGTGGCCGGCCGGTGCGGTGGCACTCATGAGGCCCAGCGCGAGAACCGCGGCGCACACTCCCCGAAACAGGCCCGACAGACTCTTCATGGTCACCTCAAGTCGACTCGTCGCATTTCACAGCCCCGCCCCACCTGCAGGTAGTGAATCACACTGCTTACTCGGTTGGTTCAGATACGCCAACGGCGACGACCCGAAGGTCGCCGCCGTTGGTGAATTGTCGACTGCTGGATATCAGGCGGTCGGCGTGGCGCCGAGCACGCGCTGGATGTCCGGCTTCATCTGCTGAAGCTGCTGACCCCAGTAGTTCCACTGGTGGGTGCCGTTGGCGGGGAAGTTGAACACCCCGTTGGTGCCACCCTTGGCCAGGTAGGTGTCGCGGAACGTCTTGTTGGTCCGCAGCGTGAACCCCTCGAGGAACTTCGCGTTGAACAGGTTGCCGCTGCTGGTTCCGGCGTCCAGATCGGACGGCTTGCCGTCACCGCAGTAGATCCAGATACGGGTGTTGTTGTTGATCAGCTGCTGGATGTTGACCATCGGGTCGTTGCGCTTCCAGGCGCTGTTGGGATCCTCGGTCGGTCCCCACATGTCGTTGGCCTTGAAACCGCCGGCATCACCCATCGACAGGTTCACCAGCATCGGCCACCAGCCCTCGGACAGGTTCAGGAAGCCCGACAGCGCGGCGGCGTACGGGAACTGCTCGGGGTGGTAGATCGCCAGGGTCAGGGCGGCGGAGCCGGCCATCGACAGACCCACGGCAGCGCTACCGGTCGGCTTGACCTGCTTGTTGGCGGCCAGGTAGGCGGGCAGCTCCTGAGTCAGGAACGTCTCCCACTTGTAGGTCTGGCAACCGGCCTTGCCGCACGCCGGCTTGTACCAATCCGAGTAGAAGCTGGACTGGCCACCGACGGGCATGACGACCGACAGACCCGACTGGTAGTACCACTCGAACGCCGGGGTGTTGATGTCCCAGCCGTTGAAGTCGTCCTGCGCACGAAGGCCGTCGAGCAGGTAGACCGCGGGCGAGTTGGGTCCGCCGCTCTGGAACTGGATCTTGATGTCGCGTCCCATGCCTGCGGACGGCACTTCGAGGTACTCGACCGGCAGGCCGGGCTTGGAGAATGCTCCCGCCGTTGCGGAGCCGCCGACGACGCCGATCAGGCCGGGCAGCACGGCGGCAGCCGCGGCAGCGACTGTCAGCCGGCGCAGCCAAACGCCGCGCAACTTCTCAACGAATTTCATGTATTTCATCCTTTTTTGGGTGCCGCACCGCATGCGATCAAGGCAGCCGTGCGTTGTCAGTCAATCACAAGTGACGTGATCGTTCCTCTTCAGAGATGTTGTCGTGACCGCCCTCTCACCGGTTGATCGTGGCGATGAGGTCGGGTTTTAGGGCCGCCAACTGCGATCCCCAGTAGGGCCACGAATGGTTGCCCGACGGCGGGAATTCGAACGTGGCGTTGGTGCCGCCGGCCGCGGTGTAGGCGGCCTGAAAATCTTTGTTGCTCTTGATCGCCATCGACTCCAGGCTGGTGGCGCTCAGCGCCGCGCCCGCGTCGCCGCCGACATCGAGATCGGTCTGCCCACCAGGCGCGCAGTAGATCCACAGCCGGGTGCCGTTGTGCGCGATCGCCGCGGCCTGGACCACCGGGTCATTGCGCTTCCACGCCGGATCCCAGGGTGGACCCCACATGTTGTCGACGTTGTAGCCGCCGGCGTCGAGCATGGCCACCCGGATGGCTTGCTGCATCAGCAGCGCCGAGGGATTGAGGAAGCCCGACAGCGAGGCTGCGTAGACGAATTGTTGCGGGTGATAGGCCGACAGGATCAGCGCGGCGCCACCCGACATCGACAGGCCGACGACGGCGTTGCCAGTCGACGAAACCTGCTTGTTGGCGGCGAGCCACTGCGGGAGCTCGCTGGTGAGGAACGTCTCCCACTTGTAGGTGTAGGGCTGCTTGTTGAAGCTCGACGGCGAGTACCAGTCGCTGTAGAAGCTGGACTGTCCACCGACGGGCATGACGACGGAGACTCCGGAGTCGTAGAACCACTCGAAGGCGGGGGTGTTGATGTCCCAGCCGCTGTAGTCGTCCTGGGCACGCAGACCGTCGAGCAGGTAGACGGCTTTCGAACCCGGGGCTGCGCCTTGGAATTCCACGCGGATGTTGCGGCCCATCGACGGCGAGTACACGTCGAGGTACTCGACCGGAAGGCCTTCTCGGGAGAACGCTTTGGCGTGCGGGACCACGCCCGTAACCGTCGCCAGTGCGGTCATCAGCAGGACGGCGGCGAGGGAGGCTCTCACGGCACGAACCATCGGTTTGCTCAACTCATTCGTTCACGGCACGGCAGAACCGTTGTCGACACTGACAGTGGTTTTGCCAAGCGCTTTCACACTTGACCTGTGTATCGCCGCAAACTGACCGCAGCGTTACCGGCTAGAGCCCGGCTGGCAAACTAAACTACCGCGCCGGCGACACAATCGTGAAACCCGCTGCACCGGAAGGGTGCGTTGGGGCCGCGCTCACCTATCAGCGGCGTGTGTCACACGTAACATCTTGCACTCGGCCCACTTTGGCCCCATCGCGATGCCCAGAAACTGACGGGACGGTCAGCCGGGGTGATCAGGGACCTGTGGCAGGCAGGCCCGTGTAAGGGGTGCCCTTCAACGGCGGCTCCGCAAGGCCGCACCGCGCCAACTCGTACTGCGGAACGCGATCGATGCGATACCGGGTGAAATCGATCGCGTGCAACACATTTGACATGAAACGGCGGATACCCAGCGGGGCCCGGATGGAATTGAACATCGCGTCGGTCTCGGGGCACCCCAGCGCCACCTCGGCCTCGGCGATCCACCCCTCGTCGAGATACGGCGGCACGTACGGGTGTTCCTTGAGCCAAGGCCCCTCGGCAACGGCCCAGTCCGGGAAGAGGTTCTTGTCGTGGCCGATCCGGCCATCTTCCAGCCGCGCGGTATGCGCCGCGATCGGGTTGGCCAGACCAATCTGATCGATCACCCTCACGTTCAGCCCGACGTTCATTCCGAGCATGCCGAGGTTGGTGAAAAAGACTGTGTGCGGGGCAATTTGGCGACGCCAGGTATCCATCGAGACACCCGGTGGAGGTGGCGGCGGCGGGTAGGCGGGCACCACATCCCACTGGTCGTAGTTCCCTGACGGCAGGAGCAGCGCACCATCGGGGGTGTTGGCGATCGCGGTCAGTACCGCGCGCATCCGCGGGTAGTCCAGGTAATCGGCGGCCGTCAGCGGGTGAGCGTGACCCGTAGCTTGCGAGTAGAACCGTCGCTCGTCGACGATGCCCGAGTAGGTGACCCGGGTGGCGTCGGGGCCCATCCCCGGCGAGTTCGCCGCCCACAGCGACCACCCAACCAGCCCAAGCCACAGCGCGATCGTCGCGCCCGCCAGTACCGTGCCGCGCTCGCGGGAGAAGGTGACGGTGTCGGGTAGCACGACGGGAATCACCGCGACGGGAGTCAGCAGGCAGAACAGGGGCGTCAACAACACCCGGCCGTGCATGAAGTCGCCGCCCTGCCTGATCCAGTACAGCGCCTGAAGCAGGCCACTGACGAGCATGAAAATCACGACGGCAGTGGGACTTTGGATTCTGCGCGCCAGCCGGCCGCCGTGCCCCGACGGATCCGGCGCGCCGGCCCGCGCCGAGGTGTCGCGCGCGGCCACGACCACCGCACCCAGTGCGATCACCAGCAGCGCCGCGAGCCACAACGCATAGGGCTGGTTGAAGTTGGCCAGATAGATCAGGCCCTGCCCCCACTTGTCCCCCGAGGCGTCCTTGGCCAGCGCGGTCTGCGGGAAAAGCAGTGCGTAGTAACCCATCCGGAAGATCTGATAGCCCACCGGGAACAACCCACCGGCGACCAGGATGATCACTCGGGTCATCCAGCCGCGGGCCGCGACGAGCATCATGACCAACGCGAGGCCGCCGATCAGGGCGAGTTCGGGCCGCACCAGCACGCTCAAGCCCGCGACGAAGGCCAGCGCGGCGGTGAAGACCGGGCCTCCGCGCTGCAGCCGCGGTGCCTGCGCCCAGCAGACCATCATCCACCACAGCAAGCCGATCCAGGCCAGCACCAGGCCGTTCTCCAGACCCGAGGTGGCAAAGTCCCGTGCGGGCGGGATCGCGATGTAGACCAAGGCGCCGGCGGGCAGTAGCACGGTCCGGCGACCCACCAGGCCGGGCGCGAATAGTCTTGCGGTGCCGAGCATTATCAGCACCACCCCGGCGACCGACAAGCTCAGCGCGAGCGCCAGCGCCACGTACTCCAACTGCACCGGACCGGCGATCAGCGCGCCGAGATAGTTCAGGTAGGTCCAGAGCGTGGAGGTGTTGGATTCCACCCGCTCGCCGGCATTGAACACCGGCCCGTTGCCGGCCAACAGGTTGCGCACCGTGCGCAGCACGATCAGACCGTCGTCGGCGATCCAGCGGCGCTGCCAGGCACCCCACGTCCAGAGCGCCGCGGTCACCACGACGCCGACCCACAGGCTCACCCGGGCCAGGCGGCGCCCCGTCGGCTCGGCCGAAACCGGTTCAGGCGTCAGGTGCTCAACTGAAGGCGATCGCTGCACCGATGGTCCCGATCCACGCCAGCAACAGCAGCTGCAGCACCCGATCCTTCAACGCGATGTCTTCGGGTTCGCCGGCCAATCCGCCGTCGACGTCGACCGCGTACCGCAGGATCGCGATGGTGATGGGAATGATCGTGACCGCGTACCAGGACGCGTTGGCACCGTCTCGCTCGAAGGCCCACAGGCTGTAGCAGACCACCATCGCGGTGGCCGCCACCGTCCAGACGAACCGGAGGTAGGAGGCTGTGTAACTCTCCAGCGACTTGCGAATCTTGGCGCCGGTGCGTTCGGCGAGTTGCAGTTCGGCATAACGCTTTCCAGCCACCATGAACAGCGAGCCGAACGTCATCACCAACAGGAACCATTGCGACAGCGGGATTCCCGCCGCCGCACCGCCGGCGATGGCGCGGATCAGGTATGCCGAGGACACGATGCAGATGTCCAGCACCGCCTGGTGTTTGAGGCCGAAGCAGTAGGCGAGCTGCATGGCGATGTACACGCCGATCACGATGAGCAGGTTCACCGAGGCCAGCAGCGACAGCCCGAGCGCAGCGATGCCCAGCACGACCGCCAACGTGTAGGCCAGCGATGGGGGCACCACGCCCGCGGCGATCGGGCGGAACCGCTTGGTCGGGTGCTGACGATCCGCCTCGACGTCCCGCGAGTCGTTCACCAGGTAGATGCAGGAGGCGGCCAACGAGAACGAGGCGAACGCGATCAAAATATTGACCGCGACCTCTCGGTAGTCGTATTGCACGTTGCCGCCGAGCGCAGCGATCGGGGCGAGCAGCACGAGCAGGTTCTTGACCCACTGGCGAGGGCGGATGGCCTTGATGATCCCGGTGAACAGATTGCTCGGCGGTCCCTCACTCATGGGCGCTCATTTCCGCTTCTCCTTCTGCGGTGCGGCGACACGGCTGGCCGTCGTCGCGACAACGGCGCCGACCGCCGCCCCAGCGAGCACGTCAGTCGGGTAATGCACGCCGAGCACCAGCCGCGACAAGGCCATCGCGGGCACCACTGCCAGCGGCAGCCGTGAGCGGGTGGCCCGGCTCAGCAGCATAGCCGCGGCGGTCGTGGAGGTGGCGTGCGCCGAGGGAAAGCTCAGCGCGCTGGGCGTGCCGACGTTGATCGCGATCGCGGGATGATTCGGGCGCGCACGGCGCACCACCAGCTTGATCGCGATCGCGGCCGCATGCGCGGCCACCGCGCCGGCGCCGATCAGCACCCAGTCCCGGCGGCGCTTCGGCATGGCCAGCGCACCGAGCGCCGACACTGCGACCCAGCCCTGGGCATGCTCGCCGAAGTGCGACATCGCCCGGGCCACCTCGATCACCTGGGGCGTACCCAGTGTGGATTGGATGGCGACCAGCGCGGCGACCTCACCGCTCGCGGGCGGCGCGACGGGCTCGACGTCAGCCATGGCTGGAGGAGCTCTCGAGCAACACCGTTTCCCACTTCTCCTTGCTCGACAGCGTCGGCAGCGCGTCTCGGTAGACCTTGCGCATCCGGTTGAACTTGCGGGCCAGCTGCACCTGGCGGCGCGTCGAAGCCCGCAGTAGCGCAAACATTTTCGCTCGGTCGCGCTGCCGGTAGACCACCCCGCGGCCGTCGGCGGTGGTGACGGTGACGCCGTCGACCCGGGACAGCGAGAACCACCGGGCGTCCTGGGTTGCGACGTTGATCTGGGGACGCTCGTGGTGCACGGGATCGTGCGGCCTCAGCTGGTGGGCCACCCCGCGGGCGAGCCGCACCGAGATCGACAGCGGGTTGGTCGGGATGCTGACCTTGCGGCGCCACCGCTTGTCCGACGGCGTGGGCAATGTGGTCGCGCTGGGCAGCACGACGGCGTCGGGGTACTGCGACCGCAGCTGGCGGACTTCCGGCAGTGCCGACTCCAGGATCGAGAAGATGTGTTCGGGCCCCTCGAGGAAATCGTCCATCGCCTTGTTCTGGATCGCGACAGTCGAATACTCAAGGCACAGAAGGTGTTTCAGGGTGGCCTTCATGTGGCTGGCGATCAGGCCGCGGATGTTTCCATCCCAGTGCAGAGCGGCCACCACCAGTCGGTTGCGCAGGTGGAAGTACGCCTGCCAGTCGATGGCGTCGTCCTTGTCGCTCCACGCCATGTGCCAGATCGCGGCGCCGGGCAGCGTGACGGTGGGATAGCCGTGCTCGCCGGCCCGCAGGCCATAGTCCGCGTCATCCCATTTGATGAACAGCGGCAGCGGCTGACCGAGCTCCTCGGCGACCTGCCGCGGGATCATGCACATCCACCAGCCGTTGTAGTCGACGTCGATCCGGCGGTGCAACAGCCGGCTGCGGTATTCCTCTTCGTCGTTGAGCGGGTATTTGGCGAAGTTGTGGTCGTACTCCGTGTTGACCGCGCCGGTCCACATGAAGTTCGCCGAGTCGACCATCTCACCCATGACATGCAGGTGGCTGGGCTCCTGCAGGTTGAGCATCTGGCCGCCGACGAGGGTCGGAACCTTCGCAAACCGGTTGAGCGCCAAGGCCCGCAGGATCGAGTCGGGCTCGATGCGGATGTCGTCGTCCATGAACAGGATCTGTTCGCAGTCGGTGTTCTTCAGCGCCTCGTACATCACCCGGCTGTAACCACCCGAGCCGCCCAGGTTGGGCTGGTTGTGTATCGACAGTCGCGAGCCCAGGGCCGCGGCGGCGGCGTCGAACCCGGGATGATCTTTCGCCTTCTGGGTTCCTTGATCGGACACGATGACGGCGGTGATCACCTTGTCCACCAACGGATCCGACGTCAGCGCCGCCAGTGCGTTGACACAGTCCGCAGGCCGGTTGAAGGTCGGAATGCCCACGACGACACTGGCCCGACCCGGTGCGGGCACCGGGGCGTACCAACCGGCGCTGTGCACCGTCGTCTTGGTGTCGGTGGTGATGTCGAACCAGACCCAGCCACCGTCTTCGAAGGGGTCCAGGCCGATCTCGAATTCCGCGGCTTTCGGCGTCGTCGCATCCGCGCTGCTGATCTCGGTGCCGCCGACTGTGATTCGGGCTCCGGTGGCCTTGGACCGGTAGACGTCGACGCGGGCCGATCCGGTGACCTCGACGCGCAGCACCACCGAGTCGAGCGTGGACCAGCGTCGCCAGTAGCTGGCCGGGAACGCATTGAAGTAGGTCGCGAACGAGACCTCGGACTCCGCGCCGATCTCCAGGGTGGTGCGGGTGGGCGCGTGTGCCCGGCGTGCGTTGGTGTCGGACTCTTCGATGTAGAGCTTGCGGACGTCGAGCGGTTCGCCGGGACGCGGGAGGATCACCCGCGCCAGCAGGCTGACGGCCTTGGTTTCACCGGCCGCGATGGGGCCGGACGGAATCTCGCTCATTCTGTGCTGCTTTCGGTCAGCGGAGTCCCGTCGCGCAGGTGCGGCGCCAGGGTGTTGTCGTACATGTTCAGCGCGCTGGCGATCGCCATGTGCATGTCCAGGTATTGGTATGTGCCCAGCCTGCCACCGAAGAGCACCTTGTTCGCGGACGTCTCCTCCCGGGCCCGGGTGCGGTAGGCGGCCAGCAGCGCGCGGTCGGACTCGGTGTTGATCGGGTAGTACGGCTCGTCGTCGTCGGCGGCGAACCGGGAGTACTCCCGCATGATGACCGTCTTGTCGGTCGGATACTCCCGCTCCGGGTGGAAGTGCCGGAACTCGTGGATGCGGGTGTAGGGCACCTCGAGGTCGTTGTAGTTCATCACCGGGGTGCCCTGGAAGTCCCCGCACGCGAGCACTTCCAGCTCGAAGTCCAGGGTGCGCCAGCCCAGCCGGCCCTCGGCGTAGTCGAAGTAGCGGTCGAGCGGCCCGGTGTAGATCACCGGAGCGTCGGGGCTGGCGGCCCGCAGCTCGTCGCGGACGTCGAACCAGTCGGTGTCCAGTCGGACTTCGATGCGGTCGTCGACGGCCATGTTCTCCAGCCACTTCGTGTAGCCGTCGACCGGCAGGCCCTCGTAGGTGTCGTTGAAGTAGCGGTTGTCGAACGTGTAGCGCACCGGCAGGCGGCTGATGACGGCTGCCGGGAGTTCGGCGGGGTCGGTCTGCCATTGCTTGGCGGTGTAGCCCTTGACGAAGGCCTCATAGAGGGGGCGGCCGATCAGCGAGATGGCCTTCTCCTCGAGGTTGGCGGCCTCCTCGGTCTTGAACTCGGCGGCCTGCTCCTGGATCAGCCGGCGGGCCTCGTCGGGAGTGAAGTACTTGCCGAAGAACTGCGCCACCAGTCCCAGCCCCATCGGGAACTGGTAGGCCTGGCCGCCGTGCATGGCGAACACCCTGTGCTGATATCCGGTGAAGTCGGTGAACTGCCGGACGTAGTCCCACACCCTCTGGTTGGAGGTGTGGAACAGGTGGGCACCGTAGCGGTGGATCTCGATGCCGGTCTGCGGCTCCGGCTCGGAGTAGGCGTTGCCGCCGATGTGCGACCGGCGTTCGACGACCAGGACGCGCTTGCCCAGCTGGCTGGCCACCCGCTCGGCGATGGTCAGGCCGAAGAAGCCGGAGCCGACGACGAAAAGGTCGAAGGAGCCTGAGTCGACGTGCGATTTAGAAGAGCTCATCGGCGCCTAGGTTATCGGACCGGCGCGGCGGGACCCGCATCGCAAGCCCGGACGCCGGCGGGAAATCACATGCGCCGGTAACGATCCAAGGTCGCAATTGGCTCACGATTCAGCATCGTCACTCTAGACACACTAGTCACAGCCGTACCATCAATCACGTTGGCTTCGGACCCGGCGCACGGCCGAATTCCGAGCCCTACGAAGTGATCAGACACGAACGTTGTCTAGATATTGAGGAGACTTCCGTGCCTAACAGCCGTCGACGCAAGCTCTCGACAGCCATGAGCGCAGTCGCCGCATTGGCCGTCGCAAGTCCAATTGCCGCTATTGGTGTGGTCGAACTGACCGCCGCCCCGCAGAAGGCGCCCGAGCAGCGCGAGTTCGTTCGCGCCGCGGTGGTGACCGACCTGCCCAATGAGTTGATGTCCGCGCTGCAGCAGGGTCTGTCGCAGTTCGGGATCAACCTGCCGCCACTGCCGACGGGCTTGAGCCCCGCCGGCGCGCAGCCGGCGCAGGCAGGCCCGACGCTGACCACCCCGGGCTTGACCGCGCCGGGGCTCACCACGCCGAGTCTGACCGCACCCGGTCTGACCACACCGAGCCTGACCACACCGGGGCTCACCACCCCGAGTCTGACGACTCCCGGTCTGACCACGCCGGGGCTTACCACGCCCGGCCTCACTACGCCGGGTCTGACCACCCCCGGTCTGACCACCCCCGGTC
>JAKFVT010000018.1 GCA_021732005.1 Mycobacterium sp. | reverse complement strand
GGTGAAGACGTAGGCGGTCTGACCGGCGGCCGGACCCGGGGTCGGGATCTTGGCCGGCCCGGCGACGGAGATCGCGGTCGCGATCACATTGCCGCCGTCCTTGAGGCAGCCGTTGCTGATCGACGGGTACATGAAGTCCTGGGTGGGCGGGCTGGCCGGGTCGTAGTTCGGGGGAGTCGCCGCCGCGGGCGCCGGGGCCGGCGTCGCGACGTTGATCGAGTTACCGGCCGGCGTCGCCGACGGGTTCGGCGGCGCGGCCGGGTTCACGACGGTCACCGGGGAGGGGACCTCGGGCATCGCCTCCGGCGACGGTCCGACCGCATGCGCCGGGTCGATGCCGACCGGCAGGTGAGCTTCGGTGCCGAAGATCGAGCTGGGTGCGGCGCCGTCGGGCAGATGTTCAGGCAGGGGGACAGGGCCGTTACCCGTGCCGGGCGTCAGCAACGGCGTGGTGCCGTTCGCGACGCCGAGCGCCTGGGGGGCGGCGGGGGGAGCCGCCGCAGGCAACGCGGCCGATGGGCCGGCGGCCCCGCCCTCCTGCACGAACTTGGTCACTTGCTGGGCCAGTGCCGCCGAGCCGCCCGGCGTGGTGGCACCACCAGCGAGTTGTGAAGCAGCCGCGAGGAGCAGCGACTGCGCCGATGAGGGGTTCCCCGCGGCCTGCTGGACGACCGGACCGAGCATCTGCATGGCGTCGAGGCCGGGCAGTTGGCCGGGATCCAGCGGGATGGCCGGGTCCGCGGCCGCGACCGGGCTGAACGCCAGGTTGGTCGCGGCCACGAACGTGGCGGTGGTCAGCAGAAGAGCCAACTTGGCGATCTGCGGCACGGTGAACTCCCTCATCGGGTGGTGGTTGGTCAGGGCAGAGCGGACAGCGGCAGCAGCTGGCCGAGGCCGGCGCCACCCGGGGTGGTCGGCGCGACCGGGCCGCTGGCCGGCGGTACACCGGCCGGTCCGGCGACCCCGGTCGCCACGGGGGCGATGGGGGCCGGGTTACCGACCGACAGGCTGTCGCCGACCTTGACCGGGAACGGCATATCCGACGGCGTCAGGCTGCCCAGGTCGCCGGGCACCCCGAGCTGGTTCAGCAGCGGGGCGACGGCCCCGGTGATCCCGCCCGGGGCAGGAGCCGCGGGCGCGGCCGCGGGGGCGGCCGGAGCCGGCATGCCCGGCAGGGTGGCGGTGGCCGGAGCGCCGCCGATCGGTGAGATCGGCAACGTCGACGGTGCGCCGGTGAGAGCCGACGCGCCGCCGAGAGCGGTCGCGGCGGACTGCAGGATCGCCGCGGCGCTGGCCGGGTTCGTGACGAACTGCTGCAACATGTTCAGTGCAGGCACGCCGGGAACAGCCGGTGAGACGCCGGGGTCGGCGCCGGCCGACGGGCTCAGTGCGAGTGCGACCGAGCAGAGCCCGGCAGCACCAATTATGTTGGCGGCGAACAGCTTTGATTTACGTGACATGGTCATCCCAATCCCTCGAGTGCAGGTCTAACCCGAAGGTAGTCCGTTACTAGAGTTACTCAAGTGACACGTGTGGTGTTTATGCAACCGTTACGGCAGTGATGGTCTTGTGTGATGCGCGGGCCCGTCCGAACCGGAATCGAGTTCGGTGCGCTCACGTGCGCGTACCGCCTGTCAGCGCGCCGGATTCGCTGCGTCGCTACAGTCGCCACGTGGACACGAAGGCCCCGGCGCGGCCAGCCTGGCTGGCCCCGGTGCTGCTGATCGTCAGCGTGGCCGCGCGGCTGGGGTGGACCTACCTGGCGCCCAACGGCGCCAACTTCGTCGACCTCCATGTCTATCTCGGCGGTGCGGGGGCGCTCGACCACCCCGGCACGCTGTACTCCTACGTCTACGCCGATCAGACCCCAGACTTCCCACTGCCGTTCACCTACCCGCCGTTCGCCGCGCTGGTGTTCTATCCGCTGCACCTGCTGCCGTTCGGGCTGGTCGCGTTCTGCTGGCAGCTGGGCATCATCGCCGCGCTCTACGGCGTGGTCCGCGTCAGCCAGCGGCTTCTGGGCACGCCCGCGACAGACGGCCGCGCCGTCGCGATGCTGTGGACCGCCGTCGCGATCTGGCTCGAACCGCTGCGCAGCAACTTCGACTACGGCCAGATCAACGTGATCCTGGTGCTGGCGGTCCTCTGGGCGGCCTACACCAGCCGCTGGTGGCTGTCGGGTCTGCTGGTCGGGCTCGCGGCAGGTATCAAGCTGACGCCCGCCGTGACCGGGCTGTACTTCCTGGGCATGCGCCGCTGGGGTGCGGCGGTGTTCTCCGCGGCGGTGTTCTTCGGCACGGTCGGGCTCTCGGTGGCGGTGATCGGTCAGCAGGCCCGCTTCTACTTCACCGATCTACTCGGTGATGCACGGCGCGTCGGCCCGATCGGAACCTCGTTCAACCAGTCATGGCGCGGAGCGATCTCCCGCATCCTCGGCCACGATGCCGGCTACGGGCCGGTGGTGCTGGCCGCGATCGCGGTGACCGCGGTGCTGGCGGTCCTGGCGTGGCGCGCGCTGGACTCGGACCGGCTCGGGTGCCTGCTGGTGGTGCAACTCTTCGGCCTGCTGATCTCGCCGATCTCGTGGACCCATCACTGGGTGTGGTTGGTGCCGCTGATGATCTGGCTCCTCCACGGACCGTGGCGAAATCGATTGGGCGCCAAGGTGCTCGGCTACGGCTGGCTGGCGCTGACAGTGGTCGGGGTGCCGTGGCTGCTCAGCTTCGCCCAGCCCACGATCTGGCAGATCGGCCGGCCCTGGTACCTGGCGTGGGCAGGGTTGATCTACGCCGTGGCGACGCTGGCCACGCTGGGGTGGATCGCGGCTACACCTCGCCGAGAACCTCGTTGATATCGGTGGCCATCTGCACATCCCTATCGGTGATCCCGCCTTCGGAATGCGTGACCAGCGCGAAAGTTACTGTGCGCCAGCGGATGTCAATGTCGGGATGATGGTCTTTGCGCTCGGCGTATTCGGCGACCCGGCGCACCGCCTCGATCCCCTCCAGGAACGACGGGAACTTCACCGAGCGGCGCAGCGCACCATCGGCATGTTCCCAGCCGTCGAGCTTCGTGACGGCGGAGTTCACTTCTTCATCGGTCAGTACGGCCATACCGTCGAGTCTTCTCCGGTCTGAACGCTGACGGAAGGCCGGAAGAAAATCAGGGACATCAGTCTCAAATTCGGGACTCGACTCTCATTGAGATGTTAGGTTGCCAAAGTTGCTCGTCCTGTCGTTCGCGACGCGTAGGCCGGCATCCAAGCAAACGCACAAGCGACTCGGGGGCGCTGATGATTTCCACTGCCATGTCCACGATCACCGACGGCCGTCCGGATCTCCGGCGGCCTTTCTGGTTGCGGGCGCTGCCCGTGGAGTTCGGCGGCCTCGGCCTGCCGAAGCCCGATGCCCGCCTGCTGACCTGGCTGGGTGCCTCGGCCATCACCCTGGGCGTGGGTGCGGCGCTGGCGTCGACACCGGCGACGGCCACGGCCGACGCGACCGGCTCGGCCGGCGGCAAGGGCCCTAGCACGTCGAGCGCGTCATCACCCTCCGGCGCAACGAAATCCACCGGCCAGCATGGGCCGAAGACTCGACTGAAGACGCCGAGCGGATCGACCGCAGGCAAGTCGTCCAGCTCGCGTGCCGCGGCGTCGGCCGGCGCGGTCACCGAACCTGCCGCCGACCAGGTGGACACCACGGTCAAGTCCACCGTGACGGCCAAGACCACCTTGCCTCGGGCGTCGGCGGCGATGCCCACCCCGGATGCGGTGGTCAACTTCTTCTTCGGCAACGGAACCGCGGAGCATCCCAACGGCGGGATCATCGTCGGGAACGGCTACTCCTGGACTGCTGACACCTGCACCGGTGGCAAGGTTTGCCGCGGCGGCAACGGCGGCGCCTTCGGCAACGGCGGCAACGGCTTCAACGGTGGCAACGGTGGTGCAGCCGGATGGTTCGGCAACGGCGGCGTGGGCGGCGACGGCATCGCGGCCGTCAACGCCGGCCGCGGTGGCAGGGGCGGCTCCGGCGGCATGATCGCCGGGAACGGCGGTGCCGGCGGTCAAGGCGCCGACATCATGTCCACCGGCGCGACCGGCGGCGCCGGTGGCGCTGCAGGCCTGTTCGGTGTCGGCGGTCAGGGCGGTGACGGTGGGCAAGCCGCCGACTCCGTGATCCCCGGCGGAACGGGCGGCACAGGTGGTCGCGGCGGGGCAGGCGGTCTGCTGGCAGGCAACGGTGGTGCCGGTGGTGCCGGCGGTGCGGCGATACCCGAGGCCGGCACCGGCGGCATCGGCGGGCACGGCGGCAACACCGGGTTGATGTCGGTCTACGGCACCGGCGGCAAGGGCGGGGTGGGCGGCAACGCCGCGACCGGCGGCCGCGGCGGCGGCGGCGGAAACGGTGGCGCGCTGGCGATCTTCGCGACCGGAGGCGACGGCGGCGCAGGCGGCAACAGCCCGGACCAGGGCGACGGCATTTACCTCGGTGGCCGCGGCGGTGACGGCGGCACCGGCGGTCTCTGGGCGGGCAACGGCGGTGACGGCGGCACCGGCGGTCACGGCGGCGGCAACGGCGGCAACGGCGGCAACGTCGGGTCGCTCTCGATCGTGGGCGCCGGCGGCAGCGGTGGTGATGGCGGTGTCGGCCAGAGCGGAACCCCGGGCAGCAACGGCGTGATCAATCGCATTGACGGACTTGACGGTGCGCCCGGTGAGAAGGGCGGCTCCGGCGGCAACGGCGGCAACGGCAGCCTCATCCTCGGTGCCGGCGGCGACGGTGGTTCGGGCGGCTCCGGCGGCGTCGGCGGCAGCGGCGGCAAGGGCTACAACGTCACGAGCGCCGAATCGGTCAGCACCGGTGACGGTGTGCCCGGCGGCGCAGGAGGGACGGGAGGCCGTGGCGGCGACGGGGGAGCCACCGGCGGCAGCGGCGGCGTCGGCCGGTACTTCTTCGTCTTCTCGTCGAACGGCAGCGCCGGTGCGGCGGGCGCCGGCGGTGCAGGTGGCGCCGGCGGCCAGGGCGGCTGGGGTGGCACGAGCACGGACAACACCGCGAACGGCGGTAGCGGCGGTAAGGGCGGCCAAGGTGGCGCCGGCGGAGACGGCGGCGCCGCAACGGCGGTCAACGCCGCGGGTGAAGGCGGCATCGGTGGTGTCGGCGGCCAGGGCGGCGCCGGCGGTTACGGATACGGCACCGGCGGCGCCGCAGGCACCGGAGGTAACGGCGGCGACGGTGGCACCGGCGGCGCCAGCAGCGCCACGCAGGACGGTGCTGATGGTGGCCCAGGCGGTGTCGGCGGCACGGGCGGCACCGGCGGCAACAGCGTGGAGAACGGCACTGCTGCCGTCGGCGGCGGCGGCGGTGACGGCGGCAATGGTGGTGCCGGCGGACCCAACGGCGGCACGGGCGGCGACTTCGGTCCGGGCGGTCTGGGCGGCGAGGCCGGCGAGGACGGGCCCCGGGCCGACAGCGGCCCGAACGGTTCGGCCGGGCAGCGCGGAACTCCCGCCGCGGCTGCGGCTTCGGCGAGCGCGGCCCGACTCACGGATGCGCCGACGGCGTTCGCCTCGGCCTCGGCTCAGCCCACGTTGCAGTCGCTGTGGTCTGGTCTGGTCGACCGGCTCAACTACATCTTCTTCAACAGCTCGCCCACCGTCTCGAACGAGACCGATCCGCAGGACCAGGCCACCGGAGCGATCAATGGACGGCTGGACGGGGTCAGCCACAACGGCTACAAGATCACCTACTCGATCGGGACCGGACCGAAGTACGGCCAGCTCACGAGCTTTGACCCGGAGACGGGGGCCTACACCTACACGCCCAACTCCGCACTGGTCACCCCGGGAGTGACGGACAGCTTCACGATCATCGCCGACAACGGCGCCGGTGCCCAGCTGTCCGGACCGCTTGGCTTGGTGCAGGTCACCCTCCACCAGTTGGCCATTCAGCTGGGGCTGGCCAAGCCCGACACGGTCGAGGAGACGTTCACCGTCAAGGTGTTGGGCGACGGCGTCTACGGGCTGACGTCCAACAAGGAGTACGCGATCGTCAACCAGAGCTACGAGAACTGCACGCTCAACGCCACCGGGGCGGCGATCGCCCAGGCGACCGGGGGGCGCGAGCGGCCGACCGAGATCGACATGGTCAGGCTTGCTCAGGCCACCAACAGTGTGGTCCGGCCTGGCGCGAAGATGTATCTCGACGAGAACACGAACGACGGTGTCGCGGTGAGGGACGCGGTGGCGCTGATGGCCAAGGAATTCGGGCTGACCGCGAACACCACGCATTACGACGACAGCCCGGACGCCATGGGTGACCTGCAGGCGAATCTCGCCTACGGCAACGCCGCCATGGTGACCGTTTCTGCGTCGCTGATGTGGAATGCGATCCCGAACTCGTCGGAGTCGGCCAACCCGAACTACACCGACCTCGACCACGAAATCGTGGTGATCGCTGTGGATCTCAAGAACGGCATCGTGACGGTCAACGACAGCTCGGCGACCAACAAGCAGGACGAGCCGATGGGTGCCGGCATGGAGGTTTCACTGGCGGCCTTCCTGTCCTCCTGGAAGACCAGCAAGTACGAGCTCACGGTCGTCAACGCCAGCCTCGGGTAACTGCGCCGCCCACGGCGGTGCGACCGTATAGCGTTGCACGCCATGGCCGCCCAGATCGTCGTCGCCGGAGCGCTGATCTCCGGCGCGACGCTTCTGGTCGCCCAGCGCCAGCGTCCGCCCGAACTGGCCGGACTGTGGGAGCTGCCGGGCGGGAAGGTCGCGCCGGGAGAGCCCGAAGCCGACGCGCTTGTGCGGGAGCTCAGTGAAGAACTCGGGGTCGACGTCGTCGTCGGGGAACGTCTCGGCGCCGATGTACCGATCGGTGAGTCGATGATCCTGCGGGCCTACCTCGTCACCCACACCGGCAGGAGCCTGCACCCGCACGATCACCGGGCGTTGCGGTGGGTGAGCGCCGCCGAGCTGGAATCCCTGGACTGGGTGCCCGCCGACCGGGCGTGGCTGCCGGAGCTCGCGAAACGCCTTGGCGCGTGAGCCCGCCGCCCTATGATCTGGGGCGTGCTCACGGACGTCACGGCCGACGTTGATCTCACCGACGGCCGGTTCTACGCCAGCGGCGCGGTCCGCGACGCGTACCGCTGGATGCGTACCCACCAGCCGGTCTTCCGCGACCGCAACGGCTTGGCCGCGGCCGCGACCTATCGCGCGGTGATCGACGCCGAGCGGCAGCCGGACCTGTTCTCCAACGCGGGCGGGATCCGCCCGACGACTCCGCCGCTGCCGCACATGATCGACATGGACGACCCCGAGCATCTGTTGCGGCGCAAGCTGGTCAATGCCGGCTTCACCCGCAAGCGGGTACGGGACAAAGCGAAATCCATTGATGCGCTGTGCGATACGTTGATCGACGCCGTGTGCGAACGCGGTTCCTGCGACTTCGTCCGCGACCTGGCCGCGCCGCTGCCGATGGCCGTCATCGGCGACATGCTCGGCGTGGCCCCCGGAGATCGCGACACCCTGCTGGCATGGTCCGACGACATGGTGGTGGCGCTGAGCTCGGTAGCCACCGAGGAGTCGCTGCTGGCCGCGGCCACCGCACTGACCGCCTACAACGAGTTCATGGCCGGCTTCGTCGCGCAGCGCCGTCGCGAACCCGCGGACGATCTCGTCAGCGTCCTGATCGCCGCCGACGTCGACGGTCAACGGCTCACCGACGAGCAGATCTACGCCGAGACCCTGCTGATCCTCATCGGCGGTGACGAGACCACCCGGCACACCCTGTCCGGTGGAACCGCCGAACTGAGCCGCCACCCCGAGCAGTGGCAGGCGGTGCGCGACGATCCGGATCTGTTGCCCGGGGCGGTGGAGGAGATGCTGCGCTGGACCTCGCCGATCAAGAACATGTGCCGAACTCTCACCGCCGACACCGAGTTTCACGGCACGGCGCTGCACCAGGGCGAGAAGATCCTGCTCCTGTTCGAATCGGCCAACTTCGACGAGACGGTCTTCGGTGATCCCGATACCTTCCGCATCGACCGCAATCCCAACAACCACGTCAGCTTCGGCTTCGGCACCCACTTCTGCCTGGGCAATCAGCTGGCCCGCCTGGAGCTGACCGCGATGACCCGCCGGGTGTTGGCGCGGCTACCGGATCTGCGGCTGGCCGACGGTGCGGAGCTGCCGCTGCGGCCGGCCAACTTCGTCAGCGGGCTGGAGGCCATGCCCGTCGAATTCACGCCAACCGCACCGGTTTCGCGCTGAGGACTCGTCGTGGGCGTGCTCCGGTTCATCTGGCGGCGGGTCCTGGCGTTCGACCGGATCGGCTCCCGGATTCCGCAGCTCATCCAAATCTGGCTGCTGGAGCTGTTTCTCGCGTTGCCGCTGGCCTTCTTCATCGGTAAGGCCATCGACATTCACGGCGCGTTCGGGGTGCCGGGCACGGGGGAGTCGATGCCCGGCACCTTCTGGGGAGCGCTCGTCGTCGCCCTGATCGCCGGCTTCTTCTTCGTGCGCGCACTGGTCAAGCCCAGAATCGTGAAGGGTTCGTGGGCGCCGGTGGTGCACGCCGACGTCGGCGACTTCACGGTGTACGCCGCCAACAATCAAGCCCGGGTCGACTACGTCTACCTCAGCAGCCACCCGTCGTACGCTCTGCTGCTTCTGCTGACCGCGCCCATCCCGGCGGTCATGGTCGCGGCCACCACCAACCAGGGCGACAGCACCTTCTACTGGCGCATCACCGGCATCGTCGGTCTCGTCATTCTCGGCTGTATGGCGCTGGCACGGGTATTGGCTTGGTACGTCTTCAGATTCGGACGGCGACAGCTCGATGATCAGCTGTCGGGTCTGCCCGTGTCGGCGCATCGCCTCGGCTGGGAGATCGCCTGGAAACCGGTGCTGATGCTGGTGGTGCTGATGTACACCATCGTCTGCATTCCGCTGGGCTGGATGTGGATCGCCGAGAAACGCGCCATCGCGCGGCTGCCCGAGGTGACCGCGGCTGACGCCCGGGACCACGTCGGCGACTATCGCCGGGTCCGGGGCACGCCGGCGTCTCCGCCGCAGTACTGGGCTCCTCGCGGTACCGGACGCGGCGGCAACAACTATGCCGGGGCCGGGATCCTCGTCGACCTCGACGCCGGGGGGCAGGCGCTGCTGCTGGCGGAATCGATGTCGGTGCCCGACTTCCGCGGCATCATGCAGCACACCGGCGGCGGCCGCCTGAGTGCCACCGGCAAGGTGATCGACCAGATCACCGACGACCAGCGCACGTACTACGGGTTCGACCCGGACGCGTTCGGCGCGGCACCGCCTGGCGGGCGCGTCATGCTGCTGCTGTCCTACCCCTAGTGCTTGAGAGCGTCACCCGCGACCCGCACATCGGCGAACTGTCGCGGGTGATGCGCGGCGTGCACCGGGTGCATGAGCACGGGGTGGCGGCAGTGCGGGCACGTTTCCGGCTGCCGGCGATCCGACGAGACCGTCAGATGGCGACAACCCGCGCACCGGACGACGTACGCCGCACCGATCCAGTTGAGCAGCCCGAGATAGATCGCGGCCGTCGCCGCTGTGCCGAGCACCACGATGAGGGCGACAGTGAGAACTTCGTAGACCGTCATGTCCGAACCTCCTTTGACGGTATGCATTCACGGTAACTCCGCTGAGTTTGCGAATGGTGTGGAAAGCCTGTTGGAATGCCGTGCGTGGGGACGCTGGCGACACTTTCGCGGCAATGCTGGCTGTTCGCGGTGGGTTCGGCTTTCTTCGCCGCGGCGACGGTCCCCGGTTTCCCGGCTGTCGCCGGTGCGGGAGCCGCGAACTGGCTCTGCTTCGTCGGCTCCTGGTTCTTCACCGCGGCGGCCTGGATGCAGCTGGTGCTCGCCACGCCGCCGTGGAAGCTCGAATGGCTCTCGGCAGCAATCCAATTCGCGGGCACCGTGCTGTTCAACATCAGTACCGGTACCGCGGTGTGGGCGCATGCGACCGGGGTGCGCCGCCACTACGTGTGGGCACCGGACGCGTTGGGGTCGGTCGCGTTCCTGGTGAGCGCGGCGCTCGGGGTGGCGGCGGCCACCATCGCGGTGGGGCTCATCGCGCTCGGTTCGCGCGACTGGCAGGCGGAGTGGATCAACATGATCGGCTCGATCGCATTCGGCGTCTCCGCCGTGGGTGCTTTCGTGCGGCGTACCGGGATCACCGAGGACGAGCTGGTGGCGAACCTCGGCACCTTCCTCGGGGCGCTGTGTTTTCTCGGTGCGGCCCTGCTGGTCCTCCCTCGTTTTCGCAAAAGGGCACCTGCGCTGCGAGAATCAGGGCCGTGAACAACCGAGACTTCCGCAATGTCGCCATCGTGGCGCACGTCGACCACGGCAAGACCACGCTGGTGGACGCCATGTTGCGGCAGTCCGGTGCCCTGACCCACCGGGGTGACGACACCATCGAACGCCTGATGGACTCCGGTGACCTGGAGAAGGAAAAGGGCATCACGATCCTGGCGAAAAACACCGCCGTGCATCGTCATAACCCCGACGGTTCGATGACAGTGATCAACGTCATAGACACCCCCGGTCACGCCGACTTCGGCGGTGAGGTCGAGCGCGGCCTGTCCATGGTCGACGGTGTGCTCCTGCTGGTCGACGCCTCCGAAGGCCCGCTGCCGCAGACCCGGTTCGTGCTGCGCAAGGCGCTGGCCGCGCACCTGCCGGTGATCCTGGTGGTCAACAAGACCGACCGGCCCGACGCCCGGATCGCCGAGGTCGTCGAAGAGAGCCACGATCTGCTGCTCGACGTCGCCTCCGACCTCGACGAGGAAGCTCAGGCCGCCGCCGAGAAGGCACTCGACCTGCCGACGCTGTACGCGTCGGGACGCGCCGGCATCGCCAGCACCACCCAGCCCGCCAACGGGGAGAACCCCGACGGCGAGAACCTCGATCCGCTGTTCGACGTCCTGCTCGAGCACATCCCGCCGCCGCAGGGCGACCCCGAGGCGCCGCTGCAGGCGCTGGTGACCAACCTGGACGCCTCGGCATTCCTGGGCCGGCTCGCGCTGATCCGCATCTACAAGGGCCGCCTCAAGAAGGGCCAGCAGGTCGCCTGGATGCGCGAGGTCGACGGCCACCCGGTGATCACGAACGCCAAGATCACCGAGTTGCTCGTCACCGAGGGCGTCGAACGCACCCCGATGGAGGAAGCCGTCGCCGGCGACATCGTCGCGGTGGCCGGAATACCCGAGATCATGATCGGCGACACCCTGGCCGATCCCGACCACGCGCACGCGCTGCCGCGCATCACCGTCGACGAGCCCGCCATCTCGGTGACCGTCGGCACCAACACCTCGCCGCTGGCCGGCAAGGTGTCCGGGCACAAGCTGACCGCACGAATGGTCAAGAGCCGCTTGGATTCCGAACTCGTCGGCAACGTCTCGATCAAGGTCGTGGACATCGGCCGCCCGGACGCCTGGGAAGTGCAGGGCCGCGGCGAACTCGCCCTGGCGGTGCTTGTTGAGCAGATGCGCCGCGAGGGCTTCGAGCTGACGGTCGGCAAGCCGCAGGTGGTGACCCGTACCGTCGACGGCAAGCTGCACGAGCCGTTCGAGGCGATGACCATCGACTGCCCCGAGGAGTTCGTCGGCGCGATCACCCAGCTGATGGCCGCACGCAAGGGCCGCATGGAAGAGATGGCCAACCACGCTGCGGGGTGGGTGCGAATGGATTTCATCGTGCCCAGCCGTGGCCTGATCGGATTCCGCACCGACTTCCTGACGCTGACCCGCGGCACCGGAATCGCCAACGCGGTGTTCGACGGGTACCGCCCGTGGGCTGGGGAGATCCGGGCTCGGCACACCGGTTCGCTGGTGAGTGACCGCGCCGGTCAGATCACCCCGTTCGCGATGATCCAGCTCGCCGACCGCGGACAGTTCTTCGTCGAGCCCGGGCAGGAGACCTACGAAGGCCAGGTCGTCGGAATCAACCCGCGCGCCGAGGACCTCGACATCAACATCACCCGCGAGAAGAAGCTCACCAACATGCGGTCCTCCACCGCCGACGTGATGGAGACGCTGGCCCGGCCGCTGGAACTCGGTCTCGAACAGGCCATGGAGTTCTGCGCCGAGGACGAGTGCGTCGAGGTGACGCCGGAGATCGTGCGGGTGCGCAAGGTCGAGCTGGACGCCACCAGTCGGGCGCGGGCGAAGTCCCGGGCCAAGGCCAGGGGCTGACCTGCGACCTATCGCTACTCTGAGGGGCGTGCCGAGGAGACTGCGCAGCCTTCAAGTCCTGGCTGTGCTGCTGTCAGTGCTGGTCACGGCCGCCTGCACGGTCAGCCCGCCGCCGGCCCCGCAGAGCACCGAGACCACCAATTCGCCGGCACCGCTGCCCCCTAAGGCGACGCAGATCATCATGGGCATCGACTCGATCGGTGCCGGGTTCAACCCGCATCTGCTGTCGGACCAGTCCCCGGTCAACGCGGCGATCAGCGCCCTGGTGCTGCCCAGTTCGTTCCGGCCGGTGCCCGACCCGGCCACCTCGACCGGCTCCCGCTGGGAGATGGACCCGACCCTGCTGGTCTCGGCGGAGGTGACCAACCAGAATCCGTTCACCGTCACCTACAAGATCCGTCCCGAAGCGTCCTGGACCGACAACGCCCCGATCGCCGCCGACGACTTCTGGTACCTGTGGCGCCAGATGGTCAGCCAGCCCGGCGTCGTCGATCCCGCGGGCTACGACCTGATCACCGGCGTGCAGTCGATCGAGGGCGGGAAGACCGCGGTGGTGACGTTCGCACAGCCGTACCCGGCGTGGCGGGAGCTGTTCAACGACCTGCTGCCTGCGCACATCGTCAAGGATGTGCCGGGCGGTTTCCCTGCCGGTCTGGCCCGGGCGATGCCGGTGACCGCCGGCCAGTTCCGGGTGGACAACATCGACCCCCAGCGCGACGAGATCCTGCTGGCCCGAAACGACCGGTTCTGGGGACCACCGGCACACCCCGACCAGATCCTGTTCCGCCGCGCCGGGGCGCCCGCCGCACTGGCCGACTCGATCCGCAACGGCGACACCCAGGTGGCGCAGGTGCACGGCGGCGCCGCCGCATTCGCCCAATTGTCGGCCATCCCGGATGTGCGTACGGCGCGGATCGTCACTCCGCGGGTCATGCAGCTGACGTTGCGGGCGCGCGAGTCCAAATTGTCGGATCCGGCTGTGCGCAAAGCGATTCTGGGGCTGCTCGACGTGGATCTGCTGGCCGCCGTCGGCGCCGGCAGCGACAACACCGTCACTCTGGCGCAGGCTCAAGTGCGTTCGCCGAGCGATCCGGGCTACGTGCCCACCGCGCCGCCGGCGCTGGGCAAGCAGCGGTCGCTTGAACTGCTGGAGCAGGTCGGCTTCCAGATCGACCGGACACCCACCGAGTCGCCGGTGCCGTCGCCGCCGTCGGCCGGGTCACGCACCGAGACGCCGCAGCCGGGCCCGCCGGAGATCACCCGCGGGCGGGTCAGCAAGGACGGCGAGATCCTGTCGCTCGTGATCGGCGTGGCCGCCAACGACCCGACGGCGGTTGCGGTCGCCAACACCGCCGCCGATCAGTTGCGCAGTGTCGGCATCGCCGCGACCGTGCTGGCACTGGATCCGCCGGTGCTCTACGGGGATGCGTTGGTGAACAACCGCGTCGACGCCATCGTCGGCTGGCACGCTGCGGGCGGTGACCTGGCCACCTCGCTGGCCTCGCGCTACGGCTGCCCGGCCTTGGAGGCCACGCCCGTTCCCACGGCGGCTCCGACGAGCACGACCGCCGGCCCGTCGCCGACCGCCTCAACCAGCCCGTCGCCCGCCACCACCACCATGACGCCGACGAGCCCGCCGCCGCCCGCGCCCGAGTCGGGTGCGCTGGTGCAGGCACCGTCGAACCTGACCGGGATCTGCGATCGCAGCATCCAGCCCAATATCGAAGCCGCCCTTGATGGTTCAGCCAAGATCGACGACGTCATCAATCTGGTCGAACCGCAGCTCTGGAACTTGTCGACGGTCCTGCCGATCCTGCAGGACACCACGATCGTCGCGGTGGGCCCGAGCGTGCAGAACGTCAGCCTGAGCGGGGCGGTGCCGGTCGGTATCGTCGGTGACGCCGGCCGATGGGCCAAGGCCGCGCAGTAGGCCGCTGTGCAGTACTCCTATGGGGCCGAGGCGGCCTTGTGCGCGCGCTTGGAACCGGCGACCCCACCCTTGTTGGCGGTGGACTTGCCGTTGTCGGCGCCTTTGGCCGGGCTCGCCTTCGACGAACTGGTCGTCTTGGCTGTGCGCAGGGCCGCGCCCGCCGGCGGCGGCACGGTCGGAATCGGCCGGGTGGTCGCCCCGGGGCCGCCGATCAGGTCGGCGTAGATCGTCGTCCGGCCCTCGTTGATCTCGTTGACGAGGTCGGTGGAGGCGGTGGTGACCGCGTTCTGGATCGGGACGCGACCGGCGGCGAACGCGGCCGCGACGTCACCGGTCTGGGCCAGGGTTCCGGCGAACACCGTCGTCCCTTTGACCGCGCCGGCCAGCACCGTCAGCGGGCCGGTGACGAACGCCTGCGCGGCGATGTTGACTCCTGAGTCGACGGCGTGTTTGTAGGCCGCGAACGCCCGATCCAGGGTCGCCTGCAGCGCGAAGCCGCCGGACGGCGTGCGCGGCGCGAGCAGCAGGCTGAAGGTGTTGGCGATCGGCACCTGAACGGCGAGCAGTGCGACGCCGAGCGCTTGGGCGACGTCTCGGCCGGCCTGCAGCGCGCCGATGAACGCGACCGGGCTGCTGATCAGCCCGTTGCCCAGGCCGACCAAACCCCACCCGGTGAACGGCGCGTACGTCGGGTCGGGCGCCGGGGTGTTCGGTCCCAGGCAGTAGGTGGCGCACTGCTGCGTGCTGCCGATCAGGATCGGCGTCGCGGCGAGGACGTCGCCTAGCAGGTTGATGCCGATCTGGAACGGGATCGCGCCGAGCGCCGGGACGGACAGATCGGTGAGCTGGATCCGGGGGAGGTGCACAGAGGTGATGGGCGCGCTGTGGCTGGGGATCAGCGGACTCACGGCGATGATGCCGGCCCCCGCGAGCGCGATGCTGGTCTTGTAGAGCGAGTTGACAGCGGCAGGCATTACTGGCTCCTTCGCCGAGGTATACCGACCAGGCGAAACTTACCTGACAGCAAACTGATAAACGGCGAGTTGGCAGAAGTCGCGGACGGTGCTTGAGCGGTCAACCAGTTCGGCGCGCGCGGGCAGGGTCAGTCGGTCGACGAGCCGGCGCTGGAGGTGTTCTTCGAGTCCCGGGCCGACCCCGCCGTCGAGCGTGAGGTGCCCGTCGCCGGCTTGCTGTCACTGCGGCCCTTGGTCGGGGTCGAGCTGTCGGTGCCCGAGCTGTTGGAGTCGGTCGACTTGGTCGTGGTGGTGGGCCGCAGGCTGGCCGCCGTCGGCGTCGGGTCCGGTTTGCGAGCGGAGCCGGCCTTGTTGTTCTGGCCGGACGGTGCCGGTGTCGCGGTATCGGTGGCCGGCTCGCTGGTGGCCGGCTTGGCCTCGGTGCCGGCGCTCGCGGTCGCGGAGGCGACCAGATTCTTGAGTGCGGCGGGCGGCGGGATGGCCGGCGCCCGGCGCCCGTACAGGACGTCCCTGATGCCGTCGAGAATGATCAGCCCCGGGCCCCAGAACGCGCGGATTGCGGCCTTGACGGTGTCCAGCGCGCCGGCGATGTCACCGTTGAGCAGATCAAGGGCGGCGGTGATGACGAATTGCGGAACGCGGATGATCACGGCCACCACGGCGTAGGCCGCCTCGACGACCTTTCCGCCGAGATAAGAGGTGTCCAGGACCAGCCCGTTGAGCGCCTGCACCACGTCGGAACTGACGACGGACGTGACAAAGCCCGTGGTGGATGGGGCAGGAGTGGCGTTTGCCGTCTCGATGAAGCCAGAACCTATCGGGTCGGGCCGATAAGCAGTTTGCTCGGGGAGGGCCGCGACCATCGACGGCTCGGGATTGATCGCCGAACTGACTTCGCGGCTGATGCGATCGGCGTCGGCGGCCAGCGCGGCCAGGATTTGGGCGAGCGCAGGGCCGATGTCGGAACTCGGCAACTTGGGCGTCAGCGCGCTGAGCAGGGATTTATCGGACGGGCTCAGCAAATCCGGGCTGGTGGACAGCTGCGTCGTGGAGATCTGCATGTCCCGGGATGGAGGCGCGAGAGGGTTGGCCACGACCACAGTCGCCGCCACGAGTGCCACCCCTGTAGTAAGGAATGGCCCCAACGCCCGTCGCATGCCGTCTCCCTAATCCGCGTTTGCGGCACCGTTAGGAAACGATACCTGAGAATAGGCTGATAAGGGTAAAGACGCCGCCTGAGAATTTTTTTTGGCGAAACTTCCTGATAACCGAGGTATGGGCAAGAAAATCCTTGTGAGCCAACCCAATTAGTACGCCCCGGTACCTTAAGGGCGGCTGAGGAAATTTGCGTACGCACAGACTGGCTAATTCCGGTGCGTCACACCGGCGGCGTACTCGTTTTTTCGTACACCAGCCACCGCATCTCGACCGGGCGTTGATCGCGGGGGACGTCGAACACGTCCTGGCCGCTGACCCATTCGGCGTACCAGCTGGTCGGCGGCCAGGCCCCGGGCGGTAGATGATCCTTCTCGTAGTCGTAGACCGACATGTCCGACACCAGTGCCAGCGCAGACCCGGCCAGCGCCGCCGCCATCTGGGGTTGGGTGAAGATCGTGGTGTAGCACTGTTGGCCCAGCTGGAGGGCCCCGTCATCGGGGGTGTAGTCGCGGTGCGCGACGAACGCGTTGAACACCAGGCGACCGCCCGGAGCCAGGCACTGTGAGGCCAACTCGAAGACCCCGCGCAGCTGATCCGTGGACCGGAAGTCCGACACCACCTCCGATAGCAAAATCAAGCGGTAGTCGCGGCGCAGATCCTCCAGCGTCGCAAAGATGTCGCGCTCCAACACGCGGACGGTCAGCGACTCGCTCTGCGCGGCCGCCCGGATGCTCTCCGCGAACGACGCCGTCATCTCCACCGCGTCGACCTCGTGGCCGCGGCGCGCCAGCGCCAACGCGTTGCGTCCGGTTCCGGCACCCAGATCCAGGATCGGACACGAGCGGGGATCGGCCGCTTCGCCGGCCAGTGCCCACACCCGCGCGTCGGGTTCCGATCCGAACAGCGGTGGCTCGCGGGTGGCGATCCAGTTCTCGTACGCACCTTCGACCGTCCACCAGCGGCTCTTGACGTGGTAGTTCAGCACCGTTCCGACCGGGGCCGCATACGAGATGACGATCTCCGAGCGCGGTGAGGCGCCGAACGCCTCGGTCAGCTGCTCGTGCAGGATGGCGCGGAGTTCATCGATCTGCTCGACGCTGAATTCGCTGCCCAACGCCGCGAACACGTTGGCGCACATGGTCACGTACGCCTCGAGCAGGCCGGGCGCGGCGGGCAGGCTGATCTCACCGGTGGCGACCGAACGCTGGAGCAGCCGGCGCGTCATGGCGCTGCGAAGCGATGGATCGGCGGTCGGGGACAGCGGCACGTTCTCCACCTGAGTCCTTCTACCCGATCCGGCGGCGGTTGTCAGTGATCGGTCTGCTCGTTCACCTGAATTTCGTGGCGCCGCTTGAGCAGACCGTCGAGCACACTGGCGGCGCCCGCGGCGGCGGCGAAGACGATCAGCAGCCACCACGGGGGACGGGCCAGCTCCCAGACGAACAGCGCGGCCCAGGCGGGCGCACCCTGAGTGACGGCCAGTACGCCCGCGGCGCAGGCCAGTGACACCGCCGGGACGCTGACCGCCACCGGTGTCCAGGTGTTGATCGCCACGGCCACCAGCGAGCCCATCGCCGCGCCGGTCGCCAGTGCGGGAGTCAGCATGCCGCCGACTGCGCCGGCGCGCAGGAACAGTGCGGTCACCAGGGGCTTGAGCAGCAGCAGGGTCCCGGCCGAAGCCAGCGTCAGCCCGGAGGCGACGCTCACGGTCAGCACGCTCTTACCGTTGCCCGGCAGTTCGGGCCACCAGTGCGACAGCACACCGACCAGCAGCCCGGCGGCCGCGATGGCGGGGATCAGCAGCCACGAGTCGCCCACCCGGTGAGCCTTGGCGTACTGCATCAGCCGGTTGAAGCCCCGGCCCACCGCGAGCGCCAGCGGGGAGATCAGTACGGCGAATCCGGTCAGCAGATAGGAGAGCTCGGGATCGGGCCAGTGCAGCGGCACCTCAAGATGGGTGACGGGCGCGGCCACCGCCACCGCGATGCTCGAGGTGATCATCGCCGTCCCGACGGTGCGCAGGCTCCAGCTTTTCAGCACGATCTGGATGGCGAACAGGGCACCGCCCATCGGCACGCTGTACACCGCCGCCAGGCCGGCGCCGGCCGCGCAGCCGAGCAGGATCCGGCGATCGCTGGCGGTGAGCGCCCACCTCGAGGTGCCGAGATCGCCGAGCGCGGCGGCGAACTGGCGGGGTGCGCCCTCCCGGCCGAGCGACGCACCGGCGCCCACCAACAGCACCTGCAGGAAGGCGTCTAGCGACAACGCGAGCCGCGGCAACGGCCGGGGAGATGCGATGGCGTCCGACAGCGACGGCACCCGGGTCCGTCGCCGCAGCAGCCACCAGCCGAGGCCGGCGAGCGCGCCACCGATCGTGGGGCCGATCGCGCGGCGCACCGGGCTCGACCCCGTCACCCCGTCCAGCAGGGTTCCGAAGCTGTAGTGGAACGTGAGGTGCTCGACGGCGTGCAGCAGCAGGGTGGTCACGGCGCCGGCGAGCCCGGCCAGCAGCCCGATCGCGACGACCGCGCAGCCGAACTCCAGGTGGCGCCGGTTCACGCGCCGAATCTATGCCACCTGCGGCGGTAGGGTGGCCGACGTGGCTGAGCAGGAGACCCCGCGGTTGTTGTTCGTGCACGCACACCCGGACGACGAGACGATGAACAACGGGGTCACCATTGCGCGCTACGTGCAACGCGGCGCCGAGGTCACCGTCGTCACCTGCACCCTCGGTGAAGAGGGCGAGATCATCGACGACCGCTGGGTACGGCTCGCCGTCGACGAAGCTGATCAGTTGGGCGGCTACCGAATCGGGGAACTGACGACGGCCCTTCAGGCGCTGGGCCTGCCCGGCCCGCGGTTCCTCGGCGGTGCGGGCAAGTGGCGCGACTCGGGCATGCCCGGCACCCCGGCGCGCAAGCACACCAAGTTCGTCGACGCCGACGTCGACGAAGCCGTTGGTCTGCTGGCCGACGTCATCGACGAACTGCGCCCGCACGTCGTCGCCACCTACGACCCCGGCGGCGGCTACGGCCACCCCGACCATGTGCAGACCCACAAGATCACCACCGCCGCGGTCGCGGCCGCGACGTGGACCGTGCCGAAGTTCTACTGGGGTGTCATCTGCGCCAGCGCTTTTCGCGACGGCGTCAACGCGCTCGGCCCCGACGATGTGCTGGCCGACTGGATCATGCCGCCCCCGGACGTCGAATTCGGATTCCCCGACGACAAGATCACCGCGATCGTCGAGGCGCCCGAGCATGTCGAAGCCAAGGTCGACGCGATCGCCGCTCACGCCACGCAGATGCTGGTCGGTCCGACCAGGCGAGCGTTCACGCTGTCCAACAAACTCGTGCTGCCCGTGCTGGCCGCCGAACACTATGTGCTGGTCGAGGGCACGGCTGGTCCGACCAACGAGTCCGGTTGGGAGACTGACCTTCTCGGCGGACTCGGCTTCGGGCACTAGCTTGGTGAAGCCACCCCTACCCCCGGGCGCAACCGACCCGGCCATCCGCAGCGTGGTGCTCGGTGTGCTGGCCGTCGACGGTGTCCTCTCGGCTGTCGCCGGCGCGCTGTTGCTGCCGCTCTATGTGGGTGGGGTGCCGCTGCCGATCAGTGCGCTGGTCAGCGGTCTGGTGAACCTCGCCCTGGTGTGGGCGGCAGCCTATTGGACGGAATCTGCCCGGCTTGCCGCGCTACCCCTGATGACGTGGCTGGTCACGGTCGCCGCGCTGACCCTGGGCGGGCCGGGCGGTGACATCGTCTTCGGCGGCCCGGGACTGATGGCCTACTCGGTGCTGCTCTTCCTGGCATTGGGCGCGGCGCCGCCCGCGGTGTTCCTCTGGCGGCGCACCCGCTAGCTAGCTGTTGCCCTTCGCGGCTTTGCTTCGCGCCGAACCGGCCGTCGACTTCTTGGCGCCGGAAGAGGTGCCCGACTTGGTCGAGCCGCCCTTGTCCGAGCCCGCGCTGCTGCCGGCCTTGGCGGCTTTGTTGGTGCTGACGGCCTTCGGGGTGGTGGCGTCCTGCGATGCGGTGGTGTCGGTGACCGCTTGCGCGGTGACCGTGGTGTCGTCGGCTGCGTCGGCCGTCTGGGTGACCGCCTGCGGACGGCCGGAATGCGCGAGGCCGGACTTGGCGGTCGCCGTTTCGGTCTTCTGCTCGACGGCGGCGCCGGCACTCGCGGCCGCGGCGGGAGTCTTCAGCGCGGCGAACGGCAGCGGCGGCAACGGCGGCAGGGGGAACGGGAACCACTGCAGGCTCCAGAAGTACGCGACCTCCTGGGTGCCGACCACGCCCAAGCTGCTCACGGTGGTCTGGGCGATTGCGGTCAGCCCGTCTCGCCAGACGGTCGGGTTCCAGAAGTCGTTGACCACCGGATCCAGGAAGTCGTAGACGAAGCTGTTGGCGACCGGGATCGTGAAGTTGGGGTACCAGATGTAGATCTGGTCGCTGATGAGATAGCCGAATGGGATCCATCCGAGTAAATACGGGCCCAGGTCCAGGGCGAAATAATTGCCCCAGTAGAGGATCCACTGATATGCCGCGTCTATCGCGTCCGAGGCGTTGTTGTTCGCCTGCGCGGTCTTGTGAGCTCCCGGCTGGGCGGGGGCGGCAACGACGTCGGGTGCGCCGATCGTGGCTGCGGCCGCGTTGACCTGGTTGACCAGCGGCTGGACCGCAGCTGAGAGGCGGACGGAGTCCTGCGACATGGCGGTCGGCGCCGACGGCTGCACAGGAGTCAGGGCCACGGCGCCGACGACTGCCGCCGCTATCCCCGCGGTCAGATATGAACGGACGGACACGATCATGGCGAACCCCCTGCTTCAGGCACAGCTAATACTGACAACTTACGTTGCGCGCGCGTAAGTGTTACAGATTTCATGGCCGTGTCCCGGTCACTGAGCGGGGCCGACGGGCAGGGCCGCGCGGCCATGTGCGAGGACTACTGTGTGCAGCATGTCAGTCGCCGGAGTTTCAGATTGTGGGACGTGCGGATGATTTCCTTGCTGTCGACGGTTACCGGGGAGTGGCCCTGAACTCGCAGCCAAGTAGCCCGTTGCCCACACCGGTGGTTCCGCAGCGGTCTGATGCTCCGTCGCCCGCTGCGCTGAGACGCGTCCTGCGCCGTGCCCGGGACGGTGTCGCCCTCAACGTCGACGAGGCGGCGATCGCCATGACCGCCCGCGGTGACGACCTCGCCGACCTGTGCGCGAGCGCGGCCCGGGTCCGCGACGCCGGGCTGGACTCCGCAGGCCGCCGGGGCCCGGGTGGGCGCCTGCCGGTCACTTATTCGCGCAAGGTGTTCATCCCGGTGACCCATCTGTGCCGCGACACCTGCCATTACTGCACCTTCGTGACGGTCCCGGGCAAGCTGCGTGCCGAGGGCAAGGGCATGTTCATGGAGCCCGACGAGATCCTCGACGTGGCACGCAGTGGCGCGGAGTTGGGTTGCAAGGAAGCTCTTTTCACCCTTGGTGACCGTCCCGAGGCCCGCTGGGACGAGGCCAAGCAGTGGCTGGACGAGCGCGGCTACGACTCCACCCTGGATTACGTGCGCGCAATGGCGATCCGAGTGCTCGAAGAGACCGGCCTGCTGCCGCACCTGAATCCCGGGGTGATGAGCTGGACCGAGCTGTCGCGGCTGAAGCCGGTCGCGCCGTCGATGGGCATGATGCTCGAGACGACGTCGCGGCGGCTGTTCGAGACCAAGGGGCTGGCGCATTACGGCAGCCCGGACAAAGATCCCGTGGTGCGGCTGCGCACGCTGGACGACGCGGGCCGGCTGTCCATCCCGTTCACCACCGGCCTGTTGGTCGGCATCGGTGAGACGCTGACCGAGCGTGCCGAGACCATGCACGCAATCCGGCGATCGCACAAGGAGTTCGGCCACGTCCAGGAAGTGATCGTGCAGAACTTCCGGGCCAAGGACCACACCGCGATGGCGTCGGTACCCGATGCGGGCATCGACGACTTCCTGGCCACCATCGCCGTCAGTCGCCTGGTGCTCGGCCCGAAGATGCGCATCCAGGCGCCCCCGAATCTGGTGTCGCGGGAGGAATGCCTGGCGCTGGTCGGGGCCGGCGTCGACGACTGGGGTGGGGTGTCGCCGCTGACACCCGATCACGTCAACCCGGAGCGGCCGTGGCCCGCCCTGGACGAGCTGGCCGACGTGACTGCCGCGGCGGGTTACGAACTGGTGGAACGTTTGACCGCGCAGCCGTCCTACGTGCAGGCGGGTGCGGCGTGGATCGATCCCCGGGTGCGCGGACATGTGGATGCGCTGGCCGATCCGGACACCGGATGGGCGCTGGACACCAAGCCGGTGGGCCGGCCCTGGCAGGAACCCGACGAGGCGTCGGAGTCCTTGGGCCGCACCGATCTTCATTCGGCCATCGACACCGAGGGCCGGTTGACCGAGACCCGCAGCGATCTCGGCAGCGCGTTCGGGGACTGGGAGTCCATCCGGGAGAAGGTCTCCGAGCTGGCGGCCCGCGCGCCCGAGCGCATCGACACCGATGTGCTGGCGGCCCTGCGGTCGGCCGAACGCGACCCGGGCGGCTGCAGCGACGACGAATACCTGGCCCTGGCCACGGCCGACGGTCCAGCGATGGATGCGGTTGCCGCCCTTGCTGATTCGCTGCGCCGCGACGTGGTCGGCGATGACGTGACGTTCGTGGTGAACCGGAACATCAACTTCACCAACATCTGCTACACCGGCTGCCGGTTCTGCGCGTTCGCCCAGCGCAAGGGCGACGCCGACGCGTATTCGCTGTCCACCTCCGAGGTCGCCGACCGTGCCTGGGAAGCGCACGTCGCCGGAGCCACCGAGGTCTGCATGCAGGGCGGGATCGACCCCGAACTGCCGGTCACCGGCTACGCCGATCTGGTGCGGGCGGTCAAGGCGCGGGTGCCGTCGATGCATGTCCATGCGTTCTCGCCGATGGAGATCGCCAACGGGGTGACCCGCAGCGGCCTCTCGGTGCGGGAATGGCTGACCTCGCTGCGTGAGGCCGGTCTGGGCTCCATCCCCGGCACCGCCGCGGAGATCCTCGACGACGAGGTGCGCTGGGTGCTGACCAAAGGCAAGCTGCCAACCTCGGAGTGGATCGACGTGGTGACCACCGCGCACGAGGTGGGGCTGCGGTCGAGCTCGACGATGATGTACGGCCACGTCGACACTCCCAAGCATTGGGTGGGGCACCTCAACGTGCTGCGAGGCATCCAGGACCGTACCGGCGGTTTCACCGAGTTCGTGCCGCTGCCGTTCGTGCACCAGTCATCGCCGCTGTACCTGGCGGGCGGCGCTCGTCCGGGGCCGACGCACCGGGACAACCGCGCGGTGCACGCCCTGGCGCGGATCATGCTGCACGGCCGGATCTCTCACATCCAGACGTCGTGGGTGAAGCTGGGGATCGAGCGCACGCAGGTGATGCTGCAGGGCGGCGCCAACGATCTGGGCGGAACGCTGATGGAGGAGACCATCTCGCGGATGGCCGGCTCGGAGAACGGCTCGGCGAAGTCCGCGGAGGAGTTGATGGCCATCGCCGCCGGTATCGGCCGCCCGGCGCGTCAGCGCACGACGACCTACACCGACCTCGCGGCCTGAGAACTGACGTACTGCCGCTGTCGAACCGCCGACGGTGTCGGCTCGGTCTTGGCAGGTATGGCTCGCTAATATACGAAACGTCTAGTATCAGTAACCACTCGCAACACCTGTGCCGACCCGTACCCCGATGGCCGACAAGTTAGGGCACACTGAGTCGGCTATCCGGTCACCGGCATCGGATACTAGGCGTTCCCAGCAGCCCCGCAGACGTACAGCCACCCCGATAGAGCAGACCGAGGAGAACCTCAAGTGACGTACACGATCGCCGAACCCTGCGTCGACATCAAGGACAAGGCATGTATCGAAGAGTGCCCGGTCGACTGCATCTATGAGGGCGCGCGGATGCTGTACATCCACCCCGACGAGTGCGTCGACTGCGGCGCGTGCGAGCCGGTCTGCCCCGTCGAGGCTATCTACTACGAGGACGACGTCCCGGATCAGTGGGCGTCCTACACCCAGATCAACGCCGACTTCTTCGCTGAGCTGGGTTCGCCGGGCGGTGCCTCCAAAGTCGGCCAGACCGACAACGACCCGCAGGTGGTCAAGGACCTGCCGCCGAAGGAAGAGGCCTGACGGCTCCCGTCCCGTTGCGCGCGCGGCGTCGTCCGGTATCGGCTGATGTCTGATTCGCCCGCTTCTCCTCCTCGCTACGCTCGGCATCGTCGCTCGGCGGAGCTGCCGGTTTTCCCGTGGGACACCCTCGCTGAGGTGACGGCGACCGCGCGGGCTCACCCGGGCGGCATCGTCGACCTCTCGGTGGGTACACCGGTCGATCCGGTGGCCCCGGTGATCCGGGAGGCTTTGGCTGCGGCCAGCGCGGCGCCGGGATATCCGACGACGGCGGGGACACCGGCGTTGCGGGCCTCCGCGGTGGCCGCGCTGCACCGGCGCTACGGCATCACCGACCTGCCGGAGCACGCCGTCCTACCGGTGATCGGCACCAAGGAACTCATCGCATGGCTGCCGACTCTGCTGGGTTTGGGCGCCGACGATCTGGTTGTCGTTCCCGAGCTGGCCTACCCGACCTATGACGTGGCCGCGCGGCTGGCGCACGCCCGGGTGGTCCCGGCCGACTCGGTGACCCAGCTCGGTCCCGAGTCGCCCGCGGTGCTGTTCATCAACTCACCGAGCAACCCGACCGGCAAGGTCCTGGGCCGCGACCATCTGCGCAAGGTCATCGAATGGGCCCGCCAACGAGGCACGCTCGTGGTGTCCGACGAGTGCTATCTGGGCCTGGCATGGGAGGAAGAGCCGACGTCGGTTCTGCATCCGTCGGTCAGCGGTGGCGACCACACCGGCCTGCTGGCGGTGCACTCGCTGTCGAAGAGCTCGTCGCTGGCGGGCTATCGCGCCGGCTTCGTTGCCGGCGACCCCGATGTGGTGGCCGAGCTGCTCGCGGTGCGCAAGCACGCCGGGATGATGGTGCCGGGGCCGGTGCAGGCGGCGATGGTGGCCGCGCTCGACGACGACGCCCATGAAACAGAACAGCGGCAGCGCTATGCGCGCCGCCGCGATGTCATGCTGGCCGCAATGCGGTCGGCGGGTTTCACCGTCGACCACTCCGAGGCCGGTCTCTATCTTTGGGTCACCCGCGGTGAGCCGTGCCGGACGACGCTGGCGTGGCTGGCCGAGCGTGGCATCCTCGTCGCTCCCGGGGAGTTCTACGGAGCCCGGGGTGCCCAGCACGTTCGGGTGGCTCTGACCGCGACGGACGAACGTATCGCCGCCGCGGTGGAGCGGCTGGCCTGAGCCAGCCGCCCCACCCAAGCGGGGGTCAGTAACGCATCGTCAGTTCATGTTCCAGGGTTCGCCGTAGGTGGTGACGCTGTCGCCGGCCTTGGAGATCAGGCGGGCGAAGGGGCGCAGCAGCACGCCGCCGGCTGCGCCGGTGACGGTGCCGTGGGCGTTGGCCACCGCGACCGAGCCGTTGGGGCCCGAGACGTCGACGGAGAAGGTGGCGACTTCCTGGATGCCGGGGCCGTTGCCCAGGTCCGCAGAGATCGACACACCCGGGAACAGGTTCGGGGTAATCACCGAACCCAGCGGGTTGAAGCCCGTCGGGGAGATGTTGGCGTCGTCGAGCAGGATGTTGGGGGTGGTGTAGCTGAAGTTGATGCCCACAC
>JAKFVT010000052.1 GCA_021732005.1 Mycobacterium sp. | reverse complement strand
CGCGTCGCGGCAGGATCAGCGCGCCGCCGGCGAGGACCAGCAGCCCACCCAGCGGCAGCCCAACCGGAAGCAGTCCCCACGGCACGCGGATCACCCTTTCACCTAGGCTTGACCACCGTGTCCCAGATCTCCCGCGACGATGTCGCCCGGCTCGCGAAGCTGGCCCGGCTGGCCCTGACCGACAACGAACTTGAGAGCTTCGCCGGCCAGCTCGACGCCATCCTGGAGCACGTCAGCCAGATTCAGGCCGTCGACACCGCAGACGTGAAGCCGACCGACAACCCCCTGAAAGACGTCAACGTCACCAGGCCCGACGTGGTTCAGTCGTGCCTGACCCAGTCCGAAGCGCTCGCCGAGGCGCCGGCCGCAGCAGAGGGCCGGTTCGCGGTCCCGCAGATTTTGGGGGAGCCCCAGTGAGCGACTTGATCCGGCTCGACGCCGCCACCCTGGGCGAGAAGATCGCGACCAAACAGGTCTCCTCGGTCGAGGTCACCCAGGCCTGCCTGGACCAGATCGCCGCCACCGACGAGCGCTACCACGCCTTCTTGCATGTCGCCGCCGACGAGGCACTGGCCAGCGCCGCCCGCGTCGACGCCGCCGTCGCCGCCGGGGAGACGCTGCCGTCGCCGCTGGCCGGTGTGCCGCTGGCGCTGAAAGACGTCTTCACCACCGTCGACATGCCGACGACGTGCGGCTCGAAGATCCTCGAAGGCTGGACTTCGCCGTACGACGCGACGGTGACTGCCCGGCTGCGCGCCGCGGGCACCCCCATCCTCGGCAAGACCAACATGGACGAGTTCGCGATGGGCAGCTCCACCGAGAACTCGGCCTACGGTCCGACCCGCAATCCGTGGGACGTCGACCGGACGCCGGGCGGTTCGGGCGGTGGCAGCGCTGCCGCGTTGGCCGCCTTCCAGGCGCCGCTGGCGATCGGTTCCGACACCGGCGGCTCGATCCGCCAGCCGGCGGCACTGACCGCGACCGTCGGGGTCAAACCCACCTACGGAACGGTGTCGCGCTACGGGCTGGTGGCGTGCGCGTCGTCGCTGGATCAGGGCGGGCCGTGCGCTCGCACCGTGCTCGACACGGCGTTGTTGCATTCGGTGATCGCCGGGCACGACCCGCGCGACTCCACCTCCGTCGACGCGCAGGTCCCCGATGTGGTGGCGGCAGCGAAGGCCGGCGCCCATGGCGACCTGTCGGGCGTGCGGATCGGTGTGGTCAAGCAGCTGCGCAGCGGTGAGGGTTACCAGCCGGGCGTGCTGGATTCGTTCACCGCTGCCGTCGAGCAGCTCGAAGCGCTGGGCGCCGAGGTCAGCGAGGTGGACTGCCCGCACCTGGACTACTCGCTGTCCGCCTACTACCTGATCCTGCCCTCGGAGGTGTCGAGCAACCTCGCCCGCTTCGACGCCATGCGTTACGGGCTGCGGGTCGGCGACGACGGCACTCGCAGCGCCGAAGAGGTGATGGCGCTGACGCGGGCGGCCGGATTCGGCCCAGAAGTCAAGCGCCGCATCATCATTGGCACGTATGCGCTGTCGGCGGGCTATTACGACGCCTACTACAACCAGGCGCAGAAGGTCCGCACCCTGATCGCCGGTGACCTCGACGCCGCCTACGAGAAGGTGGACGTGCTGGTGTCCCCGGCCACCCCAACCACCGCATTCAAGCTGGGCGAGAAGGTCGACGATCCACTGGCGATGTACCTGTTCGACCTGTGCACGCTGCCGTTGAACCTGGCCGGGCACTGCGGAATGTCGGTGCCGTCCGGACTGTCGACCGACGACAATCTGCCGGTCGGCCTGCAGATCATGGCGCCTGCGCTGGCCGACGACCGGCTGTATCGCATAGGTGCGGCCTATGAGTCTGCCCGCGGTTCGCTGCCAACAGCGATCTGACGGGGCAGGATAGGTCCCATGCGTATCGGAGTGCTGACCGGTGGGGGTGACTGTCCGGGCCTGAACGCGGTGATCCGGGCCGTGGTGCGGACCTGCGACGCCCGCTACGGGTCTTCGGTGGTCGGGTTCCTGGACGGCTGGCGTGGCCTGCTCGAGGACCGCCGGATCCAACTGCACAACGACGACCGCAACAACCGGTTGCTCGCCAAGGGCGGCACCATGCTGGGCACCGCCCGCACCAATCCCGACAAGCTGCGCGCCGGTCTGGACGACATCAAACAGACATTGGAGGACAACGGGATCGACGTGCTGATCCCGATCGGCGGCGAGGGAACCCTGACCGCCGCGCACTGGCTGTCCGAGGAGGGTGTGCCCGTCGTCGGCGTGCCCAAGACCATCGACAACGACATCGACTGCACCGACGTCACATTCGGCCACGACACTGCGCTGCAGATCGCCACCGAGGCGATCGACCGGCTGCACAGCACCGCGGAGTCGCATCAGCGGGTGATGCTGGTCGAGGTGATGGGCCGGCACGCGGGCTGGATCGCGCTGAACGCCGGGCTGTCCTCGGGTGCCCACATGACCCTGATCCCCGAGCAGCCCTTCGACGTCGAAGAGGTGTGCCGGCTGGTCAAGAAACGCTTCCAGCGCGGTGAGTCCAGCTTCATCATCGTGGTCGCCGAAGGGGCCAAGCCGGCCGAGGGGTCGATGCAACTGCGCCAGGGCGGCACCGACGAATTCGGGCATGAACGTTTCACCGGGGTGGCTCAGCAGCTGGCGATGGAGGTGGAGAAGCGGATCAAGAAGGAAGTCCGGGTCACCGTGCTCGGTCACGTCCAGCGCGGCGGCACCCCGACGGCGTATGACCGGGTGCTGGCCACCCGATTCGGTGTCAACGCCGCCGACGCCGCGCACGCCGGTGAGTACGGGATGATGGTGTCGCTGCGCGGGCAGGACATCGGCCGGGTGCCGTTGGCGGACGCGGTGCGCCAGCTCAAGCTGGTGCCGCAGAGCCGCTATGACGACGCGGCCGCCTTCTTCGGCTGAGATTCCACTGTCCGGGCGGGAAAGCTGCCCCCACTAGGATTGACCGCATGACTGCTGCTGCGCAGGCTGACCTGCTCGACTACGACGACGTCATCGCCCGCTTCGACCCGGTGCTCGGGCTCGAGGTGCACGTCGAGCTGTCGACCGCCACCAAGATGTTCTGCCCCTGCGCGACGACCTTCGGCGCCGAGCCCAACACCCAGGTGTGCCCGGTCTGCCTCGGCATGCCCGGCGCGTTGCCGGTGCTCAATGAGGCGGCCGTCGAGTCGGCCATCCGGATCGGTCTCGCGCTGAACTGCTCGATTGCTCCCTGGTCGCGCTTCGCGCGGAAGAACTACTTTTATCCCGACCAGCCGAAGAATTACCAGATCTCGCAGTACGACGAGCCGATCGCCTTCGACGGTTACCTCGACGTCCCGCTCGACGACGGCAGCACCTTCCGCGTCGCGATCGAGCGTGCGCACATGGAGGAGGACACCGGCAAGCTCACGCACGTCGGCGGCGACACCGGCCGCATCCACGGTGCGACCACCTCGCTGCTGGACGTCAACCGCGCCGGGGTTCCGCTGATCGAGATCGTCACCAAGCCGATCGAGGGCACCGGTGAGCGGGCACCCGAGGTCGCCCGCGCCTATGTCACCGCGCTGCGGGATCTGCTGCGCGGACTGGGTGTCTCCGATGTGCGGATGGATCAGGGCTCGCTGCGCTGCGACGCCAACGTGTCGCTGCGCCCGATCGGCCGGCAGGAGTTCGGCACCCGCACCGAGACCAAGAACGTCAACTCGCTCAAGAGCGTCGAGGTGGCGGTCCGCTACGAAATGCGCCGCCAGGCAGCGATTCTCGTCGAGGGCGGCAAGATCCATCAGGAGACCCGGCACTTCGACGAGGGCGGCTTCACCTCGCCAGGTCGCGACAAGGAGACCGCCGAGGACTACCGGTATTTCCCGGAGCCGGATCTGGAGCCGGTGGCCCCGAGCGAGGAACTGGTGGCCCGGCTGCGCACCACGATCCCGGAGCTTCCGTGGTTGTCGCGCAAGCGAATTCAGGACGACTGGGGCATTTCCGACGAGGTGATGCGCGACCTGGTGAACGCGGGCGCGATCGAGCTGGTCGCCGCGACGGTCGAGGCCGGCGCCAGCAGTGAGCAGGCCCGGGCCTGGTGGGGAAACTTCCTGGTGCAGAAGGCCAACGAATCCGGCGTCGAGCTCGCGGCACTACCGATCACGCCGGCTCAGGTGGCAAAGGTTGTCGCGCTGGTCGACGATGGCAAGCTGTCCAACAAGCTGGCGCGCCAGGTCATCGAAGGTGTGCTCGCGGGCGAGGGTGAGCCCGAGCAGGTGATGGCCGACCGCGGCGTGGCGCTGGTGCGCGACGACTCACTGATTCAGACCGCCGTCAATGAAGCGCTCGAGGCTCATCCCGATATCGCCGAGAAGATCCGCGGAGGCAAGGTGCAGGCGGCGGGTGCGATCGTCGGTGCGGTGATGAAAGCCACCAAGGGGCAGGCCGACGCGGCGCGAGTGCGCGAATTGGTCATGGCCGCGTGCGGCCAAAGCTAGCTATTGTCGCTGGCCGAGCCACCAGCGGTCGTGTAGCCGTTTGCAGGCACGAGCAGAAAGGGGCTCACGGCCGTCGTAGCCGGTCCGCACTGCAGCGGCACCGGTGAACTCCTGGTCAGCGGTGTACTCGGTCGTGACGATGACGGTCGGCAATCCCGCGCCCCTCGCCGCCTTCAACCCCAGTGCAGAGTCCTCGATGGCCATCGCGCCATCGGGCCGTATCCCCAACTCGTGCAGGGCCCGCTGGTAGGCCTCCGGGTCGGGTTTCAGCCTGCTCACGTCGTCGCCGGTGATCATCACCTCGACCACGCCGTCGCCGATCAGCTGGCGCACCAGCGGCTCGACCCACGACCGTCGTCCGGTGGTGGCGATCGCGATGCGGATGTCGGCGCAGTGCAGACCCCAAATCAGGTCCAGCAGTCCCGGGCGGGCGTCGATGTCGCCGTTGAGGATGGAATCGCGGAACAGCGCCGTCTTCGTCCGGTGCACCGCGGCGGCCAGGTCATCGGCGGCTGGACCATACCCCCGGGCCCGCAGGTCGGCGGCGATCCGCCGTTGGCCGCCGGTGATCCGCAGGAGCCGGCCGTACTCGACGACGTCCCAGTAAACGTCAAGCCCGTGGTGGGCGAACGCGGCGTTGAAGGCCAACCGGTGGCCGTCGCGTTCGGTGTCGGCGATCGTCCCGTCGACATCGAAGATGACGGCTTCTAGCGCGGGCACGTCGGCATACGCGCAGCGCGCCCGATCCCACCAGAACGACCTGGTCCTGGTGATGGTGTCCACGTGCATGACCGCCACTCGTGCAGTATGGCCCCGCGAAATATCCCTCGGCATCCCCCGATCAGGGGATGGCCCCGGCGGAACTTCACCCGTCTCACCGTCCGTGTCATCTAGCGACACGCGCCCAGCAGGTGATGCATCAGCACCATCTGGGTGATGGCCAACGGAGTGCTGCGCGCGTCGGCGCCGATGCGACCCAGCGCTTCGGGAACCGCTGAACCGTCTGCACCGAGTGCGTGCCACACGATCTTCTCGGCGGTGGCGCTTTCCTCCGGGTTGGAGTACCCGTGTACGTGGACGCTGTCGACCGGACGGCCGTCGGCGTCGCGGGCCAACCGCATATGAATGGTGCGCGCCATCCCGGGTTGCAGCGCCTCGGACAGATCGGGCTGCTGGATAGTGGTGCGTAACAGCAGTGACACCGACATCGGCGTGCCTGGTGGGTCGTCGCGCGCCTCGACCGGGGCGAAGCGGATGACGATGTCGGCGTGCGCTCTCTGGGGTCGGATGAATTCTGCCGACTCTGCCTCCCGCTCGACCAACTCGGTCAGTACCTGCGCCTCGGTATAGCCGCGACTCACGGTGTCGCGGTTCATCTTCCAGGTCCGCCTGATGTGTTCCGGCGGGTCGAGGTAGACGGTGACATCGAAGCACGCCCTCGCCAACTTGCTGTGCAACGGCAGCAGCCCCTCGACCACGATCACTTCGGTGGGCTCGACAAGCTGCGGGCGGATCAGCCGACCGGTGGTGTGGTCGTAGACCGGTTTGAGGATCGGCTGACCGGTGGCGAGCAACTGCAGATGCTGGGCCAGGATCGGCAGATAGTGGCAGTCAGGGTGCAGAGCGGTGAACGGCTTGTGCGCGCGCTCGTAACGGTCGTAGCGGTGGTAGTCGTCGGTGGACAACAGTGTGCACCGCTGCGGACCAAGGGCATCGACAATGCCTTGGGCTACCGTGGATTTGCCGGCCGCGCTGTCGCCGGCGATGGCAAGCAGCACCGGGCGGCGACGATTCTCGTGCGAGGCGCGACGTATCCGAATCATCTTGTCAGCCATCGCCATCCGGCGGGCTCACGGTAGATTGCCGGAGGGTTCGGAGTGCGGTCTCGGCCACTGCGGCCGGCGACAGTCCCAGTTGTTCGGCGACCTGAGAGCCTCTGCCGCTCTCGCCGAAGCGGCTGATGCCCACAACGGCGTCCCGCGGGCCGGCCAGTGCTTTCCAGCCGGTCGGCACTCCGGCTTCGATCCAGACCACCGGCACGTCCGGCCGGCCGCGGGAGTCGCGGACGGTCTCTAGCCACTCACGGCACATCACCGATTCGACGGCGGCGGTCACCCCCTGCTCGGCCAGCAAGTCGGCGGCTTGCAGGGCCAGCCCAACCTCCGAACCTGATGCGGCCAGCACGATTTCGGGCCCGTCTGGGGTAGTGCGGACCGTGCGTGCGCCCTGCGCCCGGATATCGTCCAGGCCCGCGGCGCCGAGCGCGGGCAGGTCCTGCCTGGACAGGACCAGCACCGTCGGCCCGTCCAGGTTGGCGGCCGCCAGCTCCCACGCCAGTGCGGTTTCGGCGGCGTCGCCTGGTCGCAGCACGGTCAGCCCGGGGATCAGGCGCAGCGACTCGAGTTGTTCGATCGGCTGGTGAGTGGGTCCATCCTCACCGACATGCACGGAGTCGTGGGTGAACAGGTAAATCACCGGCAGCCGCATCAGTGCCGACAGCCGTAGTGCCGGGCGGAGATAGTCGGCGAACACCAGGAAGGTGCTGCCGAACGGCCGCAGCCCGCCGTGCAGTGCAATTCCGTTCATCACTGCCGCCATGGCATGCTCGCGGATCCCGAAGTGGATGGTGCGCCCTGCGTAGTCCCCTGGGGCGATATCACCCCCGGGGATCGCGGTGTTGGTCGATGCTGCAAGGTCGGCCGAACCGCCGATCAAACCGGGATACACGTCCGCGAGCGCGGTCAGGGCCGCTCCGGATGCCTTGCGGGTCGCCATCTTCGAGTCCGCGAAAGCGCTACTCAGTTCGGTCAGCACGTCGAACGTAGTCGGCTCCGGCACGTGATCGAGTGGGAAGTGCTGAGCCAGTTCAGGATTCGCCGTCATCCAATCGACGTGCACTTGATCCCAGACCGCACGGGCGGCTCCGCCCTGAGCCGCGCTCGCCGATGCGGTGTCGGCGACCGAAGCGGGAACATGGAATTCGGTGTCCGGCCAGTCAAAGCGCGCCCGCATCTCGGCGAGCGTCTGGGCGCCCAGCGGGCTGCCGTGCGCCTTCGAAGTGCCTTCGATGCCGGGTGCGCCGTAACCAATGGTGGTCTTCACTCGAATGAAGGTCGGCCGGTCGTCGGTGTCCCGTGCGCGGGAGAACGCGCTGTCCAACGCCGGCACGTTGTTGCCGTCATCGACGCGCAGCACGTGCCATCCATAGGCGGCGAAACGGGTTTCCACGTCGTCGGCGCAACTACGTTGGGCCGCGCCGTCGATGGTGATGTCGTTGTCGTCGAAGATCACTGCCAACTTGCCTAGGCCTAGTCGGCCGGCCAGGGACGCCGCTTCGTGGCTAATGCCTTCCATCAGGCACCCGTCACCGGCGAGCACCCACACCCGGTGATCGACGACGGTGTGCTCGTCGGTATTGCAGCGCGCTGCCAGCATCCGCTCGGCCAGCGCGAGGCCCACCGCGTTGGCCAGCCCCTGTCCGAGCGGTCCGGTGGTGGTCTCGACGCCGGGGGTATGGCCGTACTCGGGGTGGCCGGGGGTTTTCGAGCCGAGCTGACGGAAGCGACGCAGCTCGCTGACCGGCAGGTCGTAGCCGAATAGGTGCAGCAGGGCGTAGAGCAGCATCGAGCCGTGTCCCGCTGAGAGCACAAACCGGTCGCGGTCGGGCCACTGCGGGGTGGCCGGGTCGTGGCGCAGGTGACGGGACCACAGCGTCCAGCCGATCCCGGCCGCACCGAGCGGCAGACCGGGATGGCCGCTGTTGGCCGCCTCGATGCTGTCGGCTGCCAGGAATCGAAGTGTGTTGATCGCAAGCAGATCGAGTTCACTGGTGCGAACCTCGTCTTCGAGCGTCGGGGCCAGGGTCATCGAAGCACCAGCTTTTGCATTGCGGTAGTGCGCATCTGGTGCGTGCGATCGCTCATGGTGCCGGGACCGCTGAACAGTGCGGACCCGGCGCAGAACACATCGGCGCCAGCGGCAGCCGCCGCGCCGATGGTGGCGGGGCTGATGCCGCCGTCAACCTCCAGCTCGATATCCAAACCGCGACGGTCGATTTCAGCACGGGCCGCGGCGATCTTAGGCTCCATGTCGGCCAGGTAACGCTGGCCACCAAAGCCGGGATTGACCGTCATGATCAGTAGCAGATCGGTCTGATCCAGAACATTGACCACGGCTTCCAGCGGAGTGGCAGGGTTCAGAGCCACACCCGATTGTGCGCCCAGATCCCGGATGTGCGAAAGGGTTCGATGCAAATGGCGGCAGGCCTCGGCGTGCACGATCACGATCTGGCAGCCGGCGTCGACCCAACGGTGCAACATCGGGTCTGGGTCATCGACCATCAGATGGGCCTCGAATCCGATCGGCGTGCGCTCGCGGTTGGCGGCAATCACGTCGGGGCCGAAAGTCAGGTTGGGCACGAACGACCCATCCATCACGTCCCACTGAATGCGATCGATACCAGCCTTGTCGATCTGCTCGACGTCGCGGCCCAGTTCGGCGAAATTCGCCGGCAGGACCGAGGCAACCAGCTTCGGGGCCGACATCGTCCTCACAGTCATCAGCGCATACCTCCTCGTGTATGGCCAGATGCTAGGTCCGGTACAGGGCGGCTGATGTCCCCCGAAGGGGGGACCGATCGAGTTAAGTTGGCAGGGTTGAAAAGACCCGTGCCTTATCGTGGTGCCATGACGGCACCGCTGACGAATGGACCTGTGCGGGTCGTTCTTGTCGACGATCACGAAATGGTGATCGAAGGTCTCAAAGCCATGCTCGCCCCGTTCAAGAATCGGGTACGGGTCGTCGGCGAAGCCGTGGGTGTGGACAAGGCGCTGAGCGTCATCGCCAGCCTGAAGCCCGATATCGTGCTGTGCGACGTGCGCATGCAAGGCGCCAGCGGCCTAGATCTGTGCCGGGCGGTTCGCGAGCGCGACCCCGAGCGCAAAGTGATCCTGCTGTCGGTCTACGACGACGAGCAGTACCTGTTCCAGGCGCTGCGGGTGGGTGCATCCGGATATCTGCTGAAGGGGATCAGCAGCGACGAACTCGTGCGGCAACTCGAGTTGGTGCATACCGGTGCGACGGCGATCGACCCTGGGCTCGCCGCCCGGGCGGTCGACACCGCGGCGCGGTTGCAGCGTGACGAATTCTGGCCGGGTGCCCGCCAGGGTCTGACCCAGCGTGAAAGTGAGATCTTGTCATTCGTGGTCACCGGCCTGTCCAACCGCGGAATTGCCAGCAAGCTGGTGATTGGTGACGAGACGGTGAAGAGCCATCTGCGTTCGATTTATCGCAAGCTCGGAGTCGGTGACCGAACCAGCGCGGTCGCCACCGCACTGCGGGAGGGCATCTTCCAGTGACGCCGTCCGGGGGCTTGGGCGCCCACGACGTCCACGGCCTGGTCGACGCCGACCGTGAGGTGGCGCTGCTGCTCGATATCATCGCGGCCACTTCCAGTGGTCCGGGTGTGGAACCGATGGCCGCCGCGGTGGCGCAGATGATCACCGCCGCGACGGCCTCCGACGTGTGTTTCGTCCATGTTCTCGACGACACCGATCGCTCGCTCACGCTGGCTGGTGCCACTCCACCGTTCGACGAACAGGTCGGCCGGGTGCGGCTGCCGCTGGGTTCGGGGATTTCAGGCTGGGTGGCCAGCCACCGCGAGCCGGTGGTGATCATCAGCAATAAGGAAGACGATCCGCGGTACGTGCCGATCGGTTCCCTGCGTGGTTCCGATTTCACCTCGATGGCGTCGGTTCCGATGGAGACTGAGCCCGGCGGGTTGGTCGGAGTCCTCAACGTTCACACCATTTCTCGGCGCGACTTCACCCCGCGTGACATTCAGCTGCTATTGGTCATCGGGCGGCTGATCGCCGGCGCGCTGCACCAGGCGCGGTTGCACCGACAGCTGGGCGCGCGTGAACGCGCGCACGAGAACTTCGCCGAGCAGGTGATCGCCGCCCAGGAAAGCGAGCGCCGCAGGCTGGCCGCCGACATTCACGACGGCATCTCGCAGCGACTGGTCAGCCTCACCTACCGCTTGGATGCCGCGGCGCGGGCCGTCGACGACAACGAAACTTCCGAAGCGGCCGAGCAGATCGAAAAGGCACGCGACCTGGCGGATCTGACGTTCGCCGAGGCCCGCTCCGCGATCGGCGGCCTACGCCCCCCGGTACTCGACGACCTCGGCTTGGCCGGCGGGCTCGCCAGTCTCGCGTCCTCGATCATGGAGGTCGATCTGGAACTGGAGCTCGCCGACGACCGGCTGCCCGAGCACATTGAGGTCGCGCTGTATCGCATCGCCCAGGAGAGCCTGCAGAACGTCGTCAAGCACTCCCGCGCGTTGACCGCCACGGTCTCGTTCACCGTCGCCGACGGCGCTGCGCGACTGGAGGTGTCCGACAACGGCATCGGCTTCGACCCGGGAGCTGAGCGATTGCCGGGCACCAACAATGTCGGTGGCTATGGCATGTTGTCGATGGCGGAGCGGGCCGAACTCGTCGGCGGTCGGCTCGCGGTCCGGGCGCGGCCGGGCTCGGGAACGACTGTGACGGTGACGATTCCGCTCGATGTAGCCGATGCGGCTCAGACCGACTGAAGCTGGCCACGCATCCGCACTGCTGCTGCATTGGCGGCAACATGTGCCGACAGCGCTGCCTGGCCGTCGCTGACCCGATCCTCGTCGCCGTGCCAGGCGGCCAACGCCGGGGACACCAGAGCCCGCCCGAACGAGAACGTCAGCGGCCACGGAGTGTCGTGGCTCTGCATGGCAGCCAGGTTCGCGGTGGCCCGCGCTGCGGGTTGTCCACCGGACAGGAATGCCACCCCCGCCAGGTCGCCGGGCCAGCTGCGCAGGACTTCGACGGTGGCGGCAGCCACTTCTTCGGGTGCCGCCGGATGCGGATTTTCTGAGCCTTCGGTGACCATATTCGGCTTCAGCACGATGCCGGCCAGGTCGACGTTGAGCAGCGCCAGGTGTTCGCGCACCGTTTGATGGACGGCGGCAGTGATCTCGGTGCACTGGCCGATGCCGTGGGCGCCGGCCGTCAGCACCTCGGGTTCGACGATCGGCACCAGTCCGGCCTCCTGACAGGCGGCTGCGTACCGGGCCAGCGCGTTGGCATTGGCCACGATCGAGCCGCGGCTGGGTGAGTCGTCGGTGATGGTGAACACCGCGCGCCACTTGGCAAATGCGGCACCGATTTTGGCGTAGTCGGCCAGTCGGCCGGCTAGCCCGTCCAGCCCTTCGGTGATCGTCTCGCCGGGCAGACCGGGGCAGGGCTTGGCACCGGTGTCGACCTTGATGCCGGGCAGAATGCCACGGGCGCGGCAGGCCTCGGGGAACGGTGTGCCGTCAGCGAAGGTCTGGTTCAAGGTCTCGTCGCAGAAGATGATGCCCGAGACCCCGTCCGCTAAATCCGCGGCGGTCACGAGCAATTCGCGGTAGTCGCGCCGGCTCTGCGCGGTGGGGTTGACACCGGCGTTTTCCAGGCGCGACGACATCGTGCCGATGCTTTCGTCGGCGGCCAGGATGCCCTTGCCGAAGGTGGTCATCTGCTGGGCGATCTGTCGGGTCGTGGTCATGGTGTGCTCCTGTCCTCAGGTTGGCGCGAGCAGACGCAAAATTGCACCGAAATGCGCTGAAACGCATGACTTTGCGTCTGCTCGGCGTTCGGGGCCACGGTAGGGACGGTCGAGCCGGCCGACCTCACCCATGCGGTGGAGCATTGGGGGGACGCGTCAATAGTGAAGTAAATAGTTCAGAATCGTGGCCTTATTCTAGATAGACAGTTTCAGTGTCGGGAGGGCAGCATTTGGGACATGACGCAGAGATGGAACGCAGGAGTCATTCCTTACGCTGAAATGGGTTACTGGCAGCCGGATTACGTGCCGAAGGACAGCGACGTATTGTGCGCCTTCCGGATCACTCCCCAGGAGGGAGTGCCCCCCGAGGAAGCCGGTGCCGCGGTGGCAGGCGAGTCGAGCACCGCAACCTGGACGGTGGTGTGGACCGACCGCCTGACCACCTTCGAGCACTACCAGGCGAAGTGTTACAGCGTCGAAGCGGTGCCCAACGCGCCCGGCCAGTGGATCGCATTGATCGCTTACGACCTCGACCTGTTCGAGGAAGGCTCGATCGCCAACTTGACCAGTTCCATCATCGGCAATGTGTTCGGGTTCAAACCGCTCAAGGCCCTACGGCTGGAAGACATGCGGATCCCCACCCACTACGTGAAGACGTTCCAGGGCCCGGCCCACGGGATCATCACCGAGCGTGAGCAGCTCAACAAGTTCGGCAGGCCTCTGCTGGGTGCCACCACCAAACCGAAGCTCGGCCTGTCGGCCCGCAACTACGGTCGCGTCGTCTATGAGGCACTCCGCGGCGGGCTGGACTTCACCAAGGACGACGAGAACATCAACTCGCAGCCGTTCATGCGGTGGCGCGACCGGTTCCTGTTCTGCATGGAGGCCGTCAACCGGGCCCAGGCCGCCACCGGCGAGATCAAAGGGCACTACCTCAATATCACTGCAGGAACGATGGAGCAGATGTACGAGCGGGCGGAATTCGCCAGCGAGCTCGGATCGGCGATCGTGATGATCGACCTGACCATCGGCTACACAGCAATCCAGTCCATGGCCAAGTGGGCCCGCGACAACAGCGTCATCCTGCATCTGCACCGCGCAGGGCATGGCACCTACACCCGGCAGAAGAGCCACGGTGTCAGCTTCCGGGTCATCTCGAAGTGGATGCGGCTGGCCGGTGTCGACCACATCCACGCGGGCACCGTCGTCGGCAAGCTCGAAGGTGACCCCAACACCACCGCTGGTTTCTACGACACGCTCCGCCTCGACAGCATCAAGGCCGATCCGGTCAAGGGGCTGTATTTCGACCAGGAGTGGGCGTCGATGCCCGGTGTGATGCCGGTGGCTTCCGGCGGTATCCATGCCGGCCAGATGCACCAGCTCATCCATCACCTCGGCGAGGATGTCGTGCTGCAGTTCGGCGGCGGCACCATCGGGCACCCGATGGGGATCGCCGCAGGTGCAGAGGCCAACCGGGTGGCACTGGAGGCAATGATCAAAGCCCGCAACGAGGGTCGGGACTACTACAAGGAGGGCCCAGACATCCTCAAAAAGGCCGCCTCGCAGAACCGGGCACTGGACACCGCCCTGGCCACCTGGGGTGACATCAGCTTCAACTACGAGTCCACCGACACTCCCGACGTCGTCGCGACGCCGACGAGCATCTGAGGAGATGAGCATGCGTATCACCCAGGGCACTTTCGCCTACCTGCCCGAGTTCACCGACGCCGAGATCACCGCCCAGATCGACTACGCGCTGGCAAACGAGTGGCCGCTATCGGTCGAGTTCACCGACGACCCCCACCCGCGCAACACCTATTGGGAGATGTGGGGCCTGCCGATGTTCGACCTCAACGACGCCGCCGGCGTGCTGCTGGAGGTCAACGCCTGCCGAGCGGCCAACCCGCACAGCTATATTCGGCTCAACGCCTACGACGCCCGACTTGGCAGGCAGACCACCGCGTTCTCGTTCATCGTGAACCGGCCCGCCGAAGAGCCCGGCTTCTGGCTGGAGCGCGTCGAGAAAGCGAACCGGCAGATCGGTTACACGACGCACGCGTATGCCACCCAGCGTCCCGAGGGTGAGCGGTACGGTCCGCAGTGACTCCGACGGCGTTCGGCTATCGCCCCGGCCTGGATACACAGCCCGAGGAAGATGCCGCACCCGACCTACTTCCGGCCGACGCCGCTGTCGACCTCGCCGAGTTGCGCAGCGAGTCGGGGGTCGAAGAGGTCCTAGCGGCGCTGGACTCCGAACTGGTCGGGCTGGAACCGGTGAAGACGCGGATCGCCGAGATTGCCGCGCTGTTGCTGGTCGACAAGGCCCGGGCGCAATTCGGGATCACCGCGCCGCAGCCCACCCTGCACATGTCGTTCACCGGTAATCCGGGAACGGGGAAGACGACGGTCGCCTTGCGGATGGCCGAGCTACTGCACCGGCTCGGCTATCTGCGCAGGGGGCATCTGGTCAGCGTGACCCGTGACGACCTTGTCGGAGAGTATGTCGGCCATACCGCGCCGAAGACCAAGGATGTCATCAAACGTGCCATGGGTGGGGTGCTGTTCATCGACGAGGCCTATTACCTCTACAAGGTTGAGAACGACCGGGACTACGGGTCCGAGTCGATCGAAATCCTGCTTCAGGTGATGGAGAACAATCGTGACGATCTGGTGGTGATCCTTGCCGGTTATGCCGACAAGATGGATCAGTTCTTCTCGGCCAACCCCGGCATGCAGAGCCGCGTCGCTCACCACATCCCCTTTCCCGACTACACCGTCGGCGAACTCGGCCAGATCGCCACGCTGATGAGCGACGCCATCGGCTATCGGTTCTCTGCTGACGCCCAGTCGGTCTTCGACGACTATCTGCGTCGGCGAGTGGACCAGCCCTGGTTCGCCAATGCCCGTAGTGTGAGAAATGCACTGGAACGGGCACGACTTCGACACGCGCGGCGGCTGTTGGCACAGCCCGGCCGAATCGGCCTGGCAGAGCTGTCGACGATCGAAGCCGTGGATCTGTTGAGCAGCCGGGTGTTCGACGATTCGGAGAGCGAGGCGGCGCAATGACGACGAAGGCCAGGTTGCGGGCACTTGTCGAACTTGCCGACACCGGATCGGTGCGGGGCGCCGCTGAGCGGCTGGTGGTGACGGAATCGTCGATCTCGTCGGCGGTACGGGCGCTGTCGGCGGAGATCGGTATCGCGCTTCTCGATCGAGACGGCAGGGGAGTCAAGCTGACTGCCGCCGGGCAGCGTTACGTCGAGTACGCCCGCCGAATACTCGGTCTGCACGACGAGGCGATTCTCGCCGCACGTGGCGAGGCTGATCCCGAGAATGGTTCGGTACGGCTGGCCGCTGTGACCACGGCCGGCGAGTTGTTGATCCCGGCGGCGCTCGCGTCATTCCGGGCCAAGTACCCAGGCGTGGTGCTGCACCTGGAGGTGGCCTCTCGCAGCGCGGTGTGGCCGATGCTGGCCCGCCACGAGGTCGACCTGGTGGTCGCCGGCCGCCCGCCCGATGACCTTCGCAAGAAGACCAGGGTTCGTGCTGTCAGTCCCAATACGCTGGTCGTCGTCGGACCGCCCTCGGCGGCAATAGATTTCGAACCGGCGTCGGCGACGTGGCTGCTGCGTGAACCGGGTTCGGGTACCCGCGCGGCTACCACGGCGCTGCTGGACGACCTCGACGCCAGTCCGCCGTTGCTGGTGCTCGGTTCGCACGGGGCGGTCGTCGCCGCGGCGGTGGCGGGGCTCGGGGTCACGTTGGTGTCCCAGCAGGCCGTGCAGGCCCAGCTGGACATCGGTGCCCTGGTGCAGATTCCGGTGACAGGCACACCGCTGAACCGGCCTTGGCACCTGGTCAGTCAGATCGTCCCGCCCATGTCGACCGAGCTACTCGTCAAACATCTATCGGGCGACCGCACACTGGGCTGGCGCCCGATCAGCGCGGTCCGTAGCGCCGCTTCCTGAATGGGGCTGAGCGAATGACCTAGCGCCGCAGCGTTTCCGACGGAGCTTCGCCCCAGCGCTTACGGTATTCGACGGCGAAGCTGCCCAGATGGTGAAAGCCCCAGCGCTCGGCGACCTGGGTGACAGTGACGCCATCGGAGGGCAGGGCGTCGGTCAGCTCTTCATGCACGCGTTCCAGCCGGCGCTCCCGCACGAAATTCATCGGACTCATGCCAAGCTCTTCGCGGAAACCCTGCTGGATGGAGCGCACACTCATGTGCACGGCTCTGGCGATGGCGTCCATCGTGATCCGCTCGGCAAGGTGATCGTCGACGTAATTCATCGCGTTCTGCACCACCGCACGGCGCTGATCGGGCGGCGGTGGGGCGAGAAACTCTTCGTGATAGTTCGACGGTTGCAGCTGCAGCAGGCTGCTCATGACGAACTCCTCCACCGCGCCGATGCCTCGGCCGCGCTGGATCAGGGACTCCTCGTGGAACACTTCGGTGTGGATCAGCTGCACCGCAGCGTGCCAACGCATTGCGGCTTCACTGGCCATATCGAACTCCGGCTCGAAGACCAGCGGGCGATTCAGGCTGCGGCCGAGCAGGCGCGTCAGGTGTGCCGCCATCGCGCGTTCCTCGACGCGGATGATCAGTTGGGGAGAGTCATGGTCGAAGGCCATCCGCAGCGATACTCCGGGGCTGGTCACAATCGAGCGAATTGTGTTGGCCTCGAATGTTTCTCCCCGATGCTCGACGACCGCACGACCGTTCATCGGCATGTGCACCCCGAAGTAGGGGCCCAGCATCGGGATGTCGATCGCCGCCGCAACGTGCACGTCGAGGTAGAGCATGCTGACGTTACGCAGACGCACGCCGTGCATGGTCGCGGCAAACCCGTCGCTCTCGTCAGGGCCGACGGTGAGGGTCAACGGCCCGAGCGTCTTGGCGATCAGTCGCGTGGCCTCCGGGACGTCTTCGGTGTAAAAAATCTCGTTGTTGGCCAGCGCCGGCGGTACACCACGGGAACGGACCTTGCGGCGCACCGGGTTGCTGGTGCGCCGGACGTCGATGTAACCAAGGCGGGTCAGCCGCGACATCAGCGCTGACCACGACTTTCCCGGTCAGAATGTGAAGTTTTTAATAAAGTATTCGCGGTAATCATGCAAGCCTCCAAGCGGGCGGGCGCGCACCAGCGCGCTCAACTCTGCGTAATCCTGACAGCTCCTGCGCGAAAGCGATAGGCATGGCTATGTTGCGCGGGCTAGCTTGTGACCGAGGCCACAGTCTCTGGCGAGGACGCCAGCAGTAGCGATCGGGAGGTTTGCATGACGGGTAACGGGCAGGCAGTCGCGGTTTCGCCCGCGGATCAGATCCGTGACCGGCTCGATGATCCGACGGTCGCCGCGTCGCTGAACAGCCTGCTCGATCACGCCGAGCTGCTGGCCGTTCTGGTCGAAGGACTGGACGGTTTCGTCCAGCGTGGCGACCTCATCACCGACTCGCTGACGTCGGCCGTCAATGACTTCAAGAGTGTCTCCGTCGCCGGTATGGTGCCGGGCGCCGATGCTCTGAAGGGCATCGACATGCAGGGCCTGGCCCAAAGCCTGGCCACCCTTTCGACTTCCCTCGTCGCGGCTGCCCCTGCCCTCAATACGCTGCTGAGCCAGCTCGGGCCGGCGCTGGCCGAGGGCCAGGCGGCTGCGGCCGCTGACCCCGGCGGTCCCAGGGGGCTGTTCGGGCTCTGGAAGGTGACCAAAGACCCTGACGTGGCACGAGGTTTGGGCTTCCTGATTCAGGTTGCGCGAGCCTTCGGCCGCCAGATTGGCCAGTAATTCCCGCAGCTCTTCCAACGCAACATCGCACAACCGTTTCAGCCCAACGAATTTCGGCCGCGCCCTCGGTCGTCATCTGAGAGGAGATCTTGTATGGCTTCCGTACTGTGGTTACAGGGAGGGGCATGCAGTGGCAACACCATGTCGTTCCTCAACGCCGAAGAACCCAACGTCGTCGATCTCATCGTCGACTTCGGTCTGGACTTGCTCTGGCACCCGTCGCTCGGCCTTGAGCTTGGCGCCAACGCGCAGAAAGTCTTCTGGGACTGCGCCAAAGGTGAGCGGCCGCTGGACATCTTCGTCTTCGAAGGCAGCGTCATCGAAGCGCCCAACGGAACCGGCCGAATGGACATCTTCGCCGACCGGCCGATGAAGGACTGGGTCACCGACCTGGCCGAGGCTGCGCAGATCGTCGTCGCCATCGGTGACTGCGCCTGCTGGGGCGGCATCCCGGCGATGGAACCCAACCCGTCAGCTTCGACCGGGCTGCAATTCCACAAGAGGGACAAGGGTGGATTCCTCGGTCCGGACTTCCGCTCCAAGATGGGGCTGCCGGTCATCAACATCCCCGGTTGTCCCGCGCACCCCGACTGGATCACCCAGATCATCGTCGCCCTCGCGACGGGCCGCGCCGGTGACATCGCGCTGGACGAGCTGCACCGGCCTGAGACATTCTTCAAGACGTTCACCCAAACTGGTTGCACCCGTGTGCAATTCTTCGAATACAAGCAGTCGACGATGTCCTTCGGTGAAGGCACCCGGACTGGATGCCTGTTCTACGAGTTCGGCTGCCGCGGTCCGATGACCCACTCGCCGTGCAACCGCATCCTGTGGAACCGGCAGTCCTCGAAGACCCGCGCCGGCATGCCATGCCTGGGGTGCACAGAGCCGGAGTTCCCGCACTTCGATCTCGCGCCGGGAACGCTGTTCAAGACCCAGAAGGTTGGCGGAGTGATCCCCAAGGAAGTGCCCGAGGGATCTGACCACTTGACGTACATGGCGCACGCGGCCGCCGCCCGCATTGCGGCGCCGCAGTGGTCCAAAGAAGACATGTTCGTCGTCTAGTGCCCCCGAAACAACCAGCCCTGGCTCAGCTCAATCCTTTTGGAGGACATTTCTCATGACCGCGCTAGACCTATTTGTCAGCCCACTGGGCCGTGTCGAGGGTGACCTCGACGTCCGGGTCACCGTCGACGACGGCGTCGTCACCTCGGCGTGGACCGAGGCCGCAATGTTCCGCGGCTTTGAGATCATTCTGCGCGGCAAAGACCCGCAGGCCGGTCTTGTGGTGTGTCCCCGGATCTGCGGCATCTGCGGCGGGAGCCACCTCTACAAGTCTGCCTATGCGCTGGACACCGCGTGGAAAACCCACCTGCCCCCGAACGCGACGTTGATCCGCAACATCGCCCAGGCGTGTGAAACGCTGCAGTCGATTCCGCGCTATTTCTATGCGCTGTTCGCCATCGACCTGACCAACAAGAACTACGCCAAGTCCAAGATGTACGACGAGGCGGTCCGTCGGTTTGCCCCCTACGTCGGCACCAGTTACCAACCAGGCGTTCTGCTTTCGAACAAGCCGGTCGAGATATACGCAATCTTCGGCGGGCAGTGGCCGCACTCGAGCTTCATGGTCCCGGGCGGGGTGATGTGCGCCCCAACGCTGTCGGACGTGACCCGCTCGATGGCGATCCTCGAGCATTGGAAGGACAACTGGCTCGAGGCTCGGTGGCTGGGTTGTAGCGTCGAGCGGTGGCTGGAGAACAAGACCTGGGAAGACATCTTGGCCTGGGTCGACGAGAACGAGTCCCAGTACAACAGCGACTGCGGGTTCTTCATCCGCTACAGCCTCGACATCGGTCTGGACAAGTACGGCCAGGGTGTCGGTAACTACATCGCCACCGGCACCTACTTCGACCCGACGCTGTACGAGAACCCCACCATCGACGGCCGCAACGCCGCACTGATCGGTCGCGGCGGCATCTACGCCAAGGGACAGTGGCATGAGTTCGACCAGGCCAACGTCCGGGAGGACGTCACGCACTCATTCTACGAAGGGAGCGAGTCGCTGCATCCGTTCGACGGGGAGACGATTCCGGTCGACCCCGAAGACGGCAGGAAGCAGGGCAAGTACAGCTGGGCCAAGTCACCGCGCTACGTCGTTGGCGATCTCGGCAACATTCCTTTGGAGGCAGGTCCGCTGGCACGGCGGATGGCCGCAGCCGGCCCGAATGCCGGCCCGCACCAGGACAACGATCCGCTGTTCAACGACATCCACAACAAGATCGGACCCAGCGTGCTGGTGCGCCAGCTTGCCCGGATGCACGAGGCGCCCAAGTATTACCAGTGGGTCAAGTCGTGGCTGGACCAGATCGACCTGAGGGAAAGTTTCTACACCAAGCCGACGGAGTACGCAGAAGGTAAGGGCTTCGGTTCCACGGAGGCCGCGCGCGGATCGCTAAGCGACTGGATTGTCATAGAGGACAACAAGATAAAGAACTACCAGGTCGTCACCCCGACGGCGTGGAATATCGGGCCGCGGGACGGCAACGAGGTTCTGGGCCCGATCGAGCAGGCTCTGGTCGGCTCGCCGATCGTGGACCCGAACGATCCCGTCGAACTCGGCCACGTGGCACGCAGCTTCGATTCCTGCCTTGTGTGCACCGTGCATGCCTACGACGGAAAGACCGGCAAGGAGCTCTCGAAGTTCGTCATTAACGGAATGGTGTGACCCCGGGTTTCGAACCTGGGTCACCCGACTCCCGCAGCGACCCAGGCGGTTCCGATATCAGCACCCCTTCGCTGGATATCGGACCGCCTGGGTGTGCGGTTTTGGTGGTTGGCTGCGGCAACCTGCTGCGCGGCGACGACGGAGTGGGTCCGGTTCTGATCCGGCACCTCTGGGAGCGCGGAGTGCCCACTGGCGCACGTCTCGTCGACGGCGGCACGGCGGGTATGGACGTCGCATTTCAGATGCGTTGTGCCGAGCGGGTCGTCATCGTCGACGCGTCGGTCACCGGTGCCGAGCCGGGAACGGTGTACCGGGTCCCTGGTGACGAACTGGCCGACCTGCCGCCGCTGCAGGGCCTGCACACGCACTCTTTTCGGTGGGATCACGCGATTGCCTTCGCCCGCTGGGCATTGGCCGACGACTGCCCCGAGGACATCACGGTGTTCTTGATCGAAGCGGGTGGAGTCGAGTTGGGTACTGACCTCTGCGCACCGGTGCAAGCTGCGATGGAGCAGGTTCTAGACATCCTGGAGCGTGACTATCTGGGTCCACTGAGGCCCGCCCCGGACGCCGAGATCTCGGTGGGGTTCACCGATGACGGCTACATGCGCCTTGACGCGGCACTCGCCGCCAGCCGGTTCCCGTCGGACGCGGTGGTGGCCCTACTGCGCGCCGACGACCTCTGGCTTATTCCGCTGCGGGGCCCGCGCAGCGGCGGGCTGCTGCTCAAGCAGCGCAATCCCGCCGGCGACCGGTCGCTGCTGGTCCGCGAGGTGATCGGGGACCTGCTCGTCACCGGCGTTCATCCGGCATTCTGGGATGATGCTCAACAAGCCTTACGGATTCCGCTGGGGTCGGCCCGGTGATCCTGATGTGTGAAGAACCGAGGCCAAAGACCACAGTGCGCAACGACAGTTCCACTGATGAGGCGCTCGACGTGCAGACCGTCGTCGTTCGGGAGCGCGGCCGGTGGGCGGTCGACATCGTAGTGGTGTTCGCCGACGGCGTGGTCCGCAGACGCATCGACACCCACAACACCAAAGCCCGGGCCGAACTCTCGGCCCGACTGATCAAACGCGCCGCCGAGCGCGATATCCGCGGACCTATCCACGGATGACGGGAGAGATGCTGTGACCGCACTTGCCAACACCGAATTGGTGGATACCGACGTTCTGGCGGTTCGACCGCAACCACTCGGTGCGTTCGCACTTCCCCTCGGGTACATGCTGATTCCCGCATCGCCCGACACGGAGGCAGGCCGCGCGGCGCTGCTCGCCGGTGCTGCACCGGAGTGGCCCGAGGGACTGCGAGCACATGAGCTCGCGCTGGCGGGGGACCGCGACGGTGCGCTGGCGTTGCTGAGCGGTGACGACCCTGTGAGCCGTTACAACCGGTTCGTGATGGATCCGGACGCCGGCGATCCAGACGAACTGCGTTCGCTGCTTGGCGAATTCGGGGTACTGGTAGATGTCGTGCTGTTCGCCGTAGGCCGGTCCGACACCCCGCCACCGTTGGGGTCAACCACCGCCGAGCTCGCCGCTCTGGTGCTCTCGGCACAGGCGAGCCACGCGTTCGACAACGGCGATGCTGCCGAGGCCGTCGTACTGCTCGACCGGGCCGCCGACGAGGCGGCCGCCGTCTCGGCTCCGCTGCGCGGTGTGCTGCTGGGCGCCTCGGCATCGATCGCGGCACATGCCGGGCACGATGATGCGGTGCGCCGCTTCGAGTCGGCGCTCAAATTCCTCGAGTCCGCAGACGGTCTGCGCGTAGCCAGGGCCGAACTTCACCTGCAGCTGGCCGGACTGCTGCACGAGCAGGCGCCGCGGCGGCCTGAGCTGCTGGCAGTGATTGTGCCGCATTATCATTCGGCCCTGCAGCTGGTGATGCGTGAGGAGGCCCCGCTCCTGTGGGCCTCGGCGCACGCCAACCTGGCGACGGCATACCTCACCATGCCGATGACGGAAGCGTCCGGTCAGTTGAGGCTGGGCATCGCCGCGCAGTCGCTGCGTTCGGCGCTCAAGGTTTACACCCGCGAGGACCATCCCGAGCAATGGGCCAGTGTGCAACTGAATCTTGCCAATTCGCTGGTATATACCCCGTCGAAGCACCAGGGCGACAACTTGGTCGAGGCGGTCGAGCTGTACGAGGCGGTCCTGGATGCCCGCGACCGCGACAGCGATCCCGTGGGCCGCGCCCGAGTGCTGGCCAACCAAGGCAATGTGTTGGCCCATCTGGGCGCGTTCGACCAGGCGAAGGCCAAGCTCTACGAAGCCCGGTTCCTGTTTGAGGAACTCGGCGACGACGACTCGGTGCGCGCGGTGCGGGGCGTGCTCGATGAGATTGCCCGGCAGATCACGCTGGCCCGCACCGACGCCGAGAAGGATTGATCGGAGATCGCGATGTCTACAACCACCGAACGGGCGCTCGCCGAACCGACTTTCGAGGAGCTCGCGAAACGCGTCGATGATGCCGTCGCCGCGCTGGCGGCTCTGGACTCCTCCGCGCGCGAGGTCGCCGAAGAATTGCGGTCGGCAATCGAGGATATCCACCGTGCCGGCCTGGTGACGATCGTGCGCCGGATGCGTTCGGACGGCGCGGCCCGCGACGTGCTGTTCGAATTGGTGGACGATCCAACGGTCCACCTGCTGTTGTCATTGCACGGCATCGTGCGGCCGGACCCGGTGACCCATGCCAACCAGGTGCTGGCTACCGTTCGCCCGCAACTGAACAGTCACGGTGGGGACGTGACGTTGGTGCGGGTGGAAGATGCCACGGCGTTCGTCCGGCTGGAGGGTGCGTGCAACGGCTGCTCCATGTCATCGGTGACGTTGCGGAATCTGGTCGAAGAGGCCTTGGTGCAAGAAGTTCCATCGATCTCAGCGGTAGAGGTACTCCCGAACGAACCGACACCCACCCTGATTCCGATCGAAGCACTGCTGATCGGGCGGGACCCGGCGAGCGAAGGCTGGGTCGAGGTCGGTCCGGCGACCGAGCTGGCCGTCGATGATCTGTCGCCGCTGAGTCTCATGACAGCTACCGGCGAGAATGCCGAGGTGATCGTGGTCAACGCCGGCCAGCGGCTGTCGGCTTACCGCAACGAATGTGCTCACGAGGCAATGCCGTTGGACAACGCGGTGCTCGATCTGAGCAGCAACACGCTGACCTGCCCGTGGCACGGCTTCTGTTACGACGCGTCGTCGGGGGAGTGTCTGAGCGCTCCGGGCGCGCAGCTGGAACAGCTGCCGCTGCGAGTCGACGACGGCGTCGTCTGGGTCCGCGTCGGCGGATGAGCCGCTACACAGTCCGGCACAACATCAGCGGCGTGGGCACCCGCGCTGATGTCATTCCGGACGTCGACCTCACCGACGGCTGGTCGCCTGCCCGGTGGTTGGGCGCACCCGCACCGGGTGGACTGGCGCTGCCCCCGGCGAAACCATCCATGGCGTGGATGTATTCACCCCGCGGAGTGTTCCTCGGTGAGCAGCACGTAGTGGTGGCCGATTCCGGCAACCATCGTGTGCTCATCTGGCACGGAATGCCTGAGGACGACGAGCAACCCGCCGACGTCGTATTGGGGCAGCCCGACGGTGAATCGGAGGGCCGGGCGGCTAGCGGGCGGGGTCCGGAGCGCGGAATGAATCTGCCGACCGGGGTTCTGGTGCACGACGGGCGGCTGATCGTGGCAGACGCGTGGCATCATCGGATCCTCGTGTGGAACACGGTGCCGCAGAGCAATGACGTGGCGCCAGATCTCGTTCTGGGCCAGCCTGACGCCGGCTCGGTCGTGGAGAACCGAGGCGGTGAATGCTCGGGCTCGACGCTGTACTGGCCGTTCGGCATCGGCGTCGTCGGGTCGTCCTTCTGGGTCGCCGACACCGGCAACCGGCGAGTCCTCGGCTGGCGCAACGGCATTCCCGATCCGAACCAGCCCGCCGACGTCGTGCTCGGCCAGTCGCATGCTGCCGCGCGGGAGGAGAATCGCGGCGGGGCAGTGGGGCCCGCCACTTTCCGTTGGCCCCATGACATCACCGGTTGCGATGATCTGTTGCTGGTCGCCGACGCCGGTGACCACCGCTTGCTGGGGTGGTCGCCGTCCCCGGATGCCGATCGCGGTGCCGACTCGGTGCTCGGTCAACCCGACTTCACGAGCGCCCTGGAATGGCCTTATGGGCCGCATACTTCCGATCGCTTCCGGTTCCCGTATGCGGCGTGCCTCGACGGGCATCGGCTGGCGGTGGCCGACACCGCCAACAACCGGATCCTGTTGTGGGACGGTGTGCCCGATGACGGGCGGGGCGCCGATCATGTGCTGGCTCAGCCCGACTTCAGTTCCAATGGCGAGAACCGCTGGACGTCTGTGCAGCGCGACACGCTGTGCTGGCCCTACGGATTATCGCTGCGCGGTGACACGCTGGCCGTCGCGGACTCCGGCAACAACCGGGTGATGATCTGGCGGCGAGCGTGAGACCCCGAATTATCCAGGAGGACGGCCAGATCGGGTTCTACTGGGCGACACCGACCGGCAGTCCGACGTCGTTGCAGGCCTTGGTGGCCGTTGACGAGGAACCCGACCGGTTGGTGGCCACTCACCTCGAAGCGCTGGACGACGCGCTGATCATCGCCGCCGGCCGGTTCGGTGACATCCTGGGTGGCGGCCGAGCGCCGGCGGGCGACGACGATCGCGACGGCTTGGTGGATCTGCATCGCACTCTGGACCGGCTGTGCTTCGAATACGCGGCAGCACTGGAGCACACCGCCTTGAGCGCTGATCTGCGGGCGGGAAAGATCATCGGGACCGCGGCGTTGTTCTCGATCCGCGCCCGCCTGCCATTGGATCTGCTCGGGCCGGCGCCCTTCGACGGTGAACTCGACGATCCCTCGATCGGAGTCGTCGGGGGCTTCGGTGAATTCCACCAAGTCGACCCGGACAAGCCGTGGAAGGGCGGTCGTTGGATCGTACGTACCGAGGCAGGCCAACGGTTTCCGCTGACACTGGCGATGCTGTTCTTCGACAGCTCAGGAGTGAACAAGGACGCCGCACGCAAGGAGCATCGCGATGCTCTGCAAGCCGTGGTAGCGACAGCCCAATCACCGGAGGCCGATCCGTTGACGGTGACGTGTGCGGTGGATTGGCTGCTCTACGACTGGCTGATGGCTCACCGCGAAGGCCCCGACAGTGCGGAGATCGTATTCCCCAAGGGTTACGAAAGTGACGCTGCCCTGGTGGTTTCCGCGGCAGCCGCCTCGGTGGCGGCGAGGGCAACCTTCGACCCCGGCCTGGTCGGCCTGATCGCCTGAACCGCGTACGACAAGCACGACAGCGCACGCGGCCCGTCGGCGTTGTCGTGGGCTGAACCCTGTGCCGCGAATGCTTCTCATCGATATCCCCCTCCGTATCACCTCCCGCCTCCCCCGTCACGGGGGATACATGAACGGCCCCCAATCGGTAGACATACGCCTACCGCAAAGTCCATGCGCCGCTAGGGCTATGCGGTTTACGCCGTCACCGAGAGGAGGCAGAGGAAATGAATTTGTATCTGCCCATCCTGGTGTTGGGTGTCATCGCGGCTGCGTTCGCGGTGGTGTCGGTGGTGATCGCGCTGGTGGTCGGGCCTCGGCGGTTCAATCGGGCCAAGTTGGAGGCCTATGAGT
>JAKFVT010000009.1 GCA_021732005.1 Mycobacterium sp. | reverse complement strand
CACCCACATCGGCCACCACCGACCGCCTCAGGCACCACCCGCGCCACCCTCACCCGCGACCTCCGGTCGCCCTTTTCGGCCCATCACACCTAGTGCATTCAGGTCACGAAACGGTAACGGCCGATCGAAGGCGGCGTTGGGGCACCGCTAAACACCAGGGGCGGTTCGTAGCGTTTTCGGTGGTGATCGCGCGGTGATGGGCCTACACAAATTGACCGCCGGAGATGGGTACACCTACCTGCTCCGGCAGGTCGCCGTCGCCGACGGCACTGACCTGGGCCGGGCCAGCCTCACCGACTACTACTCCTCCAAGGGCGAGACCCCCGGCCGCTGGGTGGGCAGCGGCCTGACTGCCCTGGGCCGGCCGGTCAGCCGCGACCCCGACAACCCTCTCGTCGAACAACTCTGGGGGGTGCCCGAGGGCTCCGAAGTCACCGAAGATCAGATGAAGGCGCTCTTCGGTGAAGGGCTGCACCCCAACGCCACCAAGATCACTGAACACCTCACCGGCATCGGGGTGTGGGTGGACGGCGCGCACGCCGCCGCCAAGCTCGGCCGCCCATTCCGGTTGGGCGCCAACGAGAACGACTTCACCCGCCGGCTGCGCGGCTCCTACAGCAGCTACAACGACACCATCGGCCGCGCCACCAACGCCCCGCTCGACCCGGAAGTGCGCGCCGAAATCCGCACCACCGTCGCCGCGGAAATGTTCGTCGAACGCTATGGCCGCGCCCACCTCGACGAGCGCGAACTGACCGGGTTCATTGCCCGGCTCTCACGCCTGGACACCACCGCCGTGGCCGGGTACGACCTGACGTTCACCCCCGTCAAATCGGTATCCGCGCTGTGGGCACTAGCCCCGCTGGGCATCGCCAAAACCATCGAGGACTGCCACCACAAAGCCGTCGCCGACACCCTGGCGTTCCTCGAGTCCCAAGCCTGTTTCTCGCGCATGGGCACCAACGGTGTAGCCCAGGTCGACGCAGGCGGATTCATCGCCGCCGCCTTCGATCACCGCGACTCCCGTGCCGGGGATCCGAACCTGCACACCCACGTCGCGGTGAGCAACAAAGTATGCGCGATCGGCTCCGATGGCATCCCCCGCTGGCTGGCCCTCGATGGCCAACCGCTCTACAAAGCCAAGGTGTCGGCGTCGGAGCTGTACAACACGTTGTGCGAGGCCAATCTGATCGCCGAACTCGGGGTCAGCTTCGCCAACGACACCCCCGAACCGGGCAAGCGGCCCGTCCGCGAAATCGTCGGCATGTCAGCGCAACTGATCGAGGTCTGGTCCTCGCGGCGGGCCGCCATCGAGCACCGTGTCGGCCAGCTCGCCAAAGACTTCCAACAGGTCCACGGGCGTGAGCCCAGCGCGGTGGAGATGCTGGCGTTGTCCCAGCAAGCCACGCTGGAAACCCGGGCCGCCAAGCACGAACCACGCTCCCTGGCAGAGCAGCGCCACCAGTGGCGGGCCGAGGCTATTGGCGCCCTGGGAGGCCACCGCGAACTCGACGCCATGGTCGCCGCACTGACCTCCGGGCGGGCCCCGCGCGAACGTGTCACCGTCACCGAGCAGTGGGTCGCCGAACAGGCCGCCACGGTCATCGGTACGGTCTCCGCGTCACGCTCGACATGGCAGATCAGCCATGTTCGCGCCGAGGTGTCAAGAGTCCTGCGCTACACCGACTGCCACGACACGCCACAGGTGGCGGAGCGCATCATCGCAGCCGCCTTGGGCACCCACAGCATCGCGTTGACGACCACCGCCGACACCGAGATGAACGAGCCCGACGTGCTGCGCCGCCGCGACGGCGCCAGCGTCTACACCCGCCACGACACCACCGTCTACACCAGTGCGGAGATCCTCGCCGCAGAGCGCCGAATCCTGCACGCCGCAGGGCTTTCCGGGGGCCATGTCGTCGACGACGACAGCATTGGCTTGGCCCTGCTGGAAGCTCACGCCCGGCACGGTGTGGAACTCAACGACGGCCAACAAACCCTGCTGCGTGACATGGCGACCTCCGGGGCCCGCGTGCAGCTGGCGCTCGCCCCCGCCGGCACTGGCAAGACCACCGCCATGGCCCCGCTGGCGACTGCGTGGATCAACAGCGGAGGCACAGTCATCGGCCTCGCGCCGACCGCCGCGGCCGCCGAAGTGTTGTCCGCCGATCTCGGCGCACCGACCGACACCATCGACAAACTGGTCCAGCTTTCCGGGCGCGGTGGCGGTCCCCCACCGGCCATCGATGACCCCGCGCGCGCGTGGTTCGACCGCATCGGTCCGAACGCCCTGATCGTGGTGGACGAGGCCGGCATGGCGTCCACCGCCGGGCTGGATGCGGTGATCTCCCACGCCCTGGCCCACGGCGCCAGCGTGCGCCTGATCGGTGATGACAAGCAGCTCGCCTCGGTTGCCGCAGGCGGTGTGCTGCGCGACATCGTGGCCGAACACGGAGCGCTCACCCTGTCCGATGTCGTGCGCTTCACCGACCCTGTCATCGGGGCCGCCGAAGGTGCAGCCAGCCTCGCCCTGCGCGACGGTGACCCCACCGGCATCGCCTTCTACCTCGACCACGGCCGAGTCCATGTCGGCGCCGAACACGTCGCCGCCGACATGGCCTACCAAGCATGGTCAGAAGCGATCGGCGCCGGCCGCGACGCACTTCTGATCGCCCCCACCAACGAGCTGGTCGCCGAACTCAACGAACGCGCTCGCCTGGACCGGCTGCGCCGCCATCCGCACCCCGACAACACCCGCACGGTCACCCTCTCGGACGGGTTGACCGCCAGTGTCGGGGACTGGATTCTGACCCGCAGCAATGCCCGCTGGCTGCACATCCCCGGCGGCGGCTGGGTCAAAAACGGGCACCGCTGGGTCATCCGCGACATCGACGAGCGCGGTGTCACGGTGTCGCGGCTGACCGGATCCGACACCGAATCCGTGGTCCGGCTGCCCGCACGCTACGTCCAAACGAACACCACGCTCGGGTATGCGCGCACCATCAACGGCGCCCAAGGGTCGACCGTCCGCCACGAATGCCACGTCGTCGGTTCCGACAGGCTGACCCGCGAACAGCTTTACGTCGCCCTCACCCGAGGCAAGGCCGAGAACCACATCTACTTCTCCACCAGCGAGGCCGACCCGCACGCCGTCCTGACCCCCAAGGCCACCCACCCGCCGACTGCGGTGGACATCCTCTCGGGCATCCTGCGCCGCGACGGCGCGCAGGTCTCCGCGCACAGCACCCAGCGTGCCGAGCGCGATCCGTTCACCCGCCTGGCCCGCGCCGCCGACATGTACACCGACGCCCTGTCAGCAGCCGCCGAGCAGCTCGCCGGCACCCACACCATGGCCCGCATCGACGCCACTGCCACCGCCCTGCGCCCCGACATCACCAGCGCCGAAGCATGGCCGGTACTGCGACGCAACCTGGCCCTGCTGGCCCTCGACGGCCACGACCCCCAGGAGGCGCTGGCACACGCCGCACAACGCCCCCTCGGTAACGCCACCGACCCCGCCGCGGTGCTCGATTGGCGCCTACCCACCCCCGTCGACAGCGCTCTCGACATCGTCGGCCCGCTGCGCTGGCTGCCCTCGATTCCCACCGTCCTGCACGACGATTCGGCATGGGCGCGCTACCTCAGCGCGCGCGCCCAACTCGTCGAAGACATCGCCGAGGAGATCCGCGAAAAAGCCCGCGCCTGGACCCCGGCTACCGCCCCGATATGGGCGCGCCCGCTGGCCGGACAACGACCCGGACTGCTCGCCGAAATCGCGGTGTTCCGCGCCGCCCACGACGTCGACCCGGCCGACACCCGCATCACCGGACCCACCCCGCACGCCAACCGCTCCGCGTCCTTCCAAGCCCTGCTACATCAGCGCCTGGACGCCGCACTGATCAGCGGCGGACACGGCGCTACCCGGTGGCGCACCCTGGCCGACAACGTCGACCCGCACATCACCGCCGACCCGTTCTGGCCCCGGCTGGCCACCCACCTCGACCAAGCCGCCCGCGCCGGCGCCGACGTCACCGCACTCGTCGACGAGGCAATGACCCGCCACGGCGCGCTACCCGACGAGCTGCCCGCCGCCGCCTTGTGGTGGCGGCTGGCCGGCACCCTGGCCCCGGCCACCCTCGACGCCTCCAACGAACGGCTCCGCCCACCGTGGACGGCCGAGCTGCACCGCATCCTGGGCAGCGCGGCTGCCGAAACCATCACCGGCGACCCGGCCTGGCCCGCACTGGTCGCCGCGGTCAACGCCTCAGACTGGCCGCCGGCCGACCTGCTCGCCGCCGCCGCCGAATACCTGCTCGACGCCCTCGACGACGACGCGATCCGCCCCGACGAATACGCCCGCGTTCTGACCTACCGCGTCGAACTGCTCACCCACTACGCAGCCGACATCGACACCGACATCCCGCACCCCGCCGACAGCGTCGGACAATCATTGAACGAGCCGCCACTGCACCCAATCGGCACCGATCACCTTGCCGATCCCGGCCAGGACGAGTACCTGAGCTACGACTCCGAATTCGAGGACAGTCTCGGCGATCTGGACTTCTACTCCCTGCTCACCGAGCGCCCAGCGGCCACCCCGAATCTCGACATCGACATCACCGAACTGCGGGCCCGCTGCGCTGAGGCCAAGGCGCGCGCTCGGGCGCTGGCCGAGGCGGTGCTCTCCGCGCGCGGGGGCCCGGCCGAGCAGGCCGCAGCAGGCGAACTGATCGCGCTGCACCGCTGCCACGTCGAGCAGCGGCCCTACCAACACGACGTGGCGCACGCACACGCCGGCTGGGTCGCCGCCGAGTCCGCCTACGAGGCCCAGCAGTACCGGATGACCCAGCTGGAAAAGCTCATCGCCCGCGCCGAGAGCGAAAACGACCAGAACCTCGCCCAGGCCTACCGTGAGCGGCGCGGCGATCTCGCCGCCGATGCCACTGACCTCGGCATGGCCGTCATGCGCAGCCGCGCCGAACGCGACGCCGCCACCGCGCGCCTGCACGCGATCGCCGGCGGACCCGATCGCGTCGTCACCGCCGAGGACATCGAAGCCCGCCGCGCGCTGGCCGTCCACGCCGACATCGCCGCACTCAACACTGCCCGAGCCGAAGCCCGCGAGCTGGACAACCAACTCAGCCGCGCCGAGGCGCGCACCGCCCGCACCTTCGCCGAGAACCCTGCGCGGGAACGCGAGCAGGCCCGCTGGGCATCGGTCACCACCGAAGGCGATCTGATGGTGTTGCGTGCTGAGGTGGATTTCGTGGAGGCGGCCGGGTCGCGGTCCCCGGCCACGGTGTACCCGCCCCCGGCCGGCGACCGCACCTGGGAGGAGCTCGACGAACCGGCCCGCGCCGTCGTGGAGACGATCACCGCCAGCATGCAGTCGGTGCACGTCCTGACCCTGGGCCGCGACGCCGACAAACACCGCGCGTTGGCCGCGATCAGCGCCGCCGCGACCGGCAACGGCAAGCACGTGCTGGCCATGCCCGCCACCGAAACCGCCACCGCGTTCGCCGAACACCACCCCTACGCCGAACGATCCACCGACCCGGCCACCACCCGCCACCGAATCGACAACGGGCAGTGGACCATTCCCCCAGGCCACCTACTCGTCATCGACGACGCCGACCACCTCGACCCCAACCAGCTGCGCTACTTCACCGAGCACGCCGGCCGCTCCAACACCAAACTGCTACTCGTGCACACCCCCACTGAGCGCCGCACCCCCGCGCACAGCCTCGTCGACGCCCTGGCCGACAACCTGCCCTGGGCACAGAAACTCGGAACACCCGACGCCGACCGCGACACCGCGATCGACCGCGCCGGCACGCATCTCGCCGCACACGAACCAGTCACCACCGAAGACCGCGACGCCGCCGAACTACTCGCCCGCCGCGACACCCTGCACGACACCTACCAAACCCAATTCAAACCACGCCTACGCAACCACACCCACGAACACACCCGCGACCACGGACTCGAACTCTAAAGACGCAGAATTCGCCGCGGCGCACACTCCGGTGGCTCGCGCGTCGTCACACCCGAGAGGAACACTCACGCCAGGTGATCGCGAAGGCGTTCACCGCTGGTTTCCAGCGCACTGTCCATCGCCTTCGCGTACCGCGGTGGTTCCTCCGCGTCTTCGGAGAGGGCGCCAATCCCCATCCATGTACAGTCCACACTCACATGTGTGAGTCTGTAACTCCACAAAGCGGCGAAAGGCGGCGATGACCACGGAAAAACCCAGGAACTCTCCGTTGCCCGCCACCCGCCGACTCACCATCGACATCCCTGCCGAACTGCACTTCGCCATGAAAATGCGCGCCACCGCCTCCGGCATCCCCATGGTCGACGAAGTCACCCCCTTGCTGCTGGAGCACTACGCCGCCGACATGGAGCGCTACCAACGCTGAACGTCCAGGCAGACAACCATTTTCGATAGCAGCGCACCGCGCACAGACCACAGGGGGTGACAGCATAACGAGCTTCGAACAGGGCCAACGCGTCCGCGTTAACGCCACCGGAATCCCGCCGTTCGCCACCATCCGCTTCGCCATCCCCGGCACCGATCCCGGTTCCTGGGACCTGATCCTCGTCGACGACGGCGACCGCCGCCACGAAGTCAACCTCGCCGCCGGCGACACCGATACTGTCCGCACCCTGGTCTCCGACGGCCTCGGCGACTCCGCGCGGGTCCTGGCCGCCATGTGGACCCAGTGGATGACCGCCGCGGCCGCCAACGCCGAAACCAGCGCCATGGCCGCTATGCCGCTCAAGCCCTACGCCCACCAAACCACCGCGGTGTACGGAGCGATGCTGCCCCAGCCGCTGCTGCGATTCCTGCTTGCCGACGAACCCGGCACCGGAAAGACCATCATGGCTGGCCTCTACATCCGCGAGATGCAGCGCCTCGGACTGCTGCGCCGCGCTCTGATCGTCTGCCCGGCCAACCTTGCCACCAAATGGGTGGACGACTTCTCCCGACTCCTCGGTGGCGGACTGCGCCAGATCACCGCGGCCACCATCCGCGAAGACGCACTAAACTCCAACGACCTGTGGGTGGTTTCACTCGAACTGGCCGCTGTCAACCCCGCCGTCCAGGAAGCACTACGCCCCGACAAAGCCGGCTGGGATCTCGTTGTCTTCGACGAAGCACACCGCCTGACACCCACCGCCGCCGGCTTCCACCAGGTCGGCCGACTCCTCACCCGCAATACCCCGCGTGCCCTGCTGATGACCGCCACCCCGCACCGCGGCAAAGAATGGCTGTTCCGACACCTGCTGCACCTGGTCGACCCCGACATCTACCCCGACCCCGGAACCGACCCCAACGTCGAACTCGCCGCGCTGCGACCGGGCCCGATCCACTTCCTGCGTCGCATGAAAGAAGACCTCGTCGACTACGACGGTAAGACCCGACTGTTCAAGGGTCGCACCGCCAAAAACCACAGCGTGGCACTGACACAGACCGAGTACAGCTATTACCAGTCCGCACTCGACATGGTCGACCAGTTCTTCCCCCCAGCGGCCCAACCCCTGGCCCGGATGGTCTACGGCAAACGCGCGGCCTCTAGCCTGTTCGCCCTGGCCGAAACACTGAGCCGCCGAACCGCACACATGGGCCAGATGAGCGAGACCGAAGCCGCGGTAATCGCCGAAAACGCCACCGGCGGCGACGAATCCGAGATCGACGAAGCCCGCGTCATCCACGCCGCATCCACCGCCACCCGCGCCGAACGCACCGCCATCAAAACCCTCGTCGAGCGCATCGAAGCCACCCTCGCCGACCCCGACTGGCCCCCCTCCAAATGGCGACGCCTCACCGACGACTGCTTGACCCCCCACGACATACTTCCCGGCAACGGCGAACAAGCCGTCATCTTCACCGAATACGCCGACACCGCCTCCTGGATCGCCGACCGGCTGCGCACTCAGGGCTACACCGCACAGATGTACTCAGGACGCCAAAGCAAACCCGAACGCGACGAAGTCCGGAAAGCGTTCATGCGCGGCGACTTCCAAATCATCGTCACCACCGACGCCGGCAACGAAGGCATCGACCTACAAGCCGCCCACGTCCTGATCAACTACGACATCCCTTGGTCACTGGTACGCCTCGAACAACGCATGGGACGCATCCACCGAGTCGGCCAGACCCGCGAGGTCTACCTGTACAACCTCGTGGCCACCGACACCCGCGAAGGCGACACCCTGCTGCGCCTCCTCGACAACTTCGTCAACGCCGCCAACGAACTACACGGCCAGATGTTCGACAGCCTCTCCGCCGTCGCCGAGATCACCGGCGTCGACTACGACCGCTGGCTCACCGACATCTACGGCAACGACGAAGCCCGCCGGCGCGCCGCCATCGCCGCCGCCCACGCAGTGCAGGCCCAAGAACTGGCCCGCGCCGCCCGCCATGCCCGCGACACCGAACGCCGCCTCTCAGTCCCCGTCGACGCAGTCGCCGCACTGACCCTGCTTCAACGCGACCTCTTCTCCCGCATCAACCCCGCCATCGTCGAGGCCTACCTCGACCGCCTCGACGCCGCCGGCATCGTGTCGGTCACCAGGACCGCCGCCGGACCCGGATTCCTGCGCCTGACATCCACCGCCGGCACGCTGCCGCCCGGCCTGGGCGCGCTCACCGAAGCGCACGTGGCCACCAGCGGGGAAGCGGTGTTGGCCGCCGAAGGCAGCATCGACCTCGACGACACCATCACCCTGGGCCCCGGCGAGCCGGCCTTCACCGACCTGATCGACATGGCCGAACGCGGACTGGCCGAAGACTCCTACCAGTCCGGCGCCGTCGAAGACCCTACAAGCCTGACCCCATATGACCTCTACGCCTACCAAGCCACCATGACCGAGAACGACGGCCGCCGCGCCAGCGTGTGGGCCACCTTGATCAAAGTCGACGACAGCGGAAACGCCCGCGCCGTGCGCTGGGAGACCCTGGCCAACTTGGTGCCAACCAGCACCCCCGGCACCGCCGCACACCCCGCCCGGGAAGGCCGGGCCCTCGACGTCGCCCACCAGGTCGCCGACGCCACAGTCGCCGAACACCGCCAAGTGCGCGCCCAGTGGTTCGCCCAGGCCCGCCACGAACTGACGAACCTGCCGTTGAGCCTCACCGAAGCCATCGAACCCCGCGACACCCGACTGGCCATGCGCCGCCAACTCCAGGCCCAGACCGCCACCCGCATCGCCGACCTCGAACGACTGACCGAAGTGACGCTGACCGACCCCACACTCGTCGGCCGAATCCGGGTCCTCGCCAGCGCCGACGCCACCATCCAGTCCGAACTCGACGCCGAGATGGTCTCGATGCGCCACGTGCAGCAACTCCTCGTCGACGACGGCTGGACCGTCGAGGACGTCCACACCGAAGGCCGCGGCTACGACCTGGAGGCGCGCCAGCAATCCCACGTCCGCCACATCGAGGTCAAAGGCGTGCTCGGCAGCGCCGCCAGCACCGGCATCCGGATGACCGGCAACGAGGTCCTGATCGCCACCCAGCACCGCAGCACCTACTGGCTCTACGTCGTCGACGAATGCGCCGACGGGACCGGCCGCTTCTTCGGCGCTTACGCCGACCCCGCCATCCTGTTCGCCACCGACATGACCGGCGACGCGATCTTCCGCGTCCCCGGATCCAGCCTCAAGAACGCCCCGGGAAGCAACCTATGACCCGCATGATCGAGCGCTGGTTCCCCAGCGCGGAAGTATCGGCCAACAGCGACCGCGGCTGGGGATCGGGCAACGCCGAGATCTCCCTGTTCATGTGGTTCGCGAAACGGCCTACCGCGCAAGCTAAGGCGGCCACCATCTGTTCGCTGCTGCGCTGGCCCGACAACGAAGCCGAGCAGGAGGAGCTCCAAAAACTGGTTCGCTCAGCGATGACCGGCCGCTACGCCGCATGGAAAGAACTGCGCGCCCAGATCGCCGCCGACAACCCCGACGGCGCTGCCACCCTGGACCCGTTCTCCGGGCGTGGCATGATCCCGCTGGAGTCCGCGCGGCTGGGAGTCGCGGCCACTGCCGTCGACTACAGCCCCGTCGCCGTGCTCGCCAGCTACCTGTTGACCTCCGCGCCCTTCCGCGACTGGACCGGGGAGCCGCCGCTGCCTTTCGGGCCCGAGACCACGGTGTTGGCGACCTCCCCATCGGAGCGGCTCGTGCACGACCTGGAGGTGCTGTTCACCGAACTCGGCATCCGCCACGCCGCGATGATGAGCGACTTCTATCCCCGCCACCACGGTGAATTGCCCTGGGGCTATTTGTGGTCGGTGGCCATTCCATGCCAGGAATGCGGCCGCCGGTTCCCGCTGATCGGCTCGTATGAGTTGACGCTGGCCCGCGGCGATCGCACCGCCACGTCATTTCACATCGCCGCCGACCGCTCCACCGATACCTGGCATGCGATCGTCAGCGACGGGCCGCCCACACACACCCCGACCCTGTCCAACGCGGTGGTCAACGGCCGCAAGATCGCCGGCAAGAGCGCCGTCTGCGTCTTCTGCGGCCATCCCCACCCGCTGGCGGTGCACCGCCGGCTGCTGCAGGAAGGCAAGGGCCAAGACGCGCTCGTGCTGGCCGCCGACATCCGCGCCGACGGCCAGAAAGTTTTCCGGTTGCCTACCGACGAGGACCGCGCGGCCGCCACCGCCGCAGCAGAGGCACTCTCCGCCGAAGCGTCGTTCACACCGTTCCTGCCCGCCGTCCCCGACGAGGGGATCGCCCCAGGCAACAACAACATCATCGGGCCCAGCATCTACGGGGCCCACACCTACGGCGACTTCATGGTGGACCGCCAAACCCTGTCCTATGTCCGGCTAGCGCGCCTGATCAACGCTGTGGCAACGGAATTGAGCGCTGCGGGCATCTCGGCCGACTATGTCAAGGCGTTGAGCGGCTACGCCACCGCCGTGGTGATGAAGAAGCTGCGCCGCTCCACCCGCGGAGCACGCTTCCAGTCCAAGGGCGGCGCACAGGTCGGTGATCTGTTCGTCAACGAAGGTTCCATCACGTTCTCCCACGACTTCTTCGAAGCGGGCATCGGCGAGGGCCCGGGAACGTGGGCGTCCATCTCCGATAACGTCCTGGCCGCCTGCCGCAACCTGTTCGCCGATCTGCGCGGCACACCGGCCACTGTCACCCGCGGCTCAGCCACCGAATTGCCCTATCCCCCGCAGTCTTTCAGTGCTGCCGTGACAGATCCGCCATACGATCAGATGATCGCGTACGCGGACGCGTCCGACTTGTTCTACGTATGGCTCAAACGCTGCCTACACAGCAGTTGGCCCGAATTAGTGATCACCGCCGATCCGCACGGCACCCAGGAGAAAAGCCAGGAGATCATCGTCAAACGGGTCCGCGGCGAAGCCCCCGACGAACACCGCACCCGCGAGCATTACGACACCCTGATCGCCCAGGCCTTCACACAGATGCGCAACGTCGTGCGTGACGATGGCGTCGTCACCATCGTCTTCGGCCACGGCGAACCCGAAGTCTGGCAGCGCCTCCTGCACTCCATCGACCGGGCCGGCCTCGTCATGACCGGCTCCTGGCCCGCCAACACCGAATCCGGCGGCCAGCAAGGCAAAGCCAACATCGAAACCACCCTCACGATGGCCTGCCGACCCGCCCCACCCGATCGGCCCACCGGACGCAAAGGCACCGTCGACACCGCCATCAAGACCGAAATCCGCCAACGCTTCCCCCAGTGGGAACGATGGGGACTGGCCCCGGCCGACATGCTCATGGCCGCCGCCGGACCCGCCATGGAAGTCGTCGGCCGATACAGCGAGGTCCTCGACGCCCGAGGCAACCCCGTCGACATCTACACCTTCCTGCCTCTGGCCCGCGCCGCCGTCCAGGACGCCATGGCCGTCGAGATCAACCACCAGCCTCTGGAATCCTTCGACGCCCGAACCCGATTCGCCCTCTGGTGGGTCCGCCTCTACGGACGACAAGTCCAAGCCAAATCCGAACTGCGCTGGCAGACCCTGGCCTCCGGACTCGACATCGCCCACGTTCGCGACTTGATCCGCGACTCCGGCAGCGGCGTCCAATTCATTGCCGCGACACAGTATTCCGACCCTGTCACCGACGATTCAGCCACTATCGACGTCGCTCTGGCCTTGGCGCACGTCTCCGAAGACGGCCTCGACGCCATCGGCGCCGTACTGGCCGCCGCCGGCCGCGACAGCGACGACGCCTACCTGTGGCCGGCAATCCAGTTCCTCGCCGACCGACTCCCCGACAGCGACCCCGACAGCGTGGCATTCAATCGAATCTTGCGCACCCGACCCGCCGTCAACACCGCCGTGACAGCCGCGGCCGCAGCCACGGCCGGCGCCGCCGCACGCGTCCACGACGACGAAGCCCAACTCAAACTCTTATGAACCCCGCACCCCGACCTGAGCCAGGAGACCGGCCTTGACCACACCCGTCACCCCGTGGTGGAAAGCCCTGAAGATTCGCCAGGAAATTCTGTCGTCGTCCGGGCAGATCGACGACGTGCAGATGTCACTGTTCGCCGCAGTCCACGGCGCCGGTACCGCCCGACCCCTCTACGCCGACGCCGCCTACTACGGCGAAATAACCCACCCCACAGAACGACTCGTCGACCTACTCACCGAAATCGCCATCCGTATCGGCGCCGGAGACGACTACCTCAAAGCCCGCGCCGTCACCCGCCTCGACCAGGGCATGGGCGGCGGCAAATCCCACGCCTGCATCGGCGCCTTCCACCTCGCCTCCAACCCCGACGCACTGCTGGCCACCGAAGTCGGCCGCCAAGTCGCCGCCCGCGCCAAAGCGAAAACCGGCACCGCAGTGCCCACCGGCCTCAACAACCCCCACGTCGTCGTGCTGCCCTGCGACAACATGACTCCGGACGCACCCGTCTCTGACTACGACGGCCCCGCCAACAGCCTCTTCGAACGCTTCCTGTGGCGACTGTTCTCCGCCGACTACACCCTTTACGACCGATACCGCCCCTACTGGAGCGACAAGCACAAGATCGCCGAAGCACTGCGAGCGGTGAACCGCCCGGTGCTGATCATCATCGACGAAATCCTCGACTACATCGGCAACGGCCTCGACGGCGCCAACAAGCCCGAACTGTCCGCGCAGGACATGGCGTGCCTTCGCGCCCTACTCGACGTCGCCAACGACGTTCCCCACGTGGCGATGCTGGTTGTGATGATCGCCTCCGACGCCGACAAGACCGCACTGTCCCCGCAAGCCCAACAACGCCGCGACGACCTCAACTCGCTGCTGGACCGCAACGGTCTACCCGCCACCGTCACCGAAGTCGGCGACTTCGCCGACATCCTGCGAAAACGCCTCTTCGACGCCGAACCCGCCGCCGAAGTCATCACCGCCACCGCCGCGCTGTACGACCCCTCCCTCAACGACCGCGGCTGGACCAAACAGGTCTGGGACGCGATCGCCGCCCCCTGGCGCGACAACTGGCCCACCGAAGTCGCCGCCTGCTACCCGTTCCACCCGATGCTCATGGAGATCGCCAAAGAAGAGTGGAGCAAGGTCACCGGCTTCCAGCGGGTCCGCTCCACCATCCGCATCTTCGCCGCCACAGTTTACGCCCAGCAGAACCGCGGCAAAGCCGGCGAATGGGTCCCCACACTCATCGGCCCCGGCGACCTGCCCCTCTCGGATTCCGCAGTCCGCGAAGCACTCCTGGGAAGCGGCCTCGTCGAAGACGAACGCACCATCGCCAACTACCGCAGCCTCGCCGAAATGGAAGTCGTCAACCACGACAACACCAGCGGCACCGCACGCCGCCAGGACCTCACCCGCGAACCCCTCATGTGGACCGACACCAACCCGCGCGCCGCCGAACGCGCCGCCACCCTGATCTTCCTGGCCAGCATCGTCGGAACACTGCGTCCCGGCCGCGGTCGCGGCGCCAGCGCCCCCGAAGTCAAAGCGGCCACCGCCGTCCCCGACCTCACCTACACCATCACCGACGCTGACGCTGTCATCGCCGAGCTCGTCGACCCCACCCGTGGCTTGAGCGCCCTCGACACCGTTCCCGGGCAAGGCAACAACAAACCAGCCCGGTACTTCCTTTCGACCCGGCTGACCCACCGGATGCTCGTCGCCAACATCCGCCGAACCATCACCGATGGCGAACGCGACGCGGTGCTGGCCGACTTCACCCAGCGGCTCGCCAGCTCCGGACCCTTCCGCGAAAAACCCTTCGTCGAGGCCGACCCCGCGCGCACCGCCACCGAGGTCCTCGTCAACGCCGGCCTCGACACCGCCCACACCAACCGCCTCGTCCTACTCGACCCGGCCCAGTTCAGCCTGCGCAACGGCGCCGAAGCCGCCACCCTAGAAGCACTCAACGCCGCCGCCGGCCTGGCCCAAGGGCCCGGGCAGCTGCCCGTCCAATGGGCCAGCAGCGCCGTCTTCGCTGTCATCAACACCCAGCGCCGCGCCCAGGCCCGCAACCTTGCCGCCGAATACCTCGCCCGCAGCAAGGCCCTCGCCGCACCCGAGGTCCAAAACGACGATGACCTCAAGAACACGGGCACCGCCGACCTCGCCGACGCCCGTGACCAGCTCGAAAAGACTCTTAAACGCGCCTTCCAACACATCGTCTTTGTCGCCCAGCCCGACCCCGACGGCGAGCGCTACCTCGAGCAACACACCTTCGACGACGACGGACTGACCGCCCTCAATGGCACCATGGTGTGGAAAGCGCTCGCCGAGCAGGACAAGGTCTTCGACGCCGGCCAGTTCAACGCCCAAGCACTCCTGCACAACCTGCGCGAGCAGGACTACGGCAAGACGCTGGCCGACCTGCGTTCGGCGTTCTACAGCGCCCCCCGCCTGCCGTTGCTCTACGCCGGCGACCCGGATCTGCAGCAAGCGATCTACGACGCCGTGAAAGCCGGCGAGCTCAGCATCGTCGAAAGCACCGGTACCGCCGTCGCGGTCACCGCACCAGCCCAGATCAACCTCAGCAGCGCAGCACTGCGGATCGCCCGCCCCGCACCAGCACCCTGCGCCACCTGCGGCCAGCCCGCACATACCGGACCATGCCCCACCAGCAACAGCGCAGCAAGATCCGCCACCGATGGCGGTTCCACCACGACCGGATCCACCCCGACCGGATCCACCACACCCACCATCACCGCCAGCGGCGCAACTTCTGCCGGCGGATCAACTACCACCCCGGCTTCGCCTGCCAACCCGGACAAGAGCGTCGCCTTCTCCTTCACCGCCAACCTGCTGGCCAACGCCGACACCGCCGACAAGTTCGCCGCGCTGTTCCGCGCGTTCTACCTCGCACTCGACGAACGCCAAATCAGCTACCTGCAGGGCACGCTGAACCTGGTGACCGACGCCGCGACCGCCGAACAGCTGCAGCCGTTGCTGGCCGAGCTTGGCCTTACCGCCACCGTTAAGAACATCTGAGCCCACATGAATATCTAGGGGCGAAATTCACCCGTGCATTACCGCATTGCCGATGCAGAATCATTGCACCACTGATCTTTAGAGTTCGAGTCCGTGGTCGCGGGGGGAGTGTCCGAATAACGGTGGATCCGACCTTGGCATTTTCAGTGGCCGGTCGGGGTGATTCGGCCGTTGAAGGTGATGGCGAACGCGTTGAGCGCTGGCTTCCACCTCATTGCCCATCGTGCCTTACCGCGGCCGGTGGGGTCTAGGGAGCGGGTCACGAGGTAGAGACACTTCATCGCCGCCTGCTCGGTCGGGAAGTGCCCGCGGGCCCGGATCGCGCGCCGGTAGCGGGCATTGAGGGATTCGATCGTTATCTTGAGTCGCTCGCCGGTTCGGTGTGCAGACCTGGTGATTCGTGTCGTAGACGGTGTGCAAGACGTGTCGACGGGCGTTGTTGGTGGTGGGTTTAGCAGGGGCCGATTGTTATCGGATCGCGACGTGTTCGGGGCGGGGTGTCGCGGAGCTGGCCGAGGGCGTGCGCGAGTTGGCGGCGCAGGCGCTGGTTCTCGTCGGCGAGTTCACGGTTGCGGCGCAGCGCAATGTCGAGGCGTTGACGCAGAGAGTCGTCGGTGGCGCGCTGCCGGGCCGGTGTCGTGGTGGCGTGTCGGGGCTGGTTGCGGGCGCGCAGGCGCCGGATCTCGTCTTTGATGTCGGTTTGAGTGTAGAGCCAGGAGCGGGAGACGCCGGCGTAGTCGGCAACGGATTCGAAAGTGATCTTCGCTCCGGCGCGGTCAAGTTCGTGCAGGGCGGCGACGGCTTTGGCGCGGGTAAGTTCGTGCCGCTGTTTGGCGGCGGTGCTGAGGTGAAGGCTGTTGTCAGAGCGCATGTTCGGTGGTCTCCGGGGTTTCGAGGGCGACGATTATGGTGTCGAGATTGCTGAGCACGGTGCGGTTCATCTCGGCCAGGCGTCCGTGGCCGCGGGCTTCGGCAGCGGTGATCAGCTCGAGAGTCTGTTGCCGCTGCGCGTGGTGCTGGGGCAGGAATTCGCTGGTCGTGAGGAACATCGGGCAGGTCAAACACGCATTGGCGTGCGGGCAGGACCGTTGCATCGGCAGCCCGCAGTAGCCGTTGGGCAGGGCCTGGGTGGCCTGGGCGAGGCGTTGTTTGGCCCAGGCCGCGTCGGCGAGCGGCCCGCCGGGCTCGTAAGTGACTGCGCGGCCGGTGATGTCGACCTTGCGGGCGGCTTCCCAATGTCGACGCACGGTGTCGTCGTGGAGACGGGCGTAGTGGGAGGTCATTTGCGGTGAGTCGTGGTCGAGGATGCGGCGCACGACCTCTTGCGGGACGTCGCGGTTTATCAGTCGCGTGCCCAGGGTGTGACGCCACTGATGCGGCGTGAGATGCACTCGCTGGCCGTGCTCGTCACGGATGTCGCAGTCAGCCAGCCAGCGCTGCAACGCCATCCGGTAGGTCGACGAGCTGATCGGGTGGCCGCCGTCGATGTTCTTGCTGGGCCGCGGGAACAGGATTACGGTGCCCGCCGGCCAGCGGTCGAGATTGCGGTGGCGTTGATGGCCGATCGCGTCGACGAGTTCGGTGTCGATGGGGACCAGGGCGTCGCGGTGCATTTTGTGGTTGAAGTAGTGCAGGTAGGGGGCGCCGTCGGTGTCGGTGGTGACGCAGTCGCTGCGCAACCGCAGCGCGTCGGTGACGCGTAATCCACAATGCATCAGGATGACGGTGATCAACCGGTAGGACAGGCCGTCGAAACGGTCCAGGTTGGTGGGCTGTTCGAGCTGGGTCATGACCTGCTCGGCCAATGCCCGCGGCAGCTTGTCGGGGCGACGGGGATGATCGGCGGGGAAGAACAGTGCAGTTGCGGGAAGTTCTATGTCCCAACGATGTTGACGGACAGCGGTGAAGAATCCGTTCAGCAGGCCGATGTGGGCGCTGCGGCGCTGTGGATGGCGTTCGCGCGCCAGGTCTGCCAGATAGCGTTCGAGCAGCCGACGATCCAGCTGGTCGATGCGCTCGACTCCGACCGTGGTGAGAAATTGTGAGAACCGGGTGATCGCGACCACGACCCGCCCGCCGCCGGCTTCCAAGCCCAGCCCGCTCGACAACCGCAGCCGGACCCAGCGTTTGGCCAGCTCCCGCAGCCACGGCTGGGCGATCCGGTCGAACCGCAGGGTGCGGCGGCCATCGAAGCCGAGCCGGTGCATCCGCCAGACATCGCGCGGGTATTCGGCCTCCCAGCCGCCGGTCTCGGCCAGATCGGCGACGGCCCTGCGCGCGTAGAGCAGCAGCGCGCGCCCGAGGCTGTCGTTGACGGTCCCGTCCGCGATCGTCAGCCACGAGTCCTCGTCGTGGTCGAGCAACGACGTCGCCGACGAGGCTGCCAGCAGCCGAACCACGCGGGTGACGACGGCCGGGGCGAGCTTGCCGACGCGTCGGTCGCGGCGCTGCTGCAGCGTGTATTGCATCTCCAGCCTCAGCTGCGGCGGCAGTGGGCCGAGCTGGATCGACTCGTCGGCTGGGACGACCCGGCCGGGGTCAAATCTCGCGGCGAAGGCGTCGATCTCGGGTCGGCCGTTGGCGCGCCAGGTCGCGTTGTGGGAATGGCAGAACGGGCCCGACGCCTCCGGCCAAAGCTCGCAGTGCCGGATGCGGCAGCTCGCCCCGGCCGGTGGCTGCTTGATCTTCGGCGGATCGGCCGTCCAGGCGCCGCGGTCGGGCCGCCCCGCCCGTTCCCAGCGCTGAGCGTGCAGCTGGCACAAGCCTTGACGCGCGGATCCGTAACCGCAGCCAGCGACCGCGCACTGCTGGTTCGGTCGTTGCCGCTGCAACCGCGGATCGGCCCGCGTGATGAACTCCTCCAGATCCAGGCGACCCTGCTTGGCCCATCGCACTCGATGGTTCAGACACAAGCCGTGCCCTCGGGCGTGGCGCTCGCAACCGCTCACTCGGCAAGGCCCGCCGCCGAACACCGGATCATCCGGCTCGAAAATCAGTGTCTGGCTGCGGAACTCGGCCCGAACCACCGCCATCAGCCTGGCAAGCAGGCTCTGCCGGCCGTCTGCGGCCGGGGCGGTCACCAAGCCACCCGCTGGCTATCGAACCAGCCCGCCTTCTCCATCACCGCGCGAGCATCTTCGACGGTGAGATGCCCATAGGTGGTGGCGGTGACGGTCACGTCGGAGTGACCGAGCAGCTTGGCGACGACCTCCAAGCTGATGCCGTCGCGCAGCATCCTCGTCGCTGCCGTGTGCCGGATCCAGTGCGGATCGAAATCCACCCCGGTGCGGCGCCGCAATCGGCAGACCAGGTCGTAGACCGCAGCATAGGTCCACGGCCGCCCCAGCGGGCGGCCCCAGAGATTGACGAACACATAATCGCTGTCCAGATCGCCGTATTCGGCATGCAGATAATCGGCATACAACCGCACCAACTCCGCACTCACCGGCACCGTCCGGGCGATGATCGACTTGGCACGGGCACCGTTGTCGTTGTCACGGCGGATGACCGTAATCTCCCGCTCGGCGGCGGCGATATCGTTGTGCCGCAACCCGAGAGCCTCCCCGATGCGCATCCCGGTGTCGTAGAGCACCGCCAGCAGCAGCCGGTCCCGCAGATGCTCACACCCGTCCAGCAGTGCCTGGACCTGCTGCGGCGTCAACACCTGCGGCAACTTCTTCGGCGCCTTCAACGACACCGCCCGCCGCCGCTGCGGCATCGACTTGCTGATGTGGTGCAAGAACGGTTTCCACCCGCCCCGCGACCCACCGACCTGCCACGACGCCAGCAGATCACCGACCTCGACGCCGTTTCGGGCGGCGTGGAGATAAAACGAACCCAGCGCCGACAGCTTCCGGTTCACCGTCAACTCACTGCAGGCCGGCGCCACCGACGGCAGTACCGCCACCCGCCCGCCGCGCGCCTGCACCGGCGTGCGCAGCCAGGCAACGAATGCCCCGATATCCTCTAAAACCACTGACCGCCAATCTAACTCGCGGTCGGCGAGGAATTCGAACCAGTCCTTCAGATCATGCGCATACGCCTTGACCGTGTTCGGTGACCGCTCGACCCCGGTCAGATACGCCAAATACAGCTCCACCGGCTCCACCGTCCGGTCATCATCACCGACAACCGTCCACGACTCACGCGACGAGACCGGCGAAACCACCCGTGTAACAAGCACCCTTCCTCCGCAAGCTCTGCCTCCTGGACGGCTGAAGATAACCACGTCCAGCAAGCAGAACTCGCGACCCAGCCACCCCGTGTCGGACATCAAAGACACTCATCCGGGAACTCCAGATAACGATCGCGTTCGTCGAGCAGATCACCCGCCGTATCTCCACGTCGTAGAGCCTGTTGCAGAATCGCGTGTCGCCAGACCTATCTGGCTGCTGTGACTGGGAAAATGGGTTGTGGCCAAGTCGTATCGCCCGGTGCTGCGTGATCAGCCGATGTTGTTGCCGATCGACCTGCACGAGTGGTTACCGCCCGATCATCTGGCGTGGTTCGTGCTGGAGACCGTCGAGGTCCTCGACATCTCGGGGCTAGAGCGGTCAACGCGCCGTAGGGGTGGGGCCGGCGCGGCGGGTTATGACCCGCGAATGTTGTTGGCGCTGCTGGTCTATGCGTACTGCCAGGGTGTGCGGTCCTCGCGGCAGATCGAGCGGATGTGCGTGACCGACGTAGCGTTTCGGGTGTTGTGCGCCCAGGATGGGCCCGATCACGTGACGATCGCCAGATTCCGTGCCGAGGCGCGAGACGTATTCACTGACTTGTTCTCTCAGGTGTTGATGATTGCCGCTGGGGCGGGATTGGGCCGGTTCGGCACGGTCGCGATCGACGGGACCAAGATCGCCGCGAACGCCTCGATCGACGCCAACCACGGCAAGCAGTGGTTTGACCGGCGCACGGCCGAGCTGGTCGCCGAGGCCGAGGACACCGATCGGGCCGAGGACACCGCCGCGGAAGGCGCCGCCGAGGCCGGGCAGGATCGTGTGCCCGCCGAGCTGAGTGACCGCACCCGACGGGCTGAACGTATCCGTCAGGGCGCCCAAGAGTTACGGGCACAGCTGCAGCAACGCGCTCGCGCGGATGAGGACCGGCACGCGGCTGCCATCGCCCGTCGTCAGCGGTCCGAGCAAGGTGAGCCGGTGGTCGGGCGGATCCCGAACGGCCCGCACCGACTGCCCGAAGCACGCGCCCACCTCGCTCGGGAGATCGCGGCGCATCAGGCCAAACTGGACCGCTATGCCACGTTGATCGCAGCTGGAAAGAAGCCGATGGGTCGCCCACCGGTGGCGATGGAGGACAGCACCAGGGTCCAGCGGGCACGGCGAGTGGTACGCCACGCCGAGACCGCCGAACAAGTCACCGTCGCGGCCGAGAGCCAGTCGGCTTCCGACGCCAAGCGACTGCCGAAAGTGGTGGTCAACGTGACTGATCCGCAGTCTCGGATCATGCCGACCCGCAAAGGATTCCTGCAAGGCTACAACGCCCAGGTCGCGGTGACCGGCGATCAACTCATCATCGCAGTCCGCGTGGGCCAGTCGACCAACGACCAAGCATCATTCCTACCGATGATGCAGGCAGCGCAAGATGCCGCGGCGCGGATACACGCTGTCACCGGCAACTCCGATCACGTCATCGGCACCGTGTTGGCTGATGCCGGCTACAACAGCGAGGCGAATCTGACTGCGGTAGGACCGGATCGGCTCATCGCCTTGGGCAAGGAACGCGACCAAGCCCGCGCCTGCACCGAGGACCCCGTCGAGGGGCCGCCACCGCCCGAGGCGACTCCACGTGAGGCCAACAGGCATCGACTGCACACCTCAGAGGGCCGAGCGTTATACAAGCGACGGGGTGCGACGGTCGAACCCGGCATCGGCAACCTCAAGAAGATCATCGACCGGTTCTCCCGCCGCGGATTGGACAACGCTACGCACGAACTGCATCTGGCGGCAACCGCATTCAACCTCAAGAAGATCCACCGAGCCACCGCGGCGGCCTAACGCGCCACCCGAAAGTCGTTCGCTCAGACCGCTACGGCCGCGATCCGGCCCGGACCCGCGACCGCGGCCCGACGCGATTCTGCAACAGGCTCCGTAATCCAGGAACGGCACGAATTCGCTCCAGGCGTTCTCCCACAGCCGGATCACCGCCGGGTAGCGCTGTCCCCATTTCTCGGCCAACTCGTCGAACGCCGAGCGGGCGGAGGTAGCGTTGACCGCGGTGTAGATCGGCTTCACATCGCGTTTAATCTCATCCCAGTACTTGCGGGAAGTGAGCCGAAAAGTGTTTCGCAGCAGGTGAATGATGCAGACTCCCGCTGTCAACCTTCTGATTCCGGACGCGTTCGTTCGCGCTGCAGCGATTGTTTGCTGCCTGCAGCGGGACGCTTCTGTAAACCAGTTAGGCCGCGGTCGGGCGGTGATGAACTGCCGGGTCGTAAGCGGTGTGGTCTTGCCAGCAGCGCCACAGGATCCGCACCCAACGAGCACCGAGACCGCGTAACGCTCGATGGTGGGCATGGCCGGCAGCACGGGCCTGCTGGTAAATCTCGGCCGACCACGGATCTTCACGGGTGGCGACGAACATCCACCAGTCAATGGCGTGCCGCATGCGGCGGTTAGCGGCGTAACGGAACCGAACCTGCCGTGTGCGCCCGGAGGCCTTGGTAACTGGCGCCAAACCGGTGTCGGCCAGCAGCGACGACGGCGAGGGAAACCGGGTGCGCTCTTCACCCATCTCCGAGATCAGCACTGCGGCGGTGACGGGTCCGATACCGGGGAAGCTGGTGAAGATGTGGGTGTCGGGGTGAGCGTCGAGTAGTTCGCGTAGACGCTTGTTGTGGCCTCGTAAGTGGGTGTTGAGCAAGGCGAGTTGTTCGGTGAATGCTTTCGCCGCCAACGCTTTACCGGCCACAGTGCCTTCGCTAGCGGACAAAAGGTGCGGCTGCATGCGCTCGATGAGCGCTTCGGGCTTCTGGCGGCCGCTATAGCCGTGACGGCCGGTGAATCCACCCATCCGCCTCGCGGTGATCCTGCCCGCTTGCGCGGGCGTGGGATAGGTCTGGATGAAGGCCAGGGTGATGTCACGGTCCAGTGAGGAGAACAGGTGCAATGGCGCGGGATGGTAGGCCTCCAAGATCGAACGCAGCCGGTTTTCGGTGTCGACCTGCATGTCGAGGATGCGTTGACGGTCGCGACTGATCGCGGTCAGCTCGGCAAGGACCGGCGACGGGGTGGCTAACGGCCGCCACTGGGCATGCTGGTGACGCAACGTGTCGGCCAGCACGTAGGCGTCGAACTCGTCGGATTTTGCTGCCGCCATCCGATACCGTTCACGGGCCCGCGCCGAGATCTTCGGTGATACGCAATAGATTTCAGCTTCGCATTGCTGTTGGAGATGTTCGACAAGCAAGCCCTCGGCGCGTTCGATAGCGATGAGCACTGAGCCGGCCAACGAAGCGATCACCTCGACCAGGGCCATCAGACCGTCGACGGTGTGCGCGATTTTGCGGCTGAGGAGCTGTTGGCCGTCGTCGTCGAGGACGCAGAGGTGATGGGAGCGTCCGCCCCAATCGATGCCGCACCAGAAACGTTTCCCACCGTCCGGACTATCCTGAATCACTGCAGTCAGATCCCTTCGATCCGAAAGTTCACGCTGCAATGACGGGGCGTGCCCGGAACCTCATCTCGGCACTCACCGCTGATACCGGTGGTGCTGCTCTCGCTGGCCGGTCCATGCCCCGCAGCCACCACGGGCGGACGGGTCTGCATGTGGACCTCGAAGGTGACGCGTTTGCACAGGTCCTGCCCGTGGTGGTGCAGGTGAACGCCGAGACCATCCCGGCTCGTCCATTGTTAATAGATGATGTCTGCACGATCGCCTGTGGCCACACATTGCCGACCACCTCCGGTAGTCCCTTCAGGCCGTCGCAGACGACGAAGAACGTGTCCTTGATGCCCCGGTTGCGCAGGTCGGTGAGCACGCCCATCCAGAACTTGGCACCTTCGCCGCCGGTACCGGCCCACAGGCCGAGGATGTCGCGTTCCCCGCCCAGGGTGACGCCGATCGCGGCATAGAAGGGTCGGTTGGCGACCTGGCCGTCACGGACCTTCACCACGATCGCGTCGATGAAAATCGCGGCGTAGGTTTCGTCCAGTGGTCGCACCGCCCAGTCGTTCATCTCCTCGAGCACTTTGTCGGTGATCCGGCTGATGGTCTCCTCGGACACCGAGGCGCCGTAGATCTCGGCGAAGTGCGCCGAAATCTCGCCTGTTGTAAGCCCTTTGGCGTACAAAGACAACACGACCTCATCAACCCCGGACAGCCGGCGTTGGCGTTTCTTGACGATCTGCGGCTCGAAGGTCGCTGCCCGATCCCGGGGCACGTCGATCTCCACCGGACCGGTGGTGTCGGTCAGCACCGTCTTGGATCGGGTGCCGTTGCGGATGTTGCCCGTCCCCGTCTCGGGCGGCTCGTGTTTCTCATAGCCGAGGTGCTCGGTCATCTCCTCGTTCAGAGCCGTTTCGAGCACCGTTTTGGTCAGCTGTTTGAGCAGCCCGTCAGGCCCGGTCAGCGATAGACCTTGCTCTTGGGCCAGTCGGACCAGCTCAACCGCAGCCTGCTGCTCAGCGGACTGCTCACCCGCCTTCTTCTTCGCCACATCTTCTAGTGTCGTCATCACGGCACCTTTCTCGCCGAGCATCGCTCAGCGTGTCAGTGCCGGAAACACCGTTATTTCCACAGTCCCTGGTCGCGGGTGTGTTCGTGGGTGTGGTTGCGTAGGCGTGGTTTGAATTGGGTTTGGTAGGTGTCGTGCAGGGTGTCGCGGCGGGCGAGTAGTTCGGCGGCGTCGCGGTCTTCGGTGGTGACTGGTTCGTGTGCGGCGAGATGCGTGCCGGCGCGGTCGATCGCGGTGTCGCGGTCGGCGTCGGGTGTTCCGAGTTTCTGTGCCCAGGGCAGGTTGTCGGCCAGGGCGTCGACGAGGCTGTGCGCGGGGGTGCGCCCCTCGCTGGGGGTGTGCACGAGTAGCAGTTTGGTGTTGGAGCGGTCGGCGTGCTCGGTGAAGTAGCGCAGCTGGTTGGGGTCGAGGTGGTCGGCGTCGTCGATGACCAGGAGGTGGCCTGGGGGAATGGTCCACTGCCCGTTGTCGATTCGGTGGCGGGTGGTGGCCGGGTCGGTGGATCGTTCGGCGTAGGGGTGGTGTTCGGCGAACGCGGTCGCGGTTTCGGTGGCCGGCATGGCCAGCACGTGCCTACCCTTGCCGGTCACCGCGGCGCTGATCGCGGCCAACGCGCGGTGTTTGTCGGCGTCGGCGCCGACGGTGAGCACGTGCACTGATTGCATGCTGGCGGTGATCGTCTCCACGACGGCGCGGGCCGGTTCGTCGAGCTCCTGCCAGGTGCGGTCGCCGGCCGGGGGCGGGTACACCGTGGCCGGGGACCGCGACCCGGCCGCCTCCACGAAATCCACCTCAGCACGCAACACCATCAGATCCTCCTTACTCGGCGCAGACGAGTGCGGCAGCTCCGCGACCGCCACGGCTGCCCGTAACTCTCGGTCCCGCACGGCCTGTCGAAGCTCACGAGCCGACCGGAAACCGCTCTCCTGCACCACGAAGGGTGTCGGGTTATGGAGCAGGGACCACCCCGGTTCGCGGCCGCGGGCGGCCATGCGGGCCTGTGCCGCTGCGGCTTTCGCCTTAGCCTCCGGACTTTCGGCAGCCAGCCGCAGTTCTAGGGTCAGGGTGGCCAGCTCGGCTTGGCGGTCGGTGAGTTCACCGGTGTGCTCGAACGGGGCCGGTGGATGGGCCAGCAGGTCGGCCAGCTCGGCGCGGTCCTGGTCCAGCTCGCTGGTCAGCGCGGCGTGCAGGCGTGGCAGGTCCAGATACAGGTTTTCCACCCTGGTCAGAAAGCCGCGCGACTTCGCACCGGATGTCTCGGCGGCGGTGGCCATCAGATCGTCCTTCTTGACCTCGGTGATCCGCGAGGACGTCGCCAGCCGCAGCAGCAGCGAGTCGTGCGTCAGGTCGCGCGCGGCCAGCAGCTCCACCCCATCGACGGTCACTGCGAGCGGGCTGTACTGCGTGGCACCGCGGTCACGGCTAGATAGAAACGCCTGCCGGCAGGCCGCGGCCAGCCGCTCGGCGGTGACCGCGTTCTCAGATGCCACCTGAGCGCCCACCGACACCGGCGGCGCGGACTTACTGGCCGCCAAGGCAGCGGCGCGCTCGGCAATGGGTCGCAGTTCGGCGAGCTGGCGTTCCTTGTGTGGGATGGTGCGTTCGTGGGTGTCGACGAGCCAGTCGCGGCGTCGGATCGACTCATAGTGGGCACGTTCCAGGGCCTGCAGGCGGCGCACCTGCTCGTCGAGTTCGACCTGACGCAGATAGCGGGGGTCACCGGTGGCCAGGGCCTTCGTCTCGGCCGCCGCCGCCCCGATGTCGCCGCCGGAGAGATCCTCAATCTCGCTGTCGGACACTTCATTGCGGCGCACCTGCTCAATGAACAGGGACTTGGCCTGCACCTTCTGCCACATCACCGTGTCGTAGGTGCCCTCGGTGACGTAGGTGCGGATCTCGACCCCGTCGAGGTTCTGGTTGCCCTGCCGCAGCACACGCCCCTCACGCTGTTCGAGATCGGCGGGCCGCCAGGGAACGTCGACATGATCGAGGGCGGCCAGGCGGGGCTGAATGTTCCAGCCGGTGCCCATCTTCTCGGTGCTGCCGATGAGCACCGCCACGTCACCGTTGATGCACTGCTCACGCAGCAGCCCGACCTCATGGGCCTTACGTGCTTCATGGACGAAGCGGATCTTCTCCGCCGGCATCCCGCGCGCGACCAGCTCGTCTTTGATGGCCGCGTAGATCGTGAACTGCCCGGGGTCCTTCGACGGGGTGCCGCGGTCACAGAACGCCACCTGCAGGCAGCCTCGAATCGGCATCGTTTCCCCGGTCTGCGGATGCCGGTATGCGCGATCCTGGTTGGCACGGTAGGTCCGCATCATCTCCTCAGCGACCGCGGCAGCCCGGCTGGCGGTGGGCGCGGCCAGGTGGGCCAACCGGGGATCCAGGGAGGCGTTGCGGCCGTCGTTGGCGATCTTGAGGATGTTGTCGCGTTGCGGCTGCTTGCTGGAGAGGTGGTCAGCGCGATAACCGAGGTCGGCGATGAAGTCGACCACCTCGATATCCGGCTGCAGCACAACAGACCGGCGCTGCCCTCCGATGAGTGGCGGCAGCTCGACGGGCACCTGGTCGCGGGTGACGACATCGGAGTAGACCGACGACAACGCCAGCAGCTCAGGAAGATTGGTGAACTTGCCCACCCGCGTCACCGGGCGCAGCTTGGTTCCGGTCGCGTTGACCTCCACCGTCGTATGGGTGGCGGTGAACGCCGCCCCCCAGTCGCCCAGGTCGGCCACGCCGGCGGCCTCCAGCAGATCGGGCCGCAGATAAGTCTGCATCACCCACAGCTCGCCCAGTGAGTTCGCGATCGGTGTTCCGGTGGCGAAGGTCGCCACCCGTTCCACGACCCGGTGGGCGGGGATGCCGGCGGCCTTGGCCTCCTCGCGGCGGCGCTCGCGCAGCACCCGCAGTTTCAACGCCAGGTCCTCGGCCCGCTCGGAAGAGTTGGTGCAGCTGAGCTCGGTAATGTTGCAGACCCGCTGCAGGTTCTTGTAGTAGTGGGCCTC
>JAKFVT010000054.1 GCA_021732005.1 Mycobacterium sp. | reverse complement strand
ATGGTGAGCGTCGTGCTGATCGTGGTGCTGGTGCTCGCGGTCCTGGTGCTGATCGGATTCGTGCTGGGCTACAACAAAGTTCGCGCCGCCGACGTCCGGGTCGACGAAGCGCTGGGCGGCATCGACGTTCAGCTCACCCGCAGGGCGTCGCTGATCCCCAGCCTGGTGCAGACCGTCCAGAGCTTCGCAGCCCACGAAAAGGCGATCCTGGACCACGTCGCCGACGCGCAGACCGCGCTGGCCGCCGCAACCACGGGAAAGTCCGTGGCGCAACGGAGTTCGGCTGAAAAAGAGTTCGACAGCGCGGTCGGTCAGGTGCTGGCGCTGGGCCAGACCTACCCGCAACTGAACTCCTCGAACAACTTCCTCAATCTGCAGCAGAACCTCGCCGACACCGAGGACAAGCTGGCATTCGCCCGGCAGTACTACAACGACGCCGTGGCCACCTCGAACCGGCTGATCACCACGATTCCGACGATGTTCGTGGCGTCGATGGCCGGGGTGTCGCAGCGCGAGTTCTACCAGGTGCCAAAGTAGAGGCATGCGAATCGTTTTCGCCGGCACACCGGAACCGGCCCTGCCGTCGCTGCAGCGGCTGATCGACTCACCGCGCCATGACGTGATCGCCGTGCTCACCCGTCCGGACGCAGCCGCCGGACGCCGCGGCAAACCCGCACCGTCACCGGTGGCGCGGCTGGCCGACGAGGCGGGAATCCCGGTGCTGCGCCCGGCGCGGCCCAACTCGCCGGAGTTCATCGCCGAGCTGACCGAGCTGGCGCCGGAATGCTGCGCGGTGGTGGCCTACGGTGCGCTGCTGTCCGAGGCGTTGCTCGCGGTTCCCCCGCACGGCTGGATCAACCTGCACTTCTCGCTGCTGCCCGCCTGGCGCGGCGCCGCGCCCGTGCAGGCCGCTATCGCGGCCGGCGACTCCGTCACCGGCGCAACGACTTTCCTGATCGAACCGAGCCTGGACTCCGGACCGGTGTACGGCGTGGTCACCGAGTCGGTGCGACCCACCGACACCTCCGGTGACCTGCTGGGCCGACTGGCCGTCTCGGGCGCCGGGCTGTTGGAGGCGACGCTGGACGGGATCGGCGACGGAACCCTGACGCCGGTGCCACAGCCCGCCGACGGCGTCAGTGTGGCGCCGAAGATCACCGTCGAGCAGGCGCGGATCTCCTGGGACCTGCCCGCTCACGTCGTCGACCGCCGGATCCGCGCGGTCACCCCCAATCCCGGCGCGTGGACGATGATCGGAGACCTGCGGGTCAAGGTCGGCCCGGTCAGCGTCGACGAGGCGGCCCCGGCGTTGCCGCCGGGGGAGATGACCGTGGACCGGTCCGGGGTCCGGGTGGGTACCGGGTCGCAGCCGGTACTGCTCGGCCAGGTACAGCCGCCCGGCAAGAAGCTCATGAACGCGGTGGACTGGGCCCGCGGTGCCCGGCTCGACGAGACGGTGCGGGCGTCATGACTGAGCGACCGCAGCGGCCAGGACGCGATAAACCGCAGGGCGGCAAGGGCTTTCAGAAGCGGGACCGCACCGGAGCGCCGCCTGGACGGGATCGTGCCCAGCAACGGCCGCCGCGCCGGCCGCGACGCACCCCGCTGGATCCGGCCCGTCAGGCAGCGTTCGACGTGTTGCGCGCGGTGTCGGAACGGGACGCCTACGCAAACCTGGTGTTGCCCTCGATGCTCGCCGAGCGCGACATCCACGGCCGCGACGCGGCATTCGCCACCGAACTCGCCTACGGCAGCTGCCGCACCATGGGTCTGCTGGACGCCGTGATCGCGGCCGCCGCTGGACGCCCCATCGAGCAGATCGACCCGGTGCTTCTGGACCTGCTGCGCCTCGGCAGCTATCAGTTGCTGCGCACCAACGTCGCCGAACATGCCGCGGTATCCACCACCGTCGAGCAGGCCGGCATCGAATTCGACAGTGTCCGAGCAGGTTTCGTCAACGGTGTGTTGCGCACCATCTCCGGCCGCGACGAGGCCGGCTGGGTGGCCGAACTGGCCCCGTCCAAGGACACCGATCCGGTCGGTCACCTGGCGTTCGTCAACGCCCACCCACGCTGGATCGCCCAGTCGTTCGCCGATGCGCTCGGCGGCCGCGCCGGCGAGCTGGACGCCGCCCTGGCCGCCGACAACGCCCGCCCCGGGGTGCACCTGGCTGCGCGCCCCGGTGTGCTGAGCGCCGAAGAGTTGGCCACCGCGGTCGACGGGACAGTCGGCCGCTACTCGCCCTACGCGGTGTACCTCGGCGGCGGTGACCCGGGCCGGCTGGCCGCGGTGCGCGAGGACAAGGCGCTGGTGCAGGACGAGGGCAGCCAGCTGGTGGCCCGGGCGCTGACGCTGGCCCCACTGGTCGGCGACGACGGTGGCCGCTGGCTGGACCTGTGCTCGGGCCCGGGCGGCAAAACCGCGCTGATCGCCGCGATCGCCGCGCAGCAGGGCGGCACCGTCACCGCGGTCGAGCCCGCGCCGCGCCGCGCCGAGCTGGTCGAGCAGAACACCCGCGGCCTGCCGGTCGAGGTGCTGCGCGTCGACGGCCGCGAATCGGCGCTGCAACCCGCAAGCTTCGACCGGGTGCTGGTCGACGCGCCGTGCACCGGACTCGGGGCGCTGCGTCGGCGCCCGGAGGCCCGCTGGCGCCGCACCCCGGCGGACGTCCCGGTGCTGGCCAAGTTGCAGCGCGAACTGCTGGCCGCCGCGATCGCCCTGGTCCGCCCCGGCGGCGTGGTGCTCTACGCGACCTGTTCACCGCATCTGGCCGAGACTGTCGGGGTGGTCTCCGATGCCCTGCGCCGCCATCCGGTCACCGCGCTGGACGCCCGGCCGCTGTTCGCCCCGGCCGACCAACTCGGTGACGGTCCGTACGTGCAGCTGTGGCCGCACCGGCACGGCACCGACGCCATGTTCGCGGCCGCCCTGCAGAAGACTGTTTAATGACTGCCATGCGACCCCTGATCGCCCCGTCGATCCTGTCCGCCGACTTCGCCCGCCTGGCCGAGGAGGCCGCCGCGGTCGAGGGTGCCGACTGGCTGCACGTCGACGTGATGGACGGCCACTTCGTGCCCAACCTCACGTTGGGCCTGCCGGTGGTGGAGAGCCTGCTCAAGGCGACCGACATCCCGATGGACTGCCATCTGATGATCGACGACCCGGACCGCTGGGCGCCCGGCTACGCCGAGGCCGGCGCGTACAACGTCACGTTCCACGCCGAGGCGACCGACAACCCGGTCGCGGTGGCCCGCGACATCCGCGCCGCGGGCGCCAAGGCGGGCCTGTCGGTCAAGCCGGGCACCCCGCTGGAGCCTTACCTCGACATCCTGCGCGATTTCGACACGCTGCTGGTGATGTCGGTAGAGCCGGGCTTCGGCGGCCAGAGCTTCATCGCCGAGGTGCTGTCCAAGGTCGCGACCGCCCGCCGGCTGGTCGACTCGGGTGAGCTGACGATCCTGGTTGAGATCGACGGCGGCATCAACGCGGACACGATCGAGCAGGCCGCAGAGGCCGGCGTCGACTGCTTCGTCGCCGGCTCGGCGGTGTACGGCGCCGGTGACCCGGCCGCGGCGGTCGAGGCGCTGCGCAGGCAGGCCGCTACCGCGTCGCAGCATCTGCGCGTATGACCGCACCCACGCCGGCGGAGGTCGACGCCGCGATGCGGCTGGCCATCGACCAGGCGCAGCGGGTCAAAGGGTCGACGTATCCGAATCCGCCTGTGGGAGCGGTCATTCTGAGTGCGGAGGGCGAGGTCGTCGGGGTCGGTGGCACTGCGCCGACCGGCGGTCCGCACGCCGAGGTGGTGGCGCTGCGGGAGGCGGGGGAGCGTGCGGTCGGCGGCACCGCCGTCGTCACCCTCGAACCGTGCAACCACCACGGGCGCACCCCGCCCTGCGTCGATGCCCTGATCCAGGCCCGGGTCGCCACCGTGGTGTACGCCGTCGCCGATCCCAACCCGGTCGCCTCCGGAGGTGCTGATCGCCTGCGCGGCGCCGGAATCGACGTCGTCGCAGGGGTGTGCGCCGCGGAGGTGGCCGCCGGCCCGCTCCGGGAATGGCTGCACAAGCAGCGGGCCGGGCGGCCGCACGTCACCTGGAAATTCGCCACCAGCGTGGACGGGCGCAGCGCGGCCGCGGACGGGTCCTCACAGTGGATCACCAGTGAGCCGGCCCGCGCCGACCTACATGTGCGCCGCGCGGCGTGCGACGCGATCGTCGTCGGCACCGGCACGGTCGACATCGACGATCCGACGCTGACCGCGCGGTTGCCCGGCGGCGGGCTCGCCGAGCGTCAGCCGCTGCGGGTGGTGGTCGGCATGCGGGAGATCTCGCCGGAAGCCAATGTGCTCAACGAGGATTCGCACACGATGGTGATCCGCACCCATGATCCGCACGAGGTGATCCAGGCGCTGTCCGACCGCACCGATGTGCTGCTCGAGGGCGGGCCGACGCTGGCCGGCGCATTCCTGCGGGCCGGGGTCATCGACCGGATACTGGCCTACGTCGGCCCGATCCTGCTCGGCGGTCCGGTCACCGCCGTCGACGACGTCGGCGTGCCCAGCATCGCGCGGGCGCTGCGCTGGCGCTACGACGGCGTCGACCGGATCGGGCCGGACCTGCTGCTGAGCCTGGTGCCCGGCTAGCTGCCGAACGTTTCGACCAGTTGTCCGCAGAACGCCGGCAGATCGTCCGGCTTGCGGCTGGAGATCAGCGTGTTCGGTCCGCCCGTGCACACCACGACCTCCTGGTCCACCCACTCGGCCCCGGCGTTGCGCAGATCGGTCTGCACGCTCGGCCACGAGGTGATCTGACGGCCCTCGACCACATCGGCTTCGATCAGGGTCCACGGTCCGTGGCAGATCACGCCCACCGGCTTGCCCGCCTCGAAGAAGCCCTTGACGAAGTCGACCGCCGACGAGTTGGTGCGCAGCAGGTCGGGGTTGGCCACCCCGCCGGGCAGCACCAGACCGTCGTAGTCGGACGCCGAGACGGCGTCAGCCGCCTTGTCCGCCTCGAAGGTGTCGGCCGGGGTGAGGTGGTTGAACGCCTGGACCTTGCCGACCTCGGTCGACACCAGTTCCGGGGTGCCGCCGGCCTGTTCGACGGCCTCCCATGGCTTGGTCAGCTCGACCTGCTCGGTGCCCTCGGGGGCGACCAGGAATGCGATCTTCTTGCCAGAGAGTTCGTTGCTCATGATCAGTCGGGTACCCGCCGACCCGGTTCGGTACCCCTCGATGAAGCAAGATGGCACAGATGAGTGATCCGGAGGTGCTCAGTCTGTTCCCGCCCGGCTCCCGTATGGCTGACGGCGTACTGAGTGTCGGGGGTTGCCGCCTCGATGCGCTGGCTGCCGAATTCGGCACCCCGGTCATGGTGGTCGCCGAGGACGCCGTGCGGCAGCGGGCCAGGGATTACCTCGCGGCGTTTCGCGGCCGGTGGGCCCGAACCGATGTGGCGTTTGCGTCGAAAGCGTTCCCCTGCACCGCAATTCAACGTCTGGCCAGCGAGGAAGGACTGCTGCTCGACGTGGCCGGCGGCGGAGAAATCGCCACCGCACTGGCAGCCGGGGCCGATCCGGCGCGGATGCTGTTGCACGGCAACGCCAAGACCGACGAGGAAATCGGCATGGCCGTCAGCAGCGGTGTCGGCCTGATCGTCGTCGACAACTTCGACGACATCGACCGGCTGGAACGCATCGTCGAGCCGGGCCGCAGGCAGGCCTGTCTGGTGCGCGTCGTGCCGGGTATCGAGGCCGACACCCATGCCGCGGTGGCGACCGGTCACGCCGGCTCGAAATTCGGTCTGCTGCCGGCGGATGCCCGGGTGGCGATCGAGAAGATCCGACGCAGCCGGGTGTTGCGCTGCGACGGCGTGCACACTCACGTCGGCTCGCAGCTGCTCGACGCCGAACAGCTCGCCGCCGCGGTGGCTCCGGTCGCCGAGCTGGGCAGCTTCGACGTGTACGACTTCGGTGGCGGGCTCGGGGTGCGCTACACCTTCGCCGATCATCCGCCGACGGTGGACGCCTACGCCCACACGATGATCGAGAAGGCTCGCGGCCTGGTTCCCGCCGACGCCCGCATCATCGTCGAGCCGGGCCGGTCGATGACCGCGACCGCGGCCTGCACGGTCTACCGGGTGACCACCGTGAAACACGGGGTGGTCACCCACGTCGCGGTTGACGGCGGGATGGGGGACAACCTGGAGGTGTCGCTGTACGGGCAGCGGTTCGAGGCCACCCTCGTCGACCGGGTGGGCGGGGGTGCCGACGTCGCGGTCGTCGGCAGGCACTGCGAATCCGGCGACCAGCTGATCGACGGTGTCTCCCTTGACAATCCAGTGGTCGGAGACCTACTGGCCGTCCCGGTGACCGGGGCGTACTGCTACACGATGTCCAACCAGTACAACGGTGCGCGCCGCGTCCCGGTGGTATTCGCCGCGAACGGGGAGGCCCGGCTCGTGGTGCGCCGCGACACCTGGGCCGACCTGCTGGCCCGCGACGTGTGAGTCAGTGCGACGCGGTCAGCGACGACTCGGCATCCGCGGAGTCAGCGTGCGCCTGCCTGCCGCCGATGAACAGGGCCAGCGCCGCGCCGACCAGGCACACGATCACGGTGACGAAGAAGATCGAGCCGTACTGCATCGCGAAGGCGGTGCGGTAACGCTCGGCCTCGCCCGCGATCTTGGCGGCCAGGCTGTTGCCGCCAGGGCTCGGCAGTGTGGCCAGGATCTGGTTGAACCGGTACAGGCCCCACGCACTGAGCGCCGCGACGCCGATCAGCATTCCGGTCATGCGGGCCACCACGACCAGCGAGGAGGCGATGCCGTGCTGAGCCGCCGGCACCACCCGCAGCGCGGCGGAGGTGAGTGGGCCGATCACCAGACCCAGCCCGAAGCCGGCCAGCGCCAGGTCAGTGTCGATCACCGGTAGCGACACGAAGCCGAGATCATGACGGGTGGTGGCCACATTGGTACCCCAGTGCGACACCAGCAGGTATGCGCCCGAGGCGATCAGCATGCCGACCACGGCGACGATCCGGTCGCCGATCCGGGTGGCGATCCAGCCGCCGATGAGCGCTCCGACCGGCAGCGCGATAAGGAAGTGCAGCAGCAGGAACGCGGCCTGCGTCTGGTCCTTGCCCAGCACGCCCTGCCCGAAGAGTTCGACGTTGACCAGGGTGACCATCAGCGCCGCACCCGCGCACAACGAGGTGCCCAGCGAGGCCAGGAACGGCACGAACCGGACGCCGGCCGGTTCGATCAACCGGGTGCTGGCAAACCGCTCCCAGACAAAGAACGCGATGGCCGCGACGATCGCGCCGATGACCAGGATCAGGCCGTGTGGCGGCAGCAGCGTCTTGCCATCGGGGTTCGGGTTGTACAACCCGATCACGGCCAGGCCCAACGCGATCGCGAGCAGGATGCCGCCGACCAGATCGACCTTCTCGGGATTCTCGCTGCGGTCGTGGGACGGCAGGCTGAAGTGGATCGCCACCATCGCGATCAGCGTCAGCGGCACATTGATCCAGAACACGTCCTGCCACTTGCCCAGCAGCAGCACCACGCCGATGCCGTACAGGGGGCCGAGCACGCTGCCCAGCTCCTGGGCGGCGCCGATGCCGCCGAGGACCGCGGCCCGGCTGCGGGCGGCCCACAGGTCAGCCGCCAGCGCGAGCGTCACGGGCAGCAGGGCGCCTGCGGCGATGCCCTGGACGAGCCGCCCGACCACCAGCATGGTCAGGTCGGTGGACAGCGCCGTCACGATCGAGCCGACCGCGAACGTCACCAGGGACAGCTGCAGCATCAGCTTGCGCCCGAAGCGGTCGGACAGCCGGCCCAGCAGCGGCATTGCCGCGATGTAGCCCAGCATGTACCAGGTGATGATCGGGGTGACCTGCTGCAGCTTGTTAACCGGGATGCCGACCGTCGACATGATGTCGACCATGATCGTGACCACCACATAGGTGTCGAGTGCCCCGAGCAGAACGGCGAGGCTACCCGCGCTGATCACGATCCGGCGGCTGCGGCCGGAGCTCCCCGCCCGGTGTGCAGCGGTGTCCACAGACTCAGCCATCACCGGGCCCGTCAGACGGCGGGCTTGGTGACGGTGACCGGCTTATCCCACTCCGACAACGTGATCTGGATGCTGCTGCCGTTGCCGGTGTCGGCCTTGGCCTGGACCAGCTGATGCGGGTCGGCCTTCTGGACCCACACGGTGGCGGGCAGCGGGCTGGACGCCTTGAGCGGAATCAGCTTGTTCATGGCGTCGGCGCTGACCTTGCCGGTGATGCGGATGGTGTCCACACCGTTGATGGTTTCGCTGGCCTCCGACTTGGCATCGGTGATGCTGGCGAGCCAGTTGGCCAGCCCGTTGTCCGGGTTGAGGACCACCGACGGGTCGTAGATGTCCTTGGCCGGGCCCATGTCTAGCCAGTTGTTGGGGGTCAGCGCGGCATAGAGGGTGCCGTCGAGCACGACCAGCTGGATGTCGACGTCCGAGCCGCCCATCGAGATGGTCGAGTTCCCGGACACCGCGGTGGCGGGCACATTGGTCAGGTCGCCGGATAGCTTCTTGACGGGCAGGCCCTCGATCTTGCCGCCGACCGTGATCTCGAGGTGGGCGCTCTTGAGGGCCTTGGTGACCTGGATGGACTGCTGCAGCAGTCCGGCGGCCTCCGGTAGCGGCTCGGAGGGCTTCGAGGAGGACGAGCAGCCCGCGACGAACAGGGCGGCTGTTGCGAGGAGGGCGGCAAGGACGGCGAACATTCGGCGGCACGTCGGCATAGGTGCATCGTAGAGGGTCGGGGTGACCGGACCTGCGGCGCCAGGCTGCACCAGCTTCGCGTTATGGGTCCTGAACTGAAGATTTAGTGGACCTAAGCGAGTGTCGTCACGTCCGGGCTAGATTGGGCGCGTGTTCACCGGAATCGTCGAGGAACTGGGTGAGATCGTCGGCAAGGATGAGCTGGCCGACTCGGCCCGGTTCGTGATCCGCGGCCCCGTCGTCACCGCCGATGCCCGCCATGGCGATTCGATCGCCGTCAACGGTGTCTGCCTGACCGTCGTCGAGGTGCTGCCCGGCGGGCAGTTCAGTGCCGACGTGATGGCCGAGACGCTCAACCGGTCCAGTCTGGCCGCGGTCGACGTCGGAAGCGCGGTCAATCTGGAGCGCGCCGCGGCGGTCAACAGCCGGCTCGGCGGCCATATCGTCCAGGGCCACGTCGACGGGACCGGCCGCGTCGTCTCCCGCGCACCGTCCGAGCACTGGGAGATCGTGCGGATCGCGCTGCCGCAGGAGCTGTCGCGGTACGTGGTGGAGAAGGGCTCGATCACGGTCGACGGCATCTCCCTGACGGTGTCCGGGTTGGGTGACGACTGGTTCGAGGTCTCGCTGATCCCCACCACGCTGGCGCTCACCACACTCGGTCGCGCGGCGGTCGACACGCCGGTGAACCTCGAAGTCGATGTCATCGCCAAATACGTGGAACGTTTGCTCGCCGACCGCGAGCGCTGACGCCGTGGTGTGACTAATCAAGTGATCAGTACGGAGCTTTGCTGCGTAATTAGACACAACTGAGGGAAAACCACCCCTGATCTATCGAATTCGCTGATCAGAACCCATCTAATTGCGGCACCGAAATTGTCCTTGGCGAAAATGCTGGGCGGTGTTAGGTTGCGGACAGCGAGTATCGCTGCGTCTCTCCCAAGCAATGTGTGTGAGTCGTGTCACAGCGATCCCGCATGGCCTGACCAGGGTCTTGCCGGGGTGGCCGTGTCGCCGTGATGACACCAGAGAGCGAAGGAGGTGAGATGGCAGCCAATAGTCCGCGAAAGCCGCGCCGGACGAATGGCCGCCATCGCAAGCCCTCGGCGTTCGAGGCATCGAACTGCGCCCAATGGTTGCGCGTCGGCACCGTCGGCGTTGGGCTGGGTGCAGCGATCGTCACCAGTCACGGCATTGCGTCGGCCGCCCCGGACGACTCGTCGCAGCCCAGTAATCGGGGTCCGAACACGGGCCATGTGAAATCCGACGCCGGTTCGACAAGCTCCACGACCGGGCCACGCGGTTCCGCCACACGAACTGGTCGATCGGAGTCGTCGAAGCAAGGCACCGACGGAGCCGCCCCGTCGACGGCGACCACTTCGCGCAAACCGGCCGCGCCGGCGATTCCGGCCCGCCCCGTCAAGGGGTCCGCTGCCGGCGGCACGTCCGATGACCCGCTACCGGCAACGGGATCAGGGCCGGTCGTGAATCCGGTGAATGTTGTGCCGGCCCCCGCGGTACGCAGCACTGCCGTGGTCGCGGCGGTCCGGGTGGAGTCCGCCGCTGACATCGCCGGAGCGCCGAGGAGCTACCTCAGTGCACTCCAGGATGCACTGGAGTCGGTCGGGCTCGGCACGCTCGGCGGTCCCCTTCGGCTGCCGACATTTCCCGGCGGCGCATTGGACTCGCTGTGGTTGGCGGCCGGCCGCAACTACGAGGAGCGCAACGGCCGACAGTCCGCCGTCGCCCCGAGAACCACCGGCTTCTTGCCTGGACCTGGTGTGGACGGCGCGCATCTCTTCAGTGAGCTGTCGGGGCTGGTGACACGAGCGGTCCATCACATCAGCGCCGCGATTGACACCGAAATCAGCGCTGCGGCAAGGGATTTGGAACGTACGGTCCGGTTGTCAGTCGCACCGGTCGCCGCCGGCCTGCAGGCTCTCGTTGTGCCCGCCGCCAGCGTGACCGCGTCAGCCACACCAACCGCCGCTGCGACGGCCGCGGCCAGTCCGGCCGAGACGTTCCTGGCTACTTTGCAGCGGGCCATCAACCGGCTCGCCGGCTGGCCCGGTCTGCCGCACGACTTCGTCACGATCACCAACCATGTAACTGACCAAAGCCTCGATGCCCTCGACAATCAGCTCGACGCCCTCTTCGCCAATGCCCCAGTGGGCAGCCCGGCGCGGTGGCTCCCCGACCTCGTCGGCATCTTCAATCTCTTCGTCAAGTCAGCGATCCCCACCTACACGATCAGTGACACCTTCAACGCCTGGGGGGATTTCCTCAACCGGATCGTGCCCCCGTTCAACATCTCGCCGGGGGCGGGCACCTTCGGCATCATCACGCAGTACAAGATCATGGGCGCGGCCGTGGTGGGGACAGCAACGGTGTTGTCCGACATGCTCAATGGTGTCTACGACCCCGCGCAGTGGGAGATCGACGTCATCAAGGCGACGACCGGGGCTGTCGTCACGCGGGCTGACCTCACGAACTCGACCAGTCTTGAAACCAAGATCGCTGCGGCGCAGGCTGCGGCGATCGCGACCTTCGGGCTCAGCGACGGTGGTGCGTACTACGACCCGACCCGAGCATGGAACATCACGCTGCCGACCTGGACCGCGGCGCAGGTAAACCCGTTCACGGTGGTCGTCTACGTGGCGCTGGTCGGTATATACAAGCGGTTCCAGGAAATGGCCGCCCTCACGACGTTCACGCCGAGCACGAGCTACAGCTACCTCTACACGCTGAGCCTGGGCGGAGACAGTACGCGTTCGGAATACGCAGGGGGAACGTTCACCGCGGTCGACCCGGACGGCCGCGCAGTGAATTTTGGGCCGTCGCTTCTGGGGACCTACGTCTCGGACGGTGGGGCGCTGGTCACGATCAATTCCAGCGACGGCGGGTTCACCTACACCAACACGCTTCCCGGCGCGGCGTTCTTCCACCGGGCCACATCGGCGAACGAAGCCGACAGGTACGACACCGTGGATATTCCCGTGGAATCCGCGGACGGGGTGCGATACACGGTCACCTTCAAGGTCCAGATCATCGACGGGTCGAACAGCGCACCCACGTCGTCTCCGACGATGGGTGCTGCCGACGGCCTCGGCGTCGTACGCGGCAGCGTCGGCGGCAGCGACTCCAACGGCGACACGTTGACGTACACGCTCGTCGGCTCTTCGGTCAACGGCCTGAGCATCAACTCCGCGTACACCAAGAACGGTGGTGGCAACGGCGGCATCATCACCCTCGACCCGAATACCGGTTCCTTCACCTATGTTTCGTCGGCGAATGCCGGTGCGACGCAGAGCTTCCAGGTGCAGATGACCGATGGCCACGGTGGCACCACCGTCTCGACGGTCACCGTGGCCAACACCACGTCGATCACCCCGGGCAACCTCAATACCTCGACGCCGTACGTCGTGACCGGCTCGGTGCCCGTCCCGAGCGGCGATGCCGGCATCTTCACCACTTACGCACTGGGTGCCAGCCCGACGAGGGGCACGGTGACGTCCTTCAACCCGGTTACCGGCGCCTTCACCTACACCTCCAGCGTTGGCCGCACCACGGCGAACAGCGATGTGGTCACCGTGATCGCCACCGACGCCAACGGACGCACCGTCACCCTGTCGATGGCGGTTAAGCCGACGGTGACCAACACGGCCCCGACGCCCGGTGCGACGGCAATCGGCTCGTCCAACCTGCAGGACAACCGCATCCTCGGCATCGGCAATCTGAAGCAGACGACCACCGGCACACTGCACGCGACCGATGCCGAGGGCGACCCTCTCACCTACACCGCGGGCACGTTCAGCACAGTCAACGGCGGCACCATCGTCGTCAACGCAGACGGCACTTTCACCTACACCAATAGCCAGGGGTATTCGTACTATCACGCCGCGGCCAAGATCGGGGCCACCGGCAGCGCGGTCGGCGACAGTTTCACCGCCACGGTCAGCGACCCCTTCGGTGGCACAACGACATACACGGCGGTCGTGCCGATTTATGCCGCCAACACTGCGCCGTCCCTCTCCAGTGGCATCCGCTGGGCCGGAAGCAACTTCCTCAACACTTACACGTATTGGACATCGGTCAACGGCAGCGACGGCGACAGCGACTCGATGACCTACACCATCACCCAGCAGCCCGCGCACGGCAGCGCGAGCTACGACTCCTTCTTGAACGTCCTCAGCACCAGCGGCACCCGCACCGGCGACACGATTGTGCTGACCGTCTACGACGGCTACTACATGGTCACTAACGGCGTGGTGAGCAGCACCCCGGCAAGTTACGCGGTGACGTTCACCGCCCAGCAGAACGCTTAGCCCAATACCAAATCAGCATTTGCGTGTGTGCAAATTTGCTGAATCTCCTTTGCTGTGCGCCTGCTCAGCGCGACACGTGAACACGCCTGTGGAAATTTCTGCCTAAAACGCCAGGTGAAAGAGATTTCGCTAAATTTGACTGAGACAACCTTTGGCAAAAACCTGTAAGCAATGTTACGTTGCGGGCCAGTCAAAGTGGCGTACGTCTCCCACGCAGCGATGTGCGAGCACCGTCACGTAGGACACGCGTCGGGAGATTTCTTGAGTTCCAAGAAGCACGCGGCTCGCCACCGGAAGCTGGCGGGCCGCCATCGGAAGCGCGCCGCCGGCAGCGGCAAGCGTGCGGCCCGCAATGGAATTCTGGCCGCCGCGGTAGGCCTCGGTCTGGCGGTGAGCGTCGGAAACGGTATGGCCGCGGCGTCCACGGACGGCGGCTCGGATTCCGGATCCTCATCGGCGAGCAACTCCGGCAGCAATTCCAGCCATTCCTCGAACTCGACCCGCGGACCCAAGAACGCCGGACCCGCGCGCACCCGCTCGACGGCCAAGCAGCCGACGTCGTCGGACTCCAACAGTGGCTCCTCGGTGGCCGTCCGGTCGTCGGCCACGGGCCGGGCCCCGTCCGCGGAGGTCACCGTCGAGACAACCGTCACGACGACCGCTCAGCCCGAATCATCCACCACCACAACGACTACCACCGGTACCGTCACTACACCGGTGACGCCCACCACCGACTCCGCGACCGCCGCGCCCGCCGAAGCGACCCCGCCGGCCGCGTCACCGACGCCGACGCCCGTCACCGAGCGCAAGTCCACCACCGCCAGGGCCGCCGTCGCCCCGTCTGCCGCCGCCTATTCGATGACCGGCGACCTGACGGCCGTCCAGGACGGTGCTGGTCCGATCACCACGCCCGCGCACTATGACATCCAGACCACGCTCGACGCGTGGGCGGCACAGCTCGACGCGCTGATGGCGGCTCCGCTCACTCCAGGCAACGGCTGGCTCAAGTTCCCGGTCACGTTCTTGAGCGCGTTCTTCCAACCCTCGATCGTCGTCGACCGGCTGTCGTACGGCCTCAACGGCCTGGCAACCCTGATGGACCAATTCGTGCCGCCGTTCAAGATGGTCGACGGCGCACCGTCGATCATCACTCAGGCGTCGGTGACGGCCGCGGTCCTCGCGGGCGCCATCGTGCTGTTCAACACCTCGCAGACCGTCGACATCCCGCACTGGATAGACGAGGCGGTGAGCCTCGCCGGGGCGTTGCAGGACATCGCCGCGAACCCGGTCGTCAACGGGCTCACCGCGAACGACCTGGACGGTGTGGTCGCGGCGGCACGAGGGGCCTTCCTGTCGCCGAAGACCGTTCTCGACATGGACATCACGCTCGGTAAGGCCCCGAATCCGGTGTCGCTGGCGATGTATGTCGTCGTCGTCGCGATCTTCCGGCGCTTCGCCGACGTGGCGACCGATCACCAGCCCGTCGTGACTGACATGCAGCAGACCAGTCAGCACCTGCCGAACGCCAGCGGCACCACCGTCTCGGGATATGTCCAGTTCTATGACGCCGACGGTGACCCGATCACCTCATACGGTTTCACAGAGCCCAACGACAGTCGGTTCACCGTCACTGTGGTCGACGGAACCAACGGGCGGATGAACTGGACGGTGTGGGACTGGAATCCCTTGTCCAGCGACAAGTCTCCGAAGACCTTGACGTTCACGATGACCGTTCTCGCCCAGGGCGATGGTCAGATCAGCGTGTCCAAGCCGTACATGCCCAACGGCAATGAGACGCAGAAGACCGTCACCGTCACCGTCTACTACAACCAGGCCGTCGGATCGTTGACCAACACTGTCGGCAGCACCTCACCGATGGGCGTGGTTCGCGGCGTCGTCTCGGCGCCGCAGAATGCCGACAACCCGATGACGTACTCGCTAAACGGCGCGAGCGGGGGATCGGCGTACACCGCCAACGGCGGCATCATCAAGCTCAATTCGACCACCGGGGCCTACACCTACGTCCCGAACCGGTCGTCGGGTGCGACGTCGGACTCCTTCCAGATGACGAGCACCGACAGCTTCGGTTACAGCTACACGACGACCGTGACCGTGCCGGTGAGTTCGGCGTCGCCGGTGACGACCACGAACCCGACGACAGGTACGGTCACCGGCAGTCTGAACAATGGAGGCGACGCCGGGCTGCTGACCTACAGCATCGGCACCGCGCCAAATGCGTTGCGGGGCAACGTGGTGCTCAATGCCGACGGTACGTTCACCTACACCCGGACGGCGGCGGGTCACGCCCAGCCGACGCAGGATTCGTTCACCATTCTTGGCACCGACAGCACCGGAAAGACGACGACCGTTGCGGTGGTCAACGTCAACCCGACGGTGACCAACAGCGCGCCGGTGGGTAACGGTGTGACAGTGGCCAGTTCGGCGCTGTCGCGCATCGTCGGTCCGTATGACCGGCAGGATACGTCCGGCACCCTGAAGGCGACCGATGCCGAGGGCGACGCGCTCACCTGGGCAGCCGGTACCTACAGCACCGCCCAGGGCGGAACCATCACCGTCAACGCGAACGGCACGTTCAGCTACACGATCCAGAAGTACGCGTGGTTCGGCGTCTCGGACAGCTACTGGCACGACCATGCTGTCAACGGCGACCCCGGCGACACGTTCACCATCAACGTCAGTGACGCGTTCGGTGGTACCACCGCGGTGAGCTACGGCATTCCGATCGAAAAGCAAAACGCCGCACCGACTTTGAGTGGAAGCGTGGCCAGTTCGAGCACCAGCGGCCTCGGCGTCGTGCGCGGCACGATCGCAAGCGGCTCCGACGGTGACGGCGACGGTCTGACCTACACCCTGGTCGGCACGACGGGTGGCTCGGTCTATGGCTCGAACGGCGGCATCGTCACGATGAGTGGCACCTCGTTCACGTACATCCCGAAGTCGGGGGCCACGTCGGATACGTTCCAAGTGCAGGTGAGTGACAACCACGGTGGCGTGACCACGGCGACCGTCACTCTCAACGGCTTGACGACCCCGTCGCCGCAGACGAATACCAACGGGGTGGCGGGCGTCACGAACGGCTCCCTGAACGTCCCGGCCGGCGATACCGGGCTGGGGCTGACTTACAGCCTGGGCAGCGGCCCCTCGAAGGGCAGTGTGGTCGTCAATGCCAACGGCACCTACACCTACACCCGCACCGCAGGCCTCGGCCATTCCACAACGCCGAACGATTCCTTCACCATCAAGGGCACCGATTCCACCGGAAAGTCGGTGATCATCGCGACGATCAACGTGGCTCCGTCCGTGAACAACAACGCACCGACCGTTACGGTTAACGGTGGTACTGGGACTGTCAATCTCTCGTCGCCAGGGTCACTGAACACGTCGACCTACGTGCAGACAATCAACGGAATTACCTTCAGTGCAACGGATTCCGACGGAGATGCGTTGTCCATCAACAACAAGTACGACGGCACCGGCACCGCCTTCGCGCTGGCCAGCGGTGGCACGATCTCAACAGCCAACGGCGGTACCGTGACCGTGAACTCCAACGGGACGATGTCCTACTCGGTCACCAAGGACGCGGCCTACTATCACGGTGCCGCCAAGATCGGCGCCTCCGGCACAACCACGACGGACTGGTTCAACCTCACGGTCACCGACGCGTACGGAGGCACCAGCGTCGTTCGGGTCAATGTGCCGGTCTTTGCGGTAAACCGCGCTCCGACGTTCGCCTCCGGGTCCTACGTGACGGGTCTGTCGGGCACCAAGGTTGTCTGGGCGCTCAATGTCGATGATGCTGACGGTGACCTCGTCGGAACCAATCGTGGCGGTACGCCGGGCTACGATAACAGCAAGGGAGGCAACATCACCGGCAACCTCGACACCGGCGGCGCGAGTTATGGATTCGGTTCAGGCACCCTCACCATCACCGTTCGCGACGGCTTCTACCTCACCAATGCCGATGGGACGATCGCGGTTGACGGTTCGGGGAACAAGATCGTGGCCAGTACCTCCAAGTCGTGGAGCTGATAGCTCTTTTCACGGTTCTTCAGCTGAGTGCGGTGCCCTCAACTCGTCGAGGCTCTCGAGTTGGCAGATTGTCATCGGGCGCTCACCCCGCACGTCAGTCCTGTCACGTACGTCACACCAGGGCTCTGGCCTGCGTATATCGGCGGTCGGGGCCCCGGCCAGCCGAGTGAGCGGGCCGCTGAACAGGACGGGCAATAATCACGCGACGCAGGTGGTTCATACTGTCTGGTAGCAGCAACATTGGACAGGGGTAGGCGGCAAGGATGACGAGGCTGGACACCGTCGAACGGGCGGTCGCCGATATCGCGGCAGGCAAGGCCGTCGTCGTCATCGATGACGAGGACCGCGAGAACGAGGGCGACCTTATCTTCGCCGCCGAGAAGGCGACGCCGGAGCTGGTCGCGTTCATGGTGCGCTACACCTCGGGCTACCTGTGTGTGCCGCTGTCCGGCGAGATCTGCGACAAGCTGGGGCTGCTGCCCATGTACGCGGTCAACCAGGACAAGCACGGCACCGCCTACACGGTCACTGTTGACGCGAAACATGGTGTGGGAACTGGTATTTCGGCCGCCGATCGGGCGACTACCATGCGATTGCTTGCCGATCCCGGCAGCGTGTCGGAGGACTTCACCAAGCCCGGCCACGTCGTTCCGTTGCGCGCGAAGGACGGCGGCGTACTGCGCCGGCCCGGCCACACCGAAGCCGCCGTCGACCTGGCCCGGTTGGCCGGTCTGCAGCCGGCGGGCGCGATCTGCGAGATCGTCAGCCAGAAGGACGACGGTTCGATGGCCCAGACCGACGAGCTGCGGGTTTTCGCCGACGAGCACGACCTGGCCCTGATCTCCATCGCCGATCTGATCGAGTGGCGGCGCAAGCACGAGAAGCACATCGAGCGCATCGCCGAGGCCCGGATCCCGACCCGCCACGGCGAGTTCCGCGCGGTCGGCTACTCCAGCATGTACGAAGAGGTGGAGCACGTCGCCCTGGTCAAGGGTGATATCAGCGGCCCCGAGAACGACGGCCACGACGTGCTGGTGCGAGTCCACTCCGAATGCCTGACCGGTGACGTGTTCGGTTCGCGGCGCTGCGATTGCGGCCCCCAGCTGGACGCCGCGCTGGCGATGGTCGCGCGCGAGGGTCGCGGGATCGTGCTCTACATGCGCGGCCACGAGGGCCGCGGCATCGGCCTGATGCACAAGCTGCAGGCCTACCAGCTGCAGGACGCCGGCGCCGACACCGTCGACGCCAACCTCGAGCTCGGCCTGCCCGCCGACGCACGCGACTACGGGATCGGCGCACAGATCCTGGTGGATCTCGGTGTGCGCTCGATGCGGCTGCTGACCAACAACCCGGCCAAGCGGGTCGGCCTGGACGGCTACGGGCTGCACATCATCGAGCGGGTGCCGCTGCCGGTGCGGGCCAACGCCGAGAACATCCGCTACCTGATGACCAAGCGCGACCGCATGGGTCATGACCTGACCGGCCTCGACGACTACGACCAGGTCGTTCCCGGTGACTTGGGCGGGGCCCTGTAGTGAGCGCCACGAGCGACGCTTGCGGAGCGAGTGAATGAGCGGAGGCGCCGGCGTCCCGGAACTTCCGGAGATGGACGCCTCCGAGTTGTCGCTGGCCATCGTGGCCAGCACTTGGCACTCGAAGATCTGCAACGCGCTGCTGGACGGTGCGCGCCGGGTGGCCGACGACTCCGGCGTGGCCGACCCGACCGTCGTCCGCGTGCTGGGGGCCATCGAAATCCCGGTCGTCGCACAGGAACTCGCGCGCACCCATGACGCCGTCGTCGCGCTGGGTGTCGTGATCCGTGGGCAGACACCACATTTCGATTACGTCTGCGATGCCGTCACCCAGGGCCTGACCCGGGTTTCGCTGGACGAGTCGACGCCGGTGGCGAACGGGGTGCTGACCGTCAACACCGAGGAGCAGGCGCTCGACCGCGCCGGTCTGCCGGATTCCGCCGAGGACAAGGGCGCCCAGGCCGCCGCCGCCGCGTTGTCGACCGCGTTGACGCTGCGCCATCTCCGCGGGGCATGACCGAGACCACCAGCCGCTGGGATGTCGTGCTGCGGCCGCGCCTGACGCCGTATGTCGCGTACGCCGCCGCGTTCGTGGTCGCGACCTCCGGGATCGTCGTCGGTTTACTGCTGAAGATCCGCTACACCGGGGCGATCCTGCAGACCGCCGATCAGGTGGCGATGGGCGTGCTCGGGGTGATCCTGGCCGCCGCGATCCTGCTGCTTGCCACGCCGCGACTGCGGATCGGACCAGCCGGGCTCGGTGTCCGCAACATCCTCCTCGAGCGGGTGATCCCGTGGAGTGACGTGGTGGGGGTGTCGTTCCCGCCGGGCTCCCGGTGGGCCCGGGTCGACCTGGAGGACTACGAATACACCGCGGTGCTGGCCATCCAGGCGATAGACGGCGAACGGGCCGTCCACGCGATGGACACCCTCCGGACGCAGCTCGCCAAGTACCGGCCCGATCTCACGGGATCGTGAGTCTCATCACCACTTCGCCTGTGGCGCCACAATTCGGCACCTCGGTGAACCCCAGGCTTGCGTAGACCGTTCGCGCGGGGGTGTTGTCCGGTGCCACCCGCAGAGTCGCGGTGCGTACCCCGCGCCTGCGGGCCCAGTCCACCGCGGCGGCCACCAGTCTGCGGGCCAGCCCGTGCCCGCGCGCCGCCGGCTCGAGCCACAGGGAGTACACGTACGCCGCCTGAGCGCTCTCCTGATAGGCGGCGACCATGCCGACCGGCCTGCCCTCCCGCATTGCCACGAACTGCGCGTGGTCGCGCAGTCGCCGGCGCCATTCGGTCGCGGTGAACCGGGCCTCGACGAGGTACTGCTTGTCGGTCGCTCCGAACGTCTCGGTGAGCGCGCGCAGCCTCAGCTCGGCGAACTGTTCCCAGTCCGACTCGGTGAGACGAGTGATGCGCGCTGCTGGCACGCCCACGACGGTAGTGCCTGTCGGCGCTCGGACTAACCTTGTGGACGTGCCCGACCCGTCGACGTACCGCCCGGCGCCCGGGTCCATTCCGGTGGAACCGGGTGTTTACCGATTCCGAGATCCGCATGGCCGGGTCATCTACGTCGGCAAGGCCAAAAGCCTGAGGCCCCGGCTGACGTCATACTTCCAGGACATCTCCGCCCTGCATCCGCGCACCCGCCAGATGGTGACCACCGCGGCCAAGGTCGAGTGGACGGTGGTCAACACCGAGGTCGAAGCACTGCAGCTGGAATACAACTGGATCAAGGAGTTCGATCCGCGGTTCAACGTCCGGTACCGCGACGACAAGTCCTACCCGGTGCTGGCCGTCACCCTCAACGAGGAGTATCCGCGGCTGTCGGTCTACCGCGGTCCGCGCCGCAAGGGCGTGCGCTATTTCGGCCCGTATTCGCATGCGTGGGCCATCCGCGAAACCCTGGATCTGCTCACCCGGGTCTTTCCCGCGCGCACCTGTTCGGCCGGAGTCTTCAAGCGGCACAGCCAGATCGAGCGTCCGTGCCTGCTGGGCTACATCGACAAGTGTTCGGCGCCGTGCGTCGGAAGGGTCAGCGCCGAGGAACACCGCAAGATCGTTCTGGATTTCTGCGACTTCCTGTCCGGCAAGACCGACCGCTTCGCCCGCGAACTCGAATTGGAGATGAACGCGGCGTCCGCCGAATTGAACTTCGAGCGGGCCGCCCGGTTGCGCGACGACATCGCGGCGCTCAAGCGGGCGCTGGAGAAGCAGGCCGTGGTGTTCGGGGACGGTACCGACGCCGACGTCGTCGCGTTCGCCGACGATGATCTGGAGGCCGCCGTCCAGGTCTTCCACGTGCGGGGCGGGCGGGTGCGTGGCCAGCGCGGTTGGGTCGTCGAAAAGCCCTCGGACCCTGGCGAATCGGCCGAAGGCCGGTTGGTCGAGCAGTTCCTCACCCAGTTCTACGGTGACCAGGCCGAATTAGATGGCGCCGCAGACGAATCCACCAATCCCGTGCCGCGCGAAGTGCTGGTGCCGTGCCTGCCACCGAACGCCGATGAGCTGGCCGACTGGCTGTCCGGGTTGCGCGGGTCGCGGGTCGCACTGCGGGTGCCGCGGCGCGGCGACAAGAAGGCGCTGGCCGATACGGTGCACCGCAACGCGAAAGAGGCCTTGCAGCAGCACAAGCTCAAGCGGGCCGGCGACTTCACCGCCAGATCTGCTGCGCTGCAGAATATTCAGGAATCGCTCGGGCTGGCCGATGCGCCGCTGCGCATCGAGTGCGTCGACATCAGCCATGTGCAGGGCACCGATGTGGTGGCCTCCATGGTGGTGTTCGAGGACGGTCTGCCGCGCAAGTCGGACTACCGGCACTTCGCCATCCGGGAGGCCGCGGGCGAGGGCCGTTCCGACGACGTCGCCTCGATCGCCGAGGTGACGCGGCGGCGGTTCGCCCGTCACGTCCATGACCAGCAGCAGCCGCTCGACGAGTTGGCCCCGGAGGGCAAGTCGCGCAAGTTCGCGTACCCGCCGAACCTGTACGTCGTCGACGGGGGTGCTCCCCAGGTGAACGCCGCCCAAGCAGTGCTCGACGACCTCGGCGTCGCCGATGTCGCGGTGATCGGTCTGGCCAAGCGCCTCGAGGAGGTGTGGGTGCCGGCCGAAGCGGAACCGCTCATTCTGCCGAGGAATAGTGAAGGGCTCTATCTGCTGCAGCGGGTTCGCGACGAAGCCCACCGCTTCGCCATCGCATACCACCGCAGTAAGCGCTCCAAGCGGATGACGGCGTCGGCGCTGGATTCGGTACCGGGGCTCGGAGAGATCCGGCGCAAGGCGCTGGTGAGCCACTTCGGGTCGCTGGCCCGACTGCGTCAGGCCAGTGTCGAGGAGATCACCACGGTGCCGGGCATCGGCACCGCGACCGCCGCCGCGGTCCTGGAAGCGCTAGGCGTGACAGTGGATTCACCGGTATCGGCTGCACCGGAAGAGCCGGTCGGCAAAGATCAGTCTGCTGAACAGGCGACCCGATGACAGATCACAGCACAGGCGAAGAGATGCATACCGGCCACACCGGCGAGGATTCAGGTATCGACGTGGTGTTGGTGACGGGCCTGTCCGGGGCGGGCCGGGGGACCGCGGCCAAGGTGCTCGAGGACCTGGGCTGGTACGTCGCCGACAATCTGCCGCCCGAACTGATCGCCCGGATGGTGGACTTCGGCCTGACGGCCGGCTCGCGGATCACCCAGCTGGCGGTGGTGATGGACGTCCGGTCCCGAGGGTTCACCGGGGATCTGGACTGGGTACGCAACGAGCTGGTGACCCGCGGCATCCATCCGCGGGTGTTGTTCATGGAGGCCTCCGACGACATCCTGGTCCGCCGCTACGAGAGCAACCGGCGCAGTCATCCGCTGCAGGGCAACCAGACGTTGGCCGAAGGCATTGCCGCCGAGCGGGCCATGCTGGCCCCGGTGCGGGCGTCGGCGGATCTGGTCATCGACACCTCGACCCTCTCGGTGCACGGCCTACGCGAGAGCATCGAACGGGCCTTCGCGGGCCAGACCGTCGCGCAGACCAGCGTCACGGTCGAGTCGTTCGGATTCAAGTACGGCCTGCCGATGGACTCCGACATGGTGATGGACGTCCGCTTCCTGCCCAACCCGCACTGGGTGGACGAGCTGCGGCCGCATTCGGGGCAGCACCCGGCGGTCCGGGATTACGTCCTTGGCCAACCCGGCGCCGCAGAGTTCCTGCAGACCTACCATCAGCTGCTGAGGCTGGTCGTCGACGGCTACAGCCGGGAGGGGAAGCGCTACATGACCGTGGCCATCGGCTGCACCGGCGGAAAGCACCGCAGTGTCGCCATGGCCGAGGCTCTCGCCGGGTTGCTGGAGAACCACGAGCACCTGACTGTTCGCGTCCTGCACCGCGATCTGGGTCGCGAATGACACGCATCGTCGCCCTCGGCGGTGGCCACGGTCTGTACGCGACGCTGTCCGCCGCACGCCGGCTCACGCCGCACGTCACCGCGGTGGTCACCGTCGCCGACGACGGTGGTTCCTCCGGACGGTTGCGCAGCGAGCTCGACATCATCCCGCCCGGCGATCTGCGAATGGCGTTGGCGGCGTTGGCATCCGACAGTCCGCACGGCCGGTTGTGGGCCACCATAATCCAGCACCGGTTCGGTGGCAGCGGCGCTCTGGCCGGACATCCGATCGGCAACCTGATGCTGGCCGGCCTCAACGAGTTGCTGGCCGATCCGGTGGCCGCGCTCGACGAGTTGGGCCGCATCCTCGGCGTCAAGGGCCGGGTGCTGCCGATGTGCCCGATCGCGCTGCAGATCGAGGCCGACGTCGCCGGACTGGAAGGCGATCCCCGGATGAGCCGGGTGATCCGCGGTCAGGTGGCCGTCGCGACGACGCCGGGCAAGGTCCGCCGGGTGCGTCTGCTGCCGGGCGACCCGCCGGCCACCCGCCAGGCTGTCGACGCGATCATGCACGCCGATCTGGTGGTGCTCGGACCGGGCTCCTGGTTCACCAGTGTGATCCCGCACGTGCTGGTGCCGGAGCTGGCCGCCGCGCTGAAGGCGACCACCGCCCGCCGCGCGCTGGTGCTGAACCTGGCGGCCGAGCCGGGGGAGACGGCCGGCTTCTCCGCCGAACGGCATCTGCACGTTCTCGCTCAGCATGCGCCGGGCTTCTCGGTCCATGAGATCGTGGTCGACGCCACCCGCGTCCCGTCTGACCGGGAGCGTGACCAACTGCGGCGTACCGCAAGCCTGCTGGAAGCTTCAGTTCAGTTTGCCGACGTGACCAGACCTGGTACACCTTTACATGACCCGGCCAAGCTGGCTGCAGCGCTTGACGGTGTGCGCACCCGAAATTCGGTGACCGCGCCGCCTTCCCCTCCACCTGCTGCATCCGTGCAGGCCGGCGGAGGGCGACAGGGGGACGGGGTGCAGGACCCGACTGGCAACGGACCGAGAGGTGACGACCTGTGGCGATGACTGCCGAGGTGAAGGACGAACTCAGCCGGCTGGCCGTCAATTCTGTGAGTGCACGCCGGGCCGAGGTGGCCTCGCTGTTGCGATTCGCCGGTGGCCTGCACATCGTGTCGGGCCGAGTCGTGGTCGAAGCCGAGGTGGACCTGGGCATCATCGCCCGGCGGCTGCGCAAGGACATCTACGACCTGTACGGCTACAACGCGGTGGTGCACGTGCTGTCGGCCAGCGGCATCCGCAAGAGCACCCGGTATCTCGTGCGGGTCGCCAAGGACGGTGAGGCGCTGGCTCGTCAGACCGGCCTGCTGGACATGCGCGGCCGGCCGGTGCGCGGGCTGCCCGCTCAGGTGGTCGGCGGCAGCGTCGGTGACGCCGAGGCGGCGTGGCGGGGTGCGTTCCTCGCGCACGGATCGCTGACCGAGCCGGGGCGGTCCTCAGCGCTCGAAGTCAGTTGTCCCGGACCGGAAGCCGCGCTGGCACTGGTGGGTGCGGCCCGGCGGCTCGGGGTCAGCGCGAAGGCGCGCGAGGTGCGGGGCACCGATCGGGTCGTGGTGCGCGACGGCGAGGCCATCGGTGCGCTGCTGACCCGGATGGGCGCTCAGGACACTCGGCTCACCTGGGAGGAACGGCGGATGCGCCGCGAGGTGCGCGCCACCGCGAACCGGCTGGCCAATTTCGACGATGCGAACCTGCGCCGCTCGGCCCGAGCCGCGGTCGCCGCCGCGGCCCGCGTGGAGCGTGCGTTGGAGATCCTCGCCGACACGGTGCCCGACCACCTGGCCGCGGCGGGCAAGCTTCGGGTCGAACACCGGCAGGCATCGCTGGAGGAGCTGGGCCGGCTCGCCGACCCGCCGATGACCAAAGATGCTGTGGCCGGGCGTATTCGGCGGCTGTTGTCGATGGCGGATCGCAAAGCCAAGCAGGACGGTATCCCGGACACCGAGTCGGCTGTGACGCCCGACTTGCTGGAAGACGCTTAGATCGACTTGGCCACTCGTTCAGCTACGTAGGCCTTGAGTTCGTCGGACAGCGCGTCGGCGGCCCGCAGCCGGGGGAGCAGGCTGGGGTCTGTCATCCGGGCGCGGAACACCAGGGCAATCGTCACCTCGTGATCGGGCTTGTCCTCGACGACGACCTCGTCTCCCGCGCGCACGGTGCCGGGGGAGATCACCCGGAGGTAGGCCCCGGGCTTGCCGGCGTCGGTGAACGTCTTGATCCAGCCGGCGATGTCGAGGAACGCCGAGAACGTGCGGCATGGGGTGCGGGGCGCCGAGACTTCGAGCAGCAGACCGCCGGTGCCCACCCGCCAGCGTTCGCCGATGAGCGCTCCTGTGACGTCGACGCCGGAGGTGGTGAGGTTCTCGCCGAACATCCCGTCGGTCAGCGGGCGTTCGAGGCGGGCAGCCCACTCGTCGAGGTCTTCGCGGGCGTAGACGTAGACGGCTTGGTCGTCGCCTCCGTGCAGCTTCTGGTTGCCGATCGTGTCCCCGACCAGACCGCTGCCCAGGCCGCCGCGCATCGGCCCCGGCGCGCGGACCAGCACCGCGTCGGCCGTCGCCGCCTTGTCGATACCGGTGCGCCTCGCCGGCTTGTCGGGATTCGCGCGGACGCGGGCCAGATTGACCGACAACACACTTGCCACCACCACAGGGTAATGGCGGGGCGGCATTCGAGCGGGGCGGGCATTCGAACCGACTTGGGCGCAACGCCGTTCTTCTATCATCGAACCGTTGACTGATTCACTGACCCCCGCGCTGGCCCGCGCGTCGGCGCGGCTTGCCCGGCCGGGGACCCCCGCCGTCAGCATTCTCATTCACGTCGCGGTGTTCGCCCTGTGGGTCACGCTTTTCCTGCTGGCGTTCGGTCGCGGCGGCGCGCTGGCCTGGTCGGTCGGGCTGGCCTACCTCGGTTACGACGCCGCGTTGCAGGTGTTCACCGGATGGCAGATCCGGCGGATCGGCGCCCCCGCCGCGGCCGCCGCGCTCGCCACCGACACGACGGTGACGGTCATCATCGCCGCCCGCAACGAGGCCACCGTGCTGCCGGACACCCTGGCCGCACTGCTTGCCCAGTCCGACCCGCCCGACGAGATCCTGATCGCCGACGACGGTTCGACCGATACGACCGCCGAAAGGCTCTGTGCCGAATATGGTTTCGCGATGCTGCCGGTCGGCCAGGAAGGCGCGCCGGTGCAGGTGGGGACCACCACGCTGCGCTGGCTGCGGTTGCCGCACGGCGGCAAGTCGGCCGCGCTCAATGCTGCCCTGCTGCGCACCGATGCCGATGTGGTCCTGACCGTCGACGCCGACACCGTGCCCGCGGCCACCGCGATCGGTGCTGTGCGGCAAGCGTTTTCACGCGAGCCCGCATTGGTCGCCTGCACCGGAGTGGTCACTCCGCGCTGCCCGCCCACCGCGCTGGGCCGGGCGATGCAGTGGTTCCAGACCTATGAATACATCCGCAATTTCCTGGGCCGCTACGCCTGGATGCGGGTGGACTGCCTACAGCTGATCTCCGGTGCGTTCGCCGGATTCCGCCGCGACGCCGTCATGGCCGTCGGCGGATTCGACGACGCCTGCCTGGTCGAGGACTACGAGTTGGTCGCCCGCATGCGCCGCTACGCGGGAGAACACCACCTGGACTGGCGATTTCGGGTTCTGGGCGACGCGCAGGCGCATACCGAGGCGCCGGCGTCGGTCCGGGCGTTCCTGCGGCAGCGCCGCCGGTGGTTCGGCGGTTTCCTGCAGACCCACTGGTGGTATCGCGGCATGGTCGGCGATCCCCGGTTCGGCCGGCTGGGCACCGTGATGTTGCCGGTCAAGGCGATCGACACGGTGGCGCCGCTGTACGGGCTGACCGCGTTCGGGCTGCTGATCTACTTCCTGGCGACCCGGCACGTCGCGGTGTTGGCGCCGGTGCTGGTGGTGATCGCAGGCAAGCTCGCGATCGACATGGCATTCGGCGTGTGGGCGCTGCGCCGCTACCGCCGCTGGGTGGGTGACCCCGGTCGGGGCAGCCTGCCCGCGGCGGCCGCGGCCCTGGTGATCGAACCGGTGACGTTCACGCTGCTGCTGCACGCCGGGGCGGTGCTGGGCTGGGCGGCGTTTCTCGGCGGCGAGCACCGGTGGGGGCGCCAGACCAGGGGCTAGCGTTCATGCCATGGCCGAGGTGTTGCGCGTCGGGGCGGCATTGCCCGACCCCCCGTTCAACGACGCCGGGCCGACAGGCTCCGGCCTGGACGTCGAACTCATGGCCGCCATCGGCGAGCGGCTCGGCGCGTCGGTGGAGTTCATCCGCTACCAGGGACGCGACTTCAACGGCATCTTCGACGCGCTGGACTCCGGCGAGTTCGACTGCGTCGCCTCCGGCACCACGATCACCGGATCCCGCGCGCTGAAGGCCGCGTTCTGCGACCCGTACCTGATCTCCGGTCAGGCGCTCGCTGTCGACGCCACCCGGCTGCCCGACGTCACATCGCTCGACGATCTCGACGGGCTGACCCTCGGCGTGCAGCAGGGCAACACCAGCCAGCCGATCGCCAACCGGCTGCTGGCCGACGGCAAGGTCGCGCGGGTCCGGGTCTACGACTACGGCAGCATTCGCACCGCGCTGCGGGATCTGTCCACCGGGCGCTGTGATGCGTTCATGAAACTCGACCAGGTGCTGACCCGGCTGGCCGAGACGACGCCGGGAGTGGCCGTCGTTCAGCGCGGCATCACCACCGAGAAGATCGCGATCGCGGTACCGACCACCGACACCGCATTGCTGGGCCGGATCAACGTCGCGCAGGCCGCTCTCGAGGAGGACGGGACGTTGCCGGCGATCCGGGAGCGGTGGACCGGCTCGCCGCGCGCCGACCAGAGCGGGCCCCAGATCTCCTGAGGTTCCAGGCGGTCGCGCATGCCGGTGAGCAGGCCACTAGGCTGGGCGGGTACTGAGAAGCTACTAGAGGAGACAACGTGACCATCCGGGTTGGCGTTAACGGCTTCGGTCGTATCGGGCGTAATTTCTTTCGGGCTCTTGATGCGCAGAAGGCGCAGGGCAAGAACGCGGACATCGAGATCATCGCGGTCAACGATCTGACCGACAACGCGGCGCTCGCGCACCTGCTGAAATTCGACTCGATCCTGGGCCGGTTGCCTTACGACGTGAGCCTCGAGGGTGAGGACACCATCGTCGTCGGCGACACCAAGATCAAGGCACTCGAGGTCAAGGCCGGCCCGGCTGAGCTGCCGTGGGGCGACCTCGGCGTCGACATCGTCGTCGAGT
>JAKFVT010000023.1 GCA_021732005.1 Mycobacterium sp. | reverse complement strand
CCTTGCCGGAGTGGAACCACTCCCGAGTCAGCCGGTTGCGGTCCAACGGGAACACCCCATTGAGGAAGGTGTCCCACTGCTGCACCGTCATCGTCCGGCCACCGCCGTCGACCAGACTCAGCTCATTGTCCAAACCTGCGTGCGACGTGCCCGTCCCGACGAAGAGTGCCGCGAAGGCGGCGATCATCGCCACCAGCACTCGACCCATGTATTTCATCCTGACCCCTTGTGCTCAGTGGTTCGACGGTGATCGGGGGGCCCGGTTCACCGAGGTTTCTGGCGTCGTGACGAGCCTCACAGCCAGTCATGACAAAAGCCTCATCGGCAACAGATGCAACAGTGTTACCAGGTTCGTCAAAAAATTTCTCGCTGAATGCGGCGCGGCTGCTTGACTGCTCTGATCAAGCGGTTGCCCGCAGGCTCAATGACAGTAGTAGCCGGACGTCGGGATCGCTCAGCGAAGTGGAAAGTGCCTGCTCGAGGCGGCGCGCCCGATAGCGAACCGTATTCGGGTGGACATTCAGGGCCGCCGCGGCCGCCGCCACATCGCCGAAGCAGTCCAGATAGACGCGCAGCGTCTCGGCCAGCGTTGGGTCGGCCTCCCGCAGGGCGCGCACCCGCGGGTCGATCAGCCGCTCGTCGGCGGCCACCAGCGTGACGATCTCGTCGAGCAGGACGGTGGTGCGCGCCTCGGCCAGCGTGGTCACCTTGCCGAACACCGGGTGGCGTTGGGCGCTGTCGAAGACGCGGTCGATCTCGCGGCGCGCGCCGGCGACGGCGGCCAGCCCGGCGATCGGGGCGGCGATCACCGCGTGCAGATCCAGCCCGAGCTCGGTGTGCAGCGTGCCGATGGTGCCGCGGATCCAGGACACCACCGCGGCGGTGCGCCCGGAGTCCGGCAGGACGACGTAGACCCGCGATCCGCCGGCGGCCACCTGCGCGTCGGGGCGGAAAGCGCTGGCGCTCAATGCCAGAACGTCGGGCAGCCGAGAGTCGGCGCCGGTGGTGACGAAGCCGATGACCGCGGCGCGGCCGTCGAGGGGGATGCGCAGTTCCCGGGCCGCCCCGGCCAGGTCCACCCCGTCGGGGTCGGCCAGTCCGAGCAGTTGCTGCACGGCCAACAGATGCGCCGACGGCCGTGCGGCCAGTCGCGCCATGATCCGAGCGGCCAAGACCGCCGCGCCGCGCAACACCTCGTCGGCGTCGTCCGCCAGCGGCCGGGTGCCCTGCTGCACCCAGATGGTGCCCTCGAATACCGGCGGTCCGTCCTGGCGATGGATGCCGATCGCCAGCCGCGGCCGCAGGCCCAGCTCGGGCCGCTCGTCGACCGCCACCACGTTTGCCCCGGCGCGCAACCGGTCGAAGATGCCCCACTGGGCGATCCACCGCAGGTGTTCCGGCGGCCCGGCTCGGCCCAGGATGGACAGTCGCCGCAGCTCGTCGGCCTCGTCGTTGGATGCCGAATAGGCCAGCACGTGCGACTGCGCGTCCTCGATGCTGACCATGCCGTGGGTGCGATCCGCGATCGACTGGGCCAGCGCGAACAGGTCGGTACCCGAATCGGTGAGCGAGTCGGTGCGGCGGTGCTCGAATACGTGGTTGACCAGGCGGTACAGCCGTTCCCAGCGGGCTTTCGGGTCGACGGCGACGACAGCGGCACCGGCGGCGACCGCCCGGGCGACGACGCTGTCGGACGGCTCCTTGACGAAGATCGCCGCGGGGGAGCCGTGCGCGGCGACCTGCCGGTCCAGCCATCGGATGGCGTCGGTGTCGGAGATGCCGAGAAGGAAGAACACGTCCGCCGAGCCGGCGCTGACCGCCAAGCCCAACCGCACGTCGTCAGAGTCGATCAATGCCGCCGAACGGACCGGCCGGTCCAGCCCCCGCGGTGCTTCGACGAGCCGCACCAACGTCGCATCCAGGGCCAACACCAGCTGACCCAGGCTGACGCCGGCTTCCCGCATGTTGTCCGATGCTACTAGCAGATTGCTTCATTCTTGGCGGATCAGCCAACAGTTCGGGAGGCGTCGGACGCCATCCTGAAGGGCATGGACGCCCGCACCGATGTTCCCGCGCCGGCCAACGAGCCGGTTCACGACTACGCGCCAGGATCTGTCGAACGGAACCGCCTCACCGCGGCCCTGCACGACTTGTCCACCAACCCCGTCGACCTGCCGCACGTGATCGGCGGCGTTCACCGCCTCGGCGATGGCGATCGCATCGACGTGGTCCAACCGCACCGGCACAGCGCCCGGCTGGGCACTTTGGCCAACGGCACGGCCGCCGATGCCACCGTTGCGGTCGATGCTGCGATGGCCGCCAAACACGACTGGGCCGCCACTCCATTCGACGAACGGGCCGCGGTGTTCCTGCGCGCCGCCGACCTGCTGGCCGGCCCGTGGCGGGAGAAGATCGCCGCGGCCACCATGCTGGGCCAGTCCAAGACCGCCTACCAAGCCGAGATCGATGCGCCATGCGAGCTGGTCGACTTCTGGCGCTTCAACGTGGCCTTCGCTCGGCAGATCCTGGCCCAGCAGCCGATCAGCGGTCCGGGTGTGTGGAACCGCACCGACTACCGCCCCCTGGACGGCTTCGTCTACGCCGTCACCCCGTTCAACTTCACCGCCATCGCCGCCAACCTGCCGACGGCGCCGGCGCTGATGGGCAACACCGTGGTGTGGAAGCCGTCGATCACCCAGACCTTCGCGGCGTATCTGACGATGCAGTTGCTCGAAGCCGCCGGCCTGCCGCCGGGGGTGATCAACCTGGTGGCCGGCGACGGGCTCGCGGTGTCCGACGTCGTGCTGGCCGACCGGCGGCTGTCCGGTATCCACTTCACCGGATCGACCGCCACGTTCCAGCACCTGTGGCGTGAGGTCGGCACCCGCATCGCCGACTACGACAGCTACCCGCGGCTGGTGGGCGAGACCGGCGGTAAGGACTTCATCGTCGCGCACAGCTCGGCCGATCCGGATGTGTTGCGCACCGCGCTGATTCGCGGGGCGTTCGACTATCAGGGCCAGAAGTGCTCGGCCGCCTCGCGGGCCTTCATCCCGCGCTCCGTGTGGCAGACCATGGGCGACGACTTCCTCGGCGCCACCGAGGCACTGACCTACGGCGACGTCACCGACCTGTCGAACTACGGCGGGGCCGTCATCGACGCCCGCGCATTCGCGAAGAACGCTCGCGCGTTGGAAAGAGCGAAGAGCGCGCCCGGTGTCACCGTTGCCGTCGGCGGTGAATGTGACGACAGCGAAGGGTATTTCGTGCGTCCCGCCGTTCTGCTGTCCGACGATCCCTCGGACGAAGCGTTTTCGACCGAGTACTTCGGGCCGATCCTGGCCGTCCACGTCTACCCCGACAACGAGTTCGACGCGGTTCTCGACGCCGTCGACGGCGGGTCGAAGTATGCGTTGACCGGGGCTGTGATCGCCGACGACCGCGCCGCCGTCCAGACCGCGGCCGAGCGACTGCGGTTCGCCGCAGGCAATTTCTACGTCAACGACAAGCCGACCGGTGCCGTCGTCGGGCAACAGCCGTTCGGCGGATCACGGGCATCGGGCACCAACGACAAAGCGGGCTCACCGCTCAACCTGCTGCGCTGGACGTCGGCGCGGTCCATCAAGGAGACGTTCGTCCCGCCCATCGATCACACCTACCCGCACATGGCGGTCGAGTGATGAGTGCCTTCAACCGAATTGCTCGCCCGGCCATCCTGGCCGCCAGCCGCTCGAATCGGTTGCGGCACAGCGCCGAACACCTGCCGATCGCGCGTGACGTGGTCGGCCGGTTCGTACCGGGGGAGAACACAGACGCCGCACTGACCGCGGTCTGCGCGCTGCGTGATTCCAGACGAATGGTCAGCATCGACTACCTCGGTGAGGACGTCACCGATGGCGACGCGGCCGAGGCCACCGTCAAGGCCTATCTCCGGCTGCTGGACGCGCTCGGCGCCCGGGCCGAAAATGCGGCAATCGTCCGCCCGCTGGAGGTGTCGCTCAAACTGTCCGCGCTCGGCCAGGCGCTGCCAAAAGACGGCGACAAGATCGCCTTCGAGAACGCCCATACCATCTGCCAGCGGGCACAGCAGGTCGGCGCATGGGTCACCGTCGACGCCGAGGATCACACCACCACCGACTCGACGCTGTCGATCGTGCGCGAGCTGCGCACCGAATTCGACTGGCTGGGAACCGTTCTGCAGGCCTACCTCAAACGCAGCGAGGCCGACTGCGCCGAGTTCGCGGCAACCGGGGCCCGGATCCGGCTGTGCAAGGGCGCCTACGACGAACCGGCGTCGGTGGCCTACCGCGATGCCGCCGAGGTCACCGGGTCCTACCTGCGCTGTCTGCGCACACTGATGGCCGGCAACGGATATCCCATGGTCGCCTCGCATGATCCCGCGGTCATCGCGGCCGCCGCCGAGATGGCGAACGAATTCGGCCGGGCTACAGACCGTTTCGAATACCAGATGCTCTACGGCATCCGGGACGACGAGCAGCGCCGCCTGGCGGCGGAGGGCAGCCAGGTTCGGGTGTACGTCCCGTTCGGCACGCAGTGGTACGGGTACTTCGTGCGCCGACTTGCCGAACGCCCGGCCAACCTGATGTTCTTTCTGCGAGCTCTGACCCATCGCTAGACAAGGATTCGCACCTGAGCGCAACCGACGCCGTCACCTTGCTGATCGCCGGTGTGCTCGGTGGATTGACGGGCAGCATCGCCGGGTTGGCCTCGGTGGCCACCTACCCGGCCCTGCTGGCGATCGGGCTGCCGCCGGTGACGGCGAATGTGACCAACACGGTCGCCCTCGTGTTCAACGGCATCGGCTCGGCGTGGGGATCCCGGCCCGAACTGGTCGGACAAGGACGCTTCATCGCCCGGATGGCGCCGGTGACCATCGCCGGCGGGGCCGCCGGCGCGGTGCTGCTGCTGACCACCCCGGCCGACGCGTTCGAGAAGCTGGTTCCGATTTTGCTCGCCCTGGCCTCGGTGGCGATCGTCGCTCCCCGCGGCACACCTCATCCCGGGCACCGGCGCCGACGCGTTGTGCTGGCCGAGGGCGTCGCGATCTTCGGAATCGCTCTGTACGGCGGCTATTTCGGTGCCGCAGCGGGCGTGCTGTTCCTGGCGCTACTGCTCAACGCGGGAGCCGACAGCCTCGCCCACGCCAATGCCGCCAAGAACATCCTGCTCGGATTGGCCAACACCGTTGCGGCGGTGCTGTTCGCGTTCCTCGCACCGGTGCACTGGCTCGCGGTCATCCCGCTGGGTGCGGGCTGCCTGATCGGATCCCGGCTGGGACCTGTCGTCGTCCGGCGCGCTCCGGGCACCCCGCTGCGCATCCTCATCGGTGTCGCGGGACTGGTGCTCGCGGTCAAACTCGGGTTCGACGCCTACTGACCGGCGTCAGCGAGACCAGCAGTACGCCGAGGGCGAAGGCGATGCTGATGGCGACGGGGAACCGGCCGCCGGGGGCGAATCCGAGTGTCGCGAACACCGAGATGGTCACCGCGATCGTCAGCGTGCCGGCGAACAACAACACTTCGCCGAGCCGGGACGGGATGGCCACTGCGACCGTGGGCAGCGGCGCCGAGAACACTCTGCGGCCCCACCACAACAACAGCAGTTCGATCGCCGCCACCACCGCCAGGATCGCCACCCACTCCAGCCGGAACCACCACCAGGCCGCGGTGCCGAGGGTCGGTTGCGGCAGCAGCCCGGTCGGATACCCGGCGACCGCCACAATCACCACCGGGACCATGTGCCACAGATAGAGAGCCATCACGTTGTCGTTGGCGACGGTCAGAACACGCTGCGTACGAACGGATTTCACCATCCGGTTCACCGTGGGCGCCACCGCCAGCGCGACCCCGGCCTGCACCCCGCCGAGCGCCAGCAGCGCCAGATTGGGCGGTCCGGTGTTGTTCACCACCGCGCCGGGGACCCCGATCATGCTGACCGGATAGGGCCCGACGGTGACCGCCAGCGCCAGCACGATCGCCGACAGAACGGCCACCGCGATCGCCGCGCGCCGGCACAGTGTGCCGTCGTGCCAGGCGATGCCGAGCTGGTACAGCACCCCCCAGACCAGCAGATAGTTCAGCCAGCCGACGTAGGGCAGGTGGGCGCCGATGGTCGCCACGTCCACCGCCGCGACCGCGAGCGTCATCGCGAACGGCACCCATTTGCCCCACCGCCGGTGTGCGGCCACCGCGACCGGGGTCAGCGCGACCACCACTACGTAGATGCCCAGGAACCACAGGTGCATGGCCACCGCCCAGGCGCCGAAGTCGAGTTCCGCGCCCGCCACCCCGACCCGGCCGAGGACCGCCACGACCAATAGGGCGAACACGACGTAGACCGCGGTCGGCCCAAGCGGCCGGACCAGTCGCCGTCGCAGCCACGCCTGCACGCCACAAGAAACGTCACCGCCGTCGGAGGCGCGCTGGGTCCACGACACCGCGCTGGCGTAGCCGGCCACGACGAAGAACACCGGGACGACCTGGAAGATCCACGTCAGCCACTGCGTCCACGGCAGGTCGACCAGTGGGTTGTCCCGCCAGAACCCGCCGTCGGAATAGGTCAGCGCCGCCGCGATCCAGTGCCCGATGACGACCAACACCAGCGCGACCACCCGGTAGAGGTCCATCGCATGGTTGCGCGCCGCCGTCGTCGTGGTCGCCGTGTCGGTCACGTTCTCCATTGTGCGGGCTATGGGGCCCAGGGTCAGGCGGGGATTGCCGCGACGGGCATGACGACGCTGCCGCGGCAGGGTCCCGACGCGATATCGGTGTGCCACGTGCCGCGCAGGGATCCGTCGGGCTGCGGCGTGTAGAACGCCCACGAGGTGGCCGGGCTCCACTGCTTCTGGTAGCCGTCGCCGAGGAAGCAGTCCCAGACCCAGTCGTAGGTGGTGGCCCACTCGGCACCGTTCCAGGTGTAGCGGGTCGGCTGGGGGATCGTCGGGTTACTCGGGGCGGGGCCGTCGACGACGGTGGCCACACAGGCGCCACCTGAGCAGGCTGTCGACAGGGTGAACACCGCGCCGAAGTCGTTCTCCTTCTGGCGGGTGGCCGGGCTGGTGCCGGCCTTCTGGGAGGCGTAGGTCGTCATCTGGAAGCGCCCGTTCCAGGCCAGTGGTTGACCGTGCGCCGACGCGGGGGACACGAGTCCCGCGGCGCAGATCGTCGCCGCGGCCACCAGCGTGGCACCCCAACTTTGGCGGGTCATGGCTCCTCGGAACGTCGTTGCGAGTTATCAGCGTAGCCGTCAGAAAACCTCACCTGTCACATCTGCCCCACGCGTGCCGGTCACGATTAGGACTCGAAACGCTCCTTGAGCAGCAGTTGTGCATACGCCGCGAGCGACTGGGCATCGGTGATCTCACCCGTTCGGATCATCTCCTCGAACCGGCTGCGCTCGAACCAGGCGAAGTGCATGTCCTGCTCTTCGTGCTCGCGCTCCGGCTCACCCTCGACGATGTCGGTGGCCAGGAACACCCAGCCGCGCTGGCTCATGATTCCCGGCGCGACGTCGAGGCGGCCCAATAGCGTCAGCGAGCCGGCCGTCAGGCCCGTCTCCTCACGAAGCTCGCGCGCCGCCAGCTCGCGCGGGTCGATGTCGGGTTGGTCGGGTGTGGTGCCCATCGGGAACTCCCAGCGGCGCGCGCCCATCGGGTAGCGGTACTGCTCGACCAGGGCCACCCGATCGGCGTCGACGGCGATCACCACCGCGTAGTCCGGCCGGTCGACCACCCCGTAGATGCCGGTCGACCCGTCCGGTCTTTCGACGGCGTCCTCGCGAACCGTCATCCAGTTGTTGCGGTACACCTCGCGGGACGAGAGCTGGGTGATGGGCTTCACCAGGCCAGTATCTTCGGTAGCCTCGGCGGCGTGCTGCTGGCCTCCTTGAACCCGGCCACCGTCGCCGCCGGAGCCGACATCGGCGACGCGGTGCGCATCGACGGTGCCGTGTTGTCCCGAAGTGATCTCGTCGGGGCGGCCACGTCGGTGGCCGAGCGTATCGGCGGTGCCCGTCAGGTCGCTGTGCTGGCCACCCCCACCGCCACCACCGTGCTCGCGATCACCGGCTGCCTGATCGCCGGCGTCCCGTTCGTTCCGGTCCCCGCCGATGTCGGGGTCGCCGAACGCGCGCACATCCTCACCGACTCCGGCGCCCAGGCCTGGCTGGGGGAGTTGCCCGCCGATCTCGTTGGCCTGCCGCATGTTCCGGTGCGGCTGCACGCGCGGTCGTGGCATCGCTACGCCGAGCCGGCGCCATCGAGCACCGCGATGGTCATGTACACCTCCGGCACCACGGGCCTGCCCAAAGGTGTGCTGATCAGCAGGCGCGCCATCGCGGCCCAGATCGACGCGCTGGTGCAGGCCTGGCAGTGGACCCCCGATGACACCCTCGTACACGGGTTGCCGCTGTTCCACGTACACGGTCTGATCCTCGGGCTGCTCGGGTCGCTGCGCGTGGGAAATCGCTTCGTGCACACCGGGAAACCGACCCCGGCCGGTTACGCCGCCGCCGGCGGCAGCCTGTACTTCGGGGTGCCGACCGTGTGGTCGCGGGTGGTCGCCGACACCGGCGCCGCCACTGCGCTGGCCTCGGCCCGGTTGCTGGTTTCCGGAAGTGCTCCGCTCCCGGTGCCGGTGTTCACCCGGCTGACCGAACTGACCGGCCAGCCACCCGTCGAGCGGTACGGCAGCACCGAGTCGCTGATCACGCTGAGCACCCGCGCCGACGGTGAACGACGGCCCGGCTGGGTTGGCTTGCCGCTCAACGGGGTCGAGACCCGGCTGGTACACGAGGACGGTTCGGTCGCGCTGCACGACGGCGAGACCATCGGGAGCCTTCACCTCAAGGCCCCGACGGTGTTCGAGGGCTACCTCAACCGGCCCGATGCCACCGCAGAGGCGTTCGACGCCGACGGGTGGTACCGCACCGGCGACGCCGCCGTGATCGACGATGGCGGCATGCACCGCATCGTCGGGCGGGAGTCGGTTGACCTGATCAAGTCCGGCGGCTTCCGGGTCGGCGCGGGTGAGGTCGAGACGGTGCTGCTCGGTCATCCGGGCGTCGAGGAGGTCGCGGTGGTGGGTCTACCCGACACCGATCTCGGTCAGCGGATCGTCGCATTTGTGGTCGGCGACGCCAACCCCGACGACCTGATCACCTTTGTCGCCGAGCAGCTTTCGGTGCACAAACGGCCCCGGGAAGTGCGGTTGGTCGAATCGCTGCCGCGCAACGCGATGGGCAAAGTCGTCAAGAAGGAGCTCATGAAATGACGCTGCGGTTCAGCGATGTCTGCATCGACGCCCACGACATTCATGGGCTCTCCGCGTGGTGGTCGACGGTGCTCGGCTGGCCCGCCGAGCCGACCGAGGACGGCGATGTGGCGCTGCGCGCACCCGACGGCGCGGGACCCGACTGGCTGTTCCTGGCTGTGCCTGACGACAAGGTGGTCAAGAACCGCATCCACTTCGACTTCACGCCCGACGATCAGCAGGCCGAGGTCGACCGCGTCCTCGGGCTCGGGGCGCGCCACGTTGACATCGGCCAGGGCGAGCAGAGCTGGGTGGTGCTGGCCGACCCCGAGGGCAACGAGTTCTGCATCCTATCGGCGAAATAGCGCCCAACACCTAGGCTTTCAGCGCCGGAAAGCCGCGGCAGTCTCGGCAACCCGCGGATCAGCGCGCAGCTGCTCGAGGGTTTCGGCCAGCGGCAGTCGCCAGTTCGGGTATTCGTCGATCGTGCCGGGCAGGTTCGGCTGCCGGATCTCACCGATGACGTCGTAGGGCGAGATCAACTTCAGCCGGCTGGGCGTCGACGCCAGAAAGCGGTGCATCGCAACGATGATCGATGCTTCGTCGGGTTCACCGTCGGCCAGCAGTCCCTCGGCGCGGAGCAGGGCCACCCATTCGGCGCGCTCCTTGGCGGCGTTCGCTTCTTCGGCCGGGACGTCGTCGAGCAAGCCCAATTCGGCGCGGGCGCGGACATGCTCGCCGCGGAGAAACCCTGCGGCGGTGGGCAGGTCGTGGGTTGACAGGCTGGCCGCCGCGCGTTCGGGCCACTTCGCCGACGGCAGCAGCGGCTGGTCCGGGTCGGCCTCGTCTCGGGTGAACCACGAGACTGCCGAGCCAAGCATCCCGTTGTCGGCCAACGCCTCGGTGACCTCCGGCTCGACGGTGCCCAGGTCTTCACCGACGACGACCGCGCCGGCCCGGTGTGCCTCCAGGGCGAGAACAGCGAGCATGACGTCAGCATCGTAGTGCACGTAGGTGCCGCGGTCCGGGGTGTCGCCGGGCGGGATCCACCATAGCCGCCACAGCCCGGCGACATGGTCGATGCGCAGACCGTCCGCATGAGACAGGATGGCGCGCAACATGTCCCGCAACGCCGCGTATCCGGTGGCGGCCAAGCGGTCGGGGCGCCACGGCGGGAGACCCCAGTCCTGGCCGCGAGGGGTGAAGTTGTCCGGCGGCGCGCCGACGCTCACCCCCCCGGCGAGCGCATCGGCCAGTGCCCACGCGTCCGCGCCGTCGGCGTCCACCCCGACCGGCAGGTCGTGCAGCACGCCGAGGGCCATGCCTGCGGTTCGTCCGGCCGACCGTATCGCGGCCAACTGCTCGGCGCACTGCTGCTGCACCCAGGCGTGAAATTCGACTCTCGACGCCAACTCCCGGCGGGCAGCCAGGACCGCGGACCCCTTGGCATCGCGCAGCGGGGCAGGCCACCGGCTCCACCGTCCGCCATGGCGCTCGGCGAGCGCGCAGTAGGTCGCCCAGTCGGTCAACCCCTCGGTGGCCGGGGATCCGTCGAGTGAGCTCGGACGACCAGCGCTACGCCAGAGTGCTTCCAGCGCAGAACGTTTGGCTGCCCACACCAGGTCGTGGTCGATGCGCTCGGTGCTTGCCGAGACGCGCAGCGAGTCCACCTCGGTGCGGGTGGCGGGGTCGGCGCGCCGATACGCCTCGAGGTCCTCGATGCGCAGCGCCAACGGGTTGGAGAACCGACGGCTCGACGGCGTGTACGGCGAGGGTTGCACCGGATGCGTCGGGCCGGGTGCGTGCAGCGGATTGAGTAGCACCGCGCCGGCACGGTGCTCGGCGACCGTCCACTCCAGGAACTCCCGCAGATCACCGAAATCGCCGATGCCCCATGACCGCGCCGACCGTAGTGCGTACAGCTGCAGCATCCAGCCCCACGTGTCCGGCGTCTGCGGCACCTGCGCAGGCGCGGCCACCAGCGTCACTTGCTGGCCGTCGCGGGTGTGCAGCCGGTACCAGCCCGGCGCCAGATCGCCGGGCAGTTCGTCATTCACCGCGATGCGGCTGCCGTCCTCACCGACGAGCAGGTCGGCTCCGGGCACCGAGTGCGGTGCGCCGTTCAGCCGGACGGCGATCGTCGGGGCCAGTCGCCCTGCGCGCCGGCGGTCGGCAAGCGCGGTCAATTCAGCGCGCCGGCCGGCCTCGGTGGCTGCGTCGACGTCGAGCAACCCAAGAACCCGGATCACCACATCGGCGTCGACCTCAACCGGCTCCCGTCGTTCATTGCGATAGGAGGTTGCCACGCCCTGCGCCGCGGCCAGCTGCCGCAAGTCATCCGGAAACACGCTGCTCCTATACCCGAGCAGTCGTCTTTCACACCCGGGCTAGTTGGCGTGCAACGCCTCCGCCTAATTCGCGTGCAACGCCTCCGCCTAATTCGCGTGCAACGCCTCCGCCTAATTCGCGTGCAACGCCTCCGCCTAATTCGCGTGCAACGCGGCGTTCAGCGCGATGCCCTGACCGTCACGAGCCACGACCTCGACCGCGCCGGTCACCGAATTGCGGCGGAACAGAAGGTTGTTCGCGCCGGACAGTTCCCGGGCCTTGACCGTCGTCCCGTCCGGGGTGGTGACCTTGGTGCCCGCCGTCACATATAGGCCGGCCTCGATGATGCAGTCGTCGCCCAGCGAAATGCCCAGGCCCGCGTTAGCGCCCAGCAGGCAGCGCTTGCCCACCGAGATCACCTGCGTGCCACCGCCGGACAGCGTGCCCATGATCGACGCGCCGCCCCCGACGTCGGAGCCGTCGTCGACGACCACGCCCGCCGAGATGCGGCCCTCCACCATCGACGCGCCCAGCGTGCCCGCGTTGAAGTTCACGAAGCCTTCGTGCATCACGGTGGTGCCCGGCGCTAGGTGCGCACCGAGGCGCACCCGGTCGGCGTCGGCGATCCGCACCCCGGTCGGCAGCACATAGTCGACCATCCGCGGGAACTTGTCCACGCCGTAGACCGCCACGTGACCGCGGCTGCGCAGCCGCAGCCGCACGTCTTCGAAACCCTCGATCTGGCACGGCCCGAAGTTGGTCCACACCACGTTGGTGAGCACACCGAAGATGCCGTCGAGATTGAGTCCGTGCGGCTCGACCAGCCGGTGCGACAGCAGGTGCAGCCGCAGGTAGGCGTCATAGGTGTCGACTGGCTTGTCGTTCAGATCCGCGATCACCGTGCGCACCACGATCGTCTCCACCCCGCGGGCCGCATCGGGGCCGGTCGCGGCCGCCAGATCGTCGGGCACTTCGGCCACGGAGAGCCGGGTGCTGCCCGACGGGCTGTAGGCGCCCAGTTCCGGGTCCGGGAACCAGGTGTCGAGGACGGTCCCGTCCTCGGTGATGGTGGCCAATCCGACGCCAGCAGCAGAAGTCACGATGAATGAGGCTACTTCTGCGCCGAGCAGACGCAAACTCGCCCTGACACGCCGCGAATTCGGGGAGTTTGTGTCTGCTCGTGGGGAGAGGGCGACCCGCTAGCCTGGTCAATTGTGCTGGATCTACACGCAGACCCGATCGCGCTGACCGCCGCGCTCGTCGACATCCCGAGTGTGTCGCGTGATGAGGCGCGCATCGCCGGCGAGGTCGAATCCGCGCTGCGCGCGCAGACGTCCGGCTACGAGATCATCCGCAACGGCGACGCGGTGCTGGCCCGCACCAACTTCGGCCTTCCGTCTCGGGTGGTGCTGGCCGGTCACCTCGACACCGTCCCGATCGCCGACAACGTGCCGTCGCGGTTCGACGCCGACCATCTGTACGGGTGCGGCACCTCGGACATGAAGTCCGGTGACGCGGTGTTCCTGCATCTGGCCGCCACCATCGCCGAGCCGGCCCACGACATCACCCTGATCTTCTACGACTGCGAAGAGATCGAAGCCTCCGCCAACGGATTGAACCGAATCCAGCGCGAGCTTCCGGACTGGCTGACCGCGGACGTCGCGATCCTGGGCGAACCGTCCGGGGGTTACATCGAGGCCGGCTGCCAGGGCACCTTGCGGGTGGTCGTCTCGGCGACCGGAACGCGGGCGCACTCGGCGCGATCCTGGTTGGGCGACAACGCGATTCACAAGCTCGGCCCGGTGCTTGACCGGCTGTTCCATTACCAGGCCCGCGTGGTCGACATCGACGGTTGTACGTACCGCGAAGGGCTGTCCGCGGTGAAGATCGACGGCGGCGTGGCAGGCAACGTCATCCCCGACGCCGCCGAGCTGACCGTGAACTTCCGGTTCGCGCCGGACCGTTCGCCGGAGAATGCACTGGCCCACGTGCGGGAGGTGTTCGACGGTCTCGACGTGCACCTGGAACAGACCGATGTGGCCGCCGGCGCGCTCCCCGGGCTGAGTCACCCCGCGGCGGCGGCGCTGGTGGCGGCGGCCGACGGGATGGTGCGCGCGAAGTTCGGCTGGACCGACGTCGCCCGGTTCGCCGCGCTGGGCATCCCCGCCCTGAACTACGGACCGGGCGACCCCAATCTGGCGCACAAACGCGACGAACGGGTGGCGCTGGCCCAGATCACCGCGGTCACCGGGACGTTGCGGCGCTACCTCACCGGGTGAACGCGCAGTCCACCGTCTCCGCGAGCTTCGAGATCGCCCCGGCGGCCTGCGCATCGCCGAGCCGAGCCGCCTCGTTCCACGCCCACACTGCGACGCCCAGCTGACCGCTGCGCTCGGCGCCGCGGGCCGCCTCGCGTGCCGCGTCGATCGCGGCGTGGGTGCCGTCGCCGACGGTGGCCAGCCGCCATGCCCGTGCCACCCCCAGCTCGGGGGCGAACAACGCCGACTTGGTGCCGTGCCGGGCGTCAGCCCGGCTCAGCGCCTTCGCCGAATCGGCGATCTCCCCTTGCTGGGCCAACGCGGTGGTCAGGTACATCAGCGACAGCGGGCCCCACGAGTAGCCGGTGCGCTCCAGCGTGGCCGCGGCCGGGCCGAGCAGTCGCGCCGCGCCGGTGGGATCGCCCTGCGCGATCAACACCTGCGCCAGTAGGACCTCCCCGATCGAGCGGCCCGGCTGGGCCAGCTCGGCGAAGTCGGTGAACTCACCGGCAGCGTCGAGCGCGGCGTCGGGCTGCCCGGTCATCAGGAGTGTGGTGGTCTGCGCCAGGCCGACGGTGAAGCGCAGCAGGCCGGGATGTTCGGCATCCAAGGCCCGCTTCACCAGTGCGTCCACCTGATGGAAGCGGCCCATCCGTGCCGAGCACAGCGCCGAGGCGCTGGCCGCCCACGCCACCGCCATGTCCTCGGCCTCCGGGGCCGCCAGCACGCCTGCCGCGATCTCGAGTGCGCGCGCCACATTGCCGGCGTTCATCGCGAAGGTCGCCGACAATGCCTCCAGGGTCAGCCTGGCCGCCGGCGTGCTGACCTGCTTGCGGATGTTCTGCAGAAACGCGGTGGCGCGCTCGGGTTCGGACAGCATCCAGAATTGGTTGGCTGCCCGCGGCAATGCCCACGCCATCACCTCGTCCTCGGTGAGCCCGGCGGCGTCGACGTCGGCGAGCACCGAATCCGCTTCCCGGCCGCGACCCTGCCAGGCCAGCGCGTAGCTGAGCGCGAGCCGCGCGTCGAAGCGTTCGGAGCGCGCCAGGGCCGCCCCGGCGAGACGTTCACTGAGGGTCAGATCGCCGAGTCGCAGCGCCTGCTGTGCCGCGGCCACCACGTCATCGACCGGTTCGGGGCAGTCGCTGTCCAGTGCGAGCGCCGCGCGGCCGAGGCGATCACAGAGGTGGCGGTGGGGCTGGGCGGCGAGCTGGGCCAGGATCTCGGTCCGCAACCGCCTGGAGTCGGCCGGGTCGGCGTCCTGGGCCATCCGCTCGACGAACAGCGGGTGACCGGCATACACCGTCTGGCCGAATAGCTCTGCGGCACCGGCTGTTTCGGCCTGTGCGACGGCGTCCTCGCCGGCGAGTGCGGCAAGGTCGTCGCGTGACAGCGGCTCATGCACGGCCAGGTAGCTCAGTGCAGTGCGGGCCCCGGCCGGTAGCTCGGCCAGATACGCATCGACCAGACCGACCAGTGACGTTGCCGCCGAACGGGTCTGCAGGTGCAGCCGCAGTTCCAGCGGATTGCCGCCGGTGCGGCGGTACTCGTCGCCCAGCGGCTGGCCCAACGCGGCCAGCACGGCGCCGGTTTCGTCCTGATCGAGCGGGCCGACGTCGAGCGTGGTCAGCAGCTCGTCTTCGGTCAGCGCGGTCACCGCCGACGGCAGCGTCGCGCCCGCCCGGACTGTGACGATCAGCCGGGCCGAATCGTGCCGCGCCAACTGGTAGACCAGGCTGGCCGACAGCGGGTCGAGCAGCTGAGCGTCGTCGACGATGAGCAGCGTGCTATCTGCTTGGGCGAGTAGAGATTCCAGCGCAGAATGGATCAGCGCCGCCGGCTTGCCCACCTCGTGGACCTCGATCAGTGGGCCGAACGCCCCGAACGGCACGGCGGTCTGGGTGGCGGTGGCTATCACCCGGATCGGCGTGGTTTCCCCGAGCCGCTCGGCGATCTGGCCGGCCAGCGTCGTCTTGCCGACCCCGTCGGCGCCCACCAAGACCAGGCCGCGATGACTGTCGAGCAGCTCGATCGCGCGGTCGCAGGACTGGCGCGGCACGAGCGGCCACCGATTCGGCATAGCCGGACTGTATTTGCCTCCACCGCGCCGGCACGGCAATAGCCGCAAATCGGCTGCGTTAGGTTTGCCGGTGTGGAACCCGAGAACCGCGACGGCGAGTGGGCGGTGTGCGTGTACTGCGCCTCCGGCCCGCGTCACCCCGACCTGCTCGACCTCGCCCGACGGGTGGGGGAGGCGATTGCCGACCGCGGGTGGACGCTGGTATCCGGCGGCGGCAACGTCTCGGCGATGGGCGCGGTGGCCGAGGGTGCCCGGTCCCACGGCGGGCGGACCGTCGGGGTCATCCCCAAGGCGCTGGTACATCGGGAGCTGGCCGACGTCGAGGCCGACGAGCTGATCGTCACCGACACCATGCGCCAGCGCAAACAAGTCATGGAAGACCGCAGCGACGCCTTCCTGGCGCTCCCCGGCGGGATCGGCACGCTGGAGGAACTTTTCGAAACGTGGACCGCGGGGTACCTGGGTATGCATGAAAAGCCGGTGGTGCTCCTCGATCCCACCGGCCACTACGACGGTCTGCGCACCTGGTTGGGGTCACTGGTCGAGCCCGGTTTCGTCGCGCAAGCAGCACTGGACCGGCTTGTGGTCGTCGACGTCGTGGAGGCGGCTCTCGACGTCTGCGCACCCAGGACGTGACCAGCGTTACTCTGACTCGCGGGACGGGCGACACACGGGAGGTGGCATCGATGGCCAGCAATAGTTCTACCGAATCCGGCGATTCCGGCGCGGGAAAGTCGGGTGCGAAGCATTCGGTAGGGCTGCTCGACCTGGCCACCCGGCTGCCCGCGGTGGTGATGGATGCGCCGATCATCGTACGCGGCGCGCTGACCGGCCTGCTGGCGCTGCCGACCACGAAAACCTCCATCGGCAAGGTGTTCCAAGATCGCGCCGCGCGCTACGCCGACCGCGTGTTCATCCGGATGGGCGACGACAAGATCACCTACCGCGAAGCCAACGAGACGGCGAACCGGTTGGCTGCGGTGTTGGCCGACAAGGGAGTTCGCCGCGGCGACGTCGTCGGCATCATGCTGCGCAACTCGCCCCACGCCGTCCTGATGATGCTCGCCGCGGTCAAGTGCGGCGCGGTGGCCGGCATGCTGAACTACCACCAGCGCGGAGATGTGTTGTCGCACAGCATCGGTCTGCTGGATGCGAAAGTCGTGATCGCCGAGTCCGACCTGATCGATCCGATCACCGACAGCGGTGCTGAGGTCGCCGACCTGGTGACCATCGAGGAATTCGAAGAGCAGGCGAAGGGCAAACCGACCGACAACCCGGCGTCGGCGTCACAGGTCCAGGCCAAGGACACCGCGTTCTACATCTTCACCTCAGGTACGACCGGGCACCCGAAGGCCAGTGTGATGACCCACCACCGGTGGCTGCGCGCGCTGGCGGCGTTCGGCGGATTGGGGTTGCGGCTCAACAGCAATGACACCCTGTACTGCCCGCTGCCGCTCTACCACAACAACGCGCTCACGGTCGCGGTGTCGTCGGTGATCAACGCGGGCGGCACTCTGGCACTGGGTAAGTCGTTCTCCGCGTCCCGGTTCTGGGACGACGTGATCCAAATGGAAGCCACCGCGTTCATCTACATCGGCGAGGTGTGCCGCTATCTGCTGAACCAGCCGGCGAAGGACACCGACCGTGCACACAAGATCCGCGTCATCGCCGGCAACGGGTTGCGCCCGGAGATCTGGGAGGAGTTCACCCGCCGGTTCAACATCGGCCGGGTCGCCGAGTTCTACGCCGCCAGCGAGGGCAACACCGCGTTCATCAACATCTTCAACATCCCCAAGACCACCGGCATCAGCCCGATGCCACTCGCCTACGTCGAGTACGACGCGGAGACCGGCGAGCCGGCCCGCGACGAGAACGGCCGGGTCCGCAAGGTGGCGGCCGGTCAACCGGGCCTGCTGATCAGCCCGGTCAACAAGCTCTCACCTTTCGACGGCTACACCGACAAGGAAGCCAGCGAGAAGAAGCTGGTGCGCAACGCGTTCAAAGAGGGCGACGTCTGGTTCAACACCGGCGACGTGATGAACCCGCAGGGCATGCGTCACGCCGCCTTCGCCGACCGGCTCGGTGACACCTTCCGGTGGAAGGGCGAGAACGTCGCCACCACCCAGGTCGAGGCCGCGCTGGGCCAGGACAAGAACGTCGAGGAGTCGACGGTGTTCGGCGTCGAGGTGCCCGACACCGGCGGCCGCGCCGGGATGGCGGCGGTCAAGCTGCGTGACGGGGTGGAATTCGACGGCAAGGCGCTGGCCGACACCGTCTACGGCAACCTGCCCGGCTATGCGGTGCCGTTGTTCATCCGGATCGTCGAGTCGCTGGAGACCACGTCGACGTTCAAGAGCCGCAAGGTGGACCTGCGTAAACAGGGCTACGGCGCCGACGGCGAGGAGATCGAGGACCCGCTGTACGTGCTGAAGGGCCGCGACGAGGGATACGTACCGTTCTACGACGAGTATCCCGAGGAAGTCGCCGCAGGGTCCCGGCCCAAGGGCTGAGTCACACTTTTTCGTCGATCTCGACGTCACCAGGCACCATGGTGGAGTGAAGTCGACGTTCTGCGGACGGCCGGTGGCCGGTGATCGCGCGCTGATCATGGCGATCGTCAACCGCACACCCGACTCGTTCTACGACCGGGGCGCGACCTTCACCGACGAGGCCGCCAAGGACGCCGCCCACCGGGTGGTCGCCGAGGGGGCCGACGTGGTCGACGTCGGGGGAGTCAAGGCCGGGCCCGGAACCCTGGTAGACGCCGACGAGGAAATCGCCCGGGTGGTGCCGTTCATCGAATGGCTGCGCGGCGAGTATCCCGACCAGCTGATCAGCGTCGACACGTGGCGTGCTTCGGTGGCCAAGCAGGCCTGTGCGGCCGGAGCGGACCTGATCAACGACACCTGGGCCGGTGCCGACCCGGCCCTTCCGGAGGTTGCCGCCGAGTTCGGGGCCGGGTTGGTGTGCTCGCACACCGGCGGCGCGACGCCGCGCACCCGGCCGTTCCGGGTCAGCTACGGGACGACGGTCACCGGCGTGGTCGACGACGTCATCGCCGAGGTCACCTCCGCCGCCGAACGCGCGGTGGCCCTCGGGGTGGCCCGGGACGCGATTTTGATCGACCCGACCCACGATTTCGGCAAAAATACTCATCACGGTCTTACTTTGTTGCGCCACGTAAAAGATCTTGTTAATACCGGATGGCCCGTCCTGATGGCACTGAGCAACAAGGATTTCGTCGGGGAGACTTTGGGTGTGGAGCTCACCCAACGCCTCGAGGGCACGCTGGCAGCGACCGCTTTGGCCGCCGCCGACGGAGCCCGGATGTTCCGGGTGCATGAAGTGGGTCCCACTCGGCGCGTGCTGGAAATGGTCGCGTCGATCCGTGGGGAGCGTCCGCCGGCGCGGACGGTGAGGGGCTTGGCATGACCGAACTCGCCAACGACACACTTCCCGGCGACACCTGGCTGTCTGACCACAGCTGGAGCCGGCCGACCTGGACCATCGCTGAACTGGTGGCCGCCAAACGCGGCCGCACCATCTCCGTCGTCCTGCCTGCGCTCAACGAGGAGGAGACCGTCGGATCGGTGGTGGACACCATCCGGCCGCTGCTGGGCAGCCTGGTCGACGAGCTGATCGTGCTGGATTCCGGCTCCACCGACGACACCGAGATCGAAGCCATCGCCGCCGGCGCCCGGGTCGTGACCCGTGAGCAGGCGGTGCCCGAGGTGGAGCCGCAGCCCGGCAAGGGTGAAGTGTTGTGGCGCTCGCTGGCGGCCACCACCGGCGACATCATCGTGTTCGTCGACTCGGATCTGATCGACCCGGACCCGATGTTCGTGCCGCGACTGGTCGGTCCGTTGCTCACCGGCGACGGGATCCACCTGGTCAAGGGCTTCTACCGGCGGCCGCTGAAGGTCGGCAAGGGTGAGGACGCCAACGGCGGCGGCCGGGTCACCGAGTTGGTCGCCCGACCGCTGCTGGCCGCGCTGCGCCCCGAATTGGGCTGCGTGCTGCAGCCGTTGGGCGGCGAGTACGCCGGCACCCGCGAGCTGCTGACCTCGGTGCCGTTCGCGCCGGGCTATGGCGTGGAGATCGGCCTGCTGGTCGACACCTACGACCGGCTCGGCCTGCAGGCGATCGCACAGGTCAACCTCGGCGTGCGCAGTCACCGCAACCGCCCGCTGATCGAGCTGGGCGCGATGAGCCGGCAAGTGATCGCAACGCTGCTCTCCCGCTGCGGCATCACCGACTCCGGCATCGGGCTGACGCAGTTCCTGCCCGACGGCCACGACGGCTACCTGCCGCAGACCACCAAGGTCTCGCTGGCCGACCGGCCGCCGATGAACACCCTGCGCTGAGCGCGTCTCTCGCCGCCCCGCCCATCTGCGAAACTGACATTTCGCCGCAGAAATGCGAGTGCAAGCGTGCAGAACGTGGATCTCGGCGCAAGTAATCTCGTGACGTGACGTTGATCCTGCTGTACCTGGTGGTGCTGATCCTGATCGGCATCGTCCTGTTCGGGGTGGCCAGCCTGGTGTTCGGGCGCGGCGAGGAGCTGCCGCCGCTGCCACGGGCCACCACCGCCACCGTGCTGCCCGCCTCCGGGGTCACCGGCGCGGACGTCGAGGCCGTCAAGTTCACCCAGGTGCTGCGCGGCTACAAGACCAGCGAAGTCGACTGGGTGCTGGACCGTCTGGGCGCCGAACTGGACCAGCTGCGCGGCGAGCTCTCCGCGGTGCGTGCTGCCGCCGGGCTCGACGAGCCGGTGCACACCCACCACGCCGCGCCCGCTGCCGACGAGGAATCGGTGTGACGGAACCGGCGCCGGACGACGGCCGCACCCGCTGCGGCTGGGCGCAAGGGTCGCAGCTGTACCGGGACTATCACGACGACGAGTGGGGCCGGGTACTGCGCGGCCAGGTGGCGCTGTTCGAGCGGATGAGCCTCGAAGCGTTCCAGAGCGGCCTGTCGTGGCTGATCATCCTGCGTAAACGCGACAATTTCCGGCAGGCGTTCGACAACTTCGACATCGAGACGGTGGCCGGCTACACCGACCGAGACGTGACACGGTTGATGGCCGACGAGGGCATCGTGCGCAATCGCGCCAAGATCGAGGCCACCATCGCCAACGCCAGGGCCGTCGCCGAACTCGACGTCGACCTGTCCGACCTGCTGTGGTCATACGCGCCGCCGCCGCGCCCGCGGCCCAAGACGATGGCCGACGTGCCGGCGATCACACCGGAGTCCCAGGCGATGGCCAAGGACCTCAAGAAGCGCGGTTTCCGCTTCGTCGGCCCCACCACCGCCTACGCGCTGATGCAGGCCACCGGGATGGTCGACGATCACCTGGCATCGTGCTGGGTTCCCCGCCCGACGGCAGCGTGACGGCGCAAATCGGACGCCCTTAATCGGCCCTTTCACACCAATGCCGGCCGATAAGGAACAATAGAATCGAAAACAAGCAGTTCAGTGCCGACGCACCAGCCAAGTGCCCGGCGCTGGATCGGGTCCGTGAGCACGGGCCGGCTCGAACCTGGAGGGAGCACTCGATGGCGGCGATGAAGCCCCGGACCGGTGACGGTCCGCTGGAAGCAACCAAGGAGGGGCGCGGCATCGTGATGCGGGTACCGCTGGAAGGCGGCGGACGACTGGTCGTCGAGCTGACACCCGACGAGGCGGCCGCCCTGGGTGACGAACTCAAGAACGTCACCAGCTAACTGATCCACCCTCGAAACCCCGCGTGGACCCGCGGGGTTTCGGTCTGCCGGTCGCCCCTTCGGTCGGCTTAAGCCGACACCTTGCGGTAAATCTCTAGCGTCTGCTCGGCGATGTGCGCCCACGAGAACTCGTCGATGCAGCGTTGCCGGCCGGCCGCGCCGAAACGGCGCGCCTTCTCCAGATCGCCCACCAGCGCATTGACCGCCTCGGCGAGCCCGGCCTCGAAGCCCACCTGGTCCGTCGACTCGTAGTGCACCAGAGTTCCGGTCACCCCGTCGTCGACCACCTCGGGTATGCCGCCCACGTCGGACGCCACCACGGCCGTTCCGCAGGCCATCGCCTCCAGATTCACGATGCCGAGCGGCTCGTACACCGAGGGGCATACGAAAGCCGTTGCTGCCGAGAGTATTTCGCGGATCTTCCCGATCGGCAGGAACTCCTGCACCCAGAACACGCCGCTGCGGCGCCCGGCCAGTTCCTGCACGGCCGAGCTCACCTCGGCGGCGATCTCCGGGGTGTCCGGCGCGCCCGCGCACAACACCACCTGAATCTCGGGGTCGAACCGGTGCGCCGCGGCGATCAGGTGCGGGACGCCTTTCTGCCGGGTGATGCGGCCGACGAACGCCACCATGGGCCGCGACGGGTCGACGCCGAGTTCGGCGAGCACCGACTCGCCCCGCTCCGGCGGTGCCGGATACCAGACGTCGGTGTCGATTCCGTTCTTCACCACATGAACCCGGTTGGGGTCCAACGCCGGATACACCGACAGGACGTCGTCGCGCATGCCGGAACTGACCGCGATCACCCCGTCCGCCGCTTCGACCGCGGTGCGCTCCACCCACAGGGACACCCGGTAGCCGCCGCCGAGCTGTTCGGCCTTCCACGGCCGCAACGGTTCGAGGGAGTGCGCGGTGAGCACGTGGGGGACGTCGTACAGCAGCGACGCGAGGTGACCGGCCATCCCGGTGTACCAGGTGTGCGAATGCACCACCGTCGCCTCGGCGGCCGCATTGGCCATCACCAGATCCGCGGACAGAGTCGACAGCGCCGGGTTGGCTGCCTTGAGCGCGGGGTCCGGCTGATGGACGAAGACGCCCGGGCGCGGGGCACCCATACAGTGCACGTCCACCTCACACAGCCGCCGCAACTGTGCGACGAGCTCTGTCACGTGTACGCCCGCCCCGCCGTAAACCTCGGGTGGATACTCCCGAGTCATCATCGCCACCCGCATACGCCCGACCGTAGTGGCCCGCGCTGCGCGGCGCATCCGCTTTCCCGTCGCTTCGCTCGCCCCGACCTTGTGGGTCAACGTGCTTGCGCGCGACCCCAAGTCGCTTCTGCCGCGACACGACGACCTGCAATAGCGGCGTTGGTCTAGCCGTCAGTTGCGTGTGCCGATAGGTTTGCAGGATGAGGGAATTGCCACACGTGCTGGGCATCGTCCTGGCAGGCGGAGAGGGCAAACGGCTCTATCCACTGACCGCGGACCGGGCCAAGCCGGCGGTTCCCTTCGGCGGCGCCTACCGCCTCATCGATTTCGTGCTGTCGAATCTGGTCAACGCGCGCTACCTACGCATCTGCGTGCTCACCCAGTACAAGTCGCATTCGCTGGACCGGCACATCTCGCAGAACTGGCGACTGAGCGGCCTGGCCGGTGAATACATCACGCCGGTTCCCGCCCAGCAGCGTCTCGGTCCGCGCTGGTACACCGGCTCGGCCGACGCGATCTACCAGTCGCTGAACCTGATCTACGACGAGGATCCGGACTACATCGTGGTTTTCGGCGCCGACCACGTGTACCGGATGGATCCCGAGCAGATGGTGAAGTTCCACATCGAGAGCGGGGCGGGCGCCACCGTCGCCGGTATCCGGGTGCCCCGCGCCGAGGCGCACGCATTCGGGTGCATCGACGCCGACGAGTCCGGCCGCATCCGGGAGTTCATCGAGAAGCCGGCCGACCCGCCGGGTACGCCCGATGATCCCGAGCAGACCTTCGTGTCGATGGGCAACTACATCTTCACCACCAAGGTGCTGATCGACGCCATCCGTGCCGACGCCGACGACGACAACTCCGATCACGACATGGGCGGCGACATCATCCCGCGGCTGGTGTCCGACGGTATGGCCGCGGTGTACGACTTCAGCAACAACGAGGTCCCCGGCGCCACCGAGCGCGACCACGGCTATTGGCGCGACGTGGGGACGCTTGATGCGTTCTATGACGCACACATGGATTTGGTGTCGGTGCACCCGGTGTTCAACCTCTACAACAAGCGCTGGCCGATCCGCGGGGAGTCGGAGAACCTGGCGCCCGCGAAGTTCGTCAACGGCGGCTCGGCACAGGAGTCCGTGGTCGGCGCCGGGAGCATCATCTCCGCGGCGTCGGTGCGCAATTCGGTGCTGTCGAGCAACGTCGCGATCGAGGACGGCGCCATCGTCGAGGGCAGCGTGCTGATGCCCGGCGTGCGGGTGGGCCGCGGCGCGGTGGTCCGGCACGCCATCCTGGACAAGAACGTGGTCGTCGGCCCCGGCGAGATGGTCGGCGTGGACCTGGAGAAGGACCGTGACCGGTTCGCGATCAGCGCCGGCGGTGTGGTGGCGGTCGGTAAGGGCGTCTGGATCTAACCGGCCGGGAGCAGCTCCGGGCCGATGATCTGGAGGCTGCTGCTGCCGCCTCCGTCGCTGCCGGTCACCACGATGGCACCGGAATTCGGTTCGACGGCAAGGGAATTGGGCTGGCGCACGGTGGCCACATCGGCGAGGGTCCGGTTCGCCGCCGGGTCTGCGATGTCGACCACCCGCACCGCGTTCCGCTCGGTCAGCGTGATGTAGAGGCGGTGGCGCCGGGCGTCGTACGCCAGCCCGTAGGGCTTACCCGGTGCATCGATTCTGGCCACCTGGCTGACCTTCGGATCGACACGTTCGATGTAGACGGCACCGCCGTCGGTGTCGGCGAACGCGGCCAGATCACCGGAAAGCGAGACCGCGTGGGTGAGTTTGGCCCCCACCGGGGCCTGGCTGACCAGCTCGCGCGTGGAGCCGTCGTACACCCCCGTTGCCCTGCACATCGGCGACGGCTGCGTAGTTGCCGACGGCCGCGACACCGCCGGGCTGCGGAGGGCCGGCGGGCAGCGATCCGACCACCTGACCGTCCTGGACGAACAGCACGCCGCCGCCGCCTTCGTTGGTCACCACGATGGTTCCCGACGACGACGCCTTCGGGTGCGTTGCCGAGCGGGACGACGATGCCGACCGGCGCCGCGGTGGGCGGACCCGCCCTGGCCGGCTCGGCGGGCGGGGCGTGCGTCGTGGTGACCGGCTGCGATTCACCGGCGCACCCGGTCGCCACCGAGCACCCGATCGCCAGTACGCACAGAGACGTTCGGATGCGGTGGCCCACGTGCGCACAGTGCCCCACCCTGGTGCCGGCTAAACCGGGCGTCGCGCAGCTTTACGCCGCCGTCGGCGCCGCCACAGGGCGACCGCGGCCCACGCCAGGGCGATCATCACCACGAGCACCAGCGCGGGGATGAGGATCGCGATGAACACCAGTGCGACGCTGACGATGTCCTCGATCGTGCTGAGCACCGGCGCCGCGGCGCCGGCCGAGGCGACGTTGGCCGCCGGGCGGACCGCCGTCTTGGTCAGGTGGACGACGAGGGCCGTGACGACACCGATCGCAACCGGAACCCACTGACCGGTGCGGGCGAACTCACCGGGATCGGTGACCGCGGCGGTCTGCGCGGCGGTGCCGGACCCGAAGACGATGCCACCGGCCGTCGGGCGCACGAACGTCTGGACTACGTCGTTGACCGAGTCGAGGGCGGGGATCTTGTCGGCGACGATCTCGATCAGCAGCAGGACCGCCACAATGGCGATCACCCAGCCGTTCTCGAGCCACGACCACCCGGCCGGCAGGGTGACGAGGTCGGTGAATCGGGCCAGCAGCGCAAGCGACAGCAGCGGGATGTAGGCGTTGAGGCCCGCGGCGGTGGCCAGCCCGAAGCCGGTCATCAGCTCCATGGCGCCTCCTCATGCCGTGACGGTCTCGCATACAGGATGACGCGCGAGTGCCCAGGTCACCAGATCAGAGGCACCAGACGGTAGCGCACCTTCTGCGTGTACTGCCGATAACCGTCCAGTTCCTCGGTGAGCATCTTCTCCTCGTCGAGGATTCGCGCCGCCATCAACAGCAGTCCGACGATGATGAGCAGCAGAGCCCAATACGAGCCGAGCGCCAGCGCGATCCCGGTCATCAGGATCACATTGCCGAAGTACATCGGATGGCGCACAACGCTGTACAGGCCGGTGCTCACCAGCGGTTGGCCCTCCTCGACGGTGATGTTGGCCGAGGCGTACTGATTCTGGACCACCACCCACATCGCCAAGCCCAGGCCGGCCGCCACCAGCACGTCGCCGACAACCGACAACCAGGCAGGCACGTGCGACCAACCGAAGCGGTAGTCCAGGGCCGGCACCACCAGCATCGCGGCGAACACCAGGAACGTCCCGGCGATCACGACCTTCTGGACGGGCCGGGTCTCCGCCTTGACGCCGGCATGGGTGCGTCGTTCGACGGCGGCGGGGTACTTCCGGCCCAGGTACATCGTCGGTCCCAGACTCGCGGCGCTGAACACCGCGAGGAAAGCCCAGCCCTGCCAATAACTCACGGTCCCCGCGGGCACGAACAGCAGCACAGCGAAGGCTGCGATACCCACGATGGACGAGATCGCGACGCGAAGTGACGTTCCCATGGCTCTCCTAGACGACGTCGCGGCGGCGATAGATGGCACCGGCGATCAGCGTGACCGCGACGGCGACCGCCACCATCACGCCCAGTGCCACAACGGAAACCGATGAGGGTGCGGTGGTACGCCCTACCGGCGAGGCCTCGATGAGCCATCGCGGCAACCGCAGCAGCGCGCCGAGATACAACGCGACGACCACCAATGTCACGGCCAGCCAGCCGATGCCGGGATGACGCACCGCGACGCCGAGGGCCGCAATTCCGGCTACCACCGCCATCGCGGGCAGGAAGGCCAGCGCGGCAAGGGTCAACCGCAGGATCGTGGCGGGCTCGCCCAACGTCAATCCGGCGCCGATGCCGTTACCCAGGCCCGCGCAGGCCAGCAGCACCGCCGCACCGGTCAGCGCCGCGCCGACCGCCGACAGCAACCACACCCAGCGTGACACCGAACCCGCCAGCACCGCCTCGCCGATCCCGGACTCCTCGTCGCGGCGTAGGCGCACCACCACCGTGACCACATACGCGGTGGTCGCCGCGGCCAGGAACTGCGTCATCGTCGTGTACACGCCGTCGGTGCCCTGCGCCGAAAGTACCCGGGCCAGAAGCTCATTGCCCCTGGCCGCGTCCAGCAATGACTTGGTCATCGAACCGAACGCCGCCCCCGCGATGAGCAGGCCGATCGCCCAGCCCACGGTCAGGCCGCGGTGAATCGCCAGCTGTAGACCGAAGACCCCGCCGACCGGACGCGCACGGGAGTGCTCGCCGGAGGACGCCAGGACACCGTCGTCGTACTGACGGCGGCTCTCCAGCGCCACGGTGGCCGCGACGAGTGCGACGGCCAGCGCTGCCAGCAGCCCCAGCGGCCACCAGCGCAACGCGACGAACGGGCGCATCTGCTGTGCCCACGCGATGGGGGAGAACCAGCTCAGCGCGCTGCCGGAATTGTCGATCACATCGCCCGCGCCCCGCACCAGCACCGCCACGGCCAGTGCCGCGAGCGCGGCTCCACTGGCCGTTCTGGCCTGCCGCCACAATTGCGCACTCAGCGCCGCGACGGCACCGAAAACTGTTGCGACGGCCGTGATCCCCAAACACATCGCCGCAGTGTCGACCACCGCGAAGCCGCTGACGGCCATGGCGATCGTCATCGTCACCGACAGCGCGGCGTTCACCAGCACGATGAGGATCAGTGCGGCGGCGGTGCGGGCGTGACGACCGACGATCGACGACAGCACGAGTTCGGCGGCGCCGCTTTCCTCCTCGGCGCGGGTGTGGCGAATGACGGTCGTTATCGACAGGATCGATGCCGCCACCATCAACGTCAGGGTCAGCTCGTTTGCCATCATGACGCCGAGGTCGGTCTCGTTGACCCCGAACATCGGACCGCCCAACATGATTCCGGCCGGGGTCTTGAGTAGATCCACCCGGGCCTGGCGCTGCGCCACGTCCGGATAGGCGAGTTTGATCGCATTCGGGGCGTACACCATCATCAGCGTCAACGCCGAGATCCACGCCGTCAGCCGGATCCGGTCGCGACGCAGCGCGAAGCCGACCAGCGCGCCGGTCCCGGTCAGCAGGGCCGGGGCGGGGGAAGTCGCAATCATGATGCCGGCGTCCGGTATTCGCGCAGGAACAGGTCTTCCAGCGAGGCCGGCGTGACCGTCAGGTCCGCGATCCCGAGCTGGGTGAGATGCACCATCGTCGCGTCCAGCACGTCGCGGCCGACGGTGAACCGGACCTGACCGTCGGCGATGTTCACGTCGTGCACGCCTGGCCATCGGGTCACCACGGTGGGGTCGCGGTGGGTGCGTGCCGTCACGGTGGTGCGCATCAGGTGCTGGAGCTGGGCCAGTGGCCCGGATTGCACGGTGCGCCCGGCACGGATGATGGTGACTGTGTCACAGACCTTTTCGACCTCTGCCAGGACGTGGCTGGAGAGCAGCACCGCGGCGCCACGGCCGGCTACTTCGCGGACGCACTCCTGAAAGACGTTCTCCATCAACGGGTCGAGGCCCGACGTCGGCTCGTCGAGAATGTAGATGTCGGCGTCGGTGGCAAAGGCGGCCACCAGCGCCACCTTCTGCCGGTTGCCCTTCGAGTACGTGCGGGACTTCTTGTTCGGGTCCAGTTCGAAGCGTTCGATCAACCAGTCCCGGCGCCTGGGGTCCGCACCACCGCGCAGGCCGCACAGGAAGTCGATCACCTGGCCGCCGGTCAGGTTCGGCCACAGCGTCACATCCCCGGGTACGTAGGCGATGCGCCGGTGCAGCGCCACTGCGTCGTGCCACGGGTCACCGCCCAGCAGACGCACGTGGCCGCCGTCGGCCCGCAGCAGCCCCAACAGGATGCGGATGGTGGTCGACTTGCCCGCGCCATTGGGACCCAGGAAGCCGGCGACCGAGCCGGCACGGACGGTCAAGTCCATCCCGTCCAAGGCTCGGGCCTGACCGAAAGTCTTGGCCAGACTGCGGATTTCGACCGCCGCGGTGTCAGTCCGCGCTGTCGGTGCCGGTGCCGTCGTCATGTTGTTCTCCCTCGGTGTGGGTCACAATCTCGCCGTGTGCGGCGAAGCTGTCGAACATCGTCGAATCGGTGAGCAGGCCCTCGGTGTACAGCTCGAGGGCGGGGAGCATCATCTCGTTGGCGTAGTCGTGCAGAACAGCCCGTAAATCCGTTGGGTTGTCATGCAATTGGAGGAAGAGCAGGAAGGCGCCGCCGCCTGCCATGCCCAGATACTTCGCTCGAGCGGCCGGGTCGCGACTCGGCTTGATGGTGCCGGCGCGGACACCCTCGTCGAGGTAGCCCTCGACGTTCGCGAACATGGTGCGCCACAAGTTCCTGGCCAGCTCGCCGCCGGTCTGCATGCTGCGTACCAGGTAGGCCATCATCGGCGCGAACGACTCGATCTCGGCCGCCGCGGCCAGCCAGGTGGCCGGGTCGGTGGAACGGATCGTCTCCGATTTCTCGCTGCGGATCTCTTCGGCGATGTAGTCGTCGCACGCTCGGCGCAATCCGTCCTTCGACCCGAAGTGATGGATGACGAGCCCGGGGCTCACCCCGGCCGCCTCGGCGATCGCCCGCACCCCGAC
>JAKFVT010000047.1 GCA_021732005.1 Mycobacterium sp. | reverse complement strand
TGGGGGCGGTGGAACAGATTCCAGTGCAGCAATTTTCGCCGTGATCCGGGCATCTGCTTCCGCACGGACCGTGCGCCGGTCCGGCTGCGGATCGTCGTTGCCGGTGAAGCAGCCCGCGGGTGCGTCGGTGACGACGTTCAGTGCGCTGCGATAGCGTTCCCCGGCCGCAGCGGTCCGGCCGGCGGCCGCCGCGACGTCACCCTGCGTCTCGCGCACCAGCTCCAGGTTGACGCGCACCGGGCAGGACTGCCCGCCCGCCAGCGCACGCGAGAACTCGGTGTCGGCGTCGGCGAGGCGGCCCTCCAGGACGGCTGCGGAACCGCGGGTGAACGGCGCCTTCGCGGGCTCGATCACATTGAGCACGTCCAGCTTGGCGGCGTCCGCCTGCAGCGCCGCACCGTCACCGCGCTGAAAATGCGACACCGTTGAGTCACCCACCACCACAACCGACATCATCTTGATCGCCGCCACCACCGCGATCAGCACCGCCGGCGCGGACCACAGCAGCAGCCGTCGGCGCAACCGCAACCGGCCGGTCGTCACCGCGCCTCCCGCCGCGGTGTGCGGTTTCGCCAGAACTCCCGCACCGTCAGATAGATTTCGGGCAGCAGCAGGACGGCGGCCAGCAGGGCGAACAACCAGTACAGCTCGACGCGATCGGGGACCGGGGTGGACGACAACGACGCGGCCTCGTTACCGCTGCCCGGCCGCAGCGTCGGCAGGGCGCGCGTCACCGGCTGAGCCGGATCTCGATGTACGTACTGAACACCGAGTTCATCTGCGACACGGCGCAGTCGGCCGTCGTCGAGGCCCGAGATCGCCGGTCCTCCGGACCGGGCATCGGATAGATAAGTCACCGCGCCGTCGACGTAGGCGCCCGGAATCGGACCACCGGCCGCGGTGCCATAGCCGAACACTGCGCCGCCGGACACCCGGTCGCCGGCCTCGAAACTGCCCTGCGGCGCCGTCGATCCGCCGGCGCCCACACCGAGGTAGAACACCAGGTTCCGCGCGCCGGGGTATTGCTGGGCCGCCTGGATGAGTTGGTAGCGCAGCAGATTGGCGGCCGCCCCGGCGTTCACCTGTGCCGCGGCGTCCGGGGGCACGCTGACGTACGGGGCGAGGCCCGCGATCGCCGCCTTGAGACTCCAGACGTCCTCGGACAGCGGCCACCCGATTTCCGGGTCCGACGCGAACCCGATCACCGCGAACCGCGCCTTCGGATAGGTGTCGACGATCGCCGCCATATCGGTGCGGATACCGGACATCCGCGTCGCCCCGCCGTAGTCGGAGACCCGGGAATCCACGGAGCGGTCGACGACGAAGAACACGTTGGTGTTCGCGCCCTGGCTGACGGCGGCCGCATCGCGATCGGGTTCGGCCTGGGCGGGTGACTCGATGCCGGGCCGCGCGGCCGCGACGACCAGCAGCAGCATCGCAACTGTGGTTGCACCCCAGCGCAACAGTACCGCTCGTCGACGATCACCGGGGTGGACCAGGACCGCCGACAGGGTGACGGCCCGGGCGCCGACGATGACGGCGGCCAGCACCAGCAGTACGGCGATCGGCAGCACGGGATGCACAGTCATCGGCGCGCCACCACCAGGGCTACGCCCAGCAGGGCGGCGGCCGCCAGCCCGGTGATGAGCAGCGGGCCGGGCTCGTCCGGCAGTTGTCCGCTGATCCGCGCGCCGCCGGGCAGCACCACCGGTGCGGGGTTGGCGGCGATCGCCTGCAGATCATCGGGCAGGGTGGGATCCGACCCGCCCGGCCCGGAGGCGTGATAGCGGAAGAACCGGCCGCCGGTCCGTCCGGTGAGGGTGTCGAGCTCGGCGTCACCGCGCTGGGCGGCATCGCTGACATCCACCCGGGTGATGGCGTTCACCTGGATGCCGGCCTTGTCCGCCATGTCGGCCACCTGCTGCTCGCTGAACAGGGTGCGTCCGTCACCGGTCCCGAATGTGCTGGGCCCCAGATAGATCAGTGACCGGCGGTGAGTGGTGGGTTCGGTGCCGAAACCGGTCATGCACAACGCGAGGGTGTCCCGCAGGCTGGGCGCATAGTCGGTGTACTTCACCGACTTGGCGAACTGCGCGGCCTGCTGCGGAGTCGGCGCACCGTAGTCGCCGAGGCGTTGGGCGGCGTACTGGTAGTCACGGGTCAGCGGCAGCACCCGCACCGTCGGGGAGGTCAAGCCGATCCGCTGGGCGTCGAACGTCGTTGTCTTTCCCGCGAAATGATTGAGGAACTGCGCGGTGGTGCCGTCGGTGACCGGCGCTGCGACGCAGAGCATCACGTCCTCGGGGTGCAGCGCGTCGAATTCCCGCCCCGAGCCCGAAGGTCGTGCCGCGGTCAGCACGGCGGTCAGGAACAGGACCACCAGCAGCGCGATCGTCGTTGCCGCCAACACGGTTTCGCGCCGCCGGATCCGGGCGTACTCGGGCAGGGCGGTCAGCCGGTCGACATTGGCCAGCGGCCGCAGCGTCCGGCCGGCTCTCGCCGTCGGCAGGGTCAGGGCGAGCACCACACAGACGGCCAGGCATGCCACCCCGGCCAGGGCGATCGGCCACCACCTCAGGTCCACGAGCGGATCAACTCCTCGGCCTGCGCGCCCAGCCGATCGGGGTCGGCGTCGGTACCGGCGCCGAATCGGGCGTCGCGCAACGCGGCGATCAGCGGGGCTGCCGGCGCCAGCGTTCCCGCCGCGATCTCGTCTACGTGCAGATACTGCGCCCGCACCCCGGTCGCCTGATGCAGGAAGCTGCGCACGGTGTGGCTCATCTGGTCGTAGGCCTGTGCATCGGACAGCTCGCCGCGGCGCCGCAGGTCGATGATGTGGCGGATGCCGCCCGCGAAGCGCCGCCGCGTCAGCCGGGCATGCAGGTCGCCGAACGCGGGCAGCTCGCGAAGCTGGTCGTTGGGCAACGTCACCACGAAAACCGCTGCATACCAGACGATCACGACCACCAGCAGGATGAGCGCGAGCCACAGCCACCAGGACGAGTACGGCGTGGGGCCGCCGACGAAGCGCAACAGATCACCCGGCACGGGCGAACACCTCCGCCATGGCGGTGAGTCGCGACCGGATCTCGTCGCTGCGTCCGATCGCGGTGAACGGGATCGCGTGGGCGGTCAGGAACGCTTCGAGCCGCGCCCGCCGCTGCTGCTCGGCGCGCCGGTAGGCGACCTCGACCCGCCGGCCCAACCGGGTCCGGCTGGGCACCACCGCGCCGGTGCTGACGTCATAGCCGTCGCTGTCACCGCTGACCGCGGGCATGTCGGAAACAAAAGCCCACAGCACGTCGTGGCGGGCCGCCAGCCGGGCGGTGACCTCGTCGAGGCCGGCGGTCACATCAGGTTCGTCTGACACCACGACCACCAACATTCGGCGGCGGTAATGCGTTGCCACATAGCGCAATTGGTGTTCGATACTGCTCGGTCCGGGGCCGGTCGTGGTGTGCCGGTAGAAGTGGTCGAGCATGCTCTCGATATGCGTCTCGCCGCGGCCGGCCCGGACGCTCACACACCCCCTGGCGTCCCCGTACACCATCCCGATCTCATCCGAGCGGCCCAGCGTGATCAACCCGAACGCGCCCAGGATCGCCTCGGCCACATCGCGTTTGGTCTCACCGCCGGCAGCCAGTGCGGTCATGTTCCGGCCCGCGTCGGCAACCAGCAGGATCTTGTGATGCTTCTCGGACACGAAGCGCTTGATCAGCACCGTGCCCGATCGCGCGGTGGCCTTCCAGTCGATGTCGCGGACGTCATCGCCCGGCACATAGGGGCGCAGGTCGTCGAACTCCATGCTGCGGGTGTGCAGCAGCGCATACCGGCCGCCTTCGAGGAGCCCGCGGGTGTCAGTGCCGAAGAACCGCTTGGCCCGGTTGAGATGTTGACCCATGCCTTCAGGGCACTCGGACCGCGTGCAGGATCGCGTCGATCACCGTGTCGGAGGTGACGCCGGTGGCCGCCGCCTCGAAGCCGAGAATCAGCCGGTGCCGCAGGATGCGGTGCGCGAGCTTGGCGATGTCGTCGGGGATGACGTGGCTGCGCCCGGAAAGCACCGCTAGCGCGCGGGCGGCCCGGCAGAATGCGATCGTGGCGCGCGGGCTGGCGCCGTATTCGACCAGCCGGGCCAGCTTCGGCTCCAGATACACCTGCGGATTGCGGCTGACAGCGACCAGTTCACTGGCGTAGCGCATCAGCGCCGGATCCATCTGCACTCCGCGCACCACCCGCTGCAGAGAGCGGATGTCATCGAGGCCGACCACCGCGCCGCGGCGACGGTCCTTGTCGAACAGCCCGGCGTCCATCCGGTGGATCATCTCGACCTCTTCGGCCACCGACGGGTAGGCCACGACGTCCTTGAGCATGAACCGGTCGGTCTGCGCCTCCGACAGCGGATAGGTGCCCTCCTGGTCGACGGGGTTCTGGGTGGCGACCACCAGGAACGGTTCGTCGATGGGGTAGACGGTGCCCGCGATGGTGGTCTGGCGTTCCTCCATCGCCTCCAACATCGCGCTCTGGGTCTTGGCGCTGGACCGGTTGATCTCGTCGAGCAGCACGATGTTGGTGTGCACCGGCCCCAGCTGGGTGACGAACCGGTTGGTCGCGGCCTCGTACACCTGGGTGCCGATGATGTCGCTGGGCAGCAGATCCGGGGTGCACTGGATGCGATGGAAGCCGCCGTGGATGGATTCGGCGACCACCCGCGCGGCGGTGGTCTTGGCCAGCCCCGGCACGCTCTCGATCAGCACGTGGCCGCCGGCGGCCAGCCCGATGAGCAGCGATTCCCGCAGGTTGTCCTGCCCGACGACGGTCGCGGAAAACGAGGCCGACACCGCATCCACGGTGCGGCGGGCCTGGTCGAGGGAAGGTTGTTCAGTCTGCAATCGTGCGGTGGTCATCAAGTCCTTTCACCGACTAGGCGATTCGGGTGTCGTCATCCGCCGGGGCCAGGAGGGGCCCGCCGAACGGGAAGTCATATTCACCGTATTCATCCCCTTCCGGCTCGGGCTTCGTTACGTCGCCGGCGTCGGTGATGTCGGGAGCGAAATTCTCCGGCACCAGCATGGGCCCGACGACGGCCGATTCCTCGCTGCTCTGCTCCCGGCGCAGGTCCGCGGCGACGAGCCCCAGCCCGGCCAACGCCAACACAATCACTCCCGCGGCGGCCCAGACGCTGCCGCTGATCAGAGCCACCAGGAACATCACGCAGCCGGCTGCGGCGACGATGACCGCGTTGCGCATGATGTCCTCCCGAGTGGCGGGTTACCCGCTGGTTGCGCGACGAACACCCCGGCGGTGGGAAAGCAGATTGGGTCTGCCGTGACCGACGTGGGAAGATGGGACGCGTGTTGCGATGGACGACCGCCGGTGAATCTCACGGCCGCGCGCTGGTAGCCGTGGTCGAAGGCATGGTCGCCGGTGTCGGCGTGACCTCGACCGACATCGCCGATCAGTTGGCCCGCCGGCGCCTGGGCTACGGCCGCGGCGCACGGATGAAATTCGAACAGGACCAGGTCACGGTGCTGGCCGGAGTGCGCCACGGCGAGACGCTGGGCGGCCCGATCGCGATCGAGATCGGCAACACCGAATGGCCGAAGTGGGAAACCGTGATGGCGTCCGACCCGGTGGCCGCCGAGGATCTCGATGTGGCGCGCAACGCGCCGCTGACCCGTCCCCGGCCCGGTCACGCCGACTTCGCCGGCATGCTCAAGTACGGCTTCGATGACGCCCGCCCGGTGCTGGAGCGGGCCAGCGCCCGCGAAACCGCCGCCCGCGTCGCGGCGGGCACCCTGGCCCGGTCCTTCCTGCGCCAGGCCCTCGGCGTCGAGGTGCTCTCGCACGTCATCTCGATCGGGGCGTCGGCGCCCTATGACGGACCGCCGCCGGCCGCCGGCGACCTGGACCGTATCGACGAGAGCCCGGTCCGTGCCTCCGGCTCCGACGCCGAAGCCGACATGATCGCCCAGATCGAGGCCGCCAAACGCGACGGCGACACCCTGGGCGGCGTCGTCGAGGTCGTCGTCCACGGCCTGCCGATCGGGCTCGGCTCGTTCACCAGCGGTGAGAACCGGCTGGACAGCCAGCTCGCGGCCGCGGTGATGGGGATCCAGGCCATCAAGGGTGTCGAGATCGGCGACGGCTTCGAGACCGCGCGCCGCCGCGGCAGCCAGGCCCACGACGAGATGTATCCCGGCCCCGACGGTGTGGTGCGCTCCACGAACCGGGCCGGCGGCCTGGAAGGCGGAATGACCAATGGTCTGCCCCTGCGGGTGCGCGCGGCGATGAAGCCGATCTCCACGGTGCCGCGGGCGCTGGCGACCGTCGACATGGCCACCGGTGACGAGGCCGTCGCGATCCATCAGCGTTCCGATGTGTGCGCGGTGCCCGCCGCCGCCGTCGTCGTCGAGACCATGGTCGCCCTGGTGCTGGCGCGGGCGGTGCTGGAGAAGTTCGGCGGTGACTCGCTGCAGGAGACGCGACGCAACGTCGAGGGCTACCTCCAGGCTGTGGCTGAGCGCATGCCCGCGGAGACGCGCGAGTCGCCAGTGCGGGCGTCGGGATAGCACGATGGCGCCGAAGGCCGTGCTGATCGGATTGCCCGGCTCCGGGAAGTCGACCATCGGGCGGCGTTTGGCCAAGGCGATGGGGGTGGCGATGCTGGACACCGACGCCGCCATCGAGGAGAAGACCGGCCGCACCGTGGCCGACATCTTCGCCAACGACGGCGAGAAGGAATTCCGCCGCATCGAAGAAGAGGTCATCCGCGACGCCCTGGCCACCCACGACGGCGTGTTGTCGCTGGGCGGCGGCGCGGTCACCACTGCGGGGGTGCGAGAAGCGCTGGCCGGGCACACGGTGGTATTCCTGGAGATCAGTGCCGCCGAAGGTGTGCGACGGACCAGCGGCAGCACGGTACGCCCGCTTCTGGCCGGGCCCGACCACGCCGAGAAGTACCGCACGCTGATGAACGAGCGGGTCCCGATCTACCGTCGGGTCGCCACGATCCGGATCAACACCAATCGCCGCAATCCCGGTGCCGTTGTGCGCCATATCATTTCGCGACTGGAGAATCCGCAGCCGCCGCGCCGGCGCAGGCCGCCCTGGCGGCGATCATCGTCGGCGTCCGAAAAAGGTTCCGCCCCAACGCCACCGGATGACCCGGTGGGGTCCACCCCGGTCACGCCCGCCACCCCGGCGGCGCTGGCCGCTCGCCGCGCCGGAGTTCGCAAATGACTGAGCCCTCATCGCCGGTGACCATCGAGGTCGCCGTCGATCCGCCCTACCCGGTGATCGTGGGGACCGGCCTGCTCGGCGAGCTCGGTGAGCTGCTGGGTGGCCGGCACAAGGTGGCGATCCTGCACCAGCCGGTGCTGACCCAGACCGCCGAGGCGATCCGGGCGCACCTGGCGGAGCTGGGGGTCGACGCTCATCGCATCGAGATTCCGGACGCCGAGGCCGGCAAAGACCTGCCGGTTGTCGGTTTCATCTGGGAAGTGTTGGGCCGCATCGGAATCGGTCGCAAGGATGCGCTGGTGAGCCTCGGTGGCGGTGCGGCCACGGATGTGGCCGGCTTCGCCGCGGCCACCTGGTTGCGCGGTGTGGACATCGTGCACATCCCGACCACCCTGCTGGCCATGGTCGACGCCGCGGTCGGCGGGAAGACCGGGATCAATACCGAGGCCGGCAAGAACCTGGTCGGCGCGTTCCATCAGCCGGCCGGTGTGCTGGTCGACCTGGCGATGCTGGAGACGTTGCCGCGCAACGAACTCGTCGCCGGGATGGCCGAGATCGTCAAGGCCGGCTTCATCGCGGATCCGAAGATCCTCGACCTCATCGAGGCCGACCCGCGGGCCGCCGTCGACCCGGCCGGCTCGGTTCTGCCGGAACTCATCCGGCGGGCGATCGCGGTCAAAGCCGAGGTGGTGGCCGCCGACGAAAAAGAGTCGGCGCTGCGCGAAATCCTGAATTACGGACACACGTTGGGCCACGCCATCGAACGCCGCGAGCGCTACAAGTGGCGCCACGGCGCGGCGGTCTCGGTGGGCTTGGTGTTCGCCGCGGAACTGGGCCGGTTGGCCGGCCGGCTCGACGATGAGACTGCGGCGCGCCACCGCGCGGTGCTGACGGCGCTGGGCCTGCCGGTGAGCTACGACGCCGACGCCCTGCCCGAGCTCGTCGAGAGCATGGCCGGCGACAAGAAGACCCGCTCGGGGGTGCTGCGGTTCGTGGTGCTCGACGGGCTGGCCAAGCCGGGACGGCTGGAAGGCCCGGACCCGGCGCTGCTGGCGGCGGCCTATGCGGAGGTGGCGAAGTGACCACAGTGCTGGTGCTCAACGGCCCCAATCTCGACCGGCTCGGCCGCCGCGAACCCGAGATCTACGGCAGCACAACCTATGACGACCTCGTCACCCTGGTCGAGACGCAGGCAACCGAACTGGGACTCACCGCCGTGGTGCGCCAGAGCAACAGCGAAGGCCAGCTGCTGGACTGGTTGCACGCAGCCGCCGACGCCGGCGACCCGGTGATCCTCAACGCCGGCGCCCTGACCCACACCTCGATCGCGCTGCGCGATGCGTGTGCCGAGCTGACGGCGCCGCTGATCGAGGTGCACATCTCCAATGTGCATGCGCGAGAAGAGTTTCGGCATCACTCGTATCTGAGCGAGGTGGCGACCGGTGTGATCGTCGGGCTGGGCGTGCAGGGCTACCTGCTGGCGCTGCGCTACCTGGCCACCCTGGACACCACGCCCGACCAACCGTGAACAACCGGCTGGCGCTGGGCGGGGCCGGCGTCACACGCGTCGTCGAAACCCAGGTCCAGATGCGGACATCGCTGTTCGCCGACACCCCGGCGCAGGCCTGGGGCGACAACGCAGACCTGCTGGAGCCACACTTCTGGGATCGTGGCGCCGAGCAGTGGCGCATCGCGATGCAGTCCTGGGTGGTGGAGGTCGACGGTCTGGTGGTCGTCGTCGACACCGGGGTGGGCAACGATCGCGACCGGCCGCACATGCCGCCGCTGGACCATCTCTCGACCGACTTCCTCACCGCGTTCACCGCTGCCGGCTTCGACCCGGCCGACGTCGACATCGTGGTCAACACCCACCTGCACACCGATCATGTCGGCTGGAACACCCAGCTGGTCGACGGGCGCTGGGTGCCGACATTCCCCAACGCCCGCTACGTGATGCCCGAAGCCGACTACCGCTTCTTCGGTCCCGGGGGAGGCGGCGAGAACGACGGCATGCGAACGGTGTTGGCCGACAGCGTGATTCCGGTGACCGACCAGATCCAGCTGTGGTCGGACGACCTGAAGCTCAGCGACTCGCTGCGACTGCGCCCGGCCGCCGGACACACGCCCGGATCCTCAGTGCTGTGGCTCGACGCGGGCAGCCCCGCCGTGTTCGTCGGCGACCTCACGCACTGCCCGATCCAGATCCGCAGGCCCGACGACGGGTGCGCTTTCGACGTCGACCCTGCCGCCGCCCGCGGCACTCGGCGTCGAGTGTTCGCCGAGGCCGCGCAGACCAACGCGACGGTCTTTCCTGCGCATTACCCCGGACACGGGGGACCGGTGCTCGTCGCGAGTGACGACGGTTTCGACGTCAGCGGCTGGGCGCCGCTGGACGCGATTTAGCTCGGCAAGATGCGTCGAGCGTGCGACTTGACGGTGATTTTTCGAAGGATCTCGTCGATAGCCCGCACGCCCGGCGCTGCGTACTAGGCCCCGAACAGGCGGCGCGGGCGGGACACTACGACTTGTCGGGCTTGCCCGTCATGTCGATCTGCTCGGTCGGCTCGTCGCGCTCGGCCGTGGCCACCGGCGAGGTGTGCGCCTCGGTGGCCGCGGACTCGTGGTTGAGTCCGGCGATCGGCCCGGTACGGTCCTCGGTCTCGACGGCGTCGAACACGTCGTGCGCCTCGCCGTAACGGCGGCGGGGTTCGTCGGGGCGCTTGCGGTCGACCAGGAAGCGCCCGATCGCCGCGGCGGCGATGGCAGGCACGAACACCATCAGTGCGGTGAACGCCGCATAGGTGGTCACCTCGCTGATCAGACCCTCGGCGTACACGTTCTTGTAGAACAGCGAGACGATCCAGGTGATCAGACCGCTCACGATGCCGGCGACCAGTCCGGCCAGCAGCCAGGTCATCGCCAGATCGCGGCGGCGGTCCGGGTCAGGGTTGTCGTTGGCGTCGCCGCGGCCGTCGATCAGACCCCACAGGAATGCCGCGATACCGAACACCACGACCAGCACGACGCTGATCAGTGCCGCCTTGGTTTCGTAGATGTTGATCAGCGTGCCTTGCACGATCCGGACGATCACCATGCCGGCGGCGAACGCCAGTCCGCGCAACAACCACGTAGTCATGGTTAGTCAGGGTAGCGAGTACCGTCAGCGACCGTGACACATTCCCAACGTCGGGACCGGCTGGCGGCCACGCTGGCCGCCGACGGACTGGACGCGATCCTGGTCAGTGACCTGGTCAACGTGCGTTATCTCTCCGGTTTCAGCGGGTCGAACGCGGCGCTTCTGGTGTTCGCCGGCGACACGCCCGACGTGTTGGCCACCGATTCGCGGTACCGGACGCAGGCCGCACAGCAGGCGCCGGATCTGGAAACCGTCATCGAGCGCGCCTGCGGACGCCATCTCGTGGGCCGCGCGGTGGCCGACGGAGCCCGCCGGATCGGGTTCGAGAGTCACGTCGTCACCGTCGAAGGATTCGACGCCCTGGCCCGCGAAGTCGACGAGCAGCCGGCCGCCGAGCTGGTGCGGGCCTCCGGCACCGTCGAGGCGCTGCGCGAGATCAAGGATGCCGGTGAGATCGCCCTGCTGCGGCTGGCCTGCGAAGCCGCCGACGCCGCCCTCGCGGTGCTGGTGAGCAGCGACGGGCTGCGGCCGGGCCGCACTGAGCGGGAGGTCGGCCGCCAGCTTGAGGCGCTGATGCTCGAACACGGCGCCGACGGGCCGTCGTTCGAAACCATCGTGGCCACCGGAGCCAATTCGGCGATCCCGCATCACCGGCCGACCGGCGCGGTGCTGGCCAGCGGCGACTTCGTCAAAATCGACTTCGGCGCACTGGTCGGCGGCTACCACTCCGACATGACCCGCACGTTCGTACTCGGTGCAGCAGCCGACTGGCAGCTGGAGATCTACGAACTGGTGACGGCCTCCCAGCGGGCCGGCCGCAACGCTCTCGAGGTGGGGGCGGAGCTCCGTGACGTCGACAGCGCGGCCAGGCAGGTGATCGTCGACGCCGGCTACGGCGAGTTCTTCGGGCACGGCCTCGGGCACGGGGTCGGACTGCAGATCCACGAAGCGCCGGGAATCAACTCCGCCGCCGCCGGTACACTGCTTGCTGGCTCCGTGGTGACCGTGGAACCCGGTGTCTACCTGCCCGACCGTGGCGGTGTCCGCATCGAGGACACTCTGGTCGTCGGCGAACGAAGCCCCGAACTACTGACCCGGTTCCCCAAGGAACTGACGGTCCTGACTTAGGAGAACGACCGACCGTGGCATCCACTGCCGATTTCAAGAACGGCCTTGTGCTGAACATCGACGGCCAGCTCTGGCAGATCACCGAGTTCCAGCACGTCAAACCGGGCAAGGGCCCGGCGTTTGTGCGTACCAAGCTCAAGAACGTGCTGTCCGGCAAGGTGGTCGACAAGACCTACAACGCCGGGGTGAAAGTGGAGACCGCGACCGTCGACCGGCGTGACGCGACCTACCTCTACCGCGATGGCACGGACTTCGTGTTCATGGACTCCGAGGACTTCGAGCAGCACCCGCTGCCCGAGCCGTTGGTGGGTCGGCTGGCAGATTTCCTGCTGGAGGGCATGCCGGTGCAGATCGCGTTCAACGAGGGCGCGCCGCTGTACCTGGAGTTGCCGGTGACCGTCGAGCTCGAGGTCGCCAGCACCGAGCCCGGCCTGCAGGGCGACCGCTCCAGCGCGGGCACCAAGCCGGCGACGCTGGAGACCGGGGCCGAGATCCAGGTTCCGCTGTTCATCAACACCGGCGACAAACTCAAGGTCGATTCCCGCGACGGCAGTTATCTGGGGCGTGTGAACTCCTGATATGGCCGACCGCAAGGCCGACAAGGGTCGGCATCAGGCGCGCAAGCGTGCCGTCGACCTGTTGTTCGAGGCCGAGGCCCGGGGTCTGACCCCGGCCGAGGTGGCCGAGGGGCGCAGTGCGCTGGCCGAGGCCAACGCGGACGTGTCGGCGCTGAACCCGTACACGGTGACCGTCGCGCAGGGCGTCACGGCGAACACGGCCCATGTCGACGAGCTGATCACCTCGCACCTGCAGGGCTGGACGCTGGAGCGGCTGCCGGCCGTGGACCGCGCGATCCTGCGGGTCGCGGTGTGGGAGCTGCTGCACGCCGAGGACGTACCAGAGCCGGTGGCCGTCGACGAGGCGGTCGAGCTGGCCAAGGAGCTGTCCACCGACGACTCGCCGGGCTTCGTCAACGGGGTGCTCGGTCAGGTCATGCTGGTGACGCCGCAGATCCGTGCGGCCGCTGCCGCAGTCCGGGGCCCCAGCCCGGAGGCGTAGCCTCCCCGCACATCGCGAACCAGTGCCGCGCTGTCGTCGCCGATCTACTCGAATCATCGTGCGCCAGTGCGCATTTCCTGCACAAACCGCTGCAGCGCGCCAAGCGGGACATCGACAGCAGCGCCGGTCCCGCCGACTCACGACACTAGAGACCCAGGGCGCCGTAGGTGCGCCGGACGAACTTTGGCTGCACCGACTGCAGCTTGGCCAGCGAGGTGTTGCCGGCCACCGCCTCGGCCGGCGCGCTCATGTTCGGATAGTTCTGGATCAGATAGATCAGGATCAGGTCGTTCGCCGGGTCGGCCTGCCACCAGGTTCCGTACGCGCCGGGCCAGCTGAACGTGCCCAGCCCGCCGGGGCCGTACAACTGCCCGGACTTCGCCGGATCGGTCACCACCGACAGGTTCAGGCCGAAGCCACGGCCCACCCAGAACGGAAGACCCAGGAACGGGAACTGCTTCTGCTCCGAGGTCAGCCTGTCGGTACGCATCGACTGCACCGACTCCGGCGAAAGGACCCGCACCCCGTCGACGTCACCCCCGCCCAACAGCATTCGGGCAAAGCGCAGATAGTCGTCGACGGTGGTGACCAGACCGGCCCCGCCCTGACAGAACCGGGGCTCGGTCACCGGGATGGGACCCATGGCGTCGTGCTGCAGTCCCGACTCGGGGTCGAGGCGATACATGGTGGCGGCCCGGGCGCGCTTGTCGGAAGAGATGAAGAAGCCGGTGTCGGACATGCCCAGGGGCTCGAAGATCCGCTCGGCGAGGACCGTGTGCAGCGGTTTGCCCTCGATGCGGGAGATCACGATGCCGAGCACGTCGGTGGCCTGGCTGTAGGTGAGCCGCTCGCCGGGCTGGTGCACCAGCGGCAGCTGAGCCATCTCGGCGAGCCAGTGATCCTGATCCTGGCGCAGCGACACCCGGCCGTAGGCGCGGCTGATCGGGCCGAGCACCGAGAACACGTAGGCCAGCCCGCTGCGGTGGGTCATCAGGTCGTCGATCGTGATCGGCCGGCGCGCGGGCACGGTGCGGTCCAGAGGGCCGGTCGGGTCCACCAGGACCTGCATGTCGGCCAGCTCGGGCAGCCAGCGGGTGACCGGATCGGTCAGTGTGAGCTTGCCCTCTTCGACGAGCGCCATCGCGGCCGCCACCGTCACCGGTTTGGTCATCGAGGCGACCCGGAAGATCGTGTCACGCTGCATCGGCAGACCGGCTTCGACATCGCGATACCCGATCTCGTTGACCTGCAGCATGTTTCCCCGCTGCCAGGCCAGGGTGACGGCCCCGGCCAGTAGTCCGGAATCGACTGCCTGCACGACGGAGGTGCGGTTGTCCCCGAGGTTCACCGTAAGAACTCTACTGACGGGCGTGTTTCGGGATCCGCCGGCAAGGGGTGTTAGGCTGCCCGACAGTTCGACATCCTTTAACGATCCGTCCCGAGAGGCGGAGAAGGAGGTCCGGAAAGCTCGTGGGCTCCACCGACCGCGAATTGATGTCCGATGCGGACGTCGGTAGAACCGTTTCCCGCATCGCCCACCAGATCATCGAGAAGACCGCTCTCGACGCCCCCGATGCGCCCCGCGTCATCCTCCTCGGCATCCCGACCCGGGGCGTCACCCTCGCGAACCGGCTGGCCGCCAAGATCCATGAATTCTCCGGCGTCACCGTCGAGCGCGGTGGCCTGGACATCACGCTCTACCGCGACGACCTGGACTTCAAGCCGCCCCGCGCCCTGGAGGAGACCTCCATCCCGGCCGGGGGGATCGACGGCGCCCTGGTGATCCTCGTCGACGACGTGCTCTACACCGGGCGCTCGGTCCGCTCGGCGCTGGACGCCCTGCGCGACATCGGCCGCCCCACCGTGGTGCAGCTGGCGGTCCTCGTCGACCGCGGGCACCGCGAGCTGCCGCTGCGGGCGGACTACGTCGGCAAGAACGTGCCCACGTCACGCAGCGAGAACGTCAAGGTGCGGCTGGTCGAAGACGACGGCGTGGAAGGTATCTGGATCGCACCACAGGGAGGGCCCGCCCGCTGATGAGCGCTTGCGCGAAGAACAGACAATCGTGACGATCAGACACTTACTGTCCGCGGCCGACCTGACCCGCGACGAGGCCACCGCGATCCTGGACAACGCCGACCGGTTCCGGCAGGCGCTGCTCGGGCGCGAGGTCAAGAAGCTGCCGACCCTGCGCGGGCGCACCATCATCACGATGTTCTACGAGAACTCCACCCGCACCCGGGTGTCGTTCGAGGTGGCAGGCAAGTGGATGAGCGCCGACGTGATCAACGTCAGCGCCTCGGGGTCCTCGGTGGCCAAGGGCGAATCCTTGCGGGACACCGCGCTGACGCTGCGCGCCGCCGGCGCCGACGCGCTGATCATCCGCCACCCGGCCTCCGGCGCGGCCCAACAGCTGGCCGAATGGACGCTCGAGGACGACGGCACCGGTCCCTGCGTCATCAACGCCGGGGACGGCACCCACGAGCATCCGACGCAGGCGCTGCTCGACGCGCTGACGCTGCGCCAGCGCCTCGGTGACATCGAAGGCCGCCGGGTGGTGATCGTCGGCGACATCCTGCACAGCCGGGTGGCCCGCTCCAACGTCAACCTGCTCGCCACCCTGGGCGCCGAGGTGGTGCTGGTGTCACCGCCGACGCTGCTGCCGGTCGGGGTCTCCGACTGGCCGGTGACGGTGTCGCATGATCTGGACGCCGAGCTGCCCGGCGCCGACGCGGTGATGATGTTGCGGGTGCAGGCCGAACGCATGAACGGCGGATTCTTCCCCTCCGAGCGCGAGTACTCCATCCGCTACGGGCTGTCCGACCGCCGGCAGGCGGTGCTGCCCGGGCATGCGGTGGTGCTGCACCCCGGCCCGATGCTGCGCGGCATGGAGATCTCGTTCGCGGCGGCCGACTCGTCGCAATCGGCTGTGCTGCAACAGGTTTCCAATGGTGTGCATGTCCGGATGGCGGTTCTGTTCCATCTGCTGGTCGGCACGGACGAGGCGGTGAGCGTGTGAGCGTGTTACTTCGTGGTGTGCGCCTTTACGGCGAAGGCGATCAGGTCGACGTCCTGGTGGCCGACGGCCAGATCGCCGAGATCGGCCCGAAGCTTGCCGTCCCCGATGATGCCGACGTCATCGACGCCACCGGCCAGGTGCTGCTTCCCGGCTTCGTCGACCTGCACACCCATCTGCGCGAACCCGGCCGCGAGTATGCCGAGGACATCGAAACCGGTTCGGCCGCTGCGGCTCTGGGCGGTTACACCGCGGTGTTCGCGATGGCCAACACCGACCCGGTGGCCGACAGCCCGGTGGTGACCGACCACGTGTGGCGGCGCGGTCAACAGGTCGGCCTGGTCGACGTGCACCCGGTGGGCGCGGTTACCGTGGGCCTCAAGGGCAAGCAACTCACCGAGATGGGCCTGATGGCCGGCGGGGTCGCCCAGGTCAAGTTGTTCTCCGACGACGGTGTGTGCGTGGACGATCCGCTGGTGATGCGCCGGGCGCTCGAGTACGCCACCGGCCTGGGCGTGCTGATCGCCCAGCACGCCGAAGAGCCCCGCCTCACCGTCGGCGCTGTCGCGCATGAAGGTCCCAATGCCGCGCGGCTGGGCCTGGCGGGTTGGCCGCGGGCCGCCGAGGAATCGATTGTCGCCCGTGACGCGCTGCTGGCCCGTGACGCCGGGGCGCGCGTACACATCTGCCACGCGTCCACTGCCGGGACGGTCGAGATCATCAAATGGGCTAAGCAGCAGGGTATTTCGATCACCGCCGAGGTCACGCCGCATCACCTGCTCCTCGACGACGGCAGGCTGGCCAGCTACGACGGTGTGAACCGGGTGAACCCGCCGCTGCGCGAGGCCGCCGACGCCCAGGCCCTGCGCCAGGCGCTGGCCGACGGGGTGCTGGATTGCGTGGCCACCGATCACGCGCCGCACGCCGAGCACGAGAAGTGCTGTGAGTTCTCCCGGGCCCGGCCCGGCATGCTCGGTCTGCAGACCGCGCTGTCGGTGGTCGTCGAGACGATGGTGCAGACCGGTCTGCTGGACTGGCGCGGCGTCGCACGGGTGATGAGCGAGAACCCGGCCCGCATCGTCGGGCTCGACGACCAGGGCCGCCCTCTGGAGGTGGGGGAGCCGGCCAACCTCGTCGTCGTCGACCCCGACGGCACCTGGGTGGTCGACGGCACCGAACTGGCCAGCCGCTCGGCCAACACCCCGTTCGCCGCGATGACGTTACCGGCGACGGTCACCGCGACCCTGCTGCGCGGTGTGGTCACGGCGCGGGACGGGAAGAGCCCCGCATGAATACCGGTACGGCGATCGGATCGTTCGTCTTCGCGTTCGTGATCGTCGTCATCATCGGTGTGCTGATCGGCCGGATGCTGCGCGGCTGGAAGCAGCGGGCCCGGCGCCAGATGGATCTGCTCGGCGAGTTACCCGCCCTGCCCGACCTGCTCGGCTCGGCCACCGTCGCACCGACCCGCGGCCTCTATATCGGCAGTACGCTGGCACCCAATTGGCTGGAACGCATCGCCGCCGGCGACCTGGGCTACCGGTCGAAGGCGGTGTTGACCGGCTACCCCGAGGGCATCCTGCTCGAGCGTTCGGGGGCGACGCCGATCTGGATTCCGCAAGACGCCATCACCGCCATCCGCACCGAGCGCGGACTGGCGGGAAAGGTCATCCCCGGTGGCCGCAACAAGTCCGAATCGCTTGCAGGCATTCTGGCGATTCGGTGGCGGCTGCCATCAGGCACCGAGATTGATACGGGCTTTCGCGGCGACGACCGCCGCGACTACGCCCGGTGGACGACAACAGGAGAAGCAGCGTGACGGGTAAAGCCCATCTGATACTGGAGGACGGGCGGGTCTACACCGGTACCGAATTCGGTGCTGTCGGAGAGACTCTCGGCGAAGCGGTGTTCTCCACCGGGATGTCGGGCTATCAGGAGACCCTCACCGATCCCAGCTATCACCGCCAGATCGTGGTGGCCACCGCCCCGCAGATCGGCAACACCGGCTGGAACCATGAGGATGCTGAAAGTCGCGGCGACAAGATCTGGGTGGCCGGCTACGCCGTGCGCGACCCGTCGCCGCGGGCCTCGAACTGGCGCGCCACCGGGACACTCGACGACGAACTCACCCGGCAGGGCATCGTCGGGATCGCCGGGATCGACACCCGCGCGGTGGTGCGCCACCTGCGCACCCGCGGCTCGATGAAGGCCGGCGTGTTCTCCGGCAACGCGCTCGCCGATACCGAGGAACTGCTGAGCCGGGTCCGCAACCAGCCCTCGATGCTGGGCGCCGATCTAGCCGGCCAGGTGTCGACCGACGTGGTATACACGGTCGAACCCGAAGGGGCACAACGGTTCACGGTCGCGGCCATCGACCTCGGCATCAAGACCAACACCCCGCGCAACTTCGCCAAACGCGGCATCGCCACCCACGTGCTCCCCGCCGGGGCGACGTTCGAGCAGATCGCCGACCTGCGGCCGGACGGGGTGTTCCTGTCCAACGGGCCCGGCGACCCGGCGACCGCCGACCACATCGTCGGGGTCACCCGCGCGGTGCTCGGTGCCGGAATCCCGCTGTTCGGCATCTGCTTCGGCAACCAGATCCTCGGCCGGGCGCTGGGCCGGTCCACCTACAAGATGGTGTTCGGGCACCGCGGCATCAACGTGCCGGTGATCGACCACCAGACCGGCACCGTCGCCATCACGGCGCAGAACCACGGCTTCGCGCTGGAAGGTGAAGCCGGCGAACGATTCGACACGGACTTCGGGCCTGCCATGGTCAGTCACACCTGTGCCAACGACGGCGTCGTCGAGGGCATCAAACTCGTTGACGGACGGGCATTCTCGGTTCAGTACCACCCGGAGGCCGCGGCAGGACCACATGACGCGAACTACCTGTTCGACCAATTCATCGACCTGATGGCGGGGGAGAAGTAGATGCCACGTCGCGACGACCTCAAGCACATTCTGGTCATCGGCTCCGGCCCGATCCTGATCGGGCAGGCGGCCGAGTTCGACTACTCCGGCACCCAGGCCTGTCGCGTGCTGCGCGCCGAAGGTCTCGAGGTCACCCTGATCAACTCCAATCCGGCGACGATCATGACCGACCCGGAGTACGCCGACCACACCTACGTCGAACCGATCACCCCGGCGTTCGTCGAGAAGGTGATCGCCCAGCAGGCGGCGCGCGGCAACAAGATCGACGCCGTGCTGGCCACCCTGGGCGGCCAGACCGCGCTGAACACCGCGGTTGCGCTGTACGAGAACGGCGCGCTGGAGCGCTACAACGTCGAGATGATCGGCGCCGACTTCGACGCCATCCAGCGTGGCGAGGACCGGCAGAAGTTCAAGGACATCGTCGCGAAAGTCGGTGGCGAATCGGCGAAGTCGCGGGTCTGCTACACCATGGCCGAGGTCCGGGATACCGTCGCCGAGCTCGGACTGCCGGTGGTCGTGCGGCCCTCGTTCACCATGGGTGGGCTGGGTTCGGGCATGGCGTACTCGGTCGAGGACGTCGAGCGGATGGCTGGTGACGGGCTGGCCGCATCGCCGACCGCCAACGTGCTGATCGAGGAATCGATCTACGGCTGGAAGGAATTCGAGCTCGAGCTGATGCGCGACCACCACGACAACGTGGTGGTGGTGTGCTCGATCGAGAACTTCGATCCGATGGGCGTGCACACCGGCGACTCGGTGACGGTGGCTCCGGCGATGACGCTCACCGACCGCGAGTACCAGGTCATGCGGGATCTGGGCATCGCGATCCTGCGTGAGGTCGGCGTCGACACCGGCGGCTGCAACATCCAGTTCGCGGTGGATCCGAAAGACGGCCGGCTCATCGTGATCGAGATGAACCCGCGGGTGTCGCGGTCCAGTGCGCTGGCGTCGAAGGCCACCGGATTCCCGATCGCCAAGATCGCCGCCAAGCTGGCGATCGGCTACACCCTCGACGAGATCGTCAACGACATCACCAGGGAGACCCCGGCCTGCTTCGAGCCGACGCTGGACTACGTGGTGGTCAAGGCGCCTCGGTTCGCGTTCGAGAAGTTCCCCGGCGCCGACCCGACGCTGACCACCACGATGAAGTCGGTCGGCGAGGCGATGTCGTTGGGCCGCAACTTCGTCGAGGCGCTCGGCAAGGTGATGCGCTCGCTGGAGACCACCCGCGCCGGGTTCTGGACCGGCCGTGACGACGACGGCTCGGTGACGGACGTGCTGGATCGGCTGCGCACCCCGACCGAGGGCCGGCTCTACGACATCGAGCTGGCGCTGCGGCTGGGTGCCAGTGTCGAAGAGACCGCGGCGGCCTCCGGCGTCGACCCCTGGTTCGTGGATCAGATCGCCGGTCTGGTGGCGCTGCGCCAGGAGCTGCTCGACGCCCCGGTCCTCGATGAGGATCTGCTGCGCCGGGCCAAGCACAGTGGGCTCTCGGATCGCCAGATCTCCTCGCTGCGCACCGAATTGGCCGGAGAAGCCGGTGTCCGGGCGCTGCGCCGGCGCCTCGGCATCCACCCGGTGTTCAAGACCGTCGACACCTGTGCGGCCGAGTTCGAGGCCCAGACCCCGTACCACTACTCCAGCTACGAGCTGGATCCGGCCGCCGAGACCGAGGTGGCCCCGCAGACCGAGCGGCCGAAGGTGCTGATCCTGGGATCCGGGCCGAACCGGATCGGGCAGGGCATCGAGTTCGACTACAGCTGCGTGCACGCCGCGACCACGCTGAGCGAGGCCGGCTTCGAGACCGTGATGGTCAACTGCAACCCCGAGACGGTGTCCACCGACTACGACACCGCCGATCGGCTGTACTTCGAGCCGCTCACCTTCGAGGACGTCCTCGAGGTTTACCACGCCGAATCGCAGTCCGGGCAGGGCGGCCCGGGCGTGGTCGGGGTGATCGTGCAGCTCGGCGGGCAGACCCCGCTGGGCCTGGCGCAGCGGCTCGCTGACGCCGGCGTGCCGATCGTCGGGACCCGGCCCGAGGCCATCGACCTGGCCGAGGACCGCGGCCGCTTCGGGCAGGTGCTGCACAACGCGGGGCTGCCCGCGCCGAAGTTCGGAATGGCCACCAGCTTCGAGGAGGCCCGCGAGATCGCCGCCCGCATCGGCTATCCGGTGCTGGTGCGGCCGTCGTACGTGCTCGGCGGGCGTGGCATGGAGATCGTCTACGACGACAAGACCCTGCACGGCTACATCACCCGGGCCACCCAGCTCTCACCCGAACATCCTGTGTTGGTCGACCGATTCCTCGAGGACGCCATCGAGATCGACGTCGACGCGCTCTGCGACGGCACCGAGGTCTACATCGGCGGCGTGATGGAGCACATCGAGGAGGCCGGTATCCACTCCGGTGACTCCGCGTGCGCGCTGCCGCCGGTCACGCTGGGCCGCAGCGACATCGAGGCGGTGCGGCGCGCCACCGAGGCCATCGCGCACGGCGTCGGGGTGGTCGGGCTGCTGAACGTGCAGTACGCGCTCAAAGACGACATCCTCTACGTCCTGGAGGCCAACCCGCGGGCCAGTCGCACCGTGCCGTTCGTCTCCAAGGCCACCGCGGTGCCGCTGGCCAAGGCGTGTGCACGAGTCATGCTGGGCGCCAGCATCTCCCAGCTCCGCGCGGAAGGGGTGCTGAACGTCACCGGCGACGGTGCCACACCCGCACCGGACGCGCCGATCGCGGTCAAGGAAGCGGTGCTGCCGTTCCACCGGTTCCGCAAGGCCGACGGCACCGGCATCGACTCGCTGCTCGGGCCGGAGATGAAGTCCACCGGCGAGGTGATGGGCATCGACCGCGACTTCGGCAGCGCGTTCGCCAAGAGCCAGACCGCCGCCTACGGATCGCTGCCCAGCACCGGCAAGATCTTCGTCTCGGTGGCCAACCGCGACAAGCGCTCGCTGGTGTTCCCGGTCAAGCGCCTGGCCGACCTCGGCTTCCGGGTGCTGGCCACCGAAGGTACCGCGGAGATGTTGCGGCGCAACGGGATTCCGTGCGAGGTGGTGCGCAAGCACTTCGAGGAGCCAGGAGACGGCCGCCCGGAGATGTCGGCGGTGGACGCCATCCTCGCCGGCGAGGTCAACATGGTGATCAACACCCCATACGGCAACTCCGGGCCGCGCATCGACGGTTACGAGATCCGGTCGGCCGCAGTGTCGATGAACGTCCCGTGCATCACCACCGTGCAGGGCGCCTCGGCGGCCGTGCAGGGCATCGAGGCCGGCATTCGCGGCGACATCGATGTGCGCTCGCTGCAGGAACTGCACGCTGCGCTGGGTCATGACTGAGATGGGCCGATGATTGAGCGCGGGTTCGGCGCCCGGCTGGCGGCCGCGATCGCCGAGCGCGGTCCGCTGTGCCTGGGCATCGACCCGCACCCAGAGCTGCTGCGCGCCTGGGAGCTGCCGGTCAGCGCCGACGGCCTGGCCCGGTTCAGCGAGATCTGCGTAGAGGCCTACAGCGGATTCGCGATCGTCAAACCGCAGGTGGCGTTCTTCGAGGCGTACGGCTCAGCGGGCTTCGCGGTCCTCGAGACCACGATCGCCGCATTGCGGGAGGCGGGTGTGCTGGTGCTCGCCGACGCCAAGCGCGGCGACATCGGGTCGACGATGGCGGCGTACGCCCAGGCGTGGGCCGGAGACGGACCCTTGTCCGCCGACGCCGTCACCGCCTCGCCGTATCTCGGATTCGGTTCGCTGCAACCGCTTTTGGATCTGGCCGCGGACAATGGCCGGGGGGTGTTCGTGCTTGCCGCGACATCCAACCCCGAAGGCGCCTCGGTGCAGCGCGCCATGGCCGGGCAGCGCACCGTCGCGCAGGCGATCGTCGACGATGCGGCCGCGATCAACCGGGCGGACCAGCCGCAGCTGGGCTCGGTCGGCGTCGTGGTCGGCGCCACACTGGACGTGGTGCCCGACCTCAGTGAGCTCGGCGGGCCTGTGCTGGTGCCGGGTGTCGGCGCCCAGGGCGGCCGCCCCGAGGCGCTCGGCGGTCTCGGGGGCGCCCGGCCCGGGCAGGTGTTGCCCGCGGTGAGCCGGGAGGTCCTGCGCGCCGGACCGGACGTCGCCGCGGTCCGGGCGGCGGGGGAGCAGCTGCGTGACGCAGTCGCCTACCTGGCTTAGGCCTTCCAGCCCGCCAGAGCCTTACAGCGGGATCCAGATCCCGAACAGCCAGAACCCCCACGCGTTGTAGCCCTGGTCGAAGACCGGGTTGACCCAGTTGCCGTTGTAGTTGAACGGCTGATGGTCCCAGCGGCCCTGGTCGATCCCGCGCCACCCGAGGTCGGGTGGCGGCGGTCCGGGTCGCCAGCCGCGGTCGTCGTCGCCGCGCCATTGCGGCCCGCCAGGCCCGCCACCAGGGCCGCCGCGCCAGTCCGCCGGGCCAGGCCCGCGGCGATCGCCTCCGGGTCCGTCAGGACCGCGCTGACCGGGTCCCTGGCAGCCCTGGAAGCCGCACTGGCCTGGTCCTGGCCCGGGGCCGGGGTCGGCCAGGGCCGGCGCCGCTCCCACCGTCAGCCCCGCGATGGTGATCCCGACGGCCAGTGCGGCAGCGCGGGTGGAATGTGTGATGGACATGGCACGCCCCTTCGAGGGTCGAATTTCTCGCTGAACACCCCGACATCGACCACGTTAGGTAGCTGGTCTATGCAAAATCTTTCGCTCAGCTGTGCGTGCGGTAAGTGCGCGGACGGGGCCGTCTCGACACGCCCGACACGCCGCGACCTGCCTGTGAGGTGAAATTTGGCCCCGGCCCATCCCGTCGGACGGGTGTCCGGTCCCCGGCGAACCACCTGTCGTCGAAGAACATGCAGGTGGCGCCGTATTTTCGCGCCCGGTCGCGAAGATCCGCGCGCCGCCGCAGAGCAGGCGGACGGCTGTCCCGACAGCTGTTCGAACAAGGTGATCTTGGGCCATATCCTGCGGCTTTGCACCGGTAAGCAGGGGGTGGGGTTAGATTTCGTCAGAGAGCGTGGGTACGGTCGGCGTCGCTGGCTGAAGTACCCGGCCCAGGCAAAACAATGATGGTGATGAGACGGAGGAACCCGTGGCCCTTCCCCAGTTGACCGACGAGCAGCGTGCAGCCGCGTTGGAGAAGGCTGCTGCCGCGCGTCGCGCACGAGCTGAGCTCAAGGATCGGCTCAAGCGTGGTGGCACCAACCTCAAGCAGGTGCTCAAGGACGCTGAGACCGACGAGGTCCTCGGCAAGATGAAGGTTTCCGCACTGCTGGAAGCCCTGCCCAAGGTGGGCAAGGTCAAGGCGCAGGAAATCATGACCGAGCTCGAGATCGCCCCGACCCGCCGCCTGCGCGGACTCGGCGATCGGCAGCGCAAGGCATTGCTGGAAAAGTTCGACTTCACCGCTGACTAGACAGTCGGTGAATGCCGGCGGAGGGCCGGACAGCGTGGGCGATACGCCCGACCACCGCGGCCGTGGCCGAGTGGTGGTGCTGTCCGGGCCATCCGGGGTAGGGAAGTCGACGATCGTCCGCTGCCTGCGCGAGCGGGTGCCCGACCTGCATTTCAGCGTGTCGGCCACCACCAGGGCCTGCCGCCCGGGTGAGGTGGACGGCGTCGACTACCACTTCGTCACCCCCGCACGTTTTCAGCAACTGATCGACGATGGCGAGCTGCTCGAATGGGCAGAGATCCACAACGGTCTGCAGCGCTCCGGCACGCTGGCCGCGCCGGTGGCCGAGGCCGCCGAAACCGGTCACCCGGTTCTGATCGAGGTAGACCTGGCAGGTGCTGACGCCGTCAAACGGGCGATGCCCGAGGCGGTGACCGTGTTCCTGGCGCCGCCCAGCTGGGACGCCCTCGAACAACGATTGGCCGGTCGGGGTACCGAAACGCAGGAGCAAGTCGAGCGTCGCCTGGCCACCGCCCGGGCCGAGCTCGCAGCTCAGGGCAGGTTCGACGTGGTTGTCGTGAACAGCCAATTGGAGTCGGCCTGCGCTGAATTGGTATCCTTGCTGGTGGGCCGCGAAGATTCATGACAATCCAGCCCCCGAAGCCGGCGTGAGACACCGCCTCACCAAACCGAGTCAGACCCACAATCCGCCAGGAAGAAGTTCTACGTGACGCAAGCCAGCACGGATCACTACGATCCGGCCCCGGGTGCCGCAACCGCCTATGACACACCGTTGGGCATCACCAACCCGCCCATCGACGAGTTGCTGGACCGGGTGTCGAGCAAGTACGCGCTGGTGATCTATGCGGCCAAGCGTGCCCGGCAGATCAACGACTACTACAACCAGCTCGGTGATGGCATCCTCGAATACGTCGGCCCGCTGGTCGAGCCCGGACTGCAGGAGAAGCCGCTGTCGATCTCGATGCGCGAGATCCACGGCGACCTGCTCGAGCACACCGAAGGCGAGTAGCCCAGCAGCCCGGGCCAGTTGATGAACCGCAAGCGGATCATCGTCGGCGTCGCCGGAGGCATCGCCGCCTACAAAGCGTGTTCGGTCGTCCGCCAGCTCAGCGAGGCCGGCCATGACGTCCGCGTCATCCCCACCGAATCGGCTTTGCGGTTCGTCGGTGCTGCCACGTTCGAGGCCCTGTCCGGGCATCCGGTCCACACCGGCGTCTTCGAAGACGTCGACGAAGTCCCGCACGTCCGGTTGGGGCAGGAAGCCGACCTCGTCGTCGTCGCGCCCGCCACCGCCGACCTGCTGGCCCGCGCCGTCGCCGGCCGCGCTGACGACCTGCTGACCGCGACTCTGCTCACGGCGCGCTGCCCGGTGCTGTTCGCGCCGGCCATGCACACCGAGATGTGGCTGCACCCGGCCACCGTCGCCAATGTGGAGACGCTGCGCCGTCGCGGGGCGGTCGTGCTGGAACCGGCATCCGGGCGACTCACCGGCGCCGACACCGGCCCCGGGCGGCTGCCCGAGCCGGAGGAGATCACCACTTTCGCCGAGCTTCTGCTGGCCCGTGCCGACGCGATGCCGTTCGACCTGAGCGGCATCAAACTCTTGGTCAGTGCAGGTGGCACCCGCGAAGCGATCGATCCGGTCCGCTTCATCGGCAACCGCAGCTCCGGCAAGCAGGGTTACGCAGTGGCCAGGGTCGCCGCCCAGCGCGGCGCCGACGTCACGCTTATCGCCGGCAACACCGCCGGGCTCGCCGACCCGGCCGGCGTGCACGTTCTGCACATCACCTCCGCCGAGCAGCTGCACGAAGCCGTCACCAAGCATGCGCCGGACGCCCACGTTCTCGTGATGGCCGCCGCCGTCGCCGACTTCCGGCCCGCCCACGTGGCCACCAGCAAGATCAAGAAGAAGCTCGATGTGACCGAAGGGCCGGCGATCGACCTGGTGCGTACCGACGACGTGCTGGCCGGGGCGGTGCGTCAGCGCGCCGACGGGCAGCTGCCCAACATGCGGGCCATCGTCGGCTTCGCCGCCGAAACCGGCGACGCCAACGGTGACGTGCTGTTCCACGCCCGGGCAAAGCTGGCCCGCAAAGCCTGTGATCTGCTCGTCGTCAATGCGGTCGGCGAGGGGCGGGCGTTCGAGGTGGACAACAACGACGGATGGTTGTTGAGCGCTGACGGCAGCGAGTTCGCGTTGGAGCACGGGTCGAAGACGCTGATGGCAAGCCGTATCGTGGACGCGATCGCGATGCTCCTGCGGCGCGAGGCCTAGCTTCGCAAGAGAAGAAATGTGCGCATAAGCCTTGCGCGGGACGTACCGTGCCGGTTTGGTCTGTCAGGGGCGAATATATGATTCGCCGAACTAAGTTCTTGAAAGGAAAACACTGTGAGCACAGGTCGGCTGTTTACCAGCGAGTCGGTCACCGAAGGACACCCCGACAAGATCTGTGACGCCATCAGCGACTCGATTCTCGACTCGCTGCTTGCCGCGGACCCGAAGTCCCGCGTCGCAGTGGAGACCGCTGTCACCACCGGCCAGGTGCACGTCATCGGCGAGGTGACCACGTCGGCCAAGGAAGCGTTCGCCGACATCAACGACACCGTGCGCAAGCGCATTCTGGACATCGGCTACGACTCCTCGGAGAAGGGCTTCGACGGCGAGACCGCCGGCGTCAACATCGGCATCGGCCGGCAGTCGCCCGACATCGCCCAGGGCGTGGACACCGCTCACGAGACCCGCGTCGAGGGGGCCGGCGACCCGCTGGACCTGCAGGGCGCGGGCGACCAGGGGCTGATGTTCGGCTACGCCATCAAGGACACCCCCGAGCTCATGCCGCTGCCGATCGCGCTGGCGCACCGGCTGGCCCGCCGGCTGACCGAGGTACGTAAGAGCGGCGTGCTGGACTACCTGCGCCCCGACGGCAAGACCCAGGTCACCGTGCAGTACGAGGGCACCACTCCGGTGCGGCTGGACACCGTCGTGCTCTCCACGCAGCACGCCGCAGGCATCGACCTGGAGAACACCTTGGCCCCGGACATCCGGGAGAAGGTCGTCAACACAGTGCTGGCCGAGCTCGGCCACGACACAATGGACACCTCGGACTTCCGGCTGCTGGTCAACCCGACCGGCAAGTTCGTGCTCGGCGGCCCGATGGGTGACGCCGGCCTGACCGGCCGCAAGATCATCGTCGACACCTACGGCGGCTGGGCCCGTCACGGCGGCGGTGCCTTCTCCGGCAAGGACCCGTCAAAGGTGGACCGCTCGGCCGCGTACGCGATGCGATGGGTGGCCAAGAACGTCGTCGCCGCCGGCCTGGCCGAGCGGGTCGAGGTGCAGGTCGCCTACGCCATCGGCAAGGCCGCCCCGGTGGGCCTGTTCGTCGAGACCTTCGGCTCCGAGACCGTCGACCCGGCCCGCATCGAGAAGGCCATCACCGCGGTGTTCGACCTTCGCCCGGGCGCCATCGTGCGCGACCTGGACCTGCTGCGCCCGATCTACGCGCCTACCGCCGCCTACGGCCACTTCGGCCGCACCGACGTCGACCTGCCGTGGGAGCGGCTGGACAAGGTCGACGACCTGAAGAACTCGGTCTAGTCGGGCTGCGCGCTAGATCACGAAGCCGCCGTCGACGTTCCAGGTGGCGCCGGTGACGTAACCGGCCTCCGGTGACGCGAGATAGGCCACCGCACTGGCGATATCGCGCGGCTGCCCGTAGCGACCGACGGCGATGAAGGGTCGCACCTCGTCGGAGAACCCGCCCACCTCGGGATTCATGTCGGTGGCCACCGGCCCGGGCTGGATGGTGTTGATCGTGATACCGCGCGGCCCGAGCTCGCGTACCAGGCCCCGGGTGAGGCCGGCGACCGCCGCCTTCGTCAGCGCGTATACCGCCAACCCGTTCATCGGCACCCGGTCGGCGTTGACGCTGCCGATCGTGATGATCCGCCCGCCCTCGCCCAGATGTGGAACCGCGCGCTGGATCGCCGCGTAGACACCACGCACGTTCACCGCGAGCAACCGGTCGAACTCCTCGAGCGGAAAGTCCTCGATGAGCCCGGCAGACGCGATACCGGCGTTGTTGACCAGGATGTCCAGTCCGCCCAGGGCCGCGACGGTCTCGTCGACCGCGGCGGTGACGGCGGCCGGGTCGGCGCTGTCGGCCTGGATCGCGACGACCTTGCCCCCCGCGGCGACCAGTTCGTCGGCCAGGGCCTGAGCGGTCTGCGCCGACGATTGGTAGGTGAACGCCACCGCGGCGCCGTCGGCGACCAGGCGCCGCACGATCTCGGCGCCGATTCCGCGCGAGCCGCCGGTGACCAGTGCGCGCCGGCCGGCCAGGGGTGTGGTCATGGGGTTCCTCCGTTGCGTTGTCCAGCTGTTGGAATGCCAAACCAGAACAAGCAGCGGACGGCCGAGATCATTCCGCGGGGGCGGCCAGCCGGGTCGGCGACGAGCGGCCGCGCAGCACCACCTCGTCGCCCAGTGTCCAGAAGCGTTGCTCGGCGGCGTCGGCCGCTTCCAGGGCGCGAGCGGACGCGAGCACCCCGGTGCCGGTCTTCTTGGCCATCTCGCACAGCCGGGACGCTTCGTGCACGGGGTCGCCGATGACGGTGTATTCGAAACGGTGGTGGGACCCGATGTTGCCGGCCACCACGATGCCGGCTGCCACCCCGATGCCCACCGAGATGTCGGGCACGTCGCGGCGGAGGCGATCCGCGATCGCCCGGGCGGCGGCGAGGGCGTTGGTCTCGGGGTGTTCCTGCGCCACCGGAGCGCCGAACACCGCCAGTGCGCCATCGCCTTCGAACTTGTTGATCAGTCCGCCGCAGCGCTCGACCTCGTCGACCACGACGCCGAAAAACTCGTTGAGCAGCTCGACGACCTCGACCGGCGGCCGGCTGCCCACCACTTGAGTGGATCCGACGATATCGACGAATAACACGGCGGCCGAACACTCTTCGCCGCCGAGGTTGATGTTGCGTTTTTCGGCTGCCAGCGCGACGTCGCGCCCGACGTGGCGTCCGAACAGGTCCCGGACCCGGTCGCGCTCGCGCAGTCCCTCGACCATTCGGTTGAAGCCGCGCTGCAGTTCGCCGAGCTCGGTGCCGTCGAACACGACGACATGAGTGTCGAGATCACCGTCCTCGACCCGCTGCATCGCGGCGCGGACGACCTGAACCGGTGTGGCGATCAACCACGAGGCGATCAGGATCAGGATGAAGCCGAAAATCGCTGCGGCAGCGGCCAAGAGCAACACCGCGACCGAAAGCTGGGTCACCGTCATGTTGCGCAGTGTCAGGGTGAAGCCCGCCGCCAACGCGATCCCGATGACGGGCACACAGGACCCCAGCACCCACGCCATGATCGTCCGGCCCAGCACTCCCGGGCCGCCGCGGTGCTCGGGCGTACCGGTCTCGAGGGCTTGCGCCGCGACCGGACGCAACGCGAACTCGGTGAAGAAATAACAGCTCGCCGACACCACGATCCCGCTGAACGTGATCCCGAACAACATCTTGGGGATGTATCCCGTGTCGACCATGCCGTACAGAGTGGTCAGCAGCGCCGCGCCAACACCCCAGAGCACCAACGGGATAACGGTCAACTGCCAGGGCGCGCGGAAGGTGTTGCGCTGATCGCGCGGGGTCGGCGGGCGGTCCTCGATCGACCACCGCAATGCGTCGAGGATGCGGCGGGTGGCCCACACCCAGCCGACAATCACCGCAACAACCACGTAGGCCGGGGCCACCACGGTCGTGATCAGGTGGGCGCGGCCGGCGAAAATGTTGGGCACCGGGATGGCGACGGTGATCACCGACATCGCGACGGCGACACCGATGAGGTTGGCGACCACCACGAAGACCGTGAGGATGAGCTGGATTCGAATGCGTCGGCGGCGCTGACTTTCCGAGACCCGCCCCAGCAGCCAGGAGCCGTACTCCGGTGTGGCCTGGGCGTGAGTGCTCTGCTGGGTGAGCCACTCCAGGACGCGGTGAGTTCGTTGGACCGGCATCAAACAGTCAGCCCGGCCGTCGAGTCATAACGGCCGGGCTGACTGGTGAGGCGGAGTTGATCAGCCGACGAACTGGTCGAACGCCCACTGATACTGCGGCGGGATGACCTGAACGCCGCACTGCTTCTGCAGCGTGCCAAGCGGAGCCAGGAGTGCGGTGAACTCCTGGTATTCCTGCGGGTTCGACTGGGCATAGGCCTGCAGCGTGGCCGAGGCCTGAGCGCGCGGCTGCAGCGCCGCGGTCATCAGCATCCGCTGCCCGTCCGGGTGCGTGTTGAGGTAGCCCTGAATCGCGCCCTGCGACTGGGCGACCTGGGCGTCGACGGCAGGCTTGCTGCAGTCCGGTGCCGCGATGGCGGCCGGAGCGGCGATGACGGCCGACGCCAGACCGGCTGCGACAGCGCCGAGACAGATGCCGAGCGTGCGCCGGGCTCCGGCGGCTTCAGCAATGTTCATGGGGTAAATCCTCCCGATTATGGCGATTGGTGCCATTGTGGCCTGTCCGGACGGTCCCGACAAGGTTTGCTGCTAGCCGTGCGTTTTCGTCCGCTCAGGCGTGCAACGCTGCGCGCAGAGCGGCTAATCCACGGTCGGTCGCCTCAGTGGCGGCCGGCACCACCCCGGCGTAACCGAGGTAGCCGTGCACCAATGTGTCGGCCAAATGCAGTTCGACTGTTACACCCGCGGCCGCCAGCAGCTCGGCGTAGCGGGCGCCGTCGTCGCGCAGCGGGTCATGACCGGCGACGGCGATGTAGGCCGGAGGCAGACCGGAGAGGTCGGCGGCCCGGCCCGGTGCCAGGCCGGCGGGTGGGTTGGTCAGGTCGACATGGCCGGCATACCACCTGGTGAATGCCTCGATGGCGGCGTTGTCGAGCACCGGTGCGTCAGCGTTCTCGGCGAACGACGGCAGCGAGTTGTCCCACATCGTCGACGGGTACCAGAGCAGCTGGAACGCGATCGGCGGCCCACCGTTGTCCCGGGCCAGCTGGGCCACGACCGCGGACAGCGTGCCGCCGGCGGAGTCGCCGGCCACCGCCAGCCGTGACCCGTCCGCGCCGAAGCGATCGGCGTTGTCGGCCACCCACCGGGTGGCAGCCCAGACGTCGTCGACCGCGGCCGGGTAGGGGTGTTCCGGGGCCAGCCGGTAGTCGACCGACACCACCAGCGTGCCTGCGGCGACGGCGTGGTCGCGGGCTGTGCCGTCGTGGGTGTCGAGGTCGCCGACGGCGAAACCGCCACCGTGGAAGTACATGGTCACCGGCGGGCGCTCGACATCATGAGGCCAGTAGACCCGGACCGGAATCGGGCCCGCCGGCCCGTCGATCTGGTGGTTCTCCACCCGAAGGTCCGGGTGCACGGGGCGGCGCGGGAGATCGCGCAGACGTCGACGCGCCTCGTCGATCCCGCCGTCGACGGTCAACTGGAAGGGCACCGCGTCCAGTACCTTCTGCAGGATGGCATCGACCGGCGGTTTGTCCGAGCTGGGCATGAAATCACCGTACTTACGCACCCTGACAACCTGGTGGGCGGCCGGTGCCGCTGTCGCGATCGGCTATGGCGTCTTCCTGGCGGTCGAGGCGCTGAGGCTGCCCGACGACGCCGAGCTCACCGGCCGGTTTCCCGGCCAGCCCGCCGCCAAGGCGCTGATGGCCATACTGCTGGCGGTCGCCGCGCTGTGGCATCCACACATCCGGGAGCGGCGCTGGCTGGTCGCGGCGCTGCTGTTCTCGGCCGGCGGCGACTTCTTCCTCGCGATGCCGTGGTGGCAGCCGTCGTTCGTGCTGGGCCTCGGTTCGTTCCTGGTGGCCCATCTCTGCTATCTGGGCGCGCTGCTGCCGCTGCGCGCACCGACGACGCCCCGGCTGGTCGCGTCGGCCGTCGTCGTTGTCGGCTGCGTCGGTTTGCTGGTCTGGTTCTGGCCGCGGCTGGTGTCCGACGGGCTGACCATCCCGGTCATGGTCTACATGGCGGTGCTCGCCGCCATGGTGTGCGCGGCGTTGATGGCCCGGCTGCCCACCCCGTGGACGGCGCTGGGAGCGGTGTGTTTCGCGGTGTCCGACGGGATGATCGGCATCGGCCGCTTCGTTCTGGATTCGCAGGCGCTCGAGGTGCCGATCTGGTGGGCGTACGCCACCTCGCAGGTGCTGATCACGGCCGGCTTCTTCTTCGGCCGCGCAGTGTCTGACTACAACACGGCGGCTGACTGAACGTTTGTCGGCGTCGTCGTTAGTCTTCGACGATGCCGATCCGGCGGGCCGCCGAGCACGAACCCATCGCCCGGGTGCTGCCGATGTTGTCGGTGCCGCACCTGGACCGTGAATTCGACTATCTGGTGTCGGCCGAACAGTCCGACGACGCGCAGCCCGGCGTGCGGGTGCGCGTCCGCTTCCACGGCCGGCTGGTCGACGCCTTCGTCCTAGAGCGACGGTCCGACACCGACCACGTCGGCCAGTTGGGCTGGCTGGACCGGGTGATCTCGGCCGAGCCGGTGCTCACCCCCGAGGTCCGCAGGCTGGTCGACGCCGTCGCCGCCCGCTACGCGGGCACCCGCCCGGATGTACTGCGGCTGGCGATTCCGCCGCGCCACGCCCGCGCCGAGAAGATGCAGGCCGACGCGCCGCTGCTGCCCGTCGTCGAGCCGGTCGACCCGGCCGGCTGGGCCCGCTACGGCCGCGGCGACCAGTTCCTGACCGCCCTGAGCGAAGGCCGGGCCGCCCGCGCGGTGTGGCAGGCGCTGCCCGGTGAGCAGTGGTGTGACCGGATCGCCGAAGCCGCCGCGGCGGCGGTCGGCGGGGGCTACGGGGTGCTGGCGGTGGTTCCCGACCAGCGCGACATCGACGCGCTGTGGCAGGCCGCCACCGCCCGGATCGACCCGGCCGCCGTCGTCGCACTGTCGGCAGGCCTCGGACCGTCGGCGCGCTACCGACGCTGGCTGTCAGCGTTGCGCGGCCATGCTCGCCTGGTCATCGGCACCCGCAGTGCGGTGTTCGCCCCGGTCGAGCGCCTCGGTCTGGTGATCGTCTGGGACGACGGCGACGACACCCTGGCCGAACCCCGCGCCCCGTACCCGCACGCCCGCGAAGTGGCGATGCTGCGCGCGCATCAGCTGCGCTGCGCGGCGGTGATCGGCGGCTACGCCCGCACCGCCGAGGCGCATGCGCTGGTCCGCAGCGGCTGGGCGCACGACCTCGTCGCTGCCCGCCCGCTGGTCCGGGCGGCCGCGCCGCGGGTGGTGGCCCTCGACGACGAGGGCTACGCCGAGGAACGCGACCCGGCTGCCCGCTCGGCGCGGCTGCCGTCGCTGGCCCTGCGCGCTGCGCGCGGCGCACTCGAACGCGAGGCGCCGGTGCTGATCCAGGTGCCGCGACGGGGCTACGTGCCGTCCGTGGCCTGCGCCCGATGCCGGACGATCGCCCGCTGCCGGCACTGCATGGGGCCGCTGTCGCTGTCCGAACGGGATGCCGCCGGAGCGGTGTGCCGCTGGTGTGGCCGGATGGACACCGCGCTGCGCTGCCGGCGCTGCGGCTCGGATGCGATCCGCGCCGTCATCGTCGGCGCGCGCCGGACCGCCGAGGAGATGGGCCGGGCCTTCCCGGGAACCACCGTGATCACCTCGGCGGGCGACGCCGTGCACACCGAGATCGAGCCGGGGCCTGCCCTCGTCGTCGCCACCCCCGGCGCCGAACCCCGGGTGCAGGGCGGCTACGGCGCCGCGCTGCTGCTGGACAGCTGGGCGCTGCTGGGCCGCCAGGACCTGCGGGCAGCCGAGGACACCCTGCGGCGCTGGATGGGCGCCGCCGCGCAGGTACGTCCCCGCGGCGACGGCGGGGTGGTGGCGGTGGTCGCCGAATCGGCCATCCCGACCGTGCAGGCGCTGATCAAGTGGGATCCGGTCGGTCACGCCGAAGCCGAGGTGGAGGCCCGCGCCGAGGTCGGGCTGCCGCCGAGCGTGCACATGGCCGCCGTCGACGGCGGCGCCGCCGCGGTCGGCGCACTCCTCGAC
>JAKFVT010000045.1 GCA_021732005.1 Mycobacterium sp. | reverse complement strand
CAGCGAAGCACTCAAGGTCTGGAACATCCACTTCAACTACCATCGACCACACTCTGCCGCCGCAGGCCAGCCACCAGCATCCCGACTCGCCACCGGCGTCACCAACGTCACGGCCTCATACAGCTAGCTGGCCGGGTAGAAGTCGTTCCCGTTGCCCCAGTCGCCGGAATGCATCGATCCGGGCTGCCAGCCCTGAGCCCCCAGGCAGAGCATGGGCAGGCCGTCGGGCGACTGAGCCGCGGCCTGCGAGCCCGGGCACGGCGAGCCGACGGCCTGCACCCCGTAGATCTTGGGTGAGAGCACCCAGAAGCCCACGCCCTCCGGCGGGCGGTCCATCCCGATCGGCGACTGGCCGGGGATCCAGCGGCAGAGCAACGGCTCGCCACCGGGGCCGCGGCCAAACGCGAACCGGTCCCACTGATAGCACGGTGCGCTCAGGTAAGCCTCGTAGCTCATGCCCGGCGGATCGCCCGGGAACGGCCCGTGGGGTTCATCGGCGGCGGCACTCGGTGCCACGGCCAGCGCAGCTCCGCCGACGGCTGCTGCGATGACGAATTCGCGGAGCATCTATCCACCCTCTAGGTCTCTTCCCGCAGGGCCCCTTGCCCCCCGGCAACCCTCTCGCGTGAGCCTAACTGCTGTTGCGGGTGTGTCTGCGGTGAACTCGGAAAGGCGTATGAGTCCCGGCCGGAACGCACCGACAGCAGACTTTGCTCTCGCTGAGTGCTCGGCACGCACCGAAGCTTGCTAAGCTGCCCCGCGATTACGTCGTCGGGGGTGGAGAGGACGACGGGAGAACCAGTGGGTGAAACGCGCCGCGCCAGATCGATTGCTGCGGCCGGTCGAGATGTGCTGTTCGGGCCTAAGGTCGTGCTGACGGTCCGATCCTGCGACGGTGGCGACCGGTGGCGGCTTGCGGTTTCCGGCAACAGCTGTTCGAACCATCCGCAACAATCGCCGAGTAGCGGCAGTTACGGTTTGTGCGTCGGAACCACCGTCGAAACGCTCAAGGAGTTGCGCTGATGGCAGAGGCCCAGTTCCGGGTCGCGGTGGATTCCGATCTGGAGTCGCCACAGGTGGTTGCCTCCGGTGAGATCGACCTGGCCAATGTCGGGCAGTTCCAAGACGTCGTGGCCAAGGCCGCCACCGGATCTGCCGCGTTGACCGTCGACCTGTCCGACGTCACCTACTGCGACAGCGCGGCGGTGCGTGCGCTGTTTGCCGTGGCCGCCACGGCCGAGCTCACGATGATCATCGCGGCCGATGGGCCGATCAAGACCTTGCTCGGCATCTCCGGCCTTGACCGGGTGGCCACCGTCATCACCAAGGAGTGAGTCGCACACCATGCCCGTCCCCGAGTTCCACCGGCGCGACCTGTCCCAGCAGGAGTTGTTCGACCGGATTCTCGAACGCATCCATCTCGACCTGCCCCATGCGGTCGGGTTGGCGATCACCGTGCACGACCGGCATCTCGACGAGGACGAGGTGACGGTGCTGGCCGCCCGCGGCTACGGCGGCGAGATCGTCGAGGCGCAGCTGGCCGGGCTCGGCGGTCCGGTGATCGACGCCTTCGTCCATCAGATGCCGGTGCTGAGCCTGGATTTGTGGGCCGACGAGCGCTGGCCGGAGCTCAGTCTGCTGGCGATGGACGGCCGGGTGCCCGAGCACAGCGCGGCCTGGCGTGAGGTTCGCGGTGCGGTGTCGGTGCCCGGGGTGTGGAAGGCCGACAGCACGGTCGTGTTGACCTGCGCGCTGGACCGGCCGTCGACGGCCACCACGGTGACCACCCTCATCGGCTACGAGCAGCTGGTGTCGGCAGCCATGGTGTCGGCGGGCGCCGAGGACGCGACCGCCACCGCCGACATGCTCGCGGTCCTGCAGTCGCGCGGAGCCATCGAGCAGGCCAAAGGCGCGATCATGGGGCGGCTGATGTGTGATGCCGACACCGCGTGGGCCACTCTGCGCCGCGCCAGCCATGAATCGAATGTGAAGCTCCGGTCACTGGCGGTGGCCCTGGTGGAACACATCAGCGGTGCACCGGCAGAACAGCCCGCGGCGGGTTCGCCGATCGTGCCCACCGACCAGGCCCGCCAGGCCGCCGGCTTGTTGTGGGCGGTACTGACCCACGAGTCGACGCCGGTCGACTCGGCCGAACCGGCGAGCTGAGCGGCGTGACGGGCATCTCCTGCGATTAGTCCGGAGAAACGCCGCTGCACAGCGCGGAAAACGCCGCCCGAGGTGGTTCGCTTAGGCCATGTCAGCTCACGAACCTCACACCACCCACCCGCCGTCGCGCTGGTTGCCATGGCTGGGAGTCGGCGGAGCGCTGACAGCGGTCGGACTGGCGGTCTCGGTGACCGTGGCGGCCGGCTCGTCTGACACGCTGCCCGTCGCCCAGGCAGCACCCACGACGCTGTCGACGAAGGCCAGCACGACGGCGACGACGTCCCCGGCCTCGTCATCGGCCGCGACGTCGACGTCGAGCGCGCCTGCGTCGTTCAAGGCCGATTCACGGGGCTATGTCGACACCGGCGCACGGTGCGATGAGAACCAGACCCTGATGGCCTACGGGCGCACCTCGAAATCGCTGGTGGTGATCTGCGTCAACGCCGACGGCGGACTGGAGTACCGCGGCGTGCGCCTGTCGGACAACGCTCCCCTGCACCTGCCGATCACGCGTAGCTCCGACGGGACGCTGGTCGCGATGAATGACGGTGTCACGTACGCGGTGTCGCCCACCCAGATCCTGGTGTCCTCGGGTGACGATGTCATCTACAAGGATTCGTGGATCGAGTTCAAGGAGGCCAGCTTCTCGCCGGCCAGCACCTCGGGCACCGCGAGCAGCTCGGCGAGCGCGACGACGACGGTGAGCACCACCACCGTCACGGTGACCACATCGGTGACCCCGACGACGAGCAAGCCCGCCGGCTGACGCTCAGGTGTTGCGGCCGCCGTTCACGCCGAGGATCTGCCCGGTGATGTAGCCGGCTTCTTCGGAGACGAAGAACGCGCATGCCGCCGCGATGTCCTCCGGTTTGCCCATCCGGCGCACCGGGGTGCGCTCGATGTTGGCCTGGACGTCGCCCAGGTTTCCCCGCGATTCGGCCTTGCGCAGCATCGGCGTGTCGATGAAGCCGGGCGGCACCGCGTTGACCGTGATTCCGGCCGGACCATATTCCAGCGCAAGGCTTTTCGTCAGACCGTTGACGCCGGACTTCGCCGCGACGTAGGCCGACATGTAGGGCACACCGGAGTGGGTGCTCGACGATGAGATGTTGACGATGCGGCCCCAGCCGGCCTCGATCATGTCCGGCAGGACGGCCTGGATGGTGTGGAAGACACCGTGCAGGTTGATGTCGATGATGTTCTGCCACTGCTCGAAGGACAGGTCGAGGAAGCGCCGGAAGCTGTCCTTGCCCGCAGCGTTCACCAGGATCGTGACCGGCCCGAGGGTGGCGTGGATCTCGGCGAGCGCAGCGTCGATCTGCGCGCGGTCGGTGACGTCGGCGACGTAGGAGTGTTCGGCCTCAGAGGGATTGAGGTCGATGATCGCCACGGTGTGACCGTCGGCCCGCAACCGCTCCGCCACTGCCGCACCGATTCCCGAACCGCCACCGGTCACCAACGCCGTCTTTGAGGTGGACACAGGTTTCCCCTTTCCGGCGGGCTGACCGCCTGATGAACGAAAGATGTTGGAAAATCAAGATGTTCGGCGCGGTGCGCGCAAACCGAGCGCACGCCGGCCCGCGTCGACGAGCTGGCCGTGCAGCCACTCGTCGTCGGCTGCACGTTTCGGGTCGGCTGATCCGGCGATGCCGGCGAAGACGAACTGCGCCCGCAGGTACCCGCCCGGGCCGGGGTGGACATCGGCGAGCAGCGCCATCTGTCGCGAGATCATGTGCGTCCAGTCACGGTTGGCTTTCAGCACGGTGTGCACGCTCGGATCGGCCGCCAGGACCGAGACCAGCATCGGGTTCTCCACGGCCAAGCGGGCGTAGCCGTTGAGCATGCGTTCGGCCCGGGCCTGCACGCCGCGCTGCTTCTCTGCGTCGTCGACCACGGCGGACAGCTTGTCGATGATCGGCTCGAGGATCGCGGTCAACAACTGCTCGCGGGTCCGGAAGTGGTGGTAGATGGCGGCTTTGGTGAAGCCGAGCTCGTCGGCGATCATCTGCAGCGAGGTCCCGGCGAAACTGTGCCGGATAAACAGCGCGATGGCCGCGTCGATCAGCCGCTGCCGGGTATCGGGGGTGGCGGTGGAGTCGTGGGTGGCTGCGGCGACTGCGCTCATCGTCGACTCCCTTCGCAATCCAACTTTACGATCGGCTAGTAAACTACCATACGATCGGCTAGCATCCTCCTTGCCGATCGTATAGGCAATGCCGTGACGTGAAGGGATTCCTCAGTGACCGACGTAGACGCCGTCAACTTCTTCACAGATCGCGGTCTGGTCGCTGATCCATATCCGTATCTGCAGGCGCTGCAAGCCCGTTGCCCGGTCTCGAAAGAGCCGCACCACGGCGTGTGGATGGTCACCGGGTGGGAAGAGGCCACCGAGGTCGCCGGCGACGCCGACCGTTTCTCGTCCTGCATCGCGGTGACCGGCCCCTTCCCCGGCTTCCCGGTTCCCGTCGAGGGTCGTGACGACGTTCCCGAACTCATCGCCCGACACCGCAACGAACTGCCCTTCTACGACCAGTTGCCTGCGCTCGATCCGCCCGTGCACACCGATCACCGCGCACTGCTGATGCGGCTGATCACACCCAAGCGCCTCAAGGAGAACGAGGAAGCGATGGGGGCGATGGTCGACCGTGCACTCGATGACTACCTCGTCGGCAGCGGCGGCGAGCTGATTGCCGGCTTCGCGCAGCCGTTCACCCTGATGATCATCGCCGACCTGCTCGGCGTCCCCGACGCCGATCGCGACGAGTTCGTCAAGGAGATGGCCAGCGGCGCGCACCACGGCGGCGGCATCGGCAGCGTCAAGGGCGAGAGCCTGGCGAAGTCCCCGCTGGAGTATCTCTACGACAAGTTCAGCGCCTACATCGAAGACCGGCGCGCCAACCCTCGCGGCGACGTGCTCTCCGAAATGGCCGCGGCGACCTTCCCCGACGGGTCGGTGCCCGATCCGGGCGACGTGGCCCGGGTGGCGGCCAACCTGTATTCGGCGGGCCAGGAGACCACCGTCCGGCTGCTCAGCGCAGCCCTGCAGATCCTGGGCGACAATCCCGAATACCAGGCGCAGCTGCGCGCCGACCGCTCTGGAGTGAGCAACTTCATCGAGGAGGCGCTGCGCTTCGAGAGCCCGGTCAAGGGTGACTTCCGGTTGTCGAAGGAGCCGGCCACCATCGGCGGTGTGGACGTGCCGTCGGGTTCCACACTGATGGTCGTCCAGGCCGCCGCCAATCGCGACCCGCGCCGGTTCACGGACCCGAACACCTTCGACCCGTCGCGGCCAAATGCCCGGCAGCACATCGCCTTCGGGCGCGGCATCCACACCTGCCCGGGCGCCCCGCTGGCCCGGGCCGAGGCGCGGGTGGCACTGATGCGCCTGCTGGATCGCACCACCGACATCCGCATCAGCGAGGAACACCACGGACCCGCCGGTGCGCGCCGGTACACCTACGTGCCCACCTACATCCTGCGTGGGCTCACCGAACTGCATCTGGAGTTTGACCTCGCATGAAAGCCCACATCGACGACGGGCGCTGCCGCGGCCACGGCGTGTGCACCACCGTCTGCCCGGACGTGTTCGCGATGACCGACGACGGGTACGCCGAGGCGATCGTCGACGAGGTACCGGCCGGGCTCGAGGACAGCGCCAGGGAGGCGGCCGACGCCTGCCCGGAGAACGCCGTCATCCTCGATCAGTAGTTGACGATCGAGCGCCAATAGTCCTCGGGTATCTCGGTATTCGAGCGCAGCACCATCGCCAGCCCGGTGGCCATCGCCACGCCGAGCAGTCCGAGCCAGAGCCCGAACAGGCCGACCACCGCCCAGATCGCCACGGTCAGCGCGGGCCATGGTGACACCAGGGTCAGCAGCGGGGCGAAGAAGAAACCGGCGCCGACGAACCACGCCGAGCCGGCGCGGTCGGACCTGAGCACGAAACCAAGCCAACGCGGAACCGGATGCGGATCACTGTGCCGTGTCATGCTGTCCACGCTCCCCCGCCGAGGTAGGCGTCGCAATTACCTCCGGGGTAATGGCGCAGCGCCGCAGCCTGGGAGATGCTGGCGGAATGAGCGGCACAGCCTTCGGGGACCTGTTGCGCGACTGGCGGCGCCAGCGCCGACTCAGCCAACTCGACCTGGCTCTGGAAGCCGACGTCTCGGCCCGGCACGTCAGCTTCGTCGAGAGCGGACGATCCACACCGAGCCGCGCCATGGTGCTCCGGCTGGCGGACGCCCTCGCCGTGCCTGCTCGCGAGCAGAATCATCTGCTGCTGGCCGCCGGGCTGGCGCCGGCGTATGCCGAGCGGGGCTTCGACGACCCCGCGATGGCGGCCGTGCGTGCCGGCGTCGAGCGGGTACTCGCCGCCTACGACCCGTACCCCTGTCTGGCAGTGAACCGCAATTGGGATGTGCTGCAGATCAATTCAGGTACCGCCGCGCTGCTGGACGGCGTCGCGCCGCATCTCCTCGAAACCCCGAACGCCCTGCGAATCGCACTGCACCCCGACGGCCTGGCGCCGCGCATCCGCAATCTGGCGCAGTGGCGCCATCACCTGCTCAGCCGGCTGCGCCGGGAGGCCGGCGCCGGAAGCTCTGCCGGTCTGCTGGCCGAGCTCGAGTCCTACCCCGGTGGCGAAGACGCGTCGACCGATCTCGGCGGTGTCGCGGTCCCGCTGGAGGTCGACCGACTCGACGGGGTGCCGTTGACGTTCCTCTCGATGGTGACGACGTTCGGAACGGCGCTCGACCTGACTGCCGCGGAGCTGAGCCTGGAGGCCTTCCTGCCCGCCGACGAGGCCACCGCCGAGGCGCTGCGATCGACGTCGGCCCAGTAATAGAACACGTTCTAGTTGCGAGTTTCCTCAACCCGCACCCGAGGCCTCCGTGCGTGGTGTAGGCATGTGTCACCGGGCACTAGATCACGTCGTATGGAGGTGCGCATTTTATGCCCAGTCCGAACCTGCCCCCCGGCTTCGACTTCACCGACCCCGACCTGAACAACGAGCGGTTACCCGTCGAAGAACTCGCCGAGCTACGCCGGGTCGCGCCGATCTGGTGGAACGAGCAGCCGCGAGGCGTCGGCGGTTTCGACGACGACGGCTACTGGGTCGTCAGCAAGCATAAGGACGTCAAGGAGATCTCCCGGCGCAGCGATGTGTTCTCCAGCCTGGAGAACACCGCCCTGCCGCGCTATCCGGACAACGCGGCCGTGTCACACAAGGACACCGGTCAGTTCATCCTGCTGAACATGGACGCGCCGCACCACACACATCTGCGGCAGATCGTCTCGCGCGCGTTCACTCCCCGGGCCGTCGAGACGTTGCGTGCGAATCTGCACGAACGCGCCCAGGCGATCGCCAAGGCCGCCGCGGCCGAGGGTTCCGGCGACTTCGTCGAGCAGGTGTCCTGCGAACTGCCGTTGCAGGCCATCGCCGACCTCATGGGTGTGCCCCAGGACGAACGCAAGAAGCTCTTCGACTGGTCCAATCAGATGGTCGGCGAAGCGGACCCCGAGTTCGCGCGCAACGATCCGCTGGGCGCCGCCGGCGAGCTGATCATGTACGGCATGCAGATGGCTGCGGACCGCACCGCCAACCCCGGCGACGATCTGGTGACCAAGCTGGTGCAGGCCGACGTCGAAGGGCACAAGCTCTCCGATGACGAGTTCGGTTTCTTCGTGATCCTGCTTGCGGTGGCGGGCAACGAGACCACCCGCAACTCGATCACCCACGGCATGACCGCGTTCACCGATTTCCCCGACCAGTGGGAGCTCTACAAGGCGCAGCGTCCGAAGACCGCGGTCGACGAGATCGTCCGGTGGGCCACGCCGGTGACGTCGTTCCAGCGGACCGCGTTGGAAGACACCGAGCTGTCGGGTGTGCAGATCAAGAAGGGCCAGCGGGTGGTGATGTCCTACCGCTCGGCCAATTTCGACGAAGAGGTGTTCGAAGATCCCTTCAGCTTCAACATCCTGCGCGATCCGAATCCGCACGTCGGTTTCGGCGGAACGGGCGCGCACTACTGCATCGGTGCCAACCTGGCCAGGATGACGATCGACCTGATGTTCAACGCGATCGCCGACCACATGCCGGACCTGACCCCGCTTTCGAAGCCGGAGCGACTGCGGTCTGGCTGGCTCAACGGCATCAAGCACTGGCAGGTCGACTACACCGGAGCCGGCGCAAGCAAGTAGCTTGTGGCGCAAGCCGATACAGTCAAGGCGTGACGAAGACCGCGTGGACGCTGACCGCCGCCGAAGGTGAACTGCAGATATTCACCGGCGTCGGGGGTCCCGCCGCCAAGATGGGGCACCGCCTGACCGTCACCTTTGCGTCCTGGAAGGCGCAGGTCCAGTGGCGCGGGGACGACCCGTCCGCGGCCCGGTTGGTGGTCGACGTCGACTCGTTGCAGGTCGTCAGGGGTGAGGGTGGCGTGACGCCGCTGACCGGACCGGAGAAGGGGGTGGTCCGCTCGAACGCGCTGAAGTCTCTGGACGCCAAGAAGTTTCCGCAGATCACCTTCGACGCCGAGAAGATCAGCACGACTCCGGGCGGTTACCGCCTGGACGGCACCGTCGCGATCCACGGCACGACGCGCCCGCAATCAGTCGATCTGGCCGTCGAGGAGCACGACGGGATGTGGGTGATGTCCGCCGAGTTGCCGGTGGTCCAGACCGAATTCGGGGTCAAGCCGTACTCGCTGTTCATGGGGACGCTGAAGGTGGCCGACGAGGTGAAGCTGACGTTCACCGCCCGCCATTCGAAGTAATCGCCGCGCCGAGATCGACGTTGTGCGGGGCTCTACTCGCAGATCTTCTGCCGATCGTCGGTTTGGGCGGATGACCGGGCACTGGTCTGACCACTTGACCTCTGGCGGCCAGCGGGGCATGCTGGCGGCATGGCACTGCAGCCGGTGAGCCGGCGATCCGTACCCGAGGACGTCTTCGAGCAGATCCTCGCCGACGTCCTCAGCGGCGAGATGCAACCGGGCGAACCGCTCCCCAGCGAGCGCCGTCTGGCCGAGGTGCTCGGCGTCTCCCGGCCCGCCGTCCGCGAGGCCCTCAAGCGGGTCGCCGCCGCGGGCCTCGTGGAGGTCCGTCAGGGTGATGCCACCACTGTCCGGGACTTCCGCAGGCATGCCGGACTGGACCTGCTCCCCCAATTACTCCTGCGCGGTGGCCAACTCGACGTGTCGGTGGCCCGCAGCATCCTTGAGGCCCGCCTGCACAACGGGCCCAAGGTGGCCGAACTGGCCGCGCTGCGCCACCCGGACGGGCTGGCCGATCTGCTCGAACAATCGATCGCGGCGCTCGAATCCGCCGAAGACCCGCTCGAGCAGCAGCGACATGCGCTGACGTTCTGGGATCACGTGGTCGACGGCGCCGACTCCATCGCATTTCGGTTGATGTTCAACACATTACGGGCCGCCTACGAGCCGGCACTGCCCGCGCTGGCCACCCTGATGGCCGCCGAGGTTGGCCAGACCCAGGTCTACCGCAGCGTCGCCCGCGCCATCGCCGCGGGCGAACCGGACGAGGCGGCCACTGCCGCCCGCGAACTGCTGGAACCAGCCACCACCGCATTGGTGATCGCCCTGACCGCACTGGAGGAACAACAGTGAGTGCATCGACGAACGCCCGCCGCAGTCTCACGCTGGCCGACGCGGGCCGCGAATTCTGGCGGCATCCCACGCCATGGCTGTTCCTCGTGGCGCTGACCGCGGCCGTGATCGCCCGCGTCGTGGTCGGTGACTGGCGGCTCGGCGACGCGGTGGTGCCGTTCGCGATTGCCGCGGTATTTCCGTTCCTGGAGTGGACGATCCACGTCTTCGTCCTGCACTGGCGGCCACGGCGCATCGGCCGGTTCACCCTCGACCCGATGCTCGCCCGCAAGCACCGCGAGCACCACATCGCCCCACGCGACGTGGACCTGGTGTTCATCCCGCTGCAGTCGGCTATCGGTGCAGTGGCCTCCGCGGTGGTGATCGCGCTGTGGCTGTTCCCCCGCACCGGGATGGGGCTGACGTTCCTGGTGGTGATGCTGACGTGCGGGCTGCTCTACGAATGGTGCCACTACCTGGTGCACACCGATTACAAGCCGAAAACCGCTGCCTACCGGGTGATCTGGCGCGACCACCGGTTGCATCACTTCAAGAACGAGCACTACTGGTTCGGGGTGACCACACCGGGCACCGCCGACCGGGTGCTGCGCACCTATCCCGATGCGGCCTCGGTACCGACCTCACCGACAGCCAGGAACCTGCACGCGATCGACGCGGAAAGTCCTGCCGCAGTTAAGCGTTGATGACGACCGGGTCCCCGATGTGGACCTGGTTGAAATACCACGAGGCGTTGTCCGGGCTCAGGTTGATGCAACCGTGGCTGACATTGGCGTAGCCCTGCGAACCGACCGACCACGGCGCGGAGTGCACGTACACCCCGCCCCAAGTGACGCGGACGGCGTCGTTCACGGTGAGCTTGTAGCCCTCCGGGTCGTTCAGCGGAATGCCGATGGTGCGCGAATCCATCACGACCGTGGACTGCTTCTCCAGAACATTGAAGCTGCCCACCGGGGTCGGGTGTTTGGGTTTGCCCATCGAGGCCGGCATCTGACGTGCCACCTGTCCGTCGATGCTGACGGTGAAGGTGTGCGCCGAGATGTCGGCGACGCCGAGCACGATCGCCCCGGTGCCGAACGTCCGCGGAATCCCGCCCGCCATCATGGTGATCTCGGAGTGCGCGGGCCAGTACTGGTCGGGCACGAACTGCACGGTCTTGTCGTCGAGCCAGTCGAACCGGCCCGCCACCGAGGCCGGCGTCGTCACGCTGATCGTCTGCTGCGCCGCCCACCGGTCGGTGATCGGCTTGGTGAACGTCACGGTGATCGGCATCGCCACCCCGACGACCTGCCCGTTGGTGGGCTGAACCGACGCGACGGTCGCGCCGTCGACGGAGGGAGCGACGGCCGCTGTGCTGGTTTGCACCGAAGCCGCCATTGAAAGCACCGCGATCCCTGCGACGGCGATTGCTCGTCGAACTGCTTTGGCCATGGCTCGGAGTCCTCACGTGGGCGAACAGCAAAGTGAAAGTGTAGATGTTCCGCTCGGCGGCGCCCGCCAAACATGCGGTGACATGCCGGAACTGCGCCTGATTGGCGACGGAACGTGTGCAACGGTCACACGTCAGCGAAAGCCGGGCGGGCTATCCCCCGTGCACGCGCTCCCAGATGCGCTGCCGCAACGTCTGCTTCGGCTCGTTCACCGGGGGCACGGTGGCCACCACCGGCGGTGCCGCCGCGGGTTCGACCGGCGGGAGTGCCTCCGGGTTGGCGTCCACCCCGGCGGGCGGCGCCTCGGGCGGCGGCGCGGGCACATTCATCGTCATCGCGACCACCGGGGCGCTGTCGAAGACCGGCTCGCTGGCGGATTGCGGCGCCTGAGCCGGGCGGGACCCTTGGTCGGGACCCGCGAGCGCCTCAGGCGCGGACGCGGGAGCCTCCGGCGCGGTGACCGGGCGCAGCGGGGGCGTCTCGGCGGTGTTGACGACATCCCGATGCGCGGGACGCGCTGCGTGGTCAGGCAGCAGTTCGAGGCCGACAGCCACCGAGGCGGACACCACGAACGCCACCACACCACCGGCCAGCAGGGCCGTCGCGCCGCGCAGCGCCACCGATTCGCGGCGGCGGGCCTGCGACGGCACCGGGAGGTCGAACAGGTGGTCGTCGAACACGCCGATGCCGTTCACCGAGGCCAGGGCCGCACCGCGGGCCAGCGCCAGTTCGGCCTCGGCGGGTGCGAAGACCGGGATGCCCAGCATCTGCTCGAGGCTGCGGGCGATCGGCTCCAAACCGTCGCCCGAGCCCAGCAGTACCAGACCGTCGGGCTCCCATTCGCTGGCGCCGATCATCTGGGACAGCCAGTCGATCAGGTCCTCGTCGGTTTCCAGGGCGTAGCTGACGGCGGTCTGCACCGTGCCCTCGTGCGCATCGACGATCAACGCGACGATGGCCTCGGGCTCGACGACGCACACCGCGGTGACGTCGGATCCGATGACTTGTCCGATTCCGCGCGCGAACGCCTCGGTGGCCTCGGGCAAGCGGATGGGGATCACGTTGGCGAAACCACAGTCGGCCAGCGAGTCGAGCAGCAGCGAGGCCTCGACGGAGGCGTCGTCGCTCCAGGTCACACCGATGGATTGCAGGCGCTGACCGCCCGCGATGGCCTGTGTGCGCGACAGCGCCTCGGCGACGAACTCCGAGGTGGTCACGGGGCTGAACCCACCGCGGCGCACCTCGAAAGCGTCATGGCCCTTCGTGGCGCCTTCGGCTCCGTCGCCTTCGACCAGGACGAGGCCGACGGTGGTTGGGGTCATCGACAGTCCCAGGACGGTCTCCAACTTGAAGCACTCCTCTCCGGTGCAGACTTCGCCGGCCTCACACAGCACGCACAGAGGCACCAATGGCCTGACGGGCGTACTTCGCTGGAAGCGCCGGAAGCGAACCGGGACAGCGTGGTCGTCTTCGATCTCCGTGGAGCCTACCCGCAGCGGCCTATACCGGCGAATGAGCGCTGTTTGGTTCCGTTATGGCGACGATGCGATAACGGTGGCCTCGACGATGTCGACGAGGAGTGCGGAGCCGGTCAGGACTGGTGTATCGGCAGCGCGGCGACCAGTGGGGTGTCCACCCCGACCGCGCCGAGCTCGCAGGCCCCGCCCGGATTGCCGATCGGGGCGTCGCGGCCCGGCAGGACCTCGGTGAAGAAGGCCGCGTTGTCGGCGAGGAACTTCTTCTCCTCCTCCGGCAGGTCGGATTCGAAGTAGATCGCGTCGACCTCGCACAAGATCCGGCATGCGCCGCATTCCACGCATTCGACGGGGTTGATGTACATGGTCCGGTCACCCTCGTAGATGCAGTCGACCGGGCATTCCTGCATGCAGGCCTTGTGCTTGACGTCGACACACGCACTGCTGATCACGTAGGTCATGAGTCGATTCTATGTGTGACCCGCCGTACCAGGTACGGGTTGAAGGCCCCGGATTCAGGGACCAAAGTCCCTAGTCCGGTGGGGCCGGCCACGCGAACGGTGCCGGGGATCCGTCCAGCTCAGCGGCGTAGCGCGGCGGTGACGTCCACCCACCCGGTGGCATCTCTGCGGTGATCGGTGGTGTTTCGGCATTCGCCGTAGATCTGCATCGTGGCCCGGTTGCTGTGGTCGTCGTTGCGGAAGTAGATGACCGTGACCCCGTCCCGGGTGAAGGTCCGCCCGCCGGGGTGGCGATTCGGCGGCATCGCCTCGGCCCAGCCGGCTGTCTTCATGGCCATCGCGATCGCGTTGAAGTACTGCGGCGTCTCCATGACACCCGGCACGTCGAAGTTGAGGTAGATCGCACCCTGGTACGGCGGCTCGTCGGCATTCGTGCACGACATGAGCAGATAGCTGGCGCTGACGCTTCTCAGCGTGCCGGTGCTGGCGATCTCGCGCGCGGGCCCGAGTACCTGCGCCCTGGCCTGATCGTCGGTCAGCGGCTGCGCCACCGGATCGACCGCCGCGCCGCGCAGGTCCCGAAAGTGGTGCAGCGCAACGAAACTCCCGCCCAATATCAGACTGACCAACAGCGCTGCGGCGATGAGTAGCACTGCGGGCCGAGAGCGAAGGGCGGTCGCGGCGGGCATGTCATCACGATAGTGACGCCGAGCAAAGGACCTATGGCCCTATGAGGTGTGGGCCTTCGGCCCGCGACGGTGGGAACGATCAGACCGTAGCGTCACAGTTGACATCGTGATGCTGGCGCACGCCGGGGGATGCGTCGCGGTGGTGCCCAATCACCCTTGGGGGGTGAAGCCGGGGGCTGACCGCAGCGTCAGCCCTTGGCGAGGGTGAACTGGCAGATGTCGGTGTAGCCCTCGCGGAACAGCTCAGCGCAGCCGGTCAGGTACTTCATGTACCGGTCGTACACCTCGCGGGACTGCAGGGTGAGCGCCTCTTCCTCGTTTTCCTGCAACGCGTCCGCCCAGATTTCCAGCGTGCGGGCATAGTGCATCCGCAGCGGGTGCACCCGATTGACGGTGAATCCGGCGCGGACCGCATGCTCCTGGACGTCTGTCACCTTGGGCAACCGGCCACCGGGGAAGATTTCGTCCATGATGAATTTGAAGAACTTCAGGTGCCGCATCGTGATCGGCATACCGCGCGCCGCGAAGTCCTCATCGCTCGGCAAGACGATGGAGTGCAACAACATCACACCGTCGGCAGGCAGGGCCTCGTAGGCCATCGTGAAGAAGGCGTCGTAGCGGTCGTACCCGAAGTGTTCGAAAGCGCCGATGGACACAATGCGGTCGACCTGCCCGTCGAACTGTTCCCAGCCCTCCAGCAGAACTCGCTTAGACCGCGAGCTCGGGGACTCGTCGAAGAGCTGCTGGACGTGAAGGGCTTGGTTCTTGCTCAGAGTCAGGCCGACGACGTTGACGTCGTAGGACTCCAGGGCGCGCAGCATCGTCGCTCCCCAGCCGCAGCCGATGTCGAGCAATGTCATGCCGGGCTGCAGCCCAAGCTTGCCCAGCGACAAATCGATCTTGGCGATCTGCGCTTCTTCCAGCGACATGTCGTCGCGTTCGAAGTAGGCACAGCTGTAGGTCTGCGTCCGGTCCAGGAACAATCGATAGAAGTCGTCGGACAGGTCGTAGTGGTGCTGCACATCGTCGAAGTGCGGCTCCATATGCGGCGTTCTCGCGGGTGTATTCAAAAGCTCGATGTCCTGTTCTTGCGTCTGCACTCCGGTCCACCCCCGCGAGACCAGTCGCACTCCCCTCGAAACGTATCCCGGGTAGCCTACGCGACCGCGCTCAAACTCCCCACCTGAGCAAACTGTGTGGGAGCTGGGTGTCAGCTGTCACGAGGATCTGTCGGCATCCTCGTTTTTGCCGTATAGGGGCTGTCCTTCCTCGTCAAGCCAGTCGTTGACCGCGGTGCCGGTCACCGTGTTGTCCGATCCTGGCAACACCGCGGTGGGTCGGTCCTCATAAGCCGTCATCATTTCTTTAGCTTTTGCCTTCGCGTTCTCGTCCGGCACCGGCTTTTCACCCTGCGGTTGCTTCTCGTCGGGTCTTTCGGAGCGTTCTGGATTGCTCACGATCGGATTCCTTCGCGTTCGATGCCGGGGGACGTGATCCTGGAACCGGACTGCCCACAAATGTGATGCACCAAACAGCAGTGCGACGCTCAGCAACGCCGCGAGCGGCCAAAAGGCCACCCGAATGTTATGTGCGCCGCTTTTCGGGCAAAGTTGAGTCATGGACGCAATGCCATCTCGTCATGGGCGCCGGCTGTCGACCGTGCTGGCCGCCCTCCTGTTGGTGCCCGGCCTGCTCACCGCGCCGGCCCACGCCGCTCCCGCACAACTCGGGCCGGCTCCCCTGGCGCCGCTCGATCAGTCCACCGTGCTGGGTCAGGTCACCCCGGGTCTGGTCGACATCAACACGACCCTCAACTACCAGAGCGCGGTCGGCGCGGGCACCGGCATCGTCCTCGATCCCAGCGGCGAGGTGCTGACCAACAACCACGTCATCGAAGGCGCCACCGGCATCACCGCGACCAGCCTGGCCAACGGCCGCACCTATCCCGTCGACGTCATCGGCTACGACCGCGCCAACGACATCGCGCTGGTGCGGCTGCGCGGCGCCGGCGATCTGCCGGTCGCCTCAGTCGGCACCTCGTCGGGGCTGGCGGTCGGTGACCCCATCGCCGCGATCGGCAATGCCGGCGGCGCCGGCGGTGCGCCGAGCTTCTCCCCGGGCAACATCACCCAGCTGGGCGCGTCGGTTCGCGCGTCCGACGAATCCGGTGGCGGCTCACGCGAACTCACCGATCTGATCCGGGTCGCCGCCGATGTCCGGCCCGGCGACTCGGGTGGCCCGCTGGTCAACGCCGCCGGCCAGGTGGTGGGCGTGACCGTGGCGGCCACCCTGACCTACCGGATGGGCAATGTGCGCGGCGGCGAGGGCTTCGCCATCCCGATCGACCGTGCGCTCGGCGTCGCAGGAGCGATTCGCTCCGGTGGCGGCCCCGGCGTCCATATCGGCGATACCGCGTTCATCGGCGTCGGAATTGCCGACCCAGGCCCCGGCGCTCCGCCCGGAGCCGTTGTGCGCCAAGTACTTCCGGACACCGCGGCTCGCGGAGCCGGGCTTGCGCCGGGTGACGTCATCACCGCCGCGGACGGGATTGCGATCAACACGGCCACCGACCTCTCCAACTTCATGGACACCCATCGCCCGGGTGACACCATCACGTTGAGCTGGATCGACCGGGAGGGCGCTCCGCGCAGCGCGCCCATCGTTCTCGGCTCCGGGCCGGTCGGCTGATCTCCCATGCCCACTGCCCTGGCGCGCGGCGCCGCAGCGATGATGACGGTGATGGCGGTCGCGACGGCCGCGCCGGCCTGGGCCGATTCGCCCGAACCGCTGTACGACCTGGTCGATGCCGCGGCACAGCGCTTGCAGACCGCGGATGCGGTGGCGGCCAACAAGTGGCTGACCGGCGGACCGATCACCGACCCCGCGCGGGTCAAGGTGGTGCTGGACGCGGTGTCCAAGGACGCCGAATCCCGAGGTGTGGCAACCGATTACGTAACCACGGTGTTCACCAACCAGATCAACGCGACCGAGGCCGTGGAGTACGCCCGGTTCGCCGGCTGGAAGTTCGACCCGGCCGGGGCGCCCGCGTCCGCCCCCGATCTGGCCTCGTCCCGGTCGATCATCGACGGCCTGAACCGCCAGATGGTCGAGCAGATCGCCGCCCAGTGGCCGCTCTTGAGCTCCCCCGGGTGCCGAGCCGAGCTGGACGCGGCCAAGAACGACGTGGCCGGACAGCGCCAGTTCGACGATCTCTACCGCACCGCGCTGGACTCGGCGACCCGGTCGTACTGCGGGTCCTAACCCGCCGGGTGCGGGTTGCCCAGGTACGGAAAGACGTCGAGGGTGTCGGTGTGGGGGGCCAGACCGCTTGGCGGGCAATCACCCTTGGTCAGGAACGCCAGCCGGTAGTCGATGACGTCGTCTCTGAACGTCCGCCCGTTGGGATACTTCGCCGGTTTCGCGGGATCGAAGGTCAGCATGTCCGGCAGCGTTCCCTCGGTGTCGATCGCCTCGATGGCCTCGTCGTCGGTGTAGCCGCCGGTGTGCCCCATCAAGTGGATGAACTGCCCGATCCAGCGCTCCCGATCGCGGATCGGCTCGCTGGCGTTGTACTCCTCTTTGGTGTCGTCGGTGTTGAAGAAGCTGCTCACCGAGGGGTGCCCGGCGCGGTCGACGTGCAGCAGTTCGCCGTCGCGGTTCAGGCTGCAGCGCCCCCAGATCCGAAGGTCGGGATCAGGCCCCAGCTCGGCGGTCGGCAGTTCGATGGCGATCGAGAACACGTTGGCGCTTCTGTTGGAGTCCACCCCGGTCCACGGTGACTCGCCGCCGAGGTGTGGCGCGGTGAAGTTGCGGCCGCCGGTGGTGTCGAACAGGTTCTTGATGCCGTCGAAGTCGAAGAAGAATGCGTCGCTGCGCGCGCCGGCGGCGAAGGTGTAACCATCCAATTGGACGACGTTGGCCCTTTCGCCGAATGACACCTCGACGTTCTCGAAGATCTTCTCCCCCACCGCATACGGTGATTCAGCGTCATCGCCGACCGCCTTGAAGACGTCGACGGTCTGCCGCCCGTCCTCGGGCGCGGAGAACACGAAGCTGAACGCGATGTCGTTGCGCAGATCACCGTTGTTGTCGACGGCCAGCCGATAGATGGCATCGGGATGCAGCGCGTCGGCGTTCGGGTTGGCGTTCAAGATGAGCACCGTGCGGCCGGGGTCCGACGGCGACAGAAATGCGTAGAGATCGCACAGATCCAGTCGCTGATCGCCCAGGGGCGGGCCAAGGCTCAAGCCGGTGAAGTGGTTCGACATCAACGAAACTTTGCCGGATCAGTTCTGCCGGGGCAACAGCTCGTGGATGAAACGTTCGATGAACTCGTCGGCCGGGGTGTTGCCCACTGGTCGGATGACGAACTTGCTCAGCCCCGCGGCGATCAGCCCGTCGAGCTGCCGGTGCAGCTGCGGCCAGTCCCCGGCGATCAATTCGGACGGATCCACGTCGGACCGTCGGGATCTGACGGCGGCGGCGATCTCGTCGGGCAGGTGCCCGCCGGCAACGGCCAGGCTCAGCCCGTAGTGGTCCGGTTCGACCGCACGGCCCACCTCCGCCGCGGCGCGTTCGATGCTCTCCCGGGCCACCCGCGCCTCGTCGGCAGTGAGGAAGCTGCCCAGCCAGCCGTCGGCCAGTCGCCCGATCCGGCGAAATGCCGCCGGTGCCGAACCGCCGAGCCAGACCTCGACCGGGACCGCCGGACGGATTCCCAGCGAAACGCCGGCGAGGTGAAAGTACTTGCCGTCGAAGGTGACGTCGTCGCCAGTGAGCAACGCGCGCAACACTTCCAGCGCCTCGTCGAACACCGCCGCGCGCTGCCCGTCGGGCACCGGAAACAGGTCCCACTCCGCCTTCGACGCGGGGCGCAGACCGAACGCCGGCAGCACCCGCTTGGGGCCGAGGGCGGCCAGCGATGCCAGCTGTTTGGCGACCAGCACCGGGTTGCGCCCGGGCAGCACCGCCACCGAGGTGCCGACCTTGAGGCGGGTGGTGCGCCCCAGCGTGTACGCCATTCCGGCGAAAGGGTCGACAGCCGGGGTGTACACCAGCTCGGAAAACCACACTGAGTCGATGCCGGCCGCCTCGATCCGGTCGACGACGCGGGGCAGATCCTCGACTCCGCTACCGAAGCTGATCCCGAAGCGGATCTTCACATCGCTCACCTGGCCACGGTAACCCGGCCCGGACGGCGACACAGCGGTGGATGTACCGGGTTTCGGCGGTCGCGCAGCTTAGCCTATCGGTGTGACGGGTGTTACAGATGTGACTTGGGGTTGTGGGATCGTGACGTGCCCGAGGTAACCCGCCGCCAGTTCGTGATCGGGTTGTTCGCCTCGGCCGGGCTGGTCGGCGCGTCCAGCGCGATCGCGATGTCGCAGACCAATCCGCCGTTGGCGGCCAAGGCCCCCCCGCCACCGATCGGCGCGGCACCGCTGCTGCCGCCACCGCCGACCACGGCGCGGATCGCGTTGCCAGGCGGCGGCGAACTGACCAGGATCCCCGGCAAGGGCGACCTGCTGGCGCTGACCGTCGACGACGGGGTGAACTCCGAAGTGGTCCGGCTCTACACCCAGTTGGCCAAGGACACGGGCATCCGGCTTACGTTCTTCGTCAACGGGGTCTACGACTCCTGGCGCGACAACGCGGCCCTGCTGCGGCCGCTGGTGGACTCCGGCCAGATCCAGCTCGGCAACCACACCTGGTCCCACCCCGACCTGACCACACTGACCAAGGAGCAGGTCGCCGACCAGTTACAGCGCAACGACCAGTTCCTGCGCAACACGTTCGGCGCCGATGCCACACCGTATTTCCGGCCGCCGTACGGCAATCACAACGACGCCGTCGATGCGGTGGCCGCCGATCTGGGGTACCGGGTTCCGACCTTGTGGGCGGGCTCGCTGGCCGACTCCACTCCGGTGGCCGAGGACTTCATCGTGAAGATGGCCGATCAGTACTTCATTCAGCAGAACATCGTGATCGGCCACCTCAACCATCCGCCGGTCACGCACGTCTTCCCCGCACTGATCGACGTCATCCGGTCGCGCAATCTGCGCACGGTCACCCTCAACGACGTGTTCCTGCAGCCGGAGATCCCGCACGTCACCTCCGCGTAGCAGCCAGAGAATCGATGCGGCGCAACGCAATCGCACACACCGCAGCATACGGCGCGGCCCACCATGGCACCTCGAACCAGACCCGGCAGCCGCCCGGCACCGACTCGACGCCATGAGCGGTGGCCGGCACGCCCGCGACCGACCACGCCCACCGTCGTCCCGCGTCGAACTCGGTGACGGCGAACGGGACACCGACACCACCGATGGTCCGCACCGTTCCGGTCGCGCCGGCCACGAGAAATCTGCCGCCGGAGTCGAGGGCGGCCTCGCTGATCGACGGGCCCCACTGCGGCCACACCTCCAGGTCCGTCAACACGGTCCAGACCGCGTCGGGCGGGGACGCCACAACGCGGTCCACGATCACCATCGGCAGCCGAACTCGCACACCAAACCCCATGTCTGCCAACGCTACGCCGCATAGCGGGTCGGCCAGGGTCGCCGGCTGCATAGGATCAGCCCATGAAAGGCTCCGTCACAGTGCATATGGCCGCACCGGCCGACAAGATCTGGAATGTCATCGCCGACATCACCAGGACCGGCGAGTTCTCACCGGAGGTGTTCGAGTCCGAATGGCTCGACGGCGCCACCGGCCCGGCGCTGGGCGCGAAGTTCCGCGGGCATGTGCGGCGCAACGAGATCGGACCGGTCTACTGGACCACGTGCCGTGTCACCGCCTGCGAGCCGGGACGCGAATTCGGCTTCGCCGTCCTCGCCGGTGACAAGGCGCTCAACAACTGGCACTACCGGCTGGACCCGAGCGGCGACGGCACCGACGTGACCGAATCGTTCCGGATGGCCGATTTTCCCGGGGTGCGGCTGTTCGAGTTGTTGGGCGGACAGCTGCGAGTCCGGCGCAACAAGCGAGACATGCGCACCACGCTGGAACGGATCAAGAAGGTCGTCGAGAACGACTGAATCCTCGCCGCGGGTGCCGGTCGGTTTGATACAACCGGTGCATGGGTCAGTGGTCACGCGAAGAGATCGAGTCCGCGTTCGAGGAACACAAGCAGGTCGTCGTCGGTATCGCCGACAGCTGGGACTGGTCGCGGTTCGCCGACCAGTTCACCGAGGACGCCACCTACGTGGAGCACTCCTACGGCACATTCCGCGGCCGGGAGGCGATCCGGAGCTGGATCGTCAAGACCATGAACACCTTTCCCGGTACCGAGATGCCGTGGTTCCCGTCGACCTGGCACTCGATCGATGTGGACAAGGGCTGGGTGATCTGCGAATTCCAGAACCGGATGCGCGATCCCGGCGACGGCAGCATCCACGAGGAACCCAACATCTCGGTGCTCAAGTACGCCGGTGACGGGCTGTGGAGCTACGAGGAAGACGCCTACAACCCGATGAACTTCATGCCGATGGTCAAGGGCTACATCGAAACGTCGAAGAAGTTGGGAACCATCTCCGACGACGCGGTCACGTTCGCCCGCAACATGGGGTGGGGTCTGGCCTGAGGCCTAGTGGGCCCGGCTGTCAGTCCGAGCTGCCTTCGGTGTCGTCGAAGAAGCTCCACTCGCCGTCGTGCTCGACCTCCATGCGCCAGCCCAGTTCGGAGTTGTCGGCGCGTGAGTCGACGAACCAGGCGTGCGCGTCCTCGGCGCTCTCGATGTCCTTGGTGTCGACGACGTCGCCATGCGGGTTGATCACGCGGTAGGTTGCCATGCCTCATGCTTTCCCGCTGGGGCGCAGTTCAATCGCCTGGATGCTTGAGACCCGCGCCGCACAACGGAATCACCACGTCCCCATTGGCCAGCAGATCGTTGATCCGCTGCCAGTCCGGCCCTGATCGGGCGGCGGCGCCGGCGGCCGCCGCGAAACAGACCGCCGCCGTCGGCTCGACGAACAAGCCCTCGCGGGCCAGCGCATGACGTCCCGCCACGATCGCGTCGTCGTCGACGGTGACGATCGTGCCACCCGAATCACGCACCGCGGCCAGGATCTGCTCGGCGCGGGGCGGCGCGGTGATCGCGATGCCCTCGGCCACCGTGGACCCCAGGACCGCATCTCGGCCGTCCCACCCCGCCGCCAACGGTGCGCACCCGGCCGCCTGGACCGCGATCAGCGCCGGCATCCGGTCGGCCAGGCCGGCGGCAACCAACTCGGTGAAGGCCAGGTGGCAGCCCAGCAGCAGCGTCCCGTTGCCGACGGGAACCAGCACCGCCGACGGCAGGCGGCGTGCGTTCTGCTGCCAGATCTCGTATCCGTAGGTCTTCACGCCGTGGATGAAATACGGGTGATAGACGTGACTGGCGTAGAAGACGCCGGGGCGCTGCGCGATCCGCGCGGCCGCCTCCGCGGTAGCGGCACGGTCCCCCGGCACCAGGGTCAGCGCGGCGCCGTGTGCACGGATCTGGGCGAGCTTCTCCGGCGAGGTCGACGCCGGAACCAACACCTGGCAGTCGATGCCTGCCCTGGCGAAATACGCGGCCGCCGCGGTTCCGGCGTTGCCGCTGCTGTCGACCACGGCCTGCCCGACGCGGAGCCGCTCAGCGAGCGCGGCCAGGACCACCGCGCCGCGGTCTTTGAAAGACAGTGTGGGACTGAGGAATTCGAGCTTGAATCGGACGGCCGGGAGCGTCTTCGACGGGATGATCGGGGTGTCGCCTTCACCGAGGGTGATCGATGCGCCGACCGGTACCGGCAGCACGGAATCACCGTCGGGTCGCCACGTCTCGATGACGTCGAGCACCCCGCCACACGGGCATCGCCATGCCAGCTCGGCGACGTCGAATTCCCGGCCGCACGAGCGGCATTGCAGCGCTGGCAGATTCATGGCTCCACTCCCTTGCGTTCGTCGATGACGAACAGGATCAGCGTGACGAACAAGACGGCGGCCGGGATCCAGATCGCGTGCACGCTCCAGGCGCGGGTGGCGAACGCCCCGACCACCGCGCCGCCGGTGAAGAACAGCGTCAATGCGGCGTAGGTGGTGAACGCCTGCCGCGACGTCGCGTCGCGGTCCACGAAACCGGTGTAACCGCTTTCCACCAGACGCATCAGGTTGCCGGTGGTCGCCACCGGCAGATACACGAAATCGCCGATGTTGCGGAACAACCCGATCTGCATGGCCGCGACGAACGAGATCGGTACCGTCACATAGCTGTGCGCCACCGTGGTCGGTACGAACCCGATCGTGAACAACACCGCGGCCTGCAGCAGCATGGTCCAGCGCAGCGGATGCTTCAGGTACCGTTCGACCCGGCCCGACTTCAGATGCGAGGCCAGCCCCACGCCGGCGAAGAACGCCAGAAGTGGCCACACATGCGCGAGTGCCGCGCTGACTCTCCCCTGACTCGTTTCCAGCGCGAAGAGGATCACGTTGGCCGTCTGCACGTTCGCGAACACCCCGCCGCGGGCGAGGTAGGTGTAGGCGTCCAGGAAGCCGTTTGCCAGCGTGAGCAGCAGGCCGAAACGCAATGTCGTCGAGGTGCGCGTCATCGTGGGAGCAAGCTTGCCTGAATACGGAAATGAACACGAGCGTGGTCCGTGGACTCTAATGTCGTCTCCCATGGGCATCGCCACACGAGTCAATGGTCAGCAGCCGCCCGAAATGGCGCTCGAGGACATCAATCTGGGCACCTTCGAGTTCTGGGGCATGGACGACGCGCTGCGCGACGGCGCCTTCGCCACGCTGCGCCGCGAGGCCCCGATCTCGTTCTTCCACGAGGTCGAGTTCGAGGGTATCGAGGCCGGCCCCGGCCACTGGGCGCTGACCAAACTCGACGACGTCTTCTACGCCAGCCGCCACCCGGACATCTTCAGCTCCTATCCGAACATCACCATCGGTGATCAGATCCCGGAGGTCGCCGAGTACTTCGGCTCGATGATCGCGTTGGACGACCCGCGCCACGCCCGGTTGCGCAACATCGTGCGCAGCGCCTTCACCCCCAAGGTGGTGGCCCGCACCGAGGAGTCGGTGCGCGACCGCGCGCAGCAACTGGTGTCGGCGATGATCGCCAACCATCCGGACGGCAACGCCGAACTCGTGACCGAGCTGTCCGGGCCGCTGCCGCTGCAGGTCATCTGCGACATGATGGGCATCCCCGAGGACGACCACGACCGAATATTCCACTGGACCAACATCATTCTCGGCTTCGGCGACCCGGACCTGACCACCGACTTCGACGAGTTCCTCAAGGTGGCTTTCGATATTGGCGCCTACGCCACCGCGCTCGCAGAGGACCGGCGGATCAACCCGCGTGAGGACCTGACCACGTCGTTGGTGGCGGCCGAAGTCGACGGGGAACGGCTGACGTCGGCCGAGATCGCTTCGTTCTTCATCCTGCTTGCCGTGGCGGGCAACGAGACCACCCGCAACGCGATCAGCCACGGTGTGCTCGCGCTGACCCGCTATCCCGAGCAGCGTGAGATCTGGTGGAACGACTTCGCCGGCGTCACCGACACCGCCGTCGAGGAGGTGGTGCGGTGGGCGTCGCCGGTGATCTACATGCGCCGCACCGTCACCCGCGACGTCGAGCTCAGCGGGGTCAAGATGGCCGAGGGTGACAAGGTCACCATGTGGTACGCCTCGGCCAACCGCGACGAGGAGAAATTCGCCAACCCGTATCTCTTCGACGTCACCCGCACCCCCAACCATCACGTCGGGTTCGGCGGCGGCGGTGCGCACTTCTGCCTGGGCGCCAACCTGGCCCGCCGCGAGATCGCCGTCGTGTTCGAGGAACTGCACCGGCGCATGCCGGATATCGCGGTCACCGAGGAACCCTCGATGCTGCTGTCCGCGTTCATCCATGGCATCAAACGGCTGCCGGTGAGCTGGACGCCCGCCTGAGGTTGTGGCGCGGACGGTGCGGCACTCGTAGCGTGATGGACATGAAGCAGCGAGTGCACTGGTTGGTGATGCACGGCGTGATCCGAGCGGCGGCCGGCGCGGCGGCCCGTCGCGGCGACCCGCAGGCCCGGATGGCGTTCGACCCCGCAGTGCGCACCGACCCGGTCTCGTTCTTCGAAGAGATGCGTCCGCAGGGTCCGATGCTTCCCACTCGACTGGGTTACCTGACCCTCGACCACGCGGTGGCCCACGAACTCCTGCGCTCCGACGATTTCCGGGTGATCATCCTCGGCGGCAACCTGCCCAAGCCGCTGCGCTGGGTGGAGCGTCGCACCCGCGACGACCTGCTGCATCCGCTGCGGCCGCCGTCCCTGCTGGCCGTCGAGCCCCCCGAACACACCCGGTACCGCAAGACCGTCTCGTCGGTGTTCACCTCGCGCGCGGTGACCGCGCTGCGCGACCGGGTCGAGGACACCGCCGCGGAACTGCTCGACCAGCTGTCCGACGGCCCCGGCGTCGTCGACATCGTCGAGCGGTACTGCGCGCAGTTACCGGTTTCGGTGATCGGCGACATCCTGGGCGTCCCGGAGGCCGACCGGCCGCGGATCCTGGAGTTCGGTGAGCTCGCCGCGCCGAGCCTGGACGTCGGATTGACCTGGTCGCAGTACCAGCGGGTGCAGCAGGGTCTCGCCGGATTCAACCTGTGGCTGGCCGCGCACCTGCGACAGCTCCGCGAGCATCCCGGCGACGACCTGATGAGCCAGCTGATCGCCGCCTCGGACGAGGGTCAGCACCTCGATGAGAGTGAACTGGCGGGCATCGCCGGGCTGGTGCTCGCCGCCGGGTTCGAAACCACAGTCAACCTGCTGGGCAACGGAATTCGGTTGCTCCTCAACTCCCCCGACCAACTCGCGCGGCTGCAGCAGGATCCGTCGCTGTGGCCGGGTGCGGTCGAAGAGATCCTGCGCCTGGAGTCGCCCGTGCAGCTGTCGGCGCGGATCGCCCTGCGAGACACCGAGGTGGCGGGCACCACGGTTCGGGCGGGCGAGATGGTGGCGATCTATCTCGCCGCGGCCAACCGAGACCCGGCGGTGTTCGAGGACCCGCACCGCTTCGACGTCAGCCGCCCCAACGCCGGTAAACACCTTGCCTTTTCGGGCGGACGGCACTTCTGCCTCGGGGCCGCGCTGGCACGAGCCGAGGGCGAAGTGGGTCTGCGCCGGTTCTTCACGCATTTCCCCGAGGCGCAACTCGCCGGGCTCGGCAGCCGCCGCGACACCCGGGTACTACGCGGCTGGGCCGAGCTACCGGTCAGCCTCGGCGCGCCCGGGCTGATCTCCTCGCGCGACTGACTCGGCGCGATCCTCGTCGGAGACCCGCGGGTCGAGAGCGTCGGCGTGCTGGGCGCGTTCGTCGAGTTCGTCGCGGTGAGCGGCGGCCTCGGTGCGATGCTTCTCGGCGTTGTCCTGCAGGCGGGCCGCTTCGGCCGCCTTGGCTTCCGCTTCGGCCTGCGCCGCACGGGCTTTGGCTGCGGTTTCATCCGCCAACGCCTCGCGCCGCTGAACCTTCGCCTCCTTTTGGCGGACCTCCTCCCGGATTTCCTCGGCCTGCGCGACCCGGCGGCTGATCTGGCGTCTACGGCCGACCCAGACCAGCGCTCCGATCACGACCAGCGCGGCGAGTACCGCGATGACTATCCACACGACATTGTTCGAGGCCATGCTGGCTCCTTCAGTGGAGGGGCCGCTGATACGGCACCGTCAATTGACGGCGTTCCCGTCGCGGGGGTGGGCCAAACCGCCGAGCGCCGCCAGCATGCCCGCCGCCGACCGCGGCCAGGTGAACGTCTCGGCCCGCCGCCTGGCGCAGTACCGCCGCTGCTGTTCGGGGCGATCGATGACCCCGGCGACGGCCGCGGCGATCGCGTGGGGATCGTTGTCGGCACACGCGCCGCTGTCCGTGGTGAGGATCTCGGACAATGCGGAGGTGCGCGAGACGACCGCCGGCGTCCCGCAGGCCAGCGCCTCCAGCGCGGCCAGGCCGAATGTTTCGTGCGGACCGGGTGCCAATGCGACGTCGGCGGAGGCCAGCAAGGTGGCAACGGCGTTGCGCGAGTCGATGAAGCCGGTGAAGTCCACCGGCAGCCGCGCCGCCTGGCGTTGCAGCCGTGCCCGCATCGGCCCGTCGCCGGCAACCACCAGCCGCGCATCCACACCCGAATCACGAAGCGCGGCAAGCGCATCGATGCTACGGTCAGCGCGCTTCTCCACCGACAGCCGACCGCAGTGCACCAGTAGCACCTGATCCGGGGCTGCCCAACGGTTGCGGGTGCGGGTGCAGAACCGGCGGGGATGGAACATGTCGAGGTCCACCCCCAGCGGCACCGTCATCACATTCGTGGCGCCGATGCGGTCGAACTCTTCGCGGGCGAAACTGGTGGTGCACAGCACCGTGTCGTAGTTCGCCGCGGTGCGACGGTTTGCCACGTCGGCGATCCGGCGAGCCAGCCGCTTGGGCATGATCTGACCCGTCAACCGATCCAGGCGCTCGTGCGAGATCATCACGGTGGTGACGCCCTGTCGCGCACCCCACCGGCCCAGCGACCGCAGGGTGAACCGATCCGACACTTCGATGGCATCGGGCGCCAACCGCTCCAGCAGCGTGGTCACCGGCGCCGGCATCACCGCGCGGTAGCCGCCGGTGAACGGAATCTGTCTGGCAGGCACCGAGATTCGGGTGACTCCACTGGGCAGCGCGGTGTGGGTGGCCGTCGATCCGGGCACGATCAGGAACACCTCGTGGCCGGCGGCGCAGTACTCCGCGCCCAGCCGGTCGACCGCCGTCCGAAGTCCGCCCGACCGGGGGCCGTAGAAGTTCGCGACCTGCGCGACCCTCATCATGGCCGTATCCGATCGTGCGGCGATGTGCGGATGGCAACCCCCCACCCTCCGCGTCTTGAACACGCGGTGAACAGCCACAATTGGTCTAGCGTTGGTGATGTGCAGATTTCGGATGTGTTCCGCGCGGCGTCCGCTGCGGTCAATCGCGGTGCCACCGCACTGATCACGTCGCCGCGGTGGGGCCGCATCGTCGGGCTGGGGCTGACCGAGATCCGCTACACCGGCCGGCGCAGTGGCCGCAGCGTGGTGCTGCCGGTCGGCTACCGGCGTCGCGGCTCAGACATCCTCATCGGTGTCGCGATGCCGGACAGCAAGAAGTGGTGGCGCAACTTCACCGGCGAGGGCGCCCCGCTCACCATCCTGCTCGGCGGCACGCAGCGTCCCGGCCACGCCGTGGCCGCCCGGGATGCGCGCGGCCGGGTGACCGTCACCGTCCGACTCGACGACTAAGCCAGATACCGGGTGAACCAGTCCTGCACCCGCGTCCATGCATCGGCGGCCGCGACCGGGTTGTAGCGCGGTCCGCTGTCGTTGAAGAACGCGTGGTCGGCACCGGGCTCGACGATCAGGTCGTTGACGAGGCCCGCCTGATTCAGCGCCGCCTTGGCCGCGGGCTCCGAGGACGTGACGCGCTGGTCGAGGGCGCCGTACAAGCCGAGGACCGCCGCGTTCTTCGACCCGGTGAAGTCCGGGTTGTCGGGCAGTGGACCGTAGAACGGCACGGCGGCGGCCAGCCGGGACTCGCCGGCGGACAATAGCCGCCACACCAGTCCGCCGCCGAAGCAGAAGCCGACGACGGCGAGTTTCTGGCCGGGGGTGCGGCGCGCCACTTCGTCGAGCCCGGACCGGAGGTCGGCGACGAAGCGCTCGGGCGGGATGGTGCCCAACGCGGCGGTCGCGGCGGCGGGGTCGGTGAACGTGGCGGTGCCGCCCTCCTCGGAGAGCAGGTCGATGGCCAGCGCGGAGTAGCCGATCCCGGCCAGTCGGCCGGCGACGGTGCGCACCCAGTCGTTGAGGCCCTTGTTCTCGTGGATGACCAGCACGCCCCCGCGCGACGCGGCGGCCTGCGCCCAGGCGCCCTGCACCGGTCCGCGCGCGCCGGTGAAGGTGATGGGTTCGGTGGGCATCGCCGTGGACATGCCGGGCGGTGGCGATGCGGACGTCGGCGAGGTCGTCACCGGTGACGACGATGCGGCCTTCGGTTTGTCGCCGGAGCACGCGGCGATCAGCGCGCCGGCAGCTGCGGTGCCGACACCCAGCAGCGCCAGCCGCCGCAGCGCTTCGCGGCGGCTCAGCAGGCCGTCGACGTGATCCGTGGCAATCTCTTCGGCGATGTACCGCTGCAATGGAGTCACCTAGGCGAGTATGCGCCTGTTGGGTCAGCGTGAGCTGAAGCGACGATCGGCACCGGCGGTGAAGGCCTGACTAGCCTGGGGTTCATGTCATCGAACGCTTCGCTCGAAGGCCGGATCGCGGTCGTGGCCGGTGCCACCCGGGGTGCGGGCCGCGGAATAGCCGCCGCACTCGGCGAGGCCGCCGCGACCGTCATCTGCACCGGCCGCAGCAGTGTCAACGGGCGTGGCGGTTCCGACTATGACCGACCGGAGACCATCGAGGGCACGGCTGCGCTGGTCGACGACCTCGGTGGTACCGGGGTGGCGATCCAGGTCGATCATCTGGACCCCGAGCAGGTGCGCGGGTTGGCCGACCGGATCCGGTCGGAGTTCGGCCACATCGATGTGCTGGTCAACGACATCTGGGGTGCCGAGATCCTCAAGGGTGAGCCGCCGGCGTGGAACCGTCCGATCTGGGAGCTCGACATCGCCGACGGGCTGCGGATCCTGCGTCTCGGCATCGACACCCACCTGATCACCTCGCACGCCCTGCTGCCGTTGATGGTCGAGCGACCCGGCGGCCTACTGGTCGAAATGACCGATGGCACAGCTGAATACAACGCGGCGAACTACCGCATCTCGGTGTTCTACGATGCGGTGAAGAGTGCGGTCAACCGGATGGCGTTCGCGCTGGGCCACGAGCTGACGCCTTACGGCGCGACCGCTGTCGCCGTCACACCCGGCTGGATGCGCTCGGAGATCATGCTCGAGCACTTCGGCGTGACCGAGGAGAACTGGCGGTTGGCGCTCGACGACGACCGCGCCGACGGGGGGCCGACCGCACCGCCGGGTTTCGCGGAATCGGAGACGCCGCGTTATGTCGGCCGCGCAATCGCGGCGATCGCCGCAGACGAGGACAGGTCGCGCTGGCATCAGCGGTCGGTGTCCGCAGGCGATTTGGCACGTGCGTACGGCTTCGTCGATGTCGACGGGCGGCAGCCGGACGCCTGGGCGCACATGGAGTAAACAGATCGAAGAAAGTGTCCACTAAATCGTTGACACTCGTGCAAGCAAACGGTTCTATTGACGCTCGTGAGCTTCGACACAATCATCCGCAACGGCCGTTGGTTCGACGGAACGGGTGCCCCGTCCGGGATCCGTGACATCGGCATCCGCGACGGCCGCGTCGCCGCGGTCAGCCGGCGCCCGCTCGACGTCACCGGCTGCGACGACGTCGTCGAAGCGGGTGGCCGGTGGGTGGTGCCGGGGATGGTCGACGTGCACACCCACTACGACGTCGAGGTCCTGGGCGGTCCGGGCCTGTCGGAGTCGGTTCGCCACGGCGTCACCACGGTCATGCTCGGCTCCTGCTCGCTGTCCACGATCCACGTCGGCGGGAGCGACGCCGGAGATTTGTTCGGCCGGGTCGAGGCGATTCCGCGCGAGCACGTCGTCGCCGCCATCGATGACGCCAAGACCTGGACCACCGCCGAGGGGTACATCGAAGCCCTCGAGTCGCGGCCCCTGGGACCCAACATCGCGGCGTTCATCGGTCACTCCGACATGCGAACCGCGGTCATGGGATTGGACCGCGCGACCCGGAAAGAAGTGCGGCCCAGCGCTGCTCAACAGGCCGAGATGGAACGCATGCTCGCCGAGGCGCTGGACGCCGGATTCGTCGGGATGTCCTCGATGCAGTTGCTGTTCGACAAGATCGACGGCGAGACCTGCCGGTCGCGCACGTTGCCGTCCACCTATGCCAAGCCCCGCGAGCTGCGCCGGCTCAAATCGCTGCTGCGCAAGCGCGGGCGGGTGCTGCAGTCGGGGCCGGACATCCAGAACCCACTGAATCTGATTTCACAAGTGGCGCAATCAATCCCGGCGCTCCGCGCCAAGCTCAAGACCAGCCTGCTGTCAGCGGCCGACGTCAAGTCCAATCCGATCGCCATTTTGTTGTTGGGGCCGCTGGCCAAGGTGACCAACAAGTTGGGCGGCGACTTCCGCTGGCAGCACCTGCCGGTTCCGTTCGAGGTGTACGCCGACGGCATCGATCTGGTGGTGTTCGAGGAGTTCGGGTCGGGTGCCGCCGCACTGCACCTGCGCGACGAGGTCGAGCGCAACGCGCTGCTGGCCGACGAGGCGTACCGCCGCCAGTTCCGCAAGGACTACGACACCAAGTACGGCGTCCGGGTATGGCACCGGGACTTCTTCGACGCCGAGATCGTTGCCTGCCCCGACGACACGGTGGTCGGCAAGTCCTTCGGGCAGGTCGGCATGGACCGCGGCGAACTGCATCCGGTGGACGCCTTCCTGGACCTGGTGCTCGAGCACGGCACCAAGCTGCGCTGGCGCACCACGATCTCCAACCACCGGCCCGAGGTGCTCAAGAAGCTCGCCCGCGACCCCGGTGTCCAGATGGGCTTCTCCGATGCCGGTGCTCACCTGCGCAACATGGCGTTCTACAACTACGGCCTGCGGCTGCTGCGTCATGTGCGCGACGCCGATCGCAAGGGCCGCCCCTTCATGTCAGTCGAGCAGGCCGTACATCGGATGACCGGTGAGCTGGCCGACTGGTATCAGATCGACGCCGGCCACCTCCGCGTCGGCGATCGGGCGGATCTGGTGGTGATCAACCCCAAGCGCCTCGACAGCCATCTCGACGACTACGCCGAGAACCCCGTCGAGCAGTACGCCGGCCTGCCCCGGATGGTCAACCGCAACAACGATGCCGTCGATCTGGTGCTGATCGGCGGGCGTGCGGTGGTCCGCGACGGCGAGCCGACGCCCGTGCTCGGGTCCGACCGGACCGGCAGTTTCCTGCGGGTCGGCCGGGCGACGGCGGCACCCGGAAAGACGACGACGACGGAAACGGAGCTGGCGCATGTCAATTGACACTTCGGCGGTACCCACGGATGTAGCCCAGACCGTGCTGGGAATGTGGAAGGCGCTGTCGAACCGCGACTGGGAGACGTTGAAGACGTTCCTGTCCGACGATTGCATCTACGTCGACATGCCGGTCGGCCCGATCGCGGCTGCGCGCGGACCCGAGGACATCGTCAAGCGGCTGAAGGTCGGGCTGGAGCCGCTGGCAGGCTATGAGAACCACGACGGCGTCCTGGTGAGCAACGGCGTGGACACCATGTACGAGCACTCAGAGACGTGGACGTTCAAGACCGGTGAACAGGGCGTGCTGAACTTCGTCACCGTGCACAAGGTCGCTGACGGCAAGATCACGCTGTGGAAGGACTACTGGGACATGAACGGGCTGACGAGCTTCGCGCCGCCGACCTGGCTCGAGGACCTGGCAGGAGCCGACACGTCGTGGATCTTCGACGCCACCGGCCTGATCTGAGCCGGCTACCCCATCTGGCCCGATGCGCCCAGGACCTGGTCCAGGATTGCGCCCGCCCGACCCATCGCGGCGTTGCCTGAGCGAAGGAACTCGAGCAAGTGCCGTAGTTCGTTGGCGTCGATGTCGTTCGTCGCCGACAAGCAGAAGTGCATCGCCACGTCGTAGTCGGAAAGCCCAGCCTGGAATTCGGTGCCGAAGGCTGGGTCAGGAGGTGGCATGTGACCCTGCAGCCCAGCCACCACGTCGTGGTACTTCGCGCAGGCGGTATTCAGAGCCCCGACATCGTTGGCCTGCGCTGCCGCCGACACCGCATCAGTTGCCGACTGGATCGCCCTGACGTGGTCCTGCACTTTGTCCCACCACGCCTGCATCGACTGCCGCAGCGGCGGGCTGGGCGGGGCGACGGTCCGAGTCTGAGTGATCGTCGAGGGCGCGGCGGTCACCATGCTGGTCTTCGCGGGCACGGCAGTCGGGCCACACGCTGTGAGGGCCAGCGTGGCGACGCCGACGAGGAGCATCCGTGGCGACAGCATGTGAATCTCCAATTTCTGTGGATGTCGGGTCAGACAAGCGTCACCCGATGGCACTGGGATCGGGAGGGTCTAAGGGCCCCGATGGTCCCGATTCGATGGCCGACACCTCGTGGATCTTGGATGCGACCGGGCTGATCTGGGCACCGGCGCGCGTTCGCGACGCTAGGCTGATCAGGCCGAACCGGCACCGTCGTCAGGAGGCACAGATGCGCAGGGTCGTCATTGGGTCGGTTGTCGTGTCGGGACTGCTGAGCGTGGCGATACCGCTCGCGGGACCGGCGGCGGCGACCTCATGCCACTCCCCGAACTGCGTGCCGAACGTCGCCCAGAACGTCGTCGGTGGAACACCCTGCACACCGAGCCCGGGCTTCGTCTTCGGGTTCGACGGCCAGAAGAACACCCTCATCTGCGCGGCCAGTGGCGTATGGGTGGCAACCGGGCCGCTGGTCGGTGAGGCGGCCAACGCGCTGCCGTGCACCACGCCCGGAACCACCGCGCAGCAGCGGGTGGCCGGTGACGAATGGGAACCCAAGGTCTATGGGGTGCCGCTGATCTGCACCGGGCCTGCCGACTGGGCGCACTGGATGCACTTCCCGCCGTCCTGACGAATCTGCCAGACCTATTGACGCTGTCGGCAAAGAACACCGGAATTCCGTTGGCCCACAGCAGTTTCCCAGGGACGCTGATGTCATACCGACCGTGACATTTCCACCGCCGACGTGAAGGCAAATCGCCGCCCGTCGACGAATTGTCCTGTGATCACGCCTATTCCGCGAGCGATCTGAGATCAGCAAGAAACCCGCGAGGGCGCCACCGTCGTGCCGAGCGCCGCTGCCGCCCGCTCACGGCGGGGTTGGCAACCGACGAAATCGCCGGGACATAAGTAGGCAGCGAAACCAAGTGGCTGCCGAGTCCGTTGCGCCCGCAAGAAGAAGTATTTGCGATCGCATCGATTACTTACTTCGGGGTAAGTTTCGGAGTTACTTTGCCAGTGGGTGTTCGACCCGATTCGAAAGGGGCTCCCATGCACACCGCAATCCGTTCCTATGCCACCGCCGGCGTGGCCCTACTCGGAGCCGGAGCGATCGCCATCACTCCGGTCTCCCCTGTTTCTGATCCGATTCACTTTGCAGCACAGCGTATCTCGAACGCAGATGTAGGTCTGGTCGCGTTGGTAGATCCGATCACCGCGTACACCAACCTGGTCACTCACACGGTGGCCAGTTTGACTGGGCTCGCGAATGAGATCGCCGCCGACCCGTTGCCCATCCTCCGTGCGATGTTGGCCAACGGCGTGGGCAACGCCCAGCTTCTCGCCACTGCCCTCAACCAAGCCGGAGCCCAACTCTCCGACCAGTTGATGGCCTTGCCTGCAGCGCTGCAAACCACGGCCACCCAGTTGCGCAACGGTCAGGTCAGCGATGCGATCGTCGGCCTCTTCGGCACCGGGGTCGGCCTCCTGCTGGGTCCGGCGCTGCCGCTGATCGGCGGCGTGTTGCCGATCATCCAGAACATGGTCGCCAACTACAACGACGTCGTCCAGAACGCTCTGTCGATCGCGTTGGCCTCGGTGGCGCTCACCCCGCTCTATCCCATCAACGCGACGGTGTCGGCCTTCGCCGCGCTGGCGCAGAACGTCATCGACTCGGTCTCGTCGCGCGACTTCACTTCGGTGGTCGAGGACTTCGTCAGCGCGCCCGCGGTACTGACCGACGCCTTCCTCAACGGATTCCCGGGTGGCCCAACAGGATTCGTCGATCCAGCCGGCGGGCTGCTGTCCGGCGCCTCGGTCGGCTTCGGGACCGTCGAGAATTTCCTCCAGGCCGCCAAGGCCATCGCGGCACAGCTGACGCGGCCCGGGCTGCCCGCGTCGTTCCACCTTGCGCTACCGCACCTGGTCCCGAAGGCCAGTGCGGCGACGGTGACCCTGGCACCGGTCACCAAGAAGGGCGTCGCCGCGTCGGCGCACAGGGCGTCGTCAGGCACATCCCCGACCGGCCACACCAATGCGCCGGCCAAGGGCAAAGGCACCGCTGGGTCCAAGCGAGCGGCGAAGTCCGGCCGCTAGAGGCCGTAGACGCGCACGGCGTTGTCGCGCCCGATCAGGTCGACAACCCGGATCGCGTCGGCCTCGCTCCACTGGCCGCGCGCCACGAAGCCGGAGAGCACCGCGGCCATCCCCGCCCGCCAGAGCCGCGAACCCAGATAGTGCAGCTCGGCGGGGCCGAAAGCGTCCGAGGAGTACAGGATCTTGCGAAACGGGGCCAACTCCAGAGTGCGCGCGATGAAGGCCTCGGCGCGGGCTCCGAGATGGTTGATGCTGAGGCCGACGTCGAGGTACACGTTGTTGAAAGCCTGTGCCAAATAGCCGGCTTCGCGCTCGTAGGGATAGCAGTGCAGTAGCACGATCGGCGTACTGCCGGACTGGCGCAGGAAGTCCAGCAGCAGCATCGGATTCGTCCGGTGCAGATCGCAGTCGCGGTCGCCGAGGCCGACATGGAACTGCAGCGGCTTGCCCAGCCGAAGCGCTTCGTGAACGCCGAACCGCAAAAGCGTGCGGTCGATCAGCCGGACTCCCCCGGCATCGCGCCAGCGGGCTGCCGCGGCGGCGACATCGCGCGGGCTGGGTTGCGACAGATCGCCGTCGAAGCCGCCGCGATAGGCCAGCACCGACTTGGTGGCGACCGCGGTCTGGGTGCGCTGGTACAGGATCCGGCGGAATGCATCGGTGTAGTCGCCCGGGCATGCGGCGGCCTGCTCGGCGACCTCCTCGAGACGCACGATCTCGCCGACCTCGCCCCCGGACGCGTCGGCGATCTCGGGTAGCGCTGCAATGGCGCCGGGCAGGCCGGTGTCGACCAGCCAGTCGCTCACTCCGGCGGCCGGCAGGAACACCCGCGCCAGCTGCTCTTCGGTCAGCTCGCTGCGACGCTCCCAATAGCTCTGCGGGTCAACATGTTCGGCCAGTCCGAGCAGCGGCGCACAGTGCGCGCGCACCGCGAAACCGAGCTGGGTGTCGAAGCCGGAATCGAAGTCGGCAAGCGGCTCGCTATTGGCCTCGTTGAGCCCGTTTTCGAATCGCCCGCGATCACCGCCGGTCAACCAATAGCCGTGAACGTGGTTGTCCACCAGACGGATACCGGCGATATGGTCGTCGAGCGCCGAGGGCACAGGCACTCACAGACTCCAGGCCATCCGGAACTTCTCGGTCAGCGCCTCGGGGTCGAGGTGCGAATACATTTCATGCTCGTAGCGGCGAACGGCGACCAGTACGTCGACGGCGGGATCGCCGAGAATCGCACGCAATCGGACAGAGCCGTCCAGCGCGGCGATCTCCTGCGCCTGGTCAGTACTGAGGGCGACGGTTCCCGCGGCCGCGCGATCGTCGTCGGACAAGGTGGCCGGGTCGACCGTCGTCTCCGGCGGCAGTGCAGTGCCGCTCTCGATGCCGTCGGCCGCGAGGCCGAGGATCGCGGCGGTGGCGAAATAAGGATTGGCCGACGGGTCGACGACCTTGACCTCGACGTTGGCCCCGTATGGGTTGCCGTGTCCGCCACGAACGAAACGCACTGCCGCTTCCCGGTTCTCGGTGCCCCAGCACGCGTAGGCGCCGGCCCAGTTGCCAGGTTTCATCCGAAGACCGGACACGATCGACCCACAGAAGATCAGCTGTGCCTGCGGCAGCCCGGAGACGATGCCGCCGATGGCGTTCTCCCCTTCGGGGGTCATCCCCTGTGCGCCGGTCCCGCCGGAGAACACCGGGGTGTCGGCGCGTGACAGCGAAAAGTGTTGATGCGCGCCAGAACCCACACTTCCGGCGAACGGCACCGGTGACAGGCTCACCCGCAGCCCGTATGTGCGGGCCACCCGGCTGATGATGATGCGGGCCAAGATCAGCTGATCGGCGGCGGCCACCGGCGACTTCGGGGCCAGTGAGATCTCGAACTGGTTGATGCCGTACTCGGGATGAAATTGCTCGATGCCGACACCGGACACCGCGGCCGCCGCGGTCACATCCCGCACGAAGCCTTCGTATTCCAGCACGCCGGCCAGCCCGTATTGGGCCCATAGGTTGCCGGGCAGCCGGTTGCCCTCGGGATCGACCAGCAGGAACTCGATCTCGTGGCCGACCAATGCCTGCAAGCCGGCCGCGGCGAGTCGCGCCTCGATGCGTCCGAGAGTCCCGCGCGCGCACGCCGGGACCGGGTTGCCGTCCTGGTCGAAGAACGAGGCCGGCGCCCACGCCAGTCCATCACCGAGGACCCGCAAACCGTCCAGATCGATGCGCATGCGCTGATCGCCGACGACGCTGATTCCCGGGGCGAAGGCGATCCCGGCTCGGTCGATGGCGAACCCGTGGGTGACCGGGCTGAAGCCCAGCCCGGGATCGGCGAACGCATTGATCCGGCGGACCGGCACGGTCTTGGCGTGGGTCAGGCCGGCGGGATTGACGAAGGTTCCGACGACGGTATCGACGCCGTCGGCGTCCAATTGCCCGATAGCTGCGCCGGCCGGCGGTGTGGTCATGGCAGCCATTGTGCCGACCGCAACGGCCGGATGCGACGGATAGCCGCTACGCGCGGCTCGGCAGGGTCAGCTTGCAGCTCTGCCCGATGTCCAGCGTGCTGAGCATTCGACCCATGCCGACCCACATGGCGCACGACAACGTCAGGTCGGCCATCAGTTCGTCGGAGAAATGCTCGCGGGCGCGATCCCAGAAGTCGTCGTCGTATTTGAGCTTGGCCCAATCGGTTCCGAAGCGGTGGGCGAACTCCGCGGCGATGCGCTCCTGCTCGCTGTAGCCCTCCCACGTCTTCCACTCCAGCACGTGGTCGTAGAGCTCCTCGTCCACACCGGCCGCCGGACCGTCGGCGTCCCGGGTGTTCTGACACAAGACGCATTCGTTGTCCTGGGCGATCACCGCGCGGGCGAGCTCACGCACCCGCATCGGCAGCCGGTTCTTGTCGCTGTACACCGCATGGGAGAAGGCGGCCATTGCCGTTCCCAGGTCAGGAGACTTGACGATCCAGCCCGCGACGTCGTCGTCAGGAAAGTTTCCGATTCGGCTCATGGCGTGATGGTACGCCGGGCCACGCCGATCTGGAACGTGTTCTAGTTTTTCGCCGACCTGGTCTGAGCTCAGCGACAATACGGGGGTGAACTCTCTTCCCGGCCGGCGCGCGGTGGTCGGCGGTCTCGTGGCGGCGGCGGTTCTGACGGCGGGTTGGCTGGCCGGAACGAGGCTGCGAACGAGACCGGGAGGCACACCGGTGACGCTGCCCAACGGGATGCGCATCCATCAGTGGCAGAGGATCGAAACCAACTTCCTGTACCCGGAGATCTTCGGCGCGGACTCGGTGTACGCAAAGGGCGAGTACATCGACTTCCAGCCCGGCGCAGTCATTGTGGACGCCGGCGCGAACATCGGGATGTTCACCTTGTTCGCGGCGTCGCGCTGCCGCGGCGATGCGGAAGTGTTCGCGTTCGAACCTATTCCCACCACCTACTCTGTGCTGGCGGTCAACTCCGAGGCTGCCAATCGCGGTGAGTACGCCGCCGTGACGGGCGCCCGGCCCGGTGCGTCCCTGATGATCCACCCGATCAACCGCGGCCTGTCCGCGACGAACGAAACGGTGGTGTTCCAGCACCACCCGAACTTCTCCCTGTGGAGTACACGGGATGCGGAGTTCGCGCGGCAGCGACTGGACCGGTTCGTGGCCGATGTCGCGGGTTTCATCCCCGTCGCTCCCCTCGCCGTGCGCCGGGCCGCGGTGCGCCCGGTGGTCGCGTGGATGGGCCGCACCACCACGGTGACGGCCACACTGGTCCCGCTCTCATCGGTCATCGAGGAATACGGCCTGACGTGCATCGACATCTTGAAACTCGATGTCGAGGGCGCCGAAATCGCAGTGCTGCAGGGAATCACGCCGACCCAGTGGGACATGGTCCGCCAGGTGGTGTTGGAAGTGGAGTACTTCGCCACCAAAGACGTGGTCATCGAGATGCTCGAGGCGCAAGGGTTCACGACGTACTGGTTTGCCAGTGAGCGCGAGCGCTACGGCGCCGTGCAGAGCGAAGTGTGCATGGTCTACGCCTGGCGGGCCGAAGACCGCTCGTAGGTTACTTCGGGGGTCGTGACACGCACTGCGCCGAGTACAGCTCCACGCCCAGCTTGTCCATCAACTCGAGCTGCGTCTCGAGGTAATCGATGTGGTGCTCCTCGTCGGCCACGATCTCTTCGAAGAGGTTGGCCGTGGTGGAGTCCAGCTTCTCGCGGCACACGATGATGGCGGGCTTGAGCCGGGCGACCACCTCGTACTCGATGGCCAGGTCGCTCTCGAACTGTTCGCGCAGGGTCTGCCCGACGCGCAGCGAGCCCAGCCGCTGATAGTTGGGCAGGCCGTCGAGCAGCAGAATCCGGTCGGTGATGGCCTCCGCGTGACGCATCTCGTCGAAGGATTCGTCGCGGGTGTGCTTGGCCAACTCGGTGAATCCCCAGTTGTCCTGCATCTTGGAGTGCAGGAAGTACTGATTGATGGCGGTCAGTTCGCTGGTCAGCTGCTCGTTGAGCAAGCGAAGAACTTCCGGATCACCTTGCATGACGTCTCCCCACATCTGCTGCCTGGCTGGCTGGCTGCCTGGCTGCTGCCGGAATCACCCTAATGCAAGGACAAGGGGGGTTTTGTTCAGCTGGATGAGACGGCATGTTGTAGGGGTACCTAACTAAGGTTAGTCTCGGCTAATATGACCGGTGTGCGACGCCACCCTGCGACGAGAGTGAATCGCTGATGTACGTGTGTCTCTGCGCGGGGGCGACGAGCGCCACGGTCACCGAGGCCGTCGCCCGCGGGGCGTGCACGTCCAAGCAGGTCGCCGCCGCTTGCGGAGCCGGAGGCGATTGCGGGCGGTGCCGTCGCACAGTGCGCGCCATCATCGAACAGCATTTCGCCTCCGCGGCGCGGGCGAGCTGAACTAGGACTTCCCGCGGTGGAAATCCGCCAGCGCCTCGGCGTTCGCGGCAGCACCCATCAACTTCTCGAAGAACGCGTTCTCCCGTGCCGTCGCGGCGGCGATCTCGGGCCGAGCCGGTTCGGTCATCGTCTGCTTCACCGCCATCAGACTCGAAATAGGCCGGGAGGCAAGCACTTCGGCGTGCTTTCGGGCATCAGCGATGAGGTCGTCGGGCGCACTCACCCGCCAGACCAGACCCATCCGCAGCGCTTCAGCGGCATCCACCCACTCCGAGGACATCAGCAGCCACGCCGCGTTCTGCCGACCGATCAACTGTGGCAACAGGTATGACGACGCCGCCTCGGGAGCTACCCCCAGGCTGGTGAAGGGGCACTTCAGCCGCGCTGTCGACGACATGAACGCCAGGTCGGCGTAGCCCAGGATCGTGGCGCCGATGCCCAGGCCGACTCCGTTGACCGCGCAGATCAGCGGCTTGGGAAATTGGCTGAGCGCGGTGATCAGGCCCGGGAATCCGTGTGCGCCCTGGACGAAGTGGGGATTGGTGATGCGCTCCTGCATGTCGCCCAGATCCTGGCCGGCGCTGAACGCTCGGCCCGCTCCGGTGATCATGACGACGGCCACCTCGGGGTCGTCGGCAGCGGCGAGCAGTGCCTCAGCGGTGGCGTCGTAGAGGGCCTCATTGAAGGCGTTGAGAGCGTCCGGGCGATTGAGGGTGATCGTGCGGACCCGGTTCTCGTCGTCGATGAGCAGCGTCACGCGGCACACCCTAACGGTGTGGAACCTCGTGACGTGCCGCCAAGCCCGGCAGGTGAGACCTAGCTCCCCAGTAGGCGTTCTGGGTGGTGGTAGGTGTTGACGCCGCGGTGCAGCATGGGTAGGTCGGGTGGGGGTATCCATTCGGTGTCGCCGTTGGGGAGTTTGCGGGTTTTCCAGCCGTGGTCGA
>JAKFVT010000049.1 GCA_021732005.1 Mycobacterium sp. | reverse complement strand
CGCCCTGACCGCCTGCGCCGCCCTGGCCGCCTTGGCCGCCGGCCGTCGGCGTCGTGCCGGTCGTTCCGGTGGTGCCGGTGCCACCGGCCCCGCCGTTGCCGCCGAGCCCGCCGGTGCCCGCACTGCCGATGGCGCCCGTCGTGCCGCCGCCGCTGCCGCCGAGGCCGGCCGCGCCGGCGTCGCCGCCCTGGCCGCCTTGGCCGCCTGCGCTGCCACTGGCGCCGGTGTTGCCGGTGTTCGAGCCGCCGTCCCCGCCGGTCCCGCCGCTGCCGGCCACACCGCCTTGGCCGCCGGTGCCACCACCGGCCCCGCCGATGCCGGCACCGCCAGTGCCGCCTTGCCCGCCGGCGCCGCCCTGTCCGCCTTGGTTGCCGGCGGTGGCTGAAGGTCCGGTCGTACCGATGGCCCCGGTACCGCCGCCGCCGCCCGCGCCGCCGGTTCCACCGGCACCCCCACTGCCGATGGCGCCCGTCGCGCCGCCGCCGCTGCCACCTAGTCCGCCAGCGCCCGCAACGCCGCCCGTGCCGCCCTGACCGCCTGCTCCGCCACTGGCGCCGGTGTTGCCGGTGTTCGTTCCACCGGTACCGCCGCCGCCGCCCTTGCCGCCGACGCCGCCTTGTCCGCCGACGCCGCCGCCGGCTCCGCCGGTACCGCCTTGTCCCGCGGCGCCGCCCTGGCCACCCTGGATGCCCGCAGTGGCTGAGGTACCGGTAGTGCCTGCGCTGCCGGTTCCGCCGCCGCCGCCGTTGCCGCCGAGCCCGCCCGCTCCGCCCAGGCCCATGACGCCGTTCGCGCCACCGTTGCTGCCTCCCGCGCCCGCTGCGCCGCCGGCGCCGCCGGTGCCGCCCTGGCCACCCGATCCGCCTGCGCCGCTGGTGTTGCCGGTGTTGGTGCCGCCGGCACCACCGGTGCCGCCCTTGCCACCCTTGCCACCATTTCCGCCCCGGCCACCTACGACGCCGCCGCCACCCGCGCCGCCATTACCACCGGCGCCGCCGCTACCACCGCTGCCGCCCTGGCCACCTGCAGTGGGTGCGGTCGCGGAATCGGTGCCGGCCAACCCGGCCGAGCCGTCAATGCCCGCGCCACCGTCGCCGCCGTCACCCGCGGTGCCCGTGGCGCCGTGCGCGGAGCCGCCGGCGCCGCCGCTGCCGCCTGTCTGACCCGCGCCGGCGCTGGCCCCACCGCTGCCACCCTCGCCGCCGGTGGCAGATCCGCTGGCGAGGGTGTTGTACGCCATTCCGCCGGTGCCTCCGGCGCCACCTACGGTCGCACCGGCCCCACCGTCTCCACCGGCCGCGCCGACGGCCGTACCCCACGGTGCGGGCACCGCACCGTTGAGGGTGAAGTCATAGGGGCCCATGATCGCGACTCCGCCTTCGCCGCCGGCCCCACCGGCGCCGATGGTGCCGGTCCCGCCCTGGCCGCCGACCCCGCCCACGGCGTTTCCGAAGCCAAAGCTGTTCGCGATTCCGCCTGCGCCGCCGTTGCCGCCGTTGCCGCCGGTGCCGCCCGCCCCGCCAGCTCCGCCGGTCTGCGTGGCGCCGCCACCGGCTCCGCCGTTGCCGCCGGTGCCGGTGCCGCTGTTGCCGCCGGCACCGCCTGTGCCACCCGCGTTCAGGTATCCGCCCGCGCCGCCGTTGCCGCCGTTGCCGCCGTTGCCGCTGCCCAATCCGGTCCCGCCGGCCCCGCCATTGCCGCTGTTACCGCCGCCGATCAGCCCGCCTTGCCCGCCTGCGCCGCCGTTGCCTCCGGCTTGACCGGAGACAGTGGCGCCGCCGCCGGCGCCACCTTGCCCTCCTGCGCCGAACCAGAGTGCCGACCCGCCGTTACCGCCGGACTGCCCGGCAGCGCCCGCTCCTCCGCTGCCGCCGTTGCCGACGAGACCCGCCAAACCTCCGTTGCCCCCGGCCATTCCGGTATTGGACGGCGCGGACCATCCGTCGCCTCCGTTGCCGAACAACCAGCCGCCCGGCTTGCCGTTCGGGCTGTCCGCCGTCCCGTCGGCGCCGTTGCCGACCAACGGCCGTCCGGTGAGCACTGTGATGGGATCGATGTAGGGCCCGTCATTCGCGCGCGGCGTCTTGGCGGCGACCAGGCTGTTCGGCGCCGGGAATGCCGTCCCGTGAAGAGACGGCGCGTGCACCCTCAGATGCGGCGAGTTGGCGGGGGCGGCGTGCTCGGTCCTGCGAAGGCCGTCGGCAGTGGGTGCCTCGGCGCTGCCGCTATCGGTGGCCTGGGAGGTGTGGTGCCTCGGCGGTGTGGTGCGTCCTGGGGTGCCGGCTTTGGAACTCGCGCCTCCGTGAGGCGCGAAGTTAGGGCTGGAGTCTGCGTGGGCGACGCCGCTCGCAGCGGCGAGTGTCGCGCAGAAGCCAACAGCGACGGCGCCGGTTCCGAGCCAGAGGGAGATGTTGCTGTGGCGTTGCCGAGCGCGACGAATCGCCTTGGCTCTCGTTCGCCCCGCCGCACGATGCCTCGCAGCCATGGTTTGCTCCCAATTGGCTATTACTACAAGTTGCGAAGCGTAGCAACGTTTTGTGCCGATGAGTGGGATTCTGGGGAACTGCTGTGTCTCCGCTGCTAAAACGCGCTAAACCCGCAGGAAGATGTCACTTATGGTGACGAAAGACCCCAATGGCGGGGACGCCCAACCCAGCGGTCAATGGCGGAATTTTAGAACAGAATGTGTTCTGGCAACGACACAGTCAGTTTGCTTGATTCTTGCCAGAACTGCCCGAGCGCGCCGATTTTGCGGCTTTCTTGCCGCTGTCGCTGGACGGCGATGGGCTGACCGCCTTCTTCTGGCCGCTGCCCCGAGAACTGGTGGCCTTTTTACTACCGGCCGTGGCCGTGGCCGTGGCCGTGGTCGTGGACGTGGACGTGAGTGCATCCTCGGCGCCGCTTGATGCAGCGGCAGGAGTGGCAGCCTTCTTGCTGCTGCCGACAGCTGCCGCACCCCCGGCGATGACCCCGTTGATATCGATGCCCGGAAGCGACCTCGTGATCGTCTTCAGATTTTGGCTGACCGCCCCGGCAATAGCGAACGGGCCCCAGCCGGCCGTCACGGTGTTGTTGTCGCCGAAGAAGTTGAACGCCAGGCTCAAGGTGGTGTTAGGGAACGGGCCCCACGAGGACACGGTGTTCCCATTGCCCAGGACGTTCCCGGCCGCGGTCAGAATGCCCTGGGCTTTGACGATGCTGTCACCCAGGAAATTCGTGGTCGAGCTGAAAAATCCTTGCGTCCAAGCGGTTCCGGCGTCTCCGATGTTGAGCGCGAGGTTACCGAAGCCGCCGGCGTTGGTGGCCTTGGTGCCGTCTCCGCCTAACGCACTGGCAAGTGTGAGGTTGAGGCTGCCGATGTTGGTCATGGTGCCGGGCCCGATTTGCAGGGCGATGTTGCCGAGGCCGGCGACCCCCGTCGATTGCGGCCCGGCTCCGTTCATCATCATCCCGATGGCGAAGTTGAGTGCGCCAATGGCTGCGGAGCTTCCTGGTCCCTGTTGCCACGCGAAGTTCAGGAGTCCGGGAAGAGTGGACGCCCTGGCTTGCTCGCCGTTGGCCACCGCGAAGCTGAGGAAGCTGAAGGTCGTCGCAGTGGCTGCGTTGTTGCCTAACGAAATCGCGCCGCTGAAGAATCCGTTGCCGGCGTTCGCCACGGCGTTGGTGCCGATGGCGATCGCAAAACTGGTCAGGTTGCTTGTGCAGCCCCCGCCGTTGCCGATGCCGAAGACGGACACGCAGTTGGCGTTCGCTGCGGGGGCTTCACCGAGAGTTCCTAGAGTGAGCGCGCCGGAAACCAGGGCTCCAAGCAACATGCCGCCTCTGGCGCGAACTCGATTCATCGATTAGCCCTATAGGTTGTGAAATCTTTGCTGGCTGCGACCGTACGTGACGCGGTTGGAGCTTACAGCTTTTCCGGCGGATATTCATCCAAGCTTTCCAGAGAGTGGGCCTGACGGTCCCGCGACCTCGTGATGCGAATGGTGAGCGAGTTAATTGGATGTGCTGGCACGCCAGCCAGTCTTGATGGGTGTATATGCAGCTTAAGTCAGTTTTAGGTAGGTATCAACGGTTATCCGCTCAGCGCGTTGACTCGCCGAAATCAGCCGCATTGTTGGCGGGGTGTCGATGCCTCAACGCCCGTGTCGCAACACCTGTATCAACCATTTTGGCAACATCACGGGCGGCAACACCAGTATTTGCCACTCTTAACTATGTCTTGCTAGACGATGCTGGAGTCTGCCGTGTGGCCGCACGGGTATCGGCGGTCGGCCGTCGAATAGCGAACCGCCACGACAGCGGATCGGTTACTGCTTCCGGTGCTTTCCGCCGCCGCCGGCGGAGCCGCTGCCATTGGAGCCTGACTTCGCACTATCGCTGGAGTCACTTGCCGAGTCCGGCTTCCGATGGCGGCCGCCAGACGCGGTCGTCGTCGTGCCGCTGTCATTGCTCGCGGCCGTCGTCTCGGGGGCGCGGTGACGGCCGCCGCCCGAATTGACGGTTTTGTTGGCCGCCGCGTCGCGGGGGATTGTCGTGGCGATGGTGTCGCTGGCGGCGGGCGGTGTGGTGGTCGCGCTCGTGGTGGTGGTGGGCGTGGTGCGCAGCGGCTCGGACTGCCGCCCGCTGCCGCCGACCCCTTCCTCGGATCCGCCGGTTCCGCCGCTCGATCCGCCAGACCCACTCCCGGCCGCCGGAAGGTGCACCGTCGGCAGCTGCAGTGACGGCGGGTCGAACGACGGCAGGTTGGGCGCGTGGGCCGTCGGCGTCGCGAACGCCGGGAGGGAGAACGTCGGCAGGTGGAAGTTGTTGAGGTTGATCCCCGGCCCTTTGAGGAAGAGCGAGGCTGCTTCCTGGTTGAACGACAGCATGAAGGACAGCGGGCCGTTGACGGCGTCGAGCACGTTGCCGATGCCCCAGGAGTTCACCACTGAACTGAACAGCACGGGAAAGCCGGTCTGCGACAAGAGCTGAATCACGTTGCCGGTTCCGATGAGGTTCGCGGCCAGACTGAACAGACCTTGTATCTCCACGGTGTTCGTGCCCAGAAGATTCGCGGCCGTGGTGAAGACGCCCTGTGCGAACACACTGCCCGCGTCGCCGAGCAGATTGAGAGCCCAGGCTCCGATGCCGCCCGCCGCGGTCGATTGCAGCCCGCCGCCATTACGCAGAATGCTCAAGGCGAGGTTGAGGAGGCCGACGGTCGTTACCGTCCCCGCTCCGAAGTTCAGAGAGAGGTTGCCAACGCCGGCGGCGCCGGTCGTCTGACCTCCACCGCCGTTGGGCAGACCGAGCGCGATATTGAAGCCGCCGACCGTTGACGCCGTGCCCGGACCGAGTTGGATGGTGATGTTGCCAAGGCCGACGGCGCCAGTGGAATTCGGCACACTGCCGGGAGCTGAGGCGCCGAGAACGAAGTTGAGCATTCCGCCGAGGGTCGACGCGGTACCCGGACCGAATTGGAGGTTGATTCCGAGGAGCGACCCGAGCGTGGCCGCGGACGAACCGTTGCCGAACGCTCCGGCGAAGGTGAACGCCGCAATATTGGTGAGGGCAGTGGCGCCGTTGCCAATCGCGATGGCGCCGCCGAACAGGGCGTTCCCGGCATTTGCGGTGGCGCCGGGGCCGATTGCTATCGCCAGAGTGGTCAGGTTGCTCGTACAGCCATTGCCGTTGTTCAACCCGAATGCAGAGAAGCAGTTGGCGTGGGCTGTGGGGGTTGCGGTGAATGCTCCGGCCGCAAGCGCACTAGAGACCAACGCGCTGAGCGCCGCGTTACGACTCCGTTGGACCCGCCCCACCGACAATCCTGTCCTCGAACCTGTCTTTGCTGGTTTGGACCGTACCGGACAAGTACGCGCAACTGACAGTCTTCGCATGGATCTTCGCCGGTGATTCAGGTCTGAACCGGCGATGATGGCCGGGGCGGCGGTGCGATCGCGCAGCGCGAGCTCGTTGAGCCGCGGTGTCGGCAAAGGCGCACCAAAATTCGCTGGCTGGTGTGGCCGCTGTCGGCGGCCGGGCTTCGGTGCCGCCGCTCGAGCGCTTTCGATCGCGATTGAAATCCAAAGGGGCGCTGCAGGATTGCCTCATGCGGTGCGAGGAATCTGGCCATCGCGCCTCAACTGGATCCCGCTTCAAACTGAGTGCCCCCGGCAGGATTCGAACCTGCGGCCTTCTGCTCCGGAGGCAGGGCAGGCACGTTCACCGAGGTTCACGCGCTGTCGTAAAAGGCCTTACTGCCTGGGCTTTGTCTGTTGTCGACCATCACCGACTGTCACACCGTTTCACGCATGACTTGTGACATCGCGTGTGACATCAAAGGGGTTGACCTGCGGCAACGACCAAGTCTTATGGACTCGAGCCCTTCGTGTCTTACGTTGCTTAGGCAAGCTATGCAATCGACAACGAACGGAGCACCCCATGTCCGCACCCATCAACCTCACCTCTAAGGATGTCGCCGAGGCCCTGGACATCACCCCCAAGGAGTTGCGCGTGTTCTTGCGTGCCGCTGGCGACGGCATGTCATCGCGTGATGGCAAGTCGTACGTGTTCACCAAGGCGAACGTCGCTGCGATCAAGAAGGCCTATCCCGCGTGGGTCGCCGAACGCGCAGCCGCACGTGTCGCCAAGGCCGAGCCCGTCGCCGACGACGAAGCGAAGTCCGCCTGACCGCACCGACCCGTCAGCCCTACGCCCTACTTGGGTGTGGGGCTTTCTGGTGGCAATTCATCCGCGTGTTGCTCGCCGTAACCCGACGTCGCATGAGCTATGGTTTCCAGTTCATTGAATCTTCCTTGGGGGCAACCAGTGGCAAACGACGAACCTGCATACGCCACGACCACGGGCCGGTTGCCTCTCCTCTTGAAGAAGATTCGAGAGACGGGCATTCCGCCGAAGGCAACCACCTCTTGGCTGAAGAGTGTCGGTTTCAATGGCGGCAATGACACCTCGATGCTGCGGGTCTTGCGCTACATCGGCTTAGCCGACTCGTCCAGCGTCCCAACTCCTGCGTGGCAGGAATATCGAGGACGCGACCATAAAGCGGTGCTTGGTCGCGCGATAAAGACCGGATACCAAACTCTTTACGCTGTGTACCCGGATGCACACGCTCGATCCAACGAAGACCTTGAGCACGTATTTCGCACAAGCACGACGTCGGGCAAGGACGTCGTGAACAAAATGGTGCTGACGTTCAAGGCTCTTGTCGCAGAGGCGGAATTCACCGACAGTGGTTCAGGCGCATCGACGTCCACCGATCAGGCGGCGCCAGCCACACCGCAGGACGAAGCGCCTCAGAACGCCGCAGTGGTCAGTCGCACCCCCGCCGCGTCTAATGGCTTGACGGTCAACATCAACGTCCAGCTGACGCTTCCTGAAGGCGCGGACGAGCAGACTTTCGAGTCCTTTTTCAAAGCCATGAAGACTCATCTCTTTCCGGACCCCGAGTGACCCTGGGGGTTGAGGATTTTCGGCGCCGCGCGTCAAACTTCGAACGTGCCGCGCACACGCTGCTCTCCACACATGAGGCTGCCCCGTCGCGCATAGTCACGCTTTCCGATACGCGCAAGCAGATAACCATTCTGAACTTGAAGCAGACGGAACTGTTGAATGAGTCGATCCGTGCGATGGAGGCCAGGCTCTACCGGGCAGCTACGGTCATGGCCTGGGCCGCGTTTATGGACTTCCTCCAAGAGAAGTTAGCGTCCGACAATCTGGTCGCACTTCACCAGAGGTACCCCAACTGGTCGCAGTGGACAAGCCTCGACGACCTGAAAGAGAACGTGACCGAGCACCAGCTAGTCGCGGCCGCGAAAGAAGTGAAGCTGCTCAATAAGGCTGAGATGAAAGCGCTTCATGGGCTTCTATCGAAACGCAACGAGTGCGCCCATCCGACGGGCTACGCGCCAACGCTCAATGAAGCGCTCGGCTACGTCTCCGAGCTTCTCAATCGCATACCGAGCATCAACCAAAAGTCGCCGAAGTAGCTACGCGCGAAGCGTCTACAAAGAACCTCGGCTCAGCCGTGACGCCCGACGAGCGCGCGCACGACACGTCACACGCGAACGCAAACGCAGGCGCGTACGGGGACGCACAGACGCCCGTGCCCACACAGCGCACGCGTATACCGCGGTCAAATCGAGGTTGCAACAGGCGAGTTCAACCTCATATGGCCTGATTAGCGCCGGAATCGACTGCGTACAAAGCCTTCCCATTTTACTCTGGGGAACTCGGGCACAGTCCGAGCGACAAAGCCTCTACGGTGGCCACGAGCGCAGGGTGGGGGGTGGCCCCCAGGGGTCATTCTTCGACGCACCCACTCACAAACTCACGCGGGTTCGTGCCGGTCTTTCCTGCCTGGATGATTGCGACGACGGGCCTCGCGCTTCTCCATATTCCTGCGGGCCTGACGGTCCTGACGCTGTTCGTTGGTGCGTCGTTGATGGCATGGCGCACAAAGGCTTACCAGGTTGTCGTCTTCGTTCGTGCCACCTAATTCGATGGGCACTATGTGGTGTACCTCCACGGCGTGGACCTCACAACCCCACTCACGGTCCTGGCATAACCCGCTATCGCGTTTGAGAATGCGCGCACGAATCGCAGCCCATCCTCGCCCTTGCATTCGACCCGTACTTACGTTGCGGCTCTGAGGTTTACGAGGTCGATGCTTGCTCATACCCATGAGCACACGTTACGACCAGCGCTCCACAATCAATCGAACTGTGACCCCGCGACATCGACCATGTGGCACAGGTCAGTGATGCGAAGCCACTCGCGCAGCATGTCGTCGTATGTGTGGAATCGTGCGACTTCTTCGTCAGCGCGTCGCCCGCGGTACACGGCGTAGATCCTGTACCCATCAGGGTAGATACGGCCTTCGTACGCAGCATGTTCGCGTGTGCTCATGCTCGATTTTACAAGACTTGGCGCGTCACCCCAACCCATACATGCTGCACCGCAGATGATTACAAGCGACTGACCACACCTGACACGTTGAGCGATCCACCAAGAAGGGCAACGCATCGGAGGAATGAAACACGTTGCCCTTCGAGGTCGGCGCATCGCGGCCCGATGTTCACGATTCGGTGGGGAGACCCCGGATACGCGGGCTGCCAGGCGAACACGTACCCGAGGCCTCTCCTATTCAGTTGTTGGGCAACACGCCACGTCCGAGGACTGCACTTGCCCGTTTGCCTGTTCCTCCCACCCCTTCAAGGGAGAGAAACACGACAGCTGTTACGGTGTCGCCTCCGGAACCGTCAACACCTGCACGGCGTCCGGATGATTCAGCGCGATGCCGAAACGGAACGTGGCACGCAGCGCGACGTTGTCCGACCCGAAATAGAATTCGTCCGAACGAGCCACGAGCACATCGCCATACGCCGACAGCACCTGGTTCTTGTCGATCACCATCAGCACGTCTTCAGGCAACGGCGACCGCGTGATGACAGGAAGCGACAGGAGCGACTTCGGCCCTGCCTCCGTTCCGGCACCCACAAGGCTTTCGTTGCTGCCCGTGCCCTTCTTGTACTTGCGCACTGCAGCCCATGCGAGCGGGTTGGCGATGATGTGCGTGGCCTGACCGCCCGGCGTGTTCTCGATGAGCGCGACCGCGTCCACGAGAGCGTCGAGGTTGTCCACGATGTCACCCGCAGCCGTCGCACGAGGCAGCAAGCCCGCAGGAGGCCACACCTCGGGTGCAACCGGGGCCGGCTGTGCTGCGAACATCGCATCGGCCTTGTACGTCAGCGCACGACGGATCTCATGAGTGATGGTCTCGATCGCCTCGGGCTGCGCGAGCTGTTCGCGCGAAACCTTGATCAGTTCAGCGACCTTCACGGTCAACACGACGATCTCGGACCTGTCCGGCTCGGCCTCGGGAATGTCGTCACCCTCACGCACCGGATGCACGTCGTCATCCAGGTTGATCTTGGGGATGCGAACGTACGGCGCATCACCTTCGACCACACCCGCCTTGTGCGAGCACGACATGATGAGGGCATCAGGAATGGTTTCCAGGGCGGGCAGGCCCAGGACGTCCATGCCCCATGCGCCCTTCTGAGTTACTACTTCAGTCATTTCCTCAGTTCTTTCAACGGATTTGAGCACGACGGAGTCGCCGAAGCTCAGTGAATGTTTGGGGGTCTTCCCATCGCCTCGCGCTGCTGGATCATCAGCCGGGGCATGAACGCGGGCAAGGTCGCGCTCTATGGGATGGTTCTATTGGTGATATCCGTACAAGGCCCGTCGGCACCCAGCTTGCCGCGCTGGTGGGCGTGCTGGTGACGTTACGCGCTCGAAAATTGAGACTCAATGGTTGATTTGTACGCGTCTCAGCGTGTCTTGGATTATCCCGCAGGATAATTGACTTATTGCGCGTACATCAGGCGCTCAGCGTTGACCTGAGCGCCCACCTATGCGCCTTGCTCGTCGTCGCTTCGGTACATGACGCAGTACGGCTCGTGTTCGTCACCGTCGCCAAGGCAGCAAGGCATAGCAGGCCCGACGTGTCCGAGGGGTAGCTCGCGCTCGTTGATTCGTTCGAGCCCAATCACATCACCGTCAGGATTCTCGATGTCCTTGGTCTCATACGCTTTGAGGGTCTTGGCCTTGCCCACACCAGACTTGGCGTCACCGTGGTTTAGCTTGTGCATCAGTTCGCGTGCTTCGTTGAGGTTCACTCGCCCTCCTCTAGCCACTCGGTCACGTCTTCACCGTCATATTGCAAAACAGGAATCAGCGCGGAGTCGCTCGGGGGAAAGTGCACTTGAGGTGCTAACCAGAGTTGCCCGTCCGCGCCGACGACCATCTCGATGGACTGTTCACCCTTGTCGTCCTCGACCACAGCCAACGCCAACACGGTGCGGCGAACGGCCTTGTCCCCGTCGCTTTGAACGATCTTCAGTTTGGAGTCAGACCTGGGGTACACGTTGACGATCTTCGTCACTTGAATCTCCTTCGCACGCGTCGCGTGAACATCTACATGGATATATGAAATATTTGTGGTGACCTGCGGTGATGGGCTGGACGACTGAGTGGATAACTGTGGACTACTGGCGCTCATAGGTTCGCTCAGTCATCCGACAGTCGTCCATCAGTCGTCCAAGTTCGTTTGTACACGTCAGAGCCAGTTGTGCCAGTTGTGCGAAATACGCCGTGGCGAGGTTGTACGAATGCGATCACGGGAGCGACCACATCGTCTGGCCCTGGAACCCCTCGCGTTCCTGCTTGACCTTGAGGCTTCTTGATGCTGCGTAGACAGCGTGGCGTTTGAAACCCTTCTCGGTCGCCGCGTCGAATACCTCGGTGCGTGTCTTGTCGTTCTCGCACAAGAACTCGATCAGCCACTTGGCCTCAGGCTTCATGTCGCCTGACGCGTGCTCGCGCATGTCCTGATCTGACTCGCTGAGGTATCGCAGGTGTGGCACTGTGCCGTCGTCGTCGTCAGTTGCTGGGCGTACTTGCACCGAGTCGATGGTGAACATCGCTGCCGGAACGATGGCCGTCCCATTCGCCTTCTCAGGGCCTATTACGAGTTGCCCGCATTCATCCCGCTGAGCGAACAGCGCCATGCGGGCCTTCTTGCGCAATTCTCCGGTGATGCCGTACTTATTGCGTGCCGACGATCCAGTGTCGCGGTTCGTGTGCGTCATCAACAGAACCGACGCATCGAGTTGCACGGCTACGTCTTTCCAGGGGTGCAGCGCTTTTCGCGCGTCCTGCGGCATCTGCACGTTGAGCGAACCCGGCACTGTGTCCAGCCACGCGTCCACCACGATCAATGCGGGAAGGGGTTCCTGGTACAGCAATTTCATGTCGTCTGATGGAAACACCGGTGATCCGGAACCATCGCGCTCACAGGCGATCACGGTGATGTATCTGAGGTTCGCTCCTGCCACCTCGAGACGCGGACGCACGTCTGTAGCCCAGTCATCCTCAGTGATGACCAGACGCACATGCTGGGGGGCGCGCGCCGGTATCCCGAACTCGGGGAGTGGCTTACCTGTGGTGATCGCTGCGACGATCCACACCCAGAAAAGCGACTTGCCGATGCCTTCGTCCCCGACAAGCACAGTTACACCTGCTCTCGGGATGCGCTGCTTCGCAAGCCATTTCTTGGCCTTTGCGCGTGTGAGGTGAGTTGCTTTCCACACTTTCGGTCGCTCCTCGACGTCAGATGGTTTGGGTCGAAAGTCGATGACCCGCGGTCGAACGAGTGCATTATCGGCCATTGGATCTCTCGCTCTCTCTCACAAGCTGCTTCAACACCTGATACGGCACGTTCTTCAGGGACGGATGGCGATAGAACGCCGCCTGCGTGCGTTGCCATTCGGGCTGTTGCTTGCACTCCCACAGGATGCGTCGAGCCCTTTTCATCCGATGCTCGGGGACGGGTCTCGTGTGGGCATGTAGCTTTCCGTCTTTATCGACGCTGAACGTCGTTGGTCCTTTGGACTTCTCGGGTAAAAGTTCATCGAATCGCAGGTCTGGCGTCCTGCGGTCATTTCCCCTTGCCATCTTCAGCCTTGCGTCGAGCGCGTTGTGCGACTGCTCGTGCATTCTCTTTCGCCTTGTAGTCCGGGTCTAGGCGACGCCGCCTACGGCGTTCGTTCTTCTTGTCGAGGAATTCCCGATGCTCTGGATCGAGGTCTAATCGACGCGGACGACCCGGTTTTCCATTAGCCATCGTCCTTCCTTTCTCTGTTGCTACCATTCATGCCACTAATCGTATTAGGAGCGATCTCCCATACATTGACTGCGAATTGAACTGCGGCGATGCACTATTGGGGCATTCAAGCCCGCGCCTCAGTTCAACGCTGCGCGACTTTCACGCGTGCGCCGCGTGACGCGTCGTGCGCACATATACAGGCGCCTACGGACCCGCCCCACGAGCCTTAGGCGATGATGCCCTTTCCGTTGCGTGCCTTCTCTGAGCCTCCGAACCCGCGCTCTTTGGCCTCGTTTATGAACCAGCCGTGTTCGGGGCAGTCGTAGACGAAGAGAGCTATGCCGACTTTCCAGCCGTCCTCAGGACGGTGCAGACCCTCGCGCACGAACTCGATCCGGTGGCTTGGGTCTGAGGATTGACCACACCTGACGCACGGCACAGGTGTAGACGACGGCTCATCGCCAAAGCCCATGTCCCAGGCCAAACGTGATGGGCCCACGCGTTCGTATCCCTCGGGTAGGTTCTGCAAGTACTTCGGGCTGTTCGGATCCACATCGAATCGCTTGAAGTCGTCCGAGATTTCCTGCTCTTCGTCCGTCACTTCGGCTTCCTTTTCTTGAGGCGCGCCACGATGTCGTCGCGCTCGGTGTGGTCTGGGGTCGGGACGTGAGCGTCTTGTTCTGTCTTGCTTAGCTTTTCGCGCTTGCGTGATGCCGCCTCGGTCGCGATGTGCGTCTTGTATGCCTTGGCGCTCATGCGCTGAGGCTTTCGATGTATGCGTTCACGTCGCTCTCGCGGTACTTGCGGAGGCGTCCCACGCTGACGCTTCTCAGTTCGCCGCTCTGCGTGAGGTAGTACAGCTTCGTCGGCCCAACGCCGAGGACTTTCTGAACCTGCGCACGGCTGAGTAGACGGTCCACGGCCATTGGCATTCCTTCCTGTGTAGATTTGTCACAATGTGTCGACTTTCACCGTCGAATGTACGCAATCAGCATGAACTACGCAACAACCGTTGATGTTGTGATAAACTGACACAATGACAGAAGCAAGGAAACGCCCATGGCGCGACGATGTGAACGCCCGCATTGCACGCGCTATTAAGCACGCACGCGGGGACAGGTCCGCTCAGGTCATCGCGGATGAGACTGCGCGCCTGGGCTTCCCGATCACGCGCGACACCATCGCCAACATCGAGAATGGGCGTAAACGGTCAGTTGACGTCCCCGAGCTCATCGTGCTCGCCAAAGCACTTGGGATACCGCCCCTTCGGCTGATCTACCCAGACCTCGTAGATGCACCTGTCGAAGCGTTGCCTGGTGTGGACAAGACGTCTGGGGATGCCGCGCTGTCATTCTGCGGCTATGACGATGACGACATGCGGATGCTCTTCGACTTGCGTTCTGCGCGTGACCAATTCGCGCGGTACGGCACGAGCGACAACGAGGTCCTGAGGGACAGCACCCGACAGACGCGCTCGATGGCTGAGCGTATTGCTCGCGACAAGGGATGGGTGGTCAACGATGGCTAGGCAACAACTGCCCCCGCAGATCAAGAAGCGCACGACGCGCGCGGGGGAGACCCGGTACGAAGTCATCACGTCTGTTGGTGTGGATCCAGTCACTGGGCGACGACGACAGAGCCGCAAGCGCTACGCCACCGAGCGCGAGGCGCGCGATGCCCTGACGTCGATCCAGCACGACGTTGCGACGCACACCTACGTGCCGCGCAAGGCGGTGACCGTCGAGGAGCTGTGCGCGGACTGGCTCGACTCGCTGCATAACGCTCGGCCTACGACGCTCAACGCGTATCGCTTCAGTCTCGCGCCACTACGCGAACGTCACGGCGACCTGACCGCGCAACAACTCACACGCGCACATCTCGACCGACTGCTGACAGATCTGAGAAAGGGTGGGGTGATGCCCACACCAGGGGGCAAGCGAATGAGGCGGGCGTGGTCGAGCAGGTCACTGAACAAGGGTGTGGATGCGTGGCGCGCTGTCCTCGACTACGGCATCGAGAGACGGGACCTCAACCACAATCCGGCATCGGGCATGAAGAAAGTGCAGCGCGTCCGCCAAGAAATGCAGACGTACACGCCCGCCGAGATTCAGGAGGTTCTGCGATACGCCGACAACGACCGCAACGGGCACGTTTGGTATCTCGCCCTGTCAGGTCTGCGTCGGGGTGAACTCGCCGGGCTGCGTTGGTCCGATGTCGACTTCACCGCCCATACGCTGACGATTCGCAACAATCGAGTTCAGGCTGGCGCGGGCAACGTCCTTGAAGGCCCCACGAAGACCTCGTCGTCGCGACGTACGTTACCGCTCGACAACGTGCTGTTAGGCGTGCTGAGACGCGCTGAGCGTGCTTCGTCGTCGTCCTACGTCGCAGTCAACGAAGCTGGCGAGCCGTACACGCCTGACTCACTCACGCGCATGTGGCACAAGATGACGAAGGCGGCCGGCGTTCGTCCGATCCGGCTGCACGACGCACGCCACACCGCGGCCACGGCGATGCACCTCCGAGGGGTGCCGCTGGCTGTGATCGCGAAGTGGATCGGGCACGCCGACGCATCGACGACGGCACGCCTGTACGCGCACAGCCAGGACGATGCGTTGAAGGAAGCTGCGGGCATCTTGGGAACAGTTGTGACATCGGGTGTGACAACGGGACGCCCAACGCTCACAGTCGTGGGGGAGTGACGGCGCTCCGGCGCACGTCAGAGATGTCTTGGAAAGTGCCCCCGGCAGGATTCGAACCTGCGGCCTTCTGCTCCGGAGGCAGACGCTCTATCCCCTGAGCTACGGGGGCGCACGCACAGCTGCGCCAATGGGCTCCGACAGCCTAACTCATCTGGGGGACTGCTCCTGCCCGCCGGATCCATCCCCGGGTCGCTGTGCTCCTGCCCCCAGGATGCCCCGCCGGAGCCCGAGATATGGATTCGGGCGCTGACCACGTCAGACCATAGGATGGACCCTCGTGACACCCGCCGACCTCGCCGAGCTGCTCAAGAACACCGCCGCCGCGGTGCTCGCCGAGCATGACCTGGATATCGCCGCCCTGCCAGCGACAGTGGCCGTCGAGCGTCCGCGCAACCCTGAGCACGGTGATTACGCGACAAACGTGGCGTTGCAGCTGGCCAAGAAGGTCGGCGTCAACCCTCGTGAGCTGGCCGGCTGGCTGGCCGCCGCCCTGGCCGAGGCCGACGGCATCTCTGCCGCCGAGGTCGCCGGCCCCGGCTTCGTGAATCTGCGTATCGAGGCCTCGGCGCAGGGTGTCATCGTGAGCAATGTGCTCGCCGCGGGAGCGGGCTACGGCAATTCCACCGCGCTCGACGGCACCAACATCAACCTGGAGTTCGTCTCGGCCAACCCGACCGGCCCGATCCACATCGGCGGCACCCGCTGGGCCGCGGTCGGTGACGCCCTGGGCCGGCTGTTGAGCACCCAGGGCGCCGCGGTCACCCGGGAGTACTACTTCAACGACCACGGCGCCCAGATCGACCGGTTCACCAACTCCCTGATCGCCGCGGCTAATGGCGAGCCCGCGCCCGAAGACGGCTACGCCGGCGACTACATCAAGGACATCGCCGACCAGGTGCTGGCCAAGGCCCCCGACGCGCTGAGTCAGACCGGTGACGAGCAGAAGGAGACCTTCCGCTCCATCGGCGTGGACCTGATGTTCAACCACATCAAGGAATCGCTGCACGAGTTCGGCACCGACTTCGACGTCTACACCCACGAAGACTCGATGCACACCAGCGGGCGAGTCGATCAGGCCATCGCCAAGCTGCGCCAGACCGGCAACATCTACGAGAAGGACGGCGCAACGTGGTTGCGCACAACGGAATTCGGCGACGACAAAGACCGGGTCGTCATCAAGAGTGACGGTCAGCCCGCGTACATCGCCGGCGACCTGGCCTACTACCTGGACAAGCGTCAGCGCGGATTCGACCTCTGCATCTACATGCTGGGCGCCGACCACCACGGGTACATCGCCCGGCTCAAGGCCGCCGCCGCCGCCCTCGGCGACGACCCCGACACCGTCGAGGTACTGATCGGGCAGATGGTCAACCTGGTTCGCGACGGACAGCCGGTCCGGATGAGCAAGCGCGCCGGAACCGTCATCACCCTCGACGATCTCGTCGAGGCCATCGGCGTGGACGCGGCCCGCTACTCGCTCACCCGCTCCTCGGTGGACACCCCGATCGACATCGACTTGCAGCTGTGGTCGTCGGCGTCCAGTGAAAACCCGGTCTACTACGTGCAATACGCGCACGCACGGCTGTCGGCTCTGGCCCGCAACGCCGCCGACCTGGGGCTGACTCCCGACACCGCGCACTTGGAGCTGCTCACTCATGACAAAGAGGGCGCGCTGATCCGCAACCTCGGCGAGTTCGGCCGGGTGCTCAAGGCCGGCGCCTCGTTGCGCGAGCCGCACCGGGTGTGCCGCTACCTCGAAGACCTGGCAGGCGACTACCACCGGTTCTACGACTCGTGCCGGGTGCTGCCCATGGGCGACGAAGAGCCGGGCGACCTGCACCGTGCGCGGCTGGCGTTGTGTGCAGCTACCCGGCAGGTGATCGCCAACGGTCTGAGCATCCTCGGCGTGTCGGCACCGGAGCGGATGTGAACGCTCACCCCGCGGGCCCCCGCCATGCCGACGAGATTCATCACGGCGGCGCGCCGCAGCAACCGCAGACCGCCGCAGACGCATTGGCGCTCGCGCCGAATGTGTGGCCGCGCAACCTTGTTCGTGGTGAGGACGGCGAAGTCTCGATCGCGGGCATGTCGGTGACCGACCTGGCCGCCGAATACGGAACGCCGCTGTTCGTCATCGACGAGGACGACTTCCGCGCCCGGTGCCGCGAGATCGCCGCTGCGTTCGGCGGCGGCCACAACGTGCACTATGCGGGTAAAGCGTTCCTGTGCAGCGAGATTGCCCGCTGGGTGGACCAGGAAGGTCTCTCGCTGGACGTCGCCAGCGGCGGGGAACTCGCCGTCGCTCTGCACGCCGGGTTCCCGGCCGAACGAATTGCCTTTCACGGCAACAACAAATCTGTCGATGAGCTCACGACTGCGGTCAAGGTGGGTGTCGGACACATCGTGCTCGACTCGATCACCGAGATCGATCGTCTCGACACGATCGCCGGCGAGGCCGGTGTGGTGCAGGACGTGTTGCTCCGGGTCACCGTCGGCGTCGAGGCGCACACCCACGAGTTCATCGCGACAGCCCACGAAGACCAGAAGTTCGGACTGTCGCTGGCCAGTGGCGCGGCAATGGACGCGGTGCGCCGGGTGTTCGCCGCCGACCACCTGCGCCTGGTGGGACTGCACAGTCACATCGGCTCGCAGATCTTCGACGTGGCGGGTTTCGAGCTGGCCGCCCACCGGGTCATCGGTCTGCTGCGCGACGTGGTCGCCGAGTTCGGGGTCGACAAGACCGCGCAGATGGCGGTGGTCGACCTCGGTGGGGGATTGGGCATTTCCTATCTGCCCCAGGACGATCCGCCGCCCATCGAGGATCTCGCCGGAAAGCTCGACGCAATCGTGCGCAGTGAGTCGGCGGCTGTTGGGCTGCCCGCGCCCCGCCTGGTCGTCGAACCCGGACGTGCGATCGCCGGGCCGGGCACGGTGACGCTCTACCAGGTCGGCACGGTCAAGGACGTCGCGATCGGCTCGGGTGCCTCGCGCTGCTACGTCAGTGTCGACGGCGGGATGAGCGACAACATCCGCCCGGCGCTCTACGGCGCCGAGTACGACGTCCGGCTGGTGTCGCGGGTCTCCGACTCCGCGCCGACGCTGGCCCGGATTGTCGGAAAGCATTGCGAGAGTGGCGACATCGTCGTTCGAGACACCTGGGTGCCCGAGGACGTCACACCTGGTGACCTGCTGGCGGTCGCCGCGACCGGCGCCTACTGCTATTCGATGTCCAGTCGATACAACTTAATCGGTCGCCCCGCAGTGGTGGCCGTGCGCGACGGGCGGGCTCGACTGATCCTGCGCCGGGAGACCGTCGACGATCTGCTGAGTCTGGAAGTGAGGTAAGAACCGATGACGGAAAAAGCAATAGGCGTAGCGGTATTGGGCCTGGGTAACGTCGGCAGCGAGGTTGTCCGGATCATCGAGGAGAGCGCGCCGGACCTGGCGGCCCGCATTGGTGCACCGCTGGAATTGCGTGGCGTGGCGGTGCGACGGGTCGCCGATGACCGCGGCTTGCCGGTTGAGTTGCTCACCGACAATGTCGAGGAACTGGTCTCCCGCGAGGACGTGGATCTCGTCGTCGAGGTGATGGGGCCCGTCGAACCCGCGCGCAAGGCCATCCTGACCGCGCTCGAGGGCGGCAAGTCGGTGGTGACCGCCAACAAGGCGCTGCTGGCCCAGTCCACCGGCGAGTTGGCCCAGGCCGCCGAACGAGCCCACGTGGACTTGTATTTCGAGGCCGCGGTTGCCGGCGCAATCCCGGTGATCCGGCCGCTGACGCAGTCGTTGGCCGGCGACACCGTGCTGCGGGTGGCGGGCATCGTCAACGGCACCACGAACTACATCTTGTCCGAAATGTCCTCCACCGGAGCTGATTACAGTTCAGCGCTGGCCGATGCGAGCGCTCTGGGATACGCCGAGGCCGACCCGACCGCCGACGTCGAAGGTTACGACGCGGCGGCCAAGGCCGCGATCCTGGCGTCGATCGCATTTCATACCCGGGTCACCGCCGACGACGTCTACCGCGAGGGCATCACCAAGATCACCCCGGAAGACTTCGAGTCGGCCAAAGCCCTGGGGTGCACGATCAAGCTGCTGTCGATCTGCGAGCGGGTCACCGGAAGCGATGGGCAGCAACGGGTTTCCGCGCGTGTCTACCCGGCATTGGTGCCGCTGAGTCATCCGCTGGCCAACGTCAACGGGGCCTTCAACGCCGTCGTCGTCGAGGCCGAGGCCGCCGGACGGTTGATGTTCTACGGTCAGGGCGCCGGCGGCGCGCCGACGGCCTCGGCGGTGATGGGCGATCTGGTGATGGCCGCGCGCAACCGGGTCCAGGGCGGCCGCGGTCCGCGCGAATCCAAGTACGCGCAGCTGCCGATCGCGCCGATGGGCATCATCCAGACCCGGTACTACGTCAGCATGACGGTCACCGACCGCCCCGGCGTGTTGTCCTCGGTCGCAGCCGAATTCGCCAAGCGTGAGGTCAGCATCGCCGAGGTGCGCCAGGAAAGCATGGCCGACGAGGGTGCCCGCATTGTGGTGGTCACCCACCGGGCCACCGACGCGGCGTTGTCCGAGACCGTTGCCGCACTGGCCGATCACGACGCTGTCCAGGAAGTCAACAGCGTGCTGCGTCTGGAGGGAACCAGCGAATGAGCTCAATCAAGGCATCTCCCGTACACACTCCGTGGCGCGGACTGATCGAGGCTTACCGCGACCGGCTGCCGGTCGGCGCGGACTGGACCCCGGTGACCCTGCTCGAGGGCGGCACCCCGCTCCTCAGCGCCCCGCGGCTCTCTGAAAAGACTGGCTGCACAGTTCATTTGAAGGTCGAGGGCCTCAACCCCACCGGCTCCTTCAAGGACCGCGGCATGACCATGGCGGTCACGGATGCCGTCGCGCGCGGCCAGCAGGCCGTGCTGTGCGCCTCGACCGGCAACACCTCAGCGTCGGCGGCGGCCTACGCCGCCCGGGCCGGGATCACGTGTGCGGTGCTGATCCCGCAGGGCAAGATCGCGATGGGCAAGCTGGCGCAGGCGGTCATGCACGGCGCCAAGATCATTCAGATCGACGGCAACTTCGACGACTGCCTGGAACTGGCCCGCAAGCTCACCAACGATTACCCGACGATCGCGCTGGTCAACAGCGTGAACCCGGTGCGCATCGAGGGCCAGAAGACCGCGGCGTTCGAGATCGTCGACGCGCTGGGTATCGCCCCGGACGTGCACTCGCTGCCGGTCGGCAACGCAGGCAACATCACCGCGTACTGGAGGGGCTACCGCGAGTACCACCGCGACGGCCTGACCGAGCGGCTGCCCCGCATGCTCGGCACGCAGGCCGCCGGCGCGGCGCCGCTGGTGTCGGGTCGGCCGGTCACCAACCCCGAGACCATCGCCACCGCGATCCGCATCGGCTCGCCGGCGTCCTGGGACGGTGCCGTGACGGCCCAGCAGGACTCCGGCGGCCGGTTCCTGGCTGCCACGGACGACGAGATTTTGGCCGCATATCACCTGGTCGCCGAGTTGGAGGGCGTGTTCGTCGAGCCGGCGTCGGCCGCCAGCATCGCCGGTCTGCTGAAGTCGGTCGATGACGGCTGGGTCAAGCCCGGCTCCTCGGTGGTGTGCACCGTGACCGGCAACGGTCTGAAGGATCCGGACACCGCACTGCGCGACATGCCAGAGGTGAAACCGTTGCCGGTGGACCCGGGCGCCGTCGTCGCCGAGCTGGGCCTGGTCTGAGACGCACCCCGGTGACTGTGAAACTGCCTGCCGGCCTAACCTCCCACGCCACCGTGGCGGCGTCCAGCGCCAACCTCGGCCCGGGCTTCGACAGCCTTGGCCTGGCGCTCGGGCTCTACGACGAGATCGTGGTTGAGACCACCGACGCCGGGCTGATCATCGAGGTGGACGGCGAAGGGGCCGGCCAGGTGCCGCAGACCGCCGAGCACCTGGTGGTCCGAGCTCTGCACCGGGGCCTGACGGCCGGTGGTGCCGGCGTCCCGGGGCTGCTTGTGCGGTGCCGCAATGCGATTCCGCACTCGCGGGGTCTCGGCTCGTCGGCCGCAGCCGTTGTCGGAGGGTTGGCAGCCGCGAATGGCCTTCTGGCGCAAGCGGATTTGGAACCGTTGACGGACGCGCAGTTGATCCAGCTCTCGTCGGAGTTCGAAGGTCATCCCGACAACGCGTCGGCCGCGGTCCTCGGTGGGGCCGTGGTGTCGTGGACCGACACCCGCACGACACCCGCGACGTATGCGGCGGCTCCGCTGCGACTGCATCCGGACATCCGGCTGTTTCCGGGAATCCCGCAGGTACGGTCGTCGACCGCGGAGACCCGGGTGCTGCTGCCTGATCACGTCAGCCACGTGGATGCCCGCTTCAACCTCAGCCGGGCAGCGTTGCTGGTGGTCGCGCTCACGGAGCGGCCGGACTTGCTGATGGCGGCCACCGACGACGTTCTGCACCAGCCGCAGCGCGGCCCGGCCATGCCGGCCTCGGCGGAATACCTGCAGGTGTTGCGGCGTTGTGGAGTGCCAGCGGTGCTTTCCGGTGCTGGTCCGTCGGTCTTGGCCCTCACGACCAGCGCGGAGCTGCCGGCCGAGGCCGTCGAGTTCGGCACCGCGATGGGATTCACCGTCAGCGAGATGAGCGTCGGCGAAGCAGTTCGCTGGAGCTCGGGCGTCGCAGTCCGCGGCTGAGTTGCGCACACGCCGGTGGCGATTTCTTGCTTTCCGGCGGTAAAGGGGGATATCCTCGGTGCCGTCCCGGCAATCGCAGCGACTGTTCCTGCGCCGACACTAGGACGACCACCAATTTCTCTTGTGTTCAACTCATGGACTGACGGTTCGCCATATCTCCATGGCCGCGAATCCCGGCGATCACCGTTGACACAGACGATGGTGAGACTTCGCATTCAGCGAATCGGCTGAGTGCCAGAACCCCTCGCCCCGATGAAACGGCGGGGGAAAGAAAGGAAATCCGTGACCGATACGGACCTGATCACGGCTGCAGAACGCGCCCCGCAGACGGAGGCGCCGGCCGTGACCGCAGAATCCCCCTCGGCGCCTGATTCTCGGCCGGACACCTCCTCGCAGGCCGCCCCCAGTGGGGACGCCGGCTCGAGCGGCTCGCTCTCGACGATGGTTTTGCCCGAACTTCGTGCCCTGGCCAGCCGAGTTGGTGTCAAGGGAACCTCCGGAATGCGCAAGAGCGATCTCATCGCCGCCATCAAGGAGCACCAGAACGGCGGCAACGGGACTGCCCCGCGCAGTGCCGACGCCGCCCAGAAGGCGCCTGCCGCCCAGCCCGCCGAGGCTCGCGACAACGCAGAGAAGACCGACGACACCAATACCGCCGCAACCAATGGCGGCGAGCCGCGTCGCCGTGAGCGGCGCACCGCGACCCGTGAGGCCGGCGCCACCGGCTCCGACGCCGCAGAGCAGCCGAAATCGCAGGACAACCGGCCTGAGCAGGGCGAGAAGAAGTCCGAGAACAAGGCCGACAACCGGGACTCGGGTGACCAGGGCCGTGCCAGCCAGTCCGGCGGCCAGCAGAACCAGAACCGTGGCGACAACCAGAACCGCGGCGACAACCAGAACCGCGGTGAGAACCAGAACCGTGGCGACAACCAGAACCGTGGGGACAACCAGAACCGCGGCGATGACGACGACGACCGCCAGGGCCGTCGCGGCCGCCGGTTCCGTGACCGTCGCCGCCGCGGTGAGCGGCAGGGCGGCGAAGGCGGCGGCGGCAACGAGGCCGAACTGCGCGAAGACGACGTCGTCCAGCCGGTCGCCGGCATCCTCGACGTGCTGGACAACTACGCGTTCGTCCGCACCTCGGGCTACCTGGCCGGTCCCAACGACGTCTACGTCTCGATGAACATGGTCCGCAAGAACGGCCTGCGCCGCGGCGACGCCGTCACCGGTGCGGTCCGGGTGGCCAAAGAAGGCGAGCAGAACAACCAGCGGCAGAAGTTCAACCCACTGGTCCGCCTGGACAGCGTCAATGGCGGCCCGGTCGAGGCGGCCAAGAACCGGCCCGACTTCACCAAGATGACGCCGCTCTACCCGAACCAGCGGCTGCGCCTGGAGACCACCAGCGACCGGCTGACCACCCGCGTGATCGACCTCATCATGCCGATCGGTAAGGGTCAGCGGGCCCTGATCGTGTCGCCGCCCAAGGCCGGTAAGACCACGATCATGCAGGACATCGCGAACGCGATCACCCGCAACAACCCCGAGTGCCACCTGATGGTGGTGCTGGTCGACGAGCGTCCCGAAGAAGTCACCGACATGCAGCGCTCGGTCAAGGGTGAGGTCATCGCCTCCACCTTCGACCGCCCGCCGTCAGACCACACCCAGGCCGCCGAGCTGGCCATCGAGCGGGCCAAGCGCCTGGTCGAGCAGGGTAAGGACGTCGTCGTGCTGCTCGACTCGATCACCCGGCTGGGCCGCGCCTACAACAACGCCTCGCCGGCGTCCGGGCGCATCCTGTCCGGTGGTGTCGACTCGACCGCGCTGTATCCGCCCAAGCGGTTCCTCGGCGCGGCCCGCAACATCGAGCACGGTGGCTCGCTGACGATCATCGCGACGGCCATGGTGGAGACCGGTTCGACCGGTGACACCGTGATCTTCGAGGAGTTCAAGGGCACCGGCAACGCCGAGCTCAAGCTCGACCGCAAGATCGCCGAGCGCCGGGTGTTCCCCGCGGTCGACGTCAACCCGTCGGGCACCCGCAAGGACGAGCTGCTGCTCAGCCCCGACGAGTTCGCGGTCGTGCACAAGCTGCGGCGCGTGCTGTCCGGGCTGGACTCGCATCAGGCCATCGACCTGCTGATGAGCCAGCTGCGCAAGACCAAGAACAACTACGAGTTCCTGGTTCAGGTGTCCAAGAACACGCCCGGCGGCCCCGCCGGCAGCATGGACGTCGACTAATCCGGGTTTCGCGCCGAACTAGCTCTGCCTCAGCGCGTCCATACCGGGCGCCAGCAGACCGTCGAGTGCCGACCACGGCACCGTGATCGTCGGTGTGCCGTGGAAGAACTGATAGTCGGCGAAGTGGATCTCCAACCCGGCCGGCGTCGGAATCCAGTTGGCGAAGTTTGCTTCGGTCGGCGCGTTGCCCGCTTCGTCGGGCATCGGGGTCGGCCCGACTCCGCTGACTGCGGGTAGTAGCGCCTTCGTCTGTTCGGAGAGCTTGTCCAAGCCGGCTTGCTTGTCGGTGAACAGGTCGCCCAGCGTGATCGGCTTGGCGCTGCGCGCGTCGATCACCACTGTGCTGACGAAGCTGCTCGGATGCGCGGACGGCGTGTGCACGTACAGGCCGCTGATCAGTTCCGACACCGATGCGCCGCCGAAGTAGATCTGCGGCTGGGTCTCGAACGTCCAGGTGCCGTCCGGATCGGCGTCGCGTTTGACCGGTTCCAGCTGTCCGGCGGCGGAGGCGTGCACTGCGCTGTTGAAGGCGCCGGCCACCCGCGGATCGCCACCGGTGATGGTGTCGACGACGAGAGTCCATCGGCCCTTACCGTCGGTGGTGGCATCCCCGGCGGTGGACCGGGTGACCGAGTAGGTCTGCTTGTTGGCGACGCCCTTGGTGGGCGCCTCGGTCGTCGGCGACGCGGTCGCAGATCCCGACGAGCTGACGGCCGCTGTGGTGGCCGTCGTCTTCGCCGACGTGCTTGTCGAACCCACGCATGCGGTGAGACCGACGGCCAAAGTTGCAACCAAGACCGCCCCCCGGCGGCTGCGAGTGCCCATGTCTGACATTGTGTCAGGCGGTCAGTCGGTGCGGCGCATAGATCATGATTGCGCTTGGCGCGCAATGGCTTTCAGCAATGATCACTCTGCTGCGGGCGCCATGCGGAGCCCGGGGAGCACGTAGCGCCTCATGAAGCGCAGCACCGCGGCGTGGTCGTCGGGGTCGATCGTCTCGCCGGGAACGGTGCCGAGGGTGATCTGCACGCGGGCCACCCACTCGGCCGCCTCGTCGAGGTCGGTGTCGGCGTGGATCTCGCCGCCGTCGCGCGCAGCTTCCAGGTACGGCCGCCAGAACCGGCCGAGATCCGGTACCAGGCCTTGCACGCCGGCGCCGGCGCAGGCCGCGAACTCCTCGGGTTCGTCGCGCCGCAGCTGCATCACCAGCGCGCCGGGGGAGTCGTACGCGCTGCGGCCCAGCCGCACTCCGACAGCCAATCGTTCTTCGAACGTGTCGAGGCCGTCGAGCACCTGGTGCGATTCGGCCCAGAACGCATTGTTGAGGCGCACGATCGCCGCCCCCAGCAGCGAGGCCTTGTCGGGGTAGTGCCGGTAGAGCCAGCCGCGGGAGACCCCCGCGGCCTCGGCCACCTCTGAGACCGTGGTCGCCCGGATGCCCTTGGCGCGCAGGCAGGATTCGGCGGCGTCCACCAGCCGCTCCTGGACGGACTTCTGTCGGCTGTCGGCGTCGGCGCTGGCAGTCACCTTGGTGGCCCTCCTTGTCTCGACCCGACAGTCCCGATACGGACATCCTTTCAAACGGGACGCGGCAGCCATCCCGCACACCGGTAGACAGATTTGGCATTCTGTTTACCCTGCGCTTCTATTGTGACCTAAGGCACCCTGGAAAGCCGGGGGATGCCGAAGTTGGCCGAAGAGGGGAGATCTGTGGCCGAGACCGTCCAGCAGCTGCTTCGTGAGCGCCTCGACGAAACCACCCCGGCGGTGAAGTTCGGCGAGCGGGTGTGGACCTGGCGCGAACACCTCCACGAGGCGGCCCGTCAGGCGGCGGGTCTGATTGCGATCGCCGACCCGGATCGGCCGCTGCACGTCGGGACGCTGCTGGGCAACACTCCCGCGATGCTGACCGCCATGGCGGCGGCCGGCCTCGGCGGGTACGTGCTGTGCGGGGTGAACAACACTCGCCGCGGCGCGGCGCTGGTCCGCGACATCGTCAAGGCCGACTGCCAGATCCTGCTCACCGATTCGGCGCACCGCGAGCTGCTCGAGGGGCTGGAGCTGCCCGGCGTCCGCGTGTTCGACGTCGACTCCGGCGAATGGTCGGCACTGCTGGCCGGCGCCGGGGAGCTGACACCACACCGGGAAGTCGCCGCGACCGACACGTTCATGCTGATCTTCACCTCGGGCACCAGCGGCGAGCCCAAGGCGGTGCAGGTCGCACACATGATGGTGCCGTTCGCCGGCGTCGCGTTGGCCGACCGGTTCGGGATCACCGCCGACGACGTCTGCTACCTGTCGATGCCGCTGTTCCATTCGAACGCGCTGATGGCCGGCTGGGCGGTGGCTCTCAACGCCGGCGCGGCGATGGCCCCGGCCGTGTTCTCGGCGTCCGGGCTGCTGGCCGACCTTCGCCGGTACGGCGCCACCTACATGAACTATGTCGGCAAGCCGCTGGCCTACGTCTTGGCGACGCCGGAGCAATCCGACGACCACGACAATCCGCTGCGGGTCGCTTTCGGCAACGAGGCCGCCGACCGCGACATCGCCGAATTCGGTCGCCGCTTCGGGTGTGCGGTGTGGGACGGGTTCGGCTCCACCGAGGGCGCGGTCATCATCACCCGCGAGGACGATTGCCCACCCGGTTCGGTCGGGCGCGGCTTTCCCGGCGTAGCCATCTACGACCCCGAGACCCGGCAGGAATGCGCGACGGCCGTGTTCGACGAGACCGGCGCGCTGGCCAACGCCGGCGAGGCGGTGGGGGAAATCGTCAACACCACCGGCGGGGGCATGTTCGGCGGGTACTACAACGACGGCAACGCCACCGACGAACGCCTGCGCCACGGCATGTACTGGTCCGGTGACCTGGGCTACCGCGACGCCGACGGCTGGATCTACCTGGCCGGCCGGACCGCGGACTGGATGCGGGTCGACGGCGAGAACATGGCCGCCGCCCCTATCGAGCGGATCATCCTGCGGTTGCCGCAGGTCAGCCAGGTGGCGGTGTATCCGGTGCCCGACGAGCATGTGGGGGATCAGGTGATGGCGGCGATCGTGCTCGCCGACCACGCCGAATTGACCCCGGCCGAGCTCGAGGAGTTCCTGGCCCAGCAGTCGGACCTGTCGCCCAAGTCTTGGCCGCGGTACGTCTGGATCGCCGACGAGCTGCCGGCCACCGCCACCAACAAGGTGCTCAAGCGGGAGCTGATCACCCAGGGGACCAAGCCGCAGAAAGGTGTGGTCTGGACGCGCGCGGCGCGGTCGAGAAGCTACGCCATCGCCTGAGGAATAGGCCGAGGCAACCGCGCGTTTGGGCTGGTGACGGTCAACCTGGCATACTGGATCGTCGACCACCTCAGGTACCGGTTCACGCTCGAATTGCCAGGAAAAAGACTCGGGCGACCCGGCGACCATCGAATGCAGAGGACACCATGAAAACTGGGATTCATCCCGCCTACGCCGAGACCACCGTGGTCTGCGGTTGTGGCAATTCCTTCACCACTCGCAGCACCAAGGACGGCGGACACATCACCGTCGAGGTGTGCTCGCAGTGCCACCCGTTCTACACCGGCAAGCAGAAGATCCTCGACAGCGGTGGCCGCGTCGCCCGCTTCGAGAAGCGCTACGGCAAGCGCAAGGCCGGCGAGACCGCCGACAAGTAGCTGCTCTACCGACGCCCGCTCTGCTGCCATGCGCGCAGGCCGGGCGTCGGTTTGCGTTCGGGGCAGTGTCGGCAGTCGGACAGAAATGAGGTGGGAGTGACGCACTCGACGCAGGTTGAGGCTGTGCTGACCGAACACGCCGACCTCGAACGTCAGATGTCCGATCCGGCACTGCACGCCGACGCCGGCAATGCCCGCCGGGTGGGCCGGCGCTTCGCGCAGTTGGCCCCGATCGTCACCACCTACCGCAGGCTGGAGACCGCCCGCGGCGATCTCGACGCCGCCCGCGAGCTGGCCGCCGAAGACGCTTCGTTCGCCGCCGAGGTGCCCGAGCTCGAGGACAGGGTCGCCGAGCTCGACGCCCACCTGACCGACCTGTTGGCGCCGCGGGATCCGCACGACGCCGACGACATCGTCCTCGAGGTGAAATCCGGTGAGGGCGGCGAGGAGTCGGCGCTGTTCGCCGCCGATCTGGCGCGCATGTACATCCGGTACGCCGAGCGACACGGCTGGACCGTCACGATCCTCGACGAGACGTGGTCGGATCTGGGCGGCTACAAGGACGCGACGCTGTCGATCCGCAGCAAGGGCGACTCGGCGGACGGCGTGTGGTCGCGGATGAAGTTCGAGGGCGGTGTGCACCGGGTGCAGCGGGTGCCGGTCACCGAATCGCAGGGCCGGGTCCACACCTCCGCGGCCGGCGTCCTCGTCTATCCCGAGCCCGAAGATGTCGAGGCTGTCCAGATCGACGAGTCCGATCTGCGGATCGATGTGTACCGCAGCTCCGGTAAGGGCGGCCAGGGCGTCAACACCACCGACTCGGCGGTCCGTATCACCCACCTGCCCACCGGCATCGTCGTCACCTGCCAGAACGAACGCTCGCAGTTGCAGAACAAGGCCCGCGCGATGGTGGTGCTGGCCGCGCGCCTGCAAGCGCTGGCCGAGGAGCAGGCGTCGGCCGACGCCTCGGCCGACCGGGCCAGCCAGATCCGCACGGTCGACCGCAGCGAGCGGATCCGCACCTACAACTTCCCCGAGAACCGCATCGCCGATCACCGGATCAACTTCAAGGCGCACAACCTCGATCAGGTGCTCGACGGCGAGCTCGACCCGCTGCTGGATGCCCTGGCCGAGGCGGACAAGCAGACCCGGCTTCAGCAGGCATGAGCCGAAGGCTGCGGCAGGCCATCGACGTGGCCACCGCTGCGCTCGCCAGTGCGGGCATCGAGTCGGCACGCATCGACGCTGAGCTGCTGGCGGCCCACCTGGCCGGCACCGATCGCGGCCGGCTGGCCGCCATCGACGAGCCCGACGCCGACTTCTTCCGCCGCTATGACGAGATCATCGACGCCCGGCGCACCCGGGTCCCGGTGCAGCACCTGACCGGCTCGGCGCCGTTCGGCCCGCTGGATCTGATGGTCGGTCCCGGGGTGTTCATTCCGCGCCCGGAGACCGAGGCGCTGCTGGAATGGGCGCTGGCGCAACGCTTGCCCGATCACCCGGTGATCGTCGACCTGTGCACCGGATCCGGTGCGCTGGCGATCGCGCTGGCCACTGCGCGCCCGCAGGCGCGGGTGATCGCCGTCGACGACGACCCCACCGCGCTGGGCTACGCCCGCCGCAACGCCGAGTCGACCGCCGTCGAGGTGGTGCAGGCTGACGTGACCGTCGCAGGGCTGCTCCCAGAGTTGCGCGGTAGCGTCGACCTCGTGGTTGCCAACCCGCCGTACATCCCCGTCGGGGCAGAGCTGGAACCCGAAGTGGCCGACCACGACCCGGCGCATGCGTTGTTCGCCGGCGACGACGGTATGGCCGTGATTGGCCCGATTGCGCGCCTGGCCGGCGGCTGGCTCAAGCCCGGCGGATTGTTCGCCGTCGAGCACGACGACACCACGTCGCAGCTGACTGTCGAAATCGTCAGCGACACAGAGCTTTTCAGTGACATCACCCCCCACCGCGATCTGGCCGGCCGGCCGCGGTTCGTGACGGCCCGCCGGGTAAAGGAGTCAGCGTGACCCAGGTGTTCGACTGTGCCGACCCCAATCGGCGCGCCGAGGCGATCGCCGCCGCGGCGGCGGCGGTCAAGAGCAGCCGGCTGGTCGTGATGCCCACCGACACGGTGTACGGCATCGGGGCCGACGCCTTCGACAGCGGTGCCGTGTCGGCGCTGCTTGCCGCCAAGGGTCGCGGTCGCGACATGCCGGTCGGTGTGCTCGTCGGTTCCTGGCACACCATCGAAGGCCTGGTGTATTCGGTGCCGCACAGCGCGCGCGAGCTGATTCGGGCGTTCTGGCCGGGTGCGCTGAGCTTGGTTGTGCAGCAGGCGCCCTCGCTGCAGTGGGACCTCGGCGACGCCCGCGGCACCGTGATGTTGCGGATGCCGCTGCATCCGGTGGCGATCGAACTGCTGCGCGAGACCGGCCCGTTGGCGGTCTCCAGTGCGAACCTGTCCGGCCGTCCCGCCGCGACGACCTCGGAGGAGGCGCAGCGCCAGCTCGGTGATCTGGTCCAGGTGTATCTCGATGCCGGGCCGTCGCAGGAGCAGGCCGCCTCGACGATCGTCGACCTCACCGGGTCCACCCCGCGACTCCTGCGTGAGGGGCCGATCAGCGCGGCCGCCATCGCGGAGGTGCTCGGGACCGACGTCGCCTCGTTGACCGCCTGAACCGTCACAGATTGGTGCAGTACGGTTTTTGCGATGGCCAGCACATCGGAGTTCCTGGCGAGCACAACGCTCGCGCTGGCTGACCGTGGCGCCGGTGTTCCGTTGCGCGAGTTGGCCCTTGTCGGGCTGACCGCCGCGATCATCACCTATTTCGCCACCGGCTGGGTGCGGGTGTTCGCCACCCGGGTCGGCGCGGTGGCCTATCCCCGTGAGCGTGACGTCCACCTCAAGCCGACCCCTCGGATGGGCGGCCTGGCGATGTACGTCGGCGTCGTCGTGGCGGTCTTCCTGGCTTCTCAGTTGCCCGCGCTCACCCGCGGCTTCATCTACTCCTCGGGCATGCCGGCGGTCGTGGTCGCCGGTGGACTGATCATGGGCATCGGACTGATCGACGACCGGTGGGGCCTGGACGCGCTGACCAAGTTCGCGGGCCAGATCACCGCGGCCAGCGTCCTGGTCACGATGGGCGTGGCGTGGAGTGTCTTGTACATCCCGCTCGGCGGGGTCGGCACCATCGTGCTGGATCAGGTGTCCTCGATCCTGCTGACGCTGGCGTTGACGGTGTCGATCGTGAATGCGATGAACTTCGTCGACGGCCTCGACGGGTTGGCGGCGGGCCTCGGGCTGATCACGGCGCTGGCGATCTGCATCTTCTCGGTCGGACTGCTGCGCGACCACGGCGGCGACGTGCTGTTCTACCCGCCCGCGGTGATCTCGGTGGTGCTGGCCGGCGCGTGTCTGGGGTTCCTGCCGCACAACTTCTACCGCGCCAAGATCTTCATGGGTGATTCCGGCTCGATGCTCATCGGTCTGATGCTGGCCGCGGCCTCCACCACCGCGGCTGGCCCGATCTCGCAGAGCGCCTACGGCGCGCGCGATGTGTTCGCCCTGCTCTCGCCGTTCCTGTTGGTCGTCGCGGTGATGCTGGTTCCGGCGCTGGACACGTTGCTGGCGATCGTCCGCCGCACCCGCGCCGGCCGCAGCCCGCTGAGCCCGGACAAGATGCATCTGCATCACCGGCTGCTGCAGATCGGGCACTCGCATCGCCGCGCTGTGCTGCTGATCTACCTGTGGGTGGGCATCATCGCGTTCGGTGCGGCGGCCACCATCTTCTTCGACCCGCGCTACACCGGGGCGGTCATGTTGGCGGCGATCGTGGTCGCCATCGTGGTCACGTTGATCCCGCTGTTGCGCCGCCGGGACGACGATTACGAGGGACTTTACGACAGCAAGTAGTAGACGTGTTTTCTGCCGTCTACCATGTGGTACGGTGCTGGCAGAACCCAGCCGAGACACAGCAAGAAACCTCGCGGGTTGCCGGCCCGGCCCATCGGATTCACGTCCGATCGGCGCCGATTTACGACCGACAAAGGGAGCTGCCCCTTGGGTGATTCCAGCGCGCCTGGCGCCCTCCGATACGCTCGGCGGACCAGGACGAAGGATCACTTGACCGGCTCCCCAGAACGCAAGATTGAGGTGAACCTGTGACGACACCAGCGCAAGATGCGCCGTTGGTGTTTCCGTCCGTTGCCTTCCGGCCCGTTCGGCTCCTTGCGATCTGCGCTGCACTGACCGCCGTCGCGGTGGTGCTGGCCGCGGTGGCCGGCCACATCCTGTTCGGGGTGTTCTTCGGTGTCGGCCTGGCGCTGGGTCTGGTCAACGCCGTTCTGGTTCAGCGGTCAGTTGAGTCGATCACCGCCGGCGACCACCCGCTCAAGCGGAAGATGGCACTGAACTCCGCGACCCGGTTGCTGGTGATCACGTCGATCGGCCTGGCCATCGCGATCATCTTCCGGCCGCTGGGGCTGGGTGTGCTCTTTGGTTTGGCGCTGTTCCAAGTTCTTTTGGTTTTGAGCACCGCGTTGCCGGTGTGGAAGAAAATTCGCACGGGCGACCACGACGCCGACGTAGTTGCAAGCCCCGGAGCTGCCGGCTCCGCCGACGAAGCACCGAAGGATTGACCACGCGATGAGTGAACGCATCCTCGCCGAGGCCGCCATCGAGGTCGGCCACCACGACACCGCCACATGGCTGGGTATGACGGTCAACGTCGACACCATTCTGGCGACCGCGATCGCCGCCGTGATCGTGATCGCGCTGGCGTTCGTGCTGCGAGCCAAGGTCACCTCGACCGGCGTGCCCAGCGGCGTCCAGCTGCTGTGGGAGACGCTGACGACTCAGATGCGCGGCCAGATCGAATCCGCGATCGGCATGAAGATCGCCCCGTTCGTGCTGCCGCTGGCGGTGGCGCTGTTCATCTTCATTCTGATCGCCAACTGGATCTCGGTGCTGCCGGTGCAGTACGGCACCGCCGACGGCAGCACTCACGAGCTGCTCAAGCCGCCGGCCGCCGACATCAACTTCGTGCTGGCGCTCGCTCTGTTCGTGTTCTTCTGCTACCACGCGGCCGGCATCTGGCGCCGCGGCCTGATCGGCCACCCGGTGAAGCTGCTGAAGGGCCACGTCGCGTTCCTCGCCCCGATCAACCTTGTCGAGGAACTGGCCAAGCCGATCTCGTTGTCGCTCCGACTTTTCGGCAACATCTTCGCCGGCGGCATCATGGTCGCGCTGATCGCGCTGTTCCCGCCGTACATCATGTGGGCGCCCAACGCGATCTGGAAGACGTTCGACTTGTTCGTCGGCCTGATCCAGGCGTTCATCTTCGCGCTTCTGACGATTCTGTACTTCAGCCAGTCGATGGAACTGGAAGAAGACCACCACTAAAAGACGTGTTCGACCCAAGGACCACCCACTCACCTGGTAGGAGTCCTACCAGCAACCAAGGAGGATAAGTAATGGCAGACCCTCAAATCGTCATGGGAGCCCTGATCGGCGGCGGGCTCATCCTGGGCGGCGGTGCCATCGGCGCCGGTATCGGTGACGGCATCGCCGGTAACGCCCTGATCTCCGGCATCGCCCGGCAGCCCGAGGCCCAGGGCCGGCTGTTCACGCCGTTCTTCATCACTGTCGGTCTGGTGGAAGCGGCGTACTTCATCAACCTGGCGTTCATGGCCCTGTTCGTGTTCGCCACGCCTGGCGCTTCCTAGTCGGCATGGGGGAGCACAGCGTCACTCTGTTGGCGGCCGAGGAAGGTGGAACCCAGAACTTCCTCGTCCCCAACGGCACCTTCTTCTTCGTACTCGCGATCTTCCTGATCGTGCTGGGCGTGATCGGCAAGTTCGTCGTGCCGCCGGTCCAGAAGGTGCTCGGTGAGCGCGAGAAGATGGTCGCCAAGACCACCGAGAACAACCGCAAGGCCACTGAGCTGGATGCCGCCGCGGACTCCGACTTCCAGAAGGTGATGGCGGAGGCCCGCACCGAGGCGTCGGGAATCCGCGACGAGGCCCGGGCCGAGGGTCGCAAGATCCTCGAGGAGCACCGGGGCCGCGCCAGCGAGGAGGCTGCCGCAACCCTGCAGCAGGCGGCCGATCAGCTCAAGCAGCAGAGCGACAGCATCTCCGGTGACCTGAGGTCGTCGGTGGACACGCTTTCTGCCACGCTGGCCAGCCGCGTTCTGGGTGTTGAGGTCTCCAGCGAGTCGGCGACAACGGCGCCGGGACGGTAGGACATGTCAACCTTCATCGGACAGCTCATCGGCTTCGCGGTCATCGTGGCCATCATCTGGCGGTACGTCGTGCCGCCGCTGAAGAACATGATGGCCAACCAGAAAGAGGCCGTCCGCACTCAGCTCGACGACAGCGCGAAGGCCGGTCAGCGGTTGGCTGATGCCGACAAGCATCACGCCAAACGGGTCGACGAGGCCAAGACCGAGGCCAAGCGCATCGTCGAAGAGGCGCGGGTCGATGCCGAGGGCATCACCGCGCAGCTGCGTGCGCAGGCAGATGTCGAGGTGGAGCGGATCAAAGTCCAAGGTGCGCAACAGGTTCAGTTGCTGCGCGCTCAGCTGATCCGGCAGCTGCGTCAAGACCTCGGCAGTGAGTCGGTGCGGCGTGCGGGCGAGTTGGTCCGTGCTCACGTCGCTGACTCGCAGTCGCAGTCCGCCACAGTCGACCGCTTCCTGGACGAACTGGATTCGATGGCGCCGGCGGCCTACACGCCGGAGGCCGGTTCGGATCTGCGGTCGGCCAGTCGCGATGCGCAGGCCGCGGTGGTCGAGAAGTTCGACGCGCTGTCCTCGGATCTGTCGGCCGATGCGTTGTCCGCCCTGTCCGATGACCTTGCGTCGGTGGCCGGGTTGCTGATCGCGGAGCCCATCCTCACCCGCCATCTCGCAGAGTCGTCCGGTGAGATCGACGCCAAGAAGCAGTTGATTCACCGACTGCTGGACGGCAAGGTCGGCGACAACACACTGGGACTGCTCGAGACCGCGGTGTCGGTGCGCTGGTCGTTGACGTCGGATCTGGTCGACGTCGTCGAGCATGTCGCGCGGCTGGCGCTGCTGACTCGCGCGGAGCGCGAGAACCAGGCCGACGACCTCGAGGAGCAGCTCTTCCGCTTCACCCGCATCCTGGACGAGCAGCCCCGGCTGACCTCCCTGCTGGGTGACTACGCCGCACCGGCCGACGGCCGAATCGAGTTGCTGCGCAAGGTCCTCGGTGACGGCAGCGGTGCCAGCTCGACTGCGACCGCCCTGCTGGTTCAGACCATCAGCCTGCTGCGCGGCGACCGGGCCGACGAAGCGGTGCTGGCGCTGGCTCAACTTGCGGTCGCCCGACGCGGCGAGGTTGTCGCTCAGGTCAGTGCGGCTGCCGAGCTCAGTTCGGAGCAGCGTACCCGCCTGACCGAGGTGCTGACCCGGATCTACAACCACCCTGTTTCGGTGCAGCTGAACATCGATCCCTCTCTGCTGGGCGGCCTTTCGGTCGCCGTCGGCGACGAGGTGATCGACGGGACGTTGTCCTCACGGCTGGATGCAGCTGTGACGCGACTTCCCGATTAGCCGACCGACTGACCGGCTGAGAAGCCAACCGAACCCCAAGACCCAAAACAAAGGCAGGAAGACGAAAAGCCATGGCAGAGTTGACAATCTCGGCTGACGACATCCAGGGCGCCGTCCAGGAGTACGTCTCGAGCTTCGAGGCGGATACCGGGCGCGAGGAGATCGGCACCGTCATCGACGCCGGCGACGGCATCGCCCACGTCGAGGGTCTGCCCTCGGTGATGACTCAGGAACTGCTGGAGTTCCCCGGCGGCGTGCTCGGTGTCGCGCTGAACCTCGACGAGCACAGCGTCGGTGCGGTCATCCTCGGTGAGTTCGAGAAGATCGCCGAGGGCCAGCAGGTCAAGCGGACCGGCGAGGTGCTGTCGGTGCCCGTCGGCGACGCCTTCCTGGGCCGCGTCATCAACCCGCTCGGCCAGCCGATCGACGGTCAGGGCGACATCGAGGCCGAGGGTCGTCGCGAACTCGAGTTGCAGGCGCCCTCGGTGGTGCAGCGCCAGGGTGTCGGTGAGCCGCTGCAGACCGGTATCAAGGCCATCGACGCGATGACCCCGATCGGCCGCGGGCAGCGCCAGCTGATCATCGGTGACCGCAAGACCGGCAAGACCGCCGTCTGCGTAGACACCATCCTCAACCAGCGGGGTGCCTGGGAGACCGGCGATCCCAACCAGCAGGTGCGCTGCGTCTACGTCGCGATCGGCCAGAAGGGCACCACGATCGCCTCAGTGAAGCGGGCCCTCGAAGAGGGTGGCGCGATGGAGTACACCACCATCGTCGCGGCTCCGGCTTCCGACGCCGCCGGCTTCAAATGGCTTGCGCCCTACACGGGTTCGGCCATCGGGCAGCACTGGATGTACAACGGCAAGCACGTGCTGATCGTGTTCGACGATCTGTCCAAGCAGGCCGACGCCTACCGCGCCATCTCGCTGCTGCTGCGCCGCCCGCCGGGCCGCGAAGCCTTCCCCGGCGACGTCTTCTACCTGCACTCCCGCCTGCTGGAGCGTTGCGCCAAGTTGTCCGATGAGCTCGGTGGCGGCTCGATGACCGGTCTGCCGATCATCGAGACCAAGGCAAACGACATCTCGGCGTTCATCCCGACCAACGTCATCTCGATCACCGACGGCCAGTGCTTCCTGGAGTCCGACCTGTTCAACCAGGGCGTTCGCCCGGCCGTGAACGTCGGTGTCTCGGTGTCCCGCGTCGGTGGTGCCGCCCAGATCAAGGCAATGAAAGAGGTTGCCGGTTCGCTGCGTCTGGACCTGTCGCAGTACCGCGAGCTGGAGGCCTTCGCGGCGTTCGCGTCCGACCTGGATGCCGCGTCGAAGGCTCAGCTGGACCGCGGTGTGCGCCTCGTCGAGCTGCTCAAGCAGGCCCAGTACAGCCCGATGGCGGTCGAGGATCAGGTCGTCGCGATCTTCCTCGGCACCCAGGGTCACCTGGATTCCGTTCCCGCCGAGGATGTCTCGCGCTTCGAGTCCGAGTTCCTGGAGCACGTCAAGGCCAGCCACTCCGAGATCCTCACCGGCATCAAGGAGTCCAAGAAGCTCTCCGAAGAGGCCGAGGAGAAGCTTGTCTCGGCCATCAACGAATTCAAGAAGGGCTTCGCCGCCACCGACGGCAGCTCCGTGGTCGCCGACGAGCACGACGCCGAGGCTCTGGATCCCGAGGACCTGGAGAAGGAATCGGTCAAGGTCCGTAAGCCGGCTCCAAAAAAGAACTAGTAGAAGAGCTATAGGGAAATGGCAGCCACACTTCGCGAACTACGCGGACGTATCAAATCCGCCTCGTCGATCAAGAAGATCACGAAGGCTCAGGAGCTGATCGCCACGTCGCGGATCGCCAAGGCGCAGGCCCGGGTCGATGCGGCTCGGCCCTACGCCAGCGAGATCACCAACATGCTCACCGAGCTGGCGGGCGCGAGCGCGCTCGATCACCCGCTCCTCGTCGCGCGGGAGAACCCGCGGCGGGCCGGTGTGCTGGTGGTCTCGTCGGATCGCGGTCTGTGCGGCGGCTACAACGCGAACGTCTTGCGCCGGGCCGAGGAACTCTTCTCGCTGCTGCGGGAGGAGGGCAAAGACCCGGTGCTCTACGCTGTGGGCCGGAAAGCGCTGGGCTACTACAGCTTCCGCCAGCGCGAGGTCAAAGAGTCGTGGACCGGCTTCTCCGAGCGGCCCGATTACGAGCATGCCAAGGACATCGCCGACACCCTGGTGACGGCGTTCATGTCCGGTGTCGACGACGAGGGTGACGAGGCCGGCGCCGACGGCGTCCTCGGTGTCGACGAACTGCACATCGTGTCGACGGAGTTCAAGTCGATGCTGTCGCAGACGGCGACGGCGCTGCGGATCGCGCCGATGGTCGTCGAGTACGTCGGCGAACCGGAATCCGGCCCGCAGACGCTGTTCTCGTTCGAGCCCAATGCCGAGGAGTTGTTCGACTCACTGCTGCCGCGCTACATCGCGACGCGCGTCTACGCAGCGCTGCTCGAGGCGGCGGCGTCGGAGTCGGCGTCTCGTCGGCGCGCCATGAAGTCGGCGACCGACAACGCCGACGATCTGATCAAGGCACTCACGCTGGCGGCCAACCGCGAACGTCAGGCGCAGATCACTCAGGAAATCAGCGAAATCGTCGGTGGCGCCAACGCGCTGGCCGACGCAAGTAAATAGAAGCCACGGAAAGCTTAGGAAGCGAAGAGAATGACTGCTGCCGTAGAGACCAAGACCGCCGGACGCGTTGTCCGCATCACCGGCCCCGTGGTGGACGTCGAGTTCCCGCGCGGCTCAGTGCCCGACCTGTTCAACGCGTTGCACGCCGAGATCACCTTCGGCGCGCTGGCCAAGACTCTGACCCTCGAGGTTGCCCAGCACCTGGGCGACAACCTGGTGCGCTGCATCTCCATGCAGCCGACCGACGGCCTGGTGCGTGGCGTCGAGGTATCCGACACCGGCGCGTCGATCTCCGTGCCGGTCGGCGACGGGGTGAAGGGCCACGTGTTCAACGCCCTCGGCGACTGCCTCGACGACCCGGGCTACGGCAAGGACTTCGAGCACTGGTCCATCCACCGCAAGCCGCCGGCCTTCGCCGACCTCGAGCCGCGTACCGAGATGCTGGAGACCGGCCTCAAGGTCGTCGACCTGCTGACCCCGTACGTGCGTGGCGGCAAGATCGCCCTGTTCGGTGGTGCCGGCGTGGGTAAGACCGTGCTCATCCAGGAGATGATCAACCGCATCGCCCGCAACTTCGGTGGCACCTCGGTGTTCGCCGGCGTGGGGGAGCGCACCCGTGAGGGCAACGACCTCTGGGTCGAGCTCGCGGACGCCAACGTGCTCAAGGACACCGCCTTGGTGTTCGGTCAGATGGACGAGCCGCCGGGCACGCGTATGCGTGTCGCGCTGTCCGCGCTGACGATGGCGGAATACTTCCGCGACGAGCAGGGCCAGGACGTGCTTCTGTTCATCGACAACATCTTCCGGTTCACCCAGGCCGGCTCCGAGGTGTCCACGCTGCTCGGCCGTATGCCGTCCGCCGTGGGTTACCAGCCGACCCTGGCTGACGAGATGGGTGAGCTCCAGGAGCGCATCACCTCGACGCGTGGCCGTTCGATCACCTCGATGCAGGCCGTGTATGTGCCCGCCGACGACTACACCGACCCGGCGCCGGCCACCACGTTCGCCCACCTGGACGCCACCACCGAGTTGTCCCGTGCGGTGTTCTCCAAGGGCATCTTCCCGGCGGTGGATCCGTTGGCGTCGAGCTCGACGATCCTTCACCCGAGCGTGGTCGGCGACGAGCACTACCGCGTCGCCCAGGAAGTCATCCGGATCCTGCAGCGCTACAAGGATCTTCAGGACATCATCGCGATCCTCGGTATCGACGAGCTCTCCGAAGAGGACAAGGTCCTGGTGTACCGCGCCCGCAAGATCGAGCGCTTCCTGAGCCAGAACATGATGGCGGCTGAGCAGTTCACCGGCCAGCCCGGTTCGACGGTTCCGCTCAAGGAGACCGTCGAGGCGTTCGACAAGCTGGCCAAGGGCGAGTTCGACCACCTGCCCGAGCAGGCGTTCTTCCTGATCGGTGGTCTGGACGATCTGGCGAAGAAGGCCGAGAGCCTCGGCGCCAAGCTGTGACCTTACCGACGCGAAAGGTGATGTGAGATGGCCGAATTGGACGTCGACATCGTCGCCGTCGAGCGCAAGATCTGGTCGGGTAAGGCGACGTTCGTCTTCACCCGCACCACGTCGGGCGAGATCGGCATCCTGCCTCGGCACATCCCGCTCGTGGCACAGCTCGTCGATGACGCGATGGTGCGTGTCGAGCGGGAGGGCGAGGACGATCTGCGGATCGCCGTCGACGGCGGTTATCTGTCGGTCACCGAGGAGGGCGTGACGATCCTCGCCGAGTCCGCGGAGTTCGAGTCCGAGATCGACGCGGACGCCGCCAAGTCCGACGCGGGGTCCGACGATCCGCAGACCGCTGCCCGGGGTCGGGCGCGTCTGCGCGCCCTAGGCCAGATCGACTAGTCGAGAGCCAGCGACTGATGAGCGCGCCGATGATCTTCATGGTCGCGCTGGTCAGTGTGCTGGGGCTTGTCGTGGTGGCCCTGACCTACCGGTTGTGGAAGCTCCGGCAGGGTGGGACGGCGGCGATTCTGCGTGACACCCCAGCGGTCGGCGGGCAGGGCTGGCGGCACGGGGTGATCCGTTATCGCGGTGATGAGGCCCGGTTCTATCGGTTGTCGAGTCTGCGGTGGTGGCCGGATCGCCGGTTGAGCCGGCGTGGGCTGGAGGTCATCGCCCGGCGCGGTCCGCGCGGCGACGAGTTCGACATCATGTCCGACGCGATCGTCGTGCTGGAACTGCACGACACCACCGGCGAACGCGGCCGCGGGTACGAGATGGCGCTGGACCGCGGGGCGCTGACGGCGTTTTTGTCCTGGGTGGAATCGAGTCCGTCGCCGCGGGCGCGGCGCCGCACGGCCTGAGCTATTTCTTCGCAGGCTTTTCGGCTTTGCCACCGCCGGGCTGCCACAGCACGTCTCCGCCGGGATTGGCCACCCGGCACAAGATGAACAGCAGGTCGGACAGCCGGTTGAGGTAGCGCGCCGGCAGTGGGCTGACGGTGTCTGGATAGGCCTTGATCGCGACCCACGCCGAGCGCTCGGCGCGCCGAGTCACCGTTCGCGCGACGTGCAGCAGGGCCGACAGCGCGGTCCCGCCGGGCAGGATGAACGAGTTCAGGGCCGGCAGGTTTTCGTTGTACTGGTCGCACCACGCCTCGAGTCGCTCCACGTACGGGGCGGTGATCCGCAGCGGCGGATACTCCGGGTTTTCGACGACCGGAGTGGACAGGTCGGCGCCCGCGTCGAACAAGTCGTTCTGAATCTGCACAAGTACTTTGCGCAGGTCGTCGTCGGGTTGGCCCAGTGCGACGGCCACTCCGAGGGCGGCATTGGCCTCGTCGCAGTCGGCGTACGCGATCAGCCGCGGGTCATTCTTGTCCACCCGTGAGAAATCACTCAGTCCCGAAGTGCCGTCGTCGCCGGTCCGGGTATAAATGCGGGTCAGGTGTACTGCCATGGGTAAAACCGTACCGGCCAGGTGGCACGGTGCAGGGCCTTGCCTCCACTAAACTAACGGCCGTGGGCGAGCGTTTCGTGGTGACCGGTGGTAACCGGTTGTCGGGCGAAGTCGCCGTTGGGGGCGCCAAAAACAGCGTTCTGAAGCTGATGGCGGCCAGCCTGCTGGCCGAGGGCACCACAACGATCACGAACTGCCCCGACATTCTTGACGTACCGCTGATGGCGGAGGTCCTTCGCGGCCTCGGCGCCAATGTGGAACTCGACGGTTCGGTCGTGCGGATCACCTCACCCGACGAGCCCAAATACGAGGCCGACTTCGCCGCGGTGCGCCAGTTCCGGGCTTCGGTCTGCGTGCTGGGCCCGTTGGTCGGGCGGTGTAAACGCGCCCGGGTCGCACTGCCCGGTGGCGACGCGATCGGTTCGCGCCCGCTGGATATGCATCAGGCGGGGCTGCGGCAGCTCGGCGCCGACTGCACGATCGAGCACGGCTGCGTGGTGGCCACCGCCGAGCGCCTGCACGGCGCCGAGATCCAGCTGGAGTTCCCGTCGGTGGGGGCGACCGAAAACATCCTGATGGCTGCGGTCCTGGCCGAGGGAGTCACCACGATCCACAACGCGGCCCGCGAGCCCGACGTCGTCGACCTCTGCGAAATGCTCTGCCAGATGGGCGCCCAGATCGAAGGCGCCGGAACGTCGACACTGACGATCACGGGCGTCCCGCGGCTGCACCCCGCCGAGCACCGGGTGATCGGCGACCGCATCGTGGCCGCGACGTGGGGGATCGCCGCGGCGATGACCCGCGGTGACATCGCGGTCACCGGGGTGGACCCGGCTCACCTTCAGCTGGTGCTGCACAAGCTGCACGACGCCGGCGCCACCGTCACCCAGCACGACAACGGGTTCCGGGTGGTGCAGTACGACCGTCCGAAGGCCGGCAATGTGGCCACGCTGCCGTTCCCGGGCTTTCCCACCGATCTGCAGCCGATGGCGATCGCGTTGGCGTCGATCGCCGACGGGACGTCAATGATCACCGAGAACGTGTTCGAGGCGAGGTTCCGGTTCGTCGAGGAGATGATCCGCCTGGGTGCGGACGCCCGAACCGACGGTCACCACGCGGTGGTGCGGGGGATCCCGCAGCTCTCGAGTGCGCCGGTGTGGTGTTCGGACATTCGGGCCGGCGCCGGGTTGGTGCTGGCCGGGCTGGTCGCTGACGGCGAAACCGAAGTTCACGACGTGTTTCACATCGACCGGGGCTACCCGCTCTTCGTGGAAAACCTTGTGCGACTTGGAGCTGAGATAGAACGCGTGTAATGTAGGCAGTCGGCCAGCCGCGCCGGCCCCAGCGATGGGGAGGCAGCGGCAAGTTGACAAGCCAACAACATCGAGTAAGATGGCAGGGTTGCCTGCTGGCGGTCGTCGGCCGGGTGTGTTGTTTGAGAACTCAATAGTGTGTTTGGTGGTTTTTGTTTGTTGTTGTTTTTTGCCGCATTCTGATACCCCCGTGTTGGGGTGCGGTTTTTTGATGCCAAGTGTTTGGTGTCTTTTTGTC
>JAKFVT010000057.1 GCA_021732005.1 Mycobacterium sp. | reverse complement strand
AGGGGGTGCCGGCGGAATCTCGGGCGGCCCAGGCGGTGCCGGGGGTCAGGGCGGCAGCGCGACCACCGGCACCGGCGGCCAGGGCGGCAGCGGAGGCGGCGGTGGGAACGGCGGCATTGTCGGCGGCTCGGGCGGCTTTGGCGGCAAGGGCGGAAACAGTAACTCCGGGCCTGGCGGTGCCGGAGGCTCAGGGGCCAACGGCGGGCTGGGCGTCGGCGGAACCATAGCTGGTCGAGGCGCCAGGGCCGGAAGTCCGCCCAACGGAAGTTCCGGCGGAAACGGCGGCATCGGTGGGCGGGGCGGGCGCCCGGGCGATCCCGCCCGGTAGCTGCTACTCGGCGACGGCGTCGAGACGCTCGGTCACCCGAAGCAGCGCCTCATCGAAGACCTCCACCTTGTCCGAACGCTTCTCATTGGCCGGCTGCGCGGCGCCGCGGCCACCCTCGGCCTCCACTCGAGCCGCGCCCTGGCGTCGCAACAGACTGAAGTTCTTCTCCCGCGCCTGCCGGAGCCGGCTTTGCAGATCCTTCAATTGCTTGGCGTCCATGCGGGCCAGCGCTTCAGGTTGGCTCTCGCCGATCAGCTCGTCTTCCTGCGGGGTCAGGTTCACGTGGTGGTTGCTCACCGTTGATTCATAACCTTTTTCGGGTCTACGGACGCGTGAATCGCCGAGCGGCTTGCCGAACAGTCACACCGGGGCCATGTCATGTTCATGTCGCGTCATGGACGGCCTACATCATTTGACCCATACGCTGCCGCCCAGAACACATAGTTCGGCCGAAGATCCGGTGTGGTCATGCGCCATACGTTGATCCGCATGAACACGATCACCGGCATCACAAAGTTGGCCGCCTACGGCGCACTCCTCGGCGGCATCAGCGCTGCTGCGCTGGGCATCGGCACCGGTCTGGCGCAGGCCGATTCCTCGGCACTGGCGACCGGCACCCACCAACTTCAGTCCCACGATCGCGGTGACCAGGAGGTCGTCCCGCGGGATCACCCGATCCCGATCCACGGCGACGACAGCGTCCCGGGCGCCGGCCACCTCGCTGGCGCCCTTCACACGAGTACGACCCATAACGGCAAGTAATTGCATTCGACGGCTTAAAGTCCCCCTACACCGAACAGCAAGGTGAAGCACGTGACACAAGTTCTCACCGGCGACGAAGCCGCCGACGACTTCTGCGAAGACTGCGGCTACGAGCCGGAACTCAAGCGAACACTGAATGGCTTTCAGGTGTTTGCCATTTCGTTCGCTTCCCTGTCGGTCGCGGTGGGAATCTTCGCCACCTATGACGATGTGTTGCGGGATTCCGGGCCGGTTGGCATCTGGCTGTTCCCCATCGTCGCGATCGGACAGATCCTGGTGGCGTTGGTGTACGCGCAATTCGCCGCGCGCATCCCGCTCAGCGGATCGTCCTACGCATGGGCGTCGCGGCTGGCCAGCCCGAAACTCGGGTGGGCCTTCGGCTGGCTGGCCGTTCTGAGTGCGGTCGCCAGTCCGGTCACCATCGACAACGCCCTGGCCAGCCAGTGCCTGATGCCGCTCTTCGGCATGGAGCCCAGTGAGACCACCGCGCGCGTGATGACCGTGGCGCTGTTGATAATTCAATTCATTCTGGCCGTCGCAGCGACGCGGATCGTCGGTTGGGTCAACTCGCTGTCGGTTGGCGTCGAACTGGGCATCCTGCTCGTCATCGGGGTAGCCCTGACCGTCGCAATCATGGTGAGCGGCAACGCCGCACCTGCGAACCTGTTCTCGCGCGGCATCACCGAAGGCAACCCGAACTTCTGGGTCATCGGCGGCGGATTGATGGCGGCTTCGATCATGGGGTTGTCGACCTTGGTGGGCTTTGAGACGGCATCGAATATGGCTGAGGAGGCCAAGAATCCGACGCGCACCGTTCCGCGGGCGATCATCGGCTCGGTGATCGCGGCCTCGGTGCTGGGGATGGTGTTCGTGATCATCCTGACCGTGTCGATCACCGACATGGCCAAAGTCTCCAACACCGAATCACCGGTCGCCGAGATCATGAACCAGCGCTTCGGGCCTGGCTTCGAGCGGCCGCTGCTGGCCGCGATCGCGCTGGCATTCTTCGGAGCCGCCTTGGTTGCCATGGTGTCGGGAGCCCGCTACATCTACGCGATGTCGCGTGACGGGCGCTTTCCCGCCCACAAGGTGATGGGCCGGGTCAACCCGCGCACCCGCACACCGATCCCCGCGACATTCCTGGTGTTGGCCGTCGGCGTGATCCTGATGGCGGTCATGCCGGGAGATGCACTGCTGCAACTGATCATGGCCGGCGCGATCGTCACGATGCTCCCCTACCTGTTCACGATCATCTTGTATCTCGCGACGCGTCACAAGCTCGATAGCAAGCCGGGCGGCTTCGACCTGGGGCGCTGGGAGTGGCCTGTCGCGATCGGAGCGCTGGTCTGGGTGGTCATTTCACTCTTCGTGGTGATCACGACGTCCCCGGGTTGGGCGCCCATCGTGCTGGCCTTCGGGTTGTCCGCGGCCGGCGGCCTGTACTTCCTCTACATGTGGAAGTTCAATCGCTCGGTGCTCGAGGAAGAGCCCGGGGACCCCAACATGTTCGCGGAAGTGGAGTGATCATGACTGCTGTACTCACCGGCCGGGTGGTGCACCCCGGTGACGCCGACTACCCCGATGCCAGCCGAGGCTGGAACCACTTCTTCACCCACCGTCCCAAGGCAGTCGTATTCGCCGGCAGCACAGATGATGTCGTCAACGCGCTGACCTGGGCACGCCAGCAGGGACTCGCCGTCCGGGTGCGCAGCGGCGGCCATGCCCTGGAGGGCTGGTCGGGCGTCGACGACGGCGTGGTGATCGACGTCAGCGGGTTGAAGTCGGTGACGATCGATGCGCAAGCCCTGACGGCTACCGTCGGCGCGGGACTCAATCAACTGGAGGCGGTCACCGGACTCGGCGAGGCGGGCTTCGCGGCACCCACCGGAACCGAAGGCAGCGTCGGACTGGTCGGTGCGACGCTCGGCGGGGGCTTCGGCCTGCTGACACGCAACTACGGAATGGCGTCGGACAACCTGCTGGCGGTCGAGATCGTCGTCGCCTCTGCCGACGGCGGCGCCGAGGTGATCGTCGCCGACGAACAGAACAACCCTGACCTGTTGTGGGCGTTGCGGGGTGCTGGCAACGGAAATTTCGGCATCGTCACGTCGTTGACGTATCGTGTTCATCCTCTGGCCCAAGCGATCTTCGTCGTCGCCACGTGGCCCGGCTTCGACGATTTGGAGGCGGTGTTCGAGTCCTGGCAGCAGTTCGCGCCGTACGTGGACCGTCGGCTGACCAGTCAGCTGGAGATCGAGGGCGACAAGGTCGGGTTACATGCCCTGCTCGCCGGCGGGTCGGAAGCTGAGGCGCTGCAGCTTCTTTCGCCCATGCTGTCGATCGGGAGCCCTGACATCGTCGTGCAGGACGCGACGTGGCCGGAGATCTACGCAGGGTTCCAGATCCCCATCACAGAAGAACCGGCGAACTGGAAGTTCGCCTCGCAGTTCATGACGGAGCCCTTGCCGTCCGATGCGGTGCGCATCATTGCCGAGTTCATGGCGAAGGCCCCGGCGGGGTGCAACTACTTCACCAATGCGTTTGGTGGCGCACTGCCCGACAGTGAGCCCGCGGGCGGTTCGGCGTTCGCGCACCGCGGCGCGCTGTACTACGCCGAACCGGGCGCAGGTTGGGGTGTTCGCGGCGGCCCGCCGGCTTCGGATGATGAGACCAAGGCGGTTCTCGCGTGGGTCGCAGAGCTCACTGAAGCGTTGGCGCCCTACGTCAATGGCGCCTACGTCAACGTGCCCAACGCCGGCATGCCGGACTGGGAGCGCGCCTACTGGGGCGCCAATGTCGAGCGGCTGCGTCAGATCAAGGCGACCTACGACCCCGCCAACGTGTTCAGCTACGAGCAGAGCATCACTGGCTAGCTGTCGTTCATCAGGTCCGACAGGAACTTGGGCAGACGGCCTGCACCGAAGTCGTAGAAGCGGGCCCACACCGGCTCGATCGAGATGCGCACCATCTGCGGATAGGTGGATTTCACGTTGCGTTCGAACTCGGCGAGTTCGGCGCCGCCCATGGTGTTTCGCGCCGAGGTGAGGTACTCCTCGGTGACGCCGTCGACTGTTTCCAGGGTGGCCAGGCCCCGCACCAGCAGCGCCTTGGCTTGCTCCGGAGACGAGCCGCCGTCGATGGTTACGGCGACCTGCGGCCGGGAAGCCAACGCCCGGGCTTTCGGCGAGGTCGGTGCCGTCGAAACCACGATCCTCTCACCGGTCCAGTGGAACCCGACGGGAATGACCCGCGGAAAGCCGTCGTGTCCGTTGTAGGCGAGCCGAGCCATCGCCCCCGACAGCAGTTGTCGAGCGCCCGGATGGCTGAGCTCGGCCGCGAGTTCCCGCGCGTCCATCAGTCGGTCATTGGTCGCAGCGGTCCGATGTACGTCCCCGGGTGGCTCGCTGCGTCCTGTCGGGCAACGGGTACCCGGCCGGCGATCCAGGGAACTTCCATGCGTCCAGGCGAATTCGGCAGAGTCACCGCGATGGTGTCCGGCACCCAGCCGTTGGGGTCCGCCAGGAACGTGAGACGGCTACCGGCGGAGGCACCCGGTGGGAGCGTGATCGGCACTGCGGCGTCGGCTTGTTGCGGCAACTGATAGTCCGGACCCCACATCGGATCGTCGGGACCGATGAGATCCACGCCGGGATACCCCTGTAGGTCACACGGCTGAGGCGAGATGTTCGTGAAGATCACGTCGAAGTGGATCTGCGTCGCGTCACCGGGCGACGCGGGCGCGCTGGTGCTGAGAGCAAGCGAATCGGATGTGCACGCGGGCATGGCCGATGCAGTCGGACTCACCAGTGTCGAACCGATGGCCATGAGCGCAGTCAGCGCCCCGGCAGCTCCCGGTAGGTACCTCGTCATCGTGGGGCCACCCTTCCGTCTTCGAGACTCCTCGACCGGCGAGCGAACTCTAGTCCCTTATTCGGCCACTGTGTCCGTTCTCGACAATGGCCGCCGTCAGCCGGCCGCGACCCCGGTGGGAGGTTCGTCCGCCTCGGGCGGAACCGGGACCACAATCGTGATCGCGGTGCTGCCGCCGTGACCATCGGAGACCGAAATGGTGAAGCTGTCGTGGGTCACGGTGAACGGGGCGCCCAACGCCGCCGCGAGGTGCCGTTGGTCGGCAGTCGGGTTGTAGGTGAATGAGCCGTCCCCGTAGACGTCGACGACGCCGCCTCCGGTCGTGGTCGGATTCGCGCTGTAGCTCAACAGATCCGAGTCCGGGTCGGTGACCCCGGTGACGGATCCGGAGACGAAACCGATGACGTCATCAACGGCGAAGTCGGTGATCGTGCCGCCGCTGGGGTTTCGGTTGACTGCACTCACCGGCACCGTGATGGTCTGGGTGGCGGAACCGCCGTAGCCGTCGCTGACGGTGACCGTGAAGCTGTCGGCGGTCGCCGTGTCGGGTGCGTTGTCAGCGGCCGCGGCGTGGCGCATCTGGAACGTCGGCGCGTAGCTGAACGAACCGTCGGAGTTGATGGTGACGGCTCCCCCGCCTGCGCTCGTCGTCGATCCGCTGAAATGAAGGCTGTCCTGGTTGGGATCAGCGGCCTGGATCTGGCCGGAGACCGAGCCGTCGATCGAGGACGTGGCGTCCGAATACCCGCTGATGGACGGTGCCTTGTTGATAGACGCGACATCGACGGTCACCACCGTAGTTGTGGTGTCGCGGCCGCTGATGCCCAATCGTTGTGCGTAGTAGTGAATGATGGATTGGATGCGGCCCAGCACGCCGGGCAGCCGGTACGTGTTGCCGTTGTCGGCGGTGATGGTGAAGCTCACCGACCCGCCATGGTGTGCGGTGGTCGCGTCGGGAGTGACGGTGAAGGTGCCGTCTGGGTTGACGTCGACCGTAGCATTGTCGGGTTGACCGGCTGTGTAGGTCACTCCAAACCCAGATCCATTGGTGCCGTGGAGATCACCCGTGACGACACCGGTAACGGGGTCCTCTGAATGTTGAACGGGCGCGATCACCGGGGGTTTGTTGAACAGCGTGTAGCGCAACTCGCGGCGGATCCAGCCCAGTACGTCATGCGGGTGGAGGTCCTTCGTGGGCGGGCCCGCGGGCGTGGTGCGGTAGGCGCTGCCAGATGACCGAATTGTCCTCGGCGCCTTGATCTTGACGGCGTCGCCATGACGGGCGGGTGCGGCAGGTCCGGCGTTGCCACCGGAGTCGCTCCTGCCGCTGTGCCCGGTGTCGGCGTTCGCTACCGGAGAACCTTGCGCCAGCGCGGCGCCGATGCCGACGGTGATCGCGCCGGCACCCAGCCAGACAACTGGGCCGCCGAACGGCCGGGCGCTCGAAACGCGCCGTGCCGCGGACCGAAGGAGCGCGATCCCGATCAGGGCCGCGCCTCCGATTGCCCAGACGACCAACACCGTGACCGCGGCGCCGGCTCCCGCCCCGTTGAAGAATGCGGTCGAACGCAGCAGCGTCGCCGTCGCTCCCTGAGGAAGGTACTGGCCAAGTTCGCCCCAGCCTCGGGGCAGCATTTCCGGCGCACTGGCCAGGCCTGAGAGTGGGTTTCCCAGCAGCAGCGCCAACGCCGAACCGAGCGCCAGCCCGATGCGCCCGAATAACGTACCCAGCCCCAGCACGGCCAGGCCGGCACCGCTCAGGCCCAACATCAGAGCGGCGGCGACACCTCCGGCGTTCCCGTCGAGTGAACCAACGATCCACAACAGGACCGCGGTGATCGCCAACGCCGCGATCACTGAAAATGTCAGCAGTGCCATGGTTCTCACCCATATCCAGTTCGGCAGCAGCAGCACCAGCACGATTGCCGGCAGTAAGCCCGCGATCGTGATGGGCAGACCAGAGGCGATCAGCCCCGCTCCGCGTGGGTCCCCGGCAGTCGGGGGCGCAACGTCCTCCGTCCGCAGTGGGACTGCGGTCGCTTTCGAGAGCTGACCGCCGAGCTGGGAAAGCACCTGAGCCACAGCCGGACTGGCACCAGTGGCGGTGAGCAGGACGGGACCGGCAGGCCCGAGAGCCACGCCGCCATACTCGTGCCGGCCACGAATGGCGCCCCGCAACTCCGCTTCGTCGGGGTAGGCAGTCACGCGAAACAACCCAGGAGTGTTCTGCTGCAGGAGGGATGCGATCTCGCCGGCGTGCGGACCAGCTACGCCGACCGGTAGGTCGTGCGGCCTGCTACGGGCGGCCGGGAGCGCGAATGCGATGGCCAACACCGCCACCACCACGGACAGGCCGACGACGATCCCCATCGCGCGCGTGGCCCCCACGCCCCCGCGTGCCGGCTCCGCCGCATGCCCGGGCCGAGCTTTTGCATTTTTTTCAACGACGGATGAAATCATGAGCAGAGCGTAAACCGCGCACGCCAATAATTCAATGGCTATTGAAATGATATGGTCAGACATGCCTTCACGTGCAGCGATGGACAAGCGACGCGGCAGACGCAATGGCGAACCCGTGTCCCGGGACGTGGTCCTGCGCGCGGCCAAGAACCAGTTCGCTCAACACGGCTACGAGAAGACGACGCTGCGCGCGATCGCCGACGAAGCCCATGTGGACCCGTCGATGGTGTTGTATCTGTTCGGCTCGAAGGCGGAACTCTTCCGCGAGTCGATGAAGCTGGTTCTCGACCCAGAACTCTTCACCGACCAGTTGACGGCCGACGATGATGACGGGTTGGGGTTCCGCATCGTCCGCGCGTACCTGAGTATCTGGGAGCAGCCCGATACCGCTGCGAGCATGGTCTCGATGCTGCAGTCGGCGACCTCGAACAGTGATGCGCACGAGGCATTTCGGGAGTTCTTGCACAGCTATGTCATGACCGCGGTCACCGACGCCTTGGGCGGCGCCGACGATGCGCGACTTCGGGCGATGCTCGCCGCCACGAGCCTCGTCGGCACGGCGATGCTGCGGTACGTCATGCGGGTGCCGCCGCTGTCGACACTGGCCGCCGACGAAGTGGTGACCCTCATCGGTCCGAGCGTTCAGCGCTACCTCAGCGCACCGGCGGATGAACTCGGCCTGCCGACCACCCATAGCGACTAGCCGCGGGCGCGATGCCCGTCCAGGAAATCAGCGACCACTGTGGCCGCATCGAGGTCGGGAACCGCGGGAGGCGCCCCGGTGCGCGCCCAGAGGCCGAACACCAGCAGGGGTGCGATCAACGCCGCCACCGTGTGCAATGGGTCGCCCGCCGCCAGTCGCCCGCCGTCTTGATGCGCCGCGATCACTCCGGCGGCGTTGACGAGATTGGGCATCAGCGCCGCAATCGCCTCGCGCAGTTCCGGATTCCGGGGCACCTCGGCGAGAAGCGTCGCGACCGCACCGCCATACTGCTGCGCGGTCTCGACGTACGACCGCACCAGCGCGGTGAGATCCGCTGTGACATCGTCACTGATCGCCACGCTCGCGAACGACGAATCCGCCAATACGTGCGTCAAGGCCGTATTGATCAGAGCCGCCTTGGCTCCGTAGCGGCGGAACAACGTCGCTTCGTTGACACCCGCCCGCGTCGCGATCTCCCGGGTCGTGGTGGCCCGGTAGCCACATTCGGCGAATACCGCGACCGTTGTCCGGAACAGGCCGTCCTCATCGATGCGTTTGGGCACACCCGAATCTTAATGCAAGTACCTACTTGCTTTAAATGGCGAGCGGGGTTACGGTTCGGACGCTTGTCGGCTCCGTGAGCAACCGAGAAGGGATGGTCCCGTGACGTCCACCAAAGCACCACCGACGAAAATCGTCCGGGCCATCGAACGGGCCCGTCATGCGCTGTACCGGATCCACCAACGCGCCGCGCCCCCGGCGGCCTCGATGATGGAATTGATCATGGGGGCCTGGACTGCCCAATTAATCTCCGCTGCAGCCGAACTCGGCATCGCTGATGAATTGGCGAACGGGCCCGCGACCGGCGAAGAGCTCGCGCGGCGACTGAATGTCGACCAGGACGCACTGCGCCGAACGCTTCGGGCGCTCATCGGTGTCGGTGTGTTCCGGCACCGCAGCGACGGCCGCTACGAACTCACCGCCCTCGCGGAGACGTTGCGCACCGACTCCCCCGTTTCGATGGCAGGCATGGCCCGTTGGGTTGGGTCGGCACAACACCGCGAGCACTGGAGCCACCTCGCGCAGGCGATACGGACGGGCTCGGCAGTGGTTCCGGCGTTGCGGGGCAAGCCGATCTTTGAGTACCTCGCCGATGAGCCGGCGCTCGCCGGAGTCTTCAACCAGGCCATGACGGGGCTGTCGGAGTCTTCGGTCTCCGCTGTCGTCGCAGCCTACGACTTCAACCGCTTCGCCACGATCGCCGATATCGGCGGCGGTCATGGTCGACTCCTTGCGGCGATCCTCGAATCAGCGACGCAAGCCCGCGGCGTGTTGTTCGATCTGCCAGAGGTGGTGGCCGGCGCACCTGCCTTGCTCCGCCAGTACGGGGTCGAGCGCCGCATCCGCATCGACCCGGGATCGTTCTTCGAATCAGCTCCGGAGGGCGCCGATGCCTATGTGCTCAAGCACATCATCCACGATTGGCCCGACGACGATGCGGTCCGCATTCTGCAGAACGTCCGCACCGCCGCTCGTGGAGGCGCACGAGTGTTGTTGATCGAGTTCGTCATTCCCGACCACGACAGGAATTTCCACGGTAAGTGGGTCGACATCGAGATGCTTGTCGTCGCCAACGCCCGCGAACGCACCGCGGCCGAGTACGGTCAGTTGCTCGACAAGGCAGGGTTCCGGCTGACTCGAGTGGTCGACACCGTCGGTCCGATCAGCATTCTGGAGGCTGTCGCGGTCTAACCGACCGCGGTCAGGCGACGACCCCGGATTCCCGTAAGCCGGACCCCTGGCCCACGCGACCCACCTGGGCGAGGATCTCCTCGGTGTGCTCGCCCAATTTCGGTGCCGGACCGGCTAATCGAGCCGGAGTGCCGTCGAAGAGGGCGGGATGCCGCGGGATTCGCACCCGCCCCACCACGGGGTCGTCACGTTCTTCGAACAGCCCCATTGCGATGGCGTGCGGATCGTCGGGCAGTTCCTCGGGCGGCACGATCATCGCGTACGGTACGTCGGCGGCTTCGAATCTCTCCGTCGCTTGTTGCACCGTCAGCTTTTCTGCGCCGGCGTAACACGCTGCCATCACCTCGGCCATCAAGGGGCGGTGCTGGTTTCGCAGCTCGGCGGTCTGCAGTCGCGGGTCGTCAGCGCCGGGCGCGTCCAGCGCACGGCACATGCCGGTGAAGTCGGAATCCGAGATCGGGGTCACCACACCCCACCCGTCGATGAAGTGGAACGGCTTGAATCCCGATGTGAAGCTGGACGGCTGCGAGTTGTCCGAGTCGAGCAGGACCTCGTTGCCGGCCGCATCGGTCCACAAGAAGGACACCACCGCATCCACCATGGAGACGTGCACGTGTTGTCCACCGCGACCTGTCGCCCGAGCGAACAGAGCGGCCGTGACGGCTTGGCTGGCATACAGCGCAGTGACCTTGTCGGCCAGCACCTGCTGCAGAAAGATCGGCTCCCCGACGTCGGGTGCGGCCTGACTGGACGCCACACCGCCGTAAGCCTGAATCACCGTGTCGTATGCGCTGCGGTCCCGATAGGGCCCGACCTCACCGAAACCGGTCAGCGAGACGTAGACGACGCCGGGATTGATCGCGACGACATCGGCGTACCCGACACCGAGCCGGTCGGCCACGCCGGGCCGGAAGTTCTGGATCACCACGTCGGCCTGCGCCGCCAACTCGAGCGCGATCTCCCGTCCGGTGTCGGTTCGCACATCCACCGCGATCGACTTCTTGCCGCGGTTGCAGACCCGGAAGACCGCACTCAACCCGTTCACGCTCGGACCGATCCAGCGCAGGATGTCGCCGATGTCGGGGCGTTCCACTTTCACCACGTCGGCACCCTGGTCGGCAAACAGTGCACCGATGTAAGGGCCGGTCAGCGCCAGCGACAACTCCAGAACGCGAATACCGCTGAGCGGCCCAGTATGTTCCATACCCACTCTCTTACCGTCCCGTGAATCGTGGCGCACGCTTCTCGCCGAAAGCCGCGAGACCTTCCTTGGCATCCTCGGAACGCATGACCTCCACGACGAGCCGCTGCTCGATCTGACGGGCATCGGCCTCGTCGAGCCAGCCACTGGCCAGGACCGACGCCTTCGCATTGCGCACGGCGAGTGGACCGTTGGCGCAGACTTTCGCGGCGATCTCCCGCGCCTTGTCCAGCGACCGACCTGTCGGGACAACGTGCCCGACCAGTCCGAAGTGATACGCCTCCGCGGCGGTCAACGGCTCCCCGGTCAGGATCATCTCCATGGCCTTGGTGTAAGGAATCTGTCGTTTAAGGCGGACCGTCGACCCGGCACCGGCGATCAGACCCCACTTCACCTCGGGCAGCCCGAACACGGCATGTTCTTCGGCGACCCGAATATCGGTCTGCTGCAACATCTCACAGCCACCGCCCAGACACGCGCCGTTGACCGCGGCGATCAACGGCTTGGCCAGCGAACGGGTCAACAACAATCCGTCGGTGATGACGCTGCCGGCGGCCTTGCGCTCGGGCGCAGGCGTGCCACCGCCGGCTGACGACCCGCGGACCATCCACCCGTCGGCGAGATCCCCGCCGACGCAGTACGACGAGCCCTCCCCGGTCAGGATCGCGGCGCGGATACCGTCGTCGGCGTCGATCTCGTCCCACGCCTGTGCCATCAACGCGATCATCGACGGAGTGAGGGCGTTCTGCCGCCGTGGGTTGTTCATCGTCAGCACGACGACCTCGCCGTCGCGTTCCACCTTCAGGTGCGGCTGATCAGCCGAATCCATGTATCAGTTCTCCACCAGGTCGGCGAGGGGTTCGGTGTCAGTGAGCCAGTGCCGCCCGGCCTGCCGCGCCGCCTCCCACTTCGGAATGCTCACCGCGTCGTCCTGCCCGAGGTCGTCGGGCGTCGGGCCGATGCGCTCGACGAGCGGAGCCAGAGCTTTGCGGTCGAAGTGGTAGATCTCGGCCGCCGCCAGCCCCAGCATCTGCCGGGCCTCGTCGATGGGGATGTCCCAGAACGCGTGCCGCAGCCATTTCCGGGTGTTCGGCCAGGTTCCTTCCGGATGCGGATAGTCGTTGCCCCACAGCATGTTCGGGACACCGATCTCGTAGCGCCGCGCGAGCTCACGACGCTCGGTCGTGGTGGCCCCGATGAAGCAGTTCCGATCGAAGTACGCCGAGGGTGGCATGGTCAGATCACCCTCCAGCGCTCGGCTCATCTTCTTCGCCGAGTGCTCTCGGAGGAAGCGGGTGTCCATCAGCCACAGCAGATCGTTGGCCCAGAACGCACCGCACTCGGTGGCGCCCCAGCGCAGCGCGGGGAACCGCTCGAACACCCCGGCCCACAGTGCGAACCACAGCGGCCGGGCTCCCCACCACCGCACCTCGGTGGTGTAGATGCCCAGGTGCTCGCCGTACTCCGCACTCGGAGCGGGACCCACGTGGGTGTGCACCGGCATCTGCAGGTCCTGGCAGGCGGCCCAAACCTTGTCGTAGCGACGATCGTGATACGGCGGGTAGTCACCCCAGAGCACCGGGATCAGGATCCCGCCCCGCAGAACGGCTTCGGCGGCTCGGGTGATCTCGGCGACCGCCGCATCGACATCGGCCAGGATCGGGATCACCGCGACTCCGGCCCGCCGCTCCGGACTGTGACTGCACAGCTCGGACAACCACCGGTTGTGGGCTCGCGCACCGGCCATCGCCCGGCCCGGGTCGAGGTCGCCCGACTGCCCCAGGCCGGCGCCGAACGGAGCTCCCGCCACGCCCGTCACCGCGTCAGCGTCGGGGAAGATGACCTCGCCGGCCACACCGTCCCCGTCGAGCTCCTTATCCCGTTGAGCGACATCCCATCCGCCGGCGATGCCCTCGCCGTGTTCGTCGAACCAGGTCTGTGCGAACTCCTCGTCGATGAACCCACCGGCCTGCGCCGCGGCTTGTTTCTCGGCGAGGTAGGCCTCGAAGTCCTCCCGGTATTCGGGATCGACGTAGTCGCGGTACCGCTCGGTCGGAAGCTCGGCGTGCGTGTCCGCGGAGATGATGAGGTACGGGGCAGCGTTGTTCACGATGGGCCTTTCGATTACCAGGTACGGATGGGGTCGGGCTCGAAAACGGTGCTGCTCGCACCCGCTGGCACGTCCGTCAGCGGCTCGGCGACCTCGGCCACTGTCGGGCCGATTCGGTCGGTCAGCGGCTGGAGCGCCGTCAGGTCGAAGCCGTAGACGGCCGCCGCGTTACCGCCGAGCATGGCCGCGACTTCCTCGGGTGCCACACCGGAGAAGGTGTAGCGCAATGCTTCTCGGGTGAAGAAACCGGTTCCCTCCAGATGCGGGTAGTCGCTTCCCCACATGATTCTGTCGACGCCGATCTCGTGACGTTCGGCGCATTCGACCGGCCGCATGAAACTGGCCCCGACATAGCACTGTCGGGCCCAGAACTCGCTGGGCTTGAGGGTCAGCGATCCCGCGGTGGGTCCGGCGAACCGGGCGATCGCGGATCCTTCTCGCGCGTAACGGGCCGCGGCGACGTCGAGGGATTCCAGGGTGGCCGGGATCCAGCCGGCACCTTGCTCGGTGAAAACCACGGTGAGGTCGGGATGACGATCCATCGCGCCGCTGAAGATCAGGTGCCACAGCGCCCGGTGAGCGAACCAGTGCGTCTCGTACACCCACACCGCGAATGAGCTGCCCCACCCGTCGAGAGGACTGGGTCCGGCATTGCCGCCGTGGTGGTTGACCACGAGGCCGGCCTCGGCGCACGCCGCCCACAGCGGTTCCCAGTGCTCGGCGTACAGCTGTGGGATGGCCGCTCCGGGCGGTATCCCGGGCAGCAGAACACCGCCGCGCAGACCGAGTTTCGCGATCTGCGCAACCTCGGCGACCGCTTCGTCAAGGTTTTGCAGCAGGATCTGCCCCACCCCGGCGCGCCGCTCGGGCGACAGCGAGCAGAAGTCGGCCAGCCAACGATTGTGCGCACGCAGCCCGGCCCAGCGCAGCTCGAGCTCGCGGGCGGTCTCCGGTGGCGTGGCCGCCAGGCTCGACGACGGAAAGAACGGCGGAATGGTGTTGGGGTATATCACCTCGCCCGCGACACCCTCGACGTCCAGGTCGGCGTTGCGGCGATCGCTGTCCCAGTTGCGTTCGGCGTCGGCGTCGGCGAGATCAGCGAACGGGTTGACGTATGTCGTTGTCCAACTGTCGAATTCGTCGCGGAAGCCCGGGTCGAGATAGTCGCGGTAGTCGAGCAGGTCGGCGCCGGCGTGGCAGTCGGCTGAAATGACGGTGTACCGGTCCATCCGCTACACCCGCGTCGGCTCGGGCCTCGGCGCGGCGAGCAGAGCGACGTCGTCGTAGCGCTGGTGGACGTACGGCAACAGCCACTCCGCCGGCACACGCTCGGCAATCCTGCCGACTTGAACGGTCCGCCGTCGGCACCATGTGATCGACCTGAGCTGGCGGACGACGATGTCGGCCACCGGGTCCAGCGGCGACTCCCCCAATTCGATCGTGCCGTCGATGTTCTCCAACAGTTCGTAATGCCGGTGGTACTCGCCGTAGACCAGGTGCGGATCGGTGATGCCGTCCCCGTCGGGGGCACGCAGGAACTTGAAGTAGAACTCGGTGTTCACCTGGTCGGGCGGCAACTCCGCCGGGCCGGTGACGCGTCCGCTCACCGTGACGAGCGGATATCCCAGCCGGGCGACGGTGGCGGTGACATCGTCGGCGTCGCGGTCCACTCGAATATCGGCCAACTTCTTTGGCTCACCGAAGGTTTCGCGCCCACCGGTGACGGACTGCTCGGTGGACTGCGGCATGAACAACGGGTAGTCGCCGTCGACGTCGCCGTGCCGGGCCGCCACCGAGAACACCGCCGACCCGAACGGCGGCCGACCCTCGATCTGGACCCGCTGCAACTGGACGCGGATCAGGGGTTCGGCCGCCGGTTGGAGCGGCTTGGGCAGAACCGCGGCGACGATCTCCGGATCGGTGAGATAGGTGACGGTGACCGCCTCGGTGGCGATGGGTGCCTTGGTGGCGTCGATCTCGTGATCGACGCGCGCCTCGGGTGGGCGCGGACCATAGCGAACGGTGTTGACGCTCATCGGTTTACTCCTTCATTCTCGGCACTGTGCCCGGCGTGCTTGCCGAGGACGTCCACCAAGTAGTCGGGTTCGCCACGCGCGATGATCGACGCCGCCTTCTTGCTCACCACGTCATCGGACGGTGCGGGTGGCCCCATCATCCAGAAGCTGTCCGTGCGGAGACCCTCGATGACCTGAGCGGCAACCGTCTCCAGCGGCGTGAATTCCACGTGCGCGCCGGCTGTTTCGAAGCGGGCGACGACGTTGGCCAGGGTTTGCAGCTCGGTGCGGCGTTCCTGAGTGGCCGCATACCGCTGCGGTCGGTGCCGCCACGATTCCCAGATACCGGTGTTCAGAAAGCCGCCGGGGAAGAGCACGTGGGCCCGGACGCTGGTCCCGGTCATTTCCAAGTGCGTGTAGAGGCTTTCGGTCAGGCACAGCACGGCGGCCTTGGTCATCGGGTACACCGCGGTGGCCGGGCCGCCCATTGCGCCGCGGGCGATCGGCGCAAAGCCGCCGTTCCCCGAACACGTGTTGACGACGTGGCCCTCGCCCTGGTCGAGCAGGATCGGCACGAACGCCTTGATGCCGTGGATGACCCCGAGGACGTTGACATCGATGCCCCAGCGCCAGTCCGCAAGATCGTGTTCCCACATGTACCCCTCGGACACCGCGCCGGTGCCGGCGTTGTTGCACACCACATGCACGGCGCCGAAATGATCGAGGGCCTGCTTGGCGAGCGATTCGACCGAGGAGTAGTCGGTTACGTCGGTGACCACGCCGATCGCCTCGATGCCGTCGTCCGTCAAAGCCAGGGTTGCCTCGTTCAGTGTTTCGGCGAGGACGTCGGCCAGCACCACCTTCATGCCTTCTTGGCCGAAGCGCCTGCCCATGGCACGTCCGATCCCGCCGGCGCCCCCGGTTACGACCGCCACTGCGCCCCGTAGGTCCTTCATTGTGGGCATCGTCACATGGTCGCGTATATCACCGCAAGGAGTCGCATTATGCGACCATCGTTGAATGCCACCGCGCCCATCCCCGCAGACCGAGCGGGTCGTCAATCTGTTCGAGCACCTAGCCGGCGAGGGACGCGACGGGCTGACGTTGGCCGAGGTGTCGCGCTATTTGAGCGTTCACAAGGCGAGTTGCCACTCGATGCTGGCGGAACTACTCCGGGCCGGCTGGCTGCTGCGCGACCCCGTTCGCAAGACGTATCACCTGGGCCCCGCGCTGGTCCGCATCGGCCGGGAGGCGGCGGGCCACTACCCGGCCCTGGCGCTGGCCCGGTCGGCGATGATCGAACTGTCCGCCGCGACCGGCGCGCACTGCGTCGCCTTCTCGGTCGGTGACGACCACTCCACCGTCGTCGACCAAGTTCGAAGCCGCCTCGGCGGTGGCCATCCGATGCCGATCGGTACCCAGTTCCCGCACCGCCCGCCGTATGGTGCGTCCACGGTGGCCTGGGCCGGGGCGCACGCGCGGGAGCGGTGGCTGGGGGCGCTGCCCGACGACGTGCGCGAGCGATACCGCGATGCCATCGCCGCGGCCGAACAGCGTGGCTACGCGGTCGGTCTTCATCTGTTGCCCGACCTGCGCTTGCAGGAATTGGCGCTCATCGTCCGTAGTGCGGAGGTCCGCTCCACCCGGCTCAGCGAGCTGGCGCAGGCGTTGACCGACGAGCTGATCCATCAGGAGCAGTGGTTCCCGGTCAGCCTGGACAGAGACCGAACCTACGAGGTGAGCCATATCGACTCGCCGGTTCTGACTGCGGACTCCCATATTGCCTTGATCCTGAGTCTGGTTCCGAGCCCCGAGCCGATGAGTGGCGCCGACGTCACCCGGATGGGCGAACAACTCGCCGCGGCTACCCGTGGACTCAGTGCCGCGCTGGCCGAAGAGTCGTAGTCCCCGCGGCGCGCGATATCCTCGCATGCATGAAAGCAGCTCGCTCCTAAAGCATTTCAGCTGCGCACCAGGAGGCCCAATCCGGACCGGGAGCTCAGGTCTGGCGATCCCGCGGAAGAAGGATACGTCTCTGACGACACCTGCCGACGATGAAGGGCCAAGGGGCATGTGGCGACGGCCCAGTCCCATTAATCTGATGCAGGAAACACCCGACCAAGCGCACAAGGACGGTTGGCCTCATGACGATTGCCCGCTTGCATCTCTCGAGGCCCTCCGATGTGTCGACCCCTTTGGACAGCGTCGGACGCGTTTCCTTCTTCGATCCGTTCGCGGCAGTCTGACGAGGTAGATCGATGCTGCTGCGGATTCTCACGGCCATCCTGTCCGTGCCGGTGCTGATTGTGTGGACCGCGCAGTGGCCGGCCGGGGCCGCAGTCCAGCTTCCTCACTATGACCACGTGATCATCGTGGTGGAGGAGAACCATGCCGCTTCGCAGATCGTCGGCAACAAGTCCGCGCCGTTCATCAACGCGCTGGCCGCCAACGGTGCGCTGATGACGCAGTCGTTCGCCGTGGCCCACCCGAGTGAGCCCAACTACCTGGCACTGTTCGCCGGCAACACCTTCGGGGTCGATTCGGACGCCTGCCCCCTCGCATTGGGGCCAGCGCCGAATCTGGCCGCCGAACTGATCGCCGCCGGATACAGTTTCGGGGGTTTCGCCGAAGACCTACCCACAGTCGGGTCGACGGTATGCGGGGCTGGGAAGTACGCCCGCAAGCATGCGCCGTGGGTGAATTTCAGCAATGTGCCTGCGGCGGCCTCGATGCCGTTCGCCTCATTCGCTGCCGGGCCCCAGCTTCCGACAGTGTCGTTCGTCGTCCCCAACCTGGACAACGACATGCATGACGGCAGCGTGGCCCAGGCAGACACCTGGTTGGCCGCCAACATCGCGCCCTATGCGAACTGGGCGATGGCCAACCATGGCCTGCTCATCGTCACCTTCGACGAGGACGACGACTCCGAACGCAACCAGGTCTCGACGATCCTCTACGGCGCCGACGTCCGACCGGGAAGCTACGGGGAGCCGATCAATCACTACAGCGTGCTGTCCACCGTCGAGCAGCTCTACGGGCTGTCCAAAACCGGTCTGGCAGCCACGACACCGCCGATCGCCAGCGTATGGACAACCAGCTCATAGCAACGGAATAGGCCGGGCTGAGTCCTACCCCTTTGCCCTGTGGCGCAATTGTTTTGAATCGTCGTGTGTTCCCAACGCATCCCGTCGGCCTGCGTACCCTGCGACCCGCCGCGCTGATGCTGACGTCGGCGATGCTGCTACTGCTGGCCGCGCACTACTTCACCAAACTCAACCCGATGTTGCTGTTCTGGATCGCCTTCATCCTGACCCGCCCGTGGGGCGCCGAGGTGGGCAATATCCTGAGCAGGAACCCCGATCATGGCGGATTGGGCTGGGGTAACGCCGGCGCCTCCTCAGTACTCATCGCGGGGTTAGTGGTGTTGGTGGCCTACCAAACTGTCGACATCCGCCGCCACCCCTTGAAGCCATTGCCGCTGCCGATCAACCGCCACACCGGGCAGCCACAGCGGCCCAACAGGGAGGTCGTCACCATCGCAGCGGGCTGACCAGGCCAGCTGCATTCTGCAGGTCGCGGTCACTTCACATTGCCGCCGGACCTCGATGCGGAGGTAGCCACGGAAGCAAAATGCCGTGTCCTGACGACCGATCCGTGTCAGATCCCCTGTGCTGTCAACGATTCCAGAGCGGGGATGCCGACGGGCTCGTCAGCCAGGAGCGGGATGACGGCGTATCGGGCGGCGTACTTGGTTCGGATGGTGTCGATTTGGTCGACTTCGGCCGCGGCGCGCTGGCGGAGCAAGGAGTTGGTGGGCGCGGCGGCGGCCACTGAGTTGTTGATCACCCACGCCCAGGGCTGGATGCCCGCTCGTTCGAGATCCTGTTGCAGGTCCGCGGCTTCGAGCACGGGCGTCGTTTCGGCCAAGGTGACGAGGAGGACCTTGGTGATGTCCGGGTCTTGCAGACGCATGAGCGGGGTGGTGTAGTGCCCGCTGTCCCCCATCTGACGCGCAATGTCACGGTGATAGGAGCCAGTGGCATCGAGCAGCAGCAGCGTATGCCCGGTCGGTGCGGTGTCAACAACGACGAACTTGGTGCGTGACTCGTGGATGACTCTGGAAAAGGCTTGGAAGACAGCGACTTCCTCGGTGCACGGCGAGCGCAGGTCTTCGGCGAGGGTGGCGCGGCCCGCCTCGTCGAGGTGCGCGCCCTTCGTGTCCATGACCCGCTCGCGGTAGGCGCGGCTCGCCTCCGATGGATCAATCCGAGACACCTGCAGGCGCTCGACGCCGCCTTGCAGCGTTTCGGCCAGATGGGCCGCGGGGTCGGTAGTGGTGAGGTGGACATCGTGGCCGCGCTCGGCCAGGGCAACTGCGATGGCGGCAGCGACGGTGGTCTTGCCGACCCCGCCCTTGCCCATACACATCACCAGCCCCTTTCCACCGCGCTCGATTTCATCGACGAGCCCAGCCAACGGGACGTCGGCCACGGGTGCGATCCCGGCCGGCTCGACGGCAGCATCGGCGACGGCGGTGGTGTCGAACAGCGTCTGGAGTGCGTCGACGCCGACCATGTTGGCGGCCTTGAGGTCGATGCGGTCCTGGGGCAATGCACGCAGCGCGTCAGGGATGTCGGCTATCGCGGCCTGCTCCCGGCGGGTGATCGCGACGGCCAACGGGTCACTGTCGCCCGGGGTCTGCGGCATGACGGCATTGATGACGACGTACTGCCGGTTCATGCCCAACGCCGCCAATTCGCTGTGGGTGCGGCCGATTTCACGTAGGGCCGAGCGCGACGGACGGGTCACCAAGACCAGGCGGGTGCGACCGGGGTCGGCCAGCGCGGCTACCGCGGCGGCGTAGGTGGCTTTGTGTTTGTCGAGGCCGGCCAGCGGGCCCAGACACGAGGCATCGCCCTTGCCGGCCGCGAGGAACTCCGTCCAATTGCCCGGCAGTTGCAGCAGCCGGATCGTATGCCCGGTAGGTGCGGTGTCGAAAAGCACATGATCGAACCGCGACACGGGTCCGTCGGTATCGGTCAGCAAGGCGGTGAACTCGTCGAACGAGGCAACTTCAGTGGTGCACGAACCCGACAGTTGCTCGGTGATCGAGGCGATCTCCGCCTCGGGCAGCAGACCGCGGACGGGTCCCACGATTCGCTCCCGGTAGTCCGATGCCGCCTGCTCGGGGTCGATCTCCAACGCCGACAAGCCTGGCACGGCAGGAATCTCGGTGATGGCATTGCCGATCGGCACACCGAACACCTGCCCGACGTTGGAGGCCGGGTCAGTCGACACCAGCAGCACCGTCTTGCCGGCACGGACCAGCGCCACCGCCGACGCACACGCGATCGACGTCTTGCCGACGCCGCCCTTGCCGGTGAAGAACACAAATCGCGGCGGGTCGGTGAGGAATTGGAGTCGGTTACCGGTCACAAGCCACAACCTTTTGCACTTGGATGATCAACACTGTCAGCAACAGTCGGACTGCCCCGGCGGGCAGCAGGCTGCGGCGGAAGTGTCGGACACATCGAGACTGACCACACCGGCCGGCACCGCGGCCGGCACATCCAGGCCCGCCCACAGGGAGAGTTCGGCACGACTCGGGTAACGCCCGGTCAGCACCGTCACCCCATCGACGCACACCAGCGGCAGCCCCGCCGAGCCCGCGATTTCCAAGAATCGCTTGGCGACGTCGTCGTGGGCGAACGCCAGCGGATCGTTGGCCAGGTTATGGCGAGAAATCGCCGCACCCTGCTCGATCAACCAAGCCATATCCGCGCTAAAGGCAACAAGATTCGGGTCGACATCCGCACCACATACCCCGGTGTTGCAGCACAAGGCCGGCTCGAAAACAGAAATCTTTGGCACGTTGTCCTCCTCCGCCGTTTGACGGCTGTATTGATAAGCATCAATATAGACGTATGTCCGCTGCGCCGTCATCCCCCGGCGAGCCCTGCTGCCCCCCACTGGCTCGTCAACCGCTGAACTCGCACTGGGCTGATGAGTTGGCGCCGATGTTCAAAGCACTCGGTGATCCGGTGCGGTTGCGCATGCTCAGCCTGATCGCCAGCCACGAGGGCGGCCAGTGCTGCGTGTGCGAAATCTCACCGCTTTTCGAGCTGTCCCAGCCGACCGTCTCCCACCACCTCAAGACGCTGCGCGAAGCGGGATTGCTCGACTGCGAGCGGCGCGGCACGTGGGTGTACTACTGGGCGATCCCGTCCGCACTCGCTCGACTGTCAGCGGTCCTGGCGCTCGACATCATCGACTCCCCCATCACACCAGACCCTTTCGAGAGGACCTGCCGATGAGCACGAAACCGTCCGTGTTGTTCGTCTGCGTGCACAACGCCGGACGATCACAGATGGCCGCAGGATTTCTGTCCGCCTTGGCCGGCGACGCCATCGAAGTCCGCTCGGCCGGCAGCGCCCCTGGCAACGCGGTCAATCCCGCCGCTGTCGAGGCGATGGCCGAAGTCGGGATCGACATCTCGGATCAGACTCCGAAAATTCTCACCACCGACGCGGTGGAAGCCTCTGACGTGGTGATCACCATGGGCTGCGGGGACACCTGCCCGTTCTTCCCCGGCAAGAGCTACCGCGACTGGGTACTGGAAGACCCTGCCGGACAAGGCGTGGAGGCTGTGCGCCCCATCCGCGACAAAATCAAGACCCTGATCGAAGCGCTGATAGCAGAGCTGGTGCCGCACACCGTCGACGCTGAAAAGGCCGTCTAGGAACAACAATTCGGGTCGAGTACGGCGACCAACGCAGCCACCGCGTCACGGTGCGGACGGTGATAGACGCTCATCCCGCGACGTGTCGACTCCACCAATCCGGCATTACGCAGCTGCGTGAGGTGGTGGCTGGCGGTCGACTCCCCGACCCCGATCGCCGCGGCCAAATCTCGACTGTTCTCCTCACCCTCCGCCGAGCCGAACAACAGGGACATGATCTTGACCCGCGCCGGGTCGGCCAGCGCTTTCAGACGCAAGGCCACCTGCAAGGCGTCGTCGTCACTCATCACCCCCGCCGCCACCGGCGCGCAACAAACCGGCGAGGACATATCGATCAACGGCAACGCCTTGGGCATGAACCCATGATGCCATATCTCTTGACATATATCGAAAAGGTGGCATGCTGGGCCATGTCCGATTAGTTCGATATATGTCGCACAGGTTTTCAGGAGGCATCCCATGTCCCGCGTCCAACTGGCCCTCAACGTCGATGACATCGACGCGGCCATCACCTTCTACTCCAAGTTGTTCAACACCGCGCCGGCCAAGGTCAAACCGGGCTACGCCAACTTCGCCATCGCCGAACCGCCACTGAAGCTCGTGCTTCTGGAAAACCCTGGCCACGGCGGCAGCCTCAACCACCTCGGAGTGGAGGTTGAGTCCAGCGATCGGGTGCACGCCGAGATTTCTCGCTTGAGCGATGAGGGCATGTTCACCGAGGAAGAGATCGGCACAACCTGCTGCTTCGCCACCCAGGACAAGGTTTGGGTCACCGGCCCGGGCGGTGAGCGCTGGGAGGTCTACACCAAGCTGGCCGACTCGGACACCTTCTTCGGTTCACTGCCGGTGGCCGGTGAGACTGGTTGCTGCGGTGACGCCCAGGCAACGGCACCGTGATGGCTGCCGTCAGTGCGCCGGGTCGCATCAATGTGGGCGCCGCAGGGCTTTCCCGGCGAGAAGCCGTGATCGTTCCCTCCGTAATTTGCAAGTGGATTCGATAGCTGTCAATATCGAAGAGTGTCGAAACGCTCAGCAGCAGCCACCGATGGTTGTGCGGCCGCCGCACCGCTGCTCGCCGAACCCCTGTCAGCCCAGGCGGCCGCCGAACTTGCGATCAGACTCAAGGCCCTGGCCGACCCGATACGGCTACGGCTGTTCAGCGCGGTCGCCAGCCGCGTAGGCGGCGAAGCCTGCGTCTGTGACGTTTCCGAAGGCCTGGACGTCTCCCAGCCGACCATCTCACACCACCTCAAGGTGCTGCGTGACGCCGGCCTGCTGACGTCGCAGCGCAGGGGGTCCTGGGTGTACTACGCCGTCGTACCACAGGCAGTCCATAACCTGTCCGCGGCCCTCGGGGTGCACAGCGGAGCGCCATTAGGAGCGTCAGCGTGACCGAGGCAACCGCTTCATCCGAGTCCGACGCGCGTGTCGCGACGAAGCTTTCGACCCTGGACCGGCTACTACCGGTGTGGATCGCCGCAGCCATGGGACTTGGCCTGCTTCTGGGTCGACTCATCCCCGGTTTGGGGAACGCGATCGGTGCAGTGCAGGTCGATGGGATCTCGCTGCCCATCGCCATAGGGCTGCTGGTGATGATGTACCCGGTGCTGGCCAAGGTGCGCTACGACCGCCTCGACACCGTCACCCGCGACCGCAAGATGCTGCTGGCAGCACTGTTCCTGGTGTGGGTCATCGGTCCCGCACTGATGTTCACCCTCGCGTGGGCGTTCCTTCCGGATCTGCCCGAGTACCGCACCGGCATCATCATCGTCGGCCTCGCGCCGTGCATCGCGATGGTGATCATCTGGAACGACCTTGCGCTCGGCGACCGCGAGGCCGCCGCCGTGCTGGTCGCCATCAACTCGGTGATCCAGGTCCTGATTTTCGCGGTGCTGGCCTGGTTCTACCTCTCGGTGCTGCCCGGCTGGCTGGGCATGAACCAGACCTCACTGAACATCTCGACGTGGCAGATCGCCAAGTCGGTGCTGATCTTTCTCGGCATCCCGCTGGTTGCCGGGTACCTGACCCGCCGCTACGGCGAAAAGGCCAAGGGCAGAACGTGGTACGAGAAGACGTTCCTGCCTCGGATCGGACCGTGGGCACTCTACGGGCTGCTGTTCACCATCGTGATCCTCTTCGCGCTTCAGGGCGACCAGATCACCTCCCGGCCACTGGATGTGGTGCGCATCGCGCTGCCTCTGCTGGCCTACTTCGCGATCATGTGGACCGGCGGCTATCTGGTCGGCGCAGCATTGAAACTGGGCTACCCGCGCACCACGACTCTGGCGTTCACCTCTGCCGGCAACAACTTCGAGCTCGCTATCGCTGTCGCCATCGCGACCTTCGGCGCGACCTCTGGTCAAGCGCTGGCGGGTGTGGTTGGCCCCCTGATCGAAGTGCCTGTTCTCGTCGGGCTGGTCTACGTGTCGCTTGCGCTGCGTCGCCGCGTCCTGCCGCAGCGCACCGCGCAAGCAGAGTGATAGGCCGCCGGTTACGTCCCAGAGGACACAGTGGCGTTCACCCAGTGTTTGCTTGTGCCATGATTCGATGATTGTCAATATCGATAGGTGTCGAAACCACCTGGGCACTCGTCCCGCGACAGCGCGCCGTTGGCACCGGCGCCACTGAGACTCGAGACAGCCGTCGAAGTGGCTGCGATGCTCAGAGAATCGTCGCAACCCGCACGCCTTGGGTTACTGAGTGTGATCGCGAACCATCTCAAGATGCTGCGAACGGCCGGTCTGCTCGACAGTGAACGACGCGGCTCGTGGGTGTACTACCGGGCGATTCCCGCAGCCCTGCAACACCTTTCCGCCGTTCAGGCTCCCGATGACGCGACTGTGTCCGGCTGATGCACACCGCCACCCTCCCTCGGCGAGTTCTGGCCGAATACGTTGGCAGTTGCTTGTTGGTCACCGTCGTGGTGGGTTCGGGCATCGCGGCCGCGCAGCTGTCCCCGCACGATGTCGGGATGCAGTTGTTGGAGAACTCGACGGCGACTGTCTTCGGCTTGGCCGTGCTGATCCTGCTGTTCGGCCCTGTCTCCGGCGCCCACTTCAACCCCGTCGTCACTGCGTCCGACTGGCTGCTCGGGCGACGGGTTGGCACCGGCATCCGCGGCGGCGACGCTCTCGCGTATACGGGGGCCCAGATCGCCGGCGCCATCACTGGGTCGTGGCTGGCCAATTTGATGTTCGACCGGCGGATCTTTGAGATCGCGACCAAGGAGCGCATCACCACCGGACACCTTGTCGGTGAAGTGGTGGCAACCGCGGGATTGATCGCCTTGATCTTCGCTCTGGCCCGCACCGGTCGCGCCGCACTTTCAGCCGCCGCCGTCGGCGCCTACATCGGTGCGGCGTACTGGTTCACGAGCTCGACTTCGTTCGCAAACCCGGCGGTGACGATTGGCAGGATCTTCTCGGACACCTTCGCGGGCATCGCACCGGGCTCGGCGCCAGGGTTCATCGCCGCTCAAATCGTCGGCGCCCTAGTCGGTTTGGCACTGATCACCACCCTCTTCCCGGATATCGCTGCCGACGCCGACGACGTCGTCGTCCCCCACGAGGAACTCAGCGACACCTCGTGATCGCACGCAAGTCGAACCCACCAGCACTCAAACAGAACATCTAGCAACCCATCTCCCCGAGGAGCCCCAGCATGGCGTCTCGCCATATCATCGCAGTCGGCGGCAGCGACGCCGGAATCAGTGCAGCACTGCGTATCCGCGAACTCGACCCCCCAACCGAGGTCACCGTCGTGGTCGCCGACGCCTACCCCAACTTCTCCATCTGCGGCATCCCCTACTACGTCTCCGGCGAGGTCACGCACTGGACCAACCTTGCCCACCGCACCGCGGCCGATCTGGCCGCTACCGGCATGCACGTGCTGACCGACACCCGAGCCACCCGAATCAACGTCGACGCACACACCCTCGACGTCCTCGGCCCCGACGGACAACCCGACCAGCTCGCCTACGACGCCCTGATCGTGGGCACCGGAGCCGTCAGCGCCCGCCCACCCATCACCGGTCTCGACGAACCCAACGCACTCGGCGCCGACGACGGCGTGCATCTGCTCCATTCCATGGGCGACACGTTCGCCGTGATGGACTCACTGCAACAACGCAATCCGGCCACTGCCGTCATCATCGGCGCCGGTTACATCGGCCTGGAGATGGCCGAGGCCCTCACCATGCGCGGCATCGCCGTCACCCAGATCGAAGCCCTCCCCGAGGTTCTACCGACCGTCGACTCCGAACTCGGCGCGCTTGTCCGCACCGAACTCGAACGCCACGGTGTCGAAGTACTCACCCACACCACCGTGACCGCCATCAACCGCACCGACAGCGGATCCCTGGCCGTCACGGCTAAGCATGACGGCCAACCAATACTCCGCACAGTCGATTTCGTCCTCGTCGTTGTTGGAGTGCGGCCCGACACCGAACTGGCCACCGACGCCGGCGCCGAGCTCGGCATCAGGGGCGCCATCGCAGTCGATGACACCATGCGCACCAATCTGACCGACGTCTTCGCCGCCGGGGACTGCGTACACACTCACCACCGACTACTCGGCCTGACCTGGCTGCCCTTGGGTACAACCGCACACAAACAGGGCCGAGTGGCCGGCGAAAACGCCATCGGCGGCAGCGCGCGCTTCGCAGGCAGCCTCGGCACCCAAGTCGTCAAAGTCTTCGACCTCGTTGCCGCCCGCACCGGCCTCCGCGAGCACGAAGCCGTTGCGGCACAACGCGGCTGGCGACCGGCAAGCACCATGGCCACCCCCGACGACCACAAGGGCTACTACCCCGGCGCCACACCCATCCACATCTGCATCACCGGTGATGAGACCACCGGTCAATTGCTCGGCGCCCAACTCATCGGCCACCGCAGCGCCGAAGTATCCAAACGCGTCGACACCTACGCCACCGCCCTGTTCCACAACATGACCGTCGAGACGCTCAGCCAGCTCGACCTCTCCTACACCCCACCACTCGGGTCCCCCTGGGACGCCACCCAAATGGCCGCACAAGCTTGGGTTCGGGAGCACCAACTGGCGTGGACACAGAGCCTCGCGAAGTAGGAAGGTCTCAGACCGCCACTGCTCAGTTGCGCCCGGGTGTTGGGCAGCCTCATGCGGATCGACGGCAGCCACTGGTCCGCCGGGCCCCCGGGCGCTTGCCGCGTGCGCTCCCGATATTCCAATTTTCCCACGCTTCCGCAGGTAGGCCTCCACCGCGGCGAACGCAAATCTGAGGCCGCGGTCGGTCCCATCGGCCCACACGTTGTCTGTTGGTGCCACGTTCGGTATTGCCCCGGGGTAACCGACAAAATCTCGGCGCTACGAGCATGGACCTGAAAGTGGTCGCCCAAACTGGCCCCAAGGGCAGCAACAACTTCACTTAGGCGACGCGCAAAGGTGCACGTCAAAGCGAACATCACATGTGTCGGGCTGACAGGATTTGAACCTGCGACCACTTGACCCCCAGTCAAGTGCGCTACCAAACTGCGCCACAGCCCGTTGCCGCCGACCTACCGCCGGCAGCAGGTCGAAAGCCTACCGCAGGCCCGGCCAAGCACCCGAATCGGCCACAGGTGTCACACCGTGAGCAACCGGTACAACCCGATCAACCCGACCACCACGATCACTGCCCGCAGCACGTTCGGCGACAGCCGCCGTCCATAGTGCGCGCCCAGCCACCCGCCGACGAGCGATCCGGCGGCGATCAGCCCGGCCGCCTCCCAGCTCACCCGGTCGAACGCCACGATGGTGTAGGCCACCGCCGCGACGATGTTCACCAGCAGCGACAGCAAGTTCTTGGCCGCGTTCATGCGCTGCATGTCCTCGGGCAGCAGCGCGCCCATCACCCCGATCAGCAGGATGCCCTGCGCTGCGGTGAAGTACCCGCCGTAGATGCCCACCGCGAATGTCCCGACCACCAGCGCCGTCATCCGTTTGGGCGACACATGCTCGGCCGAGCGTCCCGCAGCCTCCGCGCGCGCCCGGGCATAGGCCTGAATACGCGGCCCGATCACCACCAGCACCAGGGCGCCGACCAGCAGCACCGGAACGATCTGGGTGAACACCTTCTCGGGCAGGTGCAGCAGCAGGAACGCGCCGATCGCCGCACCGATCAGCGACGCCGGGATCTGCCAGCGCAGCCGATCCCACTGTCCGCGGAGTTCCTTGCGATACCCCCAGGTACCCGACACCCCGCCGGCCACCAGGCCGATCGCGTTCGACATCGTCGCCGTCACCGGCGGGAACCCGAGCGTCACCAGCGTCGGGAACGTGATCAACGTGCCCGAGCCGACAAGCGAATTGATGGCGCCGGCCCCCATCCCGGCCAGGACGATCACGATCATGTGGGCAACTGACACCAAGGAACCCTATCCGGCGAACCGATCAGCACCGACAGCGCCCGCAGCAGCCACCAAACATGCTCGCCTGCAGCGTGATACGGCACACAGCCCTATGCCGGCAGCGAGCCACCTAGCCTGTTATTCCCATGAGCGAGATTCCGAGTACTGACGAGGCGCTGGCCAACCTCTCCATGCCCCTGCTCGATGCGATGATGACCCAGCGCGCGATCCGGCGGGTCAAACCCGATCCGGTGGACGACGCCATCGTGGTGAAGTGCATCGAGCTCGCACTGCGCGCTCCCACCGGGTCCAACGGACAGAACTGGGAGTTCATCGTCGTCAAAGACCAACGCATCAAAGACCAACTCGGCAAGCGCTACCGCCAGCCCTGGTCGATCTACGGAGCCATCGGCAGGCGGCAAGCCGCCCACGACGAGTCGATGCTCAAGATCCTGAAGGCGGTGGAGTGGCAGGTCGAGCACTTCAGCGAGATACCGGTCCTGGTGATTCCCTGCCTGCGCGGCGGCACCCGGGTGCCCTACGTCCCGACGCCATTCGTGGGCGAAACGTCGTACTTCGGCTCGATCTATCCCAGCGTGCAGAACCTGCTGCTGGCCGCCAGGGCAATGGGACTGGGGGCATCCCTGATCACGATGCCGCTGTGGAACGTCACCTCGGCGCGCAGAATCCTGGGCCTACCGCTGTCGGTGACCCCGATCTGCGTGGTTCCGCTCGGCTGGCCGCGCGGACGCTACGGCCCGACGACCCGCAGGCCGGTTGAGGACGTCGTCCACTTCGACACGTACGGGAACCGCGGGCTCATGACCTAGCGGTGGCCGCCGCTTCCGGGTGCGCCACCGGCCGGGCCTCCACCATGGTCGCCGCCATTCCACCCGGGCTCGGCGACCTCGGCCTCTGTCAGCATGTCGCTGGTGTCGGGGATGACCGACGGCGCGCAGTCCATCGAGAAGCTGTCCTCGGTGTCGGATTCCGAGCACGCCAGCACCCGGGGCACGGCGCCGTCGAACGCTCCTGAGAACACGGCGACGGCGGGCGCCGCGGCGATCATCAAACCGGCAATGCCATAGACCAGTCGGCGGGTGGGCGCCAATGAGGTAGCAAACTCCATGACCGGCAATCTATGCCCAGCAGCGGCCAAATACCGTCAAACCCGCCGAATCAACGCGGCTTGAGCTTGCGCTTTTCCCGCACCCGCACGTTGATCCGGATCGGGGTGCCCTCGAAACCGAAGGTCTCGCGCAGCCGCCGCTCCAGGAACCGCCGATAGCCGGCCTCCAAAAAACCACTGGTGAACAGCACAAACGTCGGCGGGCGTGCGGTGGCCTGGGTGGCAAACAGGATCCGCGGCTGCTTACCGCCGCGTACCGGCGGCGGGGTGGCCGCGACGACTTCCTTGATCCACGTGTTGAGCTGCCCCGTCGAGATTCGGGAATCCCAGGACGCCAGCGAGGTCTCCATCGCCGGCACCAGCTTCTGCACCGCGCGGCCGCTCTTGGCGGAGATGTTGACCCGTGGCGCCCACTGCAGCTGCGCCAGTTCGCGGTCGATCTCGCGGTCCAGCAGATAACGCCGGTCCTCGTCGACGAGGTCCCATTTGTTGAACGCCAGCACCAGCGCCCGCCCCGCTTCAATCACCATCGTCAGAACCCGCTGGTCCTGTTCGGTCAGCGGCTGCGAAGCATCAATCAGAACGACGACCACCTCGGCGGCATCGATCGCGCTGTGCGTGCGGACCGAAGCGTAGAACTCGTGGCCGCTGGCCTGCCCGACCCGGCGGCGCAAGCCGGCGGTGTCGACGAAACGCCATGTCTTGCCGCCTAATTCGATCAGCGAGTCCACCGGGTCCACCGTGGTTCCCGCGACGTCGTGCACCACCGAACGCTCGGCACCCGCCAACCGGTTCAGCAGCGAGCTCTTGCCGACGTTGGGCTTGCCCACCAGCGCCACCCGTCGCGGTCCGCCGGTGACCTGAGCCACCTCGGACTGCGCAGGCAGGTCCGCGACGACCTCGTCCAGCAGGTCGGCCACCCCGCGGCCGTGCATGGCGCTGATCGGGTGCGGCTCCCCCAACCCGAGCGACCACAGCGCCGCCGCGTCGGCCTCGCCTTTCTCGTTGTCAACCTTGTTGGCCGCCAAGAACACTGGTTTGCCTGATCGGCGCAGGATTCGCGCTGCCGCCTCGTCGCCGCTGGTGGCACCGACCGTCGCGTCGACGACCAGGATCACCGCATCGGCGGTCTGCATCGCCACCGAGGCCTGCTCGGCGACCAACTGTTGCAAGCCCTTGGCGTCCGGCTCCCACCCGCCGGTGTCCTGCACGACGAAGCGCCGCCCGGTCCAGGACGCGTCGTAGGACACCCGGTCGCGGGTCACCCCGGGCAGATCCTGCACGACGGCCTCACGCCGGCCGAGAATCCGGTTGACCAGCGTGGACTTGCCGACGTTGGGTCGACCGACCACTGCCACCACCGGTGGCGGCGCCAGCGCCTCCTCGTCGTCGTCGAATCCCTCGTCGGAAAGCTCCCACTCGCTTTCGTCGGACCACGTGCCGTCGTCGCTCATCGCATTGCACCACTTCGTTTTTCGACCAGATCAAGCAGACTGGCCACCACCTGGTCCTGGGTCATGTCACTGGTGTCGACGATGATCGCGTCCTCCGCCGGTCGCAACGGTGACACCGGGCGGGTCGAATCCAGGTGGTCGCGGCGGATCACATCTGCCAGCACCGTCTCGTAGTCATCGGGCAGCCCGGTCGCGACGTTCTGATCGTTGCGGCGGCGCGCCCGCGTCTCGGCCGAGGCGGTCAGAAAAATCTTCACGTCGGCATCCGGAAGCACGACCGTGCCGATGTCACGGCCTTCGACCACGACACTGTCGGCCCCTGCCGCCAGTTCACGCTGCAGCGCCACCATCCGGGTGCGCACCTCGGGGACCGCCGACACCGCCGAGACCGCTCGGGTGACCTCGTCGCCCCGAATCTCCGCCGAAACATCTTCAGCACCAAGGTAAGCCCGGTCTACGTCCGGGTCAGAACCCACCGACAGCGCCACATCGGAGGCTGCCGCGATGGCGTCAGCGTCGGTCAAGTCGATGTGGGCGCGCAGCATCGCCAGCGTCACGAGCCGGTACATCGCACCGGTGTCCAGATAGTGGGCGCCCAACGCACGCGCCAATCCTCGTGACACCGAAGACTTTCCGGTTCCGGCCGGCCCGTCGACCGCCACAACGCATGAACTCACAGACCTACCGCCTTGTACAAATCGCCGACTTCCTTGCGGGTCAGCACGCGGATGCTGCCTGGCCGTTGTTCACCCAGCGTCACCTCACCGATGCTCACCCGCACGAGCGCCTCGACGGGGTAGCCCGCTGCCGCCAACAGCCGGCGCACGATCCGCTTGCGCCCCTCGTGCAACGTCACCCGCAGCAGTGTCTTTCCCGGCACCGCGTCGACCACCGCGAAGTCGTCTAGCTTGGCCGGACCGTCGTCCAGCTCGATGCCGGCCCGCAGCGCCTTACCCAAACCCCTTGGGACCGAACCCGTTACCGTCGCCAAGTAGGTCTTGGGCACCTCGAAGGACGGATGCATCAACCGATGCGCCAGCTCCCCGTCGTTGGTCAGCAGCAGCAGACCTTCGGTGTCGGCGTCCAGACGTCCGACGTGAAAAAGGTTCTTGTTGCCGCGGACTCGATGCTCCACCAGATCACCGACACACGGTCGGCCACGCTCGTCCGACATCGTCGAATGCATTCCGACGGGCTTGTTGATCGCCAGGTACATCATCGAGTCGTCCACGACGATCCGTGACCCGTCGACCCTGATGTCGGCATTGGCCGGATCGACCCGGGTGCCCAACTCGGTGACGATACGTCCGTCGACCTCCACCCGGCCATCGACGATCATCCGCTCGGCCACCCGTCGCGAGGCCACTCCTGCCTGCGACAGGACTTTCTGCAGCCGCACTCCTTCTGGTTCAGACATCGGTATCCACATCGATCGAGACGTTCGGATCGGCTGCCGAGACGCCGGCCAGCTTGGCGAAACGTGGTTCGGCATCCAGGTTTTCACTCAGGTCGTCGATCACATCGACGTCGGGAAGCAGCGGGGCGATGTCGGGAAGGTCGGTCAGTGACGAAAGCCCGAGCCGCTCGAGGAACAACTCCGTGGTGGCGAACGTGGTCGCGCCGGTGTCCTCGTCGGTGCCCGCCTCGGTGATCAGCCCGCGCGCCACCAACGTACGGATCACCGCATCGACGTTGACGCCGCGGACCGCACTGACGCGAGCCCGGGTCACCGGCTGCCGGTAGGCGACCACCGCCAGCGTCTCCAGGGCCGCACGGGTGAGCTTCGACCGCGACCCGTCCAACAGCAGCCGCTCCACATACGGCGCGAACCGCGCCCGGGTGTACATCCGCCAGCCACCGCCCGCCTCGCGCAGGTCGATACCGCTGTCGCGGTCCACCAACGCTGCGGCCAAGCGTTCCAGGGTCGCGGTGATCCGATCCAGTGGTTGCTCGGTCACCGACGCGAGCGTCTCGGCGTTGACCGGAGTGTCCACGACCAGCAACAGCGCCTCCAGCACCCGGACCAGTTCGTCGTCGTCCATCTCCGGGAGGGCGACGTCACTAGCCAGATCGGACCCCAAGTCGGACGCGAGGTCCACGTCGGGTATGTCGGCTGCGTCGTCGGTCATGATTGGTTCTGCTCTTCTTCCCACTCGGCTCGGACCAGCTCTTCGTTCACAACCCGGTCGCCGGTCCATGAAACCTGGAGCACACCAAGTGGTTCTGGCTGCTCGAATGCTACCGTCCTGGCCCGATACAGTTCGAGCAGCGCCAAGAACCGTCCGACGATCTGGATCGGCTCATCGCAGTCGGCCACCAGTTCCTTGAACGACGCCCACTGCCCCGCCCCGCGCGACGACAGGAACTCCAACAGCAGCTCGGCCTGCTCAGGCACCGACACCTGCGACGTATGCAAGTGCTCGGTCCCGACGGTAGGAACCGGGCGCGGGGTGAACGCCGCGGCGGCGATGTCGGCGAAGGCTGCGGCGTCGACACCCAGCATGACCTCGGGAAGAAGGTCGGCGAAGCGATCCTCGACCGTCACCGCCCGGGGGTAGCTCCGCAGCGCTGCGGCCTCCAGCTCGGCGAACATCTCGGCGACATGCTTGAACGCGCGGTACTGCAGCAGCCGCGCGAACAACAGGTCGCGCACCTCGAGCAGCGCCAGATCCTCTTCGTCGTGCACATCGCCGGCGGGCAGCAGCCGCGCCGCTTTGAGGTCGAGCAGTGTGGCAGCAATCACCAAAAAGGTGGTCGTCTCGTCGAGCTCGAGCTTCGGACCGATCTCCCGGGTGTAGGCGATGAATTCGTCGGTGACCTGATGCAGCGCGACCTCGGTCACATCGAGGCGGTGGGCGAAGATCAGCTGCAGCAGCAGATCGAACGGACCCTCGAAGTTGGTCAGCTTGACACGGAAGCCCTTTTCCGGCGCCGGCGAATCGGTCACTTGCCGAAGCGGTCGATGACCTCGCGGGCCAGCGACCGGTATGCCTGTGCGCCAACCGATTTCGGCGCCCAGGTGGTGATGGGCTCGCCGGCGACACTGGTCTCGGGGAACCGCACGGTGCGGCTGATGACGGTGTCGAACACCAGGTCGCCGAAGCGCTCCAGCACCCGCGCCATCACCTCACGGGCGTTGACGGTGCGGTTGTCGAACCGGGTGATCAGAATGCCGCTGATCGTCAACCGCGGATTGAGCCGCTCACGCACCTTGTCGACGGTGTCGGTGAGCAGTGCCAGCCCGCGCAGCGAGAAATATTCGCATTCGGTCGGGATGACCACCGCGTCGGAGCAGGCCAGCGCGTTGACGGTGAGCAGGCCGAGCGACGGCTGGCAGTCGATCAGGACGTAGTCGTAGCGATCGAGTACGGGGTGCAGCGCGCGCGCCAGGGTCTGCTCGCGTCCGACCTCGTTGACCAGCTGGATCTCGGCGGCCGACAGGTCGATGTTGCTGGGCACCAGGTCCAGGTTCTTGACCCGCGTGTTGATCAGCACCTCGTCGATGCTCACCCGCGGCTCGATCATCAGGTTGTGCACGGTGTGGGTCAGTTCGTAGTGCGGTACGCCCAGGCCCGCCGACAGCGCGCCCTGCGGATCCAGATCCACCAGCAGCACCCGCCGGCCGTACTCGGCCAGCGCCGCCCCCAGGTTGATCGTCGAGGTGGTCTTGCCGACCCCGCCCTTCTGGTTGCACATCGAGATGACCGTGGCCGGCCCGTGCGAGGTCAGCGGCTGTGGTTCGGGAATGTGGCGGGGCGGGCGGCCGGTGAGACCGATCGGTGTGGCTTCGTCTGCCTCGTCGGTCACGCCGTGCCCCCCGTCAGAAGGCTTTTCGGCGGCGTGGCGAACATCCGCGAAAGTCTAACGGTGTGTCGGCGCCACACGAGGCAGACCCGCGACATCATGCCCGCGGATGTGCGCCGGCCCATACCTCGCGCAGAGCATGCACCGTGACCAGCGTGTAGATCTGCGTCGTGGTGACCGAGGCGTGGCCGAGGAGTTCCTGGACGACGCGGACGTCGGCGCCGCCGTCGAGAAGATGGGTGGCGAAAGAGTGCCGCAGCGTGTGCGGTGACACCGCCGAGGAGATGCCGGCCCGTTCGGCGGCGTCCTGCAGCACCTGCCAGGCGCTCTGCCGCGACAGCTGCCCGCCGCGAGCGTTGAGGAAGATCTTCGGCGTGCCGCGGCCCCGGCGCGCCAGGTCGGGACGGCCTCGCACCAGGTAGGCGTCCAGTGCCGCGATCGCCGGGCGGCCGACGGGGACCAGTCGCTGCTTGCCGCCCTTGCCGCGCAGCAGCACCGACCGGGCCTCGGTGTCGACGTCGTCGACGTCCAGGCCGACAGCCTCGGAGATCCGCGCGCCCGTGGAATACAGAAGCTCGAGCAGGGCGCGATTGCGCAGCGTCAGCGGCCCGTCCGACGGGCTGTCCCCGCCGGCGCCCTCGAGCAGTGCCAACACCTCGTCGAGGGTGAGGCTCTTGGGGAGCCGACGACTGGGCGTGGGTGGCTTGACCGCGCGGGCGACGTCGATGCCGATGATCCCCTCGGCGGCGGCGAACCGGTGAAAGCCGCGCACGGCAATCAGGGCGCGCGCGGCGGAGACCGCCGACAACGGCACCACGCCGGCGTCGGGATCGCCACGGCGCAACGCCACCAGGAACTCGCTGACGTCGTTCTCGCTGACGTTGGTCAGGTCGTCGATGCCCCGCGACGACAGGTGCTCGACGTAGCGGCGCAGGTCGCGACGGTAGGAGCTGATGGTGTTGGCCGCCACCCCTCGCTCGATGGTCAGGTGGTCGAGGTAGCCCTGGAGCTGACCGTCCAAAGCGGTTCGGAGGGCAGGAGCGGAGCGACCCGGGAAATCAGCCGAGAAGGTCGTCACGAGAGAGCCTTGCCGGCGGCGAATGCCGTCGGGCGGTCCGGGAACGGCACATCGACGGGCCGGGGCGGCTTGTCGTCGACGATCACCGCGTGCGCGGCCAGAATGCCCGCTACCGCAGTGGAATTCACAATCTCGCCGGACAGCACCTGCTGCACCGCGTCGGCGATGTGGACCCAGTGCACTTCCATATCGGCTTCTTCGTCGTGCCCCTCGGGCCGACCGACATCGGTGAGGGTCCGGGCGAGATATACGCGCAACGCCTCGTCGCTGAACCCTGGCGAGGACATCAGGTCGACGAGCACGTCCCAGCGTTGGGCGGTCAGGCCGGTTTCCTCGCGCAGCTCGCGCGCCGCGGCCTCGGTCGGGTCCTCCCCCGGCTCGTCGAGCAGCCCGGCGGGTAACTCCCACAGCCGCCGCCCGATCGGGTGCCGGTATTGGTAGACCATCGCCACCCGACCGGCTTCGTCGACGGCGACGACCGCCACCGCACCGTAGTGCTCGACGACCTCGCGCTTGGCGATGTTGCCGCCCGGCATCCGGACCTGATCGACTCGCAGGGCGAGAATGTTTCCGCGATAAGCGGTTTCAGAGGAGACGGTCTCGAAGTCGTGGTCAGCCACGGGCCGAGTGCTCTGGAACCTGCTCGGCCAGCGGCTGGGCCGCCTCTTCCGGGTGTTCCTTGCCGTTGGAGTGCTGCTCCGGGATCTCCAAGGACAGCCGCTCGCCCGCCTTGTAGTCGATGGCGGCACCGATGAACGAAACGAACAGCGGATGCGGCCGGGTCGGCCTGCTCTTGAGCTCCGGATGGGCCTGCGTGCCGACTAGGAACGGATGCACGTCGCGCGGGTACTCGACGAACTCGACCAGGTGACCGTCCGGTGAGGTGCCCGAGAACTGTAAACCGCTCTGCGCGATCCGGTCGCGATAGGAATTGTTGACCTCGTAGCGGTGGCGGTGCCGCTCCGAGACGTGCGTCGAGTCGTACGCCTCGGCGACGATCGAACCGACTTCCAGCGTCGCCGGGTAAGCACCCAACCGCATGGTGCCGCCCAGATCAGCCTCACCGGCAACGACCTCACGCTGGTCAGCCATCGTAGAGATAACCGGATCCGGTGTGGCCGGCTCGAATTCGGCCGAGTTGGCTTCGGTCAGCCCCACCGACCGGGCCGCCTCGATCACGATGCACTGCAACCCCAGACACAGGCCCAGCACCGGCAGCCCACGATGGCGGGCGTGGCGGATGGCACCGATCTTGCCCTCGATGCCGCGAATGCCGAACCCGCCGGGAATCAGCACGCCGTGCACGTCACCCAACGCGACGGCCGCGCCGCTGTCGGACTCGCAGTCGTCGGAGGCGACCCAGCGCATTTCGACCTTGGCGCGGTGTGCGAAGCCGCCCGCGCGCAACGCCTCGGCCACCGACAGATAGGCATCGGAGAGGTCGACGTACTTGCCCACCAACGCGATTCGGACGGTTTCCTTGGGCTCGTGCACCCGGCGCAGCAAGTCGTTCCACTGCGTCCAGTCGACATCGCGGAACGGCAAATTGAGCCGGCGCACCACATAGGCGTCGAGCTCCTCGCGGTGCAGCACCTTCGGAATGTCATAGATCGACGGCGCATCGGGCGTCGAGATCACGCCGTCGATGTCGACGTCACACATCAGCGCGATCTTGTTCTTCAGCGGCTCGGGCACGTCACGGTCGCAGCGCAGGATCAGCGCGTCGGGGCTGATACCGATGCTGCGCAGCGCGGCCACCGAGTGCTGGGTGGGTTTGGTCTTCAGCTCGCCCGACGGCGCCAGATACGGCACCAGGGATACGTGCAGGAAGAAGCAGTTCTCCCGGCCGACCTCGTGGCGGACCTGGCGCGCGGCCTCCAGGAACGGCAGCGACTCGATGTCACCGACGGTGCCACCGATCTCGGTGATCACCACGTCGGGCCGGTTTCCCGCGGCATCGGGCTCGGCCATCGCCAGGATGCGGCCCTTGATTTCGTCGGTGATGTGCGGGATCACCTGCACGGTGTCGCCGAGGTACTCGCCGCGGCGCTCCTTGGCGATCACCGATGAATACACCTGCCCGGTGGTCACATTCGCCGAGCCGGACAGGTTGCGGTCCAGGAAACGCTCGTAGTGCCCGACGTCGAGGTCGGTCTCGGCGCCGTCCTCGGTGACGAACACCTCACCGTGCTGGAACGGGTTCATCGTTCCCGGGTCGACGTTCAGATAGGGGTCGAGCTTCTGCATTGTCACCTGCAGACCGCGCGCGGTCAGCAACTGACCGAGGCTGCTGGCAGTCAGGCCCTTACCGAGGGACGAGACAACTCCACCGCTGACGAAGATGTGTTTGGTGGCGGTCTGCGGGTGCTTGCGCAGTGGGGGCAAGAGCAACCTCCGTGACGTCGGGCAGGGGATCGCTGGGAACTGCCTGGGGCCTGCCTACCCACGGAATCTCACCCTAACACCGACGCCGACAAGCAGGCGCTAACACGCCAGTGGCCTTCGTTACCTCTGTGTTGCCCAGGGTCTACTGCGGGACGGTGAGGGACGCCGCGCCCGGCCCGATGCCGAACTTGCCCGACGGCGCCCCGTTGATCAGGTTCTGCAGGGCCAGCACGGTGGTGATGCGGCCCGACTCGGAACTGATGTCGTCGACGGTGGTCACGTCGGCCGCCATCCCGGCGTCAGCCCGCGTTACCGCGAGCGCCGCGGTTCCGGTGGCCGATCCGTCGCGGCCGGCGAGCACTGTTCCCGACCCGTGCGGGGCCATCCCCGCGGCGAATCGGGCGACCGTGGAGCCCTGGTTGCCTGCGTCGTCGCCCAGAGCTCCGCCGGTCACGACGACCGCGGTGTTGGCCGCGGCCAGGCGATCACCCTGGTAGGTCAGAAAGCCGGTGTCGCGCAGCGCGGCCAGCACGATGTCGCGCTGGGTGTCATCCGCCGGACGGATCGCGGGGTTGCGGTTGATCAGCAGCGCGATGCCGAGCAGGTCGCCGGCCTGCGAGCCCTGGTCGACCAGCGTGGTGCTCAGCTGCGCACCCGCAGGCACGATCGAGGAGTTGACCACGGAGCGCAGCTTCTCCGCGGAGTTGGCGTCGACGAACTGCTGCGTCAGCGCGACCGTGCCGGTGACCGTTCCGCCGGCCTGCCCGATCAGCCGACTCGTCGCCGCCACGTCATCATCGTTGGCGTCGGGGGTGCGGAACAACACCACCGACTTGCCGGCCAACGCGTCCTTGACGATCCGGCTCGACATCTGTTTGTCGAAATCGTCAGCAGCACTCAGCTTTTCGTTCAGCGCGTTGCGCTGATCGGTGAGCGAGGTGATTTGTTTGTTGAGATCCTGCTTTTCGTCGCGCAGTCCGGACAGCAACGTGTCGGATAGCACACCGGAGCCCAGGAACACGCCGACGGCCAGCGCAAGGAACACCGCAGCCAGCGAAATGGCATGGTGGCGTAGCGAAATCACAGCGGTGAGCCTTTCTGCTCTACGCCTAGGTCACCCAGCTCTGCACCCACAGCGAGAAGCGGTTCCAGTAGGTCACAATCCAGTCGATGACGAATGTGTCGGCCCGCGACACCCACAGAGCGGCGATGATCGCGAACAGCACCGCGAGGATCAGCATGGCGATCGCGCCGCCGGAGATGTGGTTCCGGTACAGCGTGGCAACAGCTTTCGCGTCAACGAGCTTCTCGCCGACCTTCAGCCGGGTGAGGAACGTCGACGGATTGCTCTGCTGGCGGGAGCGGTCGAAGAACTCTTCGATGCTTGCCGAGTGGCCGGCCGTCACGATCAGCGAGGCGCCGTGGTGGTCGACGAGCAGCAGCGCCAGGTCGGCGGCCGAACCGGCGGCCGGGAACGTCATCGCCCCGATTCCCAGGTCCTGAATGCGTTCCAGGCCGTTGGCGTGCCCGTCGGCGTCGGCGGGAAGGACCACCTGCGCACCGCTCTTGAGCACGTCGGCGCTCATCTGGTCGGGATTGCCGACGATCAGTTGGGGCCGGTAGCCGTTCTTCTGCAGCAGGTCCGCGCCGCTCTCCACACCGATGAGCACCGGTTGGTACTCCTTGATGAAGGGCTTGAGTGCCTTGAGGTCGTCTTCGGCGCCTGGCCCGTCGGCCACCACCAGGACGTGGCGGCGGTAGACGTCGACGTCGATGTCCGGGATGCCGATACCGTCGATCAGCAGCGGGCTCTCGCTACGGATGAATTCGATGGTGTTTCCCGCGAACGCCTCCAGGTGTGCAACCAACCCGGTCTTGGCGTCCTGCATTAGGTCGGCGATCTCTTCATCGCTGCGCTCCACGCCCAGGGCCAGCCGGCGATCACCTGAGTAGACCCCACCGTTGTGCAGCCGGATCTTCGCGCCGTCCTTGATCTTCTTGAAGACTTCGGGACCCGCGCTGTCGATCAGCGTGATGTTGTTGGCCACCAATACTTCCGGGCCGAGATTCGGGTACCGGCCCGAGATCGACGGGGAGGCGTTCACCACTCCGGCGATGTTCGCGTCGACCAGAGCGTCAGCGGTCATCCGGTCCAGGTCGAGGATGTCGAGCACCACGATGTCCCCCGCGCCGACGCGGCGCAGCAGGCGATCGATGTCGCGATCAACGCGGGCTGTCCCCGCGACTCCTGGTCGTGCACCGGTATTACGGGAGAGAAGCGCTGACATCTTCATGCTGGGATTCTGTCGGCGACCGGACGGATATCCGCGGAGGCGCGCCGTAACACCAGCCACACAAGTCACATCTTGTCACAGCAGTAACACAGTTCGGATACGCAATTTCCCGCAGCCGAGGCCCCCACAAGTTACCGTCAGCTAACCGATCGACGGAGCCGAGCATGAGCCGAATGTCCCGCGCGACCTGGCTCAGCGGGCTGCTCGTCGGACTGGGTGTAGGCGCGGCCCTGCTGGCCGGGGGCGGCGTCGCCAACGCCGAGTCGTCCGGTACCGGCTCAGCGACCCACGGGGCCAGCACCTCGGCAGGTTCGGTCGGCCACTCGCGGCCGACGTTGACCGCGACGGCGCCGAGGTCCCGCAAGACGCCCACGGTGTCAAGGCTTTCCATACCCGGGGCGGGCGTCGCCAGACCCGCGCCGCGTCCCGTGGCGTCACCGCCTCCGGTGCCGGCATTCGTCGCGGCGGTTACGACGTTCTTCGACGACCTACACGACTCACTGACCGGAGCACCGGAGGCCCGTCCCACTCCGGTCGAGACGACGACGACTGCCTACGGGGCGATCGGGAAGTGGATGCTCGCCCGGAGCGGCGGCCTCGCCGACTGGCCCAGCCAGCAATATCCGTTCAAGACTCTCTACCAACCGATCAACGTGATCATCGTCGACCCGACGTCGACCACCTCCGAGGAGTCGGCCGGCAAGCTCAACGCCGCCCTGGGCGCGGCCGGCTTCCCAGCGCAGCCCGTCCATTCCACGGGGTATCAGGGTCTGATCGACGGCGTCGTCTACGGACAGCAGCCCACCGGGCCCGAGCAGGCGTTCTCGAACGCCCATTGGCTGCTGACCAACGATCACGGCCGAGTGTTCGGCGCAGCTCCCGCACCGGGCGGGACCGGCTATGTATGGACCGCCTCGTTCAGCCGTGAGCGCCCCGGCCTCTTCTATGTCTTCCCCACCCACGTCTACGTGTCGTTCAATCGAGCCCGGGACGCGGTCCGCACCGCGCTGGTGCGCACCGGCGCGACCGATCTGGGATTGGTCGACATGGACAACGAGCTCGACCGCCGGACAACGACCACCGGCGACCACGACGGCTATGCCGTCGTCATCCAGCTCAGCTGAGTCCGCGGTCGCCCTGGGCGGCGTCGAGCAGCTCGCGGGCATGCGCACGGCCGGTGTCGGACTCCCCGAGCCCGGCCAGCATCCGGGCCAGCTCACCCACCCGCTCCTCGGTGTCCAGGCGGCGCACCCCGCTGGTCCCGTTGCCTGCGCTGTCGACGACGAGGTGGCTGTCGGCATAGGCGGCGACCTGCGGCAGGTGGGTGACGACGATGACTTGATGGGTGCGGGCAAGCCGCGCAAGGCGGCGGCCGATCTGCACCGCGGCCCGGCCACCAACGCCGGCGTCCACCTCGTCGAACACCATCGTGGTGCCCTCCGCCGACGCAGCCAGCACCACTTCCAGTGCGAGCATCACCCGGGACAGCTCACCACCGGACGCGCTCTTGTTCAGCGGCAGCACGTCGGTACCACGATGCGCGGTGAACCCGAACTCGACCAGATCGATGCCTTCGCCACCGGCATGCGCGGTCTCACCCGACGGCAACCGCAACGGTGCGCTGTCGTCGTCGCGGGCCGGCATCAGCGACACCGTGACGCTGAAGTCGGCGTGCGTCATCGCCAACCCGGTCAGCTCTGCGGTGATGGCCTTGGCCAAGCCCTTCGCCGCCTTCGTGCGGGCTTTGGACAACTCCAGGGCGGACGTCGCCACCTGACCGGCGAGCTCGTCGACGCGGCGGCCCAGCCCGGCCAGCGCGTCCTCGGAGACGTCGAGCTGGGCCAGGCGCTCCCGGGACTCCTTGGCCCAGGCCAGCACACCGTTGACGTCCGCGGCGTACTTGCGGGTCAGGTTGCGCAGCTCGGCCTGGCGCGCGAGCTTGGCCTCCAGTGCGCTGGCGTCATCGGGCAGGTCGCCAAGGAAGTCGCCGAGTTCACGGGCGACGTCGCCGGCGACGGTCAGTGCGTCGGTGAGCTGACGGGCCAACGCCCCCAGCGCGGGATCGTCAGTGGACTGCAGCAGGGCCGCCGCACGCCCCAAAGTATCTGTGGCCGAACGAGGTTCACCGTCGGCGAGGTCATCGGCCGACAGGTTGGCGCGGGCACCGGTGACCGCCTCGCGTAGCGCGTCCAGTTCCGAGAGCCGACGGATGTCGGCCACCAGCGATTCGTCTTCACCCGGCATCGGGTCGACGCCGTCGATCTCGGTCAGCGCGAACTTCAGCCGGTCCGCCTCCTGAGCCAGCTCGCGCGCGCGGTTCGTCCGGTCGACCAGATCCCGCCTGGCCACCTGCCACTGGTCGCGCAGCTTCTTGTAGCGCTCGAGTTTCGCGTCCACGCCGGTGAAGCGGTCCAGGGCCGCTCGCTGTTCCTCGGGACGCATCAGCCGCAGCTGGTCGTTCTGGCCGTGCAGCGTCAGCAGCTCCGAGGTGAACGTCGACAGCGATTTGGCGGGCACGCTGCGCCCACCGAGGTAGGCCCGTGACGGCCCGTCGCGGCTGACCGTGCGCAGCGCAATGATGCTGCCGTCGTCGTCGCGGTCGGCACCGGAGGAATCCAGGATCTCGTCGATCCGCTTGCCGGTGGCGTCGTCGAGTTCCGCAGTGGCGAAACGGCCTTCGACGACGGCCCGCTCAGAACCCGACCGCACCCTGGTGGCATCGGCGCGCGCCCCACCCAGCAGGTGCAGTCCCGTCACCACCATGGTCTTGCCGGTGCCGGTCTCGCCGGTCAGCACGGTCAGACCGCGGTCGAACTCCGCGGTGGCGGCGCTGATCGCGCCCAATGACTCGATTCGGATCTCAGCCAGCATCGCCGAATCACTGCCCCCGCCAGCCGGTGACCGGCAGCCGAAATTTTCGCACCAGACGATCGGTGAACGGGGCGCTGTCGAGGCGCACCCACTTCAGCGGTGTCGTGCACTTCGTCACCTCGAGCCGCCCGCCGGCCGGCACCCGCATCTCGCGGCGACCGTCGCAGAACACCAGCGCCTCGTGGCTGTCGTCCTCGATCTCGATGGCGATCAGCGCAGTCGGGCTGGTCACCATCGGGCGCGCGAACAACGCGTGAGCGTTGTTGGGCACCACGATCATTGCCTCCAGATCCGGCCAGACGACGGGTCCGCCGGCCGAGAACGCGTAGGCGGTGGACCCGGTCGGGCTGGACACCAGGACGCCGTCGCAGCCGAAGGCGGACACCGGCCTGCCGTCGATCTCCAGCACGACGCCGATCACCCCGAGCCGCGCGCCCTTTTCCAGACTGGCTTCATTGAGGGCCCAACCGCGGGCGATGACCTCACCCTTGGCGCGCACGGCGATGTCGAGGGTCATCCGCTCCTCGACGCGGTAGGTGCGGGTGACGACATGCTCGAGGACCGTGTCGATTGCTTCGGCTTCGGCCTCGGCCAAAAACCCGATGCGTCCGAGGTTGATGCCGAGCACGGGAATCTCCGCGTTGCGGGCCAGTTCGGCGGCCCGCAGGAAGGTGCCGTCGCCACCGAGGACAAGCACCAGCTCGCAACCGACGGCCGCGTTGGCATCGGCGTCGACCACTTCGGTGGTCGAGCCCACCGCCTGCATCTCGGTCGGGTCGAAATGGGTGCCGCGATCCACCGACTCGGCAGAGAGCACACGCAGCGCTATGCCGTTGTCGCCCAACACCTTTTCCACCCGGCGAGCCGTCTCGATAGCCTCTTCGCGGGCAGTGTGTACGACGAGCAGGATCGCCCGCTCAGAAGTCATTGCGGTCCTTCCGCGACGGCGCGGCGTACCGCGGCGTCCAGTTCGTCTCCGTGCAATCCGTTGTCTGTTTCGGCACGCAACCACAAAAAGTATTCGACGTTGCCCGAGGGGCCGGGCAGCGGGCTCGCGGTCGCGCCGACGGTCTGCCAGCCGAGCTCACCGGCGCGAGCGGCGACGGCCAGCACCGCAGCGGTCCGCAGTTCCGGATCGGACACCACCCCGCCGGCACCGACCTGCTCGCGACCGACCTCGAACTGTGGCTTCACCATGGGAACGATATCGGCGTGCGGGGACGCGCAGACAGCCAGTGCGGGCAGCACCGTGGCGAGTGAGATGAACGACAGGTCGGACACCACGAGGTCGACGGCTCCGCCGATCGCGTCGGGCGTCAGGTCCCGCACATTCGTGCGCTCGATGACCGTCACCCGCGGATCGGAGCGCAGCGACCAGGCCAGCTGGCCGTAACCGACGTCGACGGCCACCACTTCGGTGGCGCCGCGGTCCAGGAGCACCTCGGTGAAGCCGCCGGTCGAGGCGCCAGCGTCGAGGCAGCGCCGCCCGGCGGGGTCCATGCCGAAGGCGTCGAGGGCACCGATGAGCTTGTGGGCGCCGCGCGACACCCAGGTGCGCTCGTCGCCGGCCTCGACGGTCAGGTTGGCGGTGATGGCGACCGCGGTGGCGGGTTTGACCGCCCGCATGCCGTCGATACTGACCCGGCCGGCGCCGATGAGTTCGGCGGCCTGCTGTCGTGACCGCGCCAGTCCACGACGGACCAGCTCAGCGTCAACCCGGGCACGCCGCGTCATACGCGAACTCAGCCCTTCTCCACCGATTCCAGCGCATTGACCAGGATCTGGTGCGCTTCCTCGAGCTGCCGTCCCACGGCATCGATGTCGACACCGGCGACGTCGACGCTGTCTGGATCGACGCTGGGCACCTGGGCCAGCACGGCGTCGATATCGGCGCGAATCTGTTCGGGGTCGGCGTTCATATCACCGTTCACGCTAGCTGATCCTGCGCTGTCAGAAGGGACCAGCGCTGCAGCGCGGCGCGTGCGGCGTCGTCACCGGCGCGCACCGCAAGTTGGCGTTCGCCGTCGGCCGCATCCCACACCGCACGAGCAGTGGCACGGACCACCGAGAGTCCGTCGGCGCCGTCGTCTGTACCTGCCGTGCTCACGATCACCGAGCCGTCGCTGACCTCGACACGCCAAGCCGCCTGCTCGGCTACCCGCAGAGCCTCGGAGCCGGTGTGCAGATCGCGGAGGTCGGCGCCGATATAGGTGGGACGTTGCTCCGGGACCGCGTGCACCGCCTCGGCGGCCGTGCTGACCCCGCACAGCACCATGAGGCTGGGCAGATCCGCGGCGTTGGCGCCGGCGATATCGGTGTCAAGGCGGTCGCCGACCACCAGCGGAGTATCAAAGGAGCCCCGCGCCAACGCATCTCGCATCAGCGCCGGAGCGGGTTTACCCGCCACCTGGTATTCGGCGTCGGTGGCGGTGCGCAGTGCGGCGACCATCGAGCCGTTTCCGGGTAGCAGTCCCCGCTCGGTGGGCAGGGTGCGGTCGACGTTGGCGGCCACCCAGAGCGCACCTGAGCGGATGGCCAGCGCGGCCTCGGCCAGGTCGGGCCATCCGGTCGTCATCGAGTGTCCCTGCACGACGGCGACGGGCTCGTCATCGAACCGTCTGACCGGCTGTAACCCGACCGCCTCGACCTCACCGGCCAGCGCGTCGGTCCCGACGATCAGCACCTTGGATCCAGGCTCCAACTGCTGGGCCAGCAGCCGAGCCGCACTCTGGGCGCTGGTCACCACGTCGGCGGCGTCTGCGGCGAAGCCGAGTTCGCGCAAGTGGGCGGCCACGTCCTCTGCGGCGCGGGAGGCGTTGTTGGTGACGAACAGTTTGCGGGGCTGCGCGGCGTCGAGCGCATCGATGGCGCCCTCGGTCGGCTCATGACCGCGAAATACGGTGCCGTCCAAATCGAGCAGCAAGCAATCATGTTGCTGCGCAAGGGTAATCATCTCAGGCCAGCTCGCCGACCCGGTCTTCGGCGTCGGTGACGCCCTCGACGTCGGCCGCGGCGGCATGGATGAACCACTGCAGCGCATCCTCACCGCGATCGAGGGCCAGGAGCGTCTCGGCATAGGCGTAGAACAGTCGGGCCGCGGTCGAGCCGGTACGCGACGGGTCGGGTTGGGGCGTGGACAACACCACCAGCGCCTGCTCGAGTTGACCGAGGTCGGCACGCGCCCCGGCGGCCACGATCCGCAGCTCGTCCGCATCGTCGCCGGTGAGCTCGGCTGCTTCGGGGCTGCGGGCCAGTTCGATGGCACGTTCGGGCCGCCCCACGCCGCGTTCGCAGTCGGCGATCAGGGGAAGCAATTGCGACTTGCTGCCCATCCGGCGGGCGGCACGGAACTCGGACAGCGCTTGGGCCCAGTCACCGCACTGGTAGGCGGCGATGCCGACGGCTTCGCGTACCGCCGCGATCCGCCCCGAACGGGCCCGTGCGGCCTGGGCGTGCTCCAGAGCGGCCTGCGGATCCTCGTCGAGCAGTTCGCCGGCCGCGATCAGGTGACGGGCGACGGTGTCGGCGGTCGAACGATCCAAAGTTGAGAGCTCGCCGCGGATTTCGGGCGCGAGCTGTTTGGCCTCGATAGACGCCGGGATGACCGGACCGGCCTGGGTCGCGCCACCACTGTCGTCGCCGGAGGCCTGCCGTGGCTGAGCCGGACGGGCACGCCCCGGCCCCGACCGGCGTGGTGCGTTGCTGCCCCAGCGGTCACGGTTTCCAGCACCGGCCGCCGAGGGACGACGGGGCGGACGCCCACCGGAATTGCCTTGCCTGTCATCGACCACCTGTAAAGGATACGGGCAGGCCTCAGACAGCCACAATTCGGATAATTGAAAAGCGGCCAGTGGAATTCGACATTCAAATGGAAACGCCCCCCGATTTCTCGGGGGGCGTTTCACTAAATTGTGTTCGGCGGTGTCCTACTTTTCCACCCTGTTGGGTAGTATCATCGGCGCTGGTAGGCTTAGCTTCCGGGTTCGGGATGGGACCGGGCGTTTCCCTGCCGCTATGGCCGCCGTAACTTTA
>JAKFVT010000060.1 GCA_021732005.1 Mycobacterium sp. | reverse complement strand
GGCGTGCGATGGGTGACGATGTGCGACGGGCGGCGCCGAAGGCTGCGTGGCCATGGCCGGGGGTGCGGGTGGCAGGCCCCGCAGGCGCGCCAGCAGCGGGGGTGAGTACCACGCGGGGGAGTCGCCGTCGAGGAACTCGTCGAGATCCGGTGTCTGCGGGCGGGCGCCACTGAACACGTAGACGGCGACGCCGAACACCGCGCCGCCGATCGCGAGTGCGAATCCCACCCACAGCGCGACGTTGGTGCCTTCCAGCAGGTCACCGGAGTAGCGCGTCGCGAGATGCGCGAAGATCGGGGCCACCATGAATGCCGCAACGGCGCGCAGCAATTCGATGATCGCAAACACGCGCTGCAGGCTGTTGGACCGCAGGGAGAATCCGGCGACGAACAGCGCGGGCGCGACGGTGGCGCCCAATGCCAAACCAGTCAGGGCTGAACCGGCAAGTGCCAGAGGCACATTCGCCGGTAGCGACACCCGGAACACCGCGATGCCGGCCGCCAGCAGGCCCATGCCGACGAGGGGCAGGAAGTGCATGGCGCGGCGGCTGATGACGACGCCGAACACCAGGGCCATGACGATCGCGCCGCCCAGCTCCGGCAGATAGAGCAGGCCCACCTGGACGGGGCTGAAGTGCTGCATGAACACGGCCGCGGTCAGCGTGGTTGCGGCGATCGACGCGGCCGCGGCGAACAGTGCGACACCGACGCCCGCCACCGGGATCGCACTGGTCAACATCGTCCGGATGGTCAGCAGCGGCCGGTGCGCGCGGAACTGGTACACGATCAGCGCCACGATCAGGGCCAGACCGCCGAACATCGGTGCGGTGACGGCGAAGTCGGAGATCTCGTGGGTGCTCAGCTGCGCTGCACCGACGAACGCGGCCGTACATCCGACGGTCGCCAACCCGATCGCCTTCAGATCGCGTGGCGCCGCTGGGTCGGCCGGTGGTGCGTCGTCGAACGTCAGCGCCGCCAGGACGAGTGCCAACAGTGCGACCGCCGCGACGATCCAGAACAGCGGCCGCCAGGCGTGCGCCTCGGCCTGGACGCCGCCGAGGAACGGCCCGAGTGCGACTGCGCCGAACACGCACATGTTCATGATGACCGCGGTGTTGCGGAGCTTGTCCCGCGGAAATCCGATCGTCAGCGGCGGAGCGGCGGCGATCAGCAGCATGCTGGTCGCCAGGCCCTGCAGGACGTGGCCGGCGATGAACGCGGTGGCGTTCGGTGCGCCGGCGGCGATGACCGATCCGATGACGAGGACCACGGCGTAGAGCAGCAGCATTCGTCGCTGCGGAAGATGTTGCGCGAATTGCACGGCGAGCACCGTGCCCACGGCGTAGGCGGCGTTGCCCAGACCCGAACTCAGCGCCATCTGCTGCGTCGTCATGTGCAACTGCGCGGAAATGATCGGCACCAGCGGATCCAGCGCGGCCGACAGCGCCAGGTAGGGGATCAGGGCGAGGGTGACCATCGCGGCCACGGCCGGATAGCTCCCCGCGAGCGGGCCCTGGCGCATCAGCTCAGTCCTCCGGTCGCGGCTGCGTGAGCGCGATGCGTGGCCGACACGGGATGCGGGGACGCGGACAGACAGAGCATGGCGTGAAACAACTTTACATAGGTAACAAATATTCCGCATATTCCGCGCGCGGGCGTGGTCCGGGTCACCTTCCAGCTAGGTATGCAGTACTATACCTAGCTATGCGTCCTCAACTCTCCGATCATCCGACCGTGCAAGCGGTGCGATCCCGGCAACGCACAGCGCCGGCGCCGGTGATCGACGCCGACTGGCTCCGCGAGATCTGTCTGGCCGCCGGCGCCGACGACGTGGCATTCGCCGCGGTCGACAACCCCGACCTCGCGAGCGAACGCGAGCACGCCGAGGCCGCCCTGCCCGGCACGCGAAGTTACATCGCGCTGGTGGTCCGGATGAATCGGGACAACGTGCGATCGGTCGCGCGCAGTGTGGCCAACCAGGAGTTCCACCGCAGCGGGGAGATCATCAACGAGGCCGCGCACCGGATCACCCGCGCCCTCGAGGATGCCGGCCACCGGGCGTTGAACCCGTCGGCCACCTTCCCGATGGAGATGGACCGCTACCCGGGCCGGATCTGGGTGGTCGCCCACAAGCCTGTCGCGGTGGCCGCCGGACTTGGTGTGATGGGCATCCACCGCAACGTCATCCATCCCAAGTTCGGCAACTTCGTCCTGCTGGCCACGATTCTCGTCGACGCACCGGTCAGCAGTTACGGTGCACCACTGGACTATTCGCCCTGCCTGGAATGCAAGCTCTGTGTCGCGGCGTGCCCGGTCGGTGCCATCAAGAAAGACGGTGAGTTCGACTTCCTGGCCTGCTCGGTGCACAACTACCGCGAGTTCATGGGTGGGTTCACCGACTGGGCGCAGACCATCGCCGACAGCGAGGACGCGGCCGACTTCCGTTCGCGGGTCACCGATTCGGAGAACGCGTCGATGTGGCAGAGCCTGTCGTTCAAGGCGAACTACAAAGCGGCCTACTGCCTGGCGGTCTGCCCGGCCGGCGAGGACGTCATCGAGCCCTACCTGGACGACCGCAAGGGCTTCATGGACCTGGTGTTGCGGCCGCTGCAGGAGAAGGTGGAAACCCTTTACGTGCTGCCCAATTCAGCGGCGAAGGCACATGCCGAGCGACGCTATCCGCACAAGCCGGTCAAAGTCGTCGACTCCGGGGTTCGGGGGCGCGCGTAGGCTGGTCCGATGGAGCGGGCGCTCGGCTGGATGGGTGTGTTCGGTGCGGGGTTCGCGATCGTCGCGGTGCTCGCTCTCGACGCCACGCTCGGTGGACAACACACTCGCGGCAGACAATTGCGTGCCGCCACCATCTCCGAGTACGTGTACACCTCGGGCAGTGCGGGTTTCGTCGCGGCCGTGCTGATCCTGGCGGTCACGTCAGCGGCACTGCTGCACGGCCTGATCCGCGCCGGACTGGTGCGGCTGCGCTCGGCCGGTTCGGTGCTGATGATCCTGTGGGTGGTGGGCCTGCTGGGCGTCGTTGCGTTTCCCAAGCACAATTGGGTCACCGGGCCGAGCGCGGCGGGCACCGTACACCGGGTCGCGACGCTGCTCGCGTTCGTCGCGTTGCCACTGGCGGTGTTGCTGATCGCTCGTGGCCGGGATGTCACCGTACGGGTCGCCAGGTGGCTTACTGCAGTCGGAATCGGTTGGCTGGCGGTGCTGTTCGGGGCGATCGCGGTCGGCGTGGCGACTGATCGACCGTGGTGGAAACTGATCCCGCTCGGCGTGGTGGAACGAGGGATCGCCGGGTTCGAGGTGGCTGCGCTGATTGCGCTGGGGCTGTGGCTGGTGCGTGGTGAACGCGCCGATCCTCCTCACGAGCGGCGGGCGTCATCGCGTCGAGGACGTCATAAACCTGCCACCAGCGGGCCTCGTGTTCCAGCGGGGAGATCCGGCCCTCCTCCAGATCCAGGTCCGCATGATCCAGGGCCCGTGCCATGACGCGCAGCTGTGAGTACCGTCGCTCGGTCTCGTCGTGGCGTACGCCCGCGACCTTGATGGCCCACAGGGTGCGCACCCGCATCCGCGTCTCACCCGCCAACGCGAATGTGATTGCCCCAGCGGCGATGTAGATCATCGTCCCGGCGATCAGCGCGGTTGCGGACATATCGACGGCCTCGCCGCCGATCTGCAGGGCCAGCCACAATGTGGCACCCCACAGTGGCCAGGTGCGCCACGCCCGCACCATGCGTCGTTCCCCACCGGTGATACCCGGTGGGAACACCACAAGGCGATAGCGGGCGACGCCGTAGCGCGCCGGGTAGGCGTCGAAGGAACCCCAGACAGAAGTGGTCACGCACTCAGGTCTACGCCCGCGCCGTATCGCCGTCGGCGGTCTATACGGAATCCTGACGCCCGCCCGGCGAACCCTTACGGGTTCACCAGGCGTGCACCTGATTCTGGGCTGTCTCCAGTCCGGCCTCGATCAGTAACTCGGTCGCGTCGGCGGCCTGCTCGCAGATCGCCGGGACCTCCGTACGCTCGGCCGCGGTGAACGGCTCCAGTACGTACGCCGCCGGATCCTTGCGTCCCGGCGGGCGGCCGACCCCGATGCGGATCCGCTGAAAGTTCTTGGTCCCCAACGCATTGGCCACCGAGCGCAAGCCGTTGTGACCGCCCTCGCCGCCGCCCAGTTTCAGACGGATCCGGCCGAAGTCGATGTCCAGCTCATCGTGGATGACGATGATGTCGGCCGGCATGACCGAGTAGAACTTCGCCAACGGACCGACCTGGCGCCCCGACTCGTTCATGTAAGTGCGTGGTTTGGCCAGCACCACGGGACGATGCGCCAGGCGGCCGGTCACGACCTCCGCGCCGGAACGCTTGTGCACCTTGAACTGTGCGCCGATGCGACCGGCCAGCACGTCGGCCACCATGAACCCGAGGTTGTGCCGGGTCTTGGCGTACTGAGGGCCCGGGTTGCCCAGGCCGACAACCAGCAGGGGATCGGCCACGGAGCGGTCTTACTCGGCCCCGGCCGACTCGCCCTCGGGGGCTTCGGCTGCTGCGGCAGCGTCGGCGGCCTGCTCCTCGATCGACTCGCCGCCGCCCTCGGCCTCGAGCTCCTCGGCGGACGGGGCGGTGACGATGTTGACGACCAGCAGTTCGGGATCGCTGATCAGTGTCACGCCCGCGGGCAGCTCGACCTGACCGGCGGTGATCTGGGTGCCTTCTTCGGCGCCCTCGATCGACACCGTCAGCTGCTGCGGGATCGACATGGCGTCGGCCTCGATCTCGATGGTGTTGGCGTCCTGGGTGACCAGGGCGCCCGGGGCGGCGTCGCCCTCGAGGGTGACGTTGACCTCGACGGTCACCTTCTCGCCGCGGCGAACCACGATCAGGTCGGCATGCTGGATGGTGCGGCGGATCGGGTGTACGTCGAGCGCCTTGGTCAGCGCCAGCTGTTCGGTGCCTTCGACGTCGAGGGTCAGCACGGCGTTGGTGCCGGCCTTGCGCAGGACGGCGGCGAAGTCGCGGGCGTTGAGCTCGAGGTGCTGGGGATCGGCGCCGTGGCCGTAGAGAACGACGGGAACCTTGCCGTCGCGGCGGGCCTGGCGCGACGCGCCCTTGCCGGTCCTGCCCCGCACGCCGGCGGCAAGTTTGTTGGCGGCGTTCTCGGCCATGATGGGTGCTCCTTGGTTGCCTGTTGTGGTCATCCGCACGGCGAAGGCAGGCACCAATGAGAGGAAGCCTCGTCGATAACGGTGGCTGGACCACCCTCGCCGTGACGCGGCCCCCAGGGTAGCCGATCAGGGCTTCAGAGCGGAAATTCGATGCCGGTGAGCTGCTCGGACAGCCGCCAGAGCGCGGTGGCGGTGGCTTTGTTGCGGGCCAGCGGGCTACGCGGTGACTGGCCGGTCGGCCCGCGCATGGCGAACTTCGGGCCGATGAAGCTGTTGCCGGGCAGGTCCGCGGCAGCCGCATACAGGGTCTGGCGGGCACCGAAGTCGGCGCTGGTGGCGAACACGGCGTTGCCTGCATCCCAGATCCGGGTGCCCATCCGGTTGCCGGTGTGGCCCTGCAGGTTGGTCGCCGAGTACCCGGGGTGGGCGGCGTGCGACTTCAGCGGTGATCCGGCGGCGTCGAGGCGCTTCTGCAGCTCACTGGTGAACAGCAGGTTGGCCAGCTTGGACTGGCCGTAGGCCAGCCACGCGGAATACGGCCGGGCCTTCCAGTTCAGGTCCTTCAGGCTGATCTTGCCCAGCAGGTGCATGAACGACGAGACCGTGACCACCCGGTCGGTCACTTTGCGCAGCAGCAGGTTGGTCAGCGCGAAGTGGCCCAGGTGGTTGGTGCCGATCTGGCTCTCGAATCCGTCCTTGGTGACGGCATAGGGGACCGCCATGATTCCGGCGTTGTTGATCAGGACATCGACGCTCTGCACGCCGGCCGCGAAGTCGCTGATCGAGCTCAGGTCCTGGAGGTCGAGGCTGCGCACTTCGACATCGCCGGTCATGGTGGCGGCGGCTTCCTCACCCTTGGTCGCGTTGCGGCACGCCAGAATGGTGTGCGCGCCGACGCGGGCCAGCTCGCGCGCGGTGATCAGCCCCAACCCGCTGTTGGCTCCGGTGACGATGACGGTACGTCCGGCGAACGACGGCAAATCTGCGGCGGTCCAACTCATGGGAGATCACTCTAGGGGGACCCGGCGTAGCCGGCAGACGCTACTTCTTCAGGGCTACTTTTTCAGGGCGACGTTGAATCCGGAGATGATCGCCTCAACATCGTTGGACGCCGCGGCGGCCTGATCGGCCAGCGTCGTCACGGTCAGCTGGACCAGGTAGCGCTGGAACGCGGGCGCCGGAGTCACCGGGATCACCACGCGGTTGTAGGAGTGCAGTCGCTTGCCGTTGAGGTCGTAGCTGCCCTCGATCATCGAGGACGGGAACCCCTTGAAGTCAGCGGTGGAGGCGTTGAGTTTGGTGAAGTTCTGCGACATCTCGGCATCGACGCTGGCGTGCTTGAGCGCCTCGCCCACGTCGAAGTTGCCGGTCAGCCTGAACACGATCACCATCGCCGTCGGATAGGTGTTGTTCTTCGCGATGACTTCGGTGCCCGGCGAGAAGTTCGAGTTGTCGTACTTGGTCCAGCCCGGTGGCCGCGGCAGCGTGACGGTGATGTCGGTGAGCTTGTCCAGTGGGATCTGCTCGCCGATCACGCCTACGCCGTAGAGGTACTCGGCGATCGGCTGCGGCTTGCCCGAGGTGGTGGGGGCGGCCGAGGTGGTGGTCGCCGGTGTGCTCCAGATCGAGGAATAGTCCGGCGGCGTCGACCCACACGCCGCCACGGTCGTGGCCAGCGCGATGCACAGGACTGCGCTACCCGTCCTCACAGAATTTCGTGCACCGATTCGATCGGACGGGCCAACCGGGTGCCCTTGTCAGTCACCACGAATGGGCGCTCGATCAGGATCGGGTTGGCCGCCATGGCATCCAACAGCTCGTCATCGCTGGCGTCGGCGAGATTCAGCTCGCTGTACAGGGATTCACGCTTGCGGACCGCGGCGCGTACCTCGATGCCGGCGTCGGCGATCAGCTTCGCGATCTCGGCGCGCGACGGCGGCGTCTTCAGATACTCGACGATCTCCGGCGCAATTCCGTTGCCGCGCAGCAGGTCCAGGGTTTTACGGGAGGTGCTGCAGCGCGGATTGTGGTAGATGGTGCTCGACAACTATGCGTCCCCGTCGAAAAGACCTGTCACCGAACCATTTTCGAACACCGCCCGGATGGTGCTGGCCAGCAGCGGGGCGATGGACAGCACGGTCAGTTGCGGGAACCGCTTGGACTCGTCGATCGGCAGGGTGTTGGTGACGATTACCTCGCGCGCACCGCTGTCGGCCAGACGCTCGCGGGCCGGGTCGGACAGCACGCCGTGGGTGGCGGCGATGATGACGTCCTTGGCGCCGTCGTCGTGCAGCAGCTTGACCGCACCGGCGATGGTGCCGCCGGTGTCGATCATGTCGTCGGTGAGCACGCAGGTCTTGCCGGCGACGTCACCGACGACCCGGTTGGACTTCACCTGGTTGGGCACCTTCGGGTCGCGGGTCTTGTGGATGAACGCCAGCGGTGTGCCGCCGAGGGCGTCGGCCCACTTCTCGGCCACGCGCACGCGGCCCGAGTCCGGTGAGACCACGACGACGTTCTCGCAGTTGTAGTTGTCGCGGATGTAGCCGGTCAGCAGCGGCTGGGCCCGCATGTGATCGACCGGTCCGTCGAAGAAGCCCTGGATCTGGTCGGTGTGCAGGTCCACGGTGACGATGCGGTCGGCGCCCGCGGTCTTGTAGAGGTCGGCGACCAGACGGGCGGAGATGGGTTCGCGGCCGCGGTGCTTCTTGTCCTGGCGGGCGTACGGGTAGAACGGCAGGATCGCGGTGATTCGCTTGGCACTGCCGCGCTTGAGCGCGTCGATCATGATCAGCTGCTCCATCAGCCACTTGTTCAGCGGCGCGGGATGGGACTGCAGGACGAAAGCGTCGCAGCCACGGACCGATTCGTCGAAGCGGACGAAGATCTCACCGTTGGCGAAATCTCGTGCGGTCTGCGCGGTGACCTGGACGTCGAGCTCTTTGGCGACCTGATCCGCCAGCTCCGGGTGCGCGCGGCCCGAGAAGAGCATCAGATTTTTGCGGTTGTCGGTCCAGTCCGTGCCCACTGTGTGCTGCCCTTGCCGGTCGGGGATCGATACGGGCCAATCGTACGGTGCTACGACCCCGGGTTACCAAAAAGGCAACATCTGGCGACGACGATCAGTCGGTCGCGTCGCCCGACTCGGATTCTTTCGCCTTGGCCGCGGCCTGCGCCGATGCGCTGCCGGGCCGCTTGTGCAGCACCCAGTCCGCAATATTTCGCTGTGGCCCAGCCGACACCGCTAACGCGCCGGGTGGCACGTCGTCGCGGAGCACCGTGCCCGCCCCGGTGTAGGCGCCGTCGCCGACGGTGACCGGCGCGACGAACATGGTGTCCGAGCCGGTGCGCACGTGCGAACCGATGGTGGTGCGGCTCTTGTTCTCGCCGTCATAGTTCACGAACACGCTGGATGCGCCGATATTGCTGTGCTCGCCGATGTCGGCGTCGCCCACGTAGGTCAGGTGCGGAACCTTGGTGCCCGCGCCGATGACCGCGTTCTTGGTCTCGACGAAGGTGCCGAGCTTGCCGCGGGCGCCCAGCTCGGTGCCCGGCCGCAGGAACGTGAACGGTCCGACCGTCGCGCTGTCGCCGATGGCCGATTCGCTGCCGTGCGTGCGGATCACCGAGGCCTCATCGCCGACGCTGACGTCGGTCAACGTGGTGTCCGGACCGATCTCGCAGCGCGCGCCGATCCGGGTGGCGCCCAGCAGCTGGGTGCCCGGCCTGATGACGGTGTCGCGGCCGATGGTGACGTCGACGTCGATCCAGGTGCTGAGGGGGTCGATGACGGTGACGCCGGCGCGCTGGTGGGCGGCCACCACCCGCCGGTTGAGCTCCCGAGCCAGGTCGGCGAGCTGCACCCGGTCGTTGACCCCGGCGACCAGGGCGGCGTCGTCGACATGCTTGGCGTGCACCACCCGGTGGTCGGCGCGCAGGATCGAGATCACGTCGGTCAGATAGAGCTCGTGCTGGGCGTTGTCGGACGACAGTCGGCTCAGGGCGGAGCGCAGTTCGGCGATGTCGAACGCGTACACACCGGCATTGACCTCGCGGATGGCCCGCTGCTGCGGGGTGGCGTCGGTTTCCTCGACGATCGCGATGACCTCGCCGTCCTGGGTGCGCAGGATGCGGCCGTAGCCGGTTGAGTTGGGCAGGGTCGTGGTCACGACGGTCGCCGCCGCACGCGCAGCGCAGTGGTTGGCGATCAGCTCGGCCAGGGTGTCGGCGTCCAGCAACGGCACGTCGCCGGAGGTCACGACGACGGTGCCGGCGAAATCATCCGGCAGCCCGGACAGTCCACACAACACCGCGTGACCGGTGCCGAGTTGTTGCTCCTGCACGGCCACCTCGATGGTGCGGCCCAGTTCCTGCGCGAGCCCGGCCACCACCGGGCCGATGCGCTCGCGGTCCTTGCCGAGCACGGCGACCAGGTACTGGGGAGCGACCTTGGCGACTGCGTGCAGGGCGTGCGAGAGCATGCTGCGCCCGCCGAGGGTGTGCAACACCTTGGGCGTATCGGAGCGCATGCGGGTTCCGGCCCCGGCTGCCAGCACCAGCACGGCGGCTTCGGTCTGCGTGGTCACCTGGACCTCCATCAATATGCTCCGTCGCCAGGACTCGAACCTGAACTATCTGAACCAAAATCAGAGGTGCTGCCGATTACACCACGACGGACTGGCCGAAATGTCCGCCTGAGACTCTAGTGCAAACGGCTGGGCTCACCGGCGGGGAGCGGAGCGACCCGGGGATTAGGCTGAGCGAGTGGCAGCACCGGAGAAGGAGCCGCGGGCACCGCGCGCCCGGATGACCGGCACCGAACGCCGGCGCCAGCTCATCGACGTGGCGCGGACCCTGTTCGCCGAGCGCGGCTACGAGGGCACCTCCATCGAGGAGATTGCCCAACGCGCGAACGTCTCCAAGCCTGTCGTCTACGAGCACTTCGGCGGCAAGGAAGGCCTGTACGCGGTGGTCGTCGACCGCGAGATGTCGGCCCTGCTCGACGGCATCTCGTCGTCGCTGACCAACAACCGGTCCCGGGTCCGGGTCGAGCGGGTGGCGCTGGCCCTGCTGACCTACGTCGAGGAGCGGACCGACGGTTTCCGCATTCTGATCCGTGACTCACCCGCGGCGATCAGTACCGGCACCTACTCCAGCCTGCTCAACGACGCGGTCAGCCAGGTGTCCTCGATCCTGGCCGGTGATTTCGCCCGCCGCGGCCTGGACCCCATGCTGGCCCCGCTGTACGCGCAGGCCCTGGTCGGTTCGGTCTCGATGACCGCGCAGTGGTGGCTCGACACCCGCGAGCCGAAGAAAGAAGTGGTCGCCGCGCACCTGGTGAACCTGATGTGGAACGGGCTGACCCATCTGGAAGCCGATCCGCAATTGGAAGGTGAGTGATCACGCGACCTGCGTCACAGCGCACGAGCGAATCGCGGCCCGCCGCAACGTCTTCGGTCCCGCCGCCTAGGATGGACCCATCATGACCGCACCGGGGCAGGAGTATGTTCACACCCCGATCGCGGGGCTGGTGGACTTGGCGCTTACCGCGCCGGAATTCGTCGAACTCGCGCAGCGGGCCGCCGAGCGTCCCGAAGAACTCGCGCTGGTCGGGCCGGCAAGTTCGCAGCTGTACGCCGCCTGCGCGGTCGCCCGCAAGGGCCCGCTGCTGGTGGTGACCGCGACGGGCCGCGACGCCGACGATCTCACCGCCGAGCTGCGAGGCGTGTTCGGCGACTCGGCGGCGATGTTCCCGTCCTGGGAGACCCTGCCGCACGAGCGCCTCTCGCCCGGGGTCGACACCGTGGGCGCGCGCCTGCTTCTGCTGCGCCGGCTGGCCCGGCCCGACGACGAGCGCCTGGGCCCGCCGCTGTGCGTGGTGGTCACCACGGTGCGCTCGCTGCTGCAGCCGATGGCTCCCGACGTCGGCACCGTGGAACCGGTGACGCTTCTGCCGGGGGCCGAGTTCGATTTCGACGCGCTGATCGCGCGCCTGGTCCAGCTCGCCTACACCCGCGTCGACATGGTCGGCAAGCGCGGCGAATTCGCGGTCCGCGGTGGCATTTTGGATCTTTTCCCGCCGACGGCCGAGCATCCGGTGCGGGTGGAGTTCTGGGGCGACGAGGTCAGCGAGATGCGGATGTTCTCGGTGGCCGATCAGCGGTCCATTCCGGAGATCGACGTGGACAGCGTGGTCGCAGTCCCGTGCCGCGAGCTGTTGCTCACCGACGAGGTTCGCGCCCATGCCGCCGAGTTGCTTGCCGGCCGCCCGCGCGGCGATAACAACCAGGTCAGCGGCAGCGTCGCCGACATGCTGGCCAAGCTGGCCGAGGGCATCCCGGTCGATGGGATGGAGGCGCTGCAGCCGGTGCTGCGACCCGACGACCTGACCCTGCTCGTCGACCACCTGCCGGAGGGCACCCCGGTGCTGGTGTGCGATCCGGAGAAGGTGCGCACCCGCGCGGCCGACTTGATCAAGACCGGCCGGGAGTTCCTCGAAGCGTCCTGGTCGGTGGCCGCTCTCGGCGGTGACGCCCCGATCGACATCGAAGAACTCGGTGGGTCCGGGTTCCGGGAACTCGAGGAGGTGCGGGCCGCGGCGCGCGCGTCCGGCCACCCGTGGTGGACGGTGAGCCAGCTGGCCGCCGAGGACGCCACCGAACTCGACGTGCGGGCCGCCCCGTCGGCCCGTGGCCAGCAGAGCAACGTCGACGAGATCTTCGCGATGCTGCGCGCCCATGTAACTGCCGGTGGCTCAAAAAACTACGGAGTCGTCGTCGCGCCGGGCAACGGAACCGCGCACCGGGTCGTCGAGCAGCTCGGCGAGCGCGACACCCCGGCCGCGATACTGGAAGCCGGCGAGGCGCCGAAGGCCGGTGTGGTCGGCGTGCTCAAAGGCCCGCTGCACGACGGCATCATCGTGCCCGGGGCCAACCTGGTGGTGATCACCGAAACCGACCTGACCGGCAACCGGGTGACCGGCACCGAGGGCAAGCGGCTGGCGGCCAAGCGCCGCAACACAGTTGACCCACTGGCGTTGACCGCCGGCGACCTGGTGGTGCACGACCAGCACGGCATCGGGCGGTTCGTCGAGATGGTCGAGCGGACCGTCGGCGGCGCGCGGCGCGAGTACCTGGTGCTGGAGTACGCGTCCAGCAAGCGGGGGCAGTCGGCCGACAAACTGTTCGTGCCGATGGACTCCCTGGACCAGCTCTCCCGCTACGTCGGTGGCCAGGAGCCCAGCCTGAGCCGTCTGGGTGGGAGCGACTGGACCAACACAAAGACCAAGGCGCGCAAGGCTGTTCGCGAGATCGCCAGCGAACTGGTGGCGCTCTACGCCAAGCGGCAGGCCGCGCCCGGCCACGCGTTCGGCCCGGACACCCCGTGGCAGGCCGAGATGGAGGACGCCTTCGGCTTCACCGAGACGATCGACCAGTTGACCGCCATCCAGGAGGTCAAGTCCGACATGGAGAAGCCGGTCCCGATGGACCGGGTCATCTGTGGCGACGTCGGTTACGGCAAGACCGAGATCGCGGTGCGCGCGGCGTTCAAGGCTGTGCAGGACGGTAAGCAGGTCGCGGTGCTGGTGCCGACCACGCTGCTGGCCGATCAGCACCTGCAGACGTTCAGCGCGCGGATGGCGGGTTTCCCGGTGACGGTCAAGGGCCTGTCGCGGTTCACCGACCCGGCCGAGTCGCGCGCAGTGCTCGAGGGAATGGCCGACGGCAGCGTCGACATCGTCATCGGCACGCACCGGCTGCTGCAGACCGCTGTGCGGTGGAAAGACCTCGGCTTGGTGATCGTCGACGAGGAACAGCGTTTCGGTGTCGAGCACAAAGAGCACATCAAGAGCCTGCGCACCCACGTCGACGTCTTGACGATGAGCGCCACCCCGATCCCCCGCACGCTGGAGATGAGCCTGGCCGGTATCCGGGAGATGTCGACCATTCTGACCCCGCCGGAGGAGCGCTACCCGGTGCTGACCTATGTCGGCGGCCACGACGACAAGCAGGTCGCGGCGGCGCTGCGGCGCGAATTGCTGCGCGACGGGCAGGTTTTCTACATCCACAACCGGGTCAGCAGCATCGACGCCGCGGCAGCCCGAGTCCGCCAGCTGGTGCCTGAGGCGCGGGTCGTGGTCGCGCACGGCCAGATGCCCGAAGAGCTGTTGGAGCGCACGGTCGAGGGCTTCTGGAACCGCGAGTACGACATCCTGGTCTGCACCACGATCGTCGAGACGGGACTGGACATCTCGAACGCCAACACCCTGATCGTCGAGCGCGCCGACACCTTCGGCCTGTCCCAGCTGCATCAGCTGCGCGGCCGGGTGGGACGCAGCCGTGAGCGTGGCTACGCCTACTTCCTGTACCCGAAGGAGATGCCGCTCACCGAGACCGCCTACGACCGGCTGGCCACCATCGCGCAGAACAACGAACTCGGCGCGGGCATGGCAGTTGCGATGAAGGACTTGGAGATTCGCGGCGCGGGCAATGTGCTCGGTGCCGAACAGTCCGGCCATGTCGCCGGGGTGGGTTTCGACCTGTACGTCCGGCTGGTGGGCGAGGCCGTCGAGGCGTACCGGGCCGCGGCCGACGGCAAGACGGTCACCACCTCCGAGGAACCCAAGGATGTGCGCATCGATCTGCCGGTCGACGCCAACCTGCCGCCGGACTACATCGAGAGTGACCGGCTGCGGCTGGAGGCCTATCGCCGGCTGGCCGGCGCCGGCGACGATGCGGGCATCGTCTCGGTGGTCGAGGAACTCACCGACCGCTACGGGCCGCTGCCCGAACCCGCGCAGCGGCTGGTCGCGATGGCCCGGCTGCGGCTGGTGTGCCGGGGGTACGGGGTGACAGAGGTCGCCGCGACCGGAAGTGGTTCGGCCACAACGATTCGTGTCTCGCCGTTGACGCTGCCCGACTCCGCGCAACTCCGGCTGAAACGGGTCTATCCCGGTGCGAACTATCGTGCGACGACCTCGACGGTGATGGTGCCGATTCCGCGGTCCGGCAGCGGTGTCGGTGCCCCCCGGATCCGCGACCTGGAGCTGGTGCAGATGGTGGCCGATCTGCTTCGCGCACTTGACGGACAACCCCACGGCGAGCTTGATATAACGACGTTCACACCGGCAGGCACGGCGAGGGGAGAGCGGTGACCGTCATCCTGGTCGATCCGCGCCGTCCGTCGCTCGTCCCCGTCGACGCCGTGGAGCTGCTGGTCGGTGACGTGCAGTACACCGAGGAGATGCCGGTCAAGGTGCCGTGGTCGCTGCCGTCGGCGCGGCCGTGGTTCACCGGAGGTTCTGAAGTCCCAGCTCCGGTTCTTCTGTCCTCCGATCGGCAGCACCCCGGGGTGCGGGCCCGGTTGTCCGCCGGTGAGCGGCTGATCGCCGCACCCGCCCCGCAATCCGGCGAGCGGCTGGTCGACGCGGTGGCGATCATGGACAAGCTGCGCACGGCCGGGCCGTGGGAGAGCGAACAGACCCACGATTCGCTGCGGCGCTACCTCCTGGAGGAAACCTACGAGCTCTTCGACGCGGTCCGCGGCGGCAACGCCGACGAGCTGCGGGAAGAACTCGGAGATGTGTTGCTGCAGGTGCTCTTTCACGCCCGCATCGCCGAGGAAGCGTTGCACGGTTTCACGATCGACGACGTGGCCGACGCGCTGGTGCGCAAGCTCGGCAACCGGGTGCCCGCGGTGCTGGCCGGGGAGCCGATCTCGTTGGAAGACCAACTGGCCCAGTGGGAACAGCGCAAGGCTGCGGAGAACCTCGGGAAGAGCAACCGGGTCTCCTGTGTCGACGACGTACCGACCGCTCAGCCGGCGTTGGCGTTGGCCCAGAAGGTGATTGCCCGGGTGACGACCGCCGGGCTGCCGCCGGAGCTGATCCCGGCATCCATCGTCACGGTGACGGTCGCGGCTGAGCGGGATGCCGAGAACGAGCTGCGCACCGATGTGCTGGAATTCATGGACACCGTGCGAGCCGTTGAGCGCGCGATCGCGGCGAACCGGCGCGATACCGACGCCGCAACAGAACTCGACGCAGTCGCGGCATTGGGCGCGGTCGGCGCCGACGAGTGGCGCAGGCACTGGCCGGCACCGGAAGCCGAGCCGTTGGAGCTACCGCTGGTGCCCGAGGTGGTCACCGACGACGACGTGCTCGACGACGTCGACATCCTGCGTATCGACGACGATCTGGATCTGCCTGAGCTTGCCGACGACCTCGGGGGCAGTGACCTGCTGGACGTCGAGGCTGATCAGCCCAGCAGCGTCGAACCCCAGTAGTCGCCGTCGCGCAGGCCCGGCGGGACCGCGAAGATCGCGCTGCCGGTGTGGGTGATGTATTCGTTGAGCAGATCGCGGCGGGCCAACTCCGTCTGCATCGGGATGAACTGGGTTGCAGGGTTGCGCACGAATGCGATGAAGAACAGCCCGGCGTCCAGGTGCCCGAATCCGTCGGAGCCGTCGGTGAAGTTGTAGCCGCGGCGCAGGATCTGAATACCGTTCAGGTGTTGCTGGGATGCCAGCCGCACGTGGGCGTCACGGTCGATCAACGGCTCGTTCTTGTTGTCGACGATGTCGAAGTTCAACTCCTCGAACTCCTGCTTGAGTCCGTTGGGCGCCCCGCTGCCCTTCTGCCGGCCGATCACCCGCTCCTGCTCGAGAAGCGTTGTGCGGTCCCATGCTTCGATCCGCATCCGGATGCGTCGGCTGATCATGTAGCTGCCGCCGGTCATCCAGTCCGGTCCGTCGCCCTTGGCCACCCAGACCTGCTGGTTCAGCGTGTTGGTGTCTTCGGCCTTGATGTTCGCGGTTCCGTCCTTGAACCCGAACAGGTTTCGCGGTGTCGACTGTTCCCGGGTGGTCGAGGAGGTGCGGCCGAACCCGAGCTGGGAGTAACGCACCGCGACCGTGCCGAAGCCGACCCTGGCCAGATTGCGGATCGCGTGAACCGCGACCTGGGGGTCGTTGGCGCAGGCCTGCACGACGATGTCGCCGCCGCAGCGGGCTGGGTCCATGGTCTCGTTGGGGAACTTGGGCAGATTCTCCAGCAGCGGCGGCTTCTGGCCGGCCAGCCCGAAGCGGTCCTTGCCGTCCTTGTGGAAAAGCGACGGACCGAACCCGATGGTCAACGTCAGCTGCGACGGCGCCAACCCCAGCGCCTCACCCGTATCCGAGGGTGGGGCATAGGGATTGAGGCCGACGGCGCCGTCGTGGACGGCTTCCTGGCCGGCGGTCATCCGCTCGGCCATACCGGTCCACTCCTTGAGCATCGCGACGAGATCAGCCCTGGACTCGGTCGTCACGTCGAACGTGGCGAAGTGCATCCGATCCTGGGCCGGCGTGACGATCCCGGCCTGATGCTCGCCGCGGAACGGCACCGGCTTGTCCAGCCCGCCGGTGACCGCGCTGGCCGCGGCCGCCCGGCCCGCCAACGCCCCGGCGCCCGCCGCGCCGACCACTGCGGCGGTGACGCCTGCCGCGCCGAACAGCTTGCGCCGTGACATTCCCGATGGTGCCGGCTCGGGAGAGGCCGCCGCCGGCTTGTTCTCGTTACTGGGGAGCGATGACACCCTGCACCTGGCTGACTTCTTTGCTCAGCGCGTCGATCGCGCGCGAGAGTTCCTGTCGCTGAGGCTCGGTCACGGTGTCGTAGAGCACGAAGCCGTCACCCTTGCGGTACGTGGCCAGCAGCGCCTCGACGCCGGCGAAGCCCTTGTCGACCCGCTTGCCCAGATCGGCGTTGCGGCTGTCGAGAATCGGGCGGACCGAGGCCACCGCGGTCTGCGAACCGTCCACGTTGGCCTGGAAGTCCCACAGGTCGGTGTGGCTGAAGATGTCCTCTTCACCGCTGATCTTGCTGGCCGCGATCTCGTCGAGCAGACCCTGTGCGCCACCGGCGATCTGGGTGGAGTCGATGGTCCACCCGGGTGCCTTCACGCCGTCGTTGAGTTCCTTGACGTCGGCCATCAGCTGGTCGGCCAGCGCGCCGGCGTCGGGCTGCAGACCGGTGACCCACAGCTGCTTCTCCAGCGCGTGGAAGCCGGTCCACTTCTGGCCGGGTTCGAGGTCGGCCTCACGAAGGTCGATGCGCGGGTCGAGATCGTCGGGGAACGACTCGGCCACCGGCTCGATGCGCTCGTAGTAGGTGCGCGCGACCGGGTACTGCGCCTTGGCCGCGGCGACGTCACCCTTCTTGATCGCGTCGACGAACAGCTGGGTGGCCGGGATCAGGGCGTCGCTCTGGCTGTTGACGTAGCGCTTGTAACTCTCGGCGGCTTCCTTGAATTCGCCCTGGGTGTCGACGGCGACGGCGTTGCCGGTGACGGTGAAGTCGGCGCGGATGCCGTCGCCGATCATTCCCGGCTTGCACGCGGTCTGGTACTTGCCCGGCTCGGCGAGCTGCACGACGAGCTTGCGCTGCAGGCCGGGGGAGATGTTCTCGACCTCACCCATCACCCGCTCGCCCTCGCCGTACACGTAGAACTCGGTCACCTTGGTCCCGTTGTTGGTGACCACGAACGTGCTCGGCCCGGTGGCGGCCTGGGTGCCCGACAGCTTGCAGTCGGTGTCGGTGGCGTTCACGGTGATCTCGGACGCCGCCTTGCTGCTCGAGTCCGCCGACTTCGTTTCCTTGGCGGTGCATCCGGCCAGTGAAACTCCGGCGAGGATCGCGGCGACGGCGGCGGTAGAAGTCTTGATGCCGTGGGGCAGCGTCACTTATGGGACCTTTCGGTAAGGGGAGAGCGCTCCGAGTCTTCGGAGGCGGTGTCGGTGGAGACGTCGGTGGCCGGTGCGGGCTTCGGGGCCGCCTTGGTGGGCCGCAGGAACAGGGCGAGCACGATGACGATGTAGGCGAGCCAGCAGATGAGCTGCAGCACCGTTGGGGTCGGGGTGATGTTGAAGACGCCCTGGACGATCTCGCCGTACCAGGCCGACCAGTGTTCGGAGCTGATGTCGAATGCTTTGGAGCCCAGGCCGGGCAGCCAGCCCACGGTCTGCAGCGCGCCGATGCCGTAGGACAGCACGCCCGCGGCCACCAGGATCAGGAACACGCCGGTGTAAGAAAAGAACTTTGCCAGGTTGATCCGCACCGCGCCGGCGTACATGCCCCAGGCAATGGCGGCGGCCACCAGCACGCCGATCAGCAGGCCGAGCAGCGGCCAGGCGGTCTCGGCTTCGGCGAAGCCGACCATGAACAGCGCGGTCTCGACGCCTTCCCGGCCCACGGCCAGGAACGCCAGCGCGAAGATGGCGAATGCGCCGGTCTCGAGTGCCTTCGACATCCCGGCCCGCAGCTCACCGGACATGCTGGCCGACGCCTTGCGCATCCACAGCACCATCGAGGTGACGATCACGACGGCCACCAGCGATGCCACCCCGGCGATGGCCTCGGCAGCCAGGCCGGTGATCGTGTACGCGCCGTATTGGATCGTCAAGAACACCGCGACGGTCATCAGCACTGCGGCGCCCACGCCGAGCCAGACCCACTTCAGGGCGTCGCGGCGATCGGATTTCACCAGGAAAGCGATCAGGACCATCACGATGATCCCGGCCTCCAGGCCCTCGCGGACGCCGATCAGCCCGCTGCCGAACAGCTGCGCGCCGACATTGGGGGCGGCCGCGCTGAATGTCGTATGGATACCGCTCGAGATGTCCGCCAGGTGGGTCATCGCGCGTCCTAACTAACTTCAGACAATGCTGGTCAAGCAAGGCTTACCAAATGAAGGATCGGCTCACCTTAACAGACGGTAGGTAATGAAGTTACCGGCCGTTCGGGCTCGCGGGTAGGGACTAACGACCCGGGAGCCGTGGGACGATGAACATGTTTGGTTGGGCCCGAGGAGTGCTGTGTCGTCAACGCGTTGGCTGCGTGCTGCCGCCGTCATTGCGGCGGCGGCGATGTTGCTGGCGGCTAGTTGTTCCTGGCAGCTCGGCACGCCGATTCCGGACGGGGTTCCGCCGCCGCCAGGGGATGCGGTGCCCGCCGTCGACACCCATGCCAAGGGCAGGCCGGCCGATCAGCTGCACGGCTGGGCGGCGCAGCGGGCGCCGGCACTCGGTATCCCGATCACCGCGCTGGAGGCCTACGCGTACGCCGCGCGGGTGGCGGAGGTGGAGAACCCCGACTGCCACCTGGCCTGGACGACGCTGGCCGGGATCGGCATGGTCGAGAGCCACCACGGCACCTACCGCGACGCCATCGTCGCGCCGAACGGGGACGTCAGCCCGCCGATCCGCGGCGTCCATCTCGACGGCACCAACGGCAACCTCGAGATCATCGACGACGAGAAGACGCTGAGCAACGACGAGCCGATCTACGTCCGGGCGATGGGACCCATGCAGTTCATCCCGGAGACCTGGCGGCTCTACGGTGTCGACGCCAACAATGACGGGGTGATCAGTCCGGACAACATCGACGACGCGGCGCTGTCGGCGGCGGGGTATCTGTGCTTCCGGGGCAAGGACCTGGCCTCGCCGCGCGGGTGGATGAACGCACTGCACGCCTACAACCACTCCGACCAGTACGCCCGCACCGTGCGGGACTGGGCGACGGCATATGCGGAAGGGCATGCGCTCTGACAACGCTCCCGGAACTCAGGCACTTCTGGAGCGCTGACGCGCTTGGGACCATCTAGGCTGTTCGTCGCAGACCACGACGCAAGGAGAGAGCCAGTGCCCATCATCGAGCAGGTCGCGGCCCGCGAGATCCTCGACTCCCGCGGCAACCCGACCGTCGAGGTCGAGGTGGCCCTGATCGACGGCACCTTCGCCCGTGCCGCGGTCCCATCAGGCGCGTCGACCGGCGAGCACGAGGCCGTCGAACTCCGCGACGGTGCGGCCCGGTACGGCGGCAAGGGTGTCGAGAAGGCCGTCGAGGCCGTGCTCGACGAGATCGCGCCGGCCGTCATCGGCCTGTCGGCCGACGATCAGCGCCTGGTCGACCAGGCGCTGCTGGACCTGGACGGCACCCCCGACAAGTCGCGGCTGGGTGCCAACGCCATCCTCGGGGTCTCCCTGGCGGTGGCCAAGGCCGCCGCTGACAGTGCCGGTCTGCCGCTGTTTCGGTACCTGGGCGGACCCAACGCGCACATCCTTCCGGTGCCGATGATGAACATCCTCAACGGCGGTGCGCACGCCGACACCGGCGTCGACGTCCAGGAGTTCATGGTCGCCCCGATCGGCGCGCCGAGTTTCAAAGAGGCGCTGCGCTGGGGCGCCGAGGTGTACCACTCGCTGAAGTCGGTGCTCAAGAAGCAGGGTCTGTCCACCGGGCTCGGTGACGAGGGCGGTTTCGCGCCGGACGTCGCGGGCACCAAGGCGGCGCTCGACCTGATCGGCACGGCGATCGAGGCGGCCGGATTCACCCTCGGCACCGATGTCGCGCTGGCACTCGACGTGGCGGCAACCGAATTCTTCACCGCCGGTAAGGGTTACGCCTTCGAGAAGGAGGTGCGCACCGCTGAGCAGATGGGCCACTTCTACGCCGATCTGCTCGACTCGTACGCGCTGGTGTCGATCGAGGATCCGCTGTCCGAGGATGACTGGGACGGCTGGGTCGAGCTCACCACCGCCATCGGCGACCGGGTGCAGCTGGTCGGTGACGACCTGTTCGTCACCAACCCCGAACGGCTCGAAGACGGTATCGAGCGGGGCGCGGCCAACGCACTGTTGGTGAAGGTCAACCAGATCGGCACGCTCACCGAGACGCTCGACGCGGTCGCGCTGGCGCACAACAGCGGCTACCGGACGATGATGAGTCACCGCAGCGGCGAGACCGAGGACACCACGATCGCCGACCTGGCCGTGGCCGTCAGCAGCGGTCAGATCAAGACCGGTGCGCCGGCCCGCAGCGAACGGGTGGCCAAGTACAACCAGTTGCTGCGCATCGAGGAAGCGCTCGGCGATGCCGCGCGTTACGCCGGCGACCTGGCGTTCCCGCGGTTCGTGGTCGGAGACTAGGTCCGAAGGGACCGGAAAGAGGCCTGAAAGAGACTGTGGCGGAAAGCAAGCGGCCCGACTCGAAGCGACGCACACCGGCCTCCCGGCCGGGGGGATCGGGTCGTGTCCGCTCGCGCACGTCGCCGTCGGCCAAGAAAGAGCCCCGTCCCACCGAGACCAGAGCCAAACCGGAGGCGGTCGGAGCTGCTGGGCCGGCGGCGTCCGAGACCGGGCACACCGTCAGCGAATCGGTCCGTCGCGCCGTCGCGGCATCGGCGGAGCGCCAGAGCGAACAGCGGTTGGGCTTCACCGCGCGCCGCGCGGCCATCTTGGCGGCGGTGGTCTGCGTGCTCACCCTGACCATCGCCGGCCCGGTGCGCACATACTTCGCGCAGCGCACCGAGATGAAGCAGCTCGCCGCGTCAGAGGCGGCGCTGCGCAAGCAGATCGCCGATCTGGAGTCGCAGAAGGCCAAGCTGGGTGATCCGGTGTACATCGCGGCGCAGGCCCGCGAGCGGCTCGGATTCGTGATGCCGGGTGACATTCCCTACCAGGTGCAGCTGCCCGCGGGGGCAGTCGTCACACCCGAGACCGGCCCGGAGGCCGCACCGGTGCGCAGCAACGACCCCTGGTACACCTCGTTGTGGCACACCATCGCCGACACCCCGCACGGGCCGCCGCCGGTCCCGCCCGCTGATCCCGGGCCGCCACCAGAACCCGGTCCGGTACCACCCCCGGCGCCCGGTGGTTGATCCCGCCGATCTCGACGCGGTGGCGCGGCAGCTCGGGCGCGAGCCGCGCGGCGTCCTGGAGATCGCCTATCGCTGCCCCAACGGTGAACCGGCCGTAGTCAAGACCGCGCCCCGGCTGCCGGACGGCACTCCGTTCCCGACGCTGTACTACCTGACCCATCCGGTGCTGACCGCCGCGGCGAGCCGGCTGGAGTCCGACGGGCTGATGCGCGACATGAGTGAGCGGCTGGCTCAGGACCCGGACCTGGCCGCGGCCTACCGGCGGGCTCACGAGTCGTACCTGGCCGAGCGTGACGCGATCGAGCCGCTGGGAACCACGTTCACCGGGGGTGGCATGCCCGACCGCGTCAAGTGTCTGCATGTGGTGATCGCGCATTCACTGGCAAAAGGCAGGGGCGTCAACCCATTTGGCGACGAAGCGCTGGCCGTGCTGGCCGCCGAGCCGGGGATGGCGGGAATCCTGGACAACGAGGAGTGGACATCAACGTAGAGACGAACCGGGTTGCGGCCATCGACTGCGGCACCAACTCGATCCGGCTGCTGATCGCCGACCTCGCCGGGGACCGCCTGCGCGATCTGCACCGGGAGATGCGCATCGTGCGGCTGGGCCAAGGTGTGGACGCCACAGGGCAATTCGCCCCTGACGCACTGGCCCGCACGCAGGCCGCGCTGGTCGACTACGCCGCGCTGCTCAAGCAGTTCGACGTCGGCAAGGTGCGGATGGTGGCCACGTCGGCGACTCGCGATGCGGCCAACCGTGACGTGTTCTTCGCGATGACCGCCGAGGTGCTGGACCCGGTGGTGTCGGGTGCGGTCGCCGAGGTGATCACCGGGCACGAGGAAGCCGAGCTGTCGTTCAACGGCGCGGTGGGCGAACTCGCTCACGCCGCAGCGCCGTTCGTTGTGGTCGACCTCGGCGGCGGCTCGACCGAGGTGGTGCTGGGCAACGGGGTCCGTGACGGCGGCGTGCAGGCCAGCTTCTCTGCCGACATCGGCTGCGTGCGGCTCACCGAACGCTGCTTACACTCCGATCCGCCGACCGCGGCCGAGATCGCCGCGGCCCGCGAGGTGGTGCGGGAACGTCTCGGCGAGGCGCTGCGGGCGGTACCCGTGGACCAGGCCAGGACCTGGGTGGGGGTGGCGGGGACCTTTACCACGATCGCCGCGCTGGCCCAGCACATGACCACCTACGATCCCGCGGCTATCCATCTGTCGCGGATCGGTTTTCCGGACTTGCTTGCGGTGTGCGAACAACTCGTCGGGATGACCCGCAAGCAGCGTGCCGCGCTCGGCCCGATGCACGAGGGTCGCGTCGACGTCATCGGCGGCGGTTCGATCGTGGTCGAGGAACTCGCCTATGCGCTGGGACAGCGGGCCGGGATCGACGAGCTGGTGGTCAGCGAGCACGACATCCTCGACGGGATCGCGCTGTCGCTCGCCTGAGCGTCCCTCACTCGTCCTCGGGCAATACCAACGGTTCCCCGTCGGCACCGGTCGGTGTCTTGGTGCCGGCGAGCGTGACGCCCAGCAGTGTCATGACCACGCCGATCGCGAAGTGAAGCCAGTTGTCGGCGTTGTTGAGCGGCAAGATGTTTCGCGGACCGGACGGGTCGATGAGCAGGCCGTAGACCCAGAGGCCCAAGAAGATCAGCCCGCCGCCGATCAGGTACGCCCGTGCTCGGGCGAACGTGCTCGCGAGTGCCAGGCCGGCCACGCCGAAGCCCAGGTGCACCAGGTTGTGCACCACCGACACCTCGAAGACACCGAAGAGTTCGGAGCGCGAACCATGCGCCCAGTGCAGCTGATCCAGATGAGTGGTCAAACCGGGAATGAAGCCGGCAATCGCGACAGCGAGGAACGCCGCGGCGACAAGAACCGCGGCGCCCTGTACCGCCAGCAGGCCGATCCGCGCCCGCTGGAGTCTGCCGGAACGGGCCGTCTCCATGGGAGTCTGCATACCCGTCAATACGGGCCGTCAACCCGCGAGCGCGGGGCCCGTCGGTTAGAGCTTGACCTTGCAGCCGCTGCCGATGTTGTGGCAGTGGTGGCCGCCGTCGCAGGCGTTACAGCGGCAGGTGCAGCCACCCGTGTGTTTGACAGGCAAAACGTGCATCGCAGACCATCTCCTTTAATGTGATCCACCTCACAATAGCGAGTCCCGGACCGCGCGTGAAGTGCCGGGTCAGAAGCGGATCAGGCCGCGCAGGTTGACTCCGGCGTGCATGTCGGCATAGCCCTGGTTGATGTCCTCGAGCGAGTACTCGCGGGTGACCAGTTCGTCGAGCTTGAGCTGTCCCGCGCTGTGCAGCTCGAGCAGCCGGGGGATGTCCCGGCGAGGGTTTGACGAGCCGAAAAGCGATCCGCGGACCTGCTTTTCGTACAGGGTCAGGTCGAACAGCGACAGGTCGACGCTGGTGTCGGTGGGATGGGGGATCGCGGTCATGACCACCCGCCCACGCTTGCCGACCAGGCTCAGGGCCTGGGCGACGTAGCCGCCTTCGGCGACATCGGTGCTGACCACGCAGACGTCGGCCATCGCGCCGCGGGTGATGTCGGCGACGAGTGCCTGCGCCTCCTCGACGGTGGCGGCGGTGTGGGTGGCACCGAATTCGAGGGAACGACAGCGTTTGTAGTCGACGGGACCGAGCGCCAGGATCATCCGGGCGCCGGCGATGCGCGCGCCCTGGACCGCGTTGATACCGATGCCACCGACGCCCATCACCACGACGACATCACCGTCCCGGGTCTCGCCGGTACGCACCGCACTGCCGTAACCGGTGGTGACACCGCAGCCGACAAGTGCGGCGGTGTCCAGCGCGACCGACGGATCGACCTTGACCACCGAGGACACCGGCACCACCGTGTACTCCGAAAATGTTCCCAGCACACACATCTGGCCCAGTCCCTGACCCCGGGCATGGAAGCGGAAGGTGCCGTCGAGCTGCGGCCCGGCGATGATCGCCGCGCCCAGAACGCATAGATTGCTCATCCCGCGGGCGCAGGGTTCGCATCGGCCGCACGCCGGAATGAAGCTCAGTACCACCGGATCGCCCTCGGCGACGTCGTGGACGCCGGGACCGACGTCCACCACCACGCCTGCGCCTTCGTGGCCGCCGACCACCGGCAGCTGCATCGGCATGTCTCCGGTGACCAGGTGGTCATCGGAGTGGCACAGTCCGCTGGCGGTGAGCCGGACCAGTACCTCGTCCTGCTTGGGCCCGTCGAGTTCGACCTCTTCGACCTCCCACTTCTGGTGCAGGCCCCACAGGACTGCGGCCTTGGTCTTCATGCGATCTCCTTGTTTTTCAGCGCTTTTCGGGTGTCCAGGTGGCGGGCAGGCGGTTGATGCCGTTGATGAAGTTGGCGATCTGGAACTCGGGCCGCGGCGCGGAGATGTCCGGGATGCGGGTGTAGACCTCGGTGAGCAGCGACCGCAGCATCGTTCTGGCCAGTGCGCCCCCGAGACAGAAATGTGGACCGCCGCCGCCGAATGCGATGTGGGGATTAGGGTTTCGCAGGATGTCGAAGGTGAACGGGTCGGTGAAGACGTCCTCATCGCGATTACCGGAGATGTACCACAACACGACCTTGTCGCCGGCCTTGATCTCCGAACCCCGCACGGTGACGTCCTGGGTTGCGGTGCGGCGCATGTGCAGCAGCGGTGACGACCAGCGCAGCACCTCTTCGACCGCGGTGTCGATGCGCCCCTCGATGTCCTCGACGAGGAGCGCCTTCGGATCCGGGAACCTCGAGAACGCGTAGATGGCCTGGGCGGAGGCGTGCCGGGTGGTGTCGTTGGAGGCGACGGCCAGCAGCACGAAGAACGCCTTGAGTTCGTCGTCGGTCATCTTCTTGCCGTCGAACTCGGCCTGCACCATCCAGGTCAGCAGGTCCTCGCCCGGCTCGGCGCGGCGCTGCGGGATCAGCTCCGCGGCCACCGCGTGCAAGTCCATGACTGCGCCCATGAACAATTCGAGCTCGCTCTGGTCACCGCGGACCCGCGGATCGGTCCAGCCGAGCAGCCGCTGGGCGGCGTTCGTGGCCTTGTCACGGATCTCTCCTTCGGGCAGCCCGAAGAAGCTGCCGAAGATGCGCGCGGGCAGCTTCACCGAGATGAGTTCCACGAAGTCGCCCTCGCCCAGGTGGGACATCTCGGTGACAAGGTCGCGTGCGTGGCCGCGGATCCAGCCCTCGAGCCGGCGCATGTTCTTGGGCTTGAACGCGTCCATGGTGATGCCGCGCAGCTGGGCGTGCCGCGGGGCGTCCATCGCGATGAACGACTGCGCGACCTCTCTGGCTTCGGGGGCGAAGTCCTCCATCGTGATGCCCTGGGCCGACGAGAAGATCTCCGGATGGCGGCTCGCCATCCGAATGTCCTCCTGCTTGGTCAACGACCAGAACCCATGGGTGTTGAGTTCCGGGGGCAGCAGGTCGGACTCGGCGGGACGGCTCCACGGCACCGGGTTCTCCCTGCGCAGGACGGCGAAGGCGTGATCGCGTTCGTCAGGGTGCTTGGCCCAGAACGACCGGGCACTCAGGTCGATCTCACCGTGGGTGGGCGCGGTGGTGGGGGCGGTCATCGGCGTCCTCTCGTCGCTGCCGCGTGCGTCGGTGTGGTTCGCGTCACGTCGGCGTCGCACCCATGGTCACCATCGCCGGCCCGGCACGGGACCGGCGCGCGTGCCAATCGCTGGCCTGCGGGGGCCAGTTGTCAGGACTCGATGGGCGCCCGGAAGGTCACGGACAGGCCGCCGCCATCGCGTGTGGCGAAGTCGACGCGACCGCCCATCGCCTCGACGATCTGCTGCACGATCCACAGACCCAAGCCGGCGGTGCCGCGCTGGCCACCGGCGCTGACATATTTGGCCGTCAGCTCGCCGAGATTTTCGGCGGGAATGCCCGGCCCGCGGTCGAGCACCGCGATCACCAGTTCGTCTCCGTCACGGGCGCAGGTGACGTCCACCGGGGCGTCGCGGCTGTGCCGGGACGCGTTCTCCAACAGGTTGGTCAGCACCCGCCGCAGTCCCTGGGCGTTGATGACGACTGCACTCAGGTCGCCGGTCGACGTCACCCGCAGCCGAGGAGCGGTGAGGCCGACGGCGTCGCCGGCCGAGGTGACGACATCGCCGACGTCCACGCGCCGGATCCGGCCGGACGAGAACGTGGGCCGTCGACTCAACGCGACGTCGGAGAGCGCCTCGATCATGTCGGCGAGATGATGCACGTGGCGCTCCGCCAGCTGCAGACTGGATTCGCGGTCGGCGGACGACATCGGCGGCGCCGAGGTGAGAGCACTCATCAGGGCCTCGAGCGAGGCGATCGGGGTGCGGAACTCGTGGACCAGGACCTGGAGCCCGTCTTGCTGGGACTGGTAGGACCGCAGCAGCCTGGCGCGGAGGTCCCGTTCTTCCTCGGCGGCGGCGTGCTCGGCCTCTGCCTCCACCAGCGCGTGGACCCGGGAGCGGTGCTCGCGTTCGGCCAGCTCCGAGAGCCCCACGGTGATGATCGCGATACAGACCATGAAGAACGCCCACCAGCCGGTCTGCACGCCCGGCGCGACCGAGAACGGGTGCTGGGGCGAGGTTTTCAGCGCGATCGGGAAGAACGCGGCGCTGAACACGACGGCGGCCATCAGTGCCTCGGCGAACGAGAGCCGGGCCGCCGACGCGACGATCACGGCGACCGGCACCGCCACGACCGGGCTGTACACGCCGCCGGTGAGAGCGACGACGGCCAGGGTGAAACCCGAGTCGAGGACGGTGATCAGCCACGAATAACGGGTGCGCCGCACCTCCAGCTGCGCATTGGCCATGAGTATCGCGGCGTAGACCAGCGCGGCGCCGAGGACGGCGAACGTCGCCGGTGCGTGCTCGCGCGCCCAGGCCGGCCCGATGAGCAGGACGACCCCGATCGACACGACGATCGCGGTGCGCACCGCGACCACCGTGCGGGCGAGAGCGTAGCCGTCGTCGGTGTTGGTCAATCGATCGAGCGGTCTCACCCGGCTGACCCTAAGGTTGGGTCTAGCATCGCGGCAATGAACGCCCACGTCCGGGGAGCGAAGATCGTCGTGGTCATCGTCGATGACCACGAGCTGTTCGCCCAGGGCCTGGCCTTGCTCCTCACCCGGGAGTGGGGCGAGCTGTTCACCGTCGGCGGCCAGACCACATACGTCGAAGAGGCCGCCGATCTGGTGGCCGGTTGCCAGGCGGACGTCGCCATCATCGACCTCACGATGCCGCCACTCGGTGGGGTGGCCGCGATCCGGCACATCAAGGCGCGCCATCCCACGACTCGGATCCTGGCTTTGTCGGGCACTGACGATATGGGCCTGGCCGAAGAGGCGTTACGTGCCGGCGCCGACGGCTTCCTTCCGAAGACGGCACGGCCGGAAGCACTCGCGGGGCCGTTGTGGACGATCGCCGAAGGTTTGTGCGTGGTGGACCGGACCCTGCTCGATGGGCTGCTGAACAACACCCGCAGGCCGCCGTCGGCGTTGTTGGACGGTCTCTCCGACCAGGACCTGCGGTTGTGGACTCTGCTGGCCACCGGGATGGAGACCACCGATATCGCGGCCCGGATGCTGGTCTCGGAACGCACCGCCAAGCGAATGGTCGCTGCGTTGCTGCACAAGCTGGGAGTGACGAACCGGATCGCCGCGGCGGCCATGGCCGGTCGTTACCGCGTGCTCGACGACCTTGCCGACGCCGAGCGGCTCAGCTGACGCTGATCGCCAGGGCGGGGCACATCGCGGCGGCCCGGATCGCGCGATCACGTTCGCATTCAGGGGGATTGGGGTCCAGCACGACGACCTGTTCGGCCCCGTCGGGAAGGTCGAACAGTTCCGGTGCGGCCATCAGGCACTGCCCGTGGCCTTCACACAGCCGGTAATCGACGGTGATGTGCATGGCGTCAGTATTGGCGCGGCGGCCGCGGTGCGGGCGGTCCGTGCGCGCCAGATCTGGCCTGGCCGGGCCACCGTTACTGCTCGAATCGGTAGCCCATGCCCGCTTCGGTCAGCAGGTGCCGCGGGTGCGACGGGTCGTCCTCCAGCTTGCGGCGCAGCTGCGCCAGGTACACCCGCAGATAATGGGTCTCCTTGGCGTACGCCTGGCCCCACACCTCTTTGAGCAATTCCTCACGGCCCACCAGCTTGCCGCGGTTGCGAACCAGCATCTCGAGCATGCCCCACTCGGTGGGGGTCAGGTGAACCTCGGCGCCGTTCTTGATCACCTTCTTGGCGGCCAGATCGACTGTGAACGAATCGGTTTCGATCACAGGCTCGTCGGTCTCGGACGCCGCCGCGCCTCTGCGCACCGCTGCGCGCAGCCGGGCCAGGAATTCGTCCATCCCGAACGGCTTGGTCACGTAGTCGTCGGCGCCGGCGTCGAGAGCGTCCACCTTTTCCGCGGAGTCGGTGCGGGCCGACAGCACGATCACCGGTGCGGTCAGCCAGCCGCGTAGGCCGCCGAGCACCTCGATGCCGTCCATATCGGGCAGTCCGAGGTCCAGCACGATCACGTCAGGCCGCTGCTCGGCGGCGGCCTTAAGCGCCGCCGCGCCGGTGGCGGCGGTGATCACCTCGTAGCCGCGCACACTCAGATTGATCCGCAATGCCCGCAGGATCTGCGGTTCATCGTCGATCACCAGCACCTTGATCTTGCTCATAGCCGCCCTCCCGGCGGCGCGGCCAGATCGACGATCACGGTGAGGCCGCCGCCCGGGGTGTCGGTGGCCGATATGGTTCCGCCCATCGCCTCGACGAATCCGCGGGCAACCGAAAGGCCCAGTCCGACACCATATTTGTTGTTCCGGTCGCCGAGGCGCTGGAACGGCTCGAACAGCTGTTCCTCGGTGCCGCGGGGCACGCCGGGTCCTTCGTCGACGACGTTGATGAGGATCCGATCGCCGACGCGACCCGCGTTGATCCGCACGATCGATTCCGGGGCGTACCGCAGAGCGTTGTCGGCCAGGTTCGCCAGCACCCGCTCCAGCAGCCCGGCATCGGCCAGCGCGACCGCGTCTCCGACGTCGACCTTCACCCGGTCCAGCCCCTTGGCGCCGAACCCGGTGGAGCCGCGGCCGATGCTCAGCAGCGCACGCTGGACCACCTCTTCGAGATACACCCGCTTGAGTTCGGGACGGACCACGCCGGCGGCCAGCCGCGACGAATCGAGCAGGTTGTCCACCAATGCGGTCAGCTGGTCCACCGACTCCTCGACGGTGGCAAGCAGTTCGGCGGTGTCCTCCTCGGAGAAGCCGATGTCGTCGGAACGCAGGCTCGACACCGCGGCCTTGGCCCCGGCCAGCGGGGTGCGCAGGTCGTGGCTGACCGCCGACAGCAGTGAGCGACGGAGTTCGTCGGCCTTCTCGATCGCCTCGGCCTTACTGGCTTCCTCCGTGAGTTCGCGCTGGCGGACCAGCCCGGCGGCCTGCTTGGCGACGGCTGTGAGCACCCGCCGGTCGCGGGCGGGCAGGCTGCGCCCGGACATCAGCATCCAGAACTCGTCGTCCCCGACCTCGATGGCGGTGTCGGCGGAATCGACTGTCACGCAGGGGTTCTTGCCGACGCAGGCGACGATCTGTTCGTCCTCGCCGCGCACCCGCAAGATGCTCACTGCCCGCTGCGAGTAGGTTTCCCGGACCCGTTCGAGCAGCGTCGCCAGATCCGCGCCGCGCAGTACCGAGCCGGCGAACAGGGTCAGCAGCTCGGCTTCCTGGGAAGCATGCCTGGCCTCGCGTTGGCGGCTGGCCGCACGGTCGACCAGGACGGCAACGGCGACCGCCAGCATCAACAGCACGAGTTCGGTGATCGCGGCGTCGGGTTCGGCGATCGTGAAGGTGTATCTGGGTTCGGTCAGGAAGTAGTTGAGCAGCAGACCGGACAGCATGGCCGACAGCACCGCCGGAGCCACCCCGCCGAGCAGGGCGACGATCAGCACGCCGACCACGAACAGCGCGCTCTCGCCGCCGATGGTCAGGTACTTGTCGAGGAACAACGCGGTCAGCGCGCAGATGACCGACGGCACGATGACGGCGGCCAGCCAGGAGATCACCCGGCGTTCGCGTGGCGACGCCGCGCGTACCGAGAAGCCCCGCTTGGCCTCCTCATGGGTCACCATGTGCACGTCGATCTTGCCGGAGTCCTGGACGATCGCGGCCCCGATGCCTTCGTCGAGGACGCGGGCCCACCGGGACCGCCGCGAGGTACCGATCACCAGCTGGGTGGCGTTCATCTCGCGGGCGAAGTCCAACAGCGCCTTGCCCACGTCGTCGCCGACGACGGTGTGCACGGTGGCTCCCACGCTGGCGGCAAGCTCGCGAACTTTCCCCATCTGAGGCGCCGACACCCCGGACAAGCCGTCGCCGCGCGCCACGTGCACGATCATCAGTTCGGCGCTGGCCTTCGACGCGATGCGAGATGCCCGGCGTACCAACGTTTCCGACTCCGCCCCACCGGTGACTGCGACGACGACGCGTTCACGGGCCTCCCAGGTCGCGGTGATCTTGTTGTCGGCGCGATACTTGGCCAGCGCGGCGTCCACCTGGTCGGCCAGCCACAGCAGCGCGAGTTCCCGAAGCGCGGTCAGGTTGCCCCTGCGGAAGTAATTCGACAGTGCCGCGTCGACCTTTTCCGGGGCATACACATTGCCGTGAGAAAGCCTGCGCCGCAGAGCCTCTGGAGTGATGTCGACCAATTCGATCTGGGCCGCGCTGCGGACGATCTCGTCGGGCACCGTCTCCTGTTGCTCGATACCGGTGATCTGTGCGACGACGTCGTTCAGGCTCTCCAGGTGTTGGACGTTGACCGTCGAGATCACCGCGATGCCGGCCTCGAGCAGCTCCTCGACGTCCTGCCAGCGTTTGGGGTTCTTGCTGCCCGGTGTGTTGGTGTGGGCCAGTTCGTCGACGAGCACGACCTGCGGCTTGCGGGCCAGTACGGCAGGCACATCGAGTTCGGGGAATCTGGTGCCGCGGTAGTCGATGTAGCGGGGCGCGATGACCTCGATACCGCTGAGCAGGTCGGCCGTCTTCTTCCGGCCGTGTGTCTCCACCACGGCGGCCACCAGATCGGTACCGCGCTCCAGGCGGCGATGCGCTTCGCCGAGCATCGCGAACGTCTTGCCCACGCCTGGTGCGGCACCGAGGTAGATGCGCAACTCGCCTCGCTTCGGCCGGGGGCCGGCAGGGGCGGGCGGCGAGTCGCTCTCGGACGACGTGTCCGGCGGCGGGTCGCCGCCGGACGTCACGCGTGGCGGTTGCACGGTGTCCACACCCCTATTATTCGCAGATCGATCCACCGCGAGGTCAGCTCTTCACACCGAACTTCTCGTCCAGCGCGATGTTGAGTTGCAGGACGTTGACGCGTGGTTCACCGAAGACGCCGAGTGTGCGGCCGTCGGTGTGGTCGGCGACGAGACCCCGAATCTGATCGGCGCCGACCCCGCGGGCCTTGGCGACCCTCGCGATCTGTAGATCGGCGTAGGCCGGTGAGATGTTCGGGTCCAGGCCGCTGGCGCTTGCGGTCACCGCATCGGCGGGCACCGCCGGATCCGACACCGCGCCCTTGATGGGCACGATCTGACCGATCGCGTAGTCCTCGCCGAACTTGGCGCACTCCACCCGGACACCTTCATAGACGTCCAGGAACGGCCGCGCAGTGGTCTGGCACGGTTCGTTGACGCTGACGACCTTGGTGGGGGCCGCGACGTTGCCGCGAGCGTCGCGCGGGCCGATCACCGACAACACCGCGCCGACACCGTCGCCGGTGCAGAACGGGCGCTTGCCGTCGACACCGTCGAGGTCGCCGACCGCCTTGCTGCGGGTGCACACCTGGGTCAGCAGGCTGGCCTTGTAGCCGTTGGCATCCGCGGGGGCAGCGGGATCACCGAGGGTGTCCACGATGCTCTCCGGGCCCAGGTTCGACGCGCTGGTGGCCAGCGGGTCGTATCCGTTGCCGGCGGCCGACGGGCGGCTCTGGAAGTATTGCGGCAGCGGGTCGCCCAAGGCGTCAGTGAACGACTGGCCGATCAGGCTGGAGCCCAACAGCTTTCCGTTCATCTCGATGATCGACCCGTCGGCCTTGTCCTTGAGTCCGGGAACCTGAGCCACCAGCCAGATGAACAGCGGATAGCCGACTCCGACGATCACGGTGAGCACCAGCAGCGCCCGCAGCGCCGCCCAGTGTTGACGAACGAGACTGGAGAAGTTCATGTCACATCCCTGGCAAGAATTGGACGACGAGGTCGATCAGCTTGATCCCGATGAAGGGGGCGATGATCCCGCCGAGGCCGTAAATGTAGAGGTTGCGGCTCAGCAGCTTCGATGCGCTGCTCGGGGTGTATTGAACGCCCCGCAGCGACAACGGAATCAGTGCGATGATGACGAGCGCGTTGAAGATGACCGCCGAGAGGATGGCCGACTGCGGGCTGTGCAGCCGCATGATGTTCAGCAGGTCCAGGCCGGGGAACAACGCGACGAACATCGCCGGGATGATCGCGAAGTACTTGGCGATGTCGTTGGCGATCGAGAAGGTGGTCAGTGCGCCGCGGGTGATCAACAGCTGCTTGCCGATCTCGACGATCTCGATGAGCTTCGTCGGGTCGGAGTCCAGATCGACCATGTTGCCGGCTTCTTTGGCCGCCGAGGTGCCGGTGTTCATCGCCACCCCCACGTCGGCTTGGGCCAGGGCGGGTGCGTCGTTGGTGCCGTCACCGGTCATCGCGACGAGCTTGCCGCCCGCCTGCTCCTGCTTGATCAGCGCGAGTTTGTCTTCCGGGGTGGCCTCGGCGAGAAAGTCGTCCACCCCGGCTTCGTCGGCGATCGCCTTGGCGGTCAACGGATTGTCGCCGGTGATCATCACCGTGCGGATGCCCATCTTGCGCATCTCGTCGAAGCGCTCCCGCATGCCCTGCTTGACAACGTCCTTGAGATGGATGACGCCCAGGACCTCCGCTCGTTTGTCGACCACCTGGCCGACCACCAGCGGAGTGCCGCCGGCCGCGGAGATGCCGTCAACGATGTCGCCGAGCTGCGCAGGCACAGAGCCGCCCTGGTCGCGTACCCACTGCGCGACGGTACTGGCCGCGCCCTTGCGCAGCAGGTGTCCGTTCTCGAGGTCGACACCGGACATCCTTGTGGCGGCTGAGAACTCGACCCAGTTCGCGTTGACGAGCTCGCCGGGGGTGCGGGCGCGCAGGCCGAAGTTCGACTTGGCGAACACCACGATGGAGCGTCCCTCGGGAGTTTCGTCGGCCAGGCTGGACAACTGCGCCGCGTCGGCGAGCTGCTCCGGTGAGACGCCTTCCAGCGGAACGAAGTCCGACGCCTGCCGGTTACCCAGTGTGATCGTGCCGGTCTTGTCCAGCAGCAGGGTGTTGACGTCGCCGGCGGCTTCGACGGCGCGCCCGGACATGGCCAGGACGTTGCGTTGCACCAGCCGGTCCATGCCTGCGATACCGATCGCCGACAGCAGTGCGCCGATGGTCGTCGGGATCAGGCACACCAGCAGTGAGACCATGACGATGCCGGACACCCCGTCGGCGGTCAGTGACAGCGAGTCGGGCACACCGGGGTTGTTGGCCTTGGAGAAGATCGCCAACGGCTGCAATGTCGCCACCGCGAAGATGAAGATCATCGTCAGCGCGGCGAGCAGGATGTTCAGCGCGATCTCGTTGGGTGTCTTCTGCCGATTGGCGCCCTCGACCAGGGCGATCATCCGGTCGATGAAGCTCTCGCCCGGTTTCTGGGTGATCCGGACCACGATGCGATCGCTCAGCACGGTCGTTCCGCCGGTGACGGCCGAGCGGTCGCCGCCGGACTCGCGGATGACCGGAGCCGATTCGCCGGTGATGGCCGACTCGTCCACCGAGGCAATGCCTTCGAGCACATCGCCGTCGCCGGGTATCACCTGTCCGGCTTCGACGACGACGGTGTCACCCTGGCGAAGCAACGGCGCAGCGACTTCCTCTTCGCGCCCTTGCTGACCCGGCTCCCATCCGACGAGTCGGCGAGCCATGGTGTCGGCCTTGGTCTTTCGCAGTGACTCGGCCTGTGCCTTGCCGCGACCTTCGGCCACCGCCTCGGCCAGGTTCGCGAACACCACGGTCAGCCACAGCCAGAAGACGATCAGCCAGCCGAACCAGTTCGGGTCGACAATGGCGAGGATGGTGCTCCAGACCGCGCCGATCTCGACGATCAGCATGACCGGGTTGCGCCACAGCGTGCGCGGGTCGAGCTTGCGTAGTGCGTCGGGCAGCGACGTCAGGAGCATCCTGGGGTCCAATAGCCCGCCCTGCACCTGTTTCTTCTTGGCACCCGTATCGAGACGGGGCTCTACTGCGGTAACGGTCATGGTCAGTGAATTCCTTCAGCAAGGGGCCCGAGCGCGAGCATGGGCAGGAAGGTCAAGGCCACCAGGATGAGTGTCACGCCGGCCACCATGCCGACGAACTGGGGCCGATGCGTGGGCAGGGTGCCGATCGATTCGGGGGTATGGCCCTGTTTGGCCAGGGCCCCGGCGAGTGCGAGCACCAGGATGATCGGCAGGAACCGGCCGAATACCATCGCGAGCCCGAGCGCAGTGTTGTACCACTCGGTGTTGACGCTGATGCCGGCGAACGCCGAGCCGTTGTTGTTGGCCGCAGAAGTGAAGGCGTACAACACTTCCGACAATCCGTGCGGGCCGGTGTTGAGCATGCCCGCCCGCTGGCCGGGCATCGCCATGGCGATCGCGGTACCGGTCAGCACGATCAGCGGCGTGACGAGGAAATAGCTTGCGGCCAGCTTGATTTCGCGGGGCGTGATCTTCTTGCCCAGGTACTCCGGGGTGCGGCCGACCATCAGACCTGCGACGAAGACCGTGATGACAGCCAGGATCAGCATGCCGTACAGGCCCGATCCGGTACCACCGGGCGCCACCTCACCGAGCTGCATGTTGAACATCGTCATCATGCCGCCGAGGCTGGTGTAGGAGTCGTGGAACGAGTCCACCGCACCGGTTGACGTCAAGGTGGTGGCGTCGGCGAAGACCGCCGAGTCCGCGACACCGAACCGTTGTTCGACACCCTCCATCGCCGAACCGATTGCGGTGGGGACGGTGCCGTGGGCCTGCAGCTGGAACCGCAGCATCAAGCTGACGCTGATGAGGGCGAGTACGGCCATCACGGCGGCGATGGCGTAGCCCTGTTTGCGGCTGTCGACCATGCGGCCGAAGGTGCGCGGCAGCGAGAAGCTGATCACCAGCAGCAGAAAGATCTCGACCCAGTTGGTCCATGTGGTGGGGTTCTCGAACGGATGCGACGAGTTGGCGTTGTAGAACCCGCCGCCGTTGGTGCCCAACTCTTTGATGGCCTCCTGGCTGGCCACCGGGCCGCCGGTGATGGTCTGCTGTGCGCCGGCCAGGGTGTTGACCACCTGGTCGTGCAGGTGGAAGTTCTGGATCGCGCCGCCGGCGATCAGGATGATCGCGGCCAGGACTGAGATCGGCAGCAGGATCCGCAGTGTGCCGCGAACGAGGTCAACCCAGAAGTTGCCCAGTTCGGTGGCGTTGCGGCGGGCGAACCCCCGCACCAGCGCGACCGCGACGGCCATGCCCACCGCGGCGGAGGTGAAGTTCTGCACCGCCAGCCCGGCCATCTGAACCAGGTGGCCCTGGGTGGATTCACCCGAGTACGCCTGCCAGTTGGTGTTGGTGACGAAGCTGACCGCGGTGTTCCACGCCAGCGCCGGCGTCATCTCGGTGGCTGGATCGTTGAGGTGCAGTGGCAGCTTGCCCTGCACCAGCTGGAACACGAACAGGAACAGGATGCTGATCGCCGAGAAGGCCAGCACGCTGCGGGCGTAGGCGCCCCAGGTCTGCTCGGCCTTCGGGTCGGCGCCGATCAGCCGGTAGATGACCCGCTCGACCACAGAGTCTTTCCTGACGGACTTCTCGCCGCAGTACACCCGGTACATGTAGTCGCCCAGCGGCACGTGAACGGCGGCCAGCGCGAGGATGAGTAGGACGAGGAAGACGATCCCCGCCGAAGTGGTGGTCACTAGAACCTCTCCGGAAACAGCAGTGCGGCGGCAACGAACAGGGCCAGCAGCACGGCCAAGATCAGGCCGACGATGTTCTCGTAGCTCACAGTCGCTCGACCAGCTTCTGCACCAGGCCGAGCAGGGCGAAGATCGCCACTGTCAGCACGATGAATATGACGACACCCATGTGTCTTCTCCGTTCAGGACAAACCGATGTGACCCCGCCGCTCGAGGCCGGAACCACCACGAAGTTAGATCGCGACCCCACCGGTGAGCGCGTTGTTGACGGTTTCTTTACGGTGCCGCGCTGGCTCTTGACGGACTTCGTCCGGACTCCCGTGAAAACCCGGTCCGCTGGGCGAAGTTGCAACGATTCTTGATCTGGACCCGGCTCGGCATCAGAGGACAAAGTCCCTGGTTAGTGGGCCGCCAAGGCGCCTGACTCGTCCCTTCGGGCGCCGTCGGCGCTATTGCCGCTCAACGGTTCTGATTGGACGGCGAGCCACAAACCGGGGCTGTCCGCTTGCGAAAATCCTTGTCACTGGCCACGTTCGGCGTAGCCGGCCTCGACCTGCTCTTTGAGTGGGCCCCACCACCACTCGTTGTCGCGGTACCACGCGATGGTGCTCGTCAGTCCCTCGGTCAGGTCGGTGTGCGCCGGCGTCCAGCCGAGTTCGGCGCGCAGCGCACTCGCGTCGATCGCGTAGCGAAGGTCGTGGCCGGCGCGGTCGGGGACGTGGTCGAAATCGTCGGCGTCGCGGCCCATGAGTTGCAGGATGAGCCGCAACACCGACAGGTTGTCCCGCTCGCCGTCGGCGCCGATCAGATAGGTCGACCCGCATACTCCGCTTTCGAGGATGCGCCACACCGCGCTGTTGTGGTCCTCGACGTGGATCCAGTCGCGCACGTTGGCGCCTGTGCCGTAGAGCTTCGGGCGGCGGCCGGTCAGGACGTTGGTGATCTGGCGCGGGATGAACTTCTCGATGTGCTGATACGGCCCATAGTTGTTGGAGCAGTTGGAGATTGTCGCGCGCACCCCGTACGACCGCACCCACGCGCGCACCAACAGGTCGGCCGAGGCCTTGGTCGCCGAATACGGGCTCGACGGGTTGAACGGAGTCTGCGCGGTGAACCGCTCATCACCGTGCAGGGGCAGGTCGCCGTACACCTCGTCGGTGGAGACGTGGTGCAGCCGCACCCCGTGCCTGCGAACGGCTTCCAACACCGAGAACGTGCCGACGACGTTGCTCCGGACGAACGGCGCGGGACCGGCCAGCGCGTTGTCCACATGGGTTTCGGCGGCGAAATGCACCACGGCATCGGACTCGGCGACCAACCTGTCCACCAGCGACTCGTCGACCAGGTCGCCTTCGACCAACCGGATGCGATCGTCGACGGAGCGCAGCGATTCGCGGCTGCCGGCATAGGTGAGGGCATCCAGGACCGTCACCGACACCGCGGACCGCTCCTGCACGGTGCTGTGGACGAAGTTGGCGCCGATGAAACCGGCGCCGCCGGTCACCAACAGCCGCATGACGCCACCCTAACGGGCGGGCGGAACGCTCACCCCTTCGCGGTCAGCCCCAGCGGTCCGGCCAGCTCGGTCAGTGTCGGCAGCAGCTTGTCCCAGCCGCCGAGCACCTGGATGGTCACGTGGTCGGCGCCGTTGTCGAGGTGTTCGGCCAGCCGCGCGGCGATGGCGTCGGCGGTTCCGTGGGCGACCACGGCGTCGATCAGCTTGTCGCTGCCCGGCGGCGCGACGTCGGAGTCGGTGAATCCCAGCCGTTTCCAATTGTTGACGTAGTTGCTCAGCCCCAGATAGAAGCCGACGCTGTCACGGCCGAGCTCGCGGGCCTCGTCGGGGTCGGTGCTCAGCACCACCTTGTGTTCGGGTGCCAGGAATACCGTCGGGCCGACCAGATTGCGTGCCTGCCCGGTGTGCTCGGGAGTGGTCAGGTAGGGATGTGCACCGGCGCTGCGTTGCGCGGCGAGATGCAGCACCTTTGGGCCGAGCGCAGCGATCACCCGGCGGCTGGTCGGCACATGCTTGTCGTCGAGCTTGTCGAGATAGTCCACCAGCGCCGCGTAGGGCTTGGTGTACTCCTGGGTGTGCTCCGGGTGTCCGACGCCCACTCCGAGCAAAAACCGCCCGGGATAAGCGTTTTCGATGCGGTGGTAGGACTCGGCGACCTCGTCGGCCGGTGCGCTCCAGATGTTGACGATTCCGGTGGCGACCGACAGGTTCTCGGTCTGGGAGAGGATCGGCTCGACGAACGCGAGGTCCGCGGCCGGCGAGGCGCCGACCCACACCGCGCCGTAGCCGAGCCGCTCGATCTCGACTGCCTGGTCCGGTGTGACCGGTCCACCGGTCCACACCCCGTAGCGACCGAGATCTGGTTTGAGCAGCGACGGATTGGTCACGAGTCCCCCTCGTTACGGTTGGTTGAGTCCCTACGGTTGTTTGAGGCCGAGGGGGCCGGCCAGTGCGGCCAGTGCATCCACCAGCTTGTCAGACGAGGTGAGTACTTGGACGGGCACGTGGTCGGCGCCTGCCTCGAGGTGCTGGGTGAGCCGGGCCGCGATCGCCTCGGGGGTGCCGTAGGCCACGACGGCGTCGACCAGCCGGTCGCTTCCCGGCTTGGTCACGTCGTCGTCGTTGAATCCCAACCGTTTCCAGCTGTTGAGGTAGTTCTGCAGGTTGAGGTAGATGTCCAGGGCCTGCCTGCCGACCTCGCGCGCCTGATCGGCGTCCGTGGTCAGCACCGCCTTGTGCTCGGGCGCCAGGAAGGCCTCGGGCCCGATCAGCTGCCGCGCTTCGGCGGTGTGCTCCGGCGTGGTGAGGTAGGGGTGCGCACCGGCCGCGCGCGCGGCGGACAGCTTGAGTACCTGAGGGCCGAGCGCGGCAACCACGCGCCGATTCTTGGGGACGCCGTACTCGTCGAGTTTGTCGAGGTAGCCCCGCAGCGCGTCGATCGGCTTCTGGTATTGCTGGTGGGCCTCGGGATGTCCGACGCCGATGCCGAGGATGAACCGGCCGGGGTACGCCTTCTCGATACGGTGGAACGATTCGGCGACCGGGCCGGCGGCGGCGGTCCAGATGTTGACGATGCCGGTGGCCACCTTCAGGGTGGTGGTGTTCTCCAGAATCGGCTCCACCCAGTCCAATTCGGCAGGCGGCGAACCACCCACCCACACCGCGCCGTAGCCGAGCGCTTCGATTTCTTTGGCCTGCTGCGGAGTGACCCCGCGACCGAACGACCCGAACTTGCCCAGATCCGGCTTGTTGTCTGTCATCGACCTTCCTTTCGGTCAGCTGAGCCCGAGTGGGCCGGCGAGATCGGCCAAGGTGGGTATGACCTTGGCCGGCGAGGTCAGCAACTGGATCGGCACGTGGTCGGCGCCGGCCTCGAGGTGCTCGTTGAGCCGGGACGCGATCGTCTCGGAGGTGCCGTAGACGATCAGGGCGTCCACGAGCCGGTCGCTGCCGGGGCGGGTGATGTCGTCATCAGTGAAGCCCAGCCGCTTCCAGTTGTTGAGGTAATTGCTCAGCCCGAGATAAAGCTCGAGGGTCTTGCGGCCGACGGCTCGCGCGTGCTCGACGTCCGTGGTCGGGACGACAGGTACCGCGGGCGCCAGGAACGCGTCGGGACCGATCAGTTCGCGCGCGTGTGCGGTGTGCTCGGGGGTGACGAGCACAGGGTGGGCGCCGGCGCTGCGGCGTGCCGACAGTTTCAAGACCTGCGGACCTAGCGCCGCCAGAACACGGTTCTGCCGCGGTACGCCATGTTGGTCCAGCACGTCGAGGTAGGCGTTGAGCGCGGTGATCGGCTTGGTGAACGCGGCGTCCGCCTCGGGATGGCCGACACCGAGGCCCAGCAGGAAGCGGCCGGGGTGCGCGTTCTCGATGCGATGGAACGAGGCGGCGACCGCCTCGGGCTTGGCGGTCCAGATGTTGACGATGCCGGTGGCCAGTTTCAGCGTCCGGGTCGCTTCGAGAACCGGGTCCACCCAGTCCAGCTCGGCGGGTGGCGAGCCGGCCACCCACACCGCGCCATAACCGAGCGCTTCGATTGCCGAGGCATCCTCGCGGGTGACCCCCATGCCGAATGACGCGAACTTGCCGAGATCGGGCTTGGCGCTCATGGCCGCTACAACCCGCTCCGCAGCGGGGGCTATTCCGCCGCGGCCGAAAGTTCACCCGGAGTTATGTCGACCGGCGCGGACGCCACCAGCGGCAGCAAGATGATGAAGCGGGTGTTGCCGGGCTCGGATTCGACCCGGATGTCGCCCTGGTGTTTCTCGACGATGATCCGGCGGGCGAGATCCAGGCCGAGGCCGTCGCCCTCACCGAACGGCTTCGTGGTGAAGAACGCGGTGAAGATCCGGTCGATGATCTCCTCCGGGATGCCCGGGCCGTCGTCACAGATCTCCACCCGGATCTGGTCGTCACCCTGGCGGCCGGTGCGGATCGTCAACGTGCCCCGGCCCTTCATCGCCTGGATGGCATTGTTGATGATGACGTCCCATACCTCATTCAAACCGCCTGGGTAGCAAGCGATTTCGGGTAGCGACTTGTCCCAATCCTTGACCAGCTTGATCGGCTTGTCGGGTCCCACCTTGTCGCCGAACAGTGTCTTCAGCGTGCTGTGCAGGAGCTCGTGGACATTCGCGACCTGGTATTCGGCCCGGTCCATCTGGGAGTACTTCTTGGCGCCGGCCAGCAGGCCGGAGATGCGCTCGCTGGCGTCGGCGATCTCGTTCATCCGCAGCTCGGTGTCAATGGTGTACTTCAGCCAGCCGATGGCACTCTGCAGCGTCGCCGAGCAGTCGACGGAGTCGATGGAGGCCTCGATGCGCTCGAGCCAATCGACGTCCAGGCCGGCTTCGACGAACGTCGGCGCATAGTCCCAGGCGCTGGCGATCCCGTGGTCCTCCAGCCAGTCGCCGATCTGGTCTTCACGGTCGGAGGTCTCCAGCGCGGTCAGTTCCTGGGCCTTGGACTTGGCGACCTGCTCGGCCACCTCTTCCTGGATTCGGACCAGCACCCGCAGGGCTTCTGGGCTGAACTTGCCGTCGGCAAGCATGCTCAGCTTGTAGCGCATCTTGCCGACGCCCTCACGCAGATCGGCCACGGCCCGGGCGGTGGCCGCCGCCGGATTGTTGAGCTGGTGGGTCAGCCCGGCGGTGATGGTGCCCAGGGCCAGTAGCTTCTGCCGCTGGCCGATGATCTGGCTCTGCCGCCGGCCGCCGACCATGTGGCCCTCGAGCAGATGCACTGCCATCGGAAACTCCGACTTCATGAATCGTGCGAAGGCCTCGGCGTCCAGCACGAAGAACCGCGACGGCTTCGTCACGCGCACCGAGGCCTGGTAGACCTGCTCCTCGTTGGGGATGTAGGCCGACCAGGCGCCGCAGTACACGCCGCGCTGCGAAGTGCGACTGGTCTCGACGTCGACTCCGCCGGATCGTTTCGACATCACCAACTCGCCGTCGAGCAGGACGTAGAAGCAGGTGGCCGGTTCGCCCTCGACGACCACCGGGCCGGTCTCGAATGTCGCGATGTGCCCGTTCTCGCACAGCGTCTTCAGCTGTTCGGTGGACAGTTTCTCGAACAGGAACAGCGTCCTGAGTTCGTCGGGCATGCAGGTTTCGCCCATTTTCTATGCCTCCGCCAGGTACCGGTGCACCAACATCACTGCCATCGAACCTTCGCCGACGGCAGCCGCCACCCGTTTTGCGGACTCGGAGCGCACGTCTCCTGCAACAAACACACCGGGCACACTTGTTTCCAGGTGGTGCGGCGGGCGGTCCAGAGTCCATCCGGCCACGTTCAGCAGGTCGGGTCCGGCGAGTACGAAACCGTGGTCGTCGACGGCGACGACCTCCTTGAGCCAGTCGGTGCGTGGCTCGGCCCCGATGAAACAGCACATTCGGCTGGCTTCGACGGTTTCGCGCTGGCCGGTCTGCCGGTTCTGCAAGACCAGGCCGGTCAGGTGGTCGTCCTCGCCGAGGGTGTCCACCACTTCGGTGCAGGTGCGGACCGAGATCGTCGGGTTCTTCTCGATCTGCTGGATCAGGTAGTGCGACATCGACGCCTCGAGCGACGGTCCGCGCACCAGCATGGTGACCGAGCGGGCCTCGCGGGACATGTACATCGCCGCCTGCCCGGCCGAGTTGGCGCCGCCCACGATGTAGACGTCCTCGCCGCGGCATTCCGAGGCGTCGGACACCGAGGCGCCGTAGTACACGCCCCGCCCGACGTAGTTGCATGTGGGATCGTCGGGGTTGTCCCAGCAGCCGGTGACCTGCAGCTGCCGGTAGGCCACACCGGTGGCCAGAATGACGGCGCGGGCGGCGATGGTGCTGCCGTCCTCGAACTCGATCGTGCGAGCGGTGCCCGCTTCACCGGCGGAGAGCTTGATCGCCTTGCGGGTGGTGATCACCTCGGCGCCGAATCGCTCGGCCTGCCTGCGGGCTGACGTGGTGAGTTCGGCGCCGGAGATGCCGGTGGGGAAGCCGAGGTAGTTCTCGATCCGCGAGCTGCGGCCGGCCTGGCCGCCGGTGGTGGTCTCCTCGATCAGCACGGTCTTGAGCCCTTCAGAGGCGCCGTACACCGCGGCCGCCAGCCCGGCCGGCCCGCCGCCGATGACCGCCAGGTCGTACATCTCCAGCGACGGGCTGGTGGACAGTCCCAGCATCGCGGCCAGCTCGGCATCGGTCGGGTCGACCAGGATCTGACCCTGTTCGCTGATGACCACCGGCAGCTGGAACTCGTCCAGGCCGCCCGCGTCCAACAGCTGCTTGCCCTTGGGCTCGTCGGCGTTGAACGCGCGGAACGAATGCAGGTTGCGGGCCAGGAACTGGCGCACCTCCCACGAGCGTTCGCTCCAGCGGTGCCCGATCACCTTGGTGTGCGGGATGGCCCGGTCGCCGGTGGCGTGCCAGGCCTCCAGGAGCGCGTCGATCACCGGGTAGAGCTTTTCCTCCGGCGGATCCCACGGCTTGAGCAGGTAGTGGTCGAGGTCGACGACGTTGATCGCGTCGATCGCGGCGTGGGTGTCGGCGTAGGCCGTCAACAGAACGCGACGGGCCATCGGGTAGACGTCCATCGCCTCTTCGAGGAACTGGATGCCGCTCATCTGTGGCATCCGGTAGTCGGCGACGAACACCGCGACGGTCTCGCCGCGCAGCTTGAGTTCGTTGATTGTTTCCAGCGCATCGAGCCCGGATTCGGCGCGGACGATCCGATACCGCTCGCCGTAGTGACGGCGGAGGTCACGTGCCACGGCACGCGAGACGGCGGGGTCGTCGTCCACAGTGAGAATCACGGGTTTGCGGGGCTGGGGGGCGGGTCCAGTCATCACCGTCAAGTATGCGCCCGTTGTCCAGTCGTTATTAGGGTGGGCTTTGCGGGCCCGCGGTTCCCGCCGCGTCGTGTTCGCCAGCAGATGAAGCGGAGGTCAGCGCGGCTTCGGCGCGTTTTGGAGTAGCGCGCCCGAGCGGGTATCGTTGACCAACGGTGCGGATTCCGCGCCGACTCTTGCGTGCCCTGTCCTGGAAATCCTGGAATTTCCTGCTCCCGGCTCACGTTTTGCAGTCGGGGCGAATGCTGCCCCAAACCGAGAAAGCAGGATCGAAGAGGACATGGCCAAGAAAGACGGTGCCATCGAGGTCGAGGGCCGCGTGGTCGAGCCCCTGCCCAACGCGATGTTTCGCATTGAGCTGGAGAACGGACACAAGGTACTCGCTCACATCAGCGGCAAGATGCGGCAGCATTACATTCGCATCCTTCCCGAGGACCGGGTGGTGGTGGAGTTGTCTCCCTACGACCTGACCCGCGGGCGCATTGTGTACCGGTACAAGTAAGCCTCACCGACCGCGAACCAGCGCTAACCGACAACGACGAGAACTAGAAGGATCGAACAGCCGTGAAGGTGAACCCGAGCGTCAAGCCGATCTGCGACAAGTGCAGGGTGATCCGCCGGCACGGGCGGGTCATGGTGATCTGCTCTGATCCGCGCCACAAGCAGCGGCAGGGTTAGTCCCTCGACGCACAGCACCACCCACAACTGAATGCAGACCTCCCAGTACCACTGATCGGTTTGAGTCTTTAGAGATGGGCCGATCAGCCACGTCCGGCACGGAGGCCGGACCCCGACAGACGGGGAACGGACTGGGATCAGACCTCCGCATAGAGAAGGAATCACTGCCTGATGGCACGTCTCATGGGCGTTGATCTCCCGCGCGACAAGCGCATGGAGATCGCGCTGACCTATATCTACGGCATCGGCCGTACCCGTAGCCAGGAAATCCTGGACGGCACCGGCATCGACCGGGACCTGCGCACCAAGGACCTCACCGATGATCAGGTGACCCAGCTGCGCGACTACATCGAAGGCAACCTCAAGGTCGAGGGTGACCTGCGCCGCGAGGTTCAGGCCGACATTCGCCGCAAGATCGAGATCGGCTGCTACCAGGGCCTGCGGCATCGCCGCGGCCTGCCGGTGCGTGGCCAGCGAACCAAGACCAATGCGCGGACCCGCAAGGGCCCCAAGCGCACCATCGCCGGCAAGAAGAAGGCCAGGTAACCCCGGATGGCACAGGCAAAGAAGGGCACCGGCGCCAAGAAGGGTCAGAAGACCCGTCGCAGGGAAAAGAAGAACATCCCGCACGGCGCCGCTCACATCAAGAGCACGTTCAACAACACGATCGTCTCGATCACCGATCCCCAGGGCAACGTCATCGCCTGGGCTTCGTCGGGTCACGTCGGCTTCAAGGGGTCGCGTAAGTCGACCCCGTTCGCCGCGCAGCTCGCCGCCGAGAACGCTGCCCGCAAGGCGCAGGAGCACGGCGTGAAGAAGGTCGACGTGTTCGTGAAGGGCCCGGGTTCGGGCCGCGAAACGGCGATCCGCTCGCTGCAGGCCGCCGGCCTCGAGGTCGGCGCCATCTCCGACGTCACTCCGCAGCCGCACAACGGCTGCCGTCCGCCCAAGCGGCGCCGGGTCTAGGGAGGATCTGAAAAATGGCTCGTTATACCGGACCCGCGACCCGCAAGTCGCGCCGCCTCGGCGTCGACCTGGTCGGTGGTGATCAGTCGTTCGAGAAGCGTCCCTACCCGCCCGGCCAGCACGGTCGCGCGCGGATCAAGGAGAGCGAATACCGTCAGCAGCTGCAGGAGAAGCAGAAGGCTCGCTTCACCTACGGCGTGATGGAGAAGCAGTTCCGCAAGTACTACGAAGAGGCCAACCGGTCCTCCGGCAAGACCGGTGAAAACCTGCTCCAGATCCTGGAGACCCGGCTGGACAACGTCGTGTACCGCGCCGGCCTGGCGCGTACCCGCCGGATGGCTCGCCAGCTGGTCAGCCACGGCCACTTCACCGTCAATGGCGTCAAGGTGAACATCCCGAGCTACCGGGTGTCGCAGTACGACATCATCGATGTCAAGGACAAGTCGATCAACACGTTCCCGTTCGAGGCTGCTCGTCAGGCCGCGGGCGACCGCCCGATCCCGTCCTGGCTGCAGGTCGTGGGGGAGCGTCAGCGAATCCTCGTCCATCAGTTGCCCACTCGTGAGCAGATCCAGGTTCCGCTCGCCGAGCAGCTGATCGTCGAGTTCTACTCGAAGTAATGAAGACGTCCGCGGGGCAACCGTTCCGCGGATCGCTTAACGGCATCAAATAGCGGTTGCCGAGAAGGAGATAGAAAAAGCATGCTGATTTCTCAGCGCCCCACACTGAGCGAAGAGGTCATCGCCGAGGACCGGTCGCAGTTCGTCATCGAGCCGCTGGAGCCGGGATTTGGTTACACCCTTGGCAATTCGCTGCGGCGTACGCTGCTGTCGTCGATCCCCGGCGCGGCCGTCACGAGCATCCGCATCGACGGTGTGCTGCACGAGTTCACCACCGTGCCCGGTGTGAAGGAAGACGTCACCGACATCATCCTCAACCTCAAGGGACTCGTCGTGTCCTCCGAGGAGGACGAGCCGGTCACGATGTACCTGCGCAAGCAGGGCCCGGGTGAGGTCACTGCCGGCGACATCGTTCCGCCGGCCGGCGTGACCGTGCACAACCCGGACATGCACATCGCAACCCTGAACGACAAGGGCAAGCTCGAGGTCGAGCTGGTCGTCGAGCGCGGCCGCGGTTACGTGCCTGCCGTGCAGAACAAGGCCTCAGGTGCCGAAATCGGCCGTATCCCGGTCGATTCCATCTACTCGCCGGTGCTGAAGGTCACCTACAAGGTGGAGGCCACCCGCGTCGAGCAGCGCACCGACTTCGACAAGCTGATCCTCGATGTCGAGACCAAGAACTCGATCAGCCCGCGTGACGCCCTGGCGTCGGCCGGCAAGACCCTGGTCGAATTGTTCGGTCTGGCACGGGAACTCAATGTCGAGGCTGAGGGCATCGAGATCGGCCCGTCGCCTGCCGAGGCCGATCACATCGCGGCGTTCGCGCTGCCGATCGACGATCTGGACCTGACCGTCCGTTCGTACAACTGCCTCAAGCGCGAAGGTGTGCACACCGTTGGCGAGCTGGTCGCCCGCACGGAGTCCGATCTGCTGGACATCCGTAACTTCGGCCAGAAGTCGATCGACGAGGTCAAGATCAAGCTGCACCAGCTGGGTCTGTCGCTCAAGGACAGCCCGGCCAGCTTCGATCCGTCGGAGGTCGCCGGCTACGACGTCGCCACCGGCACCTGGAACAGCGATGCGGGTTACGACCTGGACGCCGAGCAGGACTACACCGAAACCGAAGAGCTCTAACCCACAGGGCAGATTCCCACCCAGTTCCACCCGCCCAACCCTCGCAAGAGAACCGTCCCGGTC
>JAKFVT010000016.1 GCA_021732005.1 Mycobacterium sp. | reverse complement strand
GGTCTATATCAACGCTATAGCGATACTATAGCGGTGTGCAAGAACAAATTGAGGGCAGTGCTCGCGACCGGTTGCTCCGAGCGGCCGCCGAGCTGCTCGACGCCGCACCCGGCCAGTCGGTGTCCACTCGGGCGATCTGCGCCCGCGCCGGGGTGGGGGCGCCCACGCTCTATCACCATTTCGGCAGCAAGCAGGGCCTGCTCGACGCGGTCGTGGAGTATGGCCTCAGCCAGTACGCGCTTGACGGCGCGAACGGCGACCCGCTCGCCAGCCTGCGGGCCGGCTGGGACAACCACGTCCGCTACGGATTGGACAATCCCGCCTTCTACGTCCTGCTGTATGGCCGCATCGCGCCCGGCCGACCGTGCAAAGTGACCGGGGTGGCCGGCGCGCGGTTGCGGGTGCTGGTGCAACGGCTGCACGAGGACGGACTGCTGCTGGCTCCGGTCGACGAGGTCGTTGAACAGATAGTGGCCGCCAATGTCGGGATCACCCTGCAATTGATCGCCGAGCCGGCGGGTACGGCCGATCTGGCGTTGTCGACGAGGTTGCGCGAGAACGTGCTCAGCGGGCTGATCGCGCCGAGCGCCCTGCGTACGGCGGCAGCCGGGGTGCTCGACGCCGACGATGTCGAGCAGGCCGCGGCGCGGCTGGCGGAACTGCTGACCGCCCGCCCGACAGCTGTCGCCGGACTGAGCGCGGGGGAGCAACAGTTGCTCGGCGAATGGTTGGCGCGGTTGGCCGGTACCGCTGCCGGTAGCTGATCGGGTGGGGTGGGCGGCGTTGCTGCCGGGGTGAGTCCGTCGGCCTGGATCGGCCGTGTTGTCGGTGCTCGGTGGTACATCTAGGCAGAGTCGGTGCCGTGCGGCGTGTTGTGACATGCGACACGCCGGGCGGCGACCGGATGAGGGGCTTACGACCAGGGAATTTCAGAATTGTTATTCAGAACATGTGGTATCTCTTCGTGCTGTCGGACACTAGGTGTAGTGTTCGACAGGCCGACAGACCAGAGAGACACAGGTCCGCCGGATCGCCCGGACCGAAGCTGAAATGTCGGTCCGAGCGGCTCCGCCGGTCAGGAATTTCGCGGTCCGACAGCTCGCTGAATGTTCATGAGTGCCTGCGCACAGTCCGTCCGTTGAGTACATCTCTATGTTTCGCTGAGGAGCCATACCGCAGATGACCATCACCGTCTACACCAAGCCAGCCTGCGTGCAGTGCAACATGACCTACAAGGCCCTGGACAAGTCGGGTCTGACCTACGACGTCGTCGACATCACCGAGGACGCGGAGGCCCGCGACTACGTGATGGCGATGGGCTACCTGCAGGCGCCGGTCGTCGTTGCCGGCGGCGATCACTGGTCGGGCTTCCGGCCAGACCGGATCAAGGCCCTCTCCGGTGCCGCACTGAGCGCTTAGCGGCCCGGGCGCCACGGAACGAGATGTGATGAATCCGGATGGCAGCCCCAGCCTGGCGGGCCCGGAACGGTTGGTGTACTTCTCCAGCGTTTCGGAGAACACCCACCGCTTCGTGCAGAAGCTGGGTGTGCCGGCCATCCGGATTCCCCTTCACGAGCACATCGAGGTGCACCGGCCCTACGTCCTGCTCCTGCCGACCTACGGCAGGGGCCGGGGGGACAGCCCGCATCTCGAGGCCAAGGGGTACGTCCCCAGGCAGGTCATCAAGTTTTTGAACAATCAGAACAATCGGTCCTTGATCCGCGGCGTGATCGGGGCAGGCAACACACAATTCGGTGCCGAATACTGTTTCGCGGCGACGCTGGTCGCGCACAAGTGCAGGGTGCCGAATCTTTATCGCTTCGAAATGATGGGCACCGCAGAGGACGTCGAAGCCGTCCGTGCGGAGTTAACGAAATTCTGGAAGGACGAGGACACGTGCCACCTACAGTCACAGCTGCAGAGCCTGTAACGACGTCAGGGCACGCGTTGCCGGGGGAGACGGACTACCACGCGCTCAACGCGATGCTGAATCTGTACGACGCAGACGGCAAGATTCAGTTCGAAATGGATCGCCTTGCCGCGCGCCAGTACTTCCTGGAGCACGTCAACCAGAACACCGTGTTCTTCCACAATCAGGACGAGAAGCTCGACTACCTGATCCGCGAGAACTATTACGAGCGTGAGGTTCTCGATCAGTACTCGCGCAATTTCGTCAAGACGCTGACCGATCGCGCGTACGCCAAGAAGTTCCGGTTCCCGACCTTCCTCGGCGCGTTCAAGTACTACACCTCGTACACGCTGAAGACGTTCGACGGGAAGCGTTACCTCGAGCGGTTCGAGGATCGGGTGGTGATGGTGGCGCTGACGCTGGCCGCCGGTGACACCACGCTGGCCGAGAAGCTGGTCGACGAGATCATCGACGGACGGTTCCAGCCGGCCACCCCCACATTCCTGAATTCGGGCAAGGCTCAGCGCGGCGAGCCGGTGAGCTGCTTCCTGCTGCGCATCGAGGACAACATGGAGTCGATCGGTCGTTCGATCAACTCCGCGCTGCAGCTGTCCAAGCGCGGTGGCGGGGTCGCCTTGCTGCTGACCAACATTCGTGAGCATGGCGCGCCGATCAAGAACATCGAGAACCAGAGCTCCGGCGTCATCCCGATCATGAAGCTGCTGGAGGACTCGTTCTCCTACGCCAACCAGCTCGGTGCCCGCCAAGGTGCCGGCGCGGTCTACCTGCACGCGCATCACCCCGACATCTACCGCTTCCTGGACACCAAGCGGGAGAACGCCGACGAGAAGATCCGCATCAAGACCCTCTCGCTTGGTGTGGTGATTCCCGACATCACCTTTGAGCTGGCCAAGAAGAACGAGGACATGTACCTGTTCTCGCCGTATGACGTCGAGCGTGTGTACGGCGTGCCGTTCGCCGACATCTCGGTCACCGAGAAGTACCACGAGATGGTCGACGACGCGCGGATCCGCAAAACCAAGATCAAGGCACGCGAGTTCTTCCAGACGCTGGCCGAGCTGCAGTTCGAGTCGGGCTACCCGTACATCATGTTCGAGGACACGGTGAACCGGGCCAACCCGATCGACGGCAAGATCACGCACTCCAACCTGTGCTCGGAAATCCTGCAGGTGTCGACGCCCTCGGTGTTCAACGAGGATCTGTCGTATTCCAAGGTGGGCAAGGACATCTCCTGCAACCTGGGCTCGCTGAACATCGCCAAGGCGATGGACTCACCGGACTTCGCCCAGACCATCGAGGTGGCCATTCGCGGGTTGACCGCGGTGAGCGACCAGACGCACATCTGGTCGGTCCCGTCGATCGAGCAGGGCAACAACGACTCGCACGCCATCGGCCTTGGCCAGATGAACCTGCACGGATACCTTGCGCGCGAACGGATCTTCTACGGATCCGAAGAGGGCATCGACTTCACCAACATGTACTTCTACACGGTGCTCTACCACGCACTGCGCGCGTCGAACAAGATCGCCATCGAGCGGGGAACGACGTTCAAGGGCTTCGAGAAGTCGAAGTACGCCAGCGGTGAGTTCTTCGACAAGTACACCGAGCATGTGTGGGAGCCGGCAACCGAGCGGGTGCGCGAGCTCTTCTCCAAGGCGGGCATTCGCATTCCGACCCAAGAGGATTGGCTGCGGCTCAAGGAGTCGGTGCAGAAGAACGGCATCTACAACCAGAACCTGCAGGCGGTGCCGCCGACGGGATCGATCTCCTACATCAACCACTCGACATCGTCGATCCACCCGGTGGCGAGCAAGGTCGAGATCCGCAAGGAAGGCAAGATCGGCCGCGTCTACTACCCGGCGCCCTACATGACCAACGACAACCTGGAGTACTACCAGGACGCGTACGAGATCGGCTACGAGAAGATCATCGACACGTACGCCGCGGCCACTCAGCATGTGGACCAAGGGCTTTCGCTGACCTTGTTCTTCAAGGACACCGCCGATACCCGTGAGGTCAACAAGGCGCAGATCTACGCCTGGCGCAAGGGAATCAAGACGCTGTACTACATCCGCCTTCGCCAGATGGCGCTGGAGGGCACTGAGGTGGAGGGCTGCGTCAGCTGCATGTTGTGAGTTGAGCTAAGTAAAAACAGGCCAGGGAGGTTATCCCTGGCCTGTTTTCTTTCCGGGGTAGCTGGCATACCCGAGAGCCACCGCAAGGATGGCGAACTTGATCGACGCTGCGACCTGTGCGATGCGCGCGTTGACGGCGAGGTCTCGGCGGTCGAGGACTCGCAGCAGCGCGACGCCCTCGATCGCATCGCCCGCGACCGCACCGGCGGCCAGGGCTGACAGCCAGGCCGGATGACCCCGGCGTCGACGCCGACGGTCGACGAGTAATGCCAACAGGATTCCGTAGCTCGTCATGTAGCCGAAGTCGAGCCACATCGACCTGCGGGCCGCGCGCATGCCGTCCGCACCCCACCGGGCCATGATGCCCTCGGCCTTGGCGGCTGAGCCCGCGAGTTCGAACGGGATGATGCCGGGTCCGCCGGTGGCCTGCATCCGACGATCCAACCGGAGCATCACCGCGGAATAGCCCACATAGCCGGCGGTGGCCACAGCGATACGGTGCTCACGCAGCCATGCGGGGAGGCAGGTCATAGAGGGCAGGGTACTGCTCGTCGCATCGACTCAGTACTGGGAGCGAGAATGACGCCGACATGGTCGCCCCCACTTCTGAATCAACGGCATGCCACGATGAGTTTCGCGCGCCCGCCCGGTCTGTTTCTCCGACGGCATCCAGCCGAACCCGCAGAAGCCACGGAGGCACCCATGCACTCAATGCTGTTCGTCAACCTGCCCGTCGCCGACGTCGACCGCTCGCGAAAGTTCTTCTCCGACCTCGGATACGCGATCAACGAACAGTTCAGCGGCGAGAGCGCAGTCACGCTCGTACTGGGGGGCAACCAGTTCGCGATGCTGCTGCAGCGCGACGCCTTCGACGCGCTGCACCCGCTGGAGACCGCCGACGCGGCGAAGGTCAAAGAATGCGTCGTGTGCCTCGGCGTCGACAGTCGTGACGCGGTGGATGCTTTGGTGAATCGAGCGATCGCCGCGGGCGGCACCGATGGGGATTCCGAAGATCACGGGTCCATGTACGGGCGCAGTTACAACGACCTCGACGGCCACTCCTGGCAGATCTTCTGGACCGACGACGCGTGAGAACGTACTGAGGGCGAAGATTCCGCGAAATCCTCGCCCTCAGTGCTACCTCAACGCTTTTTGTCTGCGTGCAGCGCCTTCAGCCGCCGCTGCTCGGCCAGCACGTTCTGGTAGCTCTCACGTTCGGCGACCAGCCAGTCCGGCTTGTCGGCGAGCAGCGCATCGATCTGCTCGGTGGTCAGCGCGTCCACCACGCCGCCCCGCGCGAGACCCGCGATCGACACGCCGAGCTTGGCCGCCACGAGGTTCTTCGGGTGCGGTCCGTTCTTGCGGAGATCGGCCAGCCACTGCGGCGGGTCGGCCTGCAGGGCTGCCAGCTCGTCGCGGGTGATCGCAGTCGCCTGGAACTCCGCGGGCGTCGCCGGCAGGTACACGTCCAGCTTCTTCGCCGCGGTGGCGGGTTTCATCGACTGCGCGTTCGGCCTGCTCATGGCACGAGCCTATCGGTAGCCTGAGTCGGTGACCCAGTCCTCGCTCACCGTCGGGTACGTCCCCGGAGCGACGCCCGCGAAGTGGGCTCGGACCTGGGCTGAACGCCACCCCGATGTTCGGCTTGAGCTGTGCGCCGTCACCGCGGCGGACGCGGCCGCCGAGGTGCGGGACGGGACCGTCGACGTGGCGTTGTTGCGCCCAGCGGCCGACACATCGGGGCTGTCCGTCATCCCGCTCTACGAGGAGACGACGGTGGCCGTGGTGCCGACTGATCACCTTCTGAGCGCCGCCGACGAGATCACCGCGGCCGACCTCACCGACGAACCGGTCCTGCTGCCACTCGACGACGTCGTCGCCTGGGCGGACGCTCCGGGCACTGCGATCGATCACCGCCCCGAAACCACCGAGGCTGCAATAGAACTCGCCGCCGCTGGGTTGGGTGTGCTGATCGTCCCGCAGTCACTGGCCCGGCTGTACCACCGTCGCGACCTCACGTATCGGCCGATCGCCGACGCGCCGACTTGTCCAGTGGCGCTTGCCTTCCCGGCGGGGCAAGCGTCGCCATTGGTCGAAGAGTTCACCGGGATCGTGCGGGGGCGCAAACCGAGTTCGTCGCGCGGGCAGGCGCAGCCGACTCCGAAGCGCACCGCGCGGGAGAAGACGCTGGCCAAGCAAGCCGCCCGCGCCGCCGCCGGAAAGGTCGCACGTCAGCCGGGCGCCCCCAAGCGGCGGCGGCCTTAACCGTCGTGTGACGCCTTTTTACCTGGTCAACACATACGCTCCGCGATACTCGAAACATGACCATGCTGACGCATGTTCCGGCCACCACGTCCCCGGCGGACCTTGCCGACCATCTGCGCCGCGACGGTTACGTGATCGTCGACAACCTGGTTCCGGACTCTTTGATGGACACGATCGGCGACGAGCTGGCGCCCTACCTCGACGCGACGCCGATGGGCTACAACGCGATGATCGGTCGCAAGACCCGACGTACTGGTGCGCTGATCGCCCGGTCCCCGGCCTGCCGCACGCTGATTCAGAATCCGTCCATCCTCGGTGTGTGCCAGGACTTCCTCGGCCATGCCAGCGCATTTCAGCTGATGCTCACCCAGGTGATCTCGATCGAGCCCGGCGAAACCGATCAGTCGCTGCACCGCGACCAGAACGCGTTCGACTTCTATCCGTTCCCGGACGACTACCACGTGCAGTGCAACACGCTGTGGGCGATGACCGACTACACCGCGGAGATGGGCGCGACCAGGGTGGTGCCCGGCAGTCAGGTGGGCGACAAGAAGCCGACCGACTATGCCGACGACGAGTGCGTGCAGGCGGAGATGTCGCGAGGGTCAGTGCTGCTCTACTCCGGCAAGATCGTGCACAGCGGTGCCGCCAACCGCAGCGACCAGGTCCGGCGTGCCATCAACGTAAACTACTGCGTCGGTTGGGTCCGTCAGGAGGAGAACCAATTCCTCTCGGTACCAATGGAAGTCGCACGCGACCTCGACGACGATCTGCTGAAGCTGATCGGATACCAGGAGGGCGCGTGGGCCATGGGGTACTTCCGTGACTTCGAGGACCCCTTGCGCGCGATCCGCGGTGACCGTGTCGCCTACGCGTTCGACGCGGCCAAGCTGACCGGCGATGCGGGCGCGGCGTTCGCCGACCAGCTCGCCCACAGTGAGTGATATCGCGGTTAACTAGAGCTATGTCCGCAATCATGCCGGCTGCGTTCATCGGGCACGGCAGCCCGATGAACGCCCTGGAACTCAACCGCTACACCTCGGCGTGGCGGGCGTTCGGCCGGTCGGTAAACGAATCGGTCGGGCGGCCGCGGGCGATCGTCGTCGTCAGCGCGCACTGGTACATCAACGCCACCGCGGTCACCGCGATGGCCGTGCCGCGGACTATCCACGACTTCTACGGGTTTCCCACCGAACTCTTCGATGTGCAGTACCCGGCACCGGGTCTGCCGGAGCTCGCCGACGAGATCGCCGACGTGGTCGAGCCGACGTGGGTGGGCGCCGACGTCGACAGTTGGGGGATCGACCACGGCACCTGGTCGGTGCTCGTGCACGCATTCCCGGATGCATCGGTACCCGTCGTGCAAGTGGCCATCAACGCTTACAAGCCGCTCGAGTACCACCTCGAGCTGGGCGCCAAGCTGGCCGCGCTGCGCGAGCGGGGTGTGCTGATCCTGGGTAGCGGCAACGTGGTGCACAATCTGGCCGGGATGGATCCGACGCTGGGGGACAGGGCTTTTGACTGGGCGCAGCGCTTCGACGATCAGGCACGCACGCAGGTGCTGACCGATCCGGCCGATGCGGTCCGGCTCCGCGAGCACCCGGACTACTCGGCCGCGGTGCCGACGCCCGATCACTTTCTGCCGCTGCTGTACTTCGCGGGACTGGCTGCCGAGCACGATGACAAGGTCGGCGTGCTCACCGATGGCTGCGCCTATGGCTCCCTGTCGATGACGTCGTACACCCTGGGCCTGGACGTCGCGTCGCCATCGGACGACGACGGCGGCGCGGCCGCTCCCGCCCGCGGTGTCCCCGCCGACGAGTCGAACATCTAGCCGATCAGGTCTGACCAGAACGGCACCGTCGACGTCGACACCCGCGACGGATCAGGATCGGCGTAGTCGAAAATATCAGCGGCACAACAACTCACGTCACTCTGATAGACCGACAGCACCGGGTGCCCGGATGTGCCGCGCCCCGCAGGAAGGTAATTGTTCGCGTGCAGCGGCACCAACTGCGGCGCCCGCGCCAGGTGGTAGTTCGCACTGCGCAATGCGTCCTTCATCCGGGCGGGGCGCACACCCCAGTCTGGACCCCAGAAGTCCCGCCATTCGACAGCGAAGAGGATGCCCTCGGCGGGCAGCCGCAATCGTTGTTGCAGACTCCGGCGCGGTGCCGAGCGCCAGTCCGGCCACGAATCCCCCACGGGCAAGCCAGAAGACAGAAATGCTCGATGGTCGTCGGCGAACTCGAAGCCGAACTCACCCTCGATCCGTGCCAGCTCCTCGTCGCTTAGGCCGACCGCCGTCGTCACCATGCGCTCAGTACTTGTGCTGCGGCCCTTGGGCTTTCTTGTACAGCGCCTTGAGCATCGCGTCCCGGAAGGGGGCGTTGTCGATCAGCTTGATCCCGGCGTTGGCCACCTGCGGGTACCCCAGCAGCTTGTGGAAGTAGCGGCCCCGCTTGTACTCCCGGCCCCACGCGGCTTCCATGCGTTGCCCGTAGTTGGTGAAGTCGTCGGGCCCGCCGTTCTCCAGCGCCGCGATCGCACATTCGCCGGCGGCCAGGCCGGACTCCAAAGCCTTGGAGATGCCCGCACCCGAGGCGGGCTTCCCTGCGCCCAGCGAGTCGCCGGTGAACAGAACACCTGGCCGCCACGGCGGCCAGGCTGTGAACCCCATCGGCAGTCGCCAGGCCCGCACGCTCTTGTTCTTCTTGAGCTCCTCGATCGGCGGCAGTTCCCACTCGGGCGGAAGGGTGCGCAGGAAATCGCCGAGAAATTGGGTGGCGTTGATCGACTGCCAGTTCTTATAGCTGTTGACGTAGCCGAGGCCGATGTTGAACACACCGTTGCCCATCGGGAACACCCAGCCGTAACCGGGCAGCTGGTCGCCCTGGAACGCCAGCTTCAAATAGATGTCGAGGCTGTCCGAGTCGGGACGGTTGGCCGGCATCTCGGAGCGAATCGCGATCGCCGAGTAGCCGTTGTATTCCGAATCGATCTTCAGCGCCCGCTTGATCGGGGAGTAGGCGCCGTCGGCGGCGATCACCGCGTCGCCGAGCACCTTCTCACCGCTCTTGAGCACCACACCGACCACGCGGCCGTTGGCGTCGAGCTCTGGTCCGGCCACCTCGGCACCTTGGCGCACTGTCGCGCCGGCCGACTCGGCGTGCTTGAGCAGCAATGTGTCGAGGTGCTCGCGACTGACGGTGTGGCCGTGGTCGGGCATCCCCGGGCGCTTGGGGAACGACAGCTCCCACTGCGACGGACTGAAGACCGTCACGCGGTTGACCCGATGGAACGTGTTGACCTCGTCGGCCAGGCCCATCTTCTGCAGGTAGCTCACGGCGCGTGCGGTGAGGCCGTCCCCGCAGGGCTTGGCCCGCGGGAACTGGGCCTTGTCCAGCACGATCACCCGTGCGCCGGTCTGCGCGGCCTGCCAGGCGGCCGCGGATCCTGATGGCCCCCCGCCAGCTACCACCAGGTCGAATCGCTCGGTCACTACGTCTCGTCTCGGTTCGATAATCGGATGCGACGATGCTATCGGAGAACATCGTGTCGCTCTGCTCGGCGACGGCCTGCGTCAGACCGATGTAATAGTCGTCACGCGGGGTTGGCCCTGGTCAGCCCGCGCTACGGGTACAGTGCTTGACGTGCGCAGAGCGTCCAGATCGCGGTCGGGGTCAGAACCCGCCAAGGTCGACGCGCGCAGTGAACGCTGGCGGGATCACCGCAAGAAGGTGCGGGCCGAGATCGTCGACGCCGCATTCCGGTCGATCGACAAGCATGGCCCCGAGGTCAGCCTGCGCGAGATCGCCGAAGAGGCCGGCACCGCCAAGCCGAAGATCTACCGGCACTTCACCGATAAGTCCGACCTGTTCCAGGCGATTGGCAAGCGGCTGCGCGACATGCTCTGGGCTGCGATTTTCTCGAACATCGACGCCGCCACCGACCCGACTCGGGAGGTGGTGCGCCGCGGGGTCGCCGAGTACGTCAGCCTCGTCGAGCAGCACCCCAACGTGCTGCGGTTCATCTTGCAGGGGCGGTTCCCCGAACAGTCGGAGTCGACGCAGCGCGCACTCAATGAGGGGCGCGAGATCACCATGGCGTTCGCCGACACGTTCAACAACGAGCTACGCGGCATGCAACTCGATCCCGCTGCACTGCAACTGGCTGCGGCGGCTGCGTTCGGCGCGTGCTCGGCGGCCACTGACTGGTGGCTGGGCCCCGATCCGGACAGCCCGCGCCGGATGCCGACGGACGAGTTCATCAATCACCTGACCACGATCATGCTCGGCACGGTCAACGGCACCGCTGACGTGTTGGGCGTCAACCTCGATCCCGACCGCCCGATTCACGACGCCATGCAGCGGCGTGCCGCCGCCGGCTGAGCCCGAACGCACCTAGGCGATACCGTCGGTATTGGGTATTTTGGTCGCATGACCGTTGTTGAACCCACCGTCGCCGAGACCACCACCGAACCCGTCCACACCCGGGCGCTGGTCATCGGCACCGGCTTCTCCGGGCTGGGGATGGGAATCGAGCTGCAGCGTCGCGGCGTCGACTTCCTGATCCTGGAGAAGGCCGACGACGTCGGTGGCACCTGGCGTGACAACAGCTACCCGGGCTGCGCCTGCGACATCCCGGCGCACCTCTACTCCTTCTCCTTTGAACCCAAGCCGGACTGGACCTACATGTGGTCGCTGCAGCCGGAGATCCTCGACTACCTCAGGGGTGTGACCGACAAGCACGGTCTGCGCCGCTACATCCATTTCGGCGCCCGCGTCGAACGCGCCCACTGGGAAGACGCCGAGTATCGCTGGCACGTCTTCACCGAGGACGGCCGCGAATACGTCGCCCAGTTTTTGATCTCCGGTGCAGGCGCGCTGCACATCCCGTCCATCCCCGACATCGAGGGCTTGGCCGACTTCGAAGGGGAGGCGTTCCACTCCGCGCAGTGGGACCACGGCGTCGACCTCACCGGCAAGCGCGTCGCCGTCGTGGGCACCGGAGCCAGTGCCATCCAGATCGTCCCCGAGATCGTCGACAAGGTCGGCGGACTACAGCTCTATCAACGCACCCCGGCATGGGTGCTGCCACGGTCCAACAACCCGATCCCGATCTGGATGCGCAACGCGTTCGGGACCGTCCCCGGCACTCGGGCGGCCTTGCGCACCGGCATCTACTGGTTTCAGGAAGCCCTCGGCTTCGCGATGACCAAACGCCCCGAGTTGCTCACGCTGGGGGAGATGGCCGGCAAGTGGAACATCCGCCACCAGGTCAAAGATCGCGACCTACGGCGTCGGCTGACACCCACATACCGGGTGGGTTGCAAGCGAGTCCTGTTCTCCAATAAATATTTTCGTGCCATCGCCGAACCGCACTCGGAGCTGGTGACCGATCGCATCGCCCGTATCACCCCGCACGGGATCGTCACCGAAGACGGCACCGAACGGGCGGCCGACGTCATCGTGTTCGCTACCGGCTTCCATGTCACCGACTCCTACACCTACGTCGGCATCAAAGGCCCCGGCGGCGAGGACCTGGTCGACCGCTGGAACCGGGAGGGCGTACAGGCGCACCGCGGGATCGCCGTCGCCGACATGCCCAACCTGTTCTTCCTGCTCGGGCCGAACACCGGACTGGGCCACAACTCGGTGGTCTTCATGATCGAGTCGCAGATCCGCTACGTCGGCCAGGCGATCGGTGCCGTCGACAAGGCCGGCGCGCAGGCGTTGGCGCCGACCCGTTCGGCCCAGGACACTTTCAACGCCGAGCTCCAGGACGACCTGCAGGGTGCGGTGTGGAGCACCGGCGGCTGCAGCAGCTGGTATCTCGACGAGCACGGCAAGAACCGCACGCTGTGGAGCGGCATGACGTGGCAGTACTGGTTGTCCACCCGGACGCTGAAGCGCTCGGAATACCGGTTCTCCGGGGTGTCCTCGGCACGGCCGTCCCGGTGGGCCGCAGCACGCTGAACACCCGACACGCCGAGCCCCGTCGCGGCGTGCGTCGGACCTGTACGTTCGGCACCGCCGCAACACAACTTCTTGTGTTGCGGCGTGTCGTCACACCCCAGGGGTAGTGTTTTGGGCGTCAGCCGGAAACGGGGCAAACAGCATGGTGAAGTGGGGTTTCGGTGAGCGATGGAACGAAGCTGATCGATCGGGCGACGGCGATCAACTGGAACCGTGTCATTGACGAGAAGGACGCGGAAGTCTGGGATCGCTTGACCGGTAACTTCTGGCTGCCCGAGAAGGTGCCGGTTTCCAACGACATCCCATCGTGGGGCACGCTGACCGCCGACGAGAAGCAGCTCACCATGCGCGTCTTCACCGGCCTGACGCTGCTGGACACCATCCAGAGCACGGTCGGCTCGGTCAGCATGATCCCGGATGCGCTGACCCCGCATGAAGAAGCGGTCCTGACCAACATCACATTCATGGAGTCGGTGCACGCGAAGAGCTACAGCTCGATCTTCTCCACCCTGTGCTCGACGACCGAGATCGACGAGGCCTTCCGCTGGTCGGAGGAGAACGTCAACCTGCAGCGCAAGGCGCAGATCATCCTCGACTACTACCGCGGTGACGATCCGCTGAAGCGCAAGATCGCCTCGGTCTTCCTCGAAGCGTTCCTGTTCTACTCCGGCTTCTACCTGCCGATGTACTGGTCGAGCCGGGCCAAGCTCACCAACACCGCCGACCTGATCCGGCTGATCATCCGCGACGAGGCCGTGCACGCCTACTACATCGGCTACAAGTTCCAGAAGGGCTACGCGGTCCAGACCGACGAGCGTAAGCAGGACCTCAAGGACTACGCCTACGAGCTGCTCTTCGCCTTGTACGAGAACGAGATTGAGTACACGCAGGATCTCTACGACTCGGTCGGGTTGACCGAGGACGTCAAGAAGTACCTGCGCTACAACGCGAACAAGGCGTTGATGAACATGGGCTTCGAGGCGCTGTTCCCGCGCGACGAGACCGAGGTGAACCCGGCGATCCTGTCGGCACTGTCACCGAACGCCGACGAGAACCACGACTTCTTCTCCGGCTCGGGGTCCAGCTACGTCATCGGCAAGGCTGTCGTGACCGAAGACGAGGACTGGAACTTCTAGTCCCCTGCGGTCTTACCGCACGGCCTCGGGAACGCCAGAGGCCGTGCGGCAGGACGGGTTCGACATCCCCTGAATCAGTTCGTCAACGGTGCCTACGATTTCGACGGCAACCTGAAGTTCGACAGCACCAGCCACAGACTTCCCAGCAATCCGAGCACCGCGAGTGCCGGCACCAGACGCGTTGTCCGCAGTGAGCCCGTTGATCCAGAGTTGAACCGCGCCACCGCATTTCGGCTCATGCGGCGGTACGCCGAACTCGCCACCGACGCGTCGATCCCGCAACTGGACTGAGAACGTCAGCCCGCCAGGTTGAATCGTCCCTGGCTGCCGTAGATCGCCAGCGAGATCAGCAATGTCACGGACACCAGAACCACCAGTGAGGTCCGGACCGCGTCACCCGTCGCGACGCCGACCCCCGAGGGTCCGCCGGATGCGTAGTAGCCAAAATAGGTGTGGATCAACAGGATTGCCATCGCCATCAGGATGGCTTGGGCGAACGACCACATCAGGTCTATCGGGCTCAGGAACGTCGAGAAGTAGTGCTGGTAGAGGCCCGCCGACTGCCCCAGCAGCGCGACGGTGGTGAATTGGCTGGCGAGGAAGGACAGGATCACCGCGACCGCATACAGCGGCGCGATCGACACCATTCCCGCGACGATCCTGGTGCTGACCAAGAAAACCAGCGACGGGATCGCCATCGCTTCGAGGGCATCGATCTCCTGGTTGACGCGCATCGCCCCCAGTTGGGCGGTGACGCCCGCCCCGAAGGTGGCGGCCAAACCGATCCCCGCCACGACGGGTGCCGAGATGCGCACGTTGATGAATGCCGCAAGGAAACCGGTGAGTGCTTCGATGCCGATGTTGCCCAGCGAGCTGTAGCCCTGCACCGCCAACGTTCCGCCGGTGGCGACGGTGAGAAACCCGACGACCACCAGCGTGCCGCCGATCATCGCCAAGACGCCTGCGCCCATGCTGATCTCGGCGATCAGCCGAACGATTTCAGTACGGTAGGAGCGCACTGCCATCGGAATGCCTGCTATTGCTTTGGCGTAGAACAGCGTCTGATCGCCGATCCGGCCGAGGATGTACCACGGGCGCTCCAACGCGCGGGTCACCCGGGGAAAGACCGCCCTATGGGTCATCTATGTTCCGCTCCACCCGTCCAACGTCCGCGCCGCAGCGGCGTCACCGTAGGGCCGTTCGTCCCGGTTATCGAGACCAAAGGCTTCATTCGGGTGGGACTGGTGCTTTGAGCTGGCGATTTGATCACGGATGCTGGTTGCGTGAGCACACCCGAACCCTTCAGCGCGGCTGGTGTCGACGGGATCCGCATCGCGGCCGACCGCATCGGCGAGCCGGATGCGCCCGCAGTCGTGTTCCTGCACGGTGGTGGCCAGACGCGACGATCGTGGGGCCGGGCAGCCGCGGCAGTGGCCGCCCGCGGGTGGCAGGCGGTCACCGTCGACCTGCGCGGCCACGGCGAGTCCGACTGGTCACCCGACGGTGACTACCGGGTGGTCAGCTTCGCCGGGGATGTGCTCGAACTCCTGCGCCGGTTGCCGCCGCGGCCGGTGCTCGTCGGCGCATCCCTGGGTGGGTTCACCGGCATGCTGCTCGCCGGTGAGATCGCCCCCGAGGCATTGCGCGCCCTCGTTCTCGTCGACATCGTCCCGGACATGGACCCGTCGGGCGCGTCGCGGATCCACCAATTCATGTACGACCGCATGGAATCCGGGTTCGCGTCGCTCGACGAGGTGGCCGACATGATTCAGGAGTACAACCCGCACCGCGGCCGCCCCGACGACCTCGACGGTCTTCGCGCCAATCTGCGTCACCGTGACGGCCGCTGGTACTGGCATTGGGATCCGAAGTTCATTGACGGCAGCGCGTCGCGCCCGCCCATCGAGGTGACCGACGTCGATCGCATCAACGCCGCGGTCGCAGCGATCGTGGCGGCCGGCACCCCGATGCTGCTGGTGCGCGGTCAGATGAGCGACCTCGTCACCCAGGAACGCGCCGACAACTTCCTCGCGCGCTTCCCTCAGATCGAGTTCGTCGACGTCGCGGGCGCCGGACACATGGTCGCCGGTGACCGCAACGACCTGTTCGCCGACGCGGTCGTGCAATTCCTGGGCAAATACGCCGTCGACCGGTGAACGCGGTATGAACCGGGGGAGAACTGTCCCATCGGTGCTGGCGCAGTTCGGACCTAACCGAGAGACTGGGCGGCGTGACCGCTACGTCGCTGTTGAACTCGATCCTGAACTGGCTACGGGCCGGCTACCCCAACGGTGTGCCCGGTCCTGACCGGGTCCCGCTGCTGGCCTTGTTGCGCTCGACCCCGCTGACCGAAGAGCAGATCAAAGAGGTCGTCGCCAACATCACCGCCAAGGACTCGGCCGTCCTCGACGGCGGAATCGACGAGGACGAGATCGCGGCATTCATCAAGGACGTCAGTCACCACGATGCCGGGCCGGACAACGTCAAGCGGGTCGCGGCCACACTGGCCGCGGCCGGTTGGCCGCTGGCCGGTGTGTCCGAGGACCCCGTCAGCGAGTGATCGCTACGCGGTACGCAGCGATTCGGTGTCGATCACGAAGCGGTACCGCACGTCGCTGACGAGCACGCGCTCGTAGGCCTCGTTGATGTAATCCGGCTGGATCAGCTCGATCTCGGGCTCGATGCCGTTGGCGGCGCAGAAGTCCAGCATCTCCTGGGTTTCCGGGATGCCGCCGATCATCGACCCCGACAGGTGGCGCCGCATGCTGACCAGCGGCTGCGCCGGGACGACCATCGGCTGCTCGGGCATGCCCAACTCGACCAGCGTGCCATCAACCCGCAAGGTGCTCAGGTAAGCGCTCAGGTCCAGGTTGGCCGACACGGTGTTCAGGATCAGGTCGAAAGAGTTGCGCAGCTTGGTGAACGTCTCGGGATCGCTGGTCGCGTAGTACTCGCCGGCTCCCAGTCGCAAGCCGTCTTCCATCTTCTTCAGCGACTGCGACAACACCGTCACCTCAGCGCCCATCGCGACACCGAGCTTGACGCCCATGTGCCCGAGGCCGCCGAGACCGACGACCGCAATTCGCTTGCCCGGACCGGCATTCCAGTGCCGCAGGGGGGAGAAGGTGGTGATGCCTGCGCACATCAGCGGCGCGGCGGCCTCCAGCGACAGCGAATCGGGGATGCGCAGTACATAGTTTTCGTCGACGACGATGTTGCCGCTGTAGCCACCTGCGGTGGGCTGGCCGTCGCGACCCACCGAGCCGTAGGTGCCGACCATGCCCGAGCCGGTGCAGTACTGCTGCAGGCCCGCCTTACAGCTGTCGCATTCGCGGCAGGAGTCGACGAAGCAGCCGACGCCGACCCGGTCGCCGACCTTGTACTTGGTCACATCTGAGCCGACTTCGGTTACGACACCGGCGATTTCGTGTCCGGGTACGAGCGGGTAACGGACACCGCCCCATTCGCCGCGCACCGTGTGGATGTCGGAGTGACAGATTCCGGCGAAGTGGATGTCGAATTTGACGTCGTGCGCGCCAACCTCGCGGCGGGTGACGGTCGTCTTGGTCAGGGGCTCGGTTGCCGACGTGGCGGCGTAAGCGGTAACTGTGCTCATCGTGTCCTCTTTGATCGCGTTTCAGGCAGCACTGATTGATTCAGCGTTTTGAGTGCAAGTTGAGTCGCAACGCTGCGACCAACAGACATAACCCGGCGGGGCGGGTGCCTAATCCCGACGTGACGAGGTTTACAGCCCGGCGGCGCGGACCCCGCCGTTAAAAGATAACCGCTGATAGCTGACCACGCCCGCCAGCGTGTACGGGTCGTTGTCGATGATGCTCTGGGCATCCTCGGTGCTGATATCCGCGGTGATCAGGACCCCGCCGGTACCTGTCTCCAGGCGCCCGGCGAGCAGCAGACGCCCGGCCTCGATTTCGTCGTTCAGGAACGCCAGATGGGCCGGCCGGGTCTGGTCGACGACGTCGAGCGGCTTCTCATAAGTGATCGTCAGCACGTGGAACACGGTGTGAACTTACCGCCTACCGCTAGTTGATCGGAGCGTTGAGCCAGCGCAGGTCGTCGAGGATGCCGCGCGCGGCGACCAGGCCCTGGCCGGTCTGCCACACCTCGTTGTTGACGACGAAGACGCGGTTGTCTCGGTTGGCCGACAGCTTTCGCCACGGCGCGCTGTCGAGGACGGCCGGCGCTCGATCCTTGGCCGCGGGTGAGGCGAACGACAGATAGATAATGTCGCCGTCGGCGGCGGACAGGTCCGGGGAACGGTTCAGATCCGCGTCGGAGATCCCGATCTCGATGTACGGCTTGTCGGTAAACCGTTGTGCTGCAGGACGATCCACGCCGACGTCGGCCAACACCGACGCCGGGAAGTTTGCGGCGCCGTACACCCGCATCGTGGTGTCGGTGAACTGGACGATGGAGGCCTGGAAGTGCGGGGCGTCGTTGGCCATGCCCTTCTGCTTGGCCTGCTCGGTGAACCCGCCGATCAGATCGGCCGCGGCTTGGGCCCGTCCGGTCGCCACCCCGACGGTGCGCACGTTGTCCTGCCACTGGGCACCGGGGGCGTCGGCGAACACGGTCGGGGCAATGGCGGTCAGCTCCGGCAGAGACTGTGGCGTCAACGCCTGGGAGCCGAGGATCAGGTCCGGTTTGGCGGCCGCGATCGCGGTCAGGTCCGGTGCGCTGCGGGTGCCGGCTGCGGGCAGGTTGTGGATGACGGTGCCCAGATACGACGGCTGGCTGGTGGACCCGTCGGGCAGGGCGGCCGCCACGATCCGCGTCTGCAGGCCCAGCGCGCACAGTGCGTCGAGTTCGTCACCGGACAGCACCACGATGCGCTGCGGGTCGGGCGCGGCCGGGTCGAGGCGGGCCGGCTCGGGTGCACACGATTCGTCGGGCCGGCGCTGATTGCCCAGCACGCCCGCGCTCGCGATTTTGGTGGTGCTGGTGACCAGGGAGGGTGCGCCCGGTGGCGCGGCCTTCGGCGGAGTTGTGGAGCACCCGCTGGCGACGGTCATGGCGACCGCGGCCAGCGCCGCCCCGGCGGCCATCACGACACCCGCACGCCCACCACCGATCAGCACGCCGCCGACGGTAACACCCGGCTGTTGCACGGTCGCTGAGCTGCGGTTGAAGGTGTCCCGGTGACAAATACGACAGAATGTAGGACCCACAGCCCATTGGCGGCGACGGGCGGCTAGGATCAACTACACGTTCTCGGCGCGCTAACGATTTTTGGAGGACAGTTGACTGCCGTTGTGCCTTCGCAGGGGGAACTCGAGGCCACTCGACCCGCACCTGCACGGATGGGTCCCAAGGGCAACCTGATCTACAAGCTGGTCACGACGACCGATCACAAGCTGATCGGCATCATGTACTGCGTCGCCTGCTTCATCTTCTTCTTCATGGGTGGCTTGATGGCGCTGTTCATTCGCGCCGAGCTGGCCGTACCGGGCCTCCAATTCTTGTCGAATGAGCAGTACAACCAGCTGTTCACCATGCACGGCACGGCGATGCTGCTGTTCTATGCGACGCCGATCGTGTTCGGGTTCGCCAATCTGGTGTTGCCGCTGCAGATCGGCGCCCCCGATGTGGCATTCCCGCGGCTGAACGCGCTGTCGTTCTGGCTGTTCGTCTTCGGCGCGATGATCGCGCTGGCCGGATTCATCACCCCGGGTGGCGCCGCGGACTTCGGCTGGACCGCCTACACCCCGCTCTCGGACGCGATGCACAGCCCGGGCGCCGGCGGTGACCTGTGGATTCTGGGCCTGGCCGTCGGTGGTCTGGGCACCATCCTCGGCGCGGTCAACATGATCACGACCGTGGTCTGCATGCGTGCCCCCGGCATGACCATGTTCCGGATGCCGATCTTCACCTGGAACATCTTTGTCACGTCAATCCTGGTGCTGGTGGCGTTCCCGCTGCTGACCGCCGCACTGTTCGGCCTGGCCGCCGACCGCCATCTGGGTGCGCACATCTACGACCCCGCCAACGGCGGAACGATGCTGTTCCAGCATCTGTTCTGGTTCTTCGGCCATCCCGAGGTGTACATCATCGCGCTGCCGTTCTTCGGCATCGTCTCGGAGATCTTCCCGGTCTTCTCCCGCAAGCCGATCTTCGGCTACACCACCCTGATCTACGCGACGATCAGCATCGCGGCGCTGTCAGTGGCGGTGTGGGCGCACCACATGTACGTCACCGGAGCGGTCCTGCTGCCGTTCTTCTCGTTCATGACGTTCCTGATCGCGGTGCCCACCGGCATCAAGTTCTTCAACTGGATCGGCACGATGTGGAAGGGCCGGCTCACGTTCGAGACGCCGATGCTGTTCTCCATCGGCTTCCTGGTGACGTTCCTGCTCGGTGGCCTGTCCGGCGTTCTGCTGGCCAGCCCGCCGCTGGACTTCCACGTCAGCGACAGCTACTTCGTGATCGCGCACTTCCACTACGTGCTGTTCGGCACCATCGTGTTCGCGACCTACGCCGGGATCTACTTCTGGTTCCCGAAGATGACCGGCCGCCTGCTCGACGAACGCCTCGGCAAGGTGCACTTCTGGCTGACGTTCATCGGCTTCCACACCACGTTCCTGGTGCAGCACTGGCTCGGCGACGAGGGCATGCCCCGCCGTTACGCCGACTACCTGCCGTCGGACGGATTCGAGACGCTGAATATCGTGTCGACCATCGGCGCGTTCATCCTCGGTGTGTCGGTGCTGCCGTTCGTGTGGAACATCTTCAAGAGCTGGCGTTACGGCGAGGTCGTCACCGTCGACGATCCGTGGGGCTACGGCAACTCCCTGGAGTGGGCCACCTCGTGCCCGCCGCCGCGGCACAACTTCAGCGAGCTGCCCCGGATCCGTTCGGAGCGTCCGGCATTCGAGCTGCACTACCCGCACATGATCGAGCGGATGCGTGCGGAGGCGCACGTCGGGCGCGCACACGGCCCCGACGACGGCGACGTCACGCGTCTCGACGACGAGCACGTCCGCACCTAACTCGGGATCCGCAACCCTCGGGGTATGACCATGTCCAAGGTGTCGGTGCTGATCACCGTCACCGGTGTCGACCAGCCTGGTGTCACCTCGGCACTGTTCGAAGTGTTGGCCCGCCATGCGGTGGATCTGCTCAACGTCGAGCAGGTGGTGATCCGCGGGCGGCTGACGCTCGGTGTGCTGGTCTCCGGCGAAGCCAGTGTTGCCGACGGCGTACAGCTGCGCGACGACGTCACCACTGCGATTCATCGCGTCGGGCTGGACGTCACGATCGAACGCAGTGACGACACCCCGATCATCCGTGAGCCGTCCACCCACACCATCGTGGTCCTCGGACGACCCATCACCGCGGCGGCCTTCGGTGTGGTGGCTCGCGAGGCCGCCGCGCTCGGGGTCAACATCGACTTCATCCGCGGCGTCTCCGACTACCCGGTGACCGGGCTGGAATTGCGGGTGTCGGTCCCCGTCGGTGTGGGCGGCGAACTGCGCACGCTGCTGGCGCGGGTGGCGTCCGAACAGGGCTTGGACATCGCCGTCGAGAACTACAGCCTGGAACGACGGGCCAAGCGGCTCATCGTGTTCGACGTCGACTCCACGCTCATCCAGGGTGAGGTCATCGAGATGCTGGCCGCCCATGCCGGCGCCGAGGAAGCGGTCGCCGCCGTCACCGAGGCGGCCATGCGGGGCGAACTGGACTTCGCCGAGTCACTGCATCGCCGGGTGGAAACGTTGGCCGGGCTGCCCGCCGAGGTGCTCGACGAGGTCGCCGAGCAGATCGAGCTGACCCCCGGCGCGCGCACCACGATTCGGACGTTGCGGCGGTTGGGCTTTCATTGCGGCGTGGTCTCCGGTGGCTTCCGCCAGGTGATCGACCCACTGGCGCATGAACTGATGCTGGACTTCGTCGCCGCCAACGAACTCGAGATCGTCGACGGCAAGCTGACCGGGCGCGTCGTCGGCGAGGTCGTCGACCGCGCCGGAAAGGCCAAGGCGCTGCGCGACTTTGCCCGCCAGGTCGGTGTCCCGATGGAGCAGACCGTGGCGGTCGGCGACGGCGCCAACGACATCGACATGCTGGCCGCCGCCGGCCTCGGGGTGGCCTTCAATGCCAAGCCCGCGCTGCGGGCGGTTGCCGACACCTCGCTGAGCCATCCCTACCTGGACACCGTGCTGTTCATCCTCGGTATCACCCGCGCCGAGATCGAGGCGGCCGACGCCGTCGACGGCGTGCTGCGCCGGGTGGAGATCCCGCCGGAGTAGGGATTTCGGCGCGGAAACCGCCGCTGAGCGAACGTTTTCGCGCCGGAATCGCTAGATCACCACGGCCGTCGACTCGACGGCGGCCGAGCCGGTGATGCTGCGCCACGCCCGGCCGAGCAGCTCGATGGCCTCGGTCAGCTCATCCTCGGGCAGCGCGAACGGAATCCGGACGAAGCGCTCGAGCGTGCCGTCCACCCCGAAGCGGGGGCCGGGCGGCAACTCGACGCCGAGCCGGGAGGCCGACGCGCACATCGCCGAACTCACCGGCGCGGGCAGCTGCACCCACAGCGACATGCCGCCGGTGCCCGGCAGCGGGCGCCACTCCGGCAGGTGCTGCTCGAGCAGCTCGAGGAGCAGCGCCCGTCGCCCCCGCAGGATCTCGCGGCGTTCGGGCAGCACCTCCGCGGCGCAATGCGTGAGAAGCCTTGCCGCAGCGAGCTGTTCGACCACCGAGGTACCCAGGTCGATGGACGGGCGGACCGCGCGGATGGTGGCGAGCACGCTCGGTTCGGCGCGGATCCAGCCGATGCGCATCCCGCCCCAGAACGACTTCGACATCGATCCGATCGTGATCATCAGGTCGGTGCGCGTCCTCATCGAGGCAGCCACCGGCGGCGGCACCGGCTCGTCGATCCAGACTTCGGTGAGGGTTTCGTCGATCACTGTGCGGGTGCGTGTCTCGGCGACGATGTCGCAAATTCGCTTGCGGTCCTCGGGCGGCATCGAGAACCCTGTCGGATTGTGATTGTCAGGTACCAGATAGGCCAGAGTCGGGGCGAGTTGTCGCACGGCGGCGTGTACGGCGTCGAGTTCCCAACCCTCCCTTGTCATCGCCACCGGAATGGGCCGGGCGCCCGCGGTCGCGATCGCGCTGAGCGCCCCGTGATAGGTGGGCTGCTCCACGAGTACCCGATCACCGGGCTGAACGTAGGTCGTCAGGATCAGCGCGATCGCGTGCTGCGCACCGCTGGTGACCATGATCTGGTCGGCTTCGGTGGGAAGCCCTCTGGCGCAATAGCGTTCGGCGATCGCCTCACGGAAGGGCAAGATCCCGCGCATGTCATGACCGGTCTGCTGCAGATAGCCGGCGGACTCGCGGGCGGCCTCGGTGAACGCGTCCTGCACGGCGCTGGCCGGGGCGGCCAGAGCGGCCGCCGCCAAGTTGATGGCGGCCGGTGTCGGGCTCGGAACACTGACCGGGGTGTGGGGGAGTGCGACCGTGCTGCGGGCGCCGCGCCGGGCATGCAGGTAGCCACTGTCGCGCAGTTCCGCGTACGCGGCGGTGACGGTGGTGCGGGAGACCCGCAGGGCTTCGGCGAGCACGCGTTCGCTGGGCAGCCGCGAACCGACCGGCAGCCGGCCGTCGACGATCAGCATGCGCAGCCCGTCGGCCAATGCCTGGTAGGAGGGGCCACTTCTGCTGGAGGTGCGCCAGTTGCCCAACTCCCGGACCAGAAGGTCCGGATCGAGGGTTCTGGCCGTCATCGTCGTCGCCATTTGCAGGCCAGTATGAGTCAACTGGCTATTGAAGAGCAAGCCAGTCCGTCGGAAGTATGGTTCACATGAGTACCTGGTTCTCCCGAGTGGCCTCCCGCCTCGCGACCCTCCTCGACCCCGGCCACGGCCCCTGGAATCCGTCCTCGACCGGATGGGAGGACGTCGACGCCGACGCGCGCCGGATGCGAGCTGATCTCGACGCCCTGCGCGTGCGGTTCTCCGACCACCGGTGAGCGCGGCGCTGCGCGGGTTCGCCCTGCTGACCGGCCTCACCGGCTACGGCCTGTCGATGGCGATGATGGTGCGCGCCGGACTCGGCCTCGATCCGTGGGACGTGTTCCACCAGGGGCTGACCCGGCACACACCGATGACCATCGGGGTGGCCTCGGCGGTGGTCGGCGTCGTCGTGTTGCTGGCCTGGATCCCGTTGCGCAACAGGCCCGGCATCGGCACGGTCGCCAACGTCGTCGTCATCGCGGTGACCGTCGACGCCGGACTGACGGTGCTGACCGCACCCGAATCGCTACCGGCCCGGGTCGCCCTGATGCTGGGAGCGGTGCTGCTCAACGCGGTGTCGACGGTTCTCTACGTGGGCGCCGGTCTGGGGCCCGGTCCCCGTGACGGCTTGATGACGGGATTGGTTGCGCGGACCGGTATTTCGGTACGTGTGGTCCGCACCGCGATCGAAGCCACCGTGCTGTCGGTGGGCTGGCTGCTGGGCGGCAGCGTGGGAGTCGGGACCGTCATCTACGCCTTCGGCATCGGGCCGATGGTGCAGCTGGTCCTGCATCTCACTCCGAATCCCGTCCTGGCCGTGAGCGGGTGGGCGAACATCCTCGAGAAGAATCGAAAACGCAGCGACCCCAGGCGTGCAGACACGGGTGAATACGGCACGATGGTGCAGTGCCCGATGCCGCCGACGAGGTCGACCCCGACCTGCTGATCGACTTCCGGAAAGTATCGCTGCGCCGCGGGGGCCGGGTCCTGGTCGGACCCATCACCTGGCAGGTCGAACTCGACGAACGCTGGGTGGTGATCGGCCCCAACGGTGCCGGCAAGACCTCGCTGCTGCGGATGGCGGCCGCGATGGAACATCCGTCGTCCGGCGTCGCCTACGTGCTCGCGGAGCGGCTGGGCCGCACCGACATGGCCGAGCTGCGCCAGCGGGTGGGGCTGAGCAGCGCGGCACTCGCGCAGCGGGTGCCCGACGACGAACTGGTCCGCGATCTGGTCGTCTCGGCCGGGTACGCCGTGTTGGGCCGGTGGCGGGAAAACTACGACGAGATCGACTACGCCCGCGCCGTGGACACGTTGGAGAGCGTCGGCGCCGAGCACCTGGCCGACCGCACCTACGGCACCCTGTCGGAAGGCGAACGCAAACGCGTCCTCATCGCCCGCTCGCTGATGACCGACCCGGAGTTGCTGCTTCTCGACGAGCCGGCGGCCGGGCTGGATCTCGGCGGCCGCGAGGAACTGGTGGCCCGGCTGGCCGATCTGGCTGCCGACCCTGATGCGCCAGCGCTGGTGCTGGTCACCCACCACGTGGAGGAGATTCCGCCCGGCTTCAGCCACTGCCTGATCCTGTCCGAGGGTCAGGTGGTGGCCGGTGGCCTGCTGCGTGACACCCTGACGGCGGAGAATTTGTCCACCGCGTTCGGGCAATCGATTGCGCTGGATGTCATCGACGGCCGCTACTTCGCCCGACGCGTGCGGAGCCGCGCGGCCCACAGGAGGCGCTGATGAGCGACAAGCCTGAACCACTGCCGGTCCGCCCGGCAGCGACGGTCATGCTGATCCGGGATACCCCGGCGGACGGCGTCGAGGTCTTCCTCATGCGTCGCCACAGCGCGATGGAGTTCGCCGGCGGGGTCATGGTCTTCCCCGGCGGCGGCGTCGACGACCGCGACCGCAATTCCGACATCGCCTGGTACGGACCCGGGCCGGACTGGTGGGCCACCCGGTTCGGCATAGACGAGGACCTCGCCGAAGCGCTGGTGTGTGCCGCGGCCCGCGAGACGTTCGAGGAGTCCGGGGTGCTGTTCGCCGGACCGGCCGACGATCCGGACGGCATCGTCGCTGATGCGTCGGCCTATCGGGAGGCGCGCGGGGCACTGGTCGACCGCAGCCTGTCGTTCTCGGACTTCCTGCGCCAGGAGAACCTGGTGCTGCGCGCCGACCTGCTGCGGCCGTGGGCCAACTGGGTCACCCCCGAGGAAGAGCGCACCCGCCGCTACGACACCTACTTCTTCGTCGGCGCCCTGCCTGCGGGCCAGCGAGCCGACGGCCACAACACCGAATCCGATCACGCTGCCTGGACCAGTCCGGAGGCCGCCATCGAGGACTTCGCCGAGGCCCGCTCGTTCCTGCTGCCGCCGACCTGGACGCAACTGGACTCGCTGGCCGGGCGCTCCGTCGACGAGGTGCTGACGCTGGAACGCCAGATCGTGGTCGTTCAGCCCAATCTCGCTGTGCGCGAGGGTAACTGGGAGATCGAGTTCTTCAACAGCGATCGGTACAACGAGGCGCGCAACCGTCGCGCCCCGCAGGGTTACGGCGACTGAGGTGCGCGAGTTCGTCACCGTGCACGTCGGCGAGCAGCACCCCAGAGTAGGGGTGCTGCTGGTGTCACGCCCACCGACCAACGCGCTGACCAGGCAGACTTACCGCGAGCTCATCGAGGCGGCCGCCGAGGTGGGCGACCGCGCCGACATCGCGACGGTGATCCTGTTCGGCGGGCACGAGATCTTCTCCGCAGGCGACGACGTCCCCGAACTACGCACGCTGAACCGCGCCGAGGCCGAAGGCGCCGACCGGCTGCGCCGTGATGCGCTCGATGCGGTGGCGGCGATTCCCAAGCCGACGGTCGCGGCGATCACCGGCTACGCGTTGGGCGCCGGGCTGAGCCTGGCGCTGGCAGCCGACTGGCGGGTCAGCGGTGACAACGTCAAACTCGGCGCCACCGAAATCCTGGCCGGGCTGGTCCCCGGCGGTGGTGGGGCCCAGCGGCTGGCCGGCGCGATCGGGCCGGCGCGGGCCAAGGAATTGGCGTTCAGCGGCCGGTTCGTCGACGCCAAGGAATCACTGGCACTCGGACTCATCGACGAGATGGTGGCCCCCGATCACGTCTTCGACGCCGCCGCGGCGTGGGCGGGCCGGTTCGTCGACGCCGAGCCGAGTGCACTGGCCGGTGCCAAGGCCCTCATCGACGGCCGGCTCGATGCCCGTGAGCAGGCCGAATGCTACGGCCAGGTCTTCTCCGCCGGTGACGGCAGTTAGGCTGCCCTGATGACGACGATCGACCCTGATCCCAATGTCGCCGGCCCGGCGGCTCCGGCCCCCCAACCGCATGCCACCGCGGAACAAGTCGAGGCCGCGCTCAAGGACAGCAAGCTGGCCCAGATCCTGTACCACGACTGGGAAGCCGAGAGCTACGACGACAAATGGTCGATCTCGTACGACAAGCGCTGCGTGGACTACGCCCGCAACCTCTTCGACGCCACCGTGCCGCCCGAGGAGTTGCGTGAGCTCCCTTACGACCGCGCGCTGGAGCTGGGCTGCGGCAGCGGATTCTTCCTGCTCAACCTGATCCAGGCCGGTGTGGCCCGACGCGGCTCGGTGACCGACCTGTCGCCGGGCATGGTCAAGGTCGCCACCCGCAACGGGGAGAACCTGGGTCTGGACATCGACGGCCGCGTCGCCGACGCCGAAGGCGTCCCCTACGACGACAACACCTTCGACCTCGTCGTCGGACATGCCGTGCTGCACCACATCCCCGACGTCGAGAAGTCGCTGCGCGAAGTCGTGCGGGTGCTCAAGCCGGGCGGTCGCTTCGTGTTCGCCGGCGAGCCGACCAGCGTCGGCAATACGTACGCCCGCTCCCTGTCGACGCTGACCTGGCGGGTGGCCACCAACGCCACCAAGCTGCCCGGCCTGCAGGGCTGGCGGCGTCCGCAGGCCGAACTCGACGAGTCGTCGCGCGCCGCGGCGCTGGAAGCGGTCGTCGACCTGCACACCTTCGATCCCGCCGACCTCGAGCAGATGGCCCGCAGCGCGGGCGCCTTCGACGTGTCGACCTCGACAACGGAGTTCACCGCCGCGATGCTCGGCTGGCCGCTGCGCACGTTCGAGGCCGCCGTACCGCCCGGCAAGCTGGGCTGGGGCTACGCCAGGTTCGCCTTCAACAGCTGGATCGGGCTGAGCTGGGTGGACGACAACCTCTGGCGCCGCGTCGTGCCCAAGGGCTGGTACTACAACGTCATGATCACCGGGGTCAAACCGTCCTGATCTTCGGGCGCGACGACGTCACCTATCTCACCAGTGACGCCGGTGTGGCGGCGCTGGCGGAGGTCGCCTGCTACCGGCTGACGGATGCCACCCGGCTCGCCGACATCGCCGCGATCCGCGACCGGTTCGCCGAGCGCAGTACGGCGCTGGTCGAAACGACGTTGTTGCGCCGCAAGGCCGTTGCCAAGCTCGGGGACCTGAGCGACGTGTCGCGGTGGTTGTTCACCGATGACGCGCTGCAGCAGGCCACGGCCGAGCCGGTAGCCCGACACCGGGCCGCGTGGCTGGCCGGTGCGGTGGTCCACGACGCGACCTGTTCGATCGGCACCGAGCTGGCCGCGTTGCGGGCCACGGTGGCCGCGCTCGTCGGCAGTGATATCGACGAGGTGCGTCTGGCGATGGCCCATCACAACGTTCCGGACGTGGCGCTGTGCCGTGCCGATGCACTGCACCCGGTGAGCCGGGACGCCGTGGTGCTGCTCGATCCGGCGCGCCGCTCGGGCGGGCGTCGCCGCTTCGATCCCCGCGACTACGTCCCACCGCTGGACGCGCTGTTCGACGCCTACCGCGGCCGGCTCACCGTCGTGAAGTGCGCGCCCGGAATCGATTTCGAGGCGGTCGCGGAGTTGGGCTTCGAGGGCGAGATCGAGGTGACCTCGGCTGGCGGCTCGGTGCGGGAGGCCTGTCTGTGGTCGCCCGCACTGGCCACACCGGGAGTGCGCCGGCGGGCCAGCGTGCTGGACCGCGACGAGGTGGTCACCGACGCCGACCCCGACGACTGCCCGACCCGTCCCGCCGGCCGCTGGATCGTCGACCCGGACGGGGCGATCGTTCGCGCCGGCCTGGTCCGCCATTACGCGGCCCGGCACGGGCTGTGGCAGCTGGACCCCGATATCGCGTACCTCAGTGGCGATCACGTGCCGGCCGGGGTGCGTGGCTTCGAAGTGCTCGACGAGCTGCCGTTGCGGGAAAAGATTCTGCGCCAAGCACTCTCACAGCATGATTGCGGGCAGCTCGAAATACTGGTGCGCGGTGTCGGCGTCGATCCTGACGCACTGCGACGACGGCTGCGGCCGGCCGGGCGCACCGCGCTGTCGCTGGTGATCACCCGCATTGGCACCGGCGCGGGGGAGCGCTCCGTGGTCTTCCTCTGTCGAGCATCCGCCGCACACACGTAGCGCGGGTACGCTGGCGGCCAGCGGCGCCGGTGCCGTCTTCGAGCGCGAGGACTGTCGACGAATGCGCATTTCCCATCTGGCCACCCTGCTGGTCTTCGGCGTGCTGGTCGGCGAACAATCCATCGCGGTGGCCGGCGCGGCGACCGACTGCGGGGCCATGGGCGGAACCATGGAGGCCGGCAACGTCTGCCATGTCCACACCGCGGCATCCGGGTACACCATGGATCTGCGGTTCCCCACCGACTACGCCGACGAGCAGACCGTGCTGGACTACCTGACGCAGAACCGCGAGGGATTCACCAACGTCGCGCAGATGCCGTCGACCCGCAACATGCCCTACGAAATGGACGTCACCACAGAATCATTCACCTCGGGACCGCCGCCGGGCGCCACCCAGAGCGTGGTACTGAAACTCTTCCAAGACGTCGGCGGCGCCCACCCGACAACCTGGTACAAGGCGTTCACCTACGATGTGGCACACCGCAAGCCGGTAACCTTCGAGACGCTCTTTCCGCCGGACGCCAAGGTTCTCAATACGATATTCCCGATCGTGCAAACCGATCTCGAGCGTCAGACCGGTCTCACCGGCGTCATCGCCCCCGGCGACGGGCTGGACCCGTCGCACTACCAGAACTTCGCCATCACCGACGACGCGGTGATCTTCTACTTCGGTCAGGGCGAGCTGCTGCCGTCGGACGCCGGGGCCACCTCGGCCTCGGTGCCGCGGACGGCCCTCCCGCCGCTGCAGCTCAGCTAGGCCGGGTCGAAGCTGTACAACTGGCCGGCGCTGGTGGCGACCACGACCCGCCGATCCAAACCGACCGACACCCCCACCGGGAAGCCATCGGCCTGCGGCAGGGGATAGCTGTTGAGGGTGTGGCCGTCCGCGGGGTCAAACGCCAGCAACGACAGTCCCGACGACGCACCCGCGGCCACCGTGTAGGCCACGCCGCCGGCCTGACTCGAGGTGCTCAACGGTGTGACATCGTCACGGCGCCAGGCCACCTGGGCCTGATCGCCGGAGTCCTTGAGCGCCACCAGGTGGGTATTGGGGCCGCCGCCGACGACGATCAGCCCGTCGGGCGACACCGACGGCGGAGTCTGGGGCAGAAAGTCCAGCGGCACAGACCATTTCGGCTTGCCATCGGAGGTCTTCAATGCCCACAGTTTGTGGTCGCGGCCGGTGACGTACACGGTGGTCCCGTCTGCGGACGCCACCGGTGCGGCCAGCACCCCGGCGGCGATGGCGTCCGACGTCCACTCGCGAGTCAGTAGCGGGGTCTGGCCGGGGTGGTACTGCAGGCCCACGAGCGTCGACGCCTTGGCGCCGGGCAGCCACAGGCTCACGACGATCGTGCGGGTCGCGGCGGCGTAGGCGGGCGGTGCGGCCACCGGGCACTGCGGCATCCCCTGGGCGCAATCGGTCAGCCCGCGGACCGAATCGGTCGGGTCGAGGCCCTCGACGAGATCCATCGGGGTGCCGGTCACGTCACCGCCGTGGGAGTCGAACACCAGCACCTGCCCGAGGTGGGTGACCACAAGCAACTGGCCGCCACCGAGAAACCTTGCGGTTGTGGGCATTCCGATCACGTTTTGGCGCCAGCGGATCCACTGCGTCGGCGGGTAGGACTGCATCATGCCGGGCTGGCCGATGAACAGATTGTCGAACTGGTCGAACAGCGGGCTGGCAAATCCGCCACCGAGCACCATGCGGGTACACCAGCGTTGCCTGCCGTTGTTGTCGTTCTCCCACACCATCAGCGAACAGCCGCCGGCGGTCTGGCCGTTCGCCGCGAGGTAGCTGCCGTCGCCCAGTGCGGCGCCCGCGCCGAGTTCGCCCTTCACCGAGCGGCTCCATTTCAGCCGGAGCGCCGCGGCGCCACCGGTGCTGGTGTAGCTGCTGTTGGCGGCGTCGGCGTACTGGGCTGACCAGCCGTGCGCCGCGGTGGACTGGACCCACGAGTCCGTGTTGCCGCAACCGGCTAGACCGATCACGACCAGCGCGGCCGACGCCAACGCGAGCAATCGCCGCAGCACCCGTGTCACCTTCCCATCGCGCCCCTGTGTCAGTACAGGCGAGGGTAACCCGCGCCGGACCTCCACTAGGCTCTCAGGCCATGACGACGATGTGGGGATCGCCGCTCCACAAGCGGTGGATGGGTTCGCGCCTGCGGGATCCGCGGCAGGCGCGCTTCCTGACCAGGGACTCGCTGCGCTGGGTCATCGCGAACCGGGCCTACACACCCTGGTACCTGGTGCGCTACTGGCGTCTGCTGAAGTTCAAGCTGACGAATCCGCACATCATCACCCGCGGGATGGTGTTCTTGGGCAAGGACGTCGAGATCCATGCCACCCCCGAACTGGCGCAGCTGGAGATCGGGCGCTGGGTGCACATCGGCGACAAGAACACCATCCGCGCCCACGAAGGCTCGCTGCGGTTCGGTGACAAGGTGGTGCTGGGCCGCGACAACGTCATCAATTGCTACCTGGACATCGAACTGGGTGACTCGGCGCTGATGGCGGACTGGTGCTACGTCTGCGACTTCGACCACAAGATGGACAACATCGAGATGCCGATCAAAGACCAGGGCATCGTCAAGAGTCCGGTGCGGATCGGGCCGGACACCTGGATCGCGGCGAAGGTGACCGTCCTGCGCGGCACGACGGTCGGCCGGGGCTGCGTCCTGGGCGCCCACGCCGTGGTGAAGGGCGACATCCCGGATTTCTCGATCGCGGTCGGCTCGCCGGCCAAGGTCGTCAAGAACCGTAAGCTCGCCTGGGACACCTCGGCCGCGCAGCGCGCCGAGCTGGCGGCTGCGCTGGCGGATATTGAACGCAAGAAGGCGTCCCGTCTAGAGGCGTAAGTCATCTCTCCCCGGGTCTTTGGGCACTATCTTCCGGCGTTCGTCCGGGGTTATGCCAAAGGCGTCCATTCAATGTCTTCATCGGGGAGGGCACTGTGAAGATCTCCAGTTCCATCAAGGCTGTACTGGCCATCGCGTTGAGCGCACTCATCGTGCTGGCGGCCGCACCGTTCTCGGCAGCGGCCGACTATCCCATCGTCGGCAAATTGGGAAGCCCGCTGACGATGACCGACAGCGTCGGCCAGGTCTCGTTGAGCTGGAAGGTCAGCGACCTCAAACCCAGCAGCGACGTGATGCCCGGCTATCCGGTGGCCGGCCAGCTGTGGGAGGCGACCGCGACCGTCAACGCGATCAGCGGCCCGGTCACTCCGGCCGTCTCGCAGTTCAACGCTGTCGCTCCGAATCAGGCGGCCTATCGGGTGCTGTGGATGGTCGCCGCGCCGTCGAACATCAGCGGTGCCACCATCCCGCAGGGCGCGATGGCGACAGGCAAGATCCACTTCGATGTCACCGGTCCGGCACCGACCACGGTCACCATGAACAACGGCATGGAGGACCTGCTGATCTGGACGCCGTGAGGCCCCGAGCCGAACAGCGGCGTCAACCCTCCCAGTCGATGGCGAAGGATTGGGCCAGCACGGCCTGACCCGCGGCGGTCACGGTGACCGCGCGTCCGCGTGCGGTGCGCGCCAGCCAGCCCGCCGAGACGAACCGATCCAGTAGTGCGCGGCCGAGGCCGCCGCCGAGATGGTGGCGCTGTTCGGTCCAGTCCACGCAGTAGCGGATCAGCGGCCGGCCGCTGCTCGGCATCACGACGCCGAGTTCGGTGAGGAAGTCGCCTCCGGCGCCGGTCAGCTCGTAGCGGATGTCGTGTCCGAAGTTGCTCAGCGAGTCGTGGACATCGCGGTTCGGGTCGTAGCGACCGTCACCGCCGGTCAGGGCGCCGCGGTCCAGCAGCGAGCCCATGATCGCGACGCCGAGCCGGCCGGCGAGGTGGTCGTAACAGGTTCGCGCGGCGCGTAACCGGGCGGCGCGGGTGCCGTCGCGAAGGGAGCGCACCGGCCGCGGCGGCGAGAGCCGGACCAGGTTTTCCAGCAGCTCGGCCACCTGGGGGCCGGCCAGCCGGTAGTAGCGGTGTCGTCCGTGGGCTTCGACTCGCAGCAGTCCGGCGGCCGTGAGCTTGGCGAGGTGGCTGCTGGCGGTGGGTCTGCTGACGCCGGCCTCGTCGGCGAGCACGCTGGCCGGCAACGCGCGGCCATCGTCGAGCGCCAGCAGTACGCTGCACCGTGCCGGGTCGGCCAGCAGCGAGGCGACCGCGGCGATGTCGGCATCGCCGACGCTGGGCAGTTCGGCTGCGTCACGCATGACTGGCCTCCTTCTGCGCACGGGACATGACCACTTCCTCCGGCTTACCCCACCGCACCGACACCAGCGCGGCGATCAGCTGGACCGCCGCACCGACGACCGTCGCGGCAATCACCCCGCCGCCGGAGCCGAACAGGGTGCCCAGCGCCGCTGTGCCGACCGTGATGCCGGTCAGGCGCGACAGGTTCACCAACCCCGACCCCAAACCGGTCCGCTCCGCCGGCACCGCTGCGAGTGCCATGCTCACCGCGGGACCGGTGGTGATGGCCAGGCCCGCGCCCGTCAACACCAGGGCCGTCTCGATCAGCCAGATCGGTGCGGTCGGCCCGGCCAGGCCGTACAGCAGCTGCGCGCCGGCCAGCGTCGCCAGGCCGGCGGTGATCGCGATTCGGGCGCCAGTTCGTCGGGCCCCCACGGTGACCACCGGGATCAGGGCGAGATAGGTCAGCGGCATCGGAAGGAACTGCAGCGCCGTGGCCAGCGGACCAGCGCCGCGCTGCTGCTGGAAGGCGATGCTGTTGATCAGCACCAGGCCGTAGGTGCCGAACGTCATCGCGAACGTGGCGGCCAGGCCGACGGCCGTCGGTCGCCGGCGCAGCAGTTCCGGCGGGATCATGGGACGGGCGATGCGCCGCTGCCGCAGGACGAATCCTGCGAGGCAGGCGACGGCGACCACGGCGAGCCCCGCCGTGGGTACCGCACCGAGGTGACGGCCCTGCACCAGCGCCAACGTCAGCGCCGCCAGCCCGATGGCGGTGAGCGCCTGGCTGCCGAGGTCGAGACGGGAGTGCCGCGGATCCGACGATTCCGGCACATACCGGTAGGTCATCGCGAAGGCGACGACGCCGACGGGAACGTTGAGCCAGAAGATCGACCGCCAGCCTGCCGATTGGGTGAGGACACCGCCGACGATCGGACCCAATGCCGTCGAGGATGCCGCCGCGATCGCCCACGCCGCGGTGGCGCGGGTCCGGCCCGCGGCGTCGGGAAAGGCGGCCGCCGCGATCGCCAGCCCCTGCGGCAGCATGAACGCGGCCGCCAGCCCCTGTACCGCACGACCGGCCAGCAGCACCGTCAGCGACGGAGCGAGCGCGCAGCACAGCGACGCGGCCACGAACGCGATGACGCCGAGTCGCAGCACCCGACGACGGCCCACCGCGTCACCGAAAGCGCCCGCGCCGAGCAACAATGCGGCGAACGTCAGGTTGTAGGCGTCGACGGTCCACTGCGCGGCGGTCAGGCCGCCACCGAGGTCGGCGCTGATCGCGGGCAGCGCCATATTGACCGCGTTGCTGTCGATGAGGCCCAGCACCAGCCCGAGGTAGGCGGCGACCAGGGTCAGGGTCGAGGAGCGCTGAGCGGGCATATCCGCACGCTAGGTGCGGAATGATTCGATGCCCGTCGAACTATCAGCGCCCCGGCAGGGCGTGTTCGACGATCGGCCGCCGCGGCAGGGGATCGCGTTCGTGGCGCTTGGCGGCCAGGTACACCTGAGCGGTCTCGGCAGCCACGGTGTGCCAGTCGAAATCGGAGGTCAACCGGTCCCGCGCGGCGATGGCTCGCTGCTGCGCGGCGACAGGATCATCGAGAACGCGACGCACGGCCGCGGCCAGCGCGGTGACGTCGCGCGGTGGGAAGGACACCCCGGTCTCGCCGTCGATGACGGCTTCGCCGAGACCGCCGGCAGTGGAGGTGACCAGCGGGATGCCCGCCGCGGCCGCCTCGAGCGCGGCGATGCCGAACGGCTCGTAGTGGCTGGGCAGTACCGCGGCGTCGGCGCGGTGCAACAGGCGCAGCAACTCGTCGTGGTCGACCCGGCCGGCGAAGTGAACGGCCTTGAGTACCTTGTGCTTTCGGGCCACCTCCACCAGCCAGTCCTGCTGGGTGCCGTCACCGGCGATCGTCAACGTCGTTCCCGGATGGGTACGCCGGATGCGCGGCAACGCCGCGATCGCGTCGTGCACACCCTTCTCGTACTCGAGCCGGCCGATGTACAACAGCTCCGGCGGACCCGAGGAGGCTTGGCGAGACGCGAAGGCCCAACGGCTGGAATCGATTCCGTTGCGGATCACGACGATTTCGGCCAGGTCCGGGCCGAACAGCTCGGCGATCTCGTCGGCCATGGATGCCGAGCAGGCGATCAGCGAATCGGACTCCCGGACAAACCAGGATTCGACGGCGTGCACCTGGCGGCTGATCTGGCCGGACACCCAGCCGGAATGCCGCCCGGCCTCGGTGGCGTGCACGGTGGAAACCATGGGCACGTCGAAGAATTCAGCCAGGGCGATGGCCGGATGGGCGACCAGCCAGTCGTGGGCGTGCACGATGTCGGGCTGCCAGCCCTTGGCCTGCAAGGTCAGCCCGGCGCGGATCATGGCGTGTCCCATGGCCATCGTCCACGCCATCATGTCGCGGCCGAAGTCGAATTCGTGCGGGTCCTGCGCGGCGGCGATCACCCGCACACCCTCGTGCACCTCGTCGGTGGTCGGGTGCGTGCTGGGATCGGTGCCCGACGGACGCCGGGAGAGCACCACGACGTCGTGACCGTCGGCGGCCAGCGCGGTCGCCAGCTGGTAGACGTGACGCCCCAGCCCGCCGATGATCACCGGCGGGTATTCCCACGACACCATCAGGATTTTCATCGGGGCAGCCGCCGGGCGTCGAGTGCGCCGAACAATCCGTCGGCCCGGTTCCAGCCCGCGGCCAGCCGTTCGGCGGCGTCGCGGCGTCCCGACGCCAGCGCATCGGAGATCTCCCGGGCGGCATGGGCATGCAGGTGTGCGCGGTAGCGCGCGTAGTCGGCCGCGGAATCCTTGCTGACCATGAACGGCCAGTCGCTGGACACCGTCAGCAGCGTCTCGCGCAGGATCTGATCGGCGACGACATCCCGGCTGGGGGCGGCCCCGCGGTGTGCGAGCGCTTTGTCGACGGTCGTCAGGGCGGTGTCGACAACCTCGGTGTTGAGCGCGACGATGTCGGCCACCTGCTCGCCGGCCCAGACCTGCCAGTCCTTGCCGGATCCCCAAGAGCTGGGCGGCAATTCGACGGGTGCGCCGACAAATCCGGCGGACAGTGCGTCGCTGAGTGTGCCCACCCGAACGCCGGCCTCCGGCAGTGCACGCAGCAACCGCTCGAGCCAGATCGGACCCTCGTACCACCAGTGCCCGAACAGCTCGGTGTCGAAGGCGGCCACCACGTGTGCGGGACGGCCGATGCGCTGCGACTCCGAGATCAACCGCTGCCGGACGACGCCGACGAAGTCGGCGACATGGGTGTCGATGGCGTTGTCGGCGCGCTGCGGGTCGTAGGGCGCCTTGGCATCCGAGTCCACGTTGCGGCCGGTGACCCGGGCGGGCTTGAGCCCGGTCAGATGGTCGTAGGTGTGGAAGTCGCGGTACGCGGCGTGGCCGGGGTAGCCCGACTTCGGCGACCACACCCGGTAACTGACCTGGAGATCGCGGCCGAATGCCACCACATCGGTCGTTCCGACCGGCCGGCCCAGCGTGGTGTCACCGTGTAGCGACGGTCCGTCGACCATGAAGTGTCCGACTCCGGCGGCGGCGTAGTCATGTTCCATGCCTGGGGCGTAAGCACATTCGGGTGCCCAGATGCCTTTGGGCGTATGTGCGAAGCGCTGGCCGGCATCGGCCAGGCCCTCGCGTAGCGCGAATTCGCGCAGGCGCGGATTGAGCAGTGGCTGGAACGGGTGAGCCAGCGGGCCGCCCAGCAGCTCGACGGTGCCCGCGTCGATCAGCTGGCGCAGCAGCGGGCTGGCGCCGTGCCGCCACAGCGTGCTGAACTCGTCGAGGGCCTGCCCCGCTTCGTCGTACTCGCGAATACCGAACTCGCGCAATGCTTCCGGAGTCGTCGCGGTGCCGGCTCCGGCACCGGTCGGGGTGCGCAGGGTGGCCGCCTCGAGTGCCCGCAGCTGCCAGTTGGCCAGCCACCGGTGCATACCGTCCAGGCAGTAGGGGTCATCGAGTTGCGCGGTGACCACCGGTGTCATGCCCAGGGTGATCACGCCGCGGCGGTCTTCGGCGGCCAGCGTCCGCAGCACCCGCATCAGCGGGAGGTAGGCCGCCGCCCAGGATTGGTAGAGCCATTCCTCGCCGACCGGCCAGCGGCCGTGGTGGGCCAGCCAGGGGAGGTGGGTGTGCAGGACGAGGGTGAACTGGCCGGGGACCTGCTCGGCGTTGGCCGGCGGGCAGGAGCGCAGCGACCCGGGAATCGATCCGGTCATACGCGCACCACGATTGCCACGAGGTCGAGGCTGTCGTCGATGTTGCGTTGGCCTGCATCGAGCATGTCGAAGTCCTCGCAGCGCACGGCAGCGACATCGGCGAGCAGGTCGTCGGACCAGGGGGCGTCGGCCAATGCCCGCTCGATCTGGGCGTCGATGATCGAGCCGCCGTGGCGTTCGTCCATCGCGGCCAGGCCCGGCCCGTGAAAAACCCCGCTCATCGAGCGCATCTCGAACTGGCCGCCGCCGGTCAGCAGCTCGGTCAGTTCGGCGGCGTTGAGTTCGCGGGTGTGGAACGGGTTGACCGGGGTGTCCAGCCCGGGGGAGAAGGTGATGCGGTTCGGCGTCGACATCAGCAGCAGTCCGCCGGGCCGCAGCACTCGTGCGCATTCGGCCACGAACTGTGGCTGATCCCACAAGTGCTCGATGACCTGGAAGTTCACCACAACGTCAACTGAAGCGTCGGGCAGCGGCAAGGCCGCCAGGTTGCCTTCGAGGACTTCGACCCGGGGGTAGCGCGCCGCCACGTGTGCCACCGTCGCCGCGTCGTAGTCCACGGCCACCACCCGGCGCGCGACCGAGGCGATCAGGTCGGCGCCGTAGCCCTCGCCGCAGCCTGCTTCCAGCACGTCGCGACCTGCGCAAATGTCGAGCAGACGGCGATAGACCACCTCGTGGCGGCGAAACCAGTAGTTCTCTTCCGCCAGCCCGGGGATGGTCCGCTCGCCGGTCAGCGGCAAACCGCTGTCACCTGCGTCAGTCACGAATGCGCTCATTGCAAGGCAGGCTAACCCGAAGTTGGCGGTTCGCGAACTGCTCGGTACCGATGGGCTGCTAATACACGAACTTCGACCAGCTATGGTGATCGTGCGAACCACTCTAAGTTACCCATCGGTAACATGATGTGTGTTGCGGAATGACCAAAAAGTCTTGCGTCCTTTTCTGGCCGCAGGACGCCTGCCAGGAGGACGTAGAAGACTCATGACGAACATCGTGGTCCTGATCAAACAGGTCCCAGACACGTGGTCCGAGCGCAAGTTGTCCGACGGTGACTACACGCTCGATCGCGACGCTGCCGATGCCGTGCTGGACGAGATCAATGAGCGTGCCGTTGAAGAGGCGCTGCTGATCAAGGAGCGCGAAGGCGACGCCGCGGGCACCGTCACGGTGCTGACCGCCGGCCCCGAGCGCGCCACCGAGGCGATCCGCAAGGCGCTGTCGATGGGTGCCGACAAGGCCGTGCACCTGCTCGACGACGGCCTGCACGGCTCCGACATGGTGCAGACCGGCTGGGCCCTGGCCCGCGCGCTGGGCGCCATCGAAGGCACCGAGCTGGTCATCGCCGGTAACGAGGCCACCGACGGCACCGGCGGTGCGGTCCCGGCCATCATCGCCGAGTACCTCGGCCTGCCCCAGCTGACGCACCTGCGCAAGGTGACCGTTGAGGGCGGCAAGATCACCGGCGAGCGCGAGACCGACGACGGCGTGTTCACCCTCGAGGCCTCACTGCCCGCGGTCATCAGCGTCACCGAGAAGATCAACGAGCCGCGCTTCCCGTCCTTCAAGGGCATCATGGCCGCGAAGAAGAAGGAAGTGACCACCCTGACGCTGGCCGAGATCGGCGTCGAGGGCGACGAGGTCGGCCTGGCCAACGCCGGCACTTCGGTGCTGTCGTCCACGCCGAAGCCGCCGAAGACCGCAGGCGAGAAGATCACCGACGAAGGCGACGGCGGCAGCAAGATCGCCCAGTACCTGGTCGCCCAGAAAATCATCTAGCTCCTTCCCGGACCATTCGAAAGACAAAGAGGCTGAACAGCTATGGCTGAAGTACTTGTGCTCGTCGAGCACGCCGAAGGTGCGGTGAAGAAAGTCACCGCCGAGCTCATCACCGCCGCCCGTGCCCTGGGCGAGCCGTCGGCCGTCGTGATCGGTGCCCCCGGCACCGCCGCGCCGCTCGTCGACGATCTCAAGGCCGCCGGCGCGGCCAAGATCTACGTCGCCGAGTCGGACGATGCCGCGGGCTACCTGATCACCCCGTTCGTCGACGTTCTGGCGTCGCTGGTGGAGTCGGCCACACCGGCCGCCGTGCTGCTGGCCGCCAACGCCGACGGCAAGGAGATCGGGGGCCGGCTGGCCGCACGGACCGGTGCCGGTGTGCTGTCCGACGTCGTCGAGGTCAAGGAGGGTGGCAAGGCCATCCACTCGATCTTCGGTGGCGCCTTCACCGTCGAGGCCCAGGCCAACGGTGACGCCCCGGTGATCACACTGCGTCCGGGTGCCGTCGACGCCGCGCCCGAAGCCGGTGCCGGCGAGCAGGTGACCGTCGAGGTGCCCGCACAGGCCGAGACCGCCACCAAGATCACCAAGCGCGAGCCCGCCGTGGCCGGCGACCGCCCGGAGCTCACCGAGGCCAGCGTTGTGGTCTCCGGTGGCCGTGGTGTCGGCAGTGCCGACAAGTTCTCGGTGGTCGAGGACCTGGCCGACTCGCTGGGTGGCGCCGTCGGTGCGTCGCGTGCCGCCGTCGACTCCGGCTACTACCCGGGCCAGTTCCAGGTGGGCCAGACCGGCAAGACCGTCTCGCCGCAGCTGTACATCGCGCTGGGCATCTCCGGGGCGATCCAGCACCGCGCGGGCATGCAGACGTCCAAGACGATCATCGCGGTGAACAAGGACGAGGAAGCACCGATCTTCGAGATCGCCGATTACGGCATCGTCGGTGACCTGTTCAACGTCACGCCGCAGCTGACCGACGCGGTCAAGTCCCGCAAGGGTTAACTCGCAGCAACAGACAAGGCAACGGCCCCCGCGCGCCCGCAAGGCGTTCGGGGGCCGTCGCTTTTGTTGGTCATCGAGAGTGCACGAACACGTCACGCTGGCGTTGACATCCCGCCGAACGGCTCAGCAACCGTTCAGGTATGAGCACTGCATCCGTACTCATAGCCCCCGACCAGAACGAATCCGCCGCGCTGCGCGGCCCGCGTTACTCACTACTGCTGTCCACCGACCCCAGCCTGATCGACGCGGCCCAGCGGCTGCGGTATCAGGTCTTCACCACCGAACCCGGTTACACACTGGCCGCCGACGGCGACGGCCGTGACGCCGACCGGTTCGACGAATTCTGCGACCACCTCCTGGTGCGCGAAGACATCTCCGGAGAGGTCGTCGGCTGCTACCGCATGCTCCCGCCCCCCGGTGCGATCGCCGCCGGAAGTCTCTACACCGCAACTGAATTCGATGTCAGTGCGCTCGACGCGCTGCGGCCGTCGCTCGTGGAGATGGGCCGCGCGGTGGTGCGCGCCGACCACCGAAACGGCGCTGTGGTGCTGCTCATGTGGGCCGGCATCCTGGCCTATCTGGACCGCTGCGGATACGACTACGTCACCGGGTGTGTCTCGGTGCCGACGCACCCGAAAGATCCAGCGGGTGCCCCGGGCAGCCAGGTTCGCGGGGTGCGCGATTTCGTGCTGCGCCGCCACGCCGCCGCAGCCGAACACACGGTGTACCCCTATCGGCCTGTCGTGCTGGGCGGTAAGGGTCTCGACGACATCGCACCGCCGGCCCGGCCGACCATCCCGCCGCTGATGCGCGGCTACCTACGTCTGGGCGCCCGGGTCTGCGGTGAACCTGCCCACGACCCCGAGTTCGGCGTCGGCGACTTCCCGGCCCTGCTGGACAAGCGGCAGGCCGATACGCGCTACCTGACCAGGCTGAGGTCAGTGTCGGCGGCCAGCGAGATGGCCGACGGAGGCGGGGGGATGGCATGACGGTGACCGAGCACGCGTGGCTGCCGCGCGCGTTGTGTGACAGCAGCTGTGTGCGCGCCGGCGCTGCCCCGCCGTCGCGGCGGTTGGTCGCAGCGGTGCGGGCGACCTACCGCATCGGGGCGGCCCTGATGCTGCTGATGGTGGTGCCGCTACTGGCGGTGCCGTTGCCGGGGCGCGGTCGTGTCCAACGGCTGTACTGCCGGACCTTCCTGCGTTGCCTCGGTGTGCGAATCACTGTGTCGGGCGGGCCGATTCGTAACCTGCGCGGTGTGCTGGTGGTCAGCGGCCACGTCTCCTGGGTGGACACCTTCGTCATCGGTTCAGTGCTGCCGGGGGCGTTCGTCGCGCGCGCGGACCTCATCGACTGGCCTGCCGTCGGCCTGGCGGCGCGGATCATGAAGGTCATCCCGATCGACCGCGCCAGCCTGCGCCGGCTGCCGCAGGTGGTCGCGACGGTGGCCGAGCGGCTGCGCAACGGGCAGACCGTCGTCGCGTTCCCGGAAGGCACCACCTGGTGCGGCCTGGCCTACGGCCAGTTCCGTCCGGCGATGTTCCAGGCCGCCGTCGACTCCGGTCGGCCGGTGCAGCCGCTGCGGCTGACCTACCACCACCGCGACGGGCGACCGTCGACGGTGACGGCGTTCGTCGGAGACGACTCGCTGTGGCAGTCGCTGAGCCGCACGGTGCGGACCCGGGTGACTGTCGTCGACGTCGAGGTGGCGTCCCTGGAGCTGCCGGGCTCCGATCGGCGGGAGCTGGCGGCCCGCTGCGAGGTGGCGGTGCGTGGCCAGATCGCCCCGCGGTTCCAGCACAGCCACGCCCTGGCGGGCTGATTTCGCCGCCGAAGGTCACTCCAGAGTCACGTTGGGCGTCGAACGTCACGCTGGGGTGACGTTCGCCGTGGCAAGGGGCCTGCGCGCCTGCCGGTATCCTGGACGGGCTATGAGCCCGACCGCCGGTCCGGTGTATCTCGACCACGCTGCCACCACCCCGATGCATCCTGCTGCCATCGAGGCGATGACGGCTGCGCTGGCCACCGTCGGCAACGCCTCCTCGTTGCACACCGCGGGCCGCGACGCCCGGCGCCGGATGGAAGAGGCCCGGGAGAGCATCGCGGCGCGCCTCGGTGCCCGGCCATCCGAGGTGATCTTCACCGCAGGCGGCACCGAAAGCGACAACCTGGCGGTCAAGGGCATCTACTGGGCGCGGCGCGACGCCGAACCCGCCCGGCGCCGCATCGTGACCACCGCGGTCGAACACCACGCGGTCCTCGACGGCGTCACCTGGCTGGCCGAGCACGAGGGCGCCGAGGTGACGTTCCTGCCCACCGAACCGGACGGGTCGGTGACGGCGGCCGCGCTGCGCGAGGCGCTCACCGAACACGACGACGTGGCCCTGATCTCGGTGATGTGGGCCAACAACGAAGTCGGCACGATCATGCCGATCGCCGAACTGGCCGCCGTGGCCGCCGAGTTCGACGTGCCGATCCACAGTGACGCCGTCCAGGCGGTCGGTCACATTCCGGTGGACTTCGCCGCCTCCAACCTGTCGGCCATCAGCCTGGCCGCGCACAAGTTCGGCGGACCGACCGGCGTCGGCGCGCTGCTGCTGCGCCGGGCCACCGCCTGCGTTCCGCTGTTGCACGGCGGTGGTCAAGAACGCGATGTCCGATCGGGCACACCGGATGTCGCGGGTGTGGTCGCGATGGCCGCGGCCGCCGATGTCGCCGTCGAATCGCTCGACGCCACCGGCGCCCGGCTGCGCTACCTGCGCGATCGGCTCGTCAACGGGGTATTGGATTCGATCGCCGACACCGGAGTCAACGGCGCCCTCGGCGATCGCCGGCTCCCGGGCAACACCCACTTCACATTCCGCGGCTGCGAGGGCGACTCTCTGCTGATGTTGTTGGACGCCAACGGAATCGAATGCTCGACCGGATCGGCGTGCACCGCCGGTGTCGCGCAACCCTCGCATGTCCTGTTGGCCATGGGCGCCGACGCCGACGCCGCCCGCGGATCGCTGCGGCTGTCCTTGGGCCACACCAGCACCGAAGCCGACGTCGATGCGGCGCTGCGGGTGCTGCCCGCCGCGGTCGAGCGAGCCCGCCAGGCCGCGCTGGCCAGTTCATCACTGGGGGCGCTGCGATGAAAGTGCTGGCGGCGATGAGCGGCGGCGTCGATTCCTCGGTGGCCGCCGCGCGGATGGTCGACGCCGGCCACGAGGTGGTTGGTGTGCACCTGGCGTTGTCGCGACAACCTGGCACCCTGCGGACGGGTTCGCGCGGCTGCTGCTCCAAAGAAGACGCCGGCGATGCCCGCCGGGTCGCCGATGTCCTCGGAATCCCGTTCTACGTCTGGGATTTCGCCGACAAGTTCGCCGAGGACGTGATCGACGACTTCGTCGCCTCCTACGAGCGCGGCGAAACCCCCAACCCCTGCGTGCGCTGCAACGAGAAGATCAAATTCTCCGCGTTGGCGGCCAAAGCCCTGGCGTTGGGCTTCGATGCGGTGGCCACCGGGCATTACGCCCGGCTGGCCGAGGGCCGGCTGCGCCGCGCGGTCGACGTCGACAAGGACCAGTCGTACGTGCTCGGCGTGCTGACCGCCCAGCAGCTGCGCCACGCGGCGTTCCCGATCGGCGACACCCCCAAGCCGGCGATCCGCGACGAGGCCGCGCGTCGCGGGCTGTCCGTCGCCGACAAGCCCGACAGCCACGACATCTGCTTCATCCCCTCCGGTGACACCCAGGCCTTCCTCGGCGCCCGGATCGGAGTGCGGCGCGGAGCCGTCGTCGACGACGCCACCGGTGCGGTGCTCGCCGAGCACGACGGCGTGCATGGGTTCACCATCGGCCAGCGCAAGGGCCTCGGCATCGCCGGTCCCGGACCGGACGGCCTGCCGCGGTACGTGACCGCCATCGACGCGCAGTCGCAGACGGTGCGGGTGGGGGCGAAAGAAGACCTCGAAGTGCAGTCGCTGGCCGGCATCCGCCCCGTGTTCACCTCCGGGGTCGTGCCCACCGGGCCGGTGGAATGCGAGGTTCAGGTCCGTGCCCACGGTGGCGTGGTCCCCGCCGTCGCCGAAGTGATCGGCGACGAGCTGAACGTGTCCCTGCGAACCCCGCTGCGCGGCGTAGCGCCGGGTCAGACGCTGGTGCTGTACCGGCCCGATCCTGCTGGTGACGAAGTGATCGCCAGCGCGACGATCAGCCGCCGGGAATCCTGTTGAGGATGTTCGTCATGACGATCTCGGGCACCGACTCGGGAAACGCGCAGAACGTCACCTCCACCAGCACCGAAGCTTTCAGCCGGTAGTCGCGGCCGCACCGGCCGGGCCGGGTGCGCAGCGAGTCGGTGTCGCCGTCGACGTCGCCGACCAGACCCGCACCCATGGACCCGTCGGCGCAGCGATGCACGGTGGTCGAGAGCGCGTTGAACGCCTGCCGCGCGCTGGCGTCGTCGCGGTACGACGCCGCACCTTCGGAGATCAGCGCGCGCCGCGGCGGGTATTGGAAGCTGGTCTTGTGGAAGTCCTCGATGTCGGTGCCGAAGGTGTCGGTTTCGGCGAATATGAAGCGGCAATCACGGGGGACCGACTCGGCCAATGGCTCGACGTCCACCATGGCTTTGCCGTCCATGCTCGGGATGATCGTCACGTCCTGGCCGCCGCCGGTGATGGCCTGGATCTGGGCCTGGCTGAGCATGATTCGGTCGACATCGACGACGCCCGGCGGGCTGTACGGCGGCTCGCTGAGGGCGCGCAGCGGCGCCCCGTCGACCCACTGGGTGCAGCCCGTCAGCAGCGCCGCCGCAGCGCAACAGGCCACTGCCGCGCGCACCGTCATGTCATCACGGTAGGCCCCCGGCCGTGTGGTGTACCCAGGCTGTCCAATACGGTTGCCTGGTGAGTGATTTCGCGGCAGCCACCGGTATCGGCTCGTGGCCGGGTTCCGCCCCGCGGGAAGCCGCCGAGATCGTGGTCGGGGAGCTGCACCGACTGCCGCACCTGGTCGAGCTGCCGGCCCGCGGCGTGGGAGCGGACATGATCGGGCGGGCCGGCGCGCTCCTGGTCGACATCGCCATCGACACCGTGCCGCGCGGCTACCGCATCGCCGCCCGGCCCGGTGCTGTCACCCGCCGGGCGAAGAGTCTGCTCGACGAGGACATCGACGCCATCGAGGAGTCCTGGGAGAAGGCCGGCGGGCCCGGCTCTGGGCGGCCGGTCAAAGTACAGGCGCCGGGTCCGATCACGCTGGCCGCCCAGCTCGAGCTGCCCAACGGGCATCGGGCGCTGACCGACGCCGGGGCGGTCCGGGACCTGGCGTCGTCACTGGCCGAGGGCGTGGCGAGGCACCGGGCCGAGCTGGCGCGGCGGTTGGCGACGACGGTGGTGGTGCAGTACGACGAGCCGGTGCTGTCGGCGGCGCTGGCCGGCCGGCTGACCGGGGTGACGTCGCTGAACCCGGTGCACCCGGTCGACGAGGTGGTGGCGATCACCTTGCTCGACGAGTGTGTGGCCGCTGCAGGCGCCGAGGTGATGCTGCACAGCTGCGCGGATGTACCGTGGAATGTGCTGCAACGCAGTGCGATTCATGCGGTCGCGGTAGATGTGGCCACCCTCGGTGACGCCGACTACGACGGGCTGGGGGAGTTTCTGGACTCGGGCCGCTGCGTGGTGCTCGGTCTGGTGCCCACGGGTGCGCCTGCGGCTCGGCCGTCCGCTGAGGAGGTGGCCGCGGCGGCCGTCGCGATCACCGATCGAATCGGCTTCTCCCGCAACGCTATGCGTGACCGTGTCGGCATCAGTCCGGCCTGCGGGCTGGCGGACGCCAGTGCCGAGTGGGCCCGCGTCGCGATCGGCTTGTGCCAGAAGGCCGCGGCCGCAATCACCGAGGATGCCACCGCCATCTAGTCAAATCGGTCGTGGCCCGGCCGTTGGCCGTGCTAGAAGGTTTAACAATGCCAGTTTCGGTGGTGGGAACGCGTATGGCAGCCGTGGCCGCAGCCGCGGTTGTGATGGCGGCGTGCTCGTCGCCGAGCGCTCCGACCGCGGGGCGAGAGGGCACGGTGATCGACTGGACGTCCTGCCCGGCGACCGAGACGATGGACACCCCGCTGCCTGTCTTGGAGTGCGTCTCGCTCGAAGTGCCCATGGACTACCGAACTCCCGACGGCCCAAAGTTCACCATCCCGCTGATCCGGATACCGTCCAAAGCCGATAAGCCGCGACTGCTGATGACCAACCCCGGCGGCCCGGGCATCAGTGGTGTCTCCGACCTGAGGTCGAGCGGGCAATACTTCGAGAAGTTCACCGATACCTACACCGTGGTCTCGTTCGACCCGCGCGGCGTGGGCGGGTCGCACCCGGCGATCGCCTGCCTTGACGAGCCGCAGCGTCGGGCGATCTTCAACCAGCCCAGTGTGCCGGCCACTCCCGAGGACCAACAGCGCGCCACAGAGCTGGCCAAGGGGATCGGACAGGCGTGCGACCGTCGGTTCGGCCAGGCGCTCGGACATGTCGGCACCGCCAACGTCGTGCGCGACATGGACGCGGTCCGCCAGGCGTTGGGCTTCGACAAGCTGAGCTTCTTCGGATTCTCCTACGGGACGTACGTCGGCGCCCTTTACGCCGATACCTATCCCGACCGGACCGATCGGCTGGTGTTGGACTCCGTCATGGATCCGAAGCTGTCCTACGAGGAGGTCCGGCACGGCCAGGCCCAAGGCATGCAGGCCAGCGTGACAGCCTTTGTCGAGGACTGCCTGCAACTTCCCGACTGCCCGCTGACCGGGCCGACCGGCCGGGGGCTGCAAACGATTTCGGACATGATCGCCACCCTCGATCGCCAGCCCCACATCACCGCGGACGGTCGCGAGCTGTCGGGGGCGCGGATGCTGGCCCTTATCGAGTCGTCGCAGTACTTCCCCGAGTCGGGGTGGCCCAGCCTGCGTCAAACGCTGCGCCAGGCGATCGGCGGCGACTGGGCGGCCGTCACAGACTCGGCGTATTCACCGAATCTGATGGTCAATCCCGCCGACTCCGAATACCTCTCGGTGGTCTGCATCGATTTCCAGACCGAGCGTGATCCCGCCACACCGGCCCGGTTGGCGCCGCTGTGGGCGAAGGAGAGCCCGCTGTCCGGCGGCAATCGCGCGTGGTCGCTACAGCCGTGTGAAACCTGGCCGGTGCCAACGGTCCGCCAGCCGGGCCCGGTGCACGCCGGCGGTTCCGGCCCGGTGCTGATCTTGAACACCACGGGCGATCCCGCCACGCCGCTGGCCTGGGCGCAATCGGTGCACGATCAGCTCAAGGGTTCCTACCTGGTGATCGCTCCGGCGGAGGGGCACATCGCCACCACCCAAAATGCGTGCGCCGACGATGCGGCGGCGAATTTCCTTCTGCAGGGCACACTTCCGGCCAGCTCGACCTACACCTGTCCACCGAATCGATAGGAGTCGATCGTCGGTCAGAACCCGGGCCGGCTGATGGACGTCACGAGCAAGGGTGATCCCAACCGGGTGTTCGACTTCCCGCAGGCCATCCCGAAGGCGTAGCCCTCAGCGGCCGTCCAGCAAGCGGACCAGCCGCGCAGGGGCCTGCAACCGGAACGACGCGTCAATCAGTTCGGCGACCTCTGCCCAGTCGATCTTGGCGGCGTCGAAGTCCAGGCCCAGCCAACCGTACGGACCGAGATACGCCGGAACAAAGAACCGGGGGTCCTGCTGCAGCGCCTCGCGCTCGCTGTCGTCGACCTTGATCAGCAGTGCATGGGCGTACCGGATCATCGGGCCGCTGGGATTCTTCTGGCTGCCGCCGTAGACGGCGAACATCTTCGGCGCCGAGTACGTCGGCCTGCCGTGCGAGATCTTCTCGGTCGCCTCCGGCAACGCCAGCGTGATCTCGCGCACCCGAGCCAGGATCGGGTCGGAGTCGTCGAACATGACCGGGTGCGACATGGCTCCCACCTTGCCACGATCGAAGCCTGTCGGGACGCTCCGATAGCCTGCCAGGGTGGCTGCAGAGACGTCTGATTCCGAGGTTGATCCCATCGATCCGGATGTGCGGCGGCGTTGGCAGGAACTTGCCGAAGAGGTGCGCGAGCATCAGTTCCGGTACTACATCAAGGACGCGCCGATCGTCTCCGACGCGGAGTTCGACAGGCTCTTCAATGAGCTCCTCGCACTCGAAGAACGGGTTCCCGAGCTTCGGGTAGCCGACTCGCCGACCCAGCTCGTCGGCGGCGCGGGCTTCGCTACCGACTTCGCCGAGGCCGCCCACCTGGACCGCATGCTGAGCCTCGACGACGTGTTCAACACCGAGGAACTGGCGGCGTGGTCCAGCCGGGTCGAAGCCGAGATCGGCCGGGACCCGCAGTACCTGTGCGAGTTGAAGATCGACGGCGTCGCGATCGCCCTGGTGTACCGCAACGGTCGGCTGGAGCGGGCCGCCACCCGCGGTGACGGCCGGGTCGGCGAGGACGTGACGAACAATGCCCGCACCATCGACGACATTCCCGAAACCCTCACTGCGTCAAAGGACTACCCGGTTCCTGCGCTTCTCGAGGTGCGCGGCGAGGTGTTCTTCATGTTGGCGGATTTCGAGAACCTGAACGCCAGTCTGGTCGAGGAGGGCAAGGCGCCGTTCGCCAACCCGCGCAACAGCGCGGCCGGCTCGCTGCGGCAGAAGAATCCGGCGGTCACCGCCCGCAGGCGGCTGCGGATGATCTGCCATGGCCTCGGCCGGACTGAAGGCTTCGCGCCGGACTCCCTGCACGACACCTACTTCGCGCTGAAGGCCTGGGGTCTGCCGGTCTCCGATCACACCACTCGGGTGGCGGGCCTGGCCGCCGTCGAAGAGAAGATCGTCTACTGGGGCGACCGACGTCACGAGATCGAGCACGAAATCGACGGTGTGGTGGTCAAAGTCGACGACTTCGCTCAGCAGCGCCGCCTCGGCGCCACCTCCCGCGCGCCGCGCTGGGCGTGCGCCTACAAGTACCCGCCCGAGGAAGCCCAGACCAAGCTGCTGGACATCCAGGTCAATGTGGGGCGCACCGGCCGTGTCACCCCGTTCGCGATGATGACGCCGGTGAAGATCGCCGGATCGACGGTCGGCATGGCCACCCTGCACAACGGCTCGGAGGTCAAGCGCAAGGGCGTGCTGATCGGTGACACCGTGATGATCCGCAAAGCCGGTGACGTCATCCCCGAGGTCCTGGGACCCGTCGTCGACCTGCGCGACGGCACGGAGCGCGAATTCGTGATGCCCACCCACTGCCCGGAGTGCGGCACCCCGCTGGCGCCGGCCAAAGAGGGCGACGTCGACATCCGGTGCCCGAACGCCCGGTCGTGCCCCGCGCAGCTGCGGGAGCGGGTCTTCCACCTGGCCGGCCGCGGTGGGCTGGACATCGAGGGGCTGGGCTACGAGGCCGCGACGGCGCTGCTGGCCGCCAACGTCATCACCGACGAGGGTGACCTGTTCAATCTCACCAGCGCCGACCTGCTGACGTCGGATTTCTTCACCACTAAGGACGGCGCGCTGTCGGCGAACGGCGCCCGGTTCCTGATCAACCTGCAGCAGGCCAAGGACCGGCCGTTGTGGCGGATCCTGGTGGCGTTGTCCATCCGGCACGTCGGGCCGACCGCGGCGCGGGCGCTGGCGGTGGCGTTCGGCAGCCTCGACGCGATCATGGCCGCCACCGAGGAGCAGCTCGCCGACGTCGAAGGTGTCGGACCGACCATCGCCGCCGCGCTGGTCGAATGGTTCGCCGTCGACTGGCATCGCGCGATCGTCGACAAGTGGCGGGCGGCCGGTGTGCGGATGGAAGACGTCCGCGACGCCTCGATCAGCCCTACGCTGCAAGGACTTTCGATCGTGGTCACCGGCTCGCTGCCGAACTTCTCCCGCGACGAGGCCAAGGAGGCCATCATCAGTCGCGGCGGCAAGGCGGTCGGTTCGGTGTCGAAGAAGACCTCGTACGTGGTGGCGGGCGATTCGCCCGGATCGAAATACGACAAGGCCGTCGAACTCGGGGTGCCGATCCTCGACGAGGACGGGTTCCGCACCCTGCTGGACGAGGGACCACCGCCGGCCGAAGCCGACGACTGACTCAGCGCAAGATCGTCGCGACGATCCCGGCCAGATAGCCCAGCCGGGCCACCTCGGAGGGACGGAACAACGGCCCGCCCGGGCGGCCCAACAGCACCGCGATATTGGGGTCACCCAGCGGCGCGGCGGCCAGCGTGGTGTCCATGTCTCGCCAGACTTGGGGCACCCAATCGGCGGTGCCGTCCAGAGCCTCCGCGTGCGCGAGCGGCAGCCACGGCGCGGAGGTCGCCGGGGTCTCCGGCGCGCCGGAACTGCCGACCACGCGCTCCAGGCCGGACTCCGACATGCGCGCCACCGTGCAAAACCCCACCCGCAGCACCCGCGGCGCCTCGTCGGCGAGCACCTGCAGCTTGGCGGCGCGGTTGCCGGCCGCCGCGATGTGGTCGATCAGCTCCAGCTCGCGATGGGCCTCCAACAGCCCGGTGTGCGGCCGGATGGTGTCCACCCGGACGCCCTTGATCTGTTCGGCGGCCGTGATCAGCATGTCGGGCATGGCGCCCAGCGGCAGCTCGACGACCAGGTCGTCGATCGCCCACCCGGGTCCCCGCTCGACCACGTCGAGCGACAGGATGTCGGCGCCGACGGTGCCCAGCGCCACGGCGAGCGAGCCGAGGCTACCGGGCCGGTCGGCCAGCTGGACCCGCAGCAGATACGAAGGCACGCGGACACTGTTTCACAGCCGCCTGGACTCAGCATTCCGGCAGGGTCGGGCGCTCAGCGCCGCAGATACACCGTGCACGGCGCGGGGCCGCAGCCGAATGCCGGGCGAAACCGCAGGTCAGATCGCAGGAGCCGACCGGTGACGGAGTCGTCGCCGACCATCAGGACCGCGGTGTCGGAATGGTCGAGCAGATCACGTGCCTGGGTGGGGGTGATGTCGTCGGGAATCCGGCTGGCCCGGTGCGAGAGGTCATCGGGCCACGCCAGGTAGGGCAGCTCCGCGGTGCTGTCGAAGGCCGTGATCGCCCCCGGCGGCAGGTGGTCCATGAGCTTCACGAACTGGCCCGGCGGTCCGTCGGCGCCGACCGCGGCGCTGCGCTGCTCCCGCGTCATGTGCACATAGGCGGTCAGCGGTGGCCCTTCGCCGGTCAATCCCGGGTAGGCGACCCACACACCCTGGGCGGCGACCGCCGCGACGACGGCGAACACGACCTGGCGCCGGCGGCGGCCGAGCCGACCGACGACCGGAACCGCGAACGCCAGCACCAGACCGGCGAAGCCGAGCACATAGCGGGCCACCGCGGGATCCGGTGTGGCCAGTGCCGCCGCGAAGCACACCCACACCGCGGGCGACCGGGTGCGCGCGGCCCGGATCAGCGCGACGGGCAGCGCCACCAGGAACACCAGCCCGAGCCCGCCGATCCGCATGTCGAACACCGGTAGCGGCGGCACGATCGTCGTCCACGACCGGACCACCCGGCTCAGGACCGGGCCGTCGAGGTGCGGTGTGGCCGCCCCCGACTGCAGCAGACTCGACATCGATTGTGTACCAGGCAGATTCATGGTCCCTGCGTCGATGCGCACCGGCCAGACCGGATTGTGGTGCCGGGCGATGTTGACCACGTAGGTGGGCACACCCAGCGCCAAGGCGGCCGGCCAGGCCGCGACGAGTGCACCGCGGCGGCCGGCGCGGACCGCGCGAACCGTCAGCACCATCAACAGCAGCGCACCGGCGATCAGTGCGTTCGGTTTGGAACCCAGGAACAACCCGATGGCGATTCCCGCCAGAAGCAGCTGCGGGCGCTGCGCCGGCGCCACCACGAACGCGATCGCCGTCAGCAGCAGAGCCGCCGACGCCGCGTCGGTGTAGTTCGTCGGCAGCTGCAGAAACACGGCGGGCAGCGTCAGCCAGGCCGCCCCGGCGGCCACTGCGTGGGAGCCACGAGCACCGGACCCGCGGGCGATCGTGGCGATCGCGAGCCCACCCATGAGCCCGAACATCAGGTGCGCCAACTCCACCAGCCGGTCGTCGGGCAGCAGCGCCCGCCACGCGATGAAAGCGTCCTCGACGATGTGCGGATAGGTCGACAGGTACGGGACGTCGGCGGGGATGTCGGCGAACGTGCCGCGCTGCAGGGCGAAGTTCACGTACGGCAGGTGGTAGCCGAGCGCGTCCCACTGCCACACCGGCAGGTAGTAGGCGGCCACCACCGCCAGCACCACCGCAGCCACCGCGACCAGCAGCAGCGGCACGGTTTCGACACTCACCGCGGCACGCCACGGCAGCCGCCACCAGTGCGTTCGGCGTGCCGCCACCAGCACGGCCAGCGTGGTCCATGCCAGCACCGCCAGCAGCAACGGCCCGGTCAGCCGGCCCACCGCACCCAGCCCGACCAC
>JAKFVT010000030.1 GCA_021732005.1 Mycobacterium sp. | reverse complement strand
CCCGAGCGCCGGGACGCCGTGCTGGCCGAGCTGTGGAAGCGCGGCGTCATCATGCTCGGCAGCGGCGGAGACAGTGTGCGGTTCCGCCCGGCGCTGACCGTGTCGCGCGGTGAGATCGACCGCGCGCTGGCCGCCCTGAGAGAGGTATTACGCGCGGCGGTCTAGCATTTTCAAGGATGCGGCTGGCTGCGATTCTCGGCGCGGCGGCGGTGCTGCTCGCCGGGTGCGCGCAGACCGTCGCCGGCAGTGCGGTGTCCAATCCCGCTCAAGGCATCACGCCGCTGCGTGCCGGGGACACCGACCAGGTGCTGATCGGCCCCACGCAGCTGCACGACATCATCGGCGCGAAACTGCAGACCGATGCCGACCAGACGCGGCCCATTCCCGGATCCTCGGCCGTTCCCGCGTGTTCGGCGCTCGACGCTGCCGGGATGGCGGCATTCCTCGGCGAGAATTCGGTCGGCTTGCATGTGATGTTGTTCACCGATGGCGACAAGCACGATCACGTCGTCGCCGAGGCGGTCGCGATCTATGCCGACGGCGCCGCGGCCGCGGCGCAGTTCGCCACCGGAACCAAGAATGCGAAGGCCTGTGACGGTCAGCGCGCGCTGAGCAGCGGCGGAGACGCCGCCTGGAAGTTCACCGTGCCCGACATCAGTGCCGACACCGTGCGATGGAACAAGCAGCAGATCGGCATTCCGTTCGACTGGACCTGTTACGCGGAGGCGCGGCTGCGCAACAACGCGATCGTCCAGGCGATGGCGTGTCAGGGCGACGACGGCGGCCAAGTCGCCGTGACCACGATGACCGACCGGATGTCGGCGAGCGTATGGGAGCTGTCCGGCCACTGAGCCATCGGGCACCTGGCAAACATGCGGTCGCGGGCCTGCTGATACTCGCGGTGGCGACCGTGGTTCACGGCTGACGAGAAAGGTCCAGCCGCTCGGCTGGACCCTTCTCGAAGTTCGGCGTCAATAACTGCGGATGAGCGAGATCAACTTTTCCTTGCTCAAGCCCGAATAGCCTGAGATCCCAAGTTGCTTGGCCCTTTTCTTCAGCTCAGCGACGGTCCAGCCTTCATAGGCGCAGGACCGACTGGGCCGAAAAAAACGGATGTCGTCGACATCCGATCTCGCCACAGAGGCGCTCGACATCTCCTACCCCCTTTGCTGCGGTTCCTGTTCCCCGGTGGAACTTGTACCCAGAGCCCCCGCTGGGCCAAACATTCCCCTGCCTAGCGGATCTCGTCCGGGTCCGGATCCTCGACGACCTGGCGTTGTTCCTGCCAATCCAATTCGTTGCTCTCCAGGGGTGGCGTGCTGTCATTGACCAGCACGCGCTCGCCGATGTCGAGACTCTCCAGATCGGCGGACTCTGTCACGGGCCGGATTTGCTCGATGGCATCGGGGACAGGGACATCGTCGGGTATCGGGTCGTGCTCGATCATTCGAATCAATTTACCCCCTTGGGCCGCTGCGGTTTCGGCCAGCCAAGTGCGGGTATCGGCTTGCCATGACTTCCCTGTGGCTCGACGGCGCCGACGTGCACCGACCCCAAATTGACGGCGACGCAACAAAAGATGCGCCGAACGCGGAGATCCTCGTGGTGGGGGCTGGCATCACCGGATTGGTGCTGGCGGTCCTGCTGGCCCGCGCGGGCAAGCGGGTCCTGGTGGTGGAGGCACGCACCGCGGGTGCCGCCACCACCGGCAATACCACTGCCAAAGTCAGTCTGTTGCAAGGAAGCCGGCTCTCGACGATCTCGCAACGACACTCGATGGACCTGGTCCGGCAGTACGTCGAAGGAAACCGAGAGGGCCAAGCGTGGCTTGCGCAGTACTGCACAGAGCGGGGAATCGAGCTGCAGTACGAAGATGCCTATAGCTATGCGCAATTCGACCGTGGACTACCCACCGCCCGTGCGGAATTCGAGGCTGCCGAGGCCGCGGGTCTCGGCGTGAGTTGGGTCGATCAGCTGGACGTGCCGTTCGAGTTCCGCGGTGGCGCCCGACTGGCCGACCAGATTCAGTTCGACCCGATGCCCTTCCTGGGTGCGCTGATCACCGAATTGCATGAGCGCGGCGGTCGGCTGATGACCGGTCACCGCGTCTACGCGGCGTCCAGTTCGGCCGGCCGGGTGAGCGTGAAGCTGCGCAGTGCACAAGGCCGCGAGCAGGTCGCCCACGCCGATCACTGCGTGTTGGCAACGGGCACACCGATCCTGGATCGCGGCGGATTCTTCGCCCGACTGCACCCGAGCCGCTCCTATTGCGTTGCCTTCGATGTGCCCGGCTCACTTCCTCGGCCGATGATGCTCTCAGTCGACCAGCCCACCCGGTCGGTGCGCTACGCCCCGACCGCGGGCGGTGAGCGGTTGATCGTCGGCGGCGGCGGACACACCGTCGGGCGCAAGGACAGCGCGCGCACGTCGTATGACGAGCTCGTCGGCTGGACCAAACGAAACTTTCCCGGGGCGCAACCCACGCATTACTGGTCGGCCCAGGATTACGTCCCCGTCGACGAGCTTCCGTATGTCGGGCCGCTACTTCCGGGTACCGACCACTTTCTGGTGGCCACGGGCTTCGCGAAGTGGGGGATGACCAACGGTGTGGCCGCCGCGCTGTTGCTGGCGAAGCGTCTTCTCGGCGGAGACCAGGCGCGCTGGGCACCGGCGTTCGCCAGTTGGAGCCCGCACGAACTCACGGGTCTCACCACGGCGCTGAAGATCAACCTCGAGGTCGGTTGGCACATGGCCGCGGGTTGGGTGACACCGATCGCCCATCGGAATTCAGCGCTGCGCGAGGGCTCCGGTTCGGTCAGTGGACCGCCGTGGAACATGGTGGCCCGCAGCGTGGTCGACGGGGAGGAGAAGTGCGTCTCACCTGTGTGCACCCATCTCGGTGGCGTGCTCTCGTGGAACGACGCGGAGAAGTCGTGGGATTGTCCGTTGCACGGTTCGCGATTCGGACCGGACGGGACCGTGTTGGAGGGGCCGGCCACGCGCGATCTGTCGCGCTAACGGATTGCCGCTCAACGTTGCGCGCGCGCTGGCCGCTGCGCGCGGAGTGTCTGACAGGGTGAGCTTCGTTGCCTCCGTTGCTCACACCATCAGCGGCGCTTGGCAACCCGCCTGATCATCGTCGCGGTGGCTTTCTCGAGGATGGCCTGCCCGCGGTCGGCGTTCTTCTCCTTGCGGGCCCGGCGCGCCGCGGCGGCGATCGTCGTTCCGTCCTCGTAGGCGGTGACCACCCGCGGGTCGACATACGAGCTGCGGGCGACGGCCGGAGTGTTGCCGAGTTCTTCGGACACCTCACGCATCACTGCGGCCTCCACGCGCTTGCGGACCGTCTTGTTCACCGGGGCGGCGGCGTCGGCGAAAGCCCTTGCGGCGAGCACGGTCCCGTGCCAGGTGCGCAAATCCTTGACGCTGTAGTCCTCGCCAAGGTGTTCCTTGAATCTCGCGTTGAGGTCTTCGGAGTGGATATCCACCCAACCGGAGTCGGTCTGGCACACCAGGAGCCGTCCGCTGGGGCTGCAGCGGCGTAACTCGCGAACAACGCAAACCACGTCAGGGTCCTCGATGGTCCAATTTCGCTGAACCCCACTCTTGGCTGGATAGTCGAACACCACGGCGCCGCTCTTGACCGTCACATGCTCGCAGAGCAGCGTGGCGATCCCGTAGGAGTTGTTCTCCTCGGCGTAGGCCTCGCCACCGGCGCGGAAATACCCGCGATCGAGGAGGTGCAGAGCCAACGCCAACACCCGGCCCCTGGAGAGGCCGTGGCCATGCAGGTCCTCGGCTATACGCGAACGCCACCCGGGCAGTCCCGAGGACATCTGCAGCACCCGGTCGAACTTCTCCTCGCTGCGCTCCTCCTGCCATTTCTGGTGATAGAGGTATTGGCGGCGGCCGGCTGCGTCGATGCCCACGGCCTGGATGTGTCCGTTGGCATGTGGCGAGATCCACACCTTGCGCCAGGCCGGCGGTATCACCAGTTCCTTGATCCGCTGCACCGTCTTGTGGTCGGTCAGCAATTCACCGTCAGGGGTGTAGTAGGAGAAACCCTTGCCGCGGCGAACGCGACGGAAACCGGGTCCGTCAACCGAACTGCGCCGAAGTCTCATTGCTCAACGAACAAGAATTTGCGGCGCGGAGGTTTGAACTGTACCGCCGGGTGGGTACGAGGGTGCCACCATGACGACGACTTCCTGGGTTGCGCTGCGCTCGCTTCCGGCCTCATGCGCACCGGTTACCCGGCCAACTCGGTCATCACACGACCGTGGTTAGCACGCCTGCGGGCTGGAGTAGTGTCGGGTCGACATTGCCAGGAGGCCAGATGACGGACGGCGAAAGCCAAGGCAGCGCGCACCAGCGAGGCGACAGCGCTGTCGAATTGAGGGTTGCTGCCAGGTTGGAAAACTTGGCCGTACTGCGCACCGTGGTCGGCGCGGTCGGCACGTTCGAGGACCTGGATTTCGATGCGGTCGCGGACTTGCGGCTGGCCGTCGATGAGGCCTGCACTCGGCTGATTCGTTCAGCATCGCCCGAAGCGACGCTCGTCGTCGTCGTCGATGCGCACGACGACGTCGTGGTGGTGGAGGCGTCGACGACGTGCGACACCAACGACGTGGTCACCCCCGGTAGCTTCAGCTGGCACGTCCTGAGTTCGCTGACCGACGACGTGCAGACATTCCACAACGGTCACGAGTCCAGTACCGACGGGCAGGTCTTCGGTATCACCCTGACCACGAGGCGGGCGGGCTCCGGGCGGTGAATTCCCGAGCCACGGATAGTTCGCCCAGGCGGACGAACTCGGAGTACGCCGACGTTCCGGACATGTTCCGGGAGTTGGCGAAGGTGGATCCTGACTCCGCGCAATTCCAGCGACAGCGTGACCGCATCGTCGAGCGCTGCCTACCGCTGGCCGACCACATCGCCCGCCGCTTCGACGGTCGCGGCGAACCCCGAGACGACCTGGTGCAGGTGGCCCGCGTCGGCTTGGTCAACGCGGTCATCCGCTACGACGTCGAGACCGGTTCGGACTTCGTCTCATTCGCGGTCCCCACCATCATGGGTGAGGTCCGCCGCCACTTCCGTGACAACAGCTGGTCGGTCAAAGTGCCTCGCCGGCTCAAGGAGCTGCACCTGCGCCTCGGTGCGGCGACGTCGGAACTCTCGCAGCGGCTGGGGCGCGCGCCGACCGCCTCCGAGTTGGCCGAAGAACTCGGTATGGAGCGCGAAGAGGTCGTCGAAGGTCTGGTCGCGGGGAGTTCCTACAACACGCTGTCGATCGACAGCGGTGGCGGCGGCAGCGACGAAGACGCGCCGGCGATCGTAGACACCCTGGGTGACGTCGACTTGAGCCTGGATCAGATCGAGAACCGGGAGGCACTGCGTCCACTGCTCGAGGCGCTGCCGGAGCGCGAACGCACCGTCCTGTTGCTTCGGTTCTTCGAGTCGCTCACCCAGACTCAGATCGCCGAGCGTGTCGGCATCTCACAGATGCACGTCTCGCGCCTGCTCGCGAAGTCGCTAACGCGGCTCCGGGACCAGTTGGAGTAGCCGACGAGGTTCGGCGTCGAGCAGTTCAACGGCGTCCCGAACGGAATGCGCGACCGGCAGCGCGTGGTCGGGATCGCAGACCCGCAACAGCCGGGCCACCGCGTCACCGCTCACCATCACCCATCGTGCCGAGGCGTTGGCACAACGAACGTTTATGGTGTGCAGCGCCGAAAATCCGGCGGTTCCGAAAAAGCTGAGTTGGCTGAGGTCCAGGACCAGACGGTCGCCGGGGCCGGCGCAAGCGTCGACATGGTCGGCGAACGCGAGGGCATTGGACGCGTCGAGCTCGCCGTGGACGGTGATGATCCCGACGCCGTCGTCGGGCCAGACGGTGCTGATGCGAGCGGTGTGGCAATCGAGTGAATCCGACACAGCCGAACGCTGCGGTTGATCTGTACGTGGGACAGACATAGTGACTCCATCAGTGAACGAGTATTCGTACTGTGAATCACGCCAGAGTGGGTAAGCCCGTGTAGTGCGGGAGTTGGCACGCCTCGCACGTCTTTGACGTTTTTCCGGGCGGCTGTGAACTCAACCTGACTTGAACTGTACGCCACTTGTCAGACCACCGAACAGCAATGGCGGCGGGTTCAAATAATCCTCTTCAGTTGGGGCCACACTGTGTACATGTCGAAGTCCGCCCGGTCAGCCGGCATCCTGCTGGCCGCCGGTGCGGGTACCCGCTATGGCATGCCGAAAGTGCTTGCCGCCCAAGGTGAGTGGCTGCGTTTGGCGGTCGAGGCCCTGGTCTGCGGCGGCTGTGATGACGTGGCGGTGGTGCTGGGCGCGGCGATTGTCGACGTTCCGGCGCACGCCCGTTCGGTGGTCGCCGACGACTGGCGTTGCGGGATGGGGGTTTCCCTGCGAACCGGATTGGCGGCCATACCGGAGGCCGACTACGCGGTGATCCTCACCGTCGACACCCCCGACATCGGCGCCGACGTCGTCGCACGGGTGCTCGAAGCGGCGCACGAGTCGCCGTCCGGTCTGGCCCGTGCCACCTATGACGGGCGGCCCGGCCATCCGGTCGTCATCGCCCGCGAGCACTGGACGGCACTGCGGGCCACCCTGGACGGCGACGAGGGCGCACGGCGTTTCCTGGCGGCCCGCACCGATGTGGTGACGGTCGACTGTGCCGACCTTGCCAGCGGGCGCGACGTCGACGAGCGCTAACTCGTGCCGATCGACCGGGCGAAACGGCGCACCGAATCGGCCGCGGTCTGAGTCGCTTCGGCATGACCGCGACGAGCCCGCAGCTGGATCATCCCGGTGGGTACGTCGAGGACCACTACGCCGAGTAGTTCACCGGTGGTCGGCTCACAGACCGCCCACGAGTAAGCCCGGTCCTGCTTCCAGCCGGCAAGACTTCTGGTCACGTACTCCGGATCGGTCTCGCCGAGGTCGGCGAGCGCGGGACGGTCGTCGATCCTCTCGTCGGCACGCAACGCGCGCAAATACCAAGCGCCCGCGTTGATTTCGACGGGATCCATGTCAGCGGCGACCGTAGAGCAGCAGGCCGAGCACAGGCAGCGCCAACCACGCGAGCCAGCCGTGCGGCACCAAAATGGTGAACGCCAGCGCGACCAGTGGGGTGAGGGCCATGACGACCGCCCGCCAATCCCGTGGGCGCGCGATGTCCGGGGTGCGGTGCCCGCCGGGTCTGGCCGGAAGGTCGGAGAAAATCGGCGCTAGGTCGGCGCGGGTCACCGCGGCTGCGACCGCGGTACTGCGCTCGGAGAACTCGTCAGGGTTGAGCCGGCCTTCGGAAAACTGTCGGCTGAGCAGCGCCTGCGCTTCCTCTCGCTCGGCGGTGCCGATCCGGACCCGCTCGTTTTCTTCCACACGATTCATCATGCTGGATCGTGTGAAGATTGCCGTCTTCGGAGCCAGCGGACAGGTCGGCCGACAAGTCGTCGACCTACTCACGTCGAGGCGTTGACCGGACAGGCGTCGCCGATGCCTCGCGCGACGCCCATGTGCTGGTCGACCTTCTCAACTCGCCCTCTTACGAAGACGATGCGGTGCTGGAGTTCTTGAGCACAGCAACGCGCACCCACGTCAAGGCATGACACAATGCCGGCATCGACATTGTCACCAGCGCGCTCATAGGTTCAGGGTTGCTACTGGCAGCGGCCGCCGTGAATCGCAGCCGAAGTTGGGCTCCGACGTTGATTGTTTCGGGGTTGGCCTTGGTTCTCCTGGGAGTGACGATCAGCGTGCACGCCCATGGTTGGGTGACCGGCTTGGACGCGCCGATGACCGCCTGGATCGATCACTGGACGCAGCGGTTCCCCCGGATCCGTCATGCCGGGGCGGCGGTGGCCTACATCGGCAATCCCAGGGCGATCGCTATCGCGGGCGTTGTCAGTGGGGCGGTGTTGTCCGTTCGATTTCGATCAGTGATACCCGGCGTCGTGGTGGTCACGACCACCGGCGCCGCCGTGTTGGCCAAGAACGTCATGGCAGCACTCATTGAGCGCCCCGTGAGCCAAGCGGAAATGGCAGTGAGCCCGATGCTCGGCGACGAGCCTCACCCGTTTCCCTCGGGGCATGTCGCAGGCACCGCCACGCTGCTGGGCATCGTCGCTGTCGGCGTCGCTGTGCGCGGCGGCCGGACATTGCGAAACGTGGTGGCCGCCCTCGCAATCGCCGGTACCGCAGCCGTCGCGGTCAGCCGCCTTGTCATCCATGCGCACTGGGTGAGCGACGTCATCGGCGGAGCACTCCTAGCGGCGATCATGGTCACCATCGGAGCGGTCGCGCTCGACGGAGCCGCTCGCGCGCGAACCCGAGCGCAGCGGGGAAGTCCCGCCAGACAGCACGGGGTGAATCAGGCGCGGCGGCGCCTGCGCACCTGATCGGTTACTTGATCTCCGCCAGCACGGTGCCCTGGGTGATGGCTGCACCTGGCTCGACGGCCAGACCGGTGATGACACCGTCCTTGTGCGCGGTCACCGGGTTCTCCATCTTCATGGCCTCGAGCACCACGACCAGATCGCCGGTGGCCACAGTCTGGCCTTCTTCGACGGCGACCTTGACCACGGTGCCCTGCATCGGCGCGGTCACCGCGTCACCCGAGGCGGCGGCGCCGGCCTGGGAGCCACGCTTGCGAGCCTTCGGCTTCTTGCGGATGGCGCCGGATTCGGCGTGGCCGCCGCCATTGCCCAACGCCAGGTCACCGGGCAGCGAGACCTCGACCCGACGGCCGCCGACCTCGATGACCACCTTCTGGCGCTGCTGAGCTTCTTCTTCGTCGACCTGGCCGCCGCCGGTGAAGGGCTCGACGGTGTTGTCCCACTCGGTCTCGATCCAACGGGTGTGGACGGTGAAACCGTTGCCGTCACCGATGAAGGCCGGATCGCTGACGACCGCACGGTGGAACGGGATGACCGTGGCCAGACCTTCGACGTGGAATTCGTCCAGCGCACGACGGGAACGCGCCAGCGCCTCCTCGCGGGTGGCGCCGTACACGATCAGCTTGGACAGCATCGAGTCGAACTGACCGCCGATCACCGAACCGGCCTCGACGCCCGAGTCCAGGCGCACGCCGGGGCCGGTGGGGATGTCGTAGCGGGTGACGGGTCCGGGTGCGGGCAGGAAGCCGCGGCCGGCGTCCTCGCCGTTGATCCGGAACTCGATCGCGTGGCCGCGCGGAGTCGGGTCCTCGGTGAGGTCGAGCTTCTCGCCGTTGGCGATCTTGAACTGCTGCAGCACCAGGTCGATGCCTGCGGTCTCCTCGGTGACCGGGTGTTCGACCTGCAGGCGGGTGTTGACCTCGAGGAAGGAGATCAGTCCGTCCTGGCCGACCAGGTACTCGACGGTTCCGGCACCGTAGTAGCCGGCCTCCTTGCAGATGCGCTTGGCCGACTCGTGGATCTCCTTGCGCTGCGCGTCGGTCAAGAAGGGTGCGGGGGCTTCCTCCACGAGCTTCTGGAAGCGGCGCTGCAGCGAGCAGTCACGGGTACCGGCGACGATGACGTTGCCGTGGGTGTCGGCGATGACCTGAGCCTCGACGTGGCGCGGCTTGTCCAGGTAGCGCTCGACGAAGCACTCGCCGCGGCCGAACGCCGCGATCGCCTCGCGGGTGGCCGACTCGAACAGCTCGGGGATCTCCTCGATGGTGCGGGCGACCTTCATGCCGCGGCCGCCGCCACCGAATGCCGCCTTGATCGCCACCGGCACGCCGTACTCCTTGGCGAAGGCCACCACCTCGTCGGCGTCCTTGACCGGGTCGGGGGTGCCGGGCACCAGCGGCGCCTGAGCGCGGGCCGCGATATGACGGGCGGTGACCTTGTCGCCGAGATCGCGGATCGACTGCGGGCTCGGGCCGATCCAGATCAGACCGGCGTCGAGCACGGCCTGGGCGAAGTCGGCGTTCTCGCTCAAGAAGCCGTACCCGGGGTGGATCGCGTTGGCGCCGGACTTGGCCGCGGCGTCGAGGATCTTGGCGAAGTCCAGATAGGACTCTGCGGACGTCTGACCGCCCAGCGCGAACGCCTCGTCGGCCAGCCGCACGTGCGGTGCGTCGGCGTCGGGCTCGGCGTAGACCGCCACGCTGGCCAGTCCTGCATCCCGGGCCGCCCGGATCACCCGGACCGCGATTTCACCACGGTTGGCGACGAGGACTTTGGAGATGGTCTGACTGGGCACCGCGCCTCCTGCTTAGCGTGACTCTAAGAACGTTCTTTAAAAATAGGTTCGCACGGCAGTGTAAGCGTCGCTGCTTAGACACGAATCAGCTGGTACCCCTACCAATGAGTAAGTTCAGCATCCGGCCTGCAATCCGATCGGATCTGTGTCGATCGCCTCGGCCGCTTTGCGCAGTAAACGACGGTCTGCACGTTGTCGTGTACGAGACCGTGATGCTGCGCTCGTAGCAGATCTTGCCGCTGATGACTGAGATGTCCGTCGATCGGCCGGGCAGCCAGGGCAGCGTCGCGAACGGGACAGCCGGCCAACGTCGGAGTAGCCCAACGGCCATCGGACGGCAGATACCGGCGACAGTCGACGACCAGCCGGGCCGCGTCACTCAGCGGCAGCCCCGCTCTCGGGACAGCGTCGGCCGTTCGCCAGGCCGAAGATCGTTGTGACGCAGTGGACGTAGAGACCGGCATCGCGCCACTGGCGTTGGTCCGGCAAAAGCAATGGCGGCGCTGCGCTACGTCGTCGCGCGCAGACGGCGTTTGATCCTGGCCAGCATCGCCGACATTCCGCGCAGCCGAAGCGGACTGATCAACGCGGCCAACCCCAGCTCGGAGTAGAAATCGTCGGGGACGGCCAGGATGTCGTCCTTCGGCTGGCCGTCGAGGCCGGCCGCCAGGATCGACGCGAAGCCGCGGGTGGTCGGCGCCTCGGCGGGGGCGCTGAAGAACAGGCGGACATGCTCGGCGTCGGAGGCGTCGACATGCAGGAACAGCGGCGACTGGCACTCCGGCACCGGTTCCATGGCCGCCTCCTCGAGGCCGGCAGGCAGATCAGGAAGGTCATCGGCGAACTCCAGCAGCAGCTTGAGCTTGTCCTGGCCCTGAACGTCGGCGAAGTCGGACACGACCTCGGCGAGCGCAGCGGGCATGCTCACGATGCCCCGGGCGCTGATCCTGGTTCAGCACCGGCCACGATCGGCACCCGTACGGTGTTGCCCCACTCGGTCCACGACCCGTCGTAATTGCGAACGCCGGGGATGCCCAACAGGTACGTGAGCACGAACCAGGTATGGCTGGACCGCTCGCCGATGCGGCAGTAGGCGATGATGTCGTCGCCGGGCTTGACGAACGAATACACGTCCTCGAGTTCAGCACGGTTGCGGAAGCGGCCGCTGTCCTCGGCGGCCTTGGCCCACGGCACCGACACGGCGGTGGGGATGTGGCCGCCGCGCAGCGCACCCTCTTCGGGATAATCGGGCATGTGGGTGCGTTCGCCGGTGTACTCCTGAGGCGAGCGCACGTCGATCAGTGTCGAATGGCCCAGTGACGCAAGCACATCGTCCTTGTACGCGCGGATCGCGGCATCGTTGCGCTCGACCACCGGGTAGCCGGAACCGGCCTTGGCCGGGACGTCGAGGGTGGTGTCGCGGCCGTCGGAGATCCACAGATCCCGGCCGCCGTTGAGCAGCCGGACGTCCTGGTGGCCGAAGAGAGTGAAGACCCACAGCGCGTATGCGGCCCACCAGTTGCTCTTGTCGCCGTAGATGACGACGGTGTCGTCGCGAGAGATGCCCTTGCGGTTCATCAGCTCGGCGAATTGCGCGCCGCTGACGTAGTCGCGCACCTGCGGATCGTTGAGATCGGTGTGCCAGTCGATCTTGACCGCGCCCGGGATATGGCCGATGTCGTAGAGCAACACGTCTTCGTCGGACTCCACGATGGCCAGCCCGGGGGTGCCGAGGTGCGCCGACAGCCAGTCGGCGGTGACCAGGCGCTCTGGGTGGGCGTAGTCCTTCAGGGTGGGGCTGGGATCTGCGGGAAGCGGCACGACGACGAGCCTACCGCTGATCAGCGGACCGGATTAGCCGCCCACAGATCGCCGATCGGCAGCCCGACGTCGCCCAGCAGCCGGCGCGTCACCGACAGGCCCAGGCCGACCACGTTGGACGGATCACCGTCGATACCGTCGACGAACCAGCCGCCGAGGCCGTCGAGGGTGAACGCCCCAGCAACCTGTAGCGGTTCACCACTGGCCACGTAGGCCGCCAAGTCGGCCCCCGTGGGGGTGGCGAACCGGACCCGGGTCACCTCCGCCTGCGTCGCGGTGTGGGCCGCCGCGCCGTGCAGCACCCGGATCACGCAGTGCCCGGTATAGAGCAGGCCGACCCGGCCGGCCATCGAATCCCATTGCAACGCAGTCTGTTCGGGTGTTCCTGGCTTGCCGCGGAGTTCGCCGTCGAGGTAGAGCATCGAATCACAGCCGATGACAACGCAATCCGATGCGACATCGGACTCCAGCACCTTCTGTACGGCAGCGGCTTTGGCCTGAGCCAGCGCGGTGACCACGTCACCGGGCTCGGCGTCGGCGCCCAGGTTAGCCACGATCGCGTCCTCGTCGACGCCGGAGACGACGACCAGCGGGTCGATGCCTGCGTTACGCAATACCCGCAGTCGGCCTGATGAGGCCGAGCCCAGAACTACTCGAGTCACGCTGCGCTCATCGGCGCATGTGGGTCCGCTCCAGCAAGGTCACCTGATTCCAGCTGTGGATCGGGTAGCGCAGCTTGTCGACCGGATGGCCCCACAGGTTGAGTTCCTGCGGACCCGGGCCGGCATTGCCGCCGCTGGCCGCGGCCAGCACGGTCACCAGAGCGGCGATGTCCTCGTCGCTCGGGTTGCCCTTCTCGATGCGGATCTCGGGGGTCAGCGGCTCCGGGTTGTCGAGCGTGATGTCCCGCGGGTCACTGAGTTCGGTGATGTCCTCGTGCTTGCTCATCGGCGGCAGCCCCTTGTCACTGGAGTCCGATCGTTCGCTCGTTCGCTGCGCTCTCTCGACTCACAGTGGAATGTTCCCGTGCTTCTTCGGCGGCACCTGAGCGATCTTGCGCTCCAGCAGCCGCAGGGCGGTCGAGATGTACCCGCGGGTGTGCGACGGCGGGATCACGGCGTCGACGTAACCCCGCTCGGCGGCGATGTACGGGTTCACCAGCGTGTCCTCGTAGGTCTGCTGCAGTTCGAGGCGCAGGGCATCAACGTCCTTGCCCTCGGCCGCCGCTTCCTTGAGGTCCTTGCGGTAGACGAAGCCGACCGCGCCCGAGGCGCCCATGACCGCGATCTGCGCCGTCGGCCACGCGACGTTGACGTCACAGCCCATGTCCTTGGAGCCCATGACGCAGTAGGCGCCGCCGTAGGCCTTGCGGGTGATGACGGTGATCTTGGCGACGGTGGCCTCGCCATAGGCGTAGAGCAACTTGGCGCCACGGCGGATGATGCCGTTGTACTCCTGCTCGGTGCCCGGCAGGAAGCCCGGCACGTCGACCAGCATCACGATCGGGATGTTGAAGCAGTCGCAGGTGCGAACGAACCGGGCGGCCTTCTCGGAGGCGTTGATGTCCAGGCAGCCGGCGAACTGGGTCGGCTGGTTGGCCACGATACCCACGGGTCGACCGTCCACTCTCCCGAAGCCGACGACGATGTTCTGGGCGTAACCCGCCTGGACCTCCAGGAACTCGTCGTCGTCGAGGATGCGGGTGATCACCTCGTGCATGTCGTACGGCTGGTTCGGCGAGTCCGGGATCAGCGTGTCCAGCTCGAGGTCCTCGTCGGTGAGGTTGTCCTCGATCGCGCCCGGGTGCGGCGGCGCCGGGTAGCGCGGCGGCTCGGCGTAGTTGTTGGGCGGCAGGTAGCTCAGCAGATCGCGCACGTAGTCCAGCGCGTCCTGCTCGCCGGAGGCGACGTAGTGCACGGTGCCGGACTTGGCCATGTGGGTGTGGGCGCCGCCCAGCTCCTCCATGCTGACGTCCTCGCCGGTGACGGTCTTGATGACGTCAGGTCCGGTGATGAACATCTGGCTGGTCTGGTCGACCATGATCACGAAGTCGGTGAGCGCGGGGGAGTAGACGTGGCCGCCGGCGGCCGCACCCATGATCAGCGAGATCTGGGGGATCACGCCGGAGGCCTTGATGTTGTTGTGGAAGATCCGGCTGTAGAGGCCGAGCGAGACCACACCCTCCTGGATGCGGGCGCCCGCGCCGTCGTTGATGCCGATCAAGGGGCGACCGGTCTTGAGGGCGAGCTCCTGGACCTTGACGATCTTCTCGCCGTAGACCTCGCCGAGGCTGCCGCCGAACACCGTGGCGTCCTGGCTGAAGATGCAGACCTCGCGGCCGTCGATGGTGCCGTAACCGGTCACCACGCCGTCGCCGACCGGACGGTTCTCCTGCAACCCGAAGTTGGTACTGCGATGCCGGGCCAGCGCGTCGAGCTCGACGAACGAGCCCTCGTCGAGCAGGGCCAGGATGCGCTCGCGAGCGGTGAGCTTGCCCTTGGCGTGGACCTTCTCCACAGCGGTCTCGCCGACCGGGTGCAGTGACTCCTCAGCGCGCTGACGAAGATCGGCCAGCTTGCCTGCGGTGGTGTGGATGTCGATCGTGTGGCCCGCGGCCGGTTCCGTAACGCTCGTCATGGATGACGATGGTATCGGCAACCTTAAGGAGTCCGTAAGGCGACCACGTCTCTTGCCTTCGCGTGCCCTGTGCCGTAGGTAGATGACCATGGGATATCCCGAGAACGTGCTGGCTGCGAACGAACAGGTCGTGCTGCATCGCCACCCGCACTGGAAGCGGCTGGTCGGTCCGATCCTGGTGCTGCTGATCGCCACGATCCTGGCGGCCTTCGTCGCCGCGCTGGTCAACAACACCAACTGGGACCCCACCGCCAAGAAGGTGCTCTTCGGGGTCATCGCCGCGATCTGGGTGATGCTCGTCGGCTGGCTGACGTTGTGGAAGTTCTTGAATTGGCTCACAACGCATTTCGTGATCACGGACCGCCGGGTGATGTTCCGTCACGGGCTGCTGACCCGGTCAGGTATCGACATCCCGCTGGCGCGGATCAACAGTGTGGAATTCCGCCACGGCCTGCTCGACCGCATGCTGCGCACCGGCACTCTGATCATCGAGTCGGCGAGCCAAGATCCTCTGGAGTTCCACGACATTCCCCGCGTGGAGCGGGTGCATTCACTGCTGTATCACGAAGTCTTCGACACTCTGGGCTCTGAAGAATCGCCCAGCTGACGCGACGCGCGCCGGCGTCGCAGCGGCGTCACGGTGGCGCCCGCCTCGTACTCGTCCTCCATCGCCTCGGCGAAGCCGCCTCCGGTGAGGGTGGATTCCAGTCCCTTGTCGTGGCTGGGGCCGAACTCGTCGGGGAAGACCCAGCGTCGGAACGCCCAGAAACGGAACGCCATCTGCAGCAGGTTGCCCAGCACATAGGCGGAGATGAAGTCCGCGATGTTCTCGTTGGTCAGTGAGACGTGCGGCACCCGCAGCTCCAGGACGTAACTGGAGAACCACAACGGGGCCATGCTCAGCAGGACGCCGACACCGCTTACCCCGAAGAAGAGCAACGCCTCGTGGTGACGTTCGCGGCCGCCGCGGTTACGGAAGCTCCACTCGCGGTTCAGCACGTAGGAGGCGATCACCGCGACGATGCCTGCGATCACCTTGGCGGTGACCGGCTTGGGCTCGAGGATCGTCAGCTTCAGCGTGTAGAAGATCGCGGAGTCGATGATGAACGTCGTCGCGCCGACGATCGCGAACTTGATGAGCTCGTGATGCCGCTCGGCGAAGGGCCGGATCGGTCGGGGCAGCCGAGCGATGGTGGCATCAGCAAAAGACACAAGGAGCAAGTCTACGGAAGTCACCGCAGGTGTGCGTACTCGCGCAGGTCTGACACCATGATGGCCGTGTCGAAGCGCCCCAGATCTCCTATCGTCGCCATGGTCGGCGGCGGACAGCTGGCCAGGATGACCCACCAGGCGGCGATCGCCCTCGGGCAGAGCCTGCGGGTCCTCGCCGTCAGCCCCGACGACCCGGCCGCTCAGGTGACCCCCGACGTCGTCATCGGCGCTCACACCGACCTCGATGCGCTGCGTCGTGCGGCCGCAGGCGCGTCGGCGCTGACGTTCGACCACGAGCACGTACCCACTGAGCTGCTGGACGCGCTGGTCGCCGACGGCGTCACCGTGGCGCCGCCGCCCGAAGCCCTGGTGCACGCCCAGGACAAGCTGGTGATGCGGCGCAAGCTGGCGGATCTCGGCGCGCCGATCCCGCGGTTCGCCGCCGTCTCAGGTGTCGACGACGTAGACGCGTTCGCCGCCGCCGTCGGCGGGCCGGTGGTGATCAAGACAGTGCGCGGGGGTTACGACGGCCGCGGCGTGGTCCTGGCTCGTGATCTTGCCCACGCCCGGGAGGCAGTCGCCGGATACCTGGCCGACGGCGTCGCGGTGTTGCTCGAGGAGCGGGTGTCGATGCGCCGCGAACTCGCGGCTCTGGTGGCGCGCTCCCCGTTCGGCCAGGGCGCGGCGTGGCCGATCGTGGAAACCGTGCAGCGCGACGGCATCTGCGTCACGGTCCTCGCACCCGCGCCGGGTCTGTCCGAAGAGCTGGCAGCCGACGCCGAGCAGCTGGCTCTGCGGTTGGCGGGCGCGCTGGGCGTGGTCGGAGTGCTGGCCGTCGAACTGTTCGAGACCACCGACGGCAGCCTGCTGGTCAACGAGCTGGCGATGCGGCCGCACAACTCCGGGCACTGGACCATGGACGGGGCGGTGACCAGCCAGTTCGAACAGCACGTCCGGGCGGTCCTGGACTATCCGCTGGGCGACACCCGGCCGATCGCGCCGGTGACGGTGATGGCCAACGTGTTGGGCGCGCCGCAAGCTCCGGCGATGAGCGTCGACGAGCGGCTGCACCACCTGTTCGGCCGCATCCCGGACGCGAAGGTCCACCTGTACGGCAAGGCCGAGCGGCCGGGCCGCAAAGTCGGTCACGTCAACATCGTCGGAACAGTGGGCTGTGACGTGGATCAGATACGTGAAAGGGCCGAGCGGGCGGCACACTGGTTGTCGCACGCAGAATGGACCGACGGATGGGACGGGCATGCCTGAGCAGGGGCCGCGGGTTGGCGTGATCATGGGCTCCGACAGCGACTGGCCCGTCATGGAAGCGGCCGCCGAGGCACTGGCCGAGTTCGAGGTGCCGTTCGAGGTAGGCGTGGTGTCGGCGCACCGCACACCGGGCCGGATGCTGGACTATGCGCGCAGCGCGGCGGGGCGCGACATCCAGGTGATCATCGCCGGCGCCGGCGGGGCTGCGCATCTGCCGGGGATGGTGGCCTCCGCGACGCCGCTGCCGGTGATCGGGGTGCCGGTGCCGCTGGCCAGGCTGGACGGGATGGACTCGCTGTTGTCGATCGTGCAGATGCCGGCGGGCGTCCCGGTGGCAACCGTGTCGATCGGGGGCGCCCGCAACGCCGGGCTGCTGGCGGTGCGCATCCTGGCATCCTCGGACGTGGTACTGCGCAAGCGTATGGAGGCGTTCCAGGACGACCTGGAAGCCCAGGTCCTGGCAAAAGATCGGGCGCTTCGGGAGCGATTACTCGGTGAGTGACCGGCCGAGTTAAAGTTACCGGCGAGTAGCAAGGAGGCTGTGATGGCTGGAAACCCGGATTTCGATGTGTTCAAGCTGCCCGAGGAGCATGAGGAGCTGCGGGCCGCGATCCGCGCGTTGGCGGAGAAAGAAATCGCCCCCCATGCGGCGGACGTCGACGAGAACTCGCGCTTCCCGGACGAAGCCCTGGACGCGCTGAACACCTCAGGCTTCAACGCCGTGCATGTTCCCGAGGAGTACGGCGGTCAGGGTGCGGACTCGGTGGCGGCGTGCATCGTCATCGAGGAGGTCGCCCGGGTCGACGCCTCGGCGTCGCTGATCCCGGCGGTGAACAAGCTCGGCACGATGGGGCTGATCCTGCGCGGGTCGGAGGAGCTGAAGCAAAAGGTGCTGCCGTCGATCGCCGAGGGCGAGATGGCCTCCTACGGGCTCAGCGAGCGCGAGGCCGGCAGCGATGCGGCGGCCATGAAGACCCGCGCCAAGGCCGACGGCGACGACTGGATCCTCAACGGCGCCAAGGCCTGGATCACCAACGGCGGCAAGTCGTCCTGGTACACCGTGATGGCGGTGACGGATCCGGACAAGGGTGCCAACGGTATCTCGTCGTTCATGGTCCACATCGACGATGAGGGATTCAGCATCGGTCCCAAAGAGCGCAAGCTCGGCATCAAGGGTTCGCCGACCACGGAGCTGTACTTCGAGAACTGCCGTATCCCGGGCGACCGGATGATCGGCGAACCGGGCACCGGTTTCAAGACGGCGCTGGCCACCCTCGATCACACCCGGCCGACGATCGGTGCACAGGCTGTCGGTATCGCGCAGGGCGCCTTGGATGCCGCGATCGCATACACCAAGGACCGCAAGCAGTTCGGGTCCTCGATCTCCGATTTCCAGGGTGTGCAGTTCATGCTGGCCGATATGGCGATGAAGGTCGAAGCGGCGCGGCTGATGGTGTACTCCGCGGCGGCTCGCGCCGAGCGGGGCGAGCCCAACCTGGGATTCATCTCGGCGGCGTCGAAGTGCTTCGCCTCCGATGTCGCCATGGAGGTGACCACTGATGCCGTGCAGCTTTTCGGCGGTGCCGGTTACACCGTCGACTTCCCGGTGGAGCGGATGATGCGCGACGCCAAGATCACCCAGATCTACGAGGGCACCAACCAGATTCAGCGGGTTGTGATGTCCCGGGCGCTGCTGCGCTGATTTAGTCGGCGGGTCTCAGGTGGGTGATATCGCCCGCCGACACCGTGATGACCTCGGCGCCCGTGTCGATGCGAAGCCGGCCGAGTGAGTCGACATCGACTGCGGTGCCGGTGATTTCACTTTTGCCGGGCATGATGGCCCGAACCTGGCTGCCCAGGGTGCTGCTTCGCCGCCGGTAGTCCTCGGCGAGTGCCGGGTCGGGTCCTGTTGTGGTTTGCCACTTTTCGATGCGGGCGGCCAGTTCGCGCAGGATCGCCGCCGTCAGCGCATCGCGGTCGAGCTGTGCGGCGCCCAGCATCTGCAGTGAGGTGGCCCTGGGGTCGGGCGCCTCGTCGGGAGTCAGCGTGACGTTGAGCCCCAGACCCACCACGATGACCGGATCGGGTGCGGCCACCTCGGCCAGGATGCCGGCGAGCTTGCCGGTCCCCACCAGGATGTCATTGGGCCACTTCACGGCGGCCTCGATGCCGGTGGTCGCCGTGACGGCATCGACCAGTGCTATCCCGGTGAGCAACGGCAGCCAGCCCCAACTCTCCGGACGGACGCCGTCGGCGCCGACGCCGATCGACAGGGCGATCTGGGATCGTGGCGGCGCCGACCAGCTGCGGCCATTGCGGCCACGGCCGGCGCTCTGGTGCTCGGCGAGCAGCACGGCGCCTCGAATGTCCTCGCCGGAGGCGTGCCGGGCCAGCAGGTCGGCATTGGTCGACCCGGTCTCGTCGACGACGTCGATGCGGCCGGGGAACTGCTCGCGGATCGAGGTGAGGTTCAATGCGGCTCGCTTCACCCCCGGCAGCCTAGTGCCCGGCAAACAGTTCGAGGTTGTGGCTGAACGGCGGCTCCAAGAAATCTCTCGTCCCCGAGATTCACCAGCTCACCGGCCGGCGCCGTGTGGGCGGCCTCAACACGCATACGCCGGACCGAATGTTCGCGACGAGCCGGGAAGCGTCAGCCAACCGAATAAGGGATTTTGAACTCGATCGCTTCTCCGCAGTGCTCGCAGGCCATAACGCTGACGTTCGTGGCCACCCAGTGCATCGCGCTACACCGCCGGCACCGCACATTGCGACAATGTACCGATGATCCGACTTTGACTGCCGTCGACGCCATGGCATCGTTCATGAGTTCGCCCCCCCGGTAGAACATCTTCGGCCCCTCAGCTGAACGTACCCAGTGCCTGAGAGTGCGGCGGCAGAATGGCGTTCTCAATCTGTCTCGGCTTCGCCTCCGAGCAGCGAGCCAATATCGATACCAACGTTGTTCGCGCAGCTCAGGGCGCATTCACAGTGGGCATTGCATGAATGGGCAATGTACTGAACACCAGGGTGAGCCGGATCGGCCCGAGTCGATTACGCAGTTCGGCGTAGGTGCGCGCCCGCAGCTCATCCTGCTCCTCGACCGACATCGTGCCGGTGTAGGACACCCGCAGATCCACCTCGGTGGCCTTGCCCCGGCTGATCGCCAGCGCGTCGACGAGGGTCAGTTCGTGGTCGAGTTCGTCGGCGTGCGCCTCGGCGACCTCGGCTATGACGGCTCGCACCGTCGCGTCCAGGGCGGGGTCGGCGCGCCGCCCGGACAGCCGGCCGAACTCGAGGCGGATATGCCGGATCGGTTCGCTCACCAGCAGGGCGCACAGGATCAGCACGATGAGACTGTCGGCGATGTCTTTGATGTTGAAGGTGTCCGACGTCAGGAAGGTGCCCTCGGGTAGGACGGCGACGAGCACCAGCGAGGCGCAGATACCGCCGCTGATGAGGGCCTCCATCTTGGCCGCGGTCGCCTCCACGCGAAGCAACGCCGATGCACCGTTGACCGAGCGGTTGTTGCGCTCGTGATTCCACTTCAACCCGAAGCAGATCAAGACGCACACCGCGGTGTACACGGCGGCCAGCCCAAATTCCGGCTCGGTGCCCTGGCGGGTGATGGCGTAATCGATCACTTTGATCGAATTGGTCACCACCCCAACGATCACCACGCCGAGAATCATCAGCGAACGGAACAGGGCGTAGAGGTTCTCCAACGCCAGCCGCCCATAAGGGCTTTCGGCATCCGGCGGCCTGGACGATGTGACCGACAGCTTTGCGGCGATGAATGCCGCGGCCGCGTTGATCAGTGAGATGACACCGTCGAGCTGGGTGGCCGACACCCGGGTGACGGCATAGATGGCGAAGCCGAGAAACGCGAGGCCGATCATGGTGAACATATAGGCGCGCAGGCTGCGTCGCTCGGCCCGAAGAACATCCGCCTCGGCGACCGCCGTCATCGCGTGATTTTTTCCGTGTCTCTGCGGCGGGCCAGCGCAGCCGGGTCGGGGTTGGCCACTTGCACCAGCGACGAACCGGCGACGAAGAGGGCCACGAAGTTCTCGACGACCTCCTCGGCGGTGGACCACGGCGACGACGACATGACCCGGTCACGTCCGGTCAGGCCCGACGCCGACGCCGACGCCGACGCGGCAGCCAGCACCTCGTCGACCGAGCGGCCGTCGAGGGCCGGACCCGGTCGCCTCTCGGGGATGTACTGGTCACCGTGGACGCGAACGGCGGTCGCGTAATCGGTGACGCCGACCGGCAGATCGGGAACCGGCTTGCCGAATGGGTCGAGCGACAAGACGGCGACCTCGCCGCCGGTGACGGCCTCGTCGGCCTCGTCGAGCCGGTCGATCGTGCACAGCGCGAGATCCGCCGCTCCGGAGAGCACGACCTCGGCGCCGATCCACCACACGCCCAGCAGCACCGCCGCGGTCTGCCAGTGTGCGGGCAACAACACTGCAACCCGGGTGCCCGGGCCTGCGCCGAGTTCGTCGCGCAACAGGTTGGCGGTCTTGGCCGCCCAGTTGGCCAGCGTCACCGTCGACAGCTCGATGCGCTCACCCGTCGCGTCGTCGTAGTACGTGATCCGCGGACCCATCGGATCGGCCCGCAGCAGCGGATCCAGAACGGCCGCAGTCAGATTGGTCATCAGTTGACGCACTTGGGGTCATCGGACCCCGCGGTGATGATCGGCGACGGCGGCGGGGGCGTGGCGTCGCCGGCTTGACCGGCCGCCTGGCTGACCGCAGCCGACGTCGGCAGCGAACCCTCCAGGCCCGATCCCGGTCCGGTGTAATCGCTGGACAGCACCACCCGCACGGTTCCCGCCGGAATCGCACTGTCGGCCACCACCGGGAGCCCGCCGAGTTCCTTGGCGACCGCCTGCGCGCCCAGGTCGTCCTCCTTGGCCGCCTGCACCTGGCTGTGGGTCACATGGTCCTTGTCGTTGTTACCGATGTCGCCCGCCCCGAAACCCTTGCCGGTGAGCACTTCTGACACCGCGCCGGCTAGCCCGTTGATGTCGGTGTCGTTGACCACGTCGGCCTTGGTCTGCTCGGGGGTGTAGGCGATCTTCTCGGTCTTGCCCTCGGCCTGATCGTGCAGCAGGCTGTCGACCCACTCCTGCACCTGAGACGGATCGACCCGGACCACGGATTGCATGCCGTCGTCGCTCCAGCCGGCCTCGTCCAGCACGGGGATGGTCGCGAACGCCACGTTGCCACCCGCGAGGTTCTCAAGCTGCTTGATGAAGTCCATGATGTCCCAGCCCGACGAGAGCACCACCGAGCGCTGGATGGCGTCCTGCAGCCTGTTCAGGGTCGACGGGCTGGTCAGCGTCTTACCGGAAATCACTTGGTGCGCAAGGGACGCCATCACAACCTGTTGGCGCACCACCCGGTCGAGGTCGCCGCGGGGGAGGTCGTGACGCTGCCGGACGAAACTCAATGCCTGTGGCCCGTTGAGCTTCTGCCAGCCGGCCGGGAAGTCGGCACCGGAAAGTGGTTCGTAGACTGCATCTTTCAGGCACACATTGACGCCGCCGAGTGCATCGGTGATCAGTGAGAAGCCCAGCAGGCCGATCTCGGCGTAGTGGTCGACGGTCACGCCGGTCAGGTCGGCGACGGTCTTGATGAGCGCTTCACGGCCGGCCTCGACAGCTTTGGGTTCGGCCTCGGCCGGATCCATGCCCTGCTGCTCGACCAACTGCTTCATCTTCTCGAGCTTCACCTGGCCGTAGACGCCGTTGATCTTCGTCTTGTCCAGACCCGGGGCCTTGACATAGGAGTCGCGGGGAATCGAGATCGCCGTCGCCGACTTCCCGTTGTTCGGGATGCGGACCAGGATGATCGTGTCGGTGTTCGTCGACACGTCGTCGCCGGCGTGCAACGCCGCCAGCTCGTCTTCGGACAGCGGGTTGCCGTGAGCATCGGTGCGGCTGTCCATCCCGACCAGCAGGATGTCGATCGCGCCGTCCTGCCCGCCTCCGCCGAGGGCCGAGGTGCTCATGTGGAAGATGCCGTTCTCGAACGAGCGGATCTTGCCCCACGCGACACCGGTGCTGACCATCACGGTCACGGCGATCAACGCGAGCACAGTACGGGCCACCCGCTGGGCGCCCGTCCGTGCTTCGGTGTCAGCAGGCATCAGCCCAGGCTACTGGCGAGACGGGCGCATACCGGGTAGCCGAAACCGGCGTGCCAGACTCGTAATTGTGGTGGCGAGGATCGTGATTACAGGTGCCGGCGGCCAAGTGGGGACGTTTCTCGCAGGTGAGGCGGCCCGTCGGGGCATAGAGGTCAGCGCACTGACGCATCAGCAGTGTGACATCACCGACCCCGCCGCCGCCGAGCGGTTCATCGCCGAATCGGACCTGGTGGTGAACTGCGCGGCCATTGCGAACGTCGACGCCGCCGAGGCCGACCCCGACACCGCCTATGCCGTCAACGCCACCGGAGCGGAGAACGTCGCGCACGCCTGCGCGCGGGTCGGTGCGCAGCTGGTGCACATCTCTACCGACTATGTCTTTTCGGGCGAGCCTGTCGATGGTCAGCAGCGCCGCCCCTATGACGTCGGCGACGAGGCCGCGCCGCTGGGTGTCTACGGACGAACCAAGCTCGCAGGTGAGGTGGCCGTGCTGGCCGCCATGCCCGACGCCCACATCGTGCGCACCTCGTGGGTGTACACCGGCGCAGCGGGCACCGATTTCGTTGCGGGGATGCGCAGGCTGGCCGGCACCGACGAGACCGCCGAGGCGGTCGACGACCAGATCGGGTCACCCACCTACGTCAAAGACCTCGCCGATGCGATATTCGAGATCGGTGAGGGGCGCATTCGGGAGCCGATCCTGCACGTCGCCAACGAGGGCGTGTGTACACGCTTGGAGCTGGCTCGAGCCGTGTTCTCCGAACTCGGTGCCGACCCGCAGCGGATCCGGCCGGTGAGCACGGCGCAAGCGGGACGCCCGGCGCCGCGTCCGGTGTATTCAGCACTGTCGATGGGGCTCTCGGTACGGGCCGGGCTCACCCCGCCGAGGCCGTGGCGCGAGGCACTGGCCGAGGCGCTTGCCCAGCCCGTCCCCGGCGGACAGTTACCCTCTACGCCGTGACGTCGAGCCGCCCCCTGACCGTGGTGACGGTGACATACTCGCCGGGCTCACATCTGGATCGCTTCCTGTCCTCCTTGACGGTGGCCACCGACCGCCCGGTGACGGTGGTGCTGGCCGACAACGGTTCCACCGACGGGACACCGGAGGAGGCGGTGGAGCGCTATCCCGGCACCCGCCTGGTGCGCATGGGCGGGAACCTCGGCTACGGCAGCGCCGCAAACCGCGGCGTGGCGACGGTTCCCGCCGACGACGAGTTCGTGATCGTCGCCAACCCCGATGTGGTGTGGGGACCCAACAGCATCGACGAGCTGCTCGACGCCGCGCAGCGGTGGCCGCGCGCAGGCTCGCTGGGGCCGTTGATCCGCGACCCTGACGGGTCGGTCTACCCGTCGGCGCGCCACCTGCCGAGCCTGGTGCGCGGCGGCATGCATGCGGTGGTCGGCTTCGTCTGGAAGACCAATCCGTGGACCAAGGCCTATCGCCAGGAGTACCTCGAGCCCACCGAGCGGCCGGTGGGCTGGCTGTCGGGATCGTGCCTGCTGATCCGGCGCGCGGCATTCGACCAGGTGGGCGGGTTCGACGAGCGCTACTTCATGTACATGGAAGACGTTGACCTCGGTGACCGGCTGGGCCGGGCCGGCTGGCTCAACGTCTACGTCCCGTCGTCGGAGATCCTGCACGCCAAGGGCCACTCGACCGGCCGGGACCCGGCCAGCAACCTGCGGGCACATCACGAAAGCACCTACATTTATTTGTCGGATCGGCATTTTGGCTGGTGGCGTGCGCCGCTGCGATGGACTATGAAGAGCGCGCTGAAGGTTAGGTCACGCGCGGCGGTGCGCAAGTCCCGTCGCGAGCTGGCGAGAAGTAGGGGGACTCGGTGAGTGGAATTGATCCGTCGAAGGTCGATGCGGTGGTGCTGGTCGGTGGCAAAGGCACCCGGCTACGGCCGCTGACGGTGTCGGCGGCCAAGCCGATGCTGCCGACCGCGGGGCTGCCGTTCCTGACACATCTGCTGTCTCGCATCGCCGAGGCCGGCATCGAACACGTCATCCTCGGCACGTCGTTCAAAGCGGCGACGTTCGAGAACGAATTCGGCGACGGGTCCAAGCTCGGCCTGCAGATCGAGTACGTCGTCGAGGATCACCCGATGGGAACCGGCGGCGGGATCGCGAACGTGATTCCCAAACTGCGGAACGACACCGTGATGGTGTTCAACGGGGACGTCCTCTCCGGCCTGGACCTGCGCCAGATGCTGGCCAGCCACCACGAGTCGCAGGCGGATCTGACCCTGCACCTGGTGCGCGTCAGCGACCCGCGGGCGTTCGGCTGTGTGCCGACCGACGCCGACGGGCGCGTGGAAGCGTTCCTCGAGAAGACCGAGGATCCGCCGTCCGACCAGATCAACGCCGGCACCTACATCTTCAAGCGCGAAATCCTCGACCACATCCCACGTGGGCGTGAGGTGTCGGTGGAGCGTGAGGTGTTCCCGGCCCTGTTGGCCGACGGGGTGAAGGTTTGCGGCTACGTCGACTCCAGTTATTGGCGCGACATGGGCACACCGGAGGATTTCGTCCGCGGCTCGGCCGACCTGGTTCGGGGGCTGGCGCCGTCGCCGGCGCTCGGCGGACGACGCGGGGAAAGCCTTGTGCACGACGGGGCGTCGGTGTCTCCCGGCGCGGTTCTGGTCGGCGGGACGGTGGTGGGCCGCGGCGCCGAGATCGGGCCGGGTGTCCGCCTGGACGGCGCGGTCATCTTCGACGGGGCGCACATCGAGGCGGGCTCGGTCGTGGAGCGGTCGATCATCGGGGCAGGCGCGCGGATCGGACCGCGCGCGTTACTGCGCGACGCCATCATCGGCGATGGCGCGAACATCGGTGCGCGGTGCGAACTCCTGCGCGGTGCGCGGGTGTGGCCCGGAGTTGTCATCCCGGACTGCGGCGTTCGCTACTCGTCCGACATCTAGACCCGCGAGCGGCCCACCGAAACCAGGTGTGCGACCGCCGCATCGATACCGTCGGGCAGCGCGTCGACCGGCCACCACCGCAGATCGAGCGATTCGTCGCTGATCTCGATGGTCGCGTCGGCGGGTGCACGGGCGATGAACTGGAGATCCAGATGCCGGGTCGGCACTCCCAGCGAGCAAGTCAGTGCGTGAACGTGGATGGCACCCAACGACGCGTCGATGCGCAGGCCGTCGATCCCGGATTCTTCGGCCGCCTCCCGCAGTGCGGCCGCGACGATGTCGGCATCGGAGTCCTCGCAATGCCCGCCGAGCTGAACCCAGCGACCAAGCCGCGGATGCAGGGTGAGCAGCACCTGGTCGCCGGTGTGGTTGACCACCAACGCCGAGGCCGTGATATGGCCTGGGGCGCAGGCCCGCTCGCAGGCATCGGTGCGGGCGAGTAGAAAGGCCAGGACGGACTGACGCAGCGAATCCTGGCAGTCGTCCGGCGCATCCCATTCGGTCAGCAGCTCGATGGCCGACTCCCGCACGCTCACTTGCGCACCAGTAGATCGCCGACCGGCGCCGGGTCGCGGGGTTCGGGCGGTTCGACCGGATAGCCGATCGCGACGGCACCCAGCGGTTCCCAATCAGGCGGTAGATCAAGGGTTTCGCGGACCAGCTCGGCTGCGAAGATGGTCGAGCCGATCCAGCAGCTGCCCACGCCGCGCACCGCCAGCGCCACCAGGAGTGCTTGGACGGCGGCGCCGACCGCGACGGTGAACATCGTGTGCTCGGCCTGGGTGCGGTCCGGGTCGGGATAGCTGTGGGCGCCTTCGGGCACCAGGAACGGGATGACGACCTCCGGCGCGTCGTAGAGGATCTGACCGCGGGCGACCCGACGTTCGATGGCGTCGGCGGGCTTGCCGTCGCCGGAAAGATCCTCGCGCCACGCATCTTTCATCCGGTCCAGCAGTGTGACGCGACGGCCGTGGTCGGCCAACCAGACGAACCGCACCGGCCGGGTGTGGTGCGGGGCCGGTGCGGTGAGTGCTTCGGCGACGGCGTCCTCGATGAGCGTGTGGTCGACCGGCTCCGGCGCGAACTGTCGCACCGAGCGGCGCAAAAGCTGGGCTTGGCGGCGCCCGAGTTCCAGCGACTCGGCGGTGCCCAGCCAGAACAGATCGTCCTCACCGCCGCGCAACAGGCGCGCCGCGGTGGACCCGTCGTCCTCGAGCTCGAGGCCGCGGACCACCGCGACGGGCACCGCGGTCAACTTGCCCTTCACCAGGTCGGCCGCGGCCGCGATCTCGTCGGCGACCGCGACTTCGGTGACCACCAACTCGTTGCCGTGCCGGTCGACTGCGCCGGCGTATCCGTAGAGGACAGGCAGCCCGGCCGCGCCGATCGCGGCGTCGGTCTGGCCGTTGCGCCAGGCGCGACCCATGGTGTCGGTGACCACGACGGCGACATTCACGCCGAGCAGCTCGCGCAGCGCCGTGCGCAGCGCGGCGGCGCTGCCATCGGGATCGACCGGCAGCAAGGCCAATTCGGTTGACCCGACGTTGGAGCCGTCGACACCCGCGGCTGCCTGCACGATGCCGTTGCGGTTCTCGGTGATGAGTGTGCGACCTTTGCGGGCCAGCACCCGAACGGCCTCTTCGTCGATGATCTTGCGGCGCAGCGCGTCCCGTTCGTCGGGGTCCGCCGGCGCCGCGACGATGCGGCCCTCGCACTTGGACATCACCTTGCTGGTGACCACGACGATGTCGCCGTCGCGCAGCCATGGTGCCGCCGAACTGAGGGCGGCGGCCAGATCGTCGCCGGGACGGAACTCCGGAAGCCCGGGGACGGGCAGGATTTCGACAGGAGCCGCGCTGCCATGGTCGCCGCTCGGCGGCGCCGTTGGACTTGATCCGGTTGTCACGGGGTGACGCCCGCCAATTCGAGCCCGACGCGCACCATTTCGGCGGTGGCCGCCGGATCGGACATCAGCAGCGGTATCGAGTGCACCGTCAGTCCGGGTATGTCGGCGTGATCGCCTTCGGACACCAGCCAGTAGTCCAGGATTCCGGTTGCCGAGCGTGCGCCGTAGTGGTGGGCGACGGCGTGCGAGGAGGTTTCGACTCCGATCACCGATAGGCATTCGTCGGCCATGCCGCGCAACGGCTTTCCGCCGATGATGGGGGAGTAGCCGACGACCGGGGCGGGTGTGGAGCGCAGCGCGGCGCGAACACCCGGGATGGCGAGGATTGCGCCGATGCTCACCACCGGGTTCGAGGGGGCGAGCATGACGACGTCGGCTTCGGCGATCGCGTCGACGACACCGGGCCCGGCAGTGGCGTTTTCGGACCCCACGAACGCGAAACTGTGAGTGGCCACCTTGGCCCGGTAGCGCACCCACCACTCCTGGAAGTGGATGGCCTTGCGGTCACCGGTGTCGGGATCGTCGATCACGACGTGGGTTTCGCACCGGTCGTCACTGGCCGGCAGGAGCGTGGCCCCCGGCTGCCAGCGGTGGCACAGGGCCTCGGTCACCTGCGAGAGGGGATATCCCGCACGCAGCATCTGACTACGCACCAGATGGGTGGCGAGATCGCGGTCGCCCAGGCCGAACCAATCGGGTTGCACGCCGTAGGCCGCCAATTCTTCTTTCGCGTGCCACGTCTCGTTGCGATGTCCCCAGCCGCGCTCGGGGTCGATACCTCCACCTAAGGTGTACATGCAGGTGTCGAGGTCGGGGCAGATGCGCACACCGTGCATCCAAGCGTCATCGCCGATGTTGACCACGGCGGTCAGCGCGTGATCAAGATCGCCTGTGGCTCCGGATATCTGGCCGGTGAACTGGCCCAGGCCGAGCAATCGCTGTACGCCCAGCAGGAAGCGGGCACCCCCGACGCCGCCGACCAGAACGGTGATCTTCACACCGATCGACACTAGGCGGTCGGCCTTTTCGGCGACGAACGCGGTCACGATCGCGTCACTGTCGAGACACGCCGGGGCATCGACTCGCCGAATTATCCAAGGGAAATGGTATTAATTTCGGTTCAATCGCTTGACCGGGCCACTGCATGAGTGTCTAATCACATCAGTGTCATTTCCCGGTCGGACCAGCCGGTTTCGGTGTCCCAGACCGCGATTCGACCAAGTGTTCGAACGAGTTGGGCACACTTCAATAGTGGGCGACATGCAAAAGATCTACGAAACCAGGTGAGGAGGCGGAAATGTCCTATGAGCACGTGTTCGGCACGATGGGGTTGCCGCAGTCCATTACCGGTTCGCAGACGATGGGGGTAATGGCACGCGCTCACTTGAGTTTGGTGCCAGACCCGATCATCGATGCGACGCCGGATTCGGCCGATGAAGAAGACCAGTGGCAGGAACGCGCGCTGTGCGCGCAGACCGATCCCGAAGCGTTCTTCCCCGAGAAGGGCGGTTCCACCCGCGAGGCCAAGCGTATTTGCTTGGGCTGCGAGGTCCGCGAGTCGTGCCTTGAGTACGCCTTGGCCAACGATGAGCGCTTCGGTATCTGGGGCGGACTCTCCGAGCGGGAGCGCCGTCGCCTCAAGCGCGGCATCATCTGACGACGACCGCTGGTCGGAGTATCCGACTCAGTCGTCGTCAATGGACGGGTCGATGACCGACGGCTCGACCCCGAGATAGGTGGCCACCTGCGCCACCAGAATCTCGTGCAGAAGATCGGTCAGATCGATCGAGTCCTTGGCCCGGCGCTCGATCGGCTTGCGAAACAGCACAATTCGGGCGCGTGTCGAGTTTCCGCGAACGTCCACTCCGGCTGGGATCAGCCGGGCCAGCGCGATCGGCCCGTCGGCCACCACTTCTGCGGGCCACTGCACACTGTCCGGATCCTTCGGCGCGATGCGCGGGATCTCGTCGACGGCAACGTCCAGACCGGTGAGCCGTTGCTGCCAACGCCGCTCGATCGGCTCATAGGCTTCCAGCACCGCCATGTCGAACCGCTCCGCGCGGCTGCGCCACCCCGGCACCGTCGGCGGCAGCAATGGACCCCGCATCTCACGCCCCCGGCGCGACCCCGGGCTGCCACCGGATCGGCCACCTCGCCGGGAGCTGCGGGAATCGGCCACGGATGTGATCGTAACGGTTGTGAATCGGCCGCCCGGCGGCTGCGCGTGTCCCCCGGCAACCTGTGAATGAACCGCGATAGCCTCACGGACGTGAATGTTCCTCGTCGCTGCTGCCGGCCTGGATGCCCCCATTATGCGGTGGCGACGCTGACGTTCGTCTACTCCGACTCGACTGCGGTCGTCGGGCCACTGGCAATCTCCCGCGAACCGCATTCGTGGGACCTGTGCATCACCCATGCCACCCGGATCACCGCCCCGCGCGGTTGGGAGTTGGTTCGCCACGCCGGGCCGCTGCCGGAGTTCCCCGACGAGGATGACCTGGTCGCTCTCGCCGATGCTGTCCGGGAAGGCCGCGAGTTGCCGGCGCGATCCCCGATCGCCGGGTTCTCCGATCCCAGCGGCGCCGCGCATGCGCCCGCGACCGGAACTCCGATGATGCCGGCGGCTGCGCATCGACCGACGACCGCCGGCCGCCGCCGTGGGCACCTGCGGGTACTGCCGGACCCCACCGACTGACCCGATAGCCGCCGTTGCCGGGGGCCCGGAACAGATAGGCTGGCGGCCAAGAGTCCCTCTCGGTCAGGAGATCTGTCATGTCGAGGCCCGCCGACGCGGTTCGCCGTGTGATCAAGGCTTATGACGTGCGCGGTCTGGTCGGGCAAGAGATCGACGACGCGTTCGTTTCCGATGTCGCCGCCGCATTCGCCCGCCTGATTCGCGACGAGGGCGGCGACCGGATCGCGATCGGTTACGACATGCGCGAAAGCTCGCCGGTGCTCGCCGCGGCTTTCGCCGACGGCGTCACCGCCCAGGGTCTCGATGTGGTGCGGATCGGGCTGGCCTCCACCGATCAGCTCTACTTCGCGTCCGGTTTCCTGGACTGCGCGGGCGCCATGTTCACCGCGAGCCATAATCCGGCCGCCTACAACGGCATCAAACTGTGCCGCGCCGGGGCCAAGCCGGTCGGGGAGGACACCGGACTGGCAGTCATCCGCGACGAAGTGATCGCCGGAGTCCCTGGCTACGACGGGCCGCATGGGCAGGTGCGCGATCAAGATGTGCTCGCCGACTACGGACAGTTCCTCCGCTCGCTGGTCGACGTCGCCGGCTTGCGGCCACTGCGGGTCGCGGTCGACGCAGGCAACGGCATGGCCGGCCACACCACCCCGGCGGTCCTCGGGGCCATCGAGTCGCTGACGGTGCTGCCGCTGTACTTCGAACTCGACGGTTCGTTCCCCAACCATGAAGCCAATCCGCTGGAGCCGGCCAATCTGGTCGACCTGCAGAAGTTCGTGGTGGAGACGGGTGCCGATATCGGGCTGGCGTTCGACGGCGATGCCGACCGGTGTTTCGTCGTCGACGAACGCGGTGGCCCCGTTTCGCCGTCGGCGGTCACCGCGCTGGTCGCCGGCCGCGAACTCTCCCGGGAGATCGGCGCCACCGTCATCCATAATCTGATCACGTCACGCGCAGTGCCCGAATTGGTCGTCGAACGGGGCGGAACGCCGCTGCGCTCGCGCGTCGGGCACTCGTATATCAAGGCTCTGATGGCCGACACCGGAGCGATCTTCGGTGGTGAACATTCGGCGCACTATTACTTCCGCGACTTCTGGGGTGCGGACTCGGGCATGCTGGCCGCCCTGCATGTGCTGGCCGCGCTGGGTGAACAAGACCGGCCGCTGTCGGAACTGATGGCGAACTACCAGCGCTACGAGGCCTCCGGCGAGATCAACTTCCGGGTGGCCGACGCGCCGGCGTGCGTCGAGTCTGTTCTCAAAGCCTTTGGGCAGGAGACTGTTTCGCTGGACCATCTCGACGGGGTCACGGTCGACCTCGGTGAGGGTGCCTGGTTCAACCTGCGCACCTCCAACACCGAACCGCTGTTGCGCCTCAACGTCGAAGCGCGCAGCGCGCAGGAGATCGAGGAGATCGTCCGCCGCGTTTCCGAGGACATCGCCGCCCAGCCGGCCGGGGCGGCGCCATGAGCGCGGCACATGCCACCATCGACCTCGACGACACCGAGGGCCTCCTGGAAGCCGACCGCGACGGACTCTTGCGGGCCGCCGCGATGGCGGGCGCTCAGGTACGCGCGACCGCGGCCGCCGTGGACGAGGGCGAATTGGCACTCCTGGCCGCCGACTATCGGCCGCGCACCGTCGTCTGGGTCGCCGCCCGCGGCGCGGCCGAGAGCGCCGGCTCGATGCTGGCCGCGACCCTCGGCGGAATCGCCGGGGAGCCGATCGTGGTGGCGGCCGAATCTCCGCCCTGGATCGGCCCGCTCGACGTTCTCGTCGTGGCCGGCGATGACGCCGGGGATCCGGCGCTGGTGTCCGCCGCGGCGATAGCGGTACGCCGCGGCGCCCGTGTGGTCGTCGCCGCGCCGTACGAGGGCCCGCTGCGCGACGCCACCGCTGGACGTACCGCGGTGCTCGAGCCCCGGTTGCGGACGCCCGACGAATTCGGGTTGAGCCGCTACCTCGCGGCCGGCCTGGCGACGATGCAGGCTGTCGACCCGGCACTGCAGACCGATCTGACCACCCTGGCCGACGAGCTCGACGCCGAGGCGTTGCGCAACAGCGCAAGTCGCGACGTGGTCACCAATCCGGCGAAGGCGCTGGCCGAGCGGATGTCCGGCAGGCAGGTGGTGCTCGCCGGTGATGGTGCGGCCACCCTGGGCCTGGCCCGGTACGCCGCGACGGTGTTACTGCGGCTGGCCGGCCAGGCCGTCGCCGCGGCCGGACTGTCCGATGCGCTGGTCGCGTTACGTACTGGCATCGCACATCAATTCGGCGATCCGGTGGACGCGTTGTTCCATGACGAGGAGCTCGACGGTCCGCTGTCGAGGGGCCCGAAGGTGCTGGCTTTGACCCTGAACGCCGAACGCTCGATGCTCGCCGCGCGCGTGAGTGGTTTCGATGACGTCGACCTGGTTGGGGCGCAAGACATCGGGGAGGGGGGGTCGGTTCCGGCCCCGACCGGGCGAGCCGAACAACAGCTCGCCACGCTGGCCGTGCGATTGCAGATGGCCGCGGTTTATCTCAGATTGGTGGGGGGATAACGTCCCAGTGGAATTGCTACGTGGTGCAATACGCACCTACGCATGGGGATCTCGGACAGCCATCGCGGAGTTCACCGGAAGGCCTTCGCCAACAGCGCATCCCGAAGCCGAGCTGTGGCTGGGTGCCCATCCGGGGGATCCGGCGTGGTTGGAGACCGCAGACGGCGAGACGTCGTTGCTCGACGCGGTGCGAGCCGATCCCGACGGCCAGTTGGGGCCCGCCGTACGCGGTCGGTACGGTGACGTGCTGCCTCTGCTGGTGAAGGTGCTGGCCGCCGAAGAGCCGCTGTCGCTGCAAGCCCATCCCAGCGCGGAGCAGGCCGTCGAAGGTTACGTGCGCGAAGACCGTCTGGGCGTGCCGCTCAACTCGCCGATCCGCAACTATCGCGACCGTAACCACAAGCCCGAACTCTTGGTCGCGCTCAGCGAATTCCACGCGCTCGGTGGCTTCCGGCCGGCCGCGCGTTCGGTCGATCTGATGCGTGCCCTGGCGGTGCCGGAACTCGATCCGTTCATCGGACTGCTGCGCGGCCAGCCCGACGCCGACGGTCTGCGCGCCCTGTTCACCACCTGGATCACCGCACCGCAGCCCGACCTGGACGTGCTGATTCCCGCCGTCCTGGATGGTGCGGTCGATTATATGCGCTCCGGCGCAACGGAATTCGATGATGAAGCCAAGACGCTGCTGGAGCTGGGGGAGCGCTATCCCGGTGATGCCGGTGTGCTGGCGGCCATGCTGCTCAACCGGATCACGCTGGCGCCCGGTGAGGCGATCTTCATGCCGGCAGGCAACCTGCACAGTTACATCCACGGCATGGGGATGGAGGTGATGGCCAACTCCGACAACGTGCTTCGCGGTGGCCTTACTCCCAAGCACGTCGACGTGCCCGAGCTCTTGCGCGTGCTGGACTTCAGGCCTGCCGACGAGACGATGCTGCGCGCACCCACTCACCGCGAGGGCATCGAGCTGGTCTACGAAACGCCCGCGCAGGAGTTCGCCACCTGCATCCTGATGCTCGACGGTGAGAACCTCGGCCACGAGATCGACGCCCCGTCGCGGCACGACGGTCCCCAGATCCTGGTCTGCACCGAAGGTTCAGTGCTTGTACGCGCGAAGTCGGATGTGGTGGAGCTCAATCGCGGGTCCGCCGCATGGGTGGCCGCCGACGACGGTCCGATCCGCCTGGAGGCGACTTCGCCCTCCCGGTTGTTCCGGGCTACGGTTGGCCTTTGAGTAACTGAGCCTGGGGAGGACACCGTATGTCGACCGAGGGCAGCACCAAGGCGATCCTCGCGGCGCTGGCCGCCAACGCGGGCATCGCGGTCGCGAAATTCGTCGGGTTCCTGATCACCGGCAGCTCCTCGATGCTCGCCGAGTCGGTGCACTCGGTGGCCGACACGTCGAACCAGGGGTTGTTGCTGTTCGGTCAGCGCCAGGCCCGCAAGCAGGCCGACAGCCTGCATCAGTTCGGGTACGGCCGCAGTCGCTACTTCTACTCATTCGTCGTGGCGCTGGTGCTGTTCAGCCTTGGCTCGGTCTTCGCCCTGTACGAGGGCTATCACAAGATCGGCCACCCCGAATCGCTGACCTCGCCGATCGTGGCGGTGGTGATTCTGGCGGTGGCAATTGGCCTGGAGTCCTACAGCTTTCGTACCGCGATGGTGGAGTCACGTCCGTTGAAGGGCAACAGCTCGTGGTGGCAGTTCATCCGCCGGTCGCGCAATCCCGAGCTGCCCGTGGTCCTGCTGGAGGACACCGGTGCCCTGATCGGTCTGGTGTTCGCGCTGGCCGGCGTGGGCTTGACGATCCTCACCGACAATCCGGTCTGGGACGGCGTCGGCACCCTCTTGATCGGGGTGCTGCTCGGTGTAATCGCGGTGATTCTGATGGTCGAGATGCACAGCCTGCTGATCGGTGAGGGCGCCACCCCCGACGAATGCCGGGCGATCCAGTCGGCCTTGGAGCAGACCGCCAACGTCGACCGGGTCATCCACCTCCGAACCCAGTACCTGGGTCCCGAGGAGATGCTCGTCGGGGCCAAGATCGCGTTGGCCCCCGACACCGACCTGGCCACGGTGGCCGTCACCATCGACGCCGCGGAGGCGGCGGTGCGCTCGGCGGTGCCCGCCGCGCGGGTTATCTACCTGGAACCGGATCTGGATCGAGCGCTGGCGCGGTAGCCCGCTTCTGCGCCCACCACGACGACATGTTGTGGCGGATCGCGCGGCCGATCATCGATGCGGGCGGAACCATGTACAGACTGTCCAGCAGGCTGAACCGGCGCAGAAACCATTCCGCCAGAACACGGTCGGTCTCCGCGGCGCCGAGGAATTGATCGAACAACGACCCGACCGGCTGGTACCACCACGGCGCCGAGCCCACGGTGCCGTGCAGGGTCAGGTCGCCGATCGCGTTCATCGTCCAGACGGGATAAGTGGATTTAGCGGTGGCGCGGGCCAGTTCGTAGGCCAGGTCGTCGGTACCGGAGTCCAACAGCCGGCGGAGATGGCCGGCCTGCAGCGCGGTCATCGTCATGCCCTGGCCGTAGGTCGGGTTGAAACTCGCGACGGCGTCACCGATCGGCACTATCCCGGCGGGGAAGCGTCGAAGCTTGTCGTACCGGCGCCACCGGCTGACGGGATAGCGGTGGAAAGCGATGTCGCCCAAGGGTTCTCCCTGGCGAATCGCGGCAGCCAGCGGTGCCGGTAGCGCCTCGCCGGCGATCTGGTGTATCTCGGGCAGCGTCTGCGGCGGTGGGACGTGATTGACGGTGAACGTGGTCAGGCCCCAGGTGCCGTCCTCGTAGAACAGCATGCCCAGCCCGGCCTGCTGGCGCCGCGATGCGCCTGCCACTACGACCTTCTCGGTGATCAGGCCGTCGGGGATGCGCAACTGCTGTGTGGCGTAGCAGATTCCGACATCGATGGTCTGTTCACGGGGGCGGGCGAACCCCCACTCATCCAGCCACGACGGTAACCGGGTGCCGCGACCGGAGGCATCCACGACGAGGTCGGCGGCCACGAACTCGTCCTCGCCGGGTGCGGACAACTCGACTCCGATGACCGATTGGCGCTCGCCGTCGAATCGCGGCGCGTTCACGTCGCGCTGCACGATGTCGACGTTTGGCAGGGCGGCGGTACGTCGGCGGATCTGCCACTCGAGCTGCTTGCGACTGGGCACGTAGGCGGTGAACTCGCGCTGCAGAGTATGCCCGGTGCCCAGCACATGGCCGGCGGCGCCGAAGTGGATGCAGTCGGGGCGGTTCTCCAGTTTGGCCACCCCGGCGGCGACCATGTCGTCGAGCAGACCGGGAAACAGTGCTTCGAACTCGTGGGCACCCCGTGCCATCAGGATGTGTACGTGCCGGTCCTGGGGCACCGCGCCGCGGTGGGCGGGTTGCGGGGGCAGGGTGTCGCGTTCGTAAACGGTCACCCGCTCGTAGTGATCGGACAGCACACGGGCAGCGCACAGCCCTGCGATGCTGGCCCCGATGACGATGGCATGGTGACGCTTCGGGGGTTGGCCCACGGCTTCATAGTTCCCCGCTCAGAGAATGCCTAACCGGGGTATTAAAAGGAACATGCAGACGACCTCTAAGTGGCGGACCAAGTCGGTGGAACAGTCCATCCTCGACACCGACGAGCCGGGCACCCGGCTCCGCAAAAATCTGACGTGGTGGGATCTCACGGTCTTCGGCGTCTCCGTCGTCGTCGGCGCAGGCATCTTCACCGTCACCGCGTCGACTTTCGGCAACATCACCGGTCCCGCCATCTCGGTATCCTTCGTCATCGCCGCCGTGACCTGCGGGTTGGCCGCGCTGTGTTACGCCGAGTTCGCCTCGATGCTGCCGGTGGCGGGCAGCGCCTACACCTTCTCGTACGCGACTTTCGGGGAGTTCGTCGCCTGGATCATCGGCTGGGACCTGATCTTGGAGTTCGCGGTCGGCGCCGCCGTGGTGGCCAAGGGGTGGTCCAGTTATCTGGGCACCGTCTTCGGTTTCTCCGGTGGGGTCGTGGCCATCGGACCGCTGAACTTCGACTGGGGTGCGCTGCTCATCGTCGCGATCGTCACCACGCTGCTCGCGTTGGGCACCAAGCTGTCGGCGAACGTGTCCGCGGTGATCACGGCCATCAAGGTCGCGGTCGTCTTGCTCGTCGTCATCGTCGGGGCGTTCTACATCAAGGCGGCCAACTTCTCGCCCTTCATTCCGCCGTCGGAAGCCGGTGACAGCGGGTCGGGGACCGGCGTCAACCAGTCGGTGTTCTCGCTGCTGACCGGTGCGGAGAGCAGTCATTACGGCTTCTACGGTGTGTTGGCCGGCGCCTCGATTGTGTTCTTCGCGTTCATCGGGTTCGACGTGGTGGCCACGACGGCCGAGGAGACCAAGAACCCGCAGCGCGACGTCGCGCGGGGCATCCTCGCCTCGCTGGCGATCGTCACCGTCCTCTATGTGTCGGTGTCCATCGTGTTGTCGGGCATGGTCCGGTACAGCGAGCTGCGCGACAAGGCCGAGAACGGTCACGCCAACCTGGCCACCGCGTTCTCGATCAACGGGGTGGACTGGGCGGCGAAGGTGATTTCGATCGGTGCGCTGGCCGGTCTGACCACCGTGGTGATGGTGCTCATTCTGGGGTTGTCGCGGGTGTTGTTCGCGATGGCCCGTGACGGTCTGCTGCCGCGTGAGCTGGCCCAGACGGGGAATCGCGGTACCCCGGTGCGGATCACCGTGCTGGTCGGTGTGCTGACCGCCGTCGCGGCCACCGTCTTCCCGATCGACAAGCTCGAAGAGATGGTGAACGTCGGGACGCTGTTCGCGTTCATCCTGGTCTCGGCCGGCGTGATCATCCTTCGGCGGACCCGCCCGGACCTGGAGCGCGGGTTCCGCGCACCGCTGGTCCCGGTGTTGCCCATCCTGTCGATCGCGGCGTGTGGCTGGCTGATGCTCAACCTCACCGGCCTGACGTGGATCCGATTCCTGGTGTGGATGGTCATCGGGGTGGGGTTCTACCTGCTCTACGGGCGGTCCCACTCGGTGTTGGCCAAGCGGGAGGCCGCCGCGGCCAGCTGATTTACAAATAAGCCTCATTTGTCTAGACACCCGACAAATCCGCCTCTATAGTCAAGTCATCGAAACCTGACTTGGGAGGCAACTGTCGTGACGTCTCAACTGGACACCGCCACCGGCCCTGCGCCGTCCGCGCGCTGGCGGGACAAGAAGCGGTACCTGTGGTTGATGGGCTTGATCGCACCGACCGCACTGTTCGTGGTGCTGCCGGTCATCTGGGGTCTGAACCAGCTCGGCTGGACCGCGGCTTCCCAGGTGTTTTTCTGGGTCGGCCCGTTCCTGATCTACGCGCTGCTTCCGGCGCTGGACCTGAAGTTCGGCCGCGACGGCCAGAACCCGCCGGACGAGCTGATGGAGTACCTGGAGAACGACAAGTACTACCGGTACTGCACGTATGCGTTCATCCCGTTCCAATTCCTCAGCCTGATCTTCGGCGCTTATATGTTCACCGCGTCGAACCTCAGCTGGCTGGGCTACGAGGGCTCACTGAGCTGGTTCGCCAAGATCGGTCTGGCGCTGTCGGTGGGCGTGCTCGGCGGAACGGGCATCAACACCGCGCACGAACTGGGACACAAGAAGGACTCACTGGAGCGCTGGCTGTCCAAGATCACGCTGGCCCAGACCTGCTACGGCCACTTCTACATCGAGCACAACCGCGGCCATCACGTCCGCGTCGCCACCCCGGAGGATCCGGCGTCGGCCCGCTTCGGAGAGACGTTCTGGGAGTTCCTGCCGCGCAGCGTGTTTGGTAGCGCCCGCTCGGCGGTCAAGCTCGAGGCAGCCCGCATTCGCCGGCTCGGCAAGAGCCCGTGGGATCCGCGTACCTGGCTGGGCAACGACGTTCTGAACGCCTGGCTGATGTCGGTGGTGCTGTTCGGTGCGCTCATCGCGGTGTTCGGCCCCGCGCTGATTCCGTTCCTGATCATCCAGGCGGTGTTCGGATTCGCGATGCTGGAATCGGTGAACTACCTGGAGCACTACGGGCTGTTGCGCCAAAAGAACGAGAACGGCCGCTACGAGCGGTGCTCGCCGCAGCACAGCTGGAACTCCGACCATCTGGTGACCAACCTGTTCCTGTATCACCTGCAGCGGCACAGTGACCACCACGCCAACCCGACCCGGCGTTACCAGACGCTGCGCAGTATGTCCGAGGCGCCCGAATTGCCCAGCGGCTACGCGACTTTGATCGGTGTGACGTACTTCCCGTGGGTGTGGCGGCGGATGATGGACCACCGGGTCATCGAGCACTACGACGGTGACATCACCAAGGTCAACATCGACCCGCGCCGTCGGGCGAAGATCCTGGCCCGGTACGGGGTGCCCGCATGAGCGCCTACCAGTGCCCGATCTGTGACTACGTGTACGACGAAGCGAAAGGTGCTGCGCGGGAGGGCTTCCCGCCCGGCACCGCCTGGACCGAGGTACCCGACGACTGGTGCTGCCCCGACTGCGGGGTGCGAGAAAAAATCGACTTCGAAGAGATAGGTGTCAAACAGTGAGCGAGCAGGACTACAAGCTGTTCATCTGCGTGCAGTGCGGATTCGAGTACGACGAAGCCAAAGGCTGGCCGGAGGACGGCATCGCCCCGGGCACCCGCTGGGACGACATCCCGGAGGACTGGAGCTGCCCGGACTGCGGCGCGGCGAAGTCGGACTTCGAGATGGTGGAAGTCGCGAGGCCGTGACTACTACTCTCGCGCATGTGAAGAGTCCTCGGGTGCCCTATCCCGAGGCCTCTCGCGCGCTGCTGCGGGACTCGGTCCTCGACGCGATGCGCGAGGAACTGCTGACCAAGGACTGGTCCGCGATCACCCTGTCCGACGTGGCGCGCACCGCCGGGGTCAGCCGCCAGACCATCTACAACGAATTCGGCTCCCGCCAAGGACTGGCACAGGGGTACGCGATCCGGTTGGCCGACCGCCTGGTGGACGCGATCGGAACCGCGATCAGCTCCAACGTCGGCGACGTGCTGGCCGCCTTCACCGAAGGCTTCCGGGTGTTTTTCACCGAATCGGCAGCCGACCCGCTGGTGATCTCGCTGCTGACGGGCGTCGCCAAACCCGACCTGCTGCAGATGATCACCACCGACAGCGCGCCGATCATCACCCGCGCCTCGGCCAAGCTCACCGAGTCCTTCATGAACAGCTGGGTCAGCGCCAGCGAGGCCGACTCGGGGGTGCTGGCGCGCGCGATAGTGCGGCTGGCGATGAGCTACGTGTCGATGCCGCCCGAGGCCGACCACGATGTGGCCTTAGACCTGGCCCGATTGATGACGCCGTTCGCCGAACGCTACGGTGTAGTCGATATTCCTTAGCTGTCAGAGCGCGTGAAGCGCCTGTCCCGCGAGCCCGCAGGCTGAGGGTGTCGCCAGCGCGCGTATCGCGCGCTCACCGGCAAATGACGAACGAAATGGGGCTCTACATGTCTGAACTGACCGCCGATGTGCGCAACGGCATCGACTTCAAGGTCGCCGACCTTTCGCTGGCCGAATTCGGCCGCAAGGAGATCCGGCTCGCCGAGCACGAGATGCCCGGCCTGATGGCGCTGCGCCGCGAGTACCACGACGTCCAGCCGCTCAAGGGCGCGCGGATCTCGGGTTCGCTGCACATGACCGTCCAGACCGCGGTGCTGATCGAAACGCTGGTTGCTCTCGGTGCTGAAGTCCGGTGGGCGAGCTGCAATATCTTCTCCACCCAGGACCACGCCGCGGCCGCAACCGTCGTCGGCCCGCATGGAACCGTCGAAGAGCCCAAGGGCGTCCCGATCTTCGCCTGGAAGGGCGAGACGCTGGAGGAGTACTGGTGGGCCGCCGAGCAGATGCTCACCTGGCCCGGCGAGCCCGCGAACATGATCCTCGACGACGGCGGCGACGCCACCATGCTGGTGCTGCGCGGCGCGCAGTTCGAGAAGGCCGGTGTGGTGCCCCCCACCGAGGAAGATGCCTCCGACGAGTGGAAGGTCTTCATGGCGCTGGTCCGTGCGCGCTTCGAGACCGAGAAGGACAAGTGGACCAAGATTGCCGAGTCGGTTCAGGGCGTGACCGAAGAGACCACCACCGGTGTGCTGCGGCTGTACCAGTTCGCCGCCGCCGGTGAACTGGCGTTCCCGGCCATCAACGTCAACGACTCGGTCACCAAGAGCAAGTTCGACAACAAGTACGGCACCCGGCACTCGCTGATCGACGGCATCAACCGCGGCACCGACGTGCTGATCGGCGGCAAGGCGGCCCTGGTGTGTGGCTACGGCGATGTGGGCAAGGGCTGCGCCGAGGCGCTCAAGGCTCAGGGCGCCCGCGTGGCGGTCACCGAGATCGACCCGATCAACGCGCTGCAGGCGTTGATGGACGGCTTCGAGGTCAAGTCGGTCGAAGAGGCGATCGGCTGGGCCGACATCGTCATCACCGCGACCGGTAATCAGGGCATCATCACCCTGGAACACATGAAGGCGATGAAACACCAGGCGATCCTGGGCAACATCGGTCACTTCGACGACGAGATCGAGATGGCGCGCCTCGAGCGCTCGGGTGCCACGCGGATCAATATCAAGCCGCAGGTCGACGAGTGGGTCTTCGGAGACTCCGGCAAGTCGATCATCGTGCTGTCCGAAGGCCGGCTGCTGAACCTGGGCAACGCGACGGGTCACCCGTCGTTCGTGATGAGCAACAGCTTCTCCAACCAGGTGATCGCCCAGATCGAGTTGTGGACCAAGAACGACGAGTACGACAACGAGGTCTACCGGCTGGCCAAGCACCTGGACGAGAAGGTCGCTCGGATCCACGTCGAGGCTCTCGGCGGCACGTTGACCAAGCTCACCAAGGAGCAGGCGGAGTACATCGGCGTCGACGTCGAGGGTCCGTACAAGCCGGAGCATTACCGCTACTGATCGACCGACATCGCGCCGAGTGTGTGCCCTGCGCGCACACTCGGCGCCGTCGTTTCCGGCGAAAACCGGCTCTTCACTGAATCCCCAAGTCTGTGGTAATTTCCCAGCTATCTCGCAGCGATTTACCAGCTGGTTAATTTGCTACATGTTGCCTTGGAGGCGCCATGACGGAGAACAAGAACGTCCTGTGGTTCAGCGGGCTGGCCGTGGCAGCCGGGCTGGGGGTGGCAGTCGGCGGCGCGGCCGCCGCCAGCGCCGACACCGGGAGCCCCCCTGGCACTTCGAAGGCCGACCACGCGCAAAGCGCGAGCACCGGCCACACCAATCGCACCAAGGCCGGCCCCGCCAAGAGCGCTGCCACCAAGCCCAAACCCGAGCGCGTCACGGTGGCACCACTGGCCGCTGCGGGCCTTCCGGTAAGCGTTCGTGCGGTGCCGGCGCCGGCGGCCGCAGCGCGCACCGCGGCGGAGAGCCCACCGAATGCCGCCGCGCTGAGCGCCCCCGTCACCTCCGACGTGTCGGCCATCTCCCGCGCCACCGCGGCGGCCAACCCTATTCAGCATGTGCTCAACGGGGTGGCGAACCTCATCAAGCAGATCCTCGCCATACCCCAGGCGATCATCACCCAGATCAGCAAGCTCTTCCGCGGCCCCGGATCGAGCCAAGGATCCGGTGACTACAAGGTGACCGGCACCGTCCCCCTCGGTGCTGGCCACGGCGTCAATGCGCCGCCCATGACGGTCGGGTCCGACGGACGGATCTACGCCCTGTCGCTGACCTTCAGCGCCGGCGGAACCACCACCGGGGCGGAGCTTCAGATCTATCCCGCCGACGGCGGCGGTGCACACAGCGCCATCGCGCTCGATCCCAGCCAGTTCACCTACAGCGAGAACAGCTCCGGCACCTACAACATCGTTGCCGGCGTCGGCGGTGACACCAACGTCTACATCACCGGATTCTCGGCCACCGACCGCCCGGTGATCATGGTCAGCGACACCGGCATCGTGAAGACGATCCCGCTCGGGGCCACCTCGGACGTATCGCTCGTGGCGACCAACGCGGGAGTCTTTGCCGCGAGTACCAGCCTTGACAGTGGCGTCTACAAGCCGACCCTGTGGACGATCAACCCGGGTGCGGGCACCGCGGACAAAGCACTCCTCACCAGCTTCATCGTCAGCTCCGCATTGGCTTATCGGGACGGACCCGCTCTCGCGGCCGGCCCCAACGGTGTCTACGTGATCGGTTATCTCACCAACTCCACCCAGGGGGTTGCGGCGGTCGGAGCCGGTGGCGTAGTGGGCACTCCCGTCGGGATCAGCAATGGCAATACGACGTTCTATTTGAATGGAACGCGCTTTGTGGCCGATGCCGGGCATGTCTACACACCCAGCTCGGTGATCGACACCGCCACCGGTTCCGTTTCGTCAATTCCGTTGGCGCTCGGCAACAATGGCCGCGCGACGTTCAATGCGATCGGGTCCGACGGGCTGGTCGTCATCAACTCCTACGACTCCCTCTCCGCGGGCACGGCCAATGGCGCCGTGAAGGTATACAACCCGGTGACCAACAAGGTCGTGGCCACCGTAAAGCTTGGCGACTACGTCTACACGGTCGACACCGGTGTCGCCGGGCAGATCTACGCGCTGCGCAGGAACAACAGCACCGGCAACTACTACGTCGACATCATCAACAAGGGCAGCTGAGGCTCAACCGACTAGGCTCCCGGCGTGCTCATCGTCATCGAGGGACTCGACGGCGCAGGCAAGCGCACCCTGACGCAGGGTCTGCAGCGCGCGTTCGAAGCGGGCGGAAGGTCGGTCACCACGCTGGCCTTCCCCCGCTACGGCCAGTCGATCACCGCCGACCTGGCCAGCGAGGCACTGCACGGTCAGCACGGTGACCTGGCCTCATCGGTGTATGCGATGGCGACGCTGTTCGCCCTCGACCGGGCCGGGGCGATCGATCAGATCGCCGATCTCCGTCGTCGACACGATGTGGTGATCCTCGATCGCTACGTCGCGTCCAACGCGGCGTACAGCGCGGCCCGCCTGCATCAGGACGCCTCGGGTGAGGCGGTGTCATGGGTGGGTGAACTCGAGTACGGCCGGTTCGCCCTGCCTAAACCCGATCGGCAGATCCTGCTCGACGCCTCGGTCGAGTTGGCCGCTGAGCGGGCCAGGCACCGGGCACAGCAGGAGGTCGACCGGGCCCGTGACGCCTATGAGCGCGACGACGGACTGCAGCGCCGGACGGGCGCGGTGTACGCCGAACTGGGTGCCGCTAATTGGGGTGGGCCCTGGTCGATCGTCGCCCCGGACGTCGATCCGGCGGCCTTGGCGGCCTCGCTGCTCGGTTAGAGGACCCCACGCAGCGGAAATGTGGCAACTCGCCCGTGTGGTAGCCGGGGTTTGTCGCAATTCGGTGACACCATGGACACCATGAGGCAAAGGATTCTCGTAGTCGACGACGACCCATCGCTGGCCGAGATGCTCACCATTGTTTTGCGTGGCGAGGGTTTCGACACCGCGGTCATCGGCGACGGCTCGCAGGCGCTGACGGCTGTGCGTGAGCTCCGCCCCGATCTGGTGTTGCTGGACCTCATGCTGCCCGGCATGAACGGCATCGACGTGTGCCGGGTGCTGCGCGCGGACTCCGGCGTGCCGATCGTCATGCTCACCGCCAAGACCGACACGGTCGACGTGGTGTTGGGCCTGGAGTCGGGCGCCGACGACTACGTGATGAAGCCGTTCAAACCCAAGGAGCTGGTGGCCCGCGTCCGTGCCCGGCTGCGGCGCAACGAGGACGAGCCGGCCGAGATGCTCTCGATCGCCGACATCGACATCGACGTGCCTGCGCACAAGGTCACTCGGGAGGGTGAGCAGATTTCGCTGACGCCGCTGGAGTTCGACCTGCTGGTGGCGCTGGCACGCAAACCACGCCAGGTGTTTACTCGAGATGTGCTGCTCGAACAGGTGTGGGGATATCGCCACCCCGCCGACACCCGTTTGGTGAACGTGCATGTCCAGCGGTTGCGGGCGAAGGTCGAGAAGGACCCGGAGAACCCGCAGGTGGTGCTGACCGTTCGAGGAGTGGGTTACAAGGCCGGACCGCCGTGACGCGCGCGGAGGAGCGCCGCAGGTGATGTTCGGCTCGAGGCGGCGCATCCGCGGTCCGTGGGGACGATCGGGTCCCCTGGTTCGGGGTACGAGTGCGCTGAGTCGAGCACTGGGGTTGATCTGGCGCCGGTCGCTGCAGTTGCGGGTGGTTGTGCTGACGTTGGGTCTGTCGGCCGCCGTCATCGTGGCGCTCGGCTTCGTGCTCACCAGCCAGATCACCAACCGGGTGCTTGACGTCAAGGTCCACGCGGCGACCGAGGAACTGGATCGGGCGCGCAATACGGTCAGCGGAACGGTCAGTGGTGAAGAGGCGCGGTCTCTGGACAGCGGCCTGCAGCTGGCCCGCAACACCTTGATCTCCAAGACCGGCCAGTCGTCCGGCGCGGCGTTGGCCGGCACGTTCGACGCAGTGTTGATGGTCCCCGGCGATGGACCGCGGGCGGCCACCGCTGCGGGACCGGTCGACCAGATTCCGAAATCGTTGCGCGACTTCGTCAAAGCCGGCCAGGTCAGCTACCAGTACTCGACGGTGCGCACCGAATCGTTCTCTGGTCCGGCGCTGCTGATCGGCACCCCGGTGCCCGCGCGGGTGCCCAATCTCGAGCTCTACCTGGTGTTCCCGCTCAACAGCGAGGAGAACACGATCACGTTGGTGCGCGGAACGATGGCCACCGGCGGTCTGGTCCTGCTGGTGCTGCTCGCCGGGATCGCCCTGCTGGTTTCCCGGCAGGTGGTGCTGCCCGTGCGTTCGGCATCGCGGATCGCCGAACGCTTCGCCGAGGGCCATCTGTCCGAGCGGATGCCGGTGCGCGGCGAGGACGATATGGCGCGACTGGCGGTGTCGTTCAACGACATGGCCGAAAGCCTGCAGCGCCAGATCACCAACCTCGAGGAGTTCGGCAATCTGCAGCGCCGGTTCACCTCGGACGTCAGCCATGAACTGCGCACGCCGCTGACCACTGTGCGGATGGCAGCCGATCTGATTCACGACCATTCCGAGGATCTGGACCCGGCGCTGCGCCGGTCCACCGAGTTGATGGTCAACGAGCTCGACCGATTCGAGACCCTGCTCAACGACCTACTCGAGATCTCCCGCCACGACGCCGGCGTCGCCGAACTCTCGGTCGAGGCAGTCGATTTGCGCTCCACGGTCAACAGCGCGCTCGGCAATGTCGGGCACCTGGCCGACGAGGCCGGCATCGAACTGATGGTCAACCTGCCGGACAGCGAGGTCATCGCCGAGGTCGATGCCCGCCGCGTCGAGCGCATCCTGCGCAACCTGATCGCCAATGCGATCGACCATGCTGAGCACAAGCCGGTCCACATCCGGATGGCCGCCGACGAGGACACCGTCGCCGTCACCGTCCGCGACTTCGGTGTCGGCCTGCGTCCCGGCGAGGAGAAGCTGGTGTTCAGCCGGTTCTGGCGCTCGGACCCCTCCCGCGTGCGTCGTTCCGGCGGAACGGGTTTGGGCCTGGCGATCAGCATCGAGGATGCCCGGCTGCACCAGGGCCGGCTCGAGGCGTGGGGGGAACCCGGCAAGGGTGCCTGCTTCCGGCTGACCCTTCCGCTGGTGCGCGGCCACAAGGTCACCACCAGCCCGTTGCCGCTCAAACCCGTTGCCGCAGAACGTGATAGTCGCAAGGACTCGCGCCAGGTTCGGCAGCGGGAGCCGGCGGGGGAGAGCGTGTGACACGCCGGCTGCTGGCCCTGGTAGTGGCCGGGTTGGTCGCGATGTTGGGCGGCGGATGCGCCGGGGTGCCGAATTCCTCCGCGCCGCAAGCGATCGGGACCGTCGAACGGCCCCAGCCCAAGAGCCTGCCCAAGCCGACCCCCGGAATGGACCCCGACCAGCTGCTGCGGGAATTCCTCAAGGCCACCGCCGACCCGGCGAACCGGCATCTGGCGGCGCGACAATTCCTCACCGCTTCGGCCTCCAGCGGCTGGGATGACCAAGGCAGCGCCCTGCTGATCGACAACGTCGTGTTCGTCGAAACCCGCTCCACTGAACGGGTTGCGGTGACGATGAAGGCCGACATGCTCGGGTCGCTGTCGGATGTGGGCGTCTTCGAAACCGCCGAAGGACAACTACCCGACCCGGGCCCGCTCGAATTGGTCCAGACACCTGACGGCTGGCGGATCAACAAGCTGCCCAACGGAGTGTTCCTGGACTGGCAACAGTTCCAGGCCACCTACAAGCGCAACACCCTGTACTTCGTCGACCCCACCGGCAAGACCGTCGTTCCCGATCCGCGCTACGTGGCGGTGTCGGATGCCGACCAGCTGGCCACCGAACTGATGACGAAGTTGATCGCCGGGCCCCGCCCGGAGATGGCACGCACGGTGCGCAACCTCCTGGGGCCGGTGAAACTGATCGGTCCGGTGACCCGGGCGGACGGCGGCAAGACGGGTATCGGTCGCGGCTACGGTGGGGCGAAGGTCGACCTCGAGAACCTGACCACCACCGACCCGCACAGCCGGCAACTGCTTGCCGCCCAAATCATTTGGACGCTGGCCCGCGCCGACATCAAGGGCCCCTACGTGATCAACGCCGACGGCGCGGCGCTCGATGACCGGTTCGCCGACGGCTGGGACACCACCGATGTGGCGGCCACCGACCCGGGTGCGGTCGACGGCGCCGCGGCCGGTGTGCATGCGCTGATCCGCGGATCGCTGGTGTCGCTGGACGGGCAGCGAGCCACACCGGTTCCCGGATCGTTCGGCCAGATGAACGATCAGGTGTCGGCGGCGCTGTCGCGGACCGGCCAGGCGATCGCCTCCGTGACGGTGCAGCGGCCCGGCGCGCCGGACACGGTCTCCACGGTGTGGATCGGCCCGAACGGTGGAGTGGCGGCAAAAGCCACCGATGCGCGGTCGTTGACACGACCGTCCTGGGCGCTGGACGACGCCGTGTGGGTGGTCGTGGACGGCAACAGCGTCGTAAGGGTGATCCAGGAGCAGGCGTCCGGGCAGCCCGCCCGGATCCCGGTGGACTCCGCGGCGGTGGCGTCGCAATTCCCCGGTGCGATAGCCGATTTGCAGCTCTCCCGGGACAGCACCCGAGCTGCGATGGTGGTCAACGGGCAAGTGATTCTGGCGAATGTGGAGCAGACCCCGGCCGGGGAGTTCGCGCTGACCTATCCGCGTCGGCTCGGTTTCGGACTGGGGTCGTCGGTGGTGTCGTTGTCGTGGCGTACCGGTGACGACATCGTCGTCACCCGAACCGATGCCGCGCATCCGGTGTCGTACGTGAACATCGACGGGGTGAACTCCGACGGGCCGAGCGGCAACATCGTGATGCCGGTGACCGCGGTCGCAGCCAACCCAGCGGCGGTGTATGTGTCCGACAGTCGCGGAGTGCTGCAGCTCTCCGGTAACAGTGCCGAGAACAGCCAATCCTGGTCGGATGTACGGCCTTTCCTGACGCCCGGCGCGGTGCCGGTGCTGCCCGGCTGAGAGGAGATCTGGTGCCTGGACCTGTGCTGCCCGGTGTGATCCGCCAAATCGGTTACATCGTGCAGGATTTCGACGCCGCACTCGCGACTTGGCTGGACCTCGGTGTCGGCCCGTTCTATGTGCTGCGCGGTATCGAGCAGACCGGGGTCTACCGCGGCGAGCCGTGCACGGTGAAGCTGACGTTGGGGCTGGCCAACAGTGGCGACATGCAGATCGAGGTCATTCACCAGGACAACGATGCGCCGTCGATCTACTCGGAGTTCACCTCGGCCGGCGGGGACGGCTTCCACCAGCTGGCCTATTGGGCCGAGGACTACGACGCCGCGTTGGCGGCCGGGCAGGCCGCAGGCTGGCCGGTGGTGTGGTCGGGTGGCGAGCCGGGCACGGCCCGCTATGCGTACTTCGAACCGCCGCCCGGAACAGCGACGACGATCATCGAGTTGATGGAGCTCACCCCGGCAACCGTCGGGATGGGCGAACTGGTGCGACAGGCGGCGGTGGACTGGGACGGCAGCGAGCCGATCCGGACCCTGTTCGGGTAGCGGCATCTGCTGCTCTCCGGGCTTCAGCTGCTGTTCAGGGGTGAATTGTGCAGGCGCTGTCAAGCCAGTAGCGTTTGCTCTGTGAGTGGGGACGGCGGCGTTTTGAAGGTGGACCCTGCAGTTCTGCGGGCTGCTTGTGAGGCGTTGACCGCAGGAGCGCAGCATCTGCAGGCCGGCCTGCGTGATCTGGACAGCGAGGCCCAGCAGGTGCTGGGAAACTGGGAGGGTTCCGCAGGCGGAGCGTATGGCGCCGCCTGGCGGCAGTGGCATGACGGATCGCTGAAAGTGCAGCAGGCGCTGGCGGCCATCGCGGAGCGACTGGGTCAAGCGGGCCAAGCATTCGAGGCTCACGAGCAGGCGTCGGCGTCAGAGTTGCGAGGAGTTCACCGTGGCTGACGCGTTCGCGGTCGATCTGGACCGGCTGGCCGACATCGTCGAGCGCATGGCGTCCTACCAGACGGTGGTCGACTCGATGCTCGAAGAGTGCGACGCCGTCGTGGCCAATCTGCATGCGCAGTGGGACGGGGTTGCCAGCGAATCCCATGCCGCCGTCCACAAACAGTGGAAGGAGGGGGCTGACATGATGCGAAATGCGCTGGCGCAGTTGCGCTCAGCGGGGGCCCATGCCCACACCTCTTATAGTGGCGCGGTCGAGGCGAACCTGAGAATCTGGGGCTAGCCGGTGTCCGCGGTGAGTCGCCATGGGTGAGCCGTTGCGGGTGGATCCGCCGGCGCTATCGGGCGCGGGCTCGGCGGTCGCCGGCCTCAGTGAGGGACTCTCCGCGGCAGTCGGCGCGCTGACGGGGTCGTACAACGCGAACACGGGTCAAGACGCCGCTGGAACCGCTTTCGGATTCGCATATCAGGATTCCGCCAGTGCGTTGGTCGACGCCGTGGGTAAGGGCGTCAACGCGTTACGTCACATCGGGTATCTGATTCAGGGCTCCGCGACCAACTATTCTCGCGCCGAGGCCGCAGCCGATATCGGCGGTGGGGCCGCACCGCTGCCTGCGCCGATAGCCCCGCCGGTGTACTCGGCTCCGGGTGGCGATCCAGATATCAACGGCCCCGGCCAAACTCCACCAGTTCTCTGGTATCTGGTCGAGTTTCTGGTCGGTGACTGGTGGCCGAATGGTGAGCCCACCGAGCTGAGGGCGGCCGCTGCCGCGTGGGCCGATTTCGCCACACCGCTGCACGGAGTGTCTGCGGCGAACTCAGGTGCGTATGCCACCATCGATACGCAACAGATGCCCGACAAAGAGCCGATGAAGACGGCGGTGCGCGATGTCGGCACCGCGATGGCGTCGCTGGCCGGCGAGGCGCAAAAGCTTTCGAACCAATTGAGCAGCTTCGCAACCGATGTCGAGACGACGCAGAACGCGATTCGCGATCTGTTGAACCAGCTCAAGGATGTGGTGGGGTCGGTCATCGACCAAGGTGTCATGGGCACGGTCTTCGAGCTGATCACCGGCGACGCCGAAGAGAAGATCCAAGAGGTGGCCGACGACATCAAAGCCGTCATCGCCAACCACAAACGGCAGTCCGCCGCCCGGAAAGAACTACTCGCGCAGCTGAACAACAGCATCAAGAACTACACCCGCGCAATGGAAATAGTCACGCGCGTGGAACTGGTCAACTATCTCGGCGAGGATGCGGGCCGGGTCGCGGCTAACATCAACGACGCATTCACCGATGCAACGACCGGCGCCTCCCTCAGTGCGATCAACGCGGTTGGCGGCCTGGTGACGGCATTCGATCCCCTTGGTGATCCGAAAGGCACGTTGGCGACTCTCGAGGGTTTGGGCAAGATGGCCGAGATCCTCAATCCGGCGACTGCCCCGATGGCCTTCGCGAAGGATCCCGAGGGTTCCATCGACATGGTCAAGAACCTCACGCATTCCGACGACATCTTCACCAGCAACCGGCCGTTCCTCGGACTCGGCGAGGCGGGCTTCGACATCGCTACGGCCGTCGTTCCCGGTGGTGCGGGGGTCAAAGCCGCCGGTGGTGCCCGTGCCGCCGAGGGGGCGGCCGCGCGTGCGGAAGTGACTGCGACCGAGCGGGCCGCCGGCGAAGCAGGCGGGATTGCTTCGGCGACAGGTGGTTTGCGCAGTGTCGCGAGCGACGTCGACCGTGTCACTGCGAAACTCGACGACCTGAACAAGACAGGCCTTGATGGAGGCAAGCCGCCATCCGGAAGTCCGGGCCCGGTGCCCAAGCCATCGGAGCCAGGCCCGCCGCCGCGTGACTCTGAGCCTGCACCGACAGGCGGCAAGCCGACGTCGGCTCCTGCTTCTGCTTCTGGTGATCCTGTTTCCCCGCCGGTGACTCATGCACCGGAGACGCATACTCCGGACGTTGCGCCTGCGCCGAAGGCTGAAGTGCCCTCTGCGCCTGCGGCTTCGGAGTCGGCACCTGCTGCCGCGAGCGCTCCGTCTGCCGGGGCTGCCGGCGCTGCCGAGTCAGCGCCGGCGAGTGCTCCTGCGGCGGGCTCGATGGGTGGCTCCAGCGGTCACGCGCCTGAAGGGCTGCCGTCTGCGGCGGGAGACGCGGGCGACCGAGTGCCGTTGTCGGTTGGTGCACACGGTGCCGAAGGAGCCGCCGACGGGGCGGGGCATGGGCCGCACCCGGGTGCGGGCGACGGCGGAGGTGGTTCGCACGGCGGGTCCGGCGATCATGGAGGCGGGGACCATGGTGATGCACCAAAGCGCGGTGCGGATGGGCCGGACGGCAACAGTTCTCACGGATCCCACGACGGCTCGGGGATGGGTCCGTATAACGACTCGCCAAGCTCGGACCCGACGACCCTCAGTCCTGAGCAGCGGGACGAAATCGTGGCGCAAGCAGCCGATCCAGGCCTGTACGCGCCGGGTAGCTTGCCGTCATTGGACGAACTCCGGGGACTAACAACCTCTGAACCTGATACGGCGTACTACTGGTCTGGACGTGACGCGAGTGGAACAGGGGTTGGTCCGGATGGCTCTGGGATCGCCGAGCAGATTGCGCGCGACGCAAACGGAACGACTCTTGAGATGGCTCTTGAGAAGAATGGCGTCACGCCGTTGCCGGTGTGGAACGACTTGGACCCCGAGTCGGTGCGCTTCTGGGAAGATGCGTCGACGGCATACGCTGACAACGCTAGTGGGGTCGTCAGAGCTGTTGTGGGAAGCAACCTCCGCCCCGGAAATATATGGCAGACGGTGGAAATCCCGCGCTTGATGGACAATCTCAACGTCACTTCGATTATTCAGATCGATCCAGACACGGGTGCCGCGACCGTAATTTTTCAACGATAGGAGGGAGCCGAATGGCAAGCGATGTGACCGAGCAGGAGGTTAACGGGGGTATCTGCGTGTACCTGAGGCACTACCCGGGGAAGAACGAAGACGAGTTTAACCAAGTCTTCGGAAGTCGGTCTGTCCCAATACTGGCACGGGTTCGAGAGCTTCTCGCCGAGGCGATGAAGGTCGAAGTTGATTGGACCGGTCTTACGTTGAGCGACGGAGGCGATGTCGTCAGAGACGTGATGGGCGCACGCCATCCTCAGCTGTCTTCTGATGCGCTTGCAGCAATTAGACGCTACTACACCTATCTGATGCGGTAGCGGGAAGCGGGGCACACATTTCGGAGATTCCTTCTCTTATTGATGGGTTTGGGATGACTTGGTGAACAAGGGATTCAAAGAATCCCATACATGCGCGCAAGCCCGATTCTCACTGGGTGTGGACTTAGGGCCGGAGGTCGTCAGTACTTGCGATCCCCGTGAGTAATCGGGTATCTAATATCCCACAAATATTGGCGAGCGCCAGGGCAATGTGGCTGCCCAGGGTGGCAGGGAGACAACTGTCAAGCGGGCTGTGCGGGCTTTACACGCTTGGCCGTTTATTGCGCTTTGTCGGCAATTCCTCGCCGAGCGAGCAGATTACCTTATTGGGGGCTGAGGTATCGACGAGGCAGATCGATCTCGCCGCGGCGCGCAAACAAGCGCTTGAGTCAGTCGACAGGTTCACCGCAGAGCAAAGTCTAGGTGAGTTGGTCCTGATCGAGGACGGCATCATCGAGACGTCGGATGCGTGCCACTTTCGCTGTGGCTCTGCGGCTTTCGTCTCTTGTGGCGGAATCTACTCAGCCTTGGCGGGGAATATCCCCGTCGGAGTTGCGCGCGACGGGAAGCGGCGCCCGGTTCGAAGAACACAAAACCACTCAATGGCCTTGTGGCTGGTAAGTGCGGAGTGAAAGGAAGGCTGACATGAAACTCGTCGACAACGCCATCGTCCGTAGGGCTGTCGCATCCTTCGCAGCTCAGCCGAATCAGGCAACCACACTAGAAGTGTTGCGGTCGTGCATGTTCGGCGACCTTCTGTTGGACACCACAGGCTCGGATGCACCTACCGCCAACGGATTCGCGCCCGGCGCACGGCTGCAGATCCGCCGCGGCGCCGGCCCGGAAAGCTGCCACGTCGATCTGGCTGCTGGGCGCATCGATCGGCAACAGGTACTGGACTTGCTCAAGCAAGACGCACCGTTGCTCCTCGGGGTCGACGAGACGTCCCAGCCGGGGAAGATGGGTTTCCGCGCAACAGCGATGCCGGACGGGTCACCCGGTCTGTTCGCGTTCACCAGTGCCCCAGAGGTACCGGCGCACAACCCCGCCGACGCCGTCATGGCGAGCACAACCACCATGGCAATCGAGATAGCCCGCAAGGATGGCTACGGCGGGTTGGTCATCAATCCGTGCGGCCCGTATCTCGCGGTCACGTTGGCCGAACTCGACGCGTGATCATCTCAGCGCTGAGGCAGAACTCGAGAGCTATGTCTCCGGTGGTGCCTTCGGTTGGAAGGGTTGGTACCACTTCCAGTCGGCGCGTTCGCCGGTCGGCCCGGGACAGGGTTGGACC
>JAKFVT010000064.1 GCA_021732005.1 Mycobacterium sp. | reverse complement strand
GGACCGTCGGTGGTGGATGGTTGGGTGGGCGGGCGAGTGATCTCGAGCTGAGGGGGTCGCCGTCGCTGTCGACGACGGTGAGCTGGTGCGCAGGCCCGGAGATGGTGATGTCTCCGTGGTGGTGTGCGCGGTGGTGATAGGGGCACAGCAGCACCAGGTTGTGCAGTTCGGTGGGGCCGCCGTCTTCCCAGTGCTGGATGTGGTGAGCATGTAGCCCGCGGGTGGCGCCGCAGCCGGGGACTGCGCAGGTGGCGTCGCGGTGTTCGAGGGCGCGGCGGAGCCGCCGGTTGATGGTTCGGGTGGTGCGGCCGGCGCCGATGGGCTGGCCGTCGCGTTCGAACCATGCTTCGCAGGTGGCGTCGCACGTCAGGTAGTGGCGATCGCCATCGGAGAGCAGCGGACCCAGATGCAGTTGCCCGGTGTGCTTTTCGACGTCGACGTGGACCACCACGGTGGTGCGTTGCCCGTGGGGGCGGCGAGCCACGTCGGTGTCCCATCCTGCCTCGACCAGGCTCAGGAACGCATCGGTGGTGTTCGGTAACGGTGGCGCGTTGTCTGCAGAGTCGGCGTCGTGGTCGCGTTTCCAGTCTGCGACCAGCGCATCGTGGTGGGACTGCAGTGCGGCGTCGACGGTGGCTGCGTCGCGGTGCGGAAGGGTGATCTTCCAGGTGGTCGTGTCTTCACCCGAGGTTTTGGTGATGTTGCGTTGCGGTTCTGGGCGGGACGCGCTGTCGGGCCTGGGTTCGAGCTTGATGGCTGTGCGCAGCTGGCTGACTGTTGCGACCGTGGCGAGCCGGGCGTAGTGCTCATCGGAGCCGTCAGCGGCTCGTTCGGCGATGACGCCGACCTGATCCAGCGACAACCGGCCTTCCAACATGCCCGCCGTGCAGCGGGGAAACTCCGCAAACCGGTGCGCGACAGCGGAAATGGTGTTGGCGTTGGAGGATGAGGTGCCCAGCTTCCAGGCCACCACGGCGGCGACGGAGCGCGCCCCGGTCATGCCGCAGAGTTCGTCGTGATCCAATTCGGCGACAAGCTTAACGATGCGGCCGTCGATCGCATTACGCTGACCGGCCAGTTCCGCCAACTCCTCGAACACCACCTCCAGGCGCTCCTTCGGGCTGAGCACGGCGGTCGAGGACATAACTCCATGATGACAGCAGGGTCCGACAAAACGCGCTCCGACGTTAGGACGCGGGCGAGGTCTCCACTGCGGCATCGGGTCCGCGGTCGACGCCGGACTTGACCCGGATCCGGGTGCGATCGGAGCGGAAATAGTCGTAGGAGAATTCAACCGGAACATCGTTGCGGTCGTAGGCCGTTCGCGTGACCAGAAGCAATGGATCGCCGATCGCAACGCCGAGCAGCCCGGCCGACGACTCGCTGGCCGGCACCGCCTCGATGTGCTCGTCCGCCGAACGCAGCGGGGTGTCGAATTCGTCCGCCATCAGTGCGTACATCGAGCCGGTCAGGTCGGCGGACAGCAGTCCGGGAAACCGGGCCGCAGGGAGGTACGTCTCCTCGATCAGCACCGGCGTGTTGTTGGCCGAGCGCATCCGGACGACCTTGTGCACCTGGGCGCCGCGCTTGAGCCGCAGGGCCTGGCGCACCACGGCGGTCGCCGGGCGGGTAACCGCGCCGATCACCCGTGCGCCGGCGGCCATATCCAGCCTGCGCAACTGCTCGGTGAACCCGGGCAGGCCGATGTGGTCGAACTCCAGCCGCGGCGTCTCGACGAAGTTGCCCCCGAAGCGTCCCCGACTGCGCCTGATGAGCCCTTTGGCTTCGATTGCCGCCAGCGCCTGGCGCAGCGTCATTCGGCTCACGCCGAGCGCACCGGCGATCTCGACCTCGGCCGGCAACTTGTCGCCGGGCGCCAGCACCCCGGAGACGATCAGTTTCTCCAGCCAGATGGCGATCCGGGCGTGGGCCGGCTGCTCGGACGGCCCGCTCAGGTCGGGACGTTCGGCCAGGACGGCGTCGTCCATCGACAGCACCCGCATTCGGCCGACTCTACCGCTCCCACCGGCAGGAAATGACAGGTCAGCGCCCTATGCGGGCTCCCGTGTCGGTTTCTGGGACAATTGGCGGCGGTGACATGACTATGCACACGACTTCGTTGACCCCGTCGACGCACACCCAGGTTTGGCGCCCCGGCGCCGAAGCGATCGTCGATCTGGGGGCGATCGCCCACAATGTGCGCGTTCTGCGTGAGCACGCGGGCTCCGCCCAGGTGATGGCGGTTGTCAAAGCCGACGCCTATGGCCACGGCGCTGTTGCGGCCGGCCGTGCGGCGGTGGACGCCGGTGCAGCCGAGTTGGGAGTGGCCACGATCGACGAGGCGCTGACGCTGCGCCAGGGTGGCATCACGGCGCCGGTTCTGGCGTGGCTGCACCCGCCGGGCACCGACTTCGCCCCGGCGCTGACCGCCGACGTCGGAGTCGCCGTGTCATCTGTGCATCAGGTCGGTGCGGTGCTCGACGCCGTTGAACGCACCGGGCGCACGGCGGAGGTCACCGTCAAGGTCGACACCGGACTCAACCGCAACGGGGTCAGCGCCGCCGACTACCCGGCCCTGCTGACCGAACTCCAGCGCGCCGCGGCCGCCGACGCGATCCGGCTGCGGGGCATCATGTCGCACCTTGCCAACGGCGATGTCCCCGACGATCCGCTCAACGACCTTCAGGCGCAGCGCTTTACCGCAATGATCGCCGAAGCACGTTCGCGTGGAATCGAATTCGACGTCGCGCACCTGTCCAACTCGCCGTCGGCGATGACCCGACCGGATCTGGGTTTCGACATGGTCCGCCCCGGCATCGCGGTGTACGGGCTGAGCCCCATCCCGGAGCGTGGCGACATGGGCTTGCGCCCGGCGATGACGCTTCGCTGCACCGTGGCGATGGTCAAGCCGGTCAAGGCTGGTGACGGTGTGTCGTACGGCCACACCTGGATCGCGGAGCGGGACACGAATCTGGCGTTGCTGCCCATCGGGTACGCCGACGGGCTGTATCGCACACTCGGCGGCCGCATCGACATCCTGATCAACGGGCGGCTGCGGCGCAGTGTCGGGCGGGTCTGCATGGACCAGTTCGTCGTCGATCTCGGTCCCGGCGATCCCGGAGCCGCCGCCGGGGACGAGGCGATCCTGTTCGGCCCGGGCACATCCGGTGAACAGACCGCTCAGGATTGGGCCGACCTGCTCGGCACCATCCACTACGAGGTGGTAACCAGCCCGCGCGGACGCGTGGTGCGCACGTACCGGGAGCCCGGCGCCGATGGGCAGTGACGGGGAGAAGAGTCCCAAGCCGCGCGGCATCGATCAGCGGCTGGCCCGCCGCGCCGAGAAGAGCGCTGAGCGGTTGGCGCGCAAGGCTGACCATCCGGGTCTCGGCGTCGGCAAGCGCGCCGGTCTGCTGGCCGGGGTCGCCGGACTGGGCGCCGTCGGCACGGTCGCCGGCGTTTCGGCGGCTCGTTCGTTCGGGCAGCGGTCGGGTATCGAAGATGTCTATCAGCGTGAGGATTTCGGGCTGCTGGACGCCGACCGTGGTTGTGTGGTGACCACCCCGGACGGTATCCCGCTGGTGGTGCGCGAGGTCGGACCCACCACCGCTCCCTTGACCGTGGTGTTCGCGCACGGATTCTGTTTGCAGATGGGATCGTTCCATTTCCAGCGAGCGGCACTGGCATCCCGGTGGGGCGATCAGGTCCGGATGGTGTTCTACGACCAGCGCGGCCACGGCCAGTCCAGCGCCGCGCCCGTCGACACCTACACGGTTGAGCAATTGGGCAAGGACCTGGAAACCATTCTGCAAGTGATGGTTCCGCGTGGCCCGGTGGTACTCGTCGGACACTCGATGGGCGGCATGACCGTGCTGTCGCATGCCCGCCAGTTCCCCAAGCATTACGGCAGCCGCATCGTCGGCGCGGCGCTGATCTCGTCTGCCGCCGAAGGGCTGTCCCGCTCACCGCTCGGCGAGATTCTGCAGAACCCCGCGCTGGAGGCGGTGCGCTTCGCCGCCCGGTACGCGCCCAGGCTGATCCACCGCACCCGCGGTGCGGCGCGCTCGGTGATCCGCCCCATTCTGCGTGCCGCCTCGTACGGCGACGACCATATGAGTCCGAGCGTTGTCGCGTTCTCCGAGAAGATGATTCACGACACGCCGATCGCGACTCTGGTGGAGTTCCTGCACGCCCTGGAAGTCCACGACGAGAGCGCCGCGCTGCCCGTGCTGGCTCGAATCCCGACGTTGATCGCCTGCGGCGATCACGACGTACTCACGCCGATGGTGCATTCCGAGGAGATGGCGGCGGTGCTGCCCAACAGTGAATTGCTGATCGTGGCCGGTGCCGGACACCTCGTGCAGCTGGAGCAGCCTGAGCTGATCAACGACGCGCTGGTGAGCTTGGTCGAGCGTGCGACCCCGTCGAAACTGGTGGCATTCGCCCGACGACTCAAGGACCGGAACCGTGGATAGCACGAAGGTGCAGGACGGCACCCGCGAACTGCCCACCGTCGAGGACACCATCGCGCTCGGCGAGCAGTTCGGCCGGCAACTGCGGGCCGGCGACGTCGTTGTCCTGTCCGGGCCGCTTGGCGCCGGAAAGACGGCTTTCACCAAGGGAATTGCGCTCGGCATGGATGTGGAGGGTCCGGTGACCTCACCGACGTTCGTGCTGGCCCGCGTGCATCGGGCACGTCGGCCGGGAACCCCGGAGCTGGTGCATGTCGACGTCTACCGGCTCCTCGAACACACCGGTGCCGATCTGCTGGCCGAACTCGATTCGCTGGATCTCGACGCCGACCTCGATGACGCCGTCGTCGTGGTCGAATGGGGCGAAGGTCTGGCCGAGCGGCTGTCGGAGAACCATCTCGACGTCAGGCTTGAGCGCAGCGCCGAGAGCGAAGTGCGCACCGCGACATGGCGATGGAGCCACCGATGATCCGCACCATTCTGGTCATCGACACCGCCACTCCGGCCGTCACCGCCGCGGTGGTGGTGCGCGACGGCTCCGGCAACCCGACAGTGGCCGCGCAGCGGATCACCCTCGACGCACGCGCCCATGCCGAGACGCTGACCCCCAATGTGGTCGCGGCGGTGTCGGACGCCGGTTTGGCCATGTCCGACCTCGACGCCGTCGTGGTGGGTTGCGGCCCAGGCCCTTTCACCGGCCTGCGGGTCGGGATGGCCACCGCCGCCGCCTACGGGCACGCGCTGGATCGGCCGGTGTTCGGGGTGTGCAGCCTGGACGGCATCGGGACGCAGACTTCCGGGGCGGTCCTGGTGGTCACCGATGCCCGCCGCCGGGAGGTGTACTGGGTGCGGTACGCCGACGGGGTCCGCGTCGACGGTCCTGGCGTCGCCGCCGCCGCCGACGTACCGGTCGGTGATGTCGCGGGCGTGGCGGGATCGCCGGATCATGCCGCGTTGTTCGGCCTGCCGGTGATCGGGCCCGCTTACCCGACGGCGACGGGACTGGTTGCCGCCGTGTCCGATTGGGATGGGGTGCCGGCGCCGTTGGTTCCGCTGTACCTGCGGCGCCCGGATGCGAAGACGCTCGCCGAGCGCGGAGTTCTGCGATGAACATTCGTTACGGCCCGTTGCAGAAAGATGACGCCGCCCGCTGTGCCGAGTTGGAGAACCTGCTCTTCGACGGCGACGATCCATGGCCGGATTTCGCATTCGTGCGTGAACTGGCCGCCCCGCACAACCGGTACGTCGCGGCCCGGGTGGACGACAAGCTGGTCGGGTACGCCGGCATCTCCCGGTTGGGCCGCATGCCGCCGTTCGAATACGAGATCCACACCGTCGGCGTCGATCCCGGCTATCAGGGGCAGGGGATCGGTCGGCAGATGATGGTCGAGCTGCTCAGTGAGGTCGGCCCGAAGTCGACCGTGTTCCTGGAGGTGCGCACCGACAACGAGCCGGCGATCGCGCTGTACACCAGCCTCGGCTTCACCAAGGTCGGTGTGCGCAAACGCTACTACCGGGTCAGCGGTGCCGACGCCTACACCATGCGACGGGATCCGCAATGAAAATCTTGGCCATCGAAAGCTCCTGTGACGAAACAGGAGTCGGTATCGCGCGGCTTGACGACGACGGCACCGTCACGCTACTGGCCGACGAGGTGGCCTCTAGCGTCGACGAGCACGCCCGGTTCGGCGGAGTCGTCCCCGAGATCGCGTCCCGCGCACACCTCGAAGCGCTCGGGCCCACCATGCGCCGGGCAATGCAGGCCGCCGGCATCGACAAGCCCGACGTCGTCGCGGCTACGATCGGGCCCGGGCTGGCCGGTGCCCTGCTGGTCGGGGTGGCCGCCGCCAAGGCGTACGCCGCCGCGTGGGGTGTGTCGTTTTACGCCGTCAACCATCTGGGCGGACATCTCGCAGCCGATGTCTTCGACCACGGCCCACTTCCGGAATGTGTTGGGCTGCTGGTATCCGGTGGGCACACCCATCTGCTGCATGTGCGCTCGCTGGGCGAGCCGATCGTCGAGCTGGGCAGCACCGTCGACGATGCGGCGGGGGAGGCCTACGACAAGGTGGCCCGGCTGCTCGGCCTGGGCTATCCCGGCGGCCGGCCGCTGGACGAGCTGGCGCGCACCGGGGATCGCACCGCAATCGCCTTCCCGCGCGGCATGACCGGCCCCCGCGATGAACCGTTCGCATTCTCGTTCTCCGGCCTCAAGACCGCCGTGGCCCGCTATGTCGAACGCCATCCCGACGCACCGACCGCCGACGTCGCCGCGGGATTCCAGGAAGCCGTCGCCGATGTGCTCACCGCCAAGGCGGTACGGGCGGCCACCGAGCTCGGAGTGTCGACACTGCTGATCGCCGGCGGAGTCGCGGCCAACTCGCGATTACGCGAACTGGCCGAAGAACGCTGCGCCGCAGCAGGTTTGACGCTTCGTATTCCGCGACCGCGGTTGTGCACCGACAATGGGGCGATGATCGCCTCGTTCGCCGCGCACCTGATCGCGGCCGGCGCTGCCCCGTCGCCGCTGGATGTGCCCAGCGACCCCGGCCTCCCGGTCATCGCGGGCCAGGTCACCGCCGGCCGAGCCGGTCGTTGATGCACTACGACCTGCGGCTGCGTCCGGCGCAGCCCGAGACCCCAGCCCCGGATGCGTTCACCATCCACCGCCGCGAGGTGCCGGCAAGCCCGGGCCGTGACGGGCTGTCACTGGCCTTTGTCCATGAAGGGCCAAAGGGCGGAACTGGTTACCCCCTGCTGTTATTGCACGGCTACCCCGAGACCAAGCGGATCTGGTGGCGCAACATCGCCGCGCTCGCCGGCGCCGGCTACGAGGTGATCGCCCCAGACCTGCGCGGGCACGGCGACTCCGACGTGTCGCAAGACTACGTGTACGACATCGCGGCGTATAGCCGTGACGTGTATCTGTTGGTGCACGACGTCCTGGGTCACGAACGCTGCGGGGTCGTCGGCGGCGACGTCGGTGGGGTGGTCGCGGTGGATCTGCTGCACCGATATCCCGGCTTCGTCGACAAGCTGGTGTTCTTCGACACCGTGCCGCCGCTGCTGTTCGACGACTATGTCGCGGCGGGCCTGGACCCGACGAGCATCCTGAGTGACGGCCCGACCGGGGACTACCGCGAGCGGCAGGGCGCCACCCCGGACGCACTGGCCGCCGACCTCGACACCGTCGACAAGCGGCGGCGCTACATCGGGGAGATGTACGGCCACCGGCTGTGGGCCTCGCCGGGCACGTTCAGCTCAACCGACGTCGACTTCATGACCGAGCCGTTCGGCAGCGAGGAGAGGCTGCGGGCCGGGTGGGCCGTCTACCAGTTAGCTCATGGCCGCCAGGTCAGCGAGCCGCCGATCATGGACCGCAAGGTCGATGTGCCGACGCTGATCCTCTACGGCATGGACGATCACGTCGTCGGCCCGGAGTTCATGCACTTCTGCGAGGTCGCCTTCACCGACCGGACCGGACCTGTTGTGCTGCCGGGCGCCGGGCACTTTCTGCAGTGGGAGCGCGCAGATCTATTCAATGCCCTGGTCAGCGCATTTTTCGGAGACTTACGCGTCCGTCACGAGCTGTCGGACTGACTTGCGGCGTCCGCTCTGGGCGAATAGGCAGCGGGCCACCCTTGAGTGCTAGCACTCGCATGTATAGAGTGCTAGGTGGCTTGCGGACAACACCCCTGTGTCGGCACCCGCGACGACGACGCGAGGGCACGGACGTATGCCGAACACCTTGTAATTCCGACTGGTCCGGGCGCACTCGCCCCGGCCGCAAGTTAACTAAGTGGAGGACTCCATCGTGGCCGTGAACATCAAGCCACTCGAGGACAAGATCCTCGTACAGGCCAATGAGGCCGAGACGACCACCGCGTCGGGTCTGGTCATCCCGGACACCGCCAAGGAGAAGCCGCAGGAAGGCACTGTCGTTGCCGTCGGCCCCGGCCGCTGGGACGAGGACGGCGAGAAGCGGATTCCGCTGGACGTCGCTGAGGGCGACACTGTCATCTACAGCAAGTACGGCGGCACCGAGATCAAGTACAACGGCGAGGAGTACCTGATCCTGTCGGCCCGCGACGTGCTGGCGGTCGTCAACAAGTAGTAACCGTGAACCGCCCCGGAGATCCCCGTATTCATGCGGGCGGTTTCCGGGGCGGAACGCGCTTAAGCGAAATCAGGACTGACATATGAGCAAATTGATTGAGTTCGACGAGACCGCACGCCGGGCCATGGAGATCGGCGTCGACAAGCTCGCCGACGCCGTGAAGGTGACCCTGGGTCCGCGCGGTCGCCATGTGGTGCTCGCCAAGTCGTTCGGTGGCCCGACGGTCACCAACGACGGCGTGACCATCGCGCGTGAGATCGAGCTCGAAGACCCCTTCGAGAATCTTGGCGCGCAGCTGGTGAAGTCGGTGGCCACCAAGACCAACGACGTGGCCGGCGACGGAACCACGACGGCCACCGTACTGGCCCAGGCCATCATCAAGAACGGCCTGCGCAATGTGGCCGCCGGCGCGAATCCGATCGCCCTGGGCTCGGGCATCGGCCGGGCGGCTGATGCCGTGTCCGAGGCGCTGCTGGCTTCGGCCACGCCGGTGGCCGGCAAGACCGGTATCGCCCAGATTGCCACTGTCTCCTCGCGCGACGAAGAAGTTGGCGAGCTGGTCGGCGAGGCGATGACCAAGGTCGGCACCGACGGTGTGGTCAGCGTCGAGGAGTCCTCGACGATGAACACAGAGCTGGAGATCACCGACGGTGTCGGTTTCGACAAGGGCTTCATCTCGGCCTACTTCGTCACCGATTTCGATCTGCAGGAGGCCGTCCTCGAGGATGCGCTGATACTGCTGCACCGCGACAAGATCAGCTCCCTGCCCGACCTGCTGCCGCTGCTGGAGAAGGTGGCCCAGGACGGGAAGCCGCTGCTGATCGTGGCCGAGGACGTCGAGGGTGAGGCGCTGTCGACTCTGGTCGTCAACGCAATTCGCAAGACGCTCAAGGCCGTTGCGGTCAAGGCGCCGTTCTTCGGTGACCGCCGCAAGGCGTTCCTCGATGACCTGGCGGTCGTGACCGGTGGCCAGGTGGTCAACCCCGACGTCGGCCTGCTGTTGCGTGAGGTCGGCATCGAGGTGCTGGGCACCGCGCGCCGCGTGGTGGTCAGCAAGGACGCCACCGTGATCGTCGACGGCGGCGGTTCCGCCGATGCGATCGCGGGTCGCGTCAAGCAGCTCAAGAGCGAGATCGAGGCGAGCGAATCCGACTGGGACCGCGAGAAGCTGCAGGAGCGGCTGGCCAAGCTGGCCGGCGGCGTTGCGGTGATCAAGGTCGGTGCGGCCACCGAGACCGCACTCAAGGAGCGCAAGCACCGGGTCGAGGACGCCGTATCGGCGGCCAAGGCTGCGGTCGAGGAGGGCATCGTCGCCGGTGGTGGCAGTGCTCTGGTTCAGGCCAACAAGGCGCTGGATGCGCTGCGTGCAGAGGTGTCCGGTGACGAGGCACTCGGCGTCGAGGTGTTCGCCTCGTCGTTGTCGGCCCCGCTGTTCTGGATCGCCACCAACGCCGGTTTCGACGGTGCGGTCGTGGTCAACAAGGTCGGCGAGCTGCCCACCGGGCACGGCTTCAATGCCGCGACGCTGACCTATGGCGATCTGATCGCCGACGGTGTGATCGATCCGGTGAAGGTGACCCGCTCCGCGGTGCTCAACGCCGCGTCGGTGGCACGCATGGTGCTCACCACCGAGACCGCGATCGTGGAGAAGCCGGTCGATGCCGACGAGCACGCCGGCCATGGTCATCACCACGGGCACGCGCACTAAGTAGTTCGAACGAAAACGCCCCCGGTCATGCGGCCGGGGGTGTTTTCGTTATCGGCATGGATCGCCTCTGGCAAGCGGCGTGGGATCGGTACAAGTCCAGGTTCTCCTGGGCCGCGTGGCTGCTCACGTTCTTTCTGGCGTACCCGGTTTATGTCGCCTGGTCGTTGGCGATAGTCGCCTTCGAACGGTCCGATCGCTACGCCGAGGCTGCTGCGGTGACCGCGGTCGTGGTGCTCGGGTACCTGTTCACCGTTGTGAGTCCTGGCGGGAAGAATGTCCGCCTGATCGAGCGATGGGCCGCCGGCGAGGATGTTGACCGCGATACCGCACTGCGCGCCACCTACGACTATGGCCGGACACTGATCGTCAGGGGAATGTCCGTTACGTTCCTGTGGACTGCGGCGCAATTCGTTGCGGTCGGGATGATCGCCGGAGCCACAGGGTCGCGGCTCATCCAATATGCGGTTATCGGTGCCATTGCCGGCACTGCCGGCCAGGTGATCACCAATCACAGCTACGTCGAATCGACGTTGCGACCTGCCAGGGATGCGATCGTCTCGGACACAGAGATCGGCGATTACCTCCCTCGCCCTCGTCCGGATTTCGCCACATGGACCAACGCGGCCATGCTGGGGGTCGGGTTCGCGTTCGCTATTGTGGGAGCCATCCTCGGATCGGTTTTGGACGTGGCAACGCACGGCCCTATCCTCGCGATGCTCATCGGTGGTGTGTTGGTACTCGTTGTCGGGCCGTCGCTCTGGGCTGCGTATTCGCCACTGCTGCAACCCATCCGTGATCTCGCAGCAGGGACAGAGCGAGTTGCCGCCGGTGACTTCAGCCAACGACTGCCGGTGGTGCAGGATGACGACCTCGGTGCGCTGGCGGCGTCGTTCAATCGGATGCAGGCGGGTTTGACTGAGCGGCAAAGACTTCAGGCGGCGTTCGGAACGTATGTCGACCCGGTCTTGGCGGCACGGCTGCTCGAGCAGGGTGACGACATTTTCACCGGCGAACGTCGTCAGGTGACAGTGATGTTCATCGACGTTCGTGATTTCACCCCGTTCGCCGAGGCGAACACCGCTGAGGACACCGTCGCGCGGCTCAATGCCCTATTCGAGATCGTGGTTCCGGCTGTGGTCGACGCCGGCGGGCACATAAACAAGTTCCTCGGTGACGGCGCGATGGTTGTGTTCGGTGCGCCCAACGATCTGGCCGATCATGCTGATGCCGCGGTGGCCGCGGCGGTGCTCATTCACCGCCGCGTCGGCGAGCGATTCGGTGGTGAGCTTCGTATCGGTATCGGGATCAACACCGGCGAGGTGATTGCCGGAACCATCGGTGCTGGAAGCCATCTCGAGTTCACATTGATCGGCGACACCACGAATGTCGCGGCGCGCGTCGAGCAGCTCACCAAGAGCACCGGTGACGCGATCCTTCTCACCCAACAGACCGTCGACGCCTTCGTCTCTCGCCCACCGGGACTGGCCGACCGCGGTGCGCACGCACTGAAGGGGAAATCCGCGCCGACGAACGTCTTCGCTCTCGACCCGGCATCGGAGCTTTCGCGCTTCCCATGATTGCGACGATGTGTGTCGGCTCTGACTCATGCCCCGGCTGGCGCCGCGAATCGGAATTGTTGGAATCGGTAGCGGCGCCGGGCTTGTGCACTGATTGATCTCACGCCGGTCTAAGGAGGAACGATGCCGCTGCCGGTTCTGCCCTGGGCGTTGATCATCGCCACTGCAATCGCCATTGCAGTTGCCGCGCCAGCACGCGCTGATCCGCTGGACCCGATTCCCGGCGAGGGGTTCTTTCTCGTCGGCCCTGACATCGCGCCGGGGCTGTACAACACAAGCGGGTCGGCGTCGCCGTTCGCGGTGTACATCAACGACGTGCCGACCCAGGATTCGATGTGCGTGTGGTTCACCTACAGCACCCCCGACATGAACAAGGACCACGTCGTCGCGACGAATATGTCGATCGGTCCGATGAACGCGGCGATCAATTCGACGGTGAAGGCCTTCGAATCACACAACTGTGAGCCCTGGACTCGGGTGACCTAAACGGCGAGCGACGTCGCAATGTCGACTTCCGAGGTCAGTGTCTGGTGCACCGGGCAACGCTCGGCGATCGCCAAAAGCCGCTGGCGCTGGTCGTCGTCGAGGTCGCCGACCAAGGTGATGGTCCGGTCGATGTGGCTGACCCAGCCTTTCTTGGTCTCGCACTCGGCGCAGTCTTCGGCGTGAATCCGCGTGTGCCGCAGGGACACATCTACCCGCTCGAGCGGCCAGCCCTTCTTGTTGGCGTACATCCGCACCGTCATCGACGTGCACGCCCCGAGGCCTGCCAACAACAAGTCATAGGGCGTCGGCCCGGCATCGTCGCCGATCGGCAGCGGCTCGTCTGCAAACAGCTGATGCTTACCCGCGGTGATTTTCTGTGTATAGGTGCCCGTGCCGGTCTCGGTCACCGTCACGGTGCCCTCGAGTGACGCCGCGCGACCGTCGGAGATGTCTGCCGTCATGGCTGCCATCCAACACCACGGACGAGGCTCGGGCCCGTGTTGTCCATCGAAATGAGGTATGCGGCTACTCGTGTCTGCGCACTGCGCGTCGCTCACGCTTACCGCGTCAGCAGTTCCGTCTATGGTCCAAGGAGCAGGAAATGATTGATGCTGTCGAGAAGGCGATGCGGAATATGCCGTCGGCCAAGGGAAAAGACGCCGGTGTCGCGTGCATCGTCGGCTTCATCTTCGGAGGTATCGGGCTTGCGATCTACTTCAGGAACATCGCCGACCTGTTCCTGCCGTTGGCCGTCTCCTTAGCTCTGTCGATCGTGGCCGGCGGCATAGGATTTCTCGCCGGCGCACTCGTCGCGGCGTTGTGGGGGTACTTCAGGGTTCAGCTCTCTCAGTGATTGGTGGCGTGTCACCAACGCCGAGCGGCAGACTCAGCTGATCGGACTGCCGGGCGGTGTCGGCTGAATCGACACCAGGCGGAACGCCCCGGGCTGAGCGTCGTCAGGCGTGAACCGGACCACCAGCACATCCGACGGGAACTGCGTAGCAAGGTCATTCAGCGTCCTGGGCATGAACACTCTGGTCTTCGCGTTGGCGTACCAATTGGGATCGAACTGGTCGACGCTGAGCCGGCTGACACTGTCGATGGTGGAATCCCAGCGTTGAACAGGCTCGGGTGCCGAATCGCCGAATCCCACCGACTTCAGATATGCATCGCCCTGTCCCGCAAGGGTTATCGCCGAACCGCCACCGACCGGTGCACCGGTGATCGTGCCGTTGATGGCGTCTGCCGTGGCTGACGTCAGCCGCGCGGTGCACACGTTGTCGACGACATTGGCCGGTGTGCAGGCAACGGGCAGTGGGTCAGCGTGCGCGGGGGCAGCGGACAGCGCCAAAGCGGCAACCGCTGCGCCGATGGTGATTGCTGCACGGCGGCACTCGGTCGTCATGTCGATCCTCCTAGCGTCACTGAATGTAGTCGGTCAATGGCGCGCCGGAATTACATGAATGAGCAAAAGTCCAGGTCACAATTCTGACGTTTTGGTCAATGAACCCGCTGTTCTCAATATTCTCCCGTTCGGTAATCGACCGGAAGGAAACTCATCGTGATCAAACCCGTCGCACTGCTCGCGGCGTCGGTGTTCTGCGTCATCGCCGTGGGCGTCGCCGCACCCGCACACGCGCAACCAACCGCGCCGTTCAAGAACTGCACCGCCGCGAAGGCTGCTGGGTACTGCGATATCCCCACCGACAGCGCGCTGTACACGCCGAGCCAAGACCGCGACAGCGACGGTCTCGCGTGTGAGTGCTGACTGTCGGATTGAGGCCTAGTCGCGACCGCCGACCAGTAAGCCCGCGGAGGCGAATTTCAGTCCGGCTCGTAGTTCGTCCAGTGAGATGGGATCGTCAGATTCGATGTAGCGCATGGTCGTTGCCACGGCCATGTTGAAGAACAACCACGCCAAGGCGCTGGTGCTCAGTTCGTCGCGGTAGTGACTGCGGTAATGGGTCATGTGCAGTCTGGTCATCGCCAGCAGGGTGGCGTTGAGCCCGGAGACGTTCTCGAAAGTCCGGACGTGTTGGGGGCGTTCGTTCAGGTAGCGGATCAGCCGGCGGTTGGCGATCGTGAAGTCGATGAGCATGTCGATCGCGGACTCCATCGCTGACTCCGGCTCGTCGAGCGTGTTGGCCCGCAACATCTCCTCGATCGCGGGGGCTTGTTCGGTAGCGAGCTGCTCGACAGCCGCGTTGATCATCTGGTCCTTGTTCTCGAAGTACTGGTAGATCGACCCCTTGCTGATGCCGGCCTTCTCCGCGATGAGGTTGGTGGTGATCTCCTCCGGGGGATGCCGGTGCAGCAGCAGTGCCGTCGTCGACACGATTTTTGCGACCATCTCCCGGGAGCGTGCTTGCTGTGGCGATTTACGACGCTCTGAGCTGGGCTTAGCTGGACTCACCGAATGCTCCTGACGCGACTTGAATGCGACCTGACAGTCAGGTTAGCGTCTGGCCAACCGACAGGAGGGTCACCGATGACCGCCACACCAGATCTTGATGTCCATCAGGCATTCGCAGACTCCGGGCCCATCGAACTCGTTCCGCCGGACTCGCTGACCGCCGAACACACCGGGCACTGGACGTTTCTCGTCCTCGAGGGCGCGGCGTTCATGATGCAGGCCATGCACCCGGTGATCGCCGAGGTCACCGGAAAGTACTCGGCAGCATTCCACGGCGACCCGGGCGGCCGCGCGATCCGTTCCGTCGACTCCGTCCTGCGCTGGACCTACGGCGGTGCCGAAGCCGCCGCCGAAGGCGACCGGGTGCGCGACCTGCACAAGCCGATCACGATGAAGAGCGCCGAAACCGGCAAGCAGATCAGTGCTTTGAATCCCGAGGCCTATCAGTGGGTGATCGCCACCGGCTACATCGTCAACGCGCAGGCCGGGCGGCTGATGATCGGGCGGGAGTTCACCGACCCCGAGAAGGACGAGCTGCTGCGGGACAATCGCCGGCTGGCTCGGCTGCTGCACGTGCCGATGCGTGGTTACCCCGAGACGCAACGGGAGATGGCCGACTACTACGAGGCGATGATCGACACGCTGCAAGGCACCCCGCAGGCACTGTCGTTGATCGAAGATCTGAAGAACGGCAAAGCCGAAGTGCCCCCGTCGCTTCCGAAGCCCGCGGCCGCGCTTGTGCGCGCCTCACTCAAGCCGGCGCTGCGGCTGAACTATCTCTCCATCGTCGGGCTGCTGGACCCGCGGCTCCGCGAGAAGCTCGGTGTCACCTGGAGTGCCGACGAGGAACGTCAGCTCGCCCGCAGGTACACCGCGATCCGCACCGCGTACCGGGTGCTGCCCGAGCGACTGACGTACTTCCCGTTGGCGTACCACTCGCGCAAACATCACAAGTGCCTCGAGAAGATGAAGCAGCGTCAACAGAAGTCATTCGCCTACAACCTTCCGCAGTAGGCCGTGCGCATGGGTAACCCGCTGGTCGGTTGACCGAGGACGCGCCGGGCGGGAGCGATCACCCGCGATCTAGTGTCGAAGCATGCGCGCAACCCTGATGTACGAGGCCGGCGACGTCCGCGTCGAGGATGTCCCGGATCCTGTCCTGAAAGATCCCACCGACGCCATCGTGCGGGTCACCCGCTCGTGCATCTGTGGCAGCGACCTGTGGCCGTACCAATCCATGCCGCGCAAGGACGGCGGACGGCGGATGGGCCACGAATTCATCGGCATCGTCGAGGACGTCGGCGCCGATGTCGGGGGTCTGCAGCGCGGTGATCTGGTCGTCGCGCCGTTCGTCTGGGCGGACAACACCTGCGACTTCTGCCGCGAGGGCTTGCAGACGTCGTGTCGCCACGGTGGTGGTTGGGGCGCTCGCGGGGTAGACGCCGGGCAGGGCGAGGCGGTGCGCGTACCTCAGGCGCAGGGCACGCTGGTGAAGCTTCCCGTCGCCGAAGACTCGGCGCTGATGCCGTCGCTGCTGACGTTGTCCGATGTCTTCTGCACCGGCCACCACGGCGTGGTCACCGCTCGTGTGCGGCCCGGATCGTCGGTGACCGTCATCGGCGACGGCGCGGTCGGGCTGTGCGCGGTGCTGGCCGCCAAGCGCCTCGGCGCCGAGCAGATCATCCTCAACGGCCGCCACACCAACCGGACCGATCTGGGCCGAGACTTCGGTGCGACCGACGTCGTGGCCGAACGCGGTGACGAAGCGGTCGAGAAGATTCGGGAACTGACCGGTGGCGACGGCACCCACGCTGTCATCGAGTGCGTCGGCACCGAGCAGTCGCTCGTCACCGCGCTGGGCGCCGTCCGGGCCGGTGGCGCGGTCAGCCGACTCGGTGTCTCCCAATACCGCAACGTCCCACTGGGATTCGACACCATGATGCGCAACATCACCCTCACCGGTGGTGCCGCACCAGCCCGTGCCTACATCGAGGAACTCATGCCCGACATCCTCGACGGCGTCATTGAGCCCGGCCGGGTTTTCGACCGGGTGATCGGACTCGACGAGACTCCCGACGGCTACCGCGCAATGGCCGACCGTGAAGCGCTCAAGGTGCTGATCGCCCCTTGAGAGAGGGTCGCGCCAGAGCCGCTTGACGCGGCGGGCACCGACCCGCCGTCGGATTCCCACCGCTGAATGGCGTTCAGTTCGCCGACTGTCGACACGTCATCCTCCTAAGTCCGCGTGAATCCCGTACGGCACCGCCTTGAGTACCGTGACGGAAAGCGGTGCACCGCTGGGCAAGTTGTACTTTCGCCGCTGACCCGGGCGGGCGCCGGCGATGGCGGCGCCGAGTGGTGACTGGACGGAGTACACCTCCATGTCGCCGAACTCCGCACCGCGCACGCCCAACAGAAAGGTCTCGGTGTCCCCGGTGTCGTCGTATCGGATAGTCACCACCATTCCCGGCTCTGCGACGCCGTCGTCCGGTGGGTCCTCCCCGACAACGGCGTTGACCAGCAAGTCGTAGATCTGTTGAATGCGGGTCTGCCACCCGCGTCTGACGGCCGCCGCGTTGTCGTCGCCCTCGGCGCCGGCCATTCCCGCAGCGGACAGCCGTTGCAACGTCGTCAGCTCTTGCTGGAGCCGCTCATAGGCCTGCGGCGAGATCCAGACACGCTGGGTGCTGGTCATGATATGGGTCCTTTCACTGGACGCTGGGGTGCCGCGCGTATAGACCGCGGGTGAATCCAGCTGCGCCGGAGGATGTTTGGGGCGTCTTGAGGGTTGTCGTCAGGGGCGGGCCACGGCATCAGCGCCGCCCCTGACGACTGGTGGGCCCGCGTGGGGCGTGGTCATGAGTCGGCACTGCGGATCGAACGCCCACGGCGCCGTTGGCTACGTGGCCGTGGTGGGGTGCTCTGCCGGCGGACGACCGGTCACGGGGTTACGCCTCACACCGCTCCTCTGTTCGTCATCGGCTGATGACTCCACAGTGGCTCGCCGCCGGTCCACGCCGCTTGCCCGGGCAGGACAACCGGCGGTCCCCCGTTTGTTCGATTGCGACAATCGCTAGTCGGTGGCGGCGAGTTCGATCATCATCGCCAGGCGCTTTTTGGCGTCGTCGAGTGGCAGCGTGGTGACGTCGTTCATCTTCCGCAGCCGGTACCGCACGGTGTTCTCGTGGACGCCGAGCTGCCGTCCGGCTTCGGCAGGGTCGCCCTGGGCGGCCAGCCACGCCTGCAGGGTAGGGATGTAGTCGGTGGCGTGCTCGAGGTCGTGTCTGCGCAACTCGGCTATGGGTCCACGGTCGGGCGCGCGTCCTGCGCTCGCAGCGGTGCGCAATCGCTGCAGCAGAATGTCGTCCCACGATGTGTCGTAGGCGGGTGGTGCTGTGCTGTCGGGACCCGCCTCGTGCAGGGCCAGGCACTCGTCGGATTCGTATCGCGCGGCAACCAGATCGACCACCCCGGCCGTCCCACTGATCCCCGCCTTGACGGTCGTGTTGTCGGGCAATGATGCCGCCAGATCGCCCACCCAGCGTGCCGCCGCCGCGGAGGACTCGCCCGGCAGAATCGTGTACACGGTGTTGCCTGCCAGCGCGCTACGGCCCGGCCGTGACCAGCCGAACCCCGCGGTCGCACGTTCGAATGCCAAGAGCAGGGCGGCATCTCGATGATCACCGATGAATGCTTGCACAGCGATGACCCGCAACATGTTCTGCGGCAAGCCGAGTCGGGTGGCCACGGCGGCGCCATCAGCACTTCCGTCGAGAAGCCGCGTGACCAGATCAGACTCCACCTGGCGTTCGAGGTCGGCACTTGCGCGCGAACGCAACAGATGTAATGCGACCGTGTGTGCTCCATCGGTCAGTGCGATCAGCGCATCGCCGGTCAGCGCCGCCGGGGTCGCCACCCACACCGATCCCATGAGTTCGCGTCCCGAACGCACCGCCACCACCATGCGCCCGGTCAGGCCGTGATCGGCATCAGGTTCCACGAACAGCGGATCGTCGGAGTCGGTCAAACGCCGCAGAACTCCGCGTTCCTCGAACAAGGCCCGAAGGGCCTCGGGTGCCCGACGGTTCATGATCGTCTGCAGTCGGGCCGGGTCGGCGTGCTGCTGCATTGTGGAGTAGGCCAGCACCCTCGACAGCTGATCTTCGATCGTCACCGCCCCGCCGGTTGATGCCGCCAGGCTGTCGGCAAGACCGAACATGTCGGTCGGGCCACGACCGGACTCGGTTTCCCGCCCCTCCAAAACCAGTCCGTAGACCACTGCCGCGAGTTCACTCCACGACATGGACGGATCGACCACCAGCACCGCGACTCGGTCGCTGACGCCTTCGACAGTGACGGTCGAGCTGTCCCCGCGGGTGAGCACGACGAGCGCATGGGCTGATAATGCCCACCGCACCGCCTCGGACACTGACGTTGCCCCGACGGCCAGCAGCACGTCACCGATGGCGATGCGGTCGCCGGCGGTCTCGGGCAGAACGACGCTGCGCAACTGCGTCGAACGCGAGATCGGGCAAAACCGCAGCCGCACCCCGTAGTTGCCCAGCACATTGACGAGCCGGTCCAACGTGACCACTGACTCTCCCCACGCCGACGATCAATCAGCGTAGCCGCATCGGCGGGCCGTCCACGGCCGATAACGGCTCGCCGAAGGTTGCCCCATCGCAACCTCGGCCACAGTAAAGTGCTGCTCGTGGTCAACGTGTTCGCCGGCGCTCGAGGTCGCTGGCTGGCCGTGGTGGCCTCGGTGACCGTTGCCGGGGCGATGTTCTACGCCCAAAGCACCGAAACCAAGTGTTGTGTTGCGGCGCCGACGGTTTCGCCGGCCGCCCAGACGGTGGCCGCGGCCGATATGCCGCGCATCGCTGCGCCCACCGAAGCGGAACTGCTGGCCGCCAGCGCACCCGTCGCCGGCGGCAACTTCCAATTGGCATTGCCGCGCGGCATCGCCCCCGAACAAGGCCTGCAGATCCACACCATCTGGGTGGCCCGCGCCATCAGCGTGATGTTCCTGGAGATCAAGACGATCGGCGGCTACCGGCAGGATCCGCTGAAGTGGCATCCCAACGGCTTGGCCATTGACGTGATGATCCCGAATTATCACACCCCGGAGGGGATCGAGCTCGGCAACCAGATCGCCGGCTTCGCCCTGGCGAACGCCAAGCGATGGGGTGTGCTGCACGTGATCTGGCGCCAAGGCTTCTACCCGGGTATCGGGGCGCCCAGCTGGACCGCCGACTACGGCAACGAAACCGCCAACCACTTCGACCACGTTCACATCGCCACCGACGGCGGCGGCTATCCGACCGGGCGCGAGACGTACTTCCTCGGATCCATGCAATCAGAGCCGGCCTAGCAGGTGGGTACCGGGAAGCTTCGGGTAGCGGCGCTGGCCGTCGCGGGCATGGCCGCGCTGAGCCCGCTCACAGCGTGCGCAGGACCCAATCCGCGACCGCCGACCGGGCCCGCGCCGTCGGTCAGTTCGGCGGAGGGTGCCGGCGCGCCGATGCCGCAGGATGCGCCGGGCCAACCCCCGATGGCCAAGCGGGATGTGGTCAAAACGGCATCGATGTCCATTTCGGTGGCCCACCCGGCGGAGGCGGCGGACAAAGCCGCGGTCATCGTCGAGAACGCGAAGGGCCGTGTCGACAGCCGTTCCGAGGACGCGGGATCCGGCACCGGACGAGCTCGCTCGACCGTGGTCTTGCGGGTACCTGCCGCCAAGCTCGACGAGACGCTGCGCGAACTCAAGACGCTGGGCACCGTCGAGCACGTCCAGGTCAGCGCCGACGACGTCACCGCCCAGCGCGTCGACCTCGACGCCCGGATCACGGCATTGCAGACATCGGTCGACCGGCTGCTCGGCATCATGCGCGACGCCAAGGATCCCGACTCACTCATCAAAGCCGAAAGCGCTCTGTCGGAACGTCAGGCCAACCTCGACAGTCTGCGGGCCCAACGACAGGCGCTCGGCGACCAGATCGACTACAGCACCGTCGACGTCACCTTCATCGCCCAGGAGATCGGTGGGCCCGCGCCCACCGAGTACCGCGGATTCTTCGGTCAGATCGAACGTGGTTGGGACACGCTGGTTTCCGTGGCCGGCAACCTGGTGCTGCTGTTCGGTCTGCTGCTGCCCTGGCTGGCCGTGCTCGCGGTCGCCGGTGTGATCGTCTACCTCATCGTGCGCTTCGCGAAAGCCCGCCAGCCGAAGCCGCAACCCGTGCAGCCTCCACAACCCGCGACGGTCGGTGCCCCCGATGAGGACGAGGCCCCGCCCAGCTGACATGGCGCCCCGATACGACCGGCCCTGGCGACGGCCCGGCGCAGCGGCCTATGCCCGCCGCCGGATCCGGGCTTTCCTGCATCCTCCGGTGACCGTCGTGGCCGCGCCGGACGACCTGCTCAAGGACTGCGACGTGGCCGTCCGGATGCGCGACGGAGTCACGTTGCGCGTCAACGTTTATCGTCCCCCCGGGGGTGGTCCGTTCCCGGTCATCCTCTCGGTGCACCCCTACGGCAAGGATGCCCTGCCGCGCCGGACGCGCCGAGGGTGGCGGCTCAACTTCCAGTTCCGGATCATGAATCAGCCTTCGCCCTTTCAGATTTCGAGTGAAACCGGGTGGGAGGCACCAGACCCGGTGGCATGGGTCGCGCGGGGCTACGTCGTGATCAACGCCGATGCGCGCGGCGCTGGCACCTCCGACGGGACCGGCTCACTGCTGTCCGACGACGAGGCTCGCGACACCTATGACCTGATCGAGTGGGCCGGGACGCAGCCATGGTCCAACAGTCGGGTGGGAATGCTCGGCGTCTCGTATCTTGCGCTCTCGCAATATAAGTCGGCAGCCTTGCGTCCGCCGCACCTCGCGGCAATCTGCCCCTGGGAGGGGTTCACCGACGCATACCGCGACTTCATGACACCGGGCGGAGTCCCCGAGCGCGGGTTCTCGGTGATCTGGCAGACCCTGACTCGTCGGGTCGCCCGCCTGTCGGTCGACATCGGCGAGCAGCGGCGCCGGCATCCGCTGCGCGACGCGTGGTGGCAGTCCATCACCCCCGACCTCGCGCGCATCGAGGTGCCAATCCTGGCCTGCGCCAGCTTCTCCGACCACAACCTGCACAGCCAGGGCTCCTGGCGACTGATCGAACAGGCGGGTTCGGCCGAACGCAGTGCCTACACGCACCGCGGCGGGAAATGGGCCGTGTTCTACAGCGACGAGGCCCAGCGTGCGCAGACGGCGTTCTTTGACCGTCATCTGCGCAACCTCGACGTACCCGCGCTGCCGCGGGTGCGACTGGAAGTCCGCGAACGTCGTGATGTCGTGGTCGCGGTGCGCACCGAGAACGAGTGGCCGCTGGACCGGACACGCTGGACCACAATGCATCTCGGCGACAACGGAACGCTGGGCGAGCCGGCGCCGACGGCCGTCGGCACCGCGACGTTTCGGCTGCGCCGACAAGCCGTCGCGTTCTCCCACCGCTTCGACCGCGACGTCGAGCTCACCGGTCCGATGAGCCTGCGGCTGCGGATCTCGCTGGAGGGCGCCGACGACGCGCACCTGTTCGTCGGCGTCGAAAAGTGGAGCGACGGGCAGTACGTGCCGTTCGAGGGGTCCTACGGCTATGGCCGGGACCGGATCGCCGACGGCCGGCTGCGGCTGGCGCTGCGGGACTCCCTGGACGCGCTCGCGCCGCTGCAACCGGGCGAGGTTGTCGACGCCGACATCGCGCTGAGCGCCTCGTCGACGCTGTTTCGGGCCGGCGACGAATTGCGGTTGCTGATCGCCGGGCGATATCTCGAACCGTTCAACCCCCTGTTCGGCCACCTTCCCGCGCGGTACACACCGAGCCGGCGGGGGAGTGCGGTCGTGCATTGGGGGCCGGGCGCCTCAGCGCTCACGGTCCCGGTGATCCCGGGATGAGAAGGCAAGCGAGGCGGCGTTCCACCCGTCAGGTATCCGTTCTCGACTTTGGAGGTCTTCCATGCGTATCGCGGTAGCAGGGGCAACCGGCAACATCGGTGCTCGCACCGTCGCGGTTCTCGAGCGCGACGGGCACGACGTCGTGCGGATCAGCCGGTCGGAGGGTGTCGACCTGATCACCGGGGAGGGTTTGGATGCGGCGCTCGCGGGTGTCGACGCCGTGGTGGACGCCGTGAGCGCCCCTCCTGTGGGCCCGGATGAGACGCGTGAGTACTTCGCAACCACGACGACAAACTTGCTCGCAGCCGAGCAACGGGCCGATGTGCGCCACCACGTGCTGCTGTCGATCGTGGGTATCAACCGGATCGACGGGGGCACCGCCCACTACGAGGGGAAGCGGACCCAGGAACGCCTGGTGGAAGGCGGTCCGGTGCCGTGGACGATCGTCCCGGCAGCGCAGTTCCACGACTTCGCCGCGATGGCTGCGAGCTGGACCGAACAGGACGGTGTCGCCGTCATCGCCCCGCTGCTCGTGCAGCCCATCGCGCCCGACGACATCGCCGCCGTGCTTGCCGAGATCGCTGCGGGCGCGCCGCAGGGCCGTTACGTCGACGTCGTCGGCCCGGAAACCCAGGACTTGGTCGATATGGCCCGGCGAACCCACGACGTTCTGGGCCGATCGGTGAAGCTGGTTCCGTCCTGGTCCGGTCCGCTGGGCGAGGAGTTGGCGGGCAATATCCTTCTTCCCGGCGACGGTGCGCGGATCGCCCCGACGACCTTCGAACAGTGGCTGGCAGCGGGCGCTCAGTGAGAAAGAGGCCCACCCCGGATCGGGATGGGCCTCTTTACATGTTTGCTGGGAATCAGGCGGTCCGGCGAATTCCGCGCTTGAGCAACAACTCGCGTTCCGCTTCGCTCAATCCGCCCCAGATGCCGTACGGCTCGGCGACAGCCAGCGCGTGTGAACGGCATTGCGCGATCACCGGGCAACTCCGGCACATTTCCTTGGCGCGCATCTCACGCTGGGCGCGGGCGCGGCCACGTTCCCCGTCGGGGTGGAAGAACATCGACGAATCGACACCTCGGCAGAGGCCTTGCATCTGCCAATCCCAGATGTCTGCGTTCGGGCCAGGTAGCTGCTGCGGCTGTGGCATTTGGAAAACCCCTCTCTCCGCACATCTTTCAACATGCGTGAGTTGTGGAACCGATCTGAGCACTGTCGCCGGTGACTACTCGTGCTCACAAATTAGGGGCGCTTCGCAAAGCGCGTCAATAGCCATGCCATGTGCGCAATCACATAATCGCAGCTCGAGAATTTACATCACGTTCATCATTGCGACCCACCGCCGCCGGGCGGCGTGCTATTCGGCGCGCGTTGATCGTGATGGTTTCGTGATTTGCGCAGTACGACGCCCCTCGCATAGGCACCCGCATTTCTGGTGCTCAATAGGTAGTAAACACAGCCGTAACACAGCGACCATGAACTGTTAACTGAGATCTTTTCCGGCCTCGGTTGATAGCGTGCCGGGTCAGATGGACGTTTCCGCACTGACCGCCGCCGCCTTCGGCGATTACCCCGGCTGCTGGCCGCTGCCCGCCGCGCGCACACCCGAACAGCTCTGGCATCGGGCAGTCGCCGCCGCCGGCCAGGGCAGATATAGCAGCGCCCGTGCCGACCTCGCGGCGCTGCGCCGGCGGGACCCCGCCGGGGCGTTCGCATCGCTGTCGTTGAGTACCGAGGCGTCGTTGCTGCGCCAGCTCGGGGGGCACCGGCTGGCGGCCGGCTGGGATGGCCGCGCACTGGCGCTGGCGCAGACCTCTGGCGATCATCCGATGGCCGTGCAGGCCCGTGCCGACGCGATCGTCGGTTTGGCCGCCGACGCTCTGGGTGTGGGGCGGCTTGCGGCGTCGGCGCGACTGCTCGAGCGGGCCGGCGACCTGACCCCGGGGTCCGGGGTGCCGCGGCTGGCCATTCGCCTGGAGTGGGTGAGCGCGGAACTCGCGATGGCCGGGGGCCATGGCGAGAGGGCCGTGACGCACGCGCGGCGCGGGGTTGAGATTGCCGAGCAGGCTTCGCCCGCCTTGCGACGGCATCGGGTCAAAAGCGACGTGGTGCTCGCCGCGGCGCTGTGTTGCGCCGGGGCCCTCGAGCCCGCCCGTGCGGTCGCCGACGCCGCGTTGCGCGACACCCAGACCTGCCATCTGGTTCCGCTGCGGTGGGCGTTGGCGTGTCTGCTGATCGATATCGGTAGTGCATCGCTTACGTCACAGCAGGTCTCAGCCATCCGAGACGACTGTGCTGGCCTTATCACACGGCGCGGCGGCCGATGGAGCGGCCGCTAACGCCCGATCGGCAGTTTGGGCCGATATTGTCTAGCTGAATGGCTGCCGGGAAGCGTCCCGTACGTAACGTTGGAGATATCGCCGTCGATGACAATTCCAGGAGAACGTCTCGACGCCGCCGTTGCTGAGGCAGTGGCCGGCAGCCGGGATGCCCTCCGGGAAGTTGTGGAGACCATCCGCCCCATCGTGGTCCGTTATGTCCGGGCTCGCCTGGGCGCCACGGAGCGGGTCGGTCTCTCCGCCGACGACGTCGCTCAGGAGGTTTGCTTGGCCGCCATCCAGGCGCTGCCGCGCTACCAGGATCAGGGTCGCCCCTTCCTGGCCTTCGTGTACGGCATCGCTGCCCATAAGGTCGCCGACGCGCATCGCGCCGCGGCCCGTAACCGATCCGATCCCACCGATGTGGTGCCGGAGCGGTTCTCGCTCGACGCTGGGCCCGAGCAGATGGCGATGCAGTCGGATTCCGCCGCGCGGATGACCAAGTTGCTGGAGATCCTGCCCGAGAAGCAGCGCGAAATCCTCATGCTGCGCATCGTGGTCGGGTTGTCCGCCGAGGAGACCGCCGACGCTGTCGGCAGCACGCCCGGGGCGGTGCGCGTCGCCCAGCACCGCGCGTTGGCCAAGCTCAAGACCGAGATCACCGCGGCAGGTAACGGCTATGCCTGACTTCGGACGTTCTTCCCGCAACGACGACCCGTCGCTGGACGCCATCCTGGCCAGCGAGCGCTTCATCGACGCCCTGGCCTCCGGGCATCCGGTGGCCCCGCAGGACCGGGCCGACGCCGAGTTGGCCGACCTGCTGGGCGGGTGGCGTGACGAGATGCGCTGGCCGGCGGCGACCGGCTTGATCACCGAGCGTGACGCGGTCACCGCACTGCGCGCCGGGCTGGCGGAAAAGCAGAGCAGCGGACGCAGCCGGCGCGGTCTGAGCATCGTCGGTGCGGCAGCAGCTGGTGTGCTGGCCCTCGGCGGCTTCGGCGCGGTTGTGGCCGGTGCCGGACCGGGTGACGCGCTGTACGGACTGCGCTCCTGGCTGTTCGGTGCGCCCACCCAGGTGCGCGACGACCAGGTGGCCTTGGCTTCGGCCAAGGAGCAGCTCCAGCAAGTGCAGCAGCTGGTCGCCCAGGGCGACTGGCAGCAGGCCCAGGCCAAGCTGGTCGAGGTCAACAGCCAGGTGAGCGCAGTGGCTGACCAGCCGGAGAAACAGCAGGTCCTCGACCAGTGGAATCAGCTGTCGGCGAAAGTCGTGCAGAAGGATCCGGAGGCCACCGTGCCACCGGGCATCACCTACACGGTTCCGGCGTCGGCCACTGACCTCGTCCCGGCGGTAATCACCCCGACCGACGGACCCGAGGTGCCGCCGACCAGCGTTCCGGGTCAGCCGTCGATCACGATCTCGACGACACCCGACGGGACCGGCACGTTCGGCCCGTCGACGTCGGACACCCCGACCTCGCCGGTCGAGCAGACCGATCCGACGACGACCACGACGGCCCCGTCGACGACGACCGTCGCACCGACAACGACGACGCAGCCGCCGACGACGGCGCCCACGACGCCGACGAGCGCGACGACGACCACGACCAGGTTGCCGACGACGACCACGACCACCACCACGTTGGCCGGTACGACGTCCAGCCCCAGTTCGGCCGCCCAGTCGCCGGCAGCGGCGACGACGACCCCGGCAGCCCCGCAGTCTCCGGCCGCGGCGGCGACGTCGTCGGCCGTCGTGGAGCAGTCCTCGGCGTCGGCGGCCCCGTCAGTAGCGGCGACCGCGACGGCGACTGCGACCGCGACGGTGCCTCAGACGATTGCGTCGATTCCGTCGACGGTCATCCAGACCCCGCGGATGCAGTCACCGGGTGGTGTGATGACCACCACGATGATGTTCCCGATGCCGCAGGCGCCTGCGCTACCGCAATTGCCGAAGCTGCCCAGCTTCGGCGGGTAGAGCAGGGAGCCCGCAGCGGGTTACGCGCTCGGCAGAATCGATGCTGCGCTCAGCGGAATCCGTCGTAGTCCGATGTCGCCTCGTTGAGTGAGGCGTCGGCGTATCCGCGGCAGTAATCCCACGTGACGTAGGCGTCCGGCTCGGGATCGTATGCGGGCTCGTGGGGGCGGACGGTTCCGTCGACCAACAACTGAAGTAGGTTGGCGCGCAACATATCCCAGTCGTGGTAGTGGTCCTGCTGGCATTCGTCACAGCAGACGACCAGGCCGCGGATGCCCCGGTGCGCCAGCAGCGCCTCGTAGACAGCCAGATCTGCCAGATCGGCCTCGACCGCGGCGCGCTCCTGGGGGTCCAAGGGTTGTCCCGGTTCCAGCGCATCCAACGCGGCCGACGGGTCGGCGGGGTCGTCGGCGAACGGATCTGGTGGCAGGCCTGGTGGGAGGTGGTCGCGCACGGCTCCACACTACGTAACGCGGCGGGTATCGCGCCAGGGAACGTGGCCGTGAGCCGATAGGATGGTGTCCACATTCCGCCACTGATGGGGGCCCCACCGATGACCATTGCCGAAGGCAGCGCCGGCCGCATCGACGGCTTGACCGCGCATCTGAATGCCCTGCTGGGGGAATCGGTTCCCACCGGCGGCGACGACCCCAACAAGATCGCGATGCTGGGTCTGACATTCGACGATGTGCTGCTGCTGCCCGCCGCCTCGGACGTGGTGCCGGCCACCGCCGACACGTCGAGCCAGCTGACCAAGAAGATCCGGCTCAAGGTGCCGCTGGTCAGCTCCGCGATGGACACCGTGACCGAGGCCCGGATGGCGATCGCGATGGCGCGCCAGGGCGGCATGGGCGTGCTGCACCGCAACCTGTCCATCACCGAGCAGGCCGGACAGGTGGAGATGGTCAAGCGGTCCGAGGCCGGCATGGTGACCGACCCGGTGACGTGCTCGCCGGACAACACGTTGGCCGAAGTCGATGCGATGTGCGCCAGGTTCCGTATCTCGGGTCTGCCGGTCGTCGACACCAAGGGCTCGCTGGTTGGCATCATCACCAACCGCGACATGCGCTTCGAAGTCGACATGAACAAGCCGGTCGCCGAAGTGATGACCAAGACCCCGTTGATCACCGCCCAAGAGGGCGTGACCGCTGACGCCGCGCTGGGCCTGTTGCGGCGCAACAAGATTGAGAAGCTGCCGATCGTCGACGGGCACGGCCGGCTCACCGGGCTGATCACCGTCAAGGACTTCGTGAAGACCGAGCAGCACCCCCTTGCCACCAAGGACAGCGACGGTCGACTGCTGGTCGGCGCGGCGGTCGGCGTCGGTGACGACGCGTGGGATCGGGCGATGGCCCTGGTCGACGCAGGAGTGGACGTGCTGATCGTCGACACCGCGCACGCCCACAACCGCCGGGTGCTCGACACCGTCGGCAAGCTCAAGGCCGAGGTGGGCCATCGGGTCGAGATCGTCGGCGGCAACGTCGCCACCCGCAGCGGTGCCGCGGCGCTGGTCGAGGCCGGCGCCGACGCGGTCAAGGTCGGTGTCGGTCCCGGATCGATCTGCACCACCCGCGTGGTGGCCGGCGTCGGAGCACCACAAATCACGGCGATTCTGGAAGCCACCGCGGTGTGCAGGCCGGCCGGCGTGCCGGTGATCGCCGACGGTGGTCTGCAGTACTCCGGTGACATCGCCAAAGCACTGGCGGCGGGCGCGTCGACGGCGATGCTCGGCTCCCTGCTGGCCGGCACTGCCGAGGCCCCCGGCGATCTGATCTTCGTCAACGGCAAGCAGTTCAAGAGCTACCGCGGCATGGGGTCGCTGGGCGCCATGCAGGGTCGGGGTGCGGCCGGATCGACCGGACGCAGCTATTCCAAAGACCGCTACTTCCAGGACGACGTGCTCTCCGAGGACAAGCTGGTGCCCGAGGGCATCGAGGGGCGGGTGCCGTTCCGCGGTCCGCTGGCCACCGTCATCCACCAGCTCACCGGTGGCCTGCGCGCCGCCATGGGCTACACGGGCGCGTCCGGCATCGAAGGACTGCAGCACGCGCAGTTCGTGCGGATCACCGCCGCGGGTCTCAAGGAGAGCCACCCGCACGACGTCACCATGACGGTCGAAGCCCCCAACTACTACGCCCGCTAGGGGTCAAGCTGTGCGCGACATGGTTGAAATCGGCATGGGCAGAACTGCCCGCCGCACGTACGAACTCGACGAGATCAACATCGTTCCGTCCCGGCGGACACGCTCGTCGAAGGACGTCTCCACGGCGTGGCAGCTCGATGCCTACCGGTTCGAGATCCCCGTCGTGGCCCATCCGACCGACGCGCTGGTGTCGGTGGAGTTCGCCATCGAACTCGGGCGCCTCGGCGGCCTGGGTGTGCTCAACGGTGAAGGACTGATCGGTCGCCACGCCGATGTCGAGGCCAAGATCAGGGAGGTGATCGAGGCCGCCGACAAGGAGCCCGAGCCGGCCGCGGCGATCCGCCTGCTGCAACAGTTGCACGCCGCGCCGCTGGACCCTGAGTTGCTCGGTGCGGCGGTGTCGCGCATCCGCGATGCCGGCGTCACCACTGCGGTCCGGGTGAGCCCGCAGAACGCACAGGCCCTGACGCCGACACTGGTGCAGGCCGGCATCGACCTCCTGGTCATCCAGGGCACGATCATTTCCGCCGAGCGGGTGGCGTCCGACGGCGAACCGCTGAACCTCAAGACCTTCATCTCCGAGCTCGACATCCCGGTGGTCGCCGGCGGTGTGCTGGATCACCGCACCGCGCTGCACCTGATGCGCACCGGCGCTGCCGGCGTGATCGTGGGCTACGGCTCGACGTTCGGGGTGACCACCAGCGACGAGGTGCTGGGCATCAGCGTGCCGATGGCGACGGCCATCGCCGACGCGGCCGCTGCTCGGCGCGAGTACCTCGACGAAACGGGCGGACGCTACGTCCACGTGCTGGCCGACGGCGACATCCACACCTCCGGTGACCTCGCCAAGGCCATCGCCTGCGGCGCCGACGCCGTCGTGCTCGGCACCCCGCTGGCCGAATCGGCCGAGGCCCTGGGCGACGGCTGGTTCTGGCCGGTGGCCGCGGCGCACCCGTCGCTGCCGCGCGGCGCCCTGCTGCAGATCGCCGCGGGGGAGCGGCCGTCGCTGGACCGGGTGCTCAACGGGCCCTCCGACGACCCGTTCGGTTCGCTCAACCTGGTCGGCGGCCTGCGCCGGTCGATGGCCAAGGCCGGGTATTGCGACCTCAAGGAGTTCCAGAAGGTCGGCTTGACCGTCGGCCGCTGAGCTTCGTCGCGCCGAGCGTCACGCCAGTGTCGCGCTCAGCGCCGAACGTGACGCGAGGGTGACGCCCGAAGATTTAGGCGCACCTCGCTAGCTTGTTACCCGCCGGTAAGTTCATACTGGTTTGTATGGCGCCGGATTTCGACATTCTCATCATCGGCTCGGGTTTTGGCGGCAGCGTCAGCGCGCTGCGCCTCACCGAGAAGGGCTACAAGGTCGGCGTTCTGGAAGCGGGCCGCCGCTACGCCGACCATGAGTTCGCCAAGACATCGTGGCGACTGCGGGAGTTCCTGTGGGCGCCGCGACTGGGCTGCTACGGCATCCAGCGCATTCACCTGTTGCGCAACGTGATGATCCTGGCCGGTGCCGGCGTCGGCGGTGGATCGCTCAACTACGCCAACACCCTCTACGTGCCGCCGGACCCGTTCTTCAACGACCCGCAGTGGAAGAACATCACCGACTGGCGCGCCGAGCTGATGCCGCACTACGACCAGGCGCAGCGGATGCTGGGCGTCGTCAAGAATCCGACCTTCACCGACGCCGACCGCATCATGAAGGAAGTGGCCGACGAGATGGGGGTCGGCGACACGTTCACCCCCACCCCGGTCGGCGTGTTCTTCGGGGTCGACGGCGAGAAGACCCCGGGCAAGACCGTGCCCGACCCGTACTTCGGTGGCGTCGGTCCGGCGCGCACCGGGTGCATCGAATGCGGCGAATGCATGACCGGCTGCCGCCACGGCGCCAAGAACACCCTGGTCAAGAATTACCTCGGGTTGGCGGAAAGGGCTGGCGCCCAGGTCTTCCCGATGACCACCGTCACCGGGTTCACGCAGCGCCCCGACGGTGTCTGGGAGATCAAGACCGTGCGCACCGGGCGGGTGGCCCGCAAGGACCGCCGCACGTTCACCGCCAACCAGGTCATCCTGGCGGCAGGCACCTGGGGCACCCAGAAGCTGCTGTTCAAGATGCGCGACACCGGCACCCTGCCCAAGCTGTCGGACAAGCTCGGGGTGCTGACCCGGACCAACTCCGAATCGATCGTGGGCGCAGGACGTTTGGAGGCCCGGCCCGATCTCGACCTCACTCACGGGGTGGCGATCACGTCCTCGATCCATCCCAGTCCGGACACCCACGTCGAGCCGTGCCGGTACGGCAAGGGCTCCAACGCGATGGGTCTGCTGCAGACCTTGATGACCGACGGTCCGGGACCCGAGGGCAGCGACGTCCCGCGTTGGAAGCAGTTGCTCAACAACGCCGGCGAGGATCCGAAGGGCATGATCCGCATGCTCAGCCCGCGACGCTGGAGCGAACGCACCATGATCTCGTTGGTCATGCAGCACCTGGACAACTCGATCACCACCTACACCAAGCGCGGCGCCTTCGGCAGACGGCGGATGACCAGCAAGCAGGGTCACGGCGAACCCAACCCGACCTGGATTCCGGTGGGCAACAAGGTGACTCGCCGCGTCGCGGAGAAGATCGACGGCGTGGCCGGCGGCACCTGGGGTGAGTTGTTCAACATTCCGCTGACTGCACACTTCCTCGGCGGTGCGGCCATCAGCGAAAGCCCCGAGAACGGTGTCATCGACCCCTATCAGCGGGTGTACAACTACCCGACGCTGCACGTCATGGACGGCGCATCGGTGTCGGCCAACCTCGGCGTCAACCCGTCGCTGTCGATCACGGCGCAGGCCGAGCGGGCAACGTCGTTGTGGCCGAACAAGGGTGAAGAAGATCTGCGCCCCGCGCAGGGACAGCCCTACCGGCGCCTCGCACCGATCGCACCCAAGAATCCTGTTGTACCGACCCACGCGCCCGGCGCTCTGCGCAACCTGCCGATCGAGCCGATCAACACTGGGGCGTAGCGGCTCACTGCGTGATGTGCCTGCGCGGCGCCCGGCCCGGTGGCTGCTCAGGAGTCGGCAGCAGGGCGCGACGAGCCCGCAGCGGCACCGTCGTCGTGTCGCGGGTGTTCAACGTCAGCTCGTCACCGGCATGCCGGATGGTGAGTTGTCCGTCGGGCCCGTCGCGCAGCGTATAGGTGACCTCGTCGTGGCTGACATCTGCAGTGAGTCGGTACTTGCGCCAGTGCAACCCGAACTTTAGCCGGGAGATCTCCTCGGGCAGTGCAGGATCCAGCGACAAGATGTGTTCGTCATCGCGAAGACCGCCGAATCCGGCGACCAGTGCCGTCCAGGTTCCGGCCAGCGACGCCATGTGCAGACCATCGCGGGTGTTGTGGTGCAGATCCCGAAGATCGATCAGCGCCGCTTCCTGGGTGTAATCGTGGGCCAGCTCCAGGTGGCCGACTTCGGCGCACATGACGGCTTGGGTGCACGCCGACAGTGACGAGTCGCGCACCGTGCGCCGCTCGTAATAGTCGACGTTGCGCGCCTTTTGAGCATCGGTGAACGCATGGCTCTGCCACTGCATGGCCAGCACCAGGTCGGCCTGCTTGATCACCTGGGAGGGGTACAGCCGGACGTACGGCTGGTTCAGCAGCAGCGGGTAGACGGTGTCGTCGGTGAAGTCCCACTCCCGTAGCCGGGTGAAGCCTTCGCATTGCTGGTGTACGCCCAGATGGTCGTCGTAGGGAATGTGGGCGGCGTCGGCGGCATTTCGCCACGCCGCCGTCTCCTCGGTGCTGACGCCCATCTCGTACGCGGTTTCAGCATTGCGGTTGCATGCGTCGGCGGCAGTCCGAAGATTGTGTGCGGCCATGAGATTGGTGAACACGTTGTCGCGCACCACCGCGGTGTACTCGTCGGGGCCGGTGACGCCGTCGAGGTGCCAGACGCCGTCGCGGTCGTGATGCCCCAGGGACATCCACAGCCGGGCGGTCTCGACGAGAACCGCCAGTCCGCAATCGTTTTCGAGCGCGTGGTCTCCGGTGACGGTCCGATACCGCTCGAACGCCATGGCGATGTCGGCGTTGACGTGCCATGCCGCGGTACCCGCCGGCCAGTAGGCCGAACACTCCTCTCCGCGAATCGTCCGCCACGGGAACGCCGCACCCTGGAGTTCGAGCTGTTCGGCACGCTTCTTGGCCAGACCGAGGATCGAGGAACGCCAGCGCAACGCGTCGGCGGCAGCTTCGGGTTTGGTGTAGGTCAGCACGGGCAGCACGAAACCCTCTGTGTCCCAAAACGCGTGGCCGTCGTAGCCGGGTCCGGTCAGGCCCTTACCGGGGATCGCCCGGCGTTCGGCACGGGCGCTGGCCTGGATCACGTGGAACAGGCCGAACCGCACCGCCTGCTGAACGTCCGGATCACCTTCGACTTCGACGTCGGCGCAGTCCCAGAACTCGTCGAGATATGTCCGCTGCGCCTCCACCAGACCCTCCCAGCCGGTGTAGCGCGCCCCGGCCAGTGCGCCGGCCACCTGATCGCGCAGCGCGGGGCGAGACCGCAGACTCGACCAGCCGTAGGCCAGGAACTTCACAATCCGCAGCTTCTGGCCAGGCCGGAGCCCGCAGATGACGGTGGTACGGGCGATGTCCTGGTGCGCGATGGAATCGATCTCCACCCGGCCGGGAACTTCGACCAGATGATCCATCGCGGCAGCCATCATCAACTTGCTCACTTTGGTGCGGTGCACCAACAGCTGACCCTCTTCGGAGACCTCGTGCTGAATCGCCTCCAACGGATGCTTCAACACCGCCGACACCCGCGGATCACCGGATTGTTCCGGTTGGTCCTCGTTGGCCACCAGCTCGGATTGCACAGTGACACGGGTGAATTCGTCGACCGCCTCGACCACGTACTCGATCGCCGCCACCGAGCGCTGGACCAGGGACACCAGCCGCGTCGAGACGATTCGGATCTGCTTGCCCGCCGGTGATCGCCAGAGCACCCGACGAGTCAGCGTTCCCGCGCGCAGGTCGAGGATCCGCTCATGCTCGGCGAGGTCGCCGTATCGCACGTCGAGGGGCTCGTCGTCGACCAGGAGTCGCAGAATCTTGCCGTTGGTGACGTCGACGATCGTCTGGCCGTCCTCGGGGTAACCGAAGCCGGATTCGGCGTACGGCAGCGGCCGGGTCTCGTAGAAGGAGTTCAGATAGGTCCCCGGGATCCCGAATGGTTCACCCTCGTCGAGATTGCCGCGAAAGCCGATGTGTCCGTTCGACAATGCGAACAGTGACTCCGATTGCGCCAATTGGTCGAGATCCAGATGGGTTTCCCGGACCTGCCAGGGCTCGATGGGGAACGCTTCGCCGCTGATCATTTCGAGTCGAGCAACTGTGCGAGGTCGGTGACGACGATGTCGGCACCGTTGCGCAGCAACGCATCTGCCTGCCCCAGGCGGTCGACGCCGACGACGAATCCGAAGTTCCCGCCCCGGCCCGCCGCAACGCCGGCCTGGGCGTCTTCGAATACCGCGGCGTTCGCCGGCTTGACGTCGAGAAGTTCGGCTCCGCGCAGGAACGAATCGGGCGCGGGCTTGCCGCGCAGGTTTTCGTCACGGATCGTGACTCCGTCGACCCGCTGCTGGACAAATCGGTCCAGCCCGGTCATCCGGAGGACCTGTTCGGTGTTGGCGCTGGAGGACACCACCGCCGCCGGAATTCCTGCGGCATGCACGGCCTCGAGGTAGCGCCGCGAGCCGTCGAACACCTCCACACCCTGCTTCTGCAGGATCTGCTGGAAGAGCGCGTTCTTGCGGTTGCCCAACCCGTTGATCGTCTCGGCGGTGGACGGGTCGGACTCGTCGCCGTCGGGCAGATCGATGTTGCGACTCGCCAAGAATGAGCGCACGCCGTCCTGGCGTTTCTTGCCGTCGATGTAGGTGCGGTAGTCCTGTGCCGGGTCGAACGGCACGAAGGCGGTGTGGGCGCGTTGTGCCCGCCGCTCGAGGTAACTGTCGAACATGGCCTTCCAGGCGCGGGTGTGCACCCGGGCCGTGTCGGTCAAGACGCCGTCGAGGTCGAACAGGCAAGCATGTACCTCGTCTGGCAGTCCCAGCACTCGCGGTCTCCTTTGTCTATCCCCCCGCTGTCCATTCCCGTTCTTACCCGAGAACATTCCTGGCCCGGTTCGATGCTGCTAGAGGTGGCGCCGAAGGTGATCTGCGAGGCTGCTGCGGAACTCCTGCATCGCAGGTACTTTGGCGGCGAGTCCGTCGGCGCCGTGGTACATCCCGGGCACGGTCACCAGTTCGCAGGGGACACCGGCAGCGCGCAGCCGATCGGCATAGTCGACGGACTCGTCGTAGAACAAGTCCAGGTCACCCACCCCGATCCAGGCCGGCGCCAGGTCGGACAGGGATTCGCGCCGGGCCGGCGCGGCGTACTCCGGTGCCGCCGTCGTATGCGGGGGCCTGCCGAGATAGGCCGTCCAGCCGAACCGATTGGATTCCGGTGTCCACAGGAAGCGGCCCCGACCGTTGTGGTCCTCGCGCAGCACGGTGCGGTCGTCGAGCATCGGATACGCCAGCGCCTGCGCGACCAACCGGATGCCCTCGTCATGCGCACGTTGGGCGACAGCCGCTGCCAACCCGCCGCCTGCGCTCGACCCGGTCACCGCGATGCGGTCCGCATCGATGCCCAGTTCGTCGGCGTTGTCGCGCATCCAGTACAGCGTGGCCATGCAGTCATCCAGGGCAGCCGGGAACGGATGTTCGGGCGCGAGCCGGTAATCGGGCGACGCGACGAGCACGCCCAACCTCCGGGCCAGCGCCGCGCTGCCTCTGACCTCCGAGTGCGGGGAACCGACCACCATGCCCCCGCCATGGATATAGAGCACTGCTGCCGTGCCGCGGTTCGGTGGTGTCAGAACGAGTACCAGCCGCCCCTCGACCTGGCGCTTGGCCAGCGTGACCCCGTGACCTGGGGGAATGGTGAGGCGGGCGGCCAGCCTGGTGGCCTTCAACGAGCGTGCCGTGGTGTCGCGAGTCAGCAGCGGTAGGAGTGGACTGCGCAGCTCAGCGGGAACCGCGGCGAGATCGCCACGCACCGACCGGAAGCGGCGCAGCGCCAGCGCGGCGGCGGCGACGGCCAGCACCGCCGGCAGGGCTTTCATCAGCGGAACGCTACCTGCGCCTGCCGAGCGGGTCGGGCGATCCGGCGCACTAGACTCTATGCGTGACATCCCCCTCGCCTCGTCCTGTGTTGGTGATCGATTTCGGCGCCCAGTACGCCCAGCTGATCGCCCGTCGGGTCCGGGAAGCCCGGGTCTTCTCCGAGGTCATACCGCACACCGCGACCGTCGAGGAGATCAAGGCCAGGGATCCCCAGGCCATCGTGCTCTCGGGAGGACCGGCCAGCGTGTATGCCGACGGCGCCCCGCAACTCGATCCGGCTGTCTTCGACCTCGATGTGCCGGTATTCGGGATCTGCTACGGATTCCAGGCCATGGCCCAGGTGCTCGGCGGCACCGTGGCTCACACCGGCACCAGTGAGTACGGTCGCACCGAAATGGAAGTGCTTGGCGGGGAACTGCATTCGGGCCTGCCCGGTTCACAGCCGGTGTGGATGAGCCACGGCGACGCGGTCACCTCGGCGCCCGACGGGTTCGAGGTGGTAGCCGCCAGCTCCGGTGCGCCGGTCGCGGCATTCGAGAACCGGGCCCGTCGGCTGGCCGGGGTGCAATACCACCCGGAAGTCATGCACACCCCCCACGGCCAGCAGGTGCTCAGCCGGTTCCTGCACGACTTCGCCGGCATCGGCGCGAGCTGGACCCCGGCCAACATCGCCGAGAGCCTGATCGAGCAGGTGCGCGAGCAGATCGGCGACGGCAAAGCCATCTGCGGTCTGTCCGGCGGGGTGGATTCCGCGGTGGCCGCCGCACTGGTGCAACGCGCCATCGGTGACCGGCTCACGTGCGTGTTCGTCGATCACGGACTGCTGCGAGCCGGTGAACGAGCGCAGGTACAAAGGGATTTCGTGGCCGCAACCGGCGCCAATCTGATCACCGTCGACGTCGCCGATCGGTTCCTGGAGGCGCTGTCCGGCGTGACCGACCCCGAAGGCAAGCGCAAGATCATCGGCCGTGAGTTCATCCGTGCATTTGAGGGTGCGGTCCGAGACATCGTGGGGGATAGCGGATCTGAGGTCGACTTCCTCGTCCAGGGCACGCTGTATCCCGACGTCGTCGAGTCCGGTGGTGGAACGGGAACGGCAAACATCAAGAGCCACCACAATGTTGGCGGCCTGCCCGCCGACCTGAAGTTCAAGCTCGTCGAGCCGTTGCGACTGCTGTTCAAGGACGAGGTGCGTGCGGTGGGTCGCGAGCTCGGCCTGCCGGAGGACATCGTCGGTCGTCAACCCTTCCCGGGCCCCGGGCTGGGTATCCGGATCGTCGGTGAGGTGACGGCGTCCCGGCTGGACACCCTGCGCCGGGCCGACCTGATCGCCCGCGAGGAGCTGACATCGGCCGGTCTGGACGGCCAGATCTGGCAGTGCCCGGTGGTACTGCTGGCCGATGTCCACTCGGTCGGCGTGCAGGGCGACGGACGTACCTACGGTCACCCGATCGTGCTGCGGCCGGTGTCCAGCGAGGACGCGATGACCGCGGACTGGACCCGGGTGCCCTATGAGGTGCTGGAGCGCATCTCGACGCGCATCACCAACGAGGTGCCCGAGGTGAACCGGGTGGTGCTCGATGTGACGAGCAAGCCTCCCGGCACCATCGAGTGGGAGTGACGGCCTAAGTCCTTGAGGCGGCGGCGATTTCGGCGATCGCCTCGTCCAGGGTCTTGTCGAATTCTTCGTCGCTCTGCTGGGCGGTCAGGCCCTCGGTCAGCGCCCGGGAGAAGCTGGCGATGACACCGTGGTTGCGGGCCAGGCGCTCGCAGGCATCGGTGCGGTTGTAGCCGCCGGACAGTGCGACAACCCGCATCACCTTGGGGTGCTCGACCAGCTCGTGGTAGAGATCGTCGGTGTCGGGCAGGGTGAGCTTGAGCATCACCTGCTGGTCGTCGCCGAGGGCACCGAGGTGGCTGATGATCGCGGACTTCAGCTGCTTTTCGGCCGCAGCCTTCTCCGGGCTGTGGATGTCGACCTCGGGTTCGATGATCGGCACGAGTCCGGCGTCCAGGATCTGGCGAGCGATCGCGAACTGCTGCTCGACCACCGCGTCCAGGCCGCCGCCGGGCAGCTTGATGACCGAGCGCATCTTGGTGCCGAAGATGCCCTTGTCCCTCGCGCGGGACAGCAGCGCGTCCAGGCCGTCGATGGGCTTCATCACCTGGGCGCCGTCCTCTTCGGCGGCCAGACCCTTGTCGACCTTGAGGATCGGCACGACGTTCTTGACGTTCCACAGGTAGTCGGCCGTGGGGCGGCCTTCGACCTCGCGGTCCATCGTCATCTCGAACAGGATGGCCGCGATGATCCGGTCGCCGTTGAAGCTCGGGCTGGTGATGATCCGGGTGCGCATCTCGTGCACCAGGTCGAACATCTGCTCGTCACCGGAGTAGGCGTCCTCGGCGATGCCATAGAGCTTGAGCGCCTTGGGGGTGCTGCCGCCGCTCTGGTCGAGCGCGGCGATGAAGCCGGCTCCGTTGGCCACCTTGTCAGCTTGTTCGCGGTTGATCGTCATGCCCTGCATCGTGCCAGGTGCGATTTCGGCCGCGTCACCAACGTCGGCTTGGGTGCGCAGCCGGAGATTTCCGCGCTTGACGCTGTCGGTGGGTGGGTGTTTACTCGGACTATCGAACATACATTCGAACACAGTGAATCGGGATCGCGGTTGGAGGTGGCCGATGACGGCGGCGATTGTCCTGGAGAAACGTCAGCTTGACCGTGCTGAGCAGCTAGAACAGCTGCGGCGCAAGATGGCGGCGGTATCCGGGAAGGCGGGCGTCACCCGACCTGTTACGGATGTGGCGGATGAGGTGATTCCGGCCTCCGAAAGTTTGCTGCCGGTCCCTGAATCGCTGGCCGTACAGCTGCCTGCAGGGTTGCCGCGTGGTGCTGTCGCAGTGGCGTCGGGAGCGCTCTCGCTTCCGGTGAGTATGGCGGCTGCGGTCACGGCGGGCGGGGGACATGTGGCCGTCGTCGGACTGCCGGATTTCGGTCTGCTGGCCGCGGTGGAGATGGGTGCCGACCTGAGCCGGCTGGCGATGATCCCGGACCCGGGCACCGACCCCGTCGAGGTGGCCGCGGTGTTGATGGACGGGATGGATCTGGTTGTGCTCGGGCTGGCCGGCCGGACGGTGACCGCCACCCGGGCGCGGGCGGTGGTGGCCCGGGCTCGCCAGAAGGGTTGCACCCTGCTGGTTGCCCGGGGGGACTGGCAAGGCGCGACGATGCGTCTTGACGCGCGGGTGCGCGGTTATGAGATCACTGCGGGTCGCGGCGATGCCCCGGTGTCGGGCTGTGGCCGTATCAGTCGGGTGCGGCTGTCGGTCAGGGCGCACGGTCGCGCCACCCGGTCAAGGGTGAGCTGACATGGCCGGCCGGGTGCTGGCGATCTGGTGCATGGATTGGCCGGCGGTGGCGGCGGCCGCGGCGGCCGGACTGCCGGCGACGGCCCCGGTCGCGGTCACCCTGGCCAACCGGGTCATCGCCTGCTCGGCCGCCGCCCGCGCCGCCGGGGTGCGGCGCACGCTGCGCCGGCGCGAGGCGCAAGCCCGGTGCCCGCAACTGCACGTGGTCACCGCCGACCCGGCCCGCGACGCCCGCTACTTCGAAGGGGTGACGGCTGCGGTCGACGAAGTGGTGCCCCGCGCCGAGGTACTGCGGCCGGGACTGCTGGTGCTGCCGGTTCGCGGCGCGGCCCGCTACTTCGGCTCCGAACCCGCCGCCGCCGAGCGCTTGGTCGACGCCGTGGCCGCGGCCGGTGCCGAATGTCAGGTGGGGATCGCCGATCAGCTGCCGACGGCGGTCTTCGCCGCCCGCGCCGGCCGGGTACTCGAGCCCGGTGGGGATGCCAGATTCCTCTCGGCGCTGTCCATCCGTCAGCTGTCCGGCGAGCCCAGCCTGTCTGGTCCTGGTCGGGAGGAACTGGCCGATCTGTTGTGGCGCATGGGTATTCGCAACCTCGGTCAGTTCGCGGCGTTGTCGCGCAGCGATGTCGCTTCCCGGTTCGGGGCCGATGCGGTGGCCGCGCACCGCTTCGCCCGGGGGGAACCGGTACGCGGGCCGTCCGGCCGTGAGCCGGCTGCCGACCTGGATGCGGTACTGAATTGCGACCCGCCGGTCGACCGGGTTGACGCAGCGGCATTCGCCGGCCGGACGCTGGCCGGCGCCCTGCATCGCAGCCTGGAGGCTGCCGGGGTGGGATGTACCAGGCTCGCCATCCACGCCGTCACTGCGAATGGCGGTGAGCTGACCCGGGTGTGGCGCTGCGCCGAACCGCTGACCGAGGACGCCACCGCCGATCGGGTGCGCTGGCAGCTCGACGGCTGGCTCAACCAACGCCGACCCGACGATCGCCCGAACTCGCCGGTGGCGATGCTGCGACTGCATCCGGTGGAAGTTGTTTCCGCAGAAGCACTTCAGCTTCCGCTATGGGGCGGTGTAGGCGAAGAAGACCGACTGCGGGCGCGCCGGGCGCTGGTTCGGGTGCAGGGCTTGCTGGGCCAGGAAGCCGTCCAGCTGCCGGTGTTGTCCGGTGGCCGTGGTCCCGCCGAGCGCATCACGTTGACCCCGCTCGGCGACGAGCTGGTACCCAGGGCCGCCCCCGACCGGCCGTGGCCAGGCCGGCTCCCCGAGCCCGCCCCGGTGGTGATCTTGGATGATCCGGTGGAATTGCTTGATGCCCAAGGTAATCCGGTCCGAGTCACCGGCCGCGGGATGTTCACGGCCGAGCCTGCGCGATTGGACGGTGCGGGCCACCATTACCAGGGTGCACTGAGCTGGTGGGCCGGCCCGTGGTCGGTGGACGAACGGTGGTGGGATCACAGCCAACAGTCCAGGGCCGGCCGCACGGCGCGCGCTCAGGTGCTGGTGGACAGCCGGCCCGGTGCGCCGGAAACCGCACTGCTGCTGTGTTACCGGCAGCGCCGGTGGTATCTGGAAGGCGTCTACGAATGAGCAAGCCGGCGGGCGAACGGCCCCACCCGGTCGATGAACCGGTCGAAGAACGCCTCGGGATCGACCCCGACGCCGACGTGCGCGTTGGGCTCCCGGTCCCACCTTCGGCTCCAGTCGGCGATGGTCATGCCGCGGGTCAGCGTTCCGGTGAGTTCGACATCCACGGTCGTCGCGCGTGTTTGGATCAGCCCGGGGTCCAGCGCCACCGCCGCGGCCAGTGGGTCGTGCAGATGCGCCAGATAGCCCTCGCCCTGGTCGAAGTGAAACTCGAAATAGAACCGCATCGCGTCCTCGAGCGCGCGGATCACACCGTTGTCGGCCGTCGACCGGGTACCCCGCGCGTCGAGCACGCTCATCGCGGTGGTGGCGGTGTCCGCCGCGGTGGCCAGGCGGCTCAGGATCTTCGGTGTCAGCGCGATGTTCTCGGTCAGGTTCAGCCCGCACACGATCGGAAGCTGATGCGGGGCAATCGTATCGGCATCCGCGGCCCGCCCCCAGGCGTCGAACACCTCGGCTGCGGCCTCCGGGTCGACGCTGATGTTCCATTCGGCAACCGGAGTGGTGTTGCCGCGGTAGTCGAACGCCCCGCCCATGATCACCAGCCGGCGCAACAGCGACGGAAGGTTCGGTTCATCACGCACAGCCAGTGCGAGGTTGGTCATCGGTCCGGTGACCAGACCGATGAGCTCGCCCGGTAGAGCGTGCGCGGCGCGCACCCAGGCCTCGGCCGAGTCATAGCTGGTGAGTTCGCGTTGATGCAGGGGCAATTCGGCGTAGCCCAACCCGGCCGGGCCGTGGGTGTCTTCGGCGGTGCGCATCGCGGTGCTCAGCGGTTGATCGGCGCCCCGGGACACCGGGATCGCGGGCGCTCCACACAGCTCGAGTAACCCGAGGTTGTTGCGGCACACCTGATCCACGTCGACATTGCCACCGGTGGAGGCGATGCCGACGAGGTCCGCATCGGCGCTTGCCAGCAGGTACACCAGTGCCATCGCATCGTCGACGCCGGTGTCCACATCGGCGAAAACGGGCAGGGCCGTAGCTCGGTCTTCTCCGACGTCATCCCCGACGCTCACCGCGGTAACGATACCTGCCCGGGCGTCAACTCTGCGGATCGCGCGTACCGCGTGGGCGGATGATGGCGGCGAGCCCATCGCGATCGGACACACCGAGTTTCAGACACGCCCGGTACACGTGTCCCTCCACGGTGCGTACCGAAACTGACAGCTGCTGGGCGATTTCGCGGTTGGACAGCCCGGCGGCAACCAGCTCGGCGACCTCGAGTTCACGCGCGGTCACCGGCAGTGGTCGCGCCGCGGCCCGGATCGCGGGGGAGGAGGCGCCACCGCACAAGGCGACCAAACGCATTGCCCGCGTTACTGATTCGATCTCTTTGCGGCGGTCATGGCGCTGCTGATGGCTCGCGGCCGCCTGTGCGGCGGCGTCGGCGGCCGACAGCAACAGCCCGGCGCGTTCGAACTCGACGCTGACCGCGTCCAGCGCGTCGCCGTCGGAGTCCGCCACTGCTGCGGCGTGGTGGGCATACAGCTGCGGCAGCGGACCATCGACACCCGCCACCAGCGACTGCAGCCGCTTCGCCAGTCTGCGGTCGCCGAAGCGGGCCGCGTCGTGCAATGCCTCGGCCTCCACCGCCAGCTGCCCGCTGCGGTGCGCGGCGTCAGCGGCCGCGCGGGACAGTTCGACGGCGCGGCGCCCCCCGCCGCGTGCCGCGGCGATCCATGCCTTGGTCACCAACACCTGAGGATCGAACAGTGCCACCGAGGGGCCGACGTGCTCGGCGGCCTCGGTCAGTACCCGCTCGGCGTCATCGGCTCGGCCCAGGCCGGCATAGGCGCGGGCCAGCAACAGCCGGCCCGGCAGCCGCCACGGCAGCGAGTTCTCCGCGTTGAACGCCGCCAGCGCCTGCTCGAGTGTCGGAATCGCATCGGCGAACCGGCCCCGGTAGATGGCCACCAAACCGGCCATCGTCTTGGCGATCGCCCACCCGAGAAACTCTCCTGACGAAGAAAACTCGGCGTAGTTCGCGGCCTGCGTTTCGGCCTTGTCGAGTTCGCCGGTATGCACCAGCGCCAGCACCTCGCCGTACCGGGCGAGCATGCGGATCAGACCATCGGTCGACTTCTGGGTGTCGAAGCAGCGCGCCACGATCGCGGTGAACTCATCGCCGCGTCCGGCCAGCGGCATCGCCATCCCGGCCACGAAGGCGGCGGTCTCGACCGCTTGTTCAGGGGCCGCGGGATCGGACAACACCGCCTCGGCTTTGGCCAGACCTTCGGGCAGCTTGTTCTCGAAGATCGTGAACGCGGCGTCGGCCGCGTCGACCATCGGCCGCAGGACCGGATCGGTGACCCGGCTCCGCAGCAACTCCATCACCTCGTGGGCGCGCGCGACCTCACCGAGTGACCAGAACACGATCGACGCCCGCGGAACACCCCACAGCAGCAGCTGACCCTCATCGAGGTCGTCGGGGTCGAATCGGGCCAAGATCTCGTCGGCCTCGGCGGGCCGGCCCTGCCACATCAGTGCCCGCGACAGCAGGTGCGCGGGTCGCATCCCGACTTCACGCCCGAATGCGGTGCGCGCCAGGCGTTCTCCCAGCGGGGCGTTGGCCAGCGACACCGCGTCCTTGGCCGCGGCGACCAACAGTCCGGTGTCGGCGGTCTGGTCGCTGTCCAGATAGAGCTCCGCGAGCCTGATCCGCCCGGCCACCGATGTCGGCTTCCGCCGGTTCAGTACGGTGACGATCTGGCCGCGGAGCATCCGGGCCGATGCCGTTCCGATCTGGCGACGTATGACATCCCCGTAGAGCGGATGGCTGATGCGTGCGGCCAGCGTCGGGCCGTCCCGGTCGATCCGGATCAGCTGTGCCTTTTCGGCCGCGTCGATCGCCTGCTCACCGGCCAGCTCGACCAGCGCGTCGAGGTCCAGCGGCTCGCACAGCGACAGCAGTCGCAACGCCGTGACCGCATCGGGGTCGGCGTTGTCGAAGCGGCTTTCCAACAGGGTCGCGAGACCGGACGACACCGTCGTCGCCCCGCGCAACTGCCAGACGCCTTTGACATCGCTCAGGGTGCCGGCCTCCAGCGCCGCCTCCACCATGTGCCGCAGGAACAGCGGGTTGCCGCCCGACTGTGACCAGATGACGTTGGCGCTGAGCTCCTCCAGGGTGCCGCCGAGCACTGATTCGACCAGGGCGATGCATTCCTCCCTGCTGAACGGCTCCAGATCGACGCGGTGCAGGTAGCCGTCCTTCCACAGCGTCATCACCGAATCGGGGACGGGTTCTCCACTGCGGACCGTCGCGACGATCGACCCGGTGCGTTCGACGGCGATCTGGTGGAGCAACGTGGCCGACAGCTGGTCGAGTAGGTGCGCGTCGTCCACACCGATCACCGCGGGACCGTCGGCCAGCAGGGACTGCCGTGCCGAGACGAGCAGCTCGATCGGATCCCGCGCTTCGGTGGGTGTAACCCATTGGGCGAACGCGCCCAGCGGGATGCTGCTCGACGATGTGGTGCAGGCGGCCCAGCGGGCGCGGCCCGGCAGTGAGGCGGTGACCGACCGGGCCAATGTCGTCTTGCCGACCCCGGCCGCACCGGTGATCACCACACCGGCGGCTTCGCTGTCGGCTAGCGCTGCCCTGATGACCTCGTGCTTGGCCGGCCGCTCCAATAGCTGCCAGCCCGTCCCCATGCGGTCAGCCTAAGTGCCGACCGGGCCCGCCGTTGGATGTAGCTATGAACTGGCTGAGTTCACCAATGCACGCCGGGTACCAGACGCACGACCTGTTTGACCGGGCGCGGAGTGCGAAGCCTGATCACCGGCAGGCGCGGACCGGGCGCCGACGGGCGCCGACCCTCGCCGCGGGCGGCGGGCGAGTCGGGGTAGCCCAGATAGAGCTGGTGCAGGACCCGGCGGGCCAGCTTCGGGGTGAAGTACTGGCCGACGTCGGCGAGCGTCCCCAGCGGGGTGTCGATCCGGACCGGCTTGTCCACCAGTGCGCGCACCACCATCGCCGCCGCGTGTTCGGCGCTGATCGGCGGCACCGGGTTCAGCCGGCCCGACGGCGCGATCATCGGCGTCTTCACCAGCGGCATGTGGATCGTGGTGAAGGTGATGTTGTCCGACAACGTCTCCGAGGCCACCACGTCGGTGAACGCGTCGAGCGCGGCTTTGGTCGGCAGGTACGAGCTGTACTTGGGGTTGCGGGCCTGTACTCCGGCGCTGGACACGTTGACCACGTGGCCGAACCGGCGTGCCCGCCAGTGCGGCAGCAGCGCCAACACCATTCGCACCGCGCCGAAATAGTTGACCGCCATCACCCGTTCGTAGTCGTGCAGCCGGTCGGTCGAGGCGGTCACCGACCGGCGGATTGAACGGCCCGCATTGTTCACCAGATAGTCGACGTGGCCGAATCGGCCGAGTATCTCCGCGATCGTCGTGTCGACGGATTCGGCGTCGGTGATGTCGCAGCTGAAGGCGAAGGCCTGGCCGCCGTCGGCGGTGATGTCGTCGACCAGCTCGTGGAGCGCTTCACTGTTGCGCGCCAACGCGAACACGGTGGCGCCTCGGGCTGCCACCGCCACGGCCGAGGCCCGGCCGATGCCGCTGGACGCACCCGTGATGATCACGTGTCTGCCGGCCAGCGGTCCGTCGGAATCGGGGCCGGTGCGCTCGGGGTCGAGGTGCGCAGCCCAGTACCGCCACAACACCGGGGCATAGGCGGAGAATGCCGGCGGCTCGATCCCGCTGGGGAGCAATGCCTTTCGGGTCGAGTCCGAACCAAACACGGCCGCGGTCTGCAGAGTGTCGATGGCCTCCGGCGGTACGCCGAGCTGCGTTACCGCCATGTCCCGCAACACTTTCGCCCGCCCGTGGGCCGCGAGCAGCGGCCTGGCCATCTGGCGGGGGAGCCCGCCGCGCAGTGGCGGCAGCCCGGCACAGCGGGCCACGCTCCGGTAGATCTGGCGCAGACCCACTGACTCGGCCGCGGTCAGGTGGAACGTCTGCCCGTCGCGGCCGTCGGCATGGATGAGTTCCACCATCGCGGCGGCGACATAGTCGACCGGGACGATGTTGATCCGACCGAGGTCCGGCAGCAGTATCGGCGTGAACGACGGCAGTGCCGCCAACCGGGCCAGCAGCCCAAAGAGGTGGTACGGGCCGGTGATCCGGTCGATTTCGCCGGTGCGCGAGTCGCCGACGACCACCCCCGCTCGGTAGATGCGGAACCGTGCATCCGAGGACCGCACCCGTTGCTCCGCCTCGAACGCCGCCCGGTGGCGGCGGGTGGGCAGCTGCTGGCCGACGTCGACATCGTCCTCGGTGAACTCGCCCCTGAAGTCGCCGGCCACCATGACCGAGGACAGCTGATGCAGCGTCGCGCCGAGTTCCCGTGCGAGCGCCACGGCCGACTCGGTGTCGGCCGTCCGGCAGTTGATGACATGGTCGGCTCGCTCCGGCCGGTCGTCTGCCGACGTCCATACCTCGGCGTCATCGCGACTGTCGAGTAGCCGGGCTACGACCCGGCGCCCGATGAACCCGGTACCGCCGGTAACGACATAGCGCATGGGCCATCATTGATCGCCGATCGTGCCGCGGTCAACACGCTGACGACATTCGCTCCCGGAACCAGTCCGGCCACGGCCGCTTCTCGAACGTCACCGCGTCGACGCAGACGTGGATCATCGTCGCCTCGGCGATCAGGTCCTCACCGCGGTGGATGGCGAAGCGGCTGCTCAGCGACGTCCGGCCCACAGGCTCGAAGCCGACGCCGACCACCAGCTCGTCGTCGAACCGCGCCGGCTGGCGGAACTGCAGCTCCGCCGCTGCCACCACGAAGTCGATGCCCCCGTCGAGCAGCACCTGGTAGTCGCCGAAGATGTCGCGGATGGCCTCGTTGATGGCCATGTCGAACCAGGTCAGGTAGTGGCCGTTGAAAACCCGGCCCGGCATGTCGCATTCGACGTACCGCACCCGCAGCGGCATGCCGAACCCCATCTGCGTCATCTCAGAACGAGGTGATGCCGTCCCAATCCACGAGCGTCCAGCCCATCACCGGATTGCCGGTCACCACCACCCGGCCGGTGTTGGGCAGCGGATGATCCGTCGCGAGGCTGTCCTTGGCGTTGCGCGCATTCATCAACGTCCACAACATGATTGACGCGGCACTGGAGAACGCGACGGGCTTGTTGTTGCCGCTCTCGTAGATGCGCTGCACCGCGCCGGTGAACTTGCCGTTGAACTCGGCGCCGCTGACCGATCCGGGAATGCTGAAGTCGGTGTCCCCGCGCAGCCAGTCGGCCGGGGCGACCATGTACGTCGCGGCGGCGTTCTTCACGTTGCCGCCGTCGAACCACCCGGCCGAGATTTCGTTGAGACCCGGCAGCACGGTGACCTGCTTGCCGAGGGCCTTGGCCATCGGCGCGGCGGTCTGCTGGGTGCGCACCATGTCCGAGGCGTAGACGCCGTCGTACCCATTGCTCTTCAACCGGTTGGCCGCCGCGGTGGCCTGCTGCTCGCCGGCCTCGGTCAGCGACGGTCCGGGCACGGACGTGTCGATCACCCCGGCCGCGTTGGCTTCCGACTCGGCATGACGGATGAACGTCAGGGTGATCGTGCGATCGTGCGGGGTGTCGGAACTGCAGCTGGCGAGGAGCACGGCCGCCAGGAAAGCGGCGATCAGCGAGACGAGGGTCCGGGCGCGCAGAAGATGCATCTTCCTAGCGTGCCTTGTCCACCGCTGTGGTGGGCGCGATTCTGGCCAGTGCGACTATGGAGTTTCTCCATCCACGACCTCAGGAGCGGCAATGGCCATCGACCCCACGGCAATCGGAGCGGTCACCGACCCTCAGCCCTACCAGTGGACCGATCGCGACACGATGCTCTATGCGCTCGGTGTGGGTGCGGGTACCGACGATCTGGCCTTCACCACCGATAACAGCCACGACATCACCCAGCAGGTCTTGCCGACGTTCGCGGTCATCTGCTGCCCGGCGTTCGGGGCCGCCACCAAGGTCGGGTCGTTCAACTGGGGCATGCTGCTGCACGGCTCGCAGGAGATCCGCTTGCACGCACCGCTGCCCGCCTCCGGTCAGCTGTCGGTGGTCTCCGAGGTGGCCGACATCCAAGACAAGGGCGAGGGCAAGAACGCCATCATCGTGATGCGGGGCAAGGGCACCGATCCGGCCACCGGCAAGCTGATCGCCGAGACCTTGTCGACCGCTGTCATCCGCGGCGAGGGCGGCTTCGGCGGGCAGCCGGGACAACGTCCGCAGGCCCCCGAATTCCCCGACCGCGAACCGGACGCCCGTATCGCCTATTCGACCCGCGGCGATCAGGCGTTGATCTATCGGTTGTCAGGCGACCGCAATCCGCTGCACAGCGACCCCTGGTTCGCCCGCGAGATGGCCGGGTTCGACAGGCCGATCCTGCACGGGCTGTGCACCTATGGGTTCGCCGGCCGGGCGCTGCTGGCCGAGCTCGCAGGCAACGACGCGGCTAAGCTGACCGCGGTCAGCGCACGGTTCACTTCGCCGGTCTTCCCGGGTGAGACGTTGACGACGTCGATCTGGCGCACCGAGCCGGGCCGGGCGGTGTATCGCACCGAGGCCGGCGGGCCCGACGGTTCCAACACGCGCGTCGTGCTCGACGACGGCTCAGCCGAATACGTCGACTGATTTCGCGGCGCAGTCGCGCCGACGGTCAACCGACCGCGCCGCCGACGAGGTGGCCTATGCCGAACGTGATGGCCATGGCCAGCGCACCCCCGATGACCACCCGGTAGATCGCCCGCCGCGGATTGGCACCGCCGAGGCGCGCGCTGACCCAGCCGGTGACCCCCAGCGCGATCAGCACGGCGACGAAGGTGATCGGCACGCGAATCGCTGCCGGCGGCAACAGGATTGCCAGCAGCGGCAGCACCGCGCCGACCGTGAACGACACTGCTGAGGAGAACGCGGCCTGCCACGGGTTGGTCAGTTCATCGGGGTCGATACGCAGTTCGATGTCCACGTGTGCGGCGAACGCGTCGTGATCGGTGAGCTCCTCGGCCACCGTGCGCGCGGTGGCGGGGGACAGGCCCTTGGCTTCGTAGAGCGCAGCCAGCTCGTCGAGCTCGGCGGCGGGCTCGGTGTCCAGTTCGCGGCGCTCCTTCTTCAGCATCGCTTCTTCGGAATCGCGTTGCGTGCTGACCGACACGTATTCACCGACCGCCATCGACAGGGCACCGGCTGCCAGGGCTGCGATGCCAGCGGTGAAGATCGGACCGCGCTCGATGGTTGCCGCGGCGACGCCGACGACGATGCCCGCGGTCGACACGATGCCGTCGTTGGCGCCGAGGACCCCGGCACGCAGCCAGTTCAGTCGACTGCCGAAGGCGTCGTGGTGCGGTTCGGACGGGTGAAGCTGTGGGCTTGTCACCTGTGCAGCGTAGGACTTTCGCCGTAGGCGCGCGCAATGTCTTCCGAACCGGCCCAACCGGAGTATGTCGGGCGCTGCGGCCAACCGTCGGGGGAGTCCTGCCACTCTTCCTGCCGTCCCCACGGCAGCAGGTCGATGAGGGCGAAGGAGTGGCTGAGTTGCTCGGTACCGCGGCCGTTGGTATGCCAGGTGCGGTAGACGGTCTCGCCGTCACGCAGGAAGACGTTGACCCCGAAGCCCTCGCCGGGGGCGGCGTCGACGTCGGCGCCGAACGTACTGCCCGCTGACGAATACCAATCCATTCTGTTGCCGACCTTGGCCTTGTAGGCGAGGGCTTCGTCGATCGGTCCGTTGGTGACGATGACGAAGCGGGCGTCGTAGTTGTCCAGGAATTCCAGCCGGGTGAACTGGGAGGTGAATCCGGTACAGCCCGGGCACTGCCAGTCCGCGCCGTCGTTCCACATGTGGTTGTAGACGATCAGTTGTGAACGTCCGTCGAACACCTCGGCCAGCGCGACGGGGCCGTGTGGTCCGGTCAGGACATAGTTCGGCATCTCGACCATGGGCAGCCGCCGGCGTTGCGCGGCGATCGCGTCGAGCTCACGGGTGGCGGCCTTCTCCCTGGCGCGCAGGTCGTCGAGTGCGGTGCGCCAGGTCTGCTGATCGACCACCGGAGGCAGGGCGGACATGGGGACTCCTTTTGTCGGGTTCCGTCACAAGGGTGGACTCGCCCCGCCCCCGAAAGTCATCGGTTGGGTATCGCCGGCTTCTCTTCTCGGGCCTCGCAATCACCACGCTGTTATTTGCGGATCCTCGACCGCGCGGATTATGAATTCATTTGCTGTAGCGCGCGTCGGGGGTACTGCGCACCCGTGACTGCCTAACGCTTGCTGTGCCCCACGCCGGATGACTTGGCGCCGGCCTTGGCCGGCGTTGCTTTGCGCTTGCCGTCGGCTGACGGGGACTTGCTCTTCGACCGGGCCGAGGACGCCGTATCCGATGGATCCGATACCGCCGCAGCGGACTTCGGCGCCACCGTCGCGGCCGGCTTCTTGAAGGGCAGCGTGATCGTGGGCAGCGGTGTCGAGATCGACTTGGCCAACAGGTTTCGAAGGATGATCGGGACCCCGATCGGACCGTTGGGGCCGATGAGCCCGTATGTGCTGTTCAGCGCGGTATCCAGAAACAACGCGGGAGCCTCGATCAGTGCGGTCAGCTTGTTGGTGGCATTGACGACCAGGTCGATCGCCAGTTGGGCGGCAAGGAACGGCGTCTGGAGCTGCTTGACGATGACCGGCGGGATCTCGGAGAAGACCAGCGACACGAAGCTGGCGACATTCGACAGATGCTGGGCGATCTCGGTGGGGATGCTGGCGCCGTGCCCGGTGAACAACTGCACGGTGTAGATCAGCGGGTTGATCACGAGCTGGGCGGCGATGGGCGCGATGAAGATCGGGTTGGGCAGGGGGAAGGTGCTATTCGCCCCGACAAAAAGGCCGCCGAGTTGGACCACGCTGGCGACGGTGTTGTTGAGCAAGTCCGACCAGGTGTCGGTGAGCTGAACCGCTTGGCTGGAGACGCGGGCGGCCGTGACGCCTGGCGCTTGCAGTGCGGGCGCGACCGCGATGGGCGCCAGGGCCAGCGTGCCGACTGTGGTCATGGTGGCGACGGCGCGCAGTGAACGGCTCGGGGCGGCGAATTCCATCAGAGAGTGTCTCCCTCGTACGGGCGGCGCCGACGAGGCTCGTCGGCTTCAATTCCGTGGCTGGGAATCCGCCGTGAAACAGCTTCCCAGTCGCGTCGGGCTGCCGCACGATTATTTGCCATCATCCGCCGAATTTCACCTGGGAGGTGATTGCCGTATCAGTGTCTCTGGGTACGTAGCGGTGATTGTCACGGCTACGGCGCTTCGACAAGCCCGGCCAGCGCCGGCGGCAAGGGGTGCTGATGCAGCACACCCAACCGCTGGGTGGCACGGGTGAGCGCGACGTAGAGCTCAGCCGCGCCGCGCGGACCGTCGGCGATGATGCGTTCCGGCTCCACCACCAGCACCGCGTCGAACTCGAGACCCTTGGTTTCCGACGGCGCGACCACACCCGGCATGCCCGGGGGTCCGATCACGATGCTGGTCCCGTCGTGACGGGCCTCGGCCGCGACGAATTCTTCGATGGCGCCCGGCATCTGCTCCGCGGTGACCCGCCGGGACCAGGGGCGCACACCGCACGCGCGGACCGACTCCGGGGGTCGGACGTCAGGCGCGAATTCGGCCAACACCGCGGCCGCGACGGTCATGATTTCGGCCGGGGTGCGGTAGTTCACCGACAGCGACCGGTACACCCACCGGCCGGGCACGTACGGCTCCAGCATCTCGGCCCACGACGTCGCCCCGGCCATCGAGCGGCGCTGCGCGAGATCGCCGACCACCGTGAACGACCGGCTCGGGCAGCGGCGCATCAGCACCCGCCAGTCCATCTCGGAGAGCTCCTGTGCTTCGTCGACCACCACATGCCGGTAGGTCCAGTCCCGGTCGGCGGCCGCGCGTTCGGCGAGATCCCGGTAGTCGCGCTCGGTGAAGCGTTCGGCCAGACCCTCGGCGTCGATCAAGTCCTGCGCGAGCAGGTGGTCTTCGTCGTCCATCAGATCCTCGTGGGCGACCATGTTCTCCAAAACGCCCCTGGCGTAGTCGGTTTCTTCCTTGAGCGCCTGTGCGGCGGCATCGTCGGCCGCCTTATCGCGGCCCAGCAGGTCAACCAATTCGTCGAGCAGCGGCACATCTGAGGTTGTCCAGGCGTCACCGACTTCTCGCAGTAGCGCCGGGTCGGCGCCGGCGGCGCGTAGCCGCTCGGGCGAGGTGTACAGCTCGGCCAGCAGCGCGTGCGGCTCGAGCACCGGCCAGAGTTGGTCGAGGGCCGCGAGGAACCGCTCGTTGTCTTCGAGGTCGGCGAGCAGGTCCGTACGCACCTTTTCCCAGGCGTCGCGATTGTCGCGGGTCAGCCACCCGCGGCCGATCCGGGCGATCCCGCGCTCGGTCAGTACGTAGGTGACGATGTCTCGGAACACCGCACGAGCCGCGTTGTGCGGCAGTCCGCTTGCGCGCGCCTCGTCGATGGCCCATTGAGCGGTGTCGGCGGCGATCTGCATCGTGACGTCGCCCAGCGGGATCTCCAATGGGCGCTCGGGCACACGTTGGCGGTCTGCGATCGCCGCCGCAAGGACAGTCAGCATCGCGCGAGAACCCTTGATGCGGGCGACATCCGGGGTGTCCTCGGCGGTGACGTGCAGACCGGGCAGCAGATCGCCGACTGTCATGAACACCACCTCCGACTCGCCCAGCGACGGCAGCACGCGCCCGATGTGGTTCATGAACGCCTGGTTGGGTCCGACGACGAGCACGCCGTGGCGTTCGATCCGCTGGCGTTGGGTGTAGAGCAGGTACGCCACCCGGTGCAGTGCCACCACGGTCTTGCCGGTGCCGGGGCCGCCCTCGATCACCAGCACGCCAGGATGATCGAGCCGGATGATCTCGTCCTGCTCGGCCTGGATCGTGGCCACGATGTCGCGCATGCCGTCGCCGCGGGGAGCGTTGACGGCCGCGAGCAGTGCCGCGTCACTACTGAACGGGCTGTCGTCGCCGGCGTTCGGGTCGGGGCGGCCGAACACCTCGTCGGTGAAATCGACCAGTCGTCGCCCGAGGGAGTGGAACTGCCGCCGTCGCCGCATCCCCTCCGGGCTTGCGGCGGTGGCTACGTAGAACGCACGGGCGGCCGGTGCCCGCCAGTCGATCAGCAGCGGTTCGTGGTCGTTGTGCTCGTCGAAGATGCCGATGCGGCCGACGTAGAGACGCTCGCCGGAGAGAGCGTCCAGCCGCCCGAAACACAGACCGTGATCAGCCACGTCCAACCGGGCCATCGATTGGGCCAGGGCCCGCACCTCGGCATCGCGGGCCACCAGGGTTCCGCCGTCCTGGATGTCGATCGGCCCCGCGAGTGCGGCGCGGTACTGGCCCTTGACCCGCCTGCGCCTTGCGTCGAGCCGGTCATAGAGATCGGCCAGGTAATCGCGCTCTGACTCCAACTCATGGTCGTGTGCCTGCGTCGTCATGCCCCTCATTTCTTTGGATCGACCAGCGAGTTTGCATCAGCACCCCGGCCTTGCCGCAAGCCCCCCGTTGCGCTATAGCTTGAAAAGGGCAGACGTTTGTCCACACCATCCTCGTCTACTTTTCCCAGCAGCTCAGACATAGAACATATGTTCGATTAGGCTGGGCGGGTGCGCTGGTTCAATGGGCCGCCGAGTTGGGGCGAGATGGAGCGGGTGCTCAACGGCAAGCCCCGCCGCCCCGGCCTGTCGCTGGGCGAACCGCACGCCGACGGTGGGGACAGTCCGGCGTGGTCACGTCGACGGGAACCCTACGAACCGATCGGCGACCGACCGCTGCGTTCGACGGTGCCCTATGCCGAGTTGCATGCGCATTCGGCCTATAGCTTCCTCGACGGAGCCAGCACCCCCGAGGAACTCGTGGAGGAGGCGTCGCGGTTGGACCTGCGGGCCATCGCGCTGACCGACCACGACGGACTCTATGGCGTGGTGCGATTCGCCGAGGCCGCGAAGGAACTCGACATGCGCACCGTCTTCGGTGCCGAACTGTCGCTGAGCAATACCGGCCGCACCGAGGTGCCCGATCCGCCGGGTCCACACCTGCTGGTGCTGGCCCGCGGGCCGGAAGGCTACCGACGGCTGTCTCGTCAGTTGTCCGTCGCGCATCTGGCCGGCGGCGAGAAGGGCAAACCGCGCTACGACTACGACTCGCTCACCGAGGCGGCAGGCGGACATTGGCACATCCTTACCGGATGCCGCAAAGGTCATGTCCGGCAGGCGCTTTCGGAAGGCGGTCCGGAGGCGGCGGCGGTCGCGCTCGCAGACCTGGTGGATCGCTTCGGCCGGGACCGGGTCAGCATCGAACTCAGTCATCACGGTGATCCGTTCGACGACGAGCGCAATGCCGTGCTGGCCGCGCTGGCTCCCCGGTTCGGGGTGGGGGTCGTCGCCACCACCGGAGCGCACTTCGCCGAGCCGAGCCGCGGCAGGCTGGCCATGGCCATGGGGGCGATCCGGGCACGCCAGTCGCTGGACGAGGCCGCCGGCTGGCTGGCCCCGCTGGGTGGTGCGCACCTGCGGTCCGGTGATGAGATGGCCCGGCTCTTTGCCCGGTATCCCGAAATCGTCAGCGCTGCAGCAGATCTCGGTGAGCAGTGCGCTTTCGGGCTGGCGCTGATCGCCCCACAGCTGCCCCCGTTCGACGTGCCAGACGGGCACACCGAGGACAGCTGGTTGCGCGAGCTGGTGATGGTCGGCGCCGCCCGGCGCTATGGCCCTCGCGCCGGTGCGCCGGAGGCCTACGCCCAGCTCGAGCGTGAACTCGAGATCATCGCCGCGTTGAAGTTCCCGGGGTACTTCCTGGTGGTCCACGACATCACCCGGTTCTGCCGGGAGAACAAAATCCTCTGTCAGGGAAGGGGATCGGCGGCCAACTCCGCGGTGTGTTACGCACTGGGTGTCACCGCCGTCGACCCGATCGCCAACGAACTGCTCTTCGAGCGGTTCCTGTCTCCGGCCCGGGACGGTCCACCCGACATCGACATCGACATCGAGTCGGATCTTCGGGAGAAGGCCATCCAGTACGTCTACGACCGCTACGGCCGTGACTATGCCGCGCAGGTCGCCAACGTCATCACCTACCGGGGCAAGAGTGCGGTGCGTGACATGGCTCGTGCTCTCGGCTTTTCGCAGGGTCAGCAGGATGCTTGGAGTAAGCAGATCAGTCACTGGCACTCCGGGGCCGACTCGGCTGACCTCGAGGGCATCCCCGAGCCGGTGGTCGACCTTGCGGTCCAGATCAAGAACCTGCCCCGGCACATGGGTATCCACTCCGGCGGCATGGTGATCTGCGACCGCCCGATCGCCGACGTCTGCCCGGTGGAGTGGGCGCGCATGGAGAACCGAAGCGTGCTGCAGTGGGACAAAGACGACTGCGCGGCAATCGGATTGGTGAAGTTCGACATGCTCGGCCTCGGTATGCTCTCGGCGCTGCACTACTGCATCGATCTGGTGGCCGAACACAAAGGCATCGAGGTCGACCTGGCTCGCCTGGATCTGTCCGAACCCGCGGTGTACGAGATGCTGCAGAAGGCGGACTCCGTCGGGGTGTTTCAAGTGGAGTCGCGGGCCCAGATGGCCACCCTTCCGCGGCTGAAGCCGCGGGTGTTCTACGACCTGGTGGTGGAGGTGGCACTGATCCGTCCCGGCCCCATCCAGGGCGGCTCGGTGCATCCCTACATCAAACGGCGCAACGGCCTTGAGGAGGTCACCTACGACCACCCGTCGATGGAACCCGCGCTGCGAAAGACGTTGGGGGTTCCGCTGTTCCAGGAGCAGCTCATGCAGCTGGCGGTGGATTGCGCGGGATTTTCGGCCGCCGAGGCCGACCAGTTGCGCCGTGCCATGGGTTCCAAACGCTCCACCGACAAGATGCGACGGCTGCGGGACCGGTTTTATGCCGGGATGGCGCAGCGCCACGGCATCACCGACGACGTCGCCGACCGGATCTACGACAAGCTGGAAGCCTTCGCCAATTTCGGCTTTCCGGAGAGCCATTCGCTGAGCTTCGCCTCGCTGGTGTACTACTCCTCGTGGTTCAAACTGCACCACCCGGCGGCGTTCTGTGCCGCGCTGCTGCGTGCCCAGCCGATGGGTTTCTATTCGCCGCAGTCACTGGTCGCCGACGCCCGCAGACACGGGGTGACTGTGCACGGGCCCGACATCAATGCCAGCTTGGCGCATCCCACGCTGGAGAATTCCGGGATGGAGGTGCGGCTGGGATTGGGCGCCGTGCGGCACATCGGTGACGAGCTGGCTCGGCGGATCGTCGAGGAGCGCGATGCCGGTGGACCGTACGCTTCGCTGCTGGATTTGACTGGGCGGGTGCAGCTTTCGGTGCCGCAGACCGAGGCGCTGGCCACCGCCGGCGCGCTGGGCTGTTTCGCGCTGACCCGACGGGAGGGGCTGTGGGCGGCCGGGGCGGCGGCGTCCCAGCGCCCAGACCGGCTGCCCGGCGTCGGCTCGTCATCACATGTGCCGGCCTTGCCCGGCATGACCGAGGTGGAATTGGCCGCCTCCGACGTGTGGGCCACCGGCATCTCACCGGACAGCTATCCCACCCAGTTCCTGCGCGAAGACCTCGACGCGATGGGTGTGGTCACTGCCGACCGGCTGTTGGACGTGCCCGACGGCAGCCGGGTGCTGATCGCGGGCGCGGTGACACACCGGCAACGGCCGGCCACCGCCCAGGGCGTGACGTTCATGAACATCGAGGACGAGACCGGCATGGTCAATGTGCTGTGTACGCCAGGGGTGTGGAACCGGCATCGGAAACTGGCCCAGACCGCTTCGGCGCTGCTGATCCGCGGGCAGGTGCAGAACGCCACCGGGGCAGTGACCGTGATGGCCGAACGGATGGGCCGCATCACGTTGAAAGTGAGTTCGCGCTCCAGGGATTTCCGCTAGCTAGTCCTTTTCGTCGTCTTTGGGGAGCAGGCGTTCTGGGTGGTGATAGGTGTTCGTGGCGCCGATGAGCGGACACCCTGCGGCGGTATCCATTCGGTGTGGCCGCCCGGGAGTTGGTGGGTGGTCCAGCCGTCGTTTTCGACGAGGAGGTTGTCGCATTTGCAGGCCAGCGTGAGGTCGTCGATGTCGGTGGCGCCGCCGTGTTTCCAGTCTTTGGTGGCGTGGTGGACCTGGCTGTTGTAGCCGTTGACGGTGCAGCCGGGTGCGGTGCAGC
>JAKFVT010000058.1 GCA_021732005.1 Mycobacterium sp. | reverse complement strand
GGTCGTGCACCCCGACGATATGGGGATGCCACAGTGCGGCCGCGAGATCGGCTTCACGAATGAAGCGCTGCCGGTACTCCTGGTCGGCGGAGACATCCGCCGGCAACACCTTCAACGCCTCACGCCGCGGTAGCCGAGGATGGGCCACCCGGTACACCTCACCCATCCCACCAACACCCAGCAAACCCTCCACCCGATAACCCGCGAACACCGAACCAGGACTCAGCACGATGTCGCCCCCCGCGACGAATCTGCAGGAACACGCCCCCAGCAATGTTGGGAGCGCTGGTCGGCGAGGCGAGTGTCGACGTGCATCGGGCTCTTCTCGCTATTGGGGCAGGGAAATCTGGTAGGCGCCATTGTCGTCTTGGAATGTTGCGGTGATCTCTCGTTTCACCCCATCGATGCTGACGTTGCACACGAAGGTCGCGCCCTTCTTGACGACCGGATTACGTCCGTGATTGCACACCGCATCTCGCACGTGGCCCGGGCCGTAGCCGCTGACATCATCGCTCAACAACGTCTGAATGTTGTTCTGCGCCTGCGTAATATCCAGTTCAGTGCGCGTGAAGAAGCCAGGGACCCAGAAGCCCGAGACCAACACGACTGCTACGACAACGGCCAGTGCGCCGACAGCAGCGATGATCACTGGAGCTTTGCTGCGCGGCCGCGGTGAGGAGACACCGAAGTCGGCGAATCCACTCGACTGCGGCGGTGGTAGCACCGGAACATGGGCTGCGTCGGGCCGGCCCGGCGGTGGATAGGGCGCCCACGGCTCCGGTCGGACGGGTACTGCGGCGCGAGCAGCGGGGCCCGCGCCATAGGGATACTGAGGTGGCGCTGTTCGCGGCGGAGGTGGCGGGGGCCGGCGGGCGCCGGTCGAGCCCCGCAGCATCGGGGAGACAACCGTGGTTCGTTCGTCGGCCGGCGATGGCGCCGCCGGTCGTGGAGAATCAACCCGCTGATTATCCTGCGGCGCGGTTCCCGGCTCTGGTCGAGCTGGCCCACCGGGAGGTGTCGAGGACCCCGAGGTCGGCCACGGTCGAGTCTGGTCGGATTCATCAGAGGGCGCCACCGTCGATCTCCTCTCCGCGAGCACCTTTGCCAGTGTTACCACACCACAGCCCTTCCCGGCGCTTTCGGAACCGCACTGCCGAGCAGCACCCATCTAAGCTGCGCTGGGTTTTCGGTCGGCGTTGTGTCGACGGCGCCGCACCGAAGGCGACGGCAACGCCGGGGTGGGCAGATTGGGCAGCTCAACGCTGCGTCGGCGCTCGAACTGAGTCAGCAGGTAGCGGTAGGCCGCCTCAAGAAGCTCGGGGCTGCTCTTGTCTCCGGGCAACGACAGCCCGCCCCACACGCCGTACTCCTCACGAGCAGCGACAGCGTTGAAACCGCAGCGGCCGATGAAGGGGCAATCCTGACACGCCCTCACCGCAAGAATCCGGTCCTTAAACTGCGAGAACCAGAGCTCCTCGCCGTTGCGGGAACGCCGAGAGTCAACCATTCGGCAGGGCGTGGGCTCAACGGTGTGGAATAGACGCACCTCCACGGTCTCACCAGGGCCGACGCCTGCCGCCGACTTGTCGGCGGCGCTGTGGTGCGAGGTCATCGTCGGTCCGCCCTCGCGTGTTCGGAAGCGCAACGGCACCGCCTTGACCCTGCAGAACCCGACCAACGGCCCGACATCCATTGGCGCTTTAGTAATAACTGAAGCATCATGGCGCCGATCGTAGCCAGCGGACGCGTTTGATGCAACAGATATAGTTAAAGCATATGGCGGAGAGTGATCTATGCACGTACCGCTAATCCCCAGTTTATACCCACTGAACTGGGGTAACGCGTCTAAAGATCATCGCTTGGCGGCATCGGATTCACCACGGGCGCTTCAACTAGTGGAAGGGTCATGATCGAATTGGGCGGGTCTGCATCAGTGGCAACTAGAGCGACGATCTCGCCTAGCTGCGACGGGACCACAACATCGGCGCGAACGTCGCGACGCACGCATGTTCCGGCTTGCCGGGCACTGACCCCCTGCCTGAGGCCGCCGGGCGAGGGGTTGCGTGTCAACGACATCCCTACTTGCCCTTCACTTCTCAGGGCAGTGCAATGCGCAGAGCTTTGCTGATCTCCTGCATGGTGGGCGGGGATAGGGTCCCGAGGGACTCGGTCAGTTCGTCGTGATACAGCTGCACGATGTCGTCGACCAGGACGAACCCGACGAGGGGGTCGGCGGCGGTGAGCGGCACGACTGTCGGCACATGTGCGTTCTTGCTGGTGGTCGTGATTCTGGCCGCCAGCACAGTCTCCAGGTTCCTGTTGCGGGAGTTGTTGCTGAGGATCACCCAGGGTTTCGAGCCGTGTCCCAGATCGACTCGGTACACCTGGCTACGCAAGGCACGGCTCATAGGTGGCGCTCGGTGCGGCGCGCATAGCGGTCGCGTGCCGAGCGCCGCTCGACGTGGGCCGGTTCACTGTTGAACTCGCCGGCCAAACTCGCATATCCGGCATCGAGGACGTGTTCCTGGAGCGCTTCGGCCCCCGCCTGAAGGAGCACGCGTAGTGCGGCGGCCTCGGATTTGATGTCGCCTTCGCCGTGTCGGCTTGCCCATTGGCGCAGCACCTCGAAGGCCACAGAGCCCTCGTTGAGGTAGGGCTCGATGGCTGCCTCGTCGGCGTCTTTGAGAATCAGACTCACTCGCTTACTCATACCTCAAAAAATACACCACAATTGAGTGCATGAAAATGTGCAACTAATATCGCGCTTCGGGCCCGGGTCGGGAGTACCTGTCACACGTTGATCAGCGGTTACCCTGGCTCAGGGCCCGTTTGATGGTGGAGACGGAGACTCCGAGTTGGGCGGCGATGGAGGTCGGTTTTTCGCCGTAGTTGCGCATCCGGCATGCCAGCGCTGCCTGGTAGGAGTCGAGTGCCCGCGGCCTTCCGACACAGGCACCCGCGGGGGGCGGCTGTGTGGCGGGGGCGAGGTTGGCCAGCGGCAGCATCATCACCCGCGGTAAAACCGGGAAGCGCGCGCCGTGGCCGCCGTTGCGGCTGTCGGCCTTCATCCGGGTGTAGACCACCCGCGCGAGGCGGCGCTTGAGCGAGCGCAGCGCGCGTTGGCGGCTGTCGCCCTCGTCGATCCGCCGCTGGAAATAATCCCGTCCCGGGCCGGGGTGGGTGATCTGGACCATGGCGATGCGGTGCAGCGCAACGTTGAGTTGGCGGTTGCCGTGCCGGATGGGCCGCAGTGGGCGGGTGGTCTCCCCTGACCAGTGCGGGATGGGCGCCACCCCAACGTGTCGGGCGAAGGCGGCCTCGCTCTTGAACCGGTCGATCCCGGCGACCTCGGCCACGATCTTGGCGGCCGTCAGATCCCCGCAGCCCTGGACGCCCAGCAGCGCGGGCGCCGCCTCGCGAACCCCCCCGGCGATGCGGCGCTCCAAGGCCTGCGCGGCATCGATGAGCCCGACGATCTCATCGAATTCGTCGCGGGCGAGTTCGGCGAGCAGCCCCTGCTGGGTGGCCAGCCAAGTCCGCAGTTCCTCGCGGGGCTTCCTGAATTCCCAGTTGCGAGGCTCCGCCCAGGCCGGATCGATCTGGTGGATGCGCTCGAGCATGCGGCTGATGAGGGCGACGCGGTGCCGCACGAGGTCCTCGCGGCGGTCCACGAGCAGCCGAAGTTCCATCGAGTGCGCGTCGTGGCAGGCCACCGGAAGGTCGGGTTCGCGCAGCACCGCCCGCGCCGCCGCGAGAGCGTCGATGGGGTCGGACTTGCCGAGCTCGCGTGAGGAGGCACGCGTCCGGCTCATCAAATGAGGGGGCACCCGGATCACCTTCTGCCCTGCGGCTAGCAGGTCTCGCTCTAGACGCGCGGTTAACGTCCTGCAGTCTTCCACCCCCCACACCACGTCGCGGCCGAACCGAACCCGCGCCCACCGCATCGCCTCGCCGTGACCCTCGCTGGTCGTCGCGACTGTCAGCTGAGCGAGCTTGCGGCCCAACGGATTCACCGCTACCAGTGTGTGACTGCGCTTGTGAGCGTCGACGCCGATGACCGCGTCCACTAGTCTCACGCACTCCCTGGCGGTCGGCGGCAGAGCTGGCAGTCGGCGGGGCTGCCCGGTGCCGGCATGCCTCCATAGAAACCAACCGGGCGGTGGTACGTATCCAAGTTGGCCAGACACCAGGCATCGACCGCAGGTTCTGTGCAACCCTGCGGCGCCGACAGGAATAGACACTCGATATTCACCATCGCCTCACCCGCGTCCGTACGGCCCGCCGACACCAGATTCACAAGCCAACCAAGCGGCGGCACCAGGTCAAGAAGTCAGCAGCGGGGCCTCCGGACATCACAGCTCTTCCCGGTATGGCGACCTCATAAACGGCGGCAGGAACCTGTAGTGGCGCACGCTAATCTCGCACACGACTCCTCCAAGCTGGCCTCCAATTCTTTGTTGCCCGTTGTCCGGTGAATCTTCCGCTCAGCGCTGATGAACCCTCGCTGGTTTTGGTTCTCTGTGAAAACCAGTCCCGCGCAGCGCTTGCGGCGGGTCTCGCGGTCTTCTGGACTGATGGCCCAAACGCTCAGTGCGGCTGTCTCCATCGCGACGCGCTCGATCATTCGGCCTCGGATTGGCTGAATCCGGTCGATTCTTGGTCATAATCGCCGAATAAACGGCAACGCCATCGAAGCAGTTCTGAGCCTAGATGAGGCGACTGCCTTTGGTCGAGAAGGTCTAGGGCGTAACCGTCTCGTCCGCCCCCGCGGACCGGGCGCCTACTACCCGGACCGTGCCGTGAGAACTCTCTTACTGCTAACAAGCAGGCCGCGGGCGCCGCAACTGTTGGAAGCCTTCAATGGTGCCCGTGCCTCGCGGAGAAGATCGGTGGGCTCGGCGACCGCTGAGGCCGCGCAGTCGTTGGCATCCAACAAAGGGGTGTGGACCTCAGAGCGATTCCACGCACCGCATCACTGCTAGGCCGAGATCGCGATGGGCAGCTCGGCGAGGCGCCATTCGAGCATGCCGTCGGCCAGGCGCATCGCGGTGCGGCCGCGTTCGGCGAGCATCCGTACGGCCTCGTGGGCGAGGACGCAGTAGGCGCCGCGGCAGTAGGCGACGATGTCGTGGTCGGCTGGCAGATTGGCGAGGTTTTCGGCGAGCTCGTCGAGTGGAATTGATACCGCGGCCGGGATGTGGCCGGCGTCGTACTCCTCGCGGGGTCGCACATCGATCACGGTGACCTGTCCGGTTTTGATTCGATCGAGTAGCTCGTCGCGAGTCACTTGTTCGGTGCCTGGGCCCAGGTAGGCAGACGCGGCGGCCTCGACGTCGGGTAGGTGGGTGCTGGCCACGGTGCGCGTCAAGGTGAGCAGTTGGGCGACGTCGGTGCCGGCCAAGCGGTAGTAGACCTTGGCTCCGTCGCGGCGGGTGGTCACCAGGTTGGCTGCTTTCAACGTTTGTAGATGCGCCGACGCTGTGGTCATGCCGAGCTCGCTGGCGCGGGCCAGTGCCTCGACGGTGCGCTCACTTTGGGCCAACAGATCGAGCAGCTCTAGGCGTTTGCCGCTGGCCAGCGCTTTGCCGACGCGCGCGAACTGGTCGAACAAGGCGGTTTTGGCGGCGCGATCACCCATGGCTTTCTCCAATCATCTCTGGAATAGTGTAGAACATCATGTGAGGACGGTGTCGTCGGCGCCACGAAGGGAACGATCACATGGCTGAAGTCGAGCTGGTTCCGCTCATCGACGAGGGTTTGGGCAATTCGGCCTACCTCGTCGATCTGGGCGACAGCCGGGCGCTGGTTGTGGATGTGAGCCGGGATCTGCGCGCGGTGCACGCTGCTGCTGCGCGGCGGGGGCTCACTGTGGCGTTCGCCGCCGACACCCATTTGCACGCCGACTTCCTTTCCGGCGCACGCCAACTCGCGGCGACGGAGAGTACACGGGTGTTGGCCTCGGCAAGCGGTCACCGGGAGTTCGCCCACACCGGGCTGCGTGACGGCGACGAGATTGACCTGGGCGGCTTGCGGTTACGTGCCCTGCTGACGCCGGGGCACACCCATGAACATGTGTCCTTCCTGCTGCTCGACGGCGACCGGGAAGTGGGGGTGTTCACCGGTGGATCCCTCCTCGTGGGCTCGGCCGCGCGCACCGACCTGGTCTCCCCCGAGCGCACCGATGAGCTCACCCGCGCCCAATACTCATCGCTACGCCGACTGGCCACCCTGCCCGGCGAGGTCAAGGTGTGGCCGACGCATGGCGCGGGGTCGTTCTGTTCGGCGCCTCCGGGTGCCGAACGCACCAGCACCATCGCACAGGAGTTGGCAACCAACCCACTACTGAACGTTGCCGACGAAGACAGTTTCGTTGCGCAGTTGCTCGGCTCCCTGGGTAGCTACCCGCCGTACTTCCGTCGGCTGGGCGAGATCAACCGGGTCGGCCCGCCTGTGCTCGACCATGATCCGAGACTGCCCACCTTGAGCGTCGATACGATGCGCAGGCAGCTGAGCGAGGGTGCCATCCTCGTCGACGCTCGCCCGCTCGCCCGTTTCGCCGACGCGCATGTGCCCGGGGCCATCTCCATCCCGTTGCGGCCGGTGTTCGCCAGCTGGCTCGGTTGGCTCGCCCCGGCCGACCGGCCGCTCATTGTCCTGCGCGACCCCGACCAGGATGTCAACGAGATCGCCTGGCAGGCAACAAAGATCGGGTATGACAACCTTATCGGTGAGCTACACGGCGGAATGCGTGCGTGGACTGCGGGCGGGCATGACGTCGCTTCGACCGCGCTGATCCGCGCCGACCGACTCGACGGACGCCGCGTCCTCGACATCCGTCAACGTCCCGAATATCTGGCCGGGCATCTGCCCGAAGCCATCAACATCGAACTCGGCGAAGTCGTTAAGGCATCCCAGCACCTATCCGATGAGCCCACGGTGGTGATGTGTGGGCACGGTGAGCGCGCGATGGGTGCCGCCAGCCTGCTGGAGCGGGCCGGGATCCACAACCTCAGCGTCCTCGACGGTGGTCCTGCCGACTGGGTGCAGGCCACCGGGCGCGAACTGGTCACCGGCGCATGACGATCGGCCACCATCAACCCCAACTTGGGCTGCGGGCCAACCTCGCCCAGTTTTGCCTGCTGGTCGCTGTCAACGCCTTGGTCGGCGGGATGCTCGGCCAGGAACGAACCGTGCTGCCGTTGCTGGGCGAGCAGGTGTTCGGCATCCACGCCTACACCGCCGGGCTGTCGTTCATTCTGGTATTCGGGCTGGCCAAGGCCGCCACCAACTACTTTGCCGGCACACTGTCCGACCGCTTCGGGCGCAAACCGGTATTGGTCGCGGGCTGGCTGGTTGCGGTTCCCGTGCCGCTGCTGCTGATCTGGGCGCCGTCGTGGTCGTGGGTCATCGTCGCCAACGTGCTGCTGGGCATCAGCCAGGGCCTGACCTGGTCCACCACCGTCGTGATGAAGATCGACCTAGTCGGCCCGTCCCGGCGCGGCCTGGCGATGGGCCTCAACGAGGCCGCCGGCTACATCGCGGTCGCGGTCACCGCCCTGGCCACCGGCTACCTCGCGCAGGCTCATGGTCTGCGCCCAGCGCCATTCCTTCTCGGCGTCGCCTTCGCCGCACTCGGGCTGGGCTTGTCCACCCTTGCGGTGAAGGAAACCCGCGGACACGCCCAACTCGAGGCGGCCACCCACGTCACCCGCGCCGACGGCCGCCACGACCACCTGCACAGTGAATTGTCCAGCCGGGACGTGTTTCTACAGACCAGCTTTCGTGAGCCGGCATTGTCCTCGGCCAGCCAAGCCGGCCTCGTCAACAACCTCAACGACGGGCTGGCCTGGGGCCTGTTCCCGATCCTGTTCGCTGCCGCCGGACTCTCCGTGGGAAAGATCGGTGTGCTGGCCGCGACATACCCGGCGGTCTGGGGTGTCGGGCAGCTGATCACCGGCGCGCTCTCCGACCGATGGGGCCGCAAATGGATGATCGCATCCGGAATGTGGTTGCAGGCAATCGCTTTGGGCCTGATCGCCCTCGTTGACACGTTCGCGATCTGGGCGCTCGCCGCGGTGATGCTCGGCGCGGGAACCGCAATGGTGTACCCAACCCTGCTTGCTGCGATCGGAGACGTCGCCCACCCAGCCTGGCGAGCCCGGGCAGTCGGCACCTACCGGCTCTGGCGAGACGGCGGGTTCGCAGTCGGCGCCCTGCTCGCCGGTGTCGTCGCCGACGCCCTGGGAATACGGGCCGCAATCTGGACCATCGCCGCCCTCACTGCTTTCTCCGGTCTGATCGTCGCGGTACGTATGTACGAGACCCACAAAAGACCCAGCACCGAAGGGGGGAACGGACCGATCCATGAGTGACCGCGCAACCGTTGACGCCGTCTTTCGGGCAGCTCGGAGCCGCCCGCGACGAGATTCTCGACCCGTACCGACGCGTCTCGTTCAACCTGACTTCCAGTAGCTGCCCCGGGTGAGACGGCCGCGCGAAACCTGGGACTATCGGCCCTATTGAGGGTCATTTGTCGGGCGGACGCTTGGATTCATGTACTCAAGATGGGATTGAGGAGGTTCGCCGATGATGGATGACGGCTGGATGTGGGGGCACGGCTGGGGCGGGGGCGGTTGGGTCCTGATGACTGTGGCGATGGTGTTGTTCGTGGTGGCCGTGATCTTCGCCATTGTCATGTCGATTCGATACCTGGGTGGCTCTAATCCCGTACCGAGGGAGTCGCGCCCAAGCTATGCGAGGCCGGGTCCGGAGAACATGCTCGCTGACCGGTTCGCTCGCGGTGAGATCAACGAAGAGGAATACCGCCGCCGATTGTCGGTCCTTCGCCTACACCGCTGACGTGGGATACGGATGCCGCCGCAGATCAGTCAACCGACGCTTTAAGACGTGAGAGCCGGATGACCGGATTGAAACCATCAACCGGCCCGACCTACCGAGAAAGTACTGAATATGACTCAAACACCTGAAACCCCAAACGAATCCATAGCGGCGCGAGAGGTAGTGCCACCAGCCTGGCACGACGATACCCGAGATCATCGGCCCGCCCGGGTCTATCAGATCCTCGCGTGGGTCGGCATCATCGCCGGTGTCTTGTTCATCGTCGCGATGGTCTTCTTCTCCGGTGTCTTTCTCGGCAGAGTTTCCGGCGGTTACCACGGTTGGCATCGCGGCTACCAGAGCGGCCAGATGGGGCCGGAAGTATCAATGAACGACTGCCCAATGATGCGGCCCGGCGGGATGATGGGACCCGGCGGGATGATGTGGCCTGGCGGTATGGGACCCGGTGGAATGATGGGACCTGGTGGCTCCGGATCTGGCGGTATGGGACCTGGTGGCCCAGGGCCCGGTGGAATGGGGCCCGGCGGGATGATGGGTCCGAGCCAGCCCTCTCCGAGTACGACCCCGTCGTCGATCCAGCGGCCCTCGTAGGCTTGGCGGCGGTCAACCTCCGCCCTACTTCCGCTGCAAAGCTGGAACCCGACCGTTATGCACTGATGCTCGTGTGGAGCAGCATTGCTGTGCCACGGTCAAGCCGTGATATCGAAGGAAGCGACGACGACGGACGGTCGACTGTCGGCCCGGTGTGCAGCAGTTGCTTCCATTGGCGCGGCGGTGATCCACTTCGCGGTCGCTCCGATGCACTGGCGTGACTGGTTGCCCGCGGGAGTGTTCTTCGCTTCCATTACGGTGTTCCAACTGTTCTGGGCGTTGCTCGTCTGGTCGCGGCCAGCAACCCTGGTGCTCGCTGCTGGGTTTGCGGCGAATGCCGGATCTGCTGCGCTGTGGGTCATGTCCCGGACCGTGGGTGTCCCATTCGGCCCGCACGCCGGCCAGCCTGAGGCGGTGGAGACCGCCGGGATCTCGGTCCTGCTCCTTCAGTGCTATGTCGTTATGGGTGCCGGGTGGGCGTGGTTCAGGCGCTACCGTGCCGAAGATGTTTCCGGTTTCGGCAGGGCGCTTGTCTTGGTAGGCGCGAACACCGTGATGGTCGGCGCGGTGGCGGTGGGACTGGCTTCGAGCCTTCAGGGTCATCATCACCACGGTGAAGGTGCTGAGGCGGAGGGAGAACAACCAACCCTCCATGAAGCGCCCGCGGAGGGCCATCACCACGACGCGGATCACCCAGAGTCCATTGCTCCACCGAAACTCGGGGTTCCCGGGCCTACTACCGCGCCGGTTCCCGCCGAGTCAGGACTGCCAGTGACCGATATGGGACTTCACATTGATGGTGACCATCATTCGGCATCCGTCGTCGTACCGGATGATGCTGTACCGAGGCCGTCTTCTGGGGTGCCCGGGACGGATGCGGGGGAGGCGACCGGCGGTGATCACCACGATCACGGCTGACTCCAACACTTCTGCGACCGAGCCCAACTCTGTCTTGTGTTGGTGCTCGCTGCGCGGGTTACGGTCGGTGGCCTGCACCGGTGCGTTGCCGATAACTTTCCTCGACTCCGAGCAACCCCGGAGGTCTGAGACGAGCACCGTGGGGGCGCCGGCCGCGATGAGCGTGACTCTCAGGGCGTGGTCGTCCTCCCCGGAACCCAATTGCTCCAACCGGTTCGACGCTATGCCCACTCTGCCCGCCCGTACGTGGACCTGGCCGTTGTTCAGTGATCGTGGTCGAAGAGCACCAGGGTGTGAGCCAGTGTCCCGTCGACGAAGTAGGCGCGGCAGTCGAAGTGGTCCTGGAGGGTGGAACCGACCTCGGTGGGGGCGTTAACCACACCGGAGACGTTGAGCACGCTTATGCGCGCGGTGTCGACGCCCTTGAGGGGCTCTTCGAGGGTCAGTGGAAAGAGGTCTTTGCTATCGACTTCAAGGCGGCTGGCCTCGGTGCGGACCTCGGAGAAATGCGTAGATGCGGGCGCGACCAACCGCTTGAGGACGTCGGACTGACAACGGTCCTGCGCCAATTGCTCGGCCGAGGGTGCGGATTCCCTGCTCATTCCCAGCCGCAGGGCGCCGGTGGAAAAAACGACGGCGACGATGACTGCCCCCGTCACGGTCATCGCGGCGATGAACAACAGTCGGCCCAGACCGCCCGTACGGTCACCGCCCTTGCGGCCCATAGTCCCCTGCCTGTTGGTGAGGTGTTGCGCGGTTGCTGCCGCGCACGATACGCGCCTCCGTGCGCTGCACTGAACGGGTTTGGGGCACTGGGCAAATCACAGCCTTCACTGGCTATCAATGACGCGCCGCCGAAGGCTGGATACCCGTCGGATGGCCCTCTCCGTAGCCCGGCAGTACGAAACCGACGCGTAGAAGACTACCTGCGGTACGCTGAGCGCCGACATTTTGGGAGGCTGCCCGTGCGGATTCGAGGATTTGGAGAACTGGAAGCGGTCATCATGGATCGCATCTGGAATCGTGACCCGCAGGCGTCGACGACAGTCCGTGAAGTGTTCGACGAGCTGGCGGCCGAGCGGGGGATTGCATACACCACGGTGATGTCCACGATGGACAACCTCCATGGCAAGGGTTGGCTGCAGCGCGAGCGTGAGGGCAAGGCGTACCGGTATTGGCCCACGCTGTCGCGCGAGGAGCACAGCGCCCGGCTGATGCGTGACGCGCTGGACGGGGGCGGCCGTTCTGAGTTGGTGCTTAGCCACTTCGTCGAACAGATCGGGCCTGAGGAAGCTGAAAGTCTGCGCGCCCAGTTACGGCGATTGAGCCGCCGGAGGGGGAAGTAGTGCTGACCGCCGCCGGGCTGCTGCTGTATAGCGTCGCGGTGTTGTCGGTAGGCCCGAGACTTCTGCCCAAATTCACCCGACGTGGCGGTGCTCCCCGGTTGGGGGTGGCGGTTTGGTTGACCGCCATCGGGACAGTATTGGTGGCTTGGGTCGGGGCCGTTGTGTTCTTCATCATCGAAGTAGCGCGCCACTGGAAACATCCGGAGCTGGTGGTCCTGTCGTGTCTGAACCAGCTGCACGGCATCTTCATCGGGGATCACAGCGGAGCGCCGCAGGCTCTGGCACTGGCAATTGTGGCGGGTGTGTCAGGGGCGGTCGGTGTCACCTGCGTTCGTTTGTCCAGGGCGTTGACCCGGCTGCGAATACGCGCTTACGGCCATGCCGAGGCCGCCCGGCTGGTTGGTCGCTCGACTGCTGACCCCGAAGTAGTCGTCATCGACGCGCCAAAGCCTGCTGCCTACTGCGTCGCGGGACGCCCCCCGGCGATTGTGGTTACCTCGGCGACGCTGGCGGTGTTGGGGCACGATGAACTCAGTGCGGTTCTTGCGCATGAACGCGCGCATCTTGCAGGGGGCCACCTGACTGTTGTCGCAGCACTGCGCAGTCTCGCGTCGGTTTTCCCCAGTCTGGCGTTGATGACTGGGGGTGCCGCTGAAGTGGCTCGGCTGCTTGAGATGTGTGCCGATGACGTGGCGGTGCGCCATCATGGCAACGCAGCGCTTCTGTCCGGCCTGAGGTCATTGGTAGACGCCGCGCCGGCTGAAGCGTTGGGGGCCGCGGACATCGCAGTGCTCGCGCGCGCCGAACGGCTTATTGCAAGGCCAACGCTATGGGGCCAACTTCGCATTAACGCCGCACTGACGGCGACCATGGCGATCATGCTCGCTGCACCGTTAGCTGGTCCGTTCCTAGCGCTGTTGGGCCTGCCGACGTGCGGGCCGTAGCGTGATGATTCCCGACAAGCGATGCGGACGTCCCGGGGCAGCCGGGGTTGCACCCGCGCGAACACCGCGGCGGCGTATGCACTGTCGGCGAAATGGTCATGAGCCAGGAGTGGGAAGTCGCCACCCCGCGGGGCACCTTGCAATTCTGTCGTCGTAGTAACGCGCGATGCCCGGGCGGGGTGGGATTTCCAATTTTGACCTGGGTGCGGCGCCTCCCTACCAGCACATCGGTAGCGGATACTGCGGGGTGTGGACACCTCCGATGCGGCAGTCACCTTCGCGGATTTGGCTGGCTTCACCGCCCTGACCGAGGCGCATGGAGACATTGCCGCAGCCGATGTTGCTGAGCAGTTGGTTGCGGACGCCGAGTCGGTTCTAGGCGTCGGCGATCGGCTTGTCAAGGCGGTCGGCGATGCCGTGTTGTTCACCTCTGTCGATGCATCATCGGCAATTACGTTGATTTTTAGGCTGTTTGATGCGTGCGAGAGGGATGCGCGATTCCCCGACTTGCGGGCCGGGCTGCACTACGGACCGGTGGTCGAACGAGGCGGCGATGTCTTCGGTACGACGGTCAACGTCGCGGCCAGACTTGCCGCGCAAGCCGGAGGTGGACAAATTCTTGCCACGCGCGCCGTCGCGGACGCCGCGCCGTCGGTCGGCGTCCAGGTTCGGGCATTGGGCTGCATGACGCTGCACAATCTGACCATCCCGGTCGAACTGTTCAAGCTCGTCCGTGACGAAGCGAACGATCGTGATGTCGATCCGGTGTGCCGAATGCGGGTCAATCCGGCAACCGCAGCCGGACGACTCACCTACGCAGGTGGTGACTACTTGTTCTGTTCACTCGACTGCGCCGGTAAGTTTGCGGCGCAGCCTGACCGGTTCACGTCTGCGCGGTGAACGCAACGCCATAGCGGACCACCAGAACCTGCTCGACTGCGTCGGCCGAGGGTTGCCGTCAGTACTTCCAATGCAGCGGGTGACATCGGCGACATACCGCTTTGTGTGAACCGTCGATACATTGACCGAGCAACCCGGCCAGCGGAATTACACATTTGTAGTTTGTGATGGGTGGTACCAATGGGTCAAAAGTGAATGTACTGTTCGTCTCGGAAGTACGGTCTTACTGCGTACTACGTAGATACGTAACGGTAGATACGTAACGCCGGCGGGGCCTACCCATCGCATCTGGAGCACACGCGTAAGGGTGCGGACCGAGTTGTTGGGAGACGGCCGAGTGGGAACAACTGATCTGCGCTTCACCTGGTGTCGACCTGCCCTCATAGTGGCGATCAGTGTCGCCATGACGCTCAGTGTTCCCGGACTGGCTCACGCCGAGCCAGGGGCCGGCCCCAACACGATCGCCGGCCTGATCGCCGACGTGGCCGACGCCAACCAGCGGCTGCAGGACATCGGCGCCAAGGTGCAGGCTGAGCAGGAAAGCGTCAACAAGGCACTGGTCGACGTGCAGACGGCGCGGGATGAGGCGGCTGCCGCGAGTGCGCAGGTGGACGTCAGCGCAGCCGCGGTCAACGATGCCAACGCCGCAATTGCCGACGCCCAGAAGCGATTCGACGAGTTCGCGGTGGCGGCTTACATGAACGGGCCGTCGGCGTCGCTGTTGATGGCGTCGACGCCCGAGGACATCATCTCCACCGCGTCGGCCAATCAAGCGCTGGCGCTGAGCTCCGAACAGGTGATGACCGACCTGCAGCGGGCCCGCACCGAGCAGGTCAACAAGGCGTCCGCGGCTCGGCTGGCCAAAGAGAAAGCCGACCAGGCGGTCGCTGATGCCGAAGCCAGCCAGCAGTCTGCGGTCTCGGCGCTGACTCAGGCGCAGAAGACGTTCGGCGACCAGCAGGCCGAGATCAACCGGCTGGCTGCCGAGCGCAAGACGGCTCAGGACAAGCTCGACGCCGCCCGCCAGTGGTCGGCGCCGGCGAATTCGCCTGCCGCTGTTCCACAGTCGGCGGCGACCGGCCCGGCGACCCCGGGGGATCGCTGGGATCCGGCCGCGCCTGGTTCGCCCAAGGCGCCCGGCGCGGGCGTGGTCCCGCCGTACGGTAGTGCTTCGGAGTGGGACGTCACGCTGCCGATGGTGCCCAGCGCCTTCGTCTCCGGCGACCCGATCCAGATCATCAACGCGGTGCTGCAGATCTCGTCGTCCTCGCTCAACGCGACCAAGCAGATGGGCAAGAGCTTCCTGCAGAAGCTGGGCATCCTGAAACCCGACGACACCGGAATCACCAATGGCGCGATTCCCTACGTCTACGGCGCGACGGCCGTCGAGTACGTGATCAAGCGGGCTATGTCCCAGATGGGCGTGCCCTACTCGTGGGGCGGCGGCAACGCCGACGGTCCGAGCAGGGGCATCGACAGCGGGTCGAACACCATTGGGTTCGACTGCTCGGGCCTGATCCTGTACGCGTTCGCCGGGGTCGGCGTCAAGCTGCCGCACTATTCGGGTTCGCAGTACACCGCTGGAACTCAGATTCCGTCAGCGCAGATGCGTCGGGGTGACGCGATCTTCTACGGCCCCGGCGGCAGCCAGCACGTCGCCCTCTACCTGGGTAACGGCCAGATGCTCGAAGCTCCCTACACCGGCTCAGATGTCCATGTCTCCCCAGTCCGCACCAGCGGGATGACACCCTACGTCGCCAGATACATCCAGTAACGAACCAGTGCCCCGCCGAGCGTTTCGCTTTGAGGCATCGGTAGGGCGCAAGGCATTGGAGTACGTGATCCGACGGCGCGGCAGCCGCAGCAAATCAGCATTCCCTAGGTACGCCTGACGCCGTGCATCCGCATGTCGCGGCTACCGTGTACTGGAGATCGCTACATACTATTTCCGTACGTAGGCAGTATTTGAATGACAGGGGTGTGTTTTCAGCGCGGCAGTGTCAGCCAATGCGGGACGTTCATCGATGCGCTCTGCCGCCGATTACTACAAGGCTATTCGGAGCGGATAGGAGGGGAAATCACAAAATGACCACGGAAATCGGCGCCACCGGCACTCCGGCGGCCGGCAGAATCCGTGCCTTGATCGTCGACCACGAGGGCTTCCTCGCCGGACTGGTCGCCGGCTACCTGAAGCAACAGCACTTTGTTGTGGAGGTGGTTTCGGCGCAACGAGATGCTCTCCAGGCCGCGCACGACAACGACCCTGATGTCATCGTGCTTGATTTTGCACGCCCTCGAGCCGATGGGCCGGAGATATGCCGCAAGCTTCGTAGATTCTCGAATGCCCACGTGGTGATAGTGGCCGCAGTCGGTGACGTCATCGGCTTATCGGTCGATGCCGACGACTACATCACTGAACCGTTTAGCCCGCGGGAGTTGGTCGCCCGCATCCGTGCGATTCTACGGCGATCTCCACTCCAACGCGGGGAGAGAATCTGTCTGCACGGGAAATGCCGCGGCCGTACTGAGCCGTCCCGAAAATTCGGAGCGCTGAACATCGACATCGCAGCACGACAGGCTGTTCTCGGTAGTGAGCCACTCAACTTGACCCGCATCGAGTTTGAGATTCTGGCGATGTTGTCGTCCCGTCCGGGTGCTGTTTTCACCAACCGCCAACTCCTGGAGGGAATCTGGGGAGAATCGTGGAGTGGCTGCAAAGACGTCGTTGGCGTCCATATCGGTCACCTGCGCCGCAAACTCGGTGAGGACCCACGCCAGCCGCACTACGTGACGACCGCCCGCGGCATCGGATACCGGTTAGGGCCGTCACCGCGCTGAGCTTCCACGAGGACACTCTGGGTGGTAAGCAGCTTGGGACCTCAGCGGAAGAGTGGAACCATCACCACGACTGAGGCGCCTTGTTCGACGCGGCGTGCGGGCCAGGCATCAAGCCGAAGGCGTGCGCCTCCTACGTGCACGCCGTTGACGAGATCAGCTGGCCGAACTAATCATCGTTCGGATGCTCTGCGGCGCTGCCTAATTGGATGGCCACGCCTACGGTTCGGAATCGGCCGGCCAGTTGCTGGTGCGGCGGCGGTGGCCCCTGTTTCTCAAAGAGAGGTGTGCGGCCGTGCGTAGTTCCGGCAGCGCAGCGCTTCGGTCTGACCTCGCGTCGTTGGTCGACGCGGGACCTGCCCAGGCGCACACTTTCAGCCGCCCCGCGAGCTGGACTCCGTTGGCAACTGACGTGCGCCCGTGGGCCATTTCTCGACGAGTGACGCAGCACCGATCAAGCCGATTCGACCATTGCCAAAGGGCTCGACGGGAGAAGCGGCCTGCCAGTGCCCAGTACGGCTAGCGGCGGATTTGGCGCCGGTTAGGTTGGGTGCCTACCCGGCAACACAGGTTGTAGACCGGCACGAACACAACGGCGACATACGCGCTGTAGGCGAAGCTCCAACCGAGACCGGTCACAAAGCCGATCACACTCCAGCTAACCCCAGGGAAGGCGGCCGCGAAAAGGCCGTCGGTGAATGGAGAGCGGGCCAGACCATGCCACACATAACACACCGTGTAGGTGATGGCAGCGAACACCATCAAAGCTGAGGCAACGCGGATGAGATCCAATCTGTGTTTTTCCACAACCTGCCTCCGAATCCTCTCTAGCACCAATTCTTGACGCTCAGCAGAGCGTGGTTGTTACGCCGGTCCGTTGGCTCGCCTACTTCGCGGCGAGGCCGGGCGCGATGAATCGACTATCACCCGCATCTGAATCGTATTGTGGCAGTGTCATTCATATTGGTTTCTTCCTGTTTGTATCGCGATCAGGCCGCGGTGGCTCTCGTTGGCCGGGCTCGAATCAGCACCACTGCAGCGACGGCGAGCAGACCTGACAACCAGACTAGTCCGATTAGCAGAGAAGCACTTTCGTCGAACTGTGGCGTGAGCCCCGTATCGAACAACACCCGCGTTACGCCGTAGCCGGGTAGTAGCTTGGCCCACTCCGGGGGCATCGGACGCAGCATCGGACTTTGGACGATACCCAAGTCCAGGAAGGGGATGAGGAAAGCTACAAACACCCCGGCGACCTTGCCCAACAGAGGTCCAATGATGACGCCGATCAACGCATAGATAGCTGCTGCCAGCAGGTTAGCAGCTGCATAGCGAGCCCATTGTTCGGCGTGATAAACCGTGGCGGTCACCAGCAACGTGGCTGCGCAGATGACGATGCACGCAACAGCGACAACACTAAGACGTGCAGTCACCATGACGCTGCTTCGGTAACCAGCCAACCGAAGGCGGCCATCCCCGCCGGCGGCGTCGACCACCACAAACATTCCCACGAGCGCCGCCAACGCCCCAATCGCGATCGGTGCCATTGCGCCGGCATGGACGTCGGGGAACCAGAACAGCTGGTCTGAGATGACACCCTGCTCCTTGACCGACACCACCAGTAGACGTTGTGGAGTGGTCGCCTTCGCCAGCAAGACGAACGCTGCGGGGACGATGACCAGCAATACCAGGAGCACAGGATTGCGGACCAAATCGACGACACCGAACCGGATCGCTGTGCCCAGCTGGCCAGGTGAACCTCTGCTGGCTCGGGCGATGCGCGACCCAGCGCCGACGACCGCGCCTGCAACCAAGACCGCGACCGCCATCCATACCAGGGAGACGCCGAGATCCCCCAGTTCACCCGCATGGTGCGATGGCGTGTCCACCATCCACAATGTGACGAAATGCGTTGGGAACCAGCGTGTGTACACATAATCGCCGCCACCACCGGCGGGTCCGACGAACACGTCGATTATCCAGATGAGCAGGATTACGACCGCTCCGTTGACCGGATTGGTCACCGCAACTCCGACAAGCGCACCGATCGCCAGGTAGATCAGAGCGAACAGCAGGGTGCCTATGACGACTCGACCGGGGTGGGCGATGCCGGTACCAACGGCGAGCGCGGCCAGCGCAACCCCGGACACGAGAATCGCCATGAGCAGTCCGGTGCTCGCGCGGGCCGCCAGCAGCCTCGCCGGGGGCAGCCCAGCCAACAAGAGTCGTTTGTCAGCGCGGCGCGCAGAGCGGATCTGGAAATACATACCTAGACCGGACAGGAACCCCGCTGCCCATCCGGCGGTCGCGGTCTGGGTGGTAAGTCCAGGCTGTCCCCGCAGCAGTTCCATGGCGTCAGCGATCGAGCCCGCCGCGACGAGCACGAATATCGAAGGTACGACCACCAGCATGATCACATTCACGGGGTTGCGCACGTAATCGGTGATGAAGCAGCGCGTCAACAGCAAGGTGGGGCGCCATTGCTCGTGCACCGCCGTGGTCATCGAGGCAGCTCGTGTGCGTCGCACTGCCCCTCACACAGCCGCCCATCGCACAGTTTGACAATGCGATCAAAGCGCCGCTCGTCGGCAACGAAGTGGCTGATGATCAGTACGGAGCGGCCGCGATCGCGGTGCGCTGCCACCAGGTCCCAGAATTTCAAGTACGTGTCCCAGTCAAAGCCGGCGTAGGGCTCATCCAGCAGCAATACCTGGGGGTTCGCCAGCATGGCTAGGCTCAGGTTGAGTTTTGCCAGCGTGCCCCCGGAGAGTCGATCGGCTCGCGTGCGGGCGTAGCGTTCAAACCCCAACGCTTCGTAGAGGTCTCGCCGTGCCCGCCTCTCGGCCTGATGGGTCATACGGTAGGCGCGGGCGAACAGTTCCATGTGTTCATCGCATGTCAGCCGCTCATAGACAACCGGCTGCTGCGGGCAATAACCCAAGACCCCCGAGTGGGTAACCATGCCCGCATCAGCGCTCAGTTCTCCGACGAGGATCTTCATGATCGTCGATTTGCCGGAGCCGTTCTCGCCGACCAGTCCAACGACCTCACCTGCTCGCAATACCAGATCTACGCCGCCCAATACCTGTCGGCGATGTCCCGGCCACAGGCCGCGGCCAAAGGATTTTTCGATTCCTTCAGCCGTCAACACCGGTGCCGAATCGGCATCGGTGCCAGGCGATGTCGTAACAGCCGCGGTGTCGTTCACATGAACCATGCCGGCGCTCCTCGGTTACCCGTTTGGGGTGCGGTCAATGTCATCGGATGTAGGGCGCAGTCGCCCTGGTCCGGCTCCGGACGCAACCCTGACGTGGGGAATGAACACCGGTGTGCGCGCGGCATATTCGGCCCACTCACTACCGAACCGGCGTGCCACTTCGCGTTCTTCACTGCGGGCCAGGCGCGCGTAGATGAACACAAGCACTGGGAACATCAGAAGGGTCGGAATAGTGGGCCACTGAAGCAAAAATCCGACCATCACCAGTATGAAGCCATCGTATTGCGGATGACGCACCCAGGCGTATGGCCCAGTGGTGGCGAGCCGATCGTGTTGCGCTGCATCATGCAGATGCCTCCATGCAACGGCAATGAGCCAGAACCCGCCCCCGATCGCTGCATAACTGGCCAGATGGAATGGACTCAGATGCGGATCGCCTGTCCAACCGATGAGGTCATTCCACAGATGCCCACCGGCATGGGTGTCGCGCAGCAGTGGAAAGCGCGATCCCAGCCAACTCCCGAGCAGGTAGATGGTTAACGGGATGCCGTACATCTCGGTGAACAAGGCCACCAAGAACGCGGTGTATGCCCCCATTGCGCGCCAGTCGCGGTTGCTCCGGGGATGAAAGAAGCTCAGTCCGAATGCCGCGAACAGTAACGTATTGACAATGACCAGCGGCCACAAGCCGTAGGCGGAATCGGCCATCGTGTCGACCTCTCGAATGTGAGGTGATGCTGGGCTAGGACGGTCCGGTGGACTCCGTGTGCTGCATCTCGTCGGTGGATCCGTGGTCAGAGCCGACCCCATGGCCGCCCATCATGAAGAACATCATCAAGGGGCACACCAGAACAACGAGTGCCAACAAGATCGTTGACGTCGACACGCCGAACAGGAACGCACCGACAGCGACTGCGCCCAGTGCCAGGGCGTACCACACGAGGTGCTGACGCTTCAACATCTTCATGATCAATCTCCTGCCTTCAGTAGTACGTAGTTACTACGTGTATAACTCTTCTCCGCTGGAGTGGACAAGCCAACCGCACTAGGTCCGCCTCTGGACGCCATAAGGCCCCACCTCAAGGGACCAATTGCCCCATGCGGTCTGTCGGCGCAGGGATCGGTGTCCGGAAAGGACCTCGCAGCCCGCGGGTGGTCAGGGGAGGCCATATGCAGCGTGATGGTTGCCCCACTCGTTGGCGCTGCTGACCTGCGGAGTCCTAGCACTGCCGGTACCAGTTCGCCACCCTCTTCCGGCGGTGAGTGGCTTGTGGTACCGCGTAGCATCACTGACTGCTCCTAGGCAAATGCCGATGTCGCAACGTGAGGGCCGGCGGCGGACTTCGGGGACGTGGCGGTGCTGGCGAACCGCCTCAGGCGGAGGCTGTTGCTGACCACGAAGACCGAGCTGAATGCCATGGCGGCGCCGGCGATCAGCGGATTGAGTAGGCCCAGGGCCGCGAGGGGGAGTGCGGCCACATTGTAGGCGAATGCCCAGAATAGGTTTCCCTTGATGGTTTTCAGGGTTGATCGGGATAGTCGAATGGCGTCGGCGGCGGTGCGCAGATCACCGCGGACCAGCGTCAGGTCGGATGCCTCGATGGCCACGTCGGTGCCTGTGCCCATCGCCAGCCCCAGATCGGCTTGCACCAGTGCGGCGGCGTCGTTCACTCCGTCGCCGACCATGGCCACCGTTCGCCCCTGTGATTGAAGGATTTTGACTGCGGCGACCTTGTCAGCGGGCAGAACCTCGGAGATGACGTCGTCGGGGTCGATGCCGACCTGTTCTGCCACTGCGAGCGCAGCACGTCGGTTGTCGCCTGTCAGGAGGATCGGGCGCAGGCCGAGCTCGCGGAATTGTTCGATAGCTTGCGCTGAGGTGTCCTTCACCGTGTCAGCGACGACAATCACGCCGCGCACCGCGCCATCCCAGGCCACCCAGACCGGCGTGCGGCCCTGGGACTGGGCGTGTTCGGCGACAGTGGTGAGGTCATCTGGGGGAACCAATGCCCAGTCTTCGGTGAGCCAACTCAATCGCCCGACCATGACTGCGTGGCTGGCGACGACTCCGCTGACGCCCTGGCCATTGTGGCTGGAGAACTCCTGCACCTGAGGTAGGGGGCCCTGAGCCGATGCCGCGGCGGCAATTGCCGCGGCGATCGGGTGTTGGGATGCATTCTCGACTGCCCCGGCGAAGGCGAGGACTTCATCGGAGTCCTGCCCCGCACGCGGGTGCACCGAGATCAGACTCATGCGGCCGGTGGTGACAGTGCCGGTTTTGTCCAAGACGATGGTGTCGACGCGACGGGTGGATTCGAGGATCTGTGGCCCCTTGATAAGGATTCCGAGTTGGGCGCCGCGCCCGGTGCCGACCATCAGTGCCGTGGGAGTGGCCAACCCGAGTGCGCAGGGGCAGGCGATGATCAGGACGGCGACAGCTGCGGTGAAGGCGACTGTTCCTGAATGGCCGGTGAGCAGCCAGGCGGCCAGAGTTGCCGCAGACAGGGCCAACACGATGGGCACGAAGATCCCCGACACCTGGTCGGCCAGGCGTTGCACCGACGCCTTGCCATTCTGGGCTTCTTCGACCAGCCGAGCCATCTGGGCGAGCTGCGTGTCGGCCCCGATCCGACTGGCGCGCACCACTAATCGGCCACCGGCGTTGACGGTGGCGCCGGTGACGTCATCTCCTGGGTGCACTTCGACGGGCACGGATTCGCCGGTCAGCATCGACGCGTCAACCGCCGAGGTGCCCTCCACGACGACGCCGTCGGTAGCGACCTTCTCTCCCGGGCGCACCAGGAAGATGTCTCCGACATTGAGTTGAGCTGTGGGGATGCGGATTTCGGCTCCCTCGCGCAGTACCGTCACATCTTTGGCGCCCATATGGAGCAAAGCGCGAAGCGCGGCGCCGGATTGTGTCTTCGCGCGCGCCTCGAAGTAGCGGCCGGTCAGAATGAACACGGTCACCGCTGCGGCGACTTCGAGGTAGATGTGCTCGATCCCAGAATCCGATTGCGGAAGGAGGGTGAATGGCATCCGCATCCCCGGCATGCCGGCATGTCCGATGAACAACGCCCATAAGGACCACAGGTAAGCAGCACTGACGCCCAGCGAGATCAGCGTGTCCATCGTGGCGGCACGGTGGCGGGCGTTGGTCCACGCTGCCCGGTGGAACGGCAGCGCGCCCCACACCACGACGGGCGATGCCAAGGTTAATGCGAGCCACTGCCAGTTTCTGAACTGTAGTGCGGGGATCATCGACATCGCGATCACTGGCACCGTCAGTATCGCGCAGATCAGCAGTCGGCTCCGCAGCGAGTCTGCCTCGCCGGCCTCTCGGCCAGCTTGGCCGGGCTCGTCATCGGCTTCCTGGAGCGGTGCCGGTGTGGTTGCGGTGTAGCCGGTGGCTTCGATGGTCGCGATCAACACCGCCGGATCCACTGCCTCTGAGTAGGTCAACTGCGCCTTTTCGGTCGCGTAGTTGACGCTGGCTTGGACGCCGTCGAGCTTGTTCAGCTTCTTCTCGATGCGGGCTGCGCACGACGCGCATGTCATCCCGCCGATCGACAACTCAATCCGGCGGGGTTGCTCGACGGCAGCGGGATTCGTGGGGCTCATGGTGTGTCCTTGGGTCGCCGGGCTGGGCGTAGTGAATATCTACCGAGGTTGCGGGTCAGTGACCAGGCGGTAGTCGCCGGCCTCATCGAGGGCAGCGGCGACCTGCTGAGGCGTCGGCGGTGTGTCGGCGGCTAGCGTGACGGTGGAGACGCCCCCGGCGACCAACTCGACGGTGACCGCCTGTACACCGGGTAGCGCCGAGAGCTCCGCACTCACGGCGCCGACGCAGTGGCCGCAGGTCAAGCCGGTCACGGCGTAGGAGTGCGTTGCCGGGGTGGTGTTCATGGTCGTCTCCTTGACGAGTGTCGATGAGGATGGCGTTGATGGGGTCGGTCCGCAGCAACCGCATCCGGAGGGGGCGGACGCGATCAGCGGCAGGGGGAGTCCAGGCTTCTGGGTCATGTTGTGGCTACTCTCTGCGGGGTCGGGGAGATCAGGGGCGTCAGGAATGCACCAGGCGGGCGATGGCCGCGGAGGCTTCTCTGATCTTCAGCTCGGCCACGTCACCGCCTTGCATCACGGCATCATGGATGCAGTGGGACAGATGGTCGTCGAGGAGCGACAATGCCACTGACTCAAGCGCTTTGGTGGCTGCCGAGACTTGCGTGAGAACGTCGATGCAGTAGGCATCCTGCTCGACCATGCGCGCCAAACCGCGCACCTGCCCTTCGATGCGGCGAAGCCGTTTCAGGCGGGCGTCCTTCGAATCCGCGTAACCGGGTGCTGGCGCATCCAAAGCCGTCCTCCTTTCAAGCTCGACTGCAACATACCCCCATGGGGTATATCCTTGTCAAGGATGGCGTCGGTTTTCGGCCATCAAGCACATCCCGAACGCGCCGGGTCCTGTACTCGCGATACGGTCCCCGTCGCTCGGTTATGGAACCCGACGCGCCCTCGGAGTGGGCGGTGGGGCCACGGCCGGGTGAATCATCGACCGGCGGCGCACCGCGGAACTTAGCGTGTGTACTAACCGGCTTAGTACTACATTAGCCAGTAGATCCAGGGTCGATTGACGCGAAGGGAGTACGGGATGCCCAAAAGACGAATGGGCCGGGAACGGCGCATTACCAAGTCGCTGTACACGATCGAGTATCAGCGCGAGCGGCGCCGGCGTATTGCAGGCTGGGTATTCGTGGCTGTCGGGGCGGCGATGGCGGTCATCCACATGATCACCCACCTCGGCCGGTTGCGGATCATCGGGCTGCAGGATCTACTCATCGGGTATCCGATGGCCGGCGTGCTTATCTTGGGCGGTTTCTTGCTTGTAGGGTTCGCCGCCAAGACCTAGCTGTCAACACGCGCAGCGCCCCACCGCCACTGCAACCCACACGCCTGTTATGACAGCGCGCTGCCGGCGAGCCATCGGTCCCACGGCACGCTCCAATCGCCGTTCTGCCAGACCTCCAAAGGTTCGCCGCCGGTATTGCGCACCTCCACGATGTCGCCCGGTTGCGAGAACTCATAGAACCATTTGGCGTTTGCCGCGTTGAGGTTCAGGCAGCCGTGCGACACGTTGGTGTTTCCCTGCGCCCAGACTGTGCTGTCGAGCTGGTGCAGGTAAATGCCGTCCGTACTGATCCGGGTGGCGTACTTGATGGTCTCGCGATATCCCAGTCGAGAGTTGATAGGCAACCCATAGGTTGACGAGTCCATGATCACCGGATTGGCCTTATCTAGTACTGAGTAGACCCCAGGCTGGGTCCAAAACGAAATCGTCTGTCCCCCAATTGTTTCAGTGCCGCCCATTCCCATCGACGTAGGCATGGTCCGTACCAAGACGCCGTTCTCGTAGACGCTGACCTGCTTCGTCGTATCGTCGGCGACTGAAACGTGTGCATCACCGATGATGAAGGTGACTGTGCTGTCTTCCTGGCCGTACAAGCCTCCCCCCAGTGGAGCCCCGTAAATGTTCGCCGACGCGGTCACTTCGGTGCCTGGCGCGAAATACCGCTGGGGACGCCAGTGCGCGTTCTGGTCATCCAGCCAGTACCACGAACCCTGAACCGGCGGAGAGGTTTTCACCTTCAGTCGCCGCTCAGCGGCCGCCCGGTCGATAATCGGTTCATCGAAATGCGCTACGACAACCATGCCGATGCCGTAGCTGCCACCCTCGCGTATCGGTGTTCCGGCTGTGGTGGTCAGGTAAGCCTTCGTTTGATTCCGAGGAGTGAGCGTAGAGAACGACGAGTTGCGTGCAGCTGGTCGACCATCGGTGCCCTCGGCGGTTACCGTGAGCGTGTAGGACCGACCATAACCCAGCGGAACACTGGGCTTCCAGACCGTGTTGTCGGGCGTCATGATCCCGGGTACTGAAACGCCGGCCTCGTTGACCATCGTGACCGCGGTCAACCGACCCGCCGTCGCGGTCACCATCACCGGTCCCAACGGATCTACCTCTCGGGCGCCGTCTCGCGGTGATATATCGGTCGCGGCCGGAGCTGGTGTGGGCGTGGGGATGGCGCTGGCGATCTTGGTCTGCGCCGCCGGACAGTTTGCGGTGCAATGGTCTCGCGGCATCACGGTTACCGCACCGAGTAGTCCAATGACGACGAGCATCACGCCGAGCACCGTTGCCCATGTTCGGCGATCTATGTGCAATGTGGCTCCCTTGAGCTCCGAATGGAGAACGCCGCGCCGCGGCGCGGCGGTGGCTTCGAGTACGTTCAACGTCTTCCTACGTAACAACATAGTAGAAGTGGCGTTCTAAGCGGTTTGCGACCGAAGGTCGGACGGCGTGCCCTCCAGCGGCGCCGCAGCGGTGACTAGGTCGCTACTTCCTTGCAACGTACTGTCCTTGTCAGTAGCTTTTGGGAGATGAGGAGGTGCAGGCTGGCAAATGGAGGCTCGTCATGACGGGTAACGCTTGTCGGCGTTGCGCTCCCGGCTGCGCCTGAAGCTGAATGGCGAAGTGCCTGCACCGGATGTATGGAACCTGGAGGTGTGATCCAGTGCGGCGTTCTCGTTCTGTCACATTGACCGCTGTCATCATCACGATAGGCTTGCTCGTGGGCAGCCCCTTGGCGTTCGCGGACCCGGATCTCGTGCAGAACGACTCAGCAATCGTAACGGGACCGGATGGACTTGAAGCTCACGAGCCATCGGCGATCGTGGGACCGTCGAATGAGAATCCGTTCATCGGGGTGGAGACTCCGGCGGGGCAGAACTCCGCTCCCTTTGTAGGCCCACCACCTTTCCTGCCCCCGTCGTTCAACCCGACCAACGGCTCGCTGGTCGGTGTGGCCAAGCCGATCACTATCAACTTCCAACGGCCTATCGCCGACCGGGTCATGGCAGAGCAAGCAGTCCACATCTCGTCGGACCCCCCAGTGCCAGGCAAGTTCTACTGGATGAGCGATACGCAGCTGCGCTGGCGGCCTCTCGACCTCTGGCCCGCGAATACGACGGTGTCGATCGACGCCGCCGCCACGAAATCCACCATCCGCACGGGTGACTCCCTGATCGCGACAATCGACGATAAGACCCACCAGATGACGATCACGCGCAACGGCGCAGTAGAGAAGACATTTCCCGTATCTATGGGAAAGAAGGGTTACGAAACACCCAACGGCACCTACTACGTCCTAGAGAAGTTCGCCGATATCGTCATGGACTCGTCCACCTATGGCGTACCGGTAGACGCTGCCGAGGGGTACAAGCTGAAGGTGCAAGACGCCGTTCGGATAAGTAACACCGGCATCTTCGTGCATAGCGCGCCGTGGTCGGTTGCCGACCAAGGCAAGCGCAACGTCAGCCATGGATGCCCTAACCTCAGCCCGGCCAACGCCCAGTGGTTCTTCGATCATTTCGGCAGTGGCGACGCCGTCGTCGTGAAGAACTCGGTGGGCACATACAACCAGAACGACGGTGCACAAGACTGGCAGATCTGATCAGTTCTGGGAGGCTCATGCTGAGCCTCTTCGTACGGTGCGCGACGCCTATCATCGCCGCACTCGCGCCTGCGAGCCCGAATCGGTTCGGCGAAGGCCGCACTTGTGTCGGCGGCCCGAGATGGTATGCCCCGCAGGCGGAGGAGCCGTTGGCACTCGAAGGGGGTTCGTGAAATGGGCGCATGTATTGAAGCGGAAGCTTCGGGCTGGGATGTCTCACCGGTTCGTCTGCTGCGCCCGATTCCCGGCATATTTTCGCTGGCCGATCTAGACACTTCCGCTACTCCGGGGTTCGTCGGAACGAAGTCCGACGCGGTGCGACTCCTGCAGGACAGGGGCAAGCGTCTACACATCCTGCAGGAGAAGCTCTACGCCAATGCGGTGGCAGGTAATGGTCGCGCGGTACTTCTGGTACTGCAGGGCATGGACACTGCTGGAAAGGGCGGAATCATTCGCCATGTTCTTGGCACGGTCAACCCCGAAGGCATCGATCATGCGCCCTTCGGGGTGCCGTCCAGCGAGGAACGCCAGCATCACTTCTTATGGCGTGTCCACAAGGCCTTGCCGCGCCTCGGACACATCGGGGTATTCGACCGCTCGCACTATGAGGACGTCCTCGTGGCTCGAGTTCGGAAGCTCGTCCCTGAGAAGGTGTGGCAGGGCCGGTACTGCGAGATCAACGAATTCGAAGAGCAGGTGGCTGACCAGGGCACTGTCATCGTCAAAGTGGCAATGTTCATTTCCCTGGATGAACAAAGGCAGAGGCTGCTCGACCGCCTTCAAGACCCGCACAAGTACTGGAAATTCAGCCCCCGAGACGTCGACGATCGCTTGCTGTGGCCCGCGTACCGGGACGCTTACCAGGCACTGCTAGACAAAACATCAACCGAGGTCGCCCCTTGGTATGTCGTCCCCAGCGATCACAAGTGGTATAGCCGCATCACAGTGATGGAATTGCTGATCGCGGCACTCGAATCGATGAATTTGTCGTGGCCGTCGGCGCACTATGACATCGACGAAGAGATAGCGCGATTGGAGCGCAGTTGAGATCAGACCGGGGCTTGTATCAAGCCGTCCGTCAGCCGCCATCAACATCGAGGTGACGTCGTCTACTATTGCGCCTAGTAGATGTCGGCGGAGCTAGGACGGGACGAGATATGACGATACGCGGGTGGACCTGGCTCCAGTGGGCCGTCGCGGTGCTCGCGGCATTGGGCGCAGCGGTCGTGGTAGCCGTCCCGAGCGCGCTGATCGTCAATCCGTTCTTTCTGCGTATGACGCCGGTGCCGTGGTGGAGCTATGCGGTCTGGGCGATCACCGCAGCGCTCACCGGGTTGCTCGTGGCGAGTTACGTGCGGCGCCCGGCTCGCGAGCAGCTCTCACCAGCCCGGGCGGGCCTGTTCGCCAATGTTGCATCGTTGTTGGCGGTGGGCTGTCCGGTGTGCAACAAGCTCGTTGTCGCCGCACTGGGGGTCAGCGGTGCGCTATCAGTGTGGGCACCGCTCCAGCCGCTGATTGCTGTGGCCTCGCTGGCGTTGTTGGGCTGGGCAGTCTGGCGACGGCTGTCCACGCCGACCGAATGCCCGATCCCGAGCGCGCGGGTGGCCGCGACGCCGGGCGAGCAGGCGCAATCCGCGCTGGAAGGCATCCGGCCGCAGTGACGGCGATACCAACGTGCACGCCCCTGGGTCGGAGCGTTGGCCGGCCCGGATTCCTGCGATGACTCCTCGCCGGGAGACGCCGCGCGGTGTCCGCCGGACCCCGGCGGAGCGGCAACGCCCGCTGCCGGGCCTCGGCGAGCTGGAAGCCGTGATCATGGACGTGGTGTGGCTTTCTGACGCACCGGTGCGGGTCCGCGACGTTCTGGACAAGCTCGAACCGAACCGCAAGCCCGCCTACACAACTGTGATGACTGTCATGGACAACCTGTATCAGAAGGGATGGTTGAGCCGCCAGCTTGACGGGCGTGCCTACATGTACCTAGCAACACGCAGCCGCGTCCAGGCGGCCACCGACGCGGTGCGTGACCTGTTGGCTGACAGTGGGGATCCGACGGCGGCGCTTCTGCACTTCGCCCGTGGCGCGACTGAAGCCGAGTTGGAGGCGTTGTCACGCGGCCTCAAAGAACGGCGCCGAAGCCGATGAGCGCGATGTTTGTGTCTGCGGTAGTCGGCCTCGCAATGGGCATCGTGGCGCCAATCCTGCTTCGCACCATGGTGATCAGGGGTGTGGAGGCGTCATTGGTGGTCGCAGTTTGGGCACTGACGATGTGTGCGACGGTCATCTCGATAGCGTTGCCTGTGCTGGGCGAACTGGTGCGCCGCTGTTCGTTGGCGTCGCGCGAAGTTTCACCCGGAGGCGTCGACTCCTTGGCTGCGGTCGTCAGTGCTGTCTTGCTGGGGTTCGCCGTGATACGGGGTGGCTGGGTGCTGTGGCGGTCCGGTCGGGAACGCCACCGACTGCACGGGCGGCATGTCGAGCTGGCGCGGCTGTTGACGGGCGCCCGGCCCGATGCCGGTGGGGTGCTGTGGTTGCCGGCCTCGGAACCGCTGGCTTACAGCGTGGCCGGCGCACCGCCACTGGTGGTGCTGACCAGCGGGGTGACCCAGCGTCTGGACCGCGCGGCAGTCGATGCGGTCGTAGCACACGAGCGGTCCCATCTGCGCCGTGGTCACCACCTGTTGGTCGATGCGGCGCATGCCGCGGCTGCGGGCATGAGCTGGCTACCGTTGATGCGCCAGTCACCGTCATTGATTCGCACGCTGGTTGAACTCGACGCCGACGCGCAGGCCGCGCGCCAGCACGGGTGTAGTGGTCTGCGGCGCGCGCTGAAGGAACTGGCTGGGGCTCCCGCGCCAAGAGCGGCGTTGGGAATGACTGGTGAGTGCACCCGACTGCGGCTGGCCCGATTGGAGAGCGGACGTTCAACAGGCCGGGGGCCGCTCGCGGGCTCGGCCACGGCCGCGTGCGGTGCGGCGATGCTGGGCTCGATGCTGGCGTTCGTCGCGTTCACTATGACTGCGCTGGTGTCGTGCGCCGCGTTCTGACACGGCGCACGAGCAGCAGGACGTCTCTCCGGAGTATTCCGTCCCGGCGCCGGGCGGGCGGGGGTGCGCGTCGACGACCTCAGCTACTATGCGTGACCGTAGATCTGTAGCCGCAGCTTGGCGGTTCATCTGTGAGATCCGCCGGTGTGCGACGTCGGACCTGGAGGTGTGACCATGTTGTCCCGGAAGGGTTTACGGCTGTGGTGGCAGTCGAGTGCGCTTGCCGCGGTGCTGGTTGTGGTGGCGGCGGTGATGGTGCTCGCCGGGCGTGAACGACAGGCCGCCGATCCAGACAATGTCGATTGCGCGCGGGTCAAATGTGTGGCTTTGACCTTCGATGACGGACCGACACCGTTCACCGACCGCTTGCTGCAGGTCTTGACCGCTGACAACGCCAAGGCCACGTTCTTTCTGATCGGCAACAAGGTCGCCGCTGATCCGGGCGCAGCCCGGCGTATCGCCGATGCGGGGATGGAGATCGGCAACCACACTTGGGAACACCCGAACATGAGCACGATCCCCGTTCAGGACATCCCGGCCCAGCTCAGTAGAGGGTCGCAGATGATCGCAGCGGCGGTCGGCCGGGCGCCGCAGTTGTATCGTCCGGCGGGTGGCCTTTCCAGTGATGCGGTCCGCGCCGAGGCAGGCAAGCAGGGGTTGGCGGAGATCTTGTGGGACGTCATCCCGTTCGACTGGATCAATGATTCCAACACCGCCGCCACCGTGTACATGTTGAAAACACAGATCAAGCCCGGCTCGGTGGTGCTACTGCACGATACGTACTCCAGCACCGTCGACGTGGTCTACCAGTTCCTACCGGTATTGATCGCCAACGGGTATCACATGGTGACCGTCAGCCACTTGCTAGGTTCGCGCGCGCCCGGCAGTAGCTATGGCAGCCGGGTTAACGGGCCAGCCGCCAACGACATCGTCGATATCCCCGCCGGACGCATCCCTCCGCTGCCCGCGACCCCCTCACCCAAACCGGCGCCGAACCTACCGATTACCGATATCCCGAACCAGAGTTCCGGTGGCCCACCGCAGTAGCCGCGGCTCCGTCGGTACGTCGACGCCGGCCGACGGGCACGCCGGCGGCGGGGTTCGTTTGTTAGGCGTCAGTCTGCGGCGTCGGCGGCCAGGTCTGAGTGATCTCGGGGCGTTGACGCCAAGCCTGTCCACGGTCGCAGCGGGGCTGCTGCACGAATAGGTGGGGCAGGTCAAAACTGTCACCTGATCGTGCGGCAGACCCGATTGTCCCAAAGAGAGTAGTACTAACCAACTACGTTGATGTCGCGCACGCTGCAGATGTTATTCGTTCAGATGTCTGCCACGCAGTCACAGCGCCCACGACGCGCCGTGTGTCCGCCGCGCGGTTTCTTGAGCGAATCTTTACAGAACCCTCATCGATTCATCGTGATCCGCGCGCAGTGTTGGAGTTAGCACGAGGCCGACGACCATGATGTGCCGCAAGGCTCTGCTATGGGTTGCTTGCGCGACGCTGGTGTCGTACCTCGCGCATGAGAAGTTCGCCGCAGTGCGGCTTCATCTTTGAGGAAAGGAGCGGACGACGATGATGTGGTACGGCGGTGACGGCTGGGGATGGGGCGGTTGGATCCTGATGACGGTCGGGATGGTTGCGTTCTGGGCGCTGGTGATCACTGCGATCGTGGTTGCCATTCGCTATGTTGGCGATTCACGCCACACCACCCGTCCGCCTGTTTCCGGGCCGACGCGGGCGGAGGATCTGCTCCACGAACGTTTCGCTCGTGGCGAGATCGACGGCGAGGAGTATCGGCAGCGCATGGCGCTGCTGCGTGATCACCGGTGACCGCGATGGGCTCGCACCGTGTGCGGCCGGTATTGATCATCGCGATCGCCGCCGTCGCGCTCGGAATCGCGAGCACGGCAATGTTGGCCGCCTTTGGACCGTTCGCCGGTTCACGATCCTGTGCGGCACCGGCGCTGCCCGGCACAGTGGTTGACGTCACCCTCACCGACATGGGAGGCATGATGGGGCCGGGCATGATGGGGAACGGCCCCTCTGGCCTGGGCGCGAACAACAACGGATACCCGTGGCCCCGCAGGGGAACGACGCGAGTCTTCGTCAACCCGTCCACAGTCCCGGCGGGACAGGTGTCGCTGCGGGTACGCAACAAAGGTGCGCTGACCCACGAGGTCGTCGTACTACCACTTCCGCAGGGCCAGTTCCCCGGCCAGCGAGTCATCGGTCCCGACGGCAAGGTCGACGAGACCGGCAGCCTGGGTGAAGCCTCCCGCACCTGCGGTGCCGGTGAAGGTATGGACATCGCCCCTTACGGCATCGCTGCCGGGGCGAGCGGCTGGACCACCATCACCCTGCCCCCCGGACGCTACGAGCTGATCTGCAACATCGCGGGCCACTACTGGGCGGGTATGTACACCGAACTCGATGTCACTGGTCCGAGCCGATGAAACTGGCGCGGTTGGCAACCGCGTGTAGGAGGCCTTACGACCCAATTGTGAGTATCGCGAATGCCATCCGCGCCGCAAGCAATCGGGCAAGAGTCCTATTCGCAGCCAAAGCGGCCGAACGCGTCCACACTTGCGGATGAACTGGTTGCCGCCAACTATCATCATTGTCCCGATGCGCACCCAGGCACTCGGGCCTGCCACACCCGCCCGATCTGGGCGCCACCGGGACGTGGTGTGCAGCGCGTGCGGCCACCCACGTTTGTGCGGGCCCAGACAGTGTTAGCTTCGCTTCCGTGACTGCAAACGGGGCTGCCCCGCTGCGGATCGGCGTCCTGGGCGCGGCGCGCATCGCACCGATGGCGCTCATCAGGCCCGCCAAGAGAAGTGCCGAAGTCGTCGTTGCCGCGGTCGCAGCGCGCGAAAACTCGCGTGCAATTGCCTTCGCTTGCAAACACGACATCGCCCGGGTGCACGACAGCTACGAGGCGCTGATCGCCGACCCGGACCTCGACGCCATCTACAACCCGCTGCCGAACAGCTTGCACGGCAGGTGGACCCGAGCAGCACTGGCCGCCGGCAAGCACGTGCTATGCGAAAAGCCGTTCGCCGCCAACGCCGCCGAAGCCCGAGAGGTCGCCGACCTCGCCGCGGCGTCGGACCGAGTGGTGATGGAGGCGTTCCACTACCGCTACCATCCGCTGACTTTGCGAATTGAGCAGATCATCGCAGGGGGCGAACTGGGGAAGCTCGAGCGGGTGGAAGCAACTTTGTGCTACCCCCTGCCGAGGTTCTCCGACATCCGGTATCGCTACTCGCTCGCCGGCGGCGCGACTATGGATGCCGGGTGCTATGTGGTGAACATGACGCGCGCGTTCGGCGGTGCAAGACCGGAAGTCGTTTCGGCACGGGCGAAACTGCACGATCAGCAGATCGATCGGGCCATGACGGCCGAGTTGCGATTTCCCGGCGGGCACACCGGCCGGATCTCCTGCTCCATGTGGTCCTCGAATCTGCTGCAGATGAGCGCTCGGGTGGTAGGCGACCGTGGCGAGCTGCGTGTGCTCAATCCGGTAATGCCCCAGTTCTTCCATCGGCTCTTGGTCCGATCAGCCAACGGCAAACGTGTGGAACGTTTCTCACGCCGCACGTCCTATGCGTATCAGCTCGACGCTTTTGCTGCGGCAGTGCTGCGCGGCGAACCGGTGAAGACGACGCCGCAAGACGCGGTTGAAAACATGACTGTCATCGATGCGGTCTATCACACTGCGGGCCTTCCACTCCGCGAGCGCAGTTGAAAGGTGGACCAAGAACACTTCCAGTGTTGTTTGCGTGTCCCAGAAAGCTGGGAGGTTCACTCAGCGGTCTTCGTCATGTCAACACGCCACGCCATCACCAAGGCGCTGGATCATACGCCTAGGTCTCGATGATGCGAGTGACGTACGGTGTCATACCAGCGGTGCGCACTGGTGAAATCTTCACCGGCACACCGGTTTGCTGCGCTTCAAGCATCTGGCCTCCACCGAGGTAGAGGGCTTCGTGCTGACCCCCGCCGGCACCCCAGAACAACAGGTCGCCGCGCTTAGCCTCCGATGGCGGCACTTTGCGGCCCGCGTCGTATTGGGCCCCGGAGAACCGGGGCAGCAAAATGCCGACGCCGGCGAAGGCGTACCGAGTCAATCCTGAGCAGTCGAACCCGACCGTATTGGCGCCGGAGTCGATTCCGAGACTTGGACCCGTGAGGCTCCCGCCGCCCCAGGAATAGGGCACCCCCATCTGCGATCCGGCTCGGCGGATTACGTACTCGATAGCCTGCTTGCCGTTGACGCGGTTGCCGCTGAAAACAGACGGCGGATCGCTTGTCGGGCTTCCGATGCCGAGACTGCCGAGGAATTTACGCCCTAGGTCCATCGTAGTTTGCGCAGCCTGGGCGGTCGCCTGCAGCGAAGCATTTGCGATCGCCAAGGGGTCACCCGGAGCTCCCGCGCTGAGCACCTTGGGCAGCAACGGATCCCACGGCCCATTCGTCGGCTCGGCTCGGGCGGGCGAAAGCGGGGCTGCCAGCAGCGTCGCAACGACGGCGAATCCCAGAACGGCTGACCGCCTACTCCAGAGCCGACGAGTCGCACGGCGGGGCCGGCTCGGACGCGGTGGCGGGCATTCGTCGCGATTGTTGGTGCGCGATGGAACCGGCATCAGCTCTAGCTCTCTTTCGGACGCGGCGGTGGATTGCCATGCCACGCTGGGCGGGTCGGGTCTGATACCACCCTGGCGCAGGATATCTACGTAGTTACTAAGTACGCATTAACCCCGTGTCGGAAATTAACGTACATCACTTTGGCACCATTGGAAACAGCCGTCACAAACTACAGTCTTGTAATTCCTTGGGCTGTTTCTGTTTTCGGACTGGGGGAGGAGGACTAGTCAGATCGCGAAGGACGGGAGCCTCGGCGTAGTGAACGGGTGTGTCACGACCACTCAGCGGGCCACTCAGGCCTTTCGTGCTGCGCCGACGAACACCATACCCCCAAGATGGTGCTCGCACTCACCAGTGCCGTGCAGGCCGTGGCGCGCCAATTCTGTTGCGAATTCCGCTGCCTCAAAACGATTTTCACGAGGATGCAACGTGAAGGTCCGGAACGCCCAGGTGTCGAGAATCTGGCGGGGTACCTCCTCAAACAGCAGCAGCCCGCCGGGGCGGAGCACGCGGGCGATCTCTGCCACCGCCTGCTGCCAGTTCGGGACGTGGTGGATGATCCCAAAGTTCACCACCGTGTCGGTGCTCCCTGTCGGCTGCGCGATCTCGCATACATCGCCGACTGACAGCTCCACCGGCCGCCCGTGTAACCGCCTGCGTGCCAGTTCGACCATTGATTCGTCGAGGTCGAATGCTGTGACGTTCGCGGCGCCGAGCCGGTCCAGGATCACTTCAGCCCCGACGCCGCGGCCGCACCCGACCTCTAAAACCTGCTGGCCGGACAAGTCGCCGCCAGCCAACCGGCGGAACCAGCTCGCCTCACGGTGGTGCTGATGGGCGGCGCGGACAGGGTTGTTCATCGCGGCGCGCTCGAACGCGTTGAGCTTCATTGGACCCTTCCTTCTGCTGGCCATGGCCCCCATCCTGGGTACCCTACGGGGGTATACTGCACAACTCAATGGCCACTTGAAATGTGCGCGGACGGGTGTTGAGGGCCGCTCCGATGAAGCATGGCTGTGGCCCTCGCCGGAAAGCTGCTGCTTACCGAAGTAACCTGTCAGACAGTTACTCTCACGGGTGGGCGGCCATCGAATGGCAGTGATTCGCCGGCAACCAGAGGGATCACGCATATGTCCGTCGGCCATGATGCGCCGTCAGCGCGAGTCCAATCGCGGCCGTTAGGTCTTGGCAACTGTGAGCAGTATCGCTGCGTCGGTGACGGCGTCGAGGCGATGCCGCACCGGTGGGAGCGCAAGCAGGTCACCGGTGATGGCGTCCCACTGCGTGTCCTGGGTAGATACGCGCACTCGACCGTGCAGGACGTACACGGTGGCTTCTCCAGGGTTCTCGTGATCGCCCAACGCCTGCCCTTGGAGCAACGCGATAACGGTCTGGCGCAGCACGTGTTCGTGACCGCCATAAACGGTCTCTGCGCTGCGACCGCTCGGCTGCGCGGAAGCGTGGCCTAGAAGATGCCGCACAGTCGCGTCGAGCGAATGTTTCTTCAAGGTGGGTGTGTACCGCTTTCTCATGTTCGGTGCGAGCAATCCGCAAATTAGGATGGCAGACTACGTCAGTCGGCGGTAGGGCTGCAGTAACGGCCCGGTGCCACCGCCGCCGCCCGTTCGGCTATCGGCGGATGCCAACGGCTGCGGTGGCTCAACGCCGTTGTCGCGGCGGTATACGACTCGGCATCAAGTTCGTGGGTCGATGCCCGGCCCGGATCGCGATGCTAAAGTCGCGGTCACTATGCACGCTTCGAGCCCGTCGCCGCGCCGAGGACTGTGGGTGATAGTTGGCCTAGTCGCTCTGCTATGTCTCGCAGCGCCGGCGTCCAGCACGGCATCGTCGCAGCATCTCCCGAAGTTGCACAGCCACGAAACAGCCTCTGCCCTCTACGGGCACGTCATCTCCGATGCCGACCATGCCCACATCGATTCTGGCATCCAGCAGTGCCTACCAGATTCGCTCGCCGATTTTTTCGTCCCACGGCTGCGCGGGATGTTGTTGGCACTGAGTCTTTTAGTCGGGTTAGTGGTGCTATGGCAGCTGTCGGCTCAGGACGAGCCGGCCGCTGGCCGCGCCCCGCCGCCCCGCTCGGTTGTCGCGGCCCTGTCCGGGCCGGACATCTTGACGTTGTTCTGCGTCGCGCGACGCTGATCGGATAGCCGCAGACCGGCTGCACCCCTTCCTCGTGGTGATGGCTGGTCGGTGCCCGCTGTCCATGACCAGCGGTCGCGCGCGTGCCGTCGCGGCCACCACGCGGAAGCGATATTTCCATGACATCTGCTCTGCCAGTTCACCCGTTCCCAGCCCACGCCGCCGCTCCACGCGGCCTGCGGCGCAATGACCGGCCCTCGTCCATGGTCGGCAACACGCCAGTCTTGCGCATTGCCGCGCCCTTTACCGCCGGTGAAGGTGGCTTCTGGGCCAAGCTGGAGGGTTTCAACCCCGGCGGCATGAAAGACCGCCCGGCTCTGCACATGGTGGAACGCGCCTTTGCTCGCGGAGCGCTGCGCCCGGGTGCCCCCATCGTCGAGTCCAGCAGCGGCACATTGGGTTTGGGCTTAGCACTAGCCGGTATGGTCTATCGGAACCCGGTAACGGTGGTCACCGACCCCGGTCTTGAGCCCATCCTCATGCGGATGCTCACCGCCTATGGGGCGCGGGTCGATCAGGTCACCGAGCCGCATCCCGACGGCGGTTGGCAGCAGGCCCGCCGGGACCGGGTCGGTCAGCTGCAGGCCGAGGATCCCACAGCCTGGCATCCGGATCAGTACAGCAATCCTGACTGCGTCGCCGCCTACCGCGGGCTGGCCTTGGAGTTGCGGGCACAAGTCGGCGATGTGGACGTACTGGTGTGTTCAGTGGGCACCGGCGGGCATTCGGCCGGAGTGGCCCGAGTGCTACGCGAGTTCAACCCGGCCATGAAACTGATCGGTGTGGATGCCATCGGGTCACGGATATTCGGACAACCCGTCCAGCCGCGGCTGATGCGGGGGCTCGGCTCGAGCATTTACCCTGCCAACGTGGACTACACGTCCTTCGATGAGATCCATTGGGTAGCTCCGGCAGAGGCGGTCTGGGCGTGCCGAGCCCTCGCGGCCACCCACTACGCCACCGGCGGGTGGAGTGTGGGGGCGGTCGCTCTCGTCGCAGGTTGGGCAGCTCAGGCTTATGCGCGGGGAGCGACCGTCGCGGCGATCTTCCCCGACGGCCCGCAACGCTACTTCGACACGATCTACAACGACGACTACTGCCACGAGCATGGTCTGCTCGCTGCTGAGCAACCGATCGAACCGGGCACAATTGACGATCCCGGCTGTATCACGGTCCAATCATGGACCCGGTGCGCCACGGTGGCGGCCCCGGACAGGCGGCCGCGGTGAGCGACATCATGGGTGAGTTCCGCAGCTTCAGCTGGCCGAGCCGGCTGCTGATGATCAACCAGTTCGGCATCAACCTCGGCTTCTACATGCTGATGCCTTACCTGGCCGGCTATCTGGCCGGGCCACTGGGCCTGGCGGCGTGGGCGGTCGGCCTCGTTCTAGGGATACGCAACTTCTCCCAGCAGGGCATGTTCATCGTGGGCGGCACCCTGTCCGACCGGCTCGGCTACAAGCCGCTGATCGTGGCCGGCTGTTTATTGCGCACCGGTGGCTTTGCGCTGCTTGTCGTCGCGCAATCGCTGCCCATGGTGCTGATCGCCTCGGCCGCAACGGGATTCGCCGGGGCGCTGTTCAACCCGGCGGTGCGCGCGTACCTCGCCGCCGAGGCCGGAGAGCGCCGCATAGAGGTGTTCGCGGTATTCAACGTCTTCTATCAGGCGGGCATCCTGGCCGGTCCGCTGCTGGGGTTGGCGTTCATGGCAGTCGACTTCCGCCTCACCGCGGCTGGAGCTGCAGCGGTGTTCGCGCTGTTGACGATCGCGCAGTTGTTCGCTCTGCCACGCCGCGCCCCTGCGGCTGCCGATACCGCCAGCTCGGTCATTCAGGACTGGCGCACCGTGGTCTCCAACCGCTCGTTCCTGTTGTTCGCCCTGGCAATGGTCGGTTGCTACGTGCTGTCATTTCAGGTGTACCTCGCACTGCCGCTGCACGCCGCCGTCCTGTCACCAGGCCACGCGTCGGTAGTGGTGGCCGCGATCTTCGTGGTTTCTGGTGTTGTCGCCGTCGCCGCACAGATGAGGATCACCCGATGGTTCGCCGCTCGCTGGGGGTCTGGCCGCGCACTGGCGATCGGCATGATGGTGACCGCACTGTCGTTCGTGCCATTGCTTGTCGTGCCCGACGCCCGGTTCGGCGGGGTGGTCGCACTGGCGGCCTTGCTCGTGACCACCGCCGTGCTGGCGGTCGGCTCAGCGGCGGTCTTCCCATTCGAGATGGACACCGTGGTGGCATTAGCCGAGGGCCGACTGGTGGGCACCCATTACGGCTTCTATAACACCATCGTCGGCATGGGCATCTTGGCCGGAAACCTCGCCACGGGGTACGTGCTGCAGATCGCCCGGGATCACGGCGCCACCAAACTGACATGGGCCGCGCTGGTCGCAATCGGATTGCTGTCAGCCGCGGCGCTGCACGCCCTGGCCCGCAATGGTCACCTGCAGCCGGTCGCGGATCGTCCGGCCGTCAGTACGGGGCAGTGATGTCACGAGGCGGGGGACTGGTAGGTCTCCAGCTGGCGGCGCCGCCAGTGCATGATCACTTCAGCGATAGCGTCAGGGTCGTCAAGCACCGTCAGTAGCGTGACATCCTCAGGCGACACCATCCCGCCGCTGAGACGCTGGGCGCGGATCCACCCGACCAAGCCGTTCCAGTGCTGCGATCCGGCCAGCACGACCGGAAAGTGCCGGGTCTTCCCGGTCTCAACGTCAACGCCTCGAACAGTTCATCGAGAGTTCCGAACCCACCGGGGAAGACCACGAATGCCGACGCGAAGCGGATGAACATCAGTTTGCGGACGAAGAAGTACCGGAACCGAAGCGACCGATCAACGAAAGGATTGACGATCTCCATGATCCCGGGTCCGCCACCGGTGATGATGTCAAACCCGTACGCCCCCAAACGGGTTGCCACTGCGCGCGCCAGGATGTAGTGCGGATGATCCGGCGGGGTGCCGCGCCGATCCGAATATCGACACGGCATGGGCGACGTCGGCCATCGCGGTGAAGCCGTAGGCTACCTCGTTGCCGATGCGGGCCACTCGCTCGGGATCGTGTGCGGCGAAATCGGGATAGCCCGGGGCAAGGCAGCACAGCAATTCCTCATCGAGGGTCGCTGGAATGTGCGGCGCGGGGTGCGGCAGAGAGACCCTGGCGTCAGGGTATTTGGTGCGGACCGGTTGGCATCAGCCGCAGACTCGGCACTAAAGGTCTTTGTCGAATCTTTACAGAACCCATACCCGCGCCATAACTCCGTTGGCAACGATGACGATTGACCCCAGGCCGGAGGGAAATCACGTGCGTCCGAAAGATCAGGTAAGCCCATTCCACCGCGGCGTGGTAGCGGGAGGGACCCGATGACCACCGCCACGGTCGTGCTTGACGTGCACGGGCTGCAGTGGGCCACCTCGGCATCTGTGGCGGAGTCCACGCTGCTGCGCCGCCCTGGGGTATTGGAGGTCCAAGCCAACGCGCTCAATCAGACGGCCACCGTGGTCTTCGATTCTGCCGTGACGTCGGTTGCCGAGTTGTCAAAGTGGCTTCGGGACTGTGGTTTTCACTGCGCGGGCCGCTCGGTGCCCGATCATATCTGCGATCCGATGTCGGAGCCCCCGCCTCGGCCCGCGCAGTCGGTATCGGCCGGCGAACATGGCGACCATCCCGCAGTGGTGCAACGCTCTCCGCACGAGATGATGGGCCACGGTGGGCACGCCGGCATGTCGATGGACGACATGGTCCGCGACATGCGCAACCGGTTCCTGGTCGCGTTGGTGCTGTCGATCCCGATCATGCTGTGGTCGCCGATGGGCCGCGACATGCTCGGCTTCACCGTGCCCGCGCCATTCGGTTTGCGCGACGACCTGTTCACCTTCCTGCTGAGCTTGCCGGTGGTGTTCTACTCGGCGTGGATCTTCTTCGACGGGGCGTGGCGCGCGCTGCGGGCCCGCACCTTGGACATGATGGTCCTGGTCGCGGTGGCTGTCGGCGCGGGCTGGCTCTACAGCGTGGGGGTGACCTTCACTGGCGGCGGAGAGGTGTTCTACGAAGCGGCCGCGGTACTGACAACCTTTGTGCTGCTGGGACATTGGTTCGAGATGCGGGCCCGCGGCGGTGCCAACGAGGCGATTCGCACGCTGCTGGAGCTGGCTCCGCCGATGGCGGTGGTGATCCGGGATGGGCAGCAGGTGGAGATCGCCACCGCCGAGGTGGTCGCCGGGGACCTGCTGTTGATCCGGCCGGGGGCGAAGGTCCCGGTGGACGGCACGGTCGAGGAGGGCAACTCCGAAGTCGACGAGTCGATGGTGACGGGGGAGAGCCTGCCGGTGTCCAAGGCGCCCGGTGACAGTGTGATCGGGGCGTCGATCAACACCACCGGAACACTGCGGGTGCGGGCCACGAAGGTGGGGTCCGACACCGTGCTGGCCCAGATTGTTTCGATGGTGCAGGAGGCCCAGAACTCGAAGGCGCCCGGCCAGCGGTTGGCCGACCGGGCCGCGTTCTGGCTCGTGCTGGTCGCACTGATCGGCGGAACCGTGACCTTTCTGGTGTGGTGGGCCGTGGGCGCCGGGGTGCAGTCGGCGTTGTTGTTCGCGATCACGGTCGTGGTGATCACTTGCCCCGACGCTCTGGGCCTGGCGACTCCGACGGCGATCATGGTGGGCACCGGACTGGGTGCCAAGCGCGGGGTGCTGTTCAAGAACGCCACCGCGCTGGAGACCTCGGCGCGCATCGACACGGTCGTGATGGACAAGACCGGCACGCTGACCAAGGGTGAGCCTGAAGTGACTGATTTCGTCGTCGACGGGATCAGCGAGGAGGAACTGCTGGCCTTGGTCGCCGCCGTCGAGACCGAGTCGGAGCACCCGTTGGCGGCGGCGATCGTGCGCTACGCCGGTGACCGGGGCATCACCGCGGCTCCGCTGAGCGGGTTCCGCAACGTACCGGGGCATGGAGCCACTGCGACGGTGGGCGGCCGGCGGGTGGCTGTCGGCAACCGCAAGCTGATGGTCGAGCAGGAGGTGGACGTTCCGGCCGCGTTGATGGCGCAGCGCGACGAGTTGGCCGCCACCGGGCGTACTGCGGTCCTGATCGCCGTGGACGGGCGCGGTGTCGGGGTGATCGCCCTGGCCGACGCCGCACGGGAAACCTCCGCTCAGGCGGTGACTGCGCTGCACGACTTGGGAGTGCAGGTCGTGATGCTCAGCGGGGACAACCAGGCCACCGCGCAGCGCATCGCCGGCCAGTTGGGTATCGACACTGTCATCGCCGAGGTGCTGCCCGGCGACAAGGCCGCCAAGATCGCCGACCTGCAGACGCAGGGCCGCAAAGCCGCCATGGTCGGCGACGGGGTCAACGACGCCCCCGCCCTGGCCCAAGCCGACCTCGGGGTGGCCATCGGGGCCGGCACCGACGTCGCCATCGAGACCGCCGACCTTGTCTTGATGCGCTCCGACCCCCTCGATGTTCCCATCGCGTTGCGCATCGGCCGGGGAACCCTGCGCAAGATGCGCCAGAACCTGGGGTGGGCGGTGGGCTACAACGTGATCGCACTTCCGATCGCCGCCGGCGTCTTCCAGCCCGCCTTCGGACTGGTGCTGCGCCCGGAGATCGCCGCGCTGTCAATGTCGGGCTCAAGCCTGATCGTCGCGGTCAACGCGCTGATGCTCAAACGGCTCAAGCTGCCCTCGCCACCGGCTCCAACGACAGAGGAGGCGTCGCCGGGCGTCTAGGACGGGGCGCCTACCGCGTCGATCGCCGCGCGCAGCTTGCCGGCGACCTCGTCGGCCACCTGCTGCAAGCTAGCCTCGCCGGTCACCTGCACCAGTATCTGCGGATCCATCGCTTCAATCAGCACCTTGGTGGCGTCGGCGGGATCGGCGCGCACCACGACGTTGCACGGCAAGAGCAGCCCGATCTGGCGGTCGATGCTCACCGCCCGGTGGGCCAGTGGGGGATTGCAGGCCCCAAGGATCAGGTAGTCCTCCATGTCGGTGTCTAGCTTCTTCCTCAGCGTGGCCTTCATGTCGATCTCGGTGAGCACTCCGAAACCCTGGTCAGCCAGGGCTTGGCGGGTGCGGGCCACGGCGTCGGCGAAGGGGGTCTGCAGTGATGTTGAGATGGCAATGGACATGGGCACTAGCTTCCCCGAATCTCCTCCCAACCTCCTGGACTCTGGGCCGCAACGACCGTTCTTTATCGAATCTTTACAGAACGACTAGGACAGCCCTACCCCACGCCGTAAGGCTGGGAGGTGAAGATCGACAGGCTGATCCATGAAAGGAACTGTTGTGAACAAGACAAGGACTGTGGTGACCGGCGTGGCTGCGCTGGCCGCTGTGGCCGCCCTCGGGGCGTGTGGCAAGTCGGCGACCAATGAGGCGACGTCGTCCGCGGCTTCGTCGTCGGTTCAGACGTCGTCGACGGCGCCGGCGGTCGCGCATAACCAGGCCGACATGCAGTTCGCGCGCATGATGATCCCGCATCATCAGCAGGCGGTTGAGATGAGCGACTTGATTCTGACCAAGCAGGGCATCGACCCGCGGGTGGTGGACTTGGCCAAGCAGATCAAGGCGGCCCAGGGCCCGGAGATCGAGCAGATGCAGGGCTGGCTGACTCAGTGGGGCATGCCCGGGATGCCGGGAATGACCGGAATGCCCGGTATGCCCGGGATGGGCGAGACGCCATCCGACACCGCTACCGCATCACCGACGACCACGACCATGCCGAGCGGGTCGATGATGCCCAGTGGCTCGATGATGCCCAGTGGCTCGATGATGCCGAGCGGGTCGATGATGCCCAGTGGCTCGATGATGCCGAGCGGGTCGATGATGCCCGGCATGCCCGGAATGGATGACATGCCTGGTATGGACGGGATGATGTCGCCGGCCGATATGGACGCACTGAAGAACGCCCAGGGGGTCGCGGCCAGCAAGCTGTTCTTGACCCAGATGATCAAGCACCACCAGGGCGCAATCACCATGGCGCAGAACGAGATCAAGAACGGTCAGTTCCCCGACGCTGTCGCGCTGGCCAAGTCGATCGCTACCAGCCAGCAGAAGGAGATCGACACCATGAACCAGATCCTGACCTCATTGTAGAGAGGGACTACATGTTGCAGACGCTGACGTTTCTGGTGCGGGGCATGACGTGTGAGCACTGCGTGCGCACGGTCACCGCTGAACTGGAGGCGCTCGACACGGTGACGGATGTGACAGTTGGCCTTGTTCCACAGGGTGATTCACCGGTCACCGTGACCAGCTCCGCCGGCCTGACAGCCGGCGCGGTTAGGGATGCCGTGCAGCGCGCCGGTTATGACGTGGTAGAGCCAGCTTCGCGATGATTGCCGCGAAAGATTCCACCTGGCAGTTGGACGGGCACTGACACCCGAAAGGTGGTGCCGGTTCCGAGCCCGCGGCTGGCCACGCTGATGTGGCCGCCGTGGGCTTCGGCCAGCGCCTTGACGATGGCCAATCCGATGCCGGAGCCCCCGCCCCCGCGCCCGCGGTCGCGGGCGGAGTCGGCGCGATAGAAGCGCTCGAACACATGGGGGAGATGCTCGGCGGCGATGCCGTCGCCGTCGTCGGTGACGGTGAAGACGACCTCGCCGGCGATCTGGCTGACCGCCAGGCTGACATGGCCCCCGGGCGGGGTATGGCGCAGCGCGTTGTCGAGAAGGTTTCCCAACACCTGCACCAGCCGTTGCCGATCTGCCCACAGATGGACCGCGCTGCTGATGTGGGTACTCATCGTGACGTTCTTGGCGGCATAGCGATCTGCGATCGCGGCGCCCGCCGTTCTCGCAAGCTCCCCGGCGTCGACCCACCCCGGGGCGATGGCGGCCTGGCCCTCTTCCGCCTGGGCCAGGGCGGCGGCGTCGGCGGAGAAACGCACCAATCGACCGGTCTGCTCGCGCAGCATCGCGATGGTCGGCTGGTCGAGGGGTTTCACGCCGTCTTCGACGGCTTCGAGATAGGCCTCCAATACCGCCACGGGCGTGCGGATTTCGTGGGCAAGGTCACCGAACAACCGGCGGCGAGTCGATTCCACGGCCTGGAGCCGTTCAGCCATTCGGTTGAACGCCGTCGCCAGCTCATCGAATTCGTCCCCAAGCCCGGGCGACGCGACCCGGATGTCATAGCGTCCCTCGGCTACGGCCGACGCGGCTGCGGCGACTTCACCGATCGACTGCTGCAGGCGCCGGCTCAAGACTGCCGTGACGATGAACGCGGTCAAGGCGGCCACCGTGATGGCCACGCCGATGGACAGCGCGGTGGCGTTCTGGTACGCCTGCTCGGCGTGGTACTGCTCGTTGGAGTCGTGGGCGATACCTGCTCGGTGCAGATGTTCCCGGAACAATGGCGGTCCGACCACCGACGCCACCACCCAGGTGGTGACCCCGCCCGCGAGAAGCACCAGGGTCTGGGCGAGCAGAAGCCGGCGTCCCAACCCCAGACCGGTCGGCGCGCTCACTGCCCAGTCCCCATCCGGTAGCCCACACCACGCACGGTGTGGACGAATCTCGGGTCGGCTGGGTAGTCCCCGAGTTTGCGCCGCAGGTGGCCAACGTGAACGTCGACGAGATGGTCGTTTCCCACCCACGGTTCACCCCACACCGCTTCGATGAGTTGGCGGCGGCTCCATACCATGCCGGGACGGGACGACAAGGCGGCCAGGATGTCGAACTCAGTGCGCGTCAGCGGGATCAACCGTCCGTCGAGAAACACCTGACGGCCGGCGACGTCGATGGCGAGGAGACCGAACACCCGCCGCGATCCCGGGTCAACAACCGCCCAGCTAGCGACCGAGGCCGGTGCGCCAAAAGTGCGGGGACGGCGCAACATCGCCCGAATGCGGGCGACCAGCTCGCGCGGACTGAACGGCTTGGTGACATAGTCATCGGCCCCCACCGACAAGCCGACGATCGTGTCGACCTCGGTGTCGCGGGCGGTCAGCATCACCACGTAGGCATCGGAAAACGTCCGCAGCTGCCGGCACACCTCCACGCCGTCGATCCCCGGCAAGCCCAGATCGAGCACCACCACATCAGGGTCGACTTCTCGGGCCACAGCCAACGCGGCGGCCCCGGAATGGCACACCGTCACCTCGAAGTGTTCGCGTTCCAGGTAGCTGGCCACGACTTCGGCCAGAGGTTCCTCGTCGTCGACGACCAATGCTCGATAGCCGAAGTCGGCATCTGCCGCCGCTGCCGTCGATGTGAAGTCCATGTCTTCATCGTGCCGTGCCGCTGCGCCGCTTCAGCGTCTTGAGCAAATCTTCATACAACCAACACCAAAGTTGCGGTAGCTGCAGCGCAATGTGGAGGACGACACTCGAAGACCAGGAAACGAAAATGACTCGACAGGTAGCCATGACTCGGCGTGGCTTTCTCGCTGCCACCGTTGTGGGCGGCGCGGCCCTGGTGGCGTGTAGCCGTTCCACCACCAGTACCGCCCCGACCGGCACCACCGCAGCGGATGCGATCACCGCGGCGGAGGCCGCTCGGCCCCACACGGGCAAGACGGTCACCGCGCGGCTGGCACCGGGTTCGGCCGACATCGACTTGGGCGGCATCAGGGCGCGCACTCTGGCCTACAACAATCAGGTTCCCGGTCCGCTGATTCGGGCCAATGTTGGTGATGAGATCGCCGTCACCGTCGGCAACGGCCTGGACCATCCGACTTCGGTGCACTGGCATGGCATCGCGTTGCGTAACGATATGGATGGCGCGTCACCGGCCGTGCCCAACATCGAGTCGGGTTCGAGTTTCACCTACCGGTTCAGCTCGCCGTATCCGGGGACCTACTGGGCCCATCCGCATACCGGGCTGGACACCGACTATGGCCTGTACCTGCCGGTCGTCATCGACGATCCGGCCGAGCCCGGCCGCTACGACGCCGAGTGGATTGTGATGCTCGACGATTGGACCTCCGGAGTGGGGACCAGTCCTGAGGAGATCTTCAAGGGATTGCAATCGATGGGCAAGGGTTCCGGCTCCATGCCGGGGATGCCCGGCATGGGCGGCATGCCGGGAACTCCGGGTGTCGGCGGTGTCGGTGCCAGTGATCTGCTGGGGGGAGACGGCGGCGACGTCAGCTACCCCTACTACCTCGTCAACGGGCGGATCCCCGCCGCGGCGACGACCTTCACCGCCAAGCCGGGCCAACGCATCCGCATCCGGATCATCAATGCCGCCGCCGACACCGCCTTCCGGGTCGCCCTGGCTGGACACCGCATGACCGTCACTCACACCGACGGGTTCCCCGTCGTGCCCACCGAGGTCGACGCCCTCCTGCTGGGCATGGGGGAGCGCTACGACGTCGTCGTGACCGCCGGCGACGGAGTGTTCCCGTTGGTTGCCTCGGCCGAAGGCAAGAACGCCGTCGCCCGCGCGCTGCTGACCACCGGTGCCGGCAGCACCCCCGATGCCGCCTTCCGGCCACCGCAACTCACGGGTCGGGTAGGCACCGTCGACACCTTCGCGGCGACACCGGAAGTTCAGCTACCCACGAATAGTGACATCGCCCTAGAGGCGCGCCTGTCCGGCACGATGATGCAGTACGACTGGATGATCAACGGCCGCCCCTACGATAAAACGATCCCCCTCACCATCCATCAGGGCCAACACGCCACCCTGACGTTCACCAACCAGACCATGATGTGGCACCCGATGCATCTGCACGGCCACACCTACCAGGTCATCAAAGCCGACGGCACCCCTGGGCCGCGCAAGGACACCGTCATCGTCAAACCAATGCAGACCGTGACAGTCAAGCTGGTGGCTGACAACCCGGGTATCTGGATGCTGCACTGCCACAACGGGTATCACATGGATGCCGGAATGATGACCACCCTGAACTACACCGGCTGACGCCACCCAGGCTCAGCTCACTCATCGAACAATTAGGAAGGAGAAGTTCCCATGATGTTCTGGTCAGACCATGACATGAGCGGATGGGGATACGCAGGCATGGTCATTGGAATGGTCTTGTTCTGGGCCCTCATCATCGCCGGAATCGTCGCCTTGATCCGGTCGAGCACCGGTAGCACCGAGACGCGATCCATTCCGCAACTCCCCCCGTACGTCGAGTCGCCGGAGCAGTTGCTGGCCGCTCGATTCGCCCGTGGCGAGATCGACGAAGCCGATTACCGACAGCGACTGGCAGTCCTACGCGGCGCCATGCAGGGTTGACCCGCTGATCCAACAGGGGAGGCCCAGCTGTCCATGACGACGCCGACCTACGCGGAGGTTCTGCGGAACATCCGCCGACAACACTTCGCGGTTCTGTCCACCAGCGACACAACCGGTACTCCCGCGTCGGCAGGAGTGACATACAACCTCGGCCGATCGGGCGCGACGATCTACGTGATGACACGTCGGCACTTGCAGAAGGCGCGCAATATCGCTGTCAATCCCGAGGTTTCGATGGTCATCCCGATACCCCGCAAGCTGCTGTGGGGGCTGCCGCCCGCCACCATCCAGCTGCGCGGCCACGCCAAGGTCGTGGACTGGACCGACATCGAAGCCCGCGGCGTCTTCTCGGGATTCTGGCTTGGCCGACAAATCCTCAACAGCTATGAGCAACTCCGGAACCAGGGTGAGACCCGCATTTGCTTCCTGCGGATCGACCTTGATCCGCTGATCCGCACCTACATGGTTGGCACGTCTATTTGGCAGGCCCGATCTCGCATGGAGGCCGGGAGCGCAACGGTTATCAGGCCCGGAGGCCAGGGCCCTCCCGTGTTGTGAAGCGGTGATCAGCGCACTCGCCGAGTCCGAGCAGAAACGCGTGATACCAGGGACCCGGGAGGGGCAGCTATTCGGCCTTATGCAGAGCTGAGTGGTGGATCGGTGGGACGCCGACGCTATCCGCGCGATGCACCGTGCCTTGATGACCAACGATCCCCACCACACCCGGGCGAGTTCCGCACGCAGTACCTCGGTCTCTTCGTGAAGGGACACACAGACCCCGGTGATTCGTCACTGTGACGGATCACCGGGGTCGATAGGCATGTGCTCGATGCTCAATCCAGCCGACGTACAGGGTGTGGTCGTCGGGGAGGGCCCGAAATGTCACGCGATACCCGCCGCGGCGCGCTACGCGCCATCCTTCCAGCTCGAACCGTAGCGGCTTGGACATGGTGTACGGATCGGTCGGCAACGTGTTGGTGATGAACTCGGCGATCGCGGCGGCCACTTTGTGAGGAAGCCGCTCCAGCGTCCGGATCGCGCTCGGCGATAGCTGAATCGTCCATGGCTGCGGTTCGCTCACGTGAGCCCGTACCGGCGCCGCAGCTCGTCGCCGGACACGGTATTGCCGGCGGCGTAGTCGGCGTCGGCCTGGCGTAGCCCGTCGACCACGCCGGGAGTCGTTAGTGCGTGCAGAGTTTCGGTCAGCGATTCCAGATCGTCGGCCGACATGATGACTGCCGCGACGCGGCCATGTCGCGTGATCTGGATGACTTCGTGCGTTGTGTCGGCCTCTTCGACCAGCGCCGAAAGCTTGTCCTTGGCCTCACTGAGCGGTACAGTTCGCATACTGGAATTATAGCCCGACTATTAGCCGGTGAATAGCCCGAGATTTAGCCGATAACAGAGATTATGTAAGGTAACGCTTTACACATCAGGGGAGTGTCGCTTGACACTCTACCCACGGTAGAGCACGCTTAGCTGTATGGCAACGCCACCGAACGGTCAGCTCGGCCAACTGATCGACGACTACAAACGCACCCACAGTGCAACCGACTCAGGCCTGGCCCAACGCATCGGAATCACGCGCCAATCGCTCAACCAGTGGCGCACAGGCGAATTGGCGTCGCTGCCGAGGATTGCAAACCTTCGCGCCCTCGCAACGGAAATCGGTCGACCATATCGCCAGGTTCTAACCGCTGCTCTGTTCGACTCCGGATATCTCACCCCCGCCGAAGACAACTCCGCGCGGCCGTACGACGAGGTACTCCACGATGCGATCGCCGTGCTCACTGAAGCGCAGCGCCTCACGAATCAGCCTATGCGACAGACGAGTTCGGGACAGTGGGAGCCAGACCTCGACCCACGATCCGCCCTGCCGATCGACTGGGCCGAGTTCGTCACCCTCGCCCTGGCCGGCGCCGCCGCCAACGCCTGCGGCATCGAAACCGCCCTCGCCGGCCGTCCCGGCTCCTGGGAAGCCGAGCGCGTTCGTCAAACCCTGCAGTCGACCGTCTTTGACGACAAGGCCCTCATGCGCCACCGCACCGAGCCTGTCATCGTCGACCTTTGGGTTGAGGCGGTGTTGCCCCTCACCGGCGACACCAGCGAGGACGATTACCAGCAGGCCGAGCTGGCCTTACTCGATCGACAGGAGGCTGTTCCACTCCCCGACGACATCCCGCCCGGGCCGTTCCAACCCGACGATCCGCGCATCGCTGGAATCGAGTGGCTCAGCGTGGCTGACGACGGCAACCTCGTCGTCGCCCAGTTCCGTGACTGGCCCGTCAACATCGACCCAGACAAACTGGCTGTCTACGAGGAGTTGGCCGAGGAAGCCCGCAACAGCCGACCCGACACCCCCGGCGAGATTGTTTACGAGCAAGCGTTCGACCAGATCGAGTCTCTATCAACGGCATTGGATTCCCAACGGCTCGCCGACTACGCCGACTACGCCCAACGTCTCACGACCGCGATAGAGGTCAAGCTGCGCGAGCTCGATCTCGCCGTGCCGATCTCAGTCACTGTCACCACTGCCCCCGATGGAGCCACCAGCGAGCAATACGATGCCCACCGGCCATCTGACTACCCCGCGGACGTTATTGAGGCGGCCGCCCACGCTGCGATCATGGACACCCCAACTCCATCAGCTTCAGCACCCGGCGCACCCCTGGAGCGCCTGGAGAACGGAGAATCGCCGGCGCAGTGATCCGCGCAAGCCCGCTGCAGAGCTAGTTATCAGGTCATTGCGGCGAATTCTCTTGTGGCATGCCCCCGTGAGTTGGCGACGAGTCTGGGTTGCACCCCCGAACAGGTCGACAACGTTCTGCGCAGCCGTGGCGATCACGAGCTACTCACCCTGCTCGAAAGCGACGTCTTGGCGCGGCGCTAACCAGGCATCGACCGCACTACCGTGAACCTCACGCACCACCAACCGAAGGGACACGATGACGATGGCGGGCGCCAACCGGCCCTACACGTTCGAGCTGGCCGCACTTGTCGTCAATGGCCAGGATCTCGATGGGGTGCGAAAGGCCGCTGAGGCCAACGGCGTCGCCGCCGCCGATCTGGACCGAGCGATCGCCATTGTGCGGGGGCTGCAGCAGGGCGGTGAAGACCCCGACGACTTCGTGCTGCGTGAGTACATTCTCGACGGGTGGTTACAGGGCTACCTACCGCTGACCGTCCAGGGCGGCGACGCGACCCTGAATACCTGGCGTCTGGGCCAGCTCGCCGAAGCGCACTACAGCGGGCCGTCATGACGCACATCGCCTCGCTGACGTCGCTTGTCCGCACCTCGGCCGTGCTGGTGGCCGCGGTGTCCGCGATCACTCCGCTCGCTTCGGCCTGCTCGCCCTCGCACACCGACACCGACATCGCCACGACAGCCACCGTGCTACGGGTGGTCGACGGCGATACCGTGGACGTCGTGGACGACGCCCGAGGTCGCCTGCGTATCAGGATAATTGGCATCGACAGCCCCGAGGTACATAAGCCCGGATATAGCGTCGGATGCTGGGGTCCGCAGGCCAGCGAGTTCGCCCGTGCCGCCCTCACAGGGCAACGGGTGGCCATCGTCAGCGATCCAAGTCAAGATGCCCATGATCGCTACGGCCGCACGCTTGCCTACCTTGATCGTCCTGGCGGTTGGGACTTCTCGGTCGACGCCGCCCGCGCCGGAGCCGCCCGTGGCTACGTTTACGGCCACCAACCGGCAGCTCGCACCGCGCAGATCGAAGCCGCAGAAAGTGAAGCCCGCCAAGCCGGGCGCGGATTGTGGGGGCCGCCCTGCAACGGGCACACCGAGTCCGCTCCCGTGAAATAGCGCTAACCAGCACCGGTATTCGCCCCGAGCACTCCACCGGTGACCTAGCGAATCGCGGCACTCACCTTTGGCGGACACGCCTGCGGCGTGGCTGATAACGCCGTTGTTTTGCCTTCTGGCCCACTCATTTTGTGTCCGTGGCTTGGCCGCGGAAGGCCATCGGCCTCCGCTGCGCTCCGGGCCCTGCGGGCTCGCAAAACTTTTCCCAAGCATGTTCGCTTCGCTCACGGGAAAACTTCTGCGCCCGAGACCTTCCCGCTCACCTGCGCCACTGGCCACCAATTCGTTTTCGCCAGACGGCAAAAGAACGGGCGGCCCGACCCGGGGTGCCCACGTTTGGGAGGAAGGTCACCAACCATGTCAATCACCACCGAAAACACCGCCGAGCAGGTCGCCGGGTCCGTCGAATACATCGACCCCCAGGTCCTGGAGTTCGAGGAGAACGTCCGTGATCAGGTCGAGCTGGACAAGGACTTCCTGGCCAGCCTGCGCGAGCTGGGCGTCATTGTTCCCATCTTGGCCGTCCGTGACGACGAGGGGCGCACCTACGTCCGCGAAGGCCAGTGCCGCACCCTGGGTGCCCGCGAGGTCGGCCTGAGCAGTGTCCCGGTCTACGTGCTGCCCGCCGGGGCCTCCGACGATGACACCGCCACCGTCGAGCGCATCGTGCAGCAGATGGTCGCCAACGACCAGCGCAGCGCGTTGACCAACTCCCAGCGCGCCCGCGCCATCCAGCAGATGCTCGAGACCGGCATGTCGGCCACGAAGGTCGCCAAGAAGCTGTCCATGCGCCGTGAAGACGTCAAAGCCGCTGGCGCGGTGTCGAAATCGAGGGCAGCCCTCGACGCACTCGATGGCGGTCAACTCGACTTCGCCCAGGCCGAAGTGCTGGCCGAGTTCGAAGATGACGACGATGCCGTTGAGCGACTTCTGCGCGCGGCCCGCTACGGCGGCAACAACTTCGAGCACACCGTCTCGACCCTGCGCTCAGAGCGCGAAGTCAATGCGCTCATCGCGGCGGCGGAGAAGGAGTACACCGAACGTGGCTACACGATCCTGCCGGATCGACCCCGCTGGTCGGACCTGGCCGCAGTCGCGCTGGCCTACCTGCGCACCAGTGACGACGGCGAAGTGCCCGCCGATGTGGAGAAGAAGCCCGAACACTGGGCGGTGTACCTGACTGAGGACTACGCCTACGTCGACGCCGCGACCGGGGAACCGGTCGCCGACAGCGAACTTGACCCCGACACCGAGTACGACGAGGACGCTGAGGCTGCCGAAGGGTTGCGCCACTACTCGACCGTCACGGAGAAGACCGTGATCTCCCCGGAATGGTATTGCGTGGACTACGTGGGAGCCGGTCTCACTCTGTCCCGGTCACTGCAGGGTGTCGCCTCGCGCCAGGGCGCACCGGCGACCGAGGGCGGTGACGACTCCCCCGAGGCCATCGCTGAGCGCGAAGCCGCACAGCAGGAAGGCGAGCGCCGCGAACGGCGGAAGGTGTTGGTGCTCAACCGCCTCGGCGATGCCGCTGAGAGCGTGCGGCGCGACTACGTGGTCAAGCTGTTGGCCCGCAAGACCGCCCCCAAGGGAGCCGCCACGTTCGTGGCGCACTGCCTAATCCGCGATTCCTACATCCTCAGCCAGAACCACGGGTCGAGCCTCACCGCCGAGCTGCTCGGCGTCAAGGACGAGCGTGCGGTGCGCGCGCTGGTCAACGAGTTCTCCACCAACATCGACGCACGCGCCCAGGTGATCAGCCTGGCCGTGGTCCTGGGCGCACTGGAGGCCCGCACCGATAAGAGCGCCTGGCGCAACGCCCGCACCGGCATCACCGGCACCGCGTCCTACATTGCGTCCACCGTGGGCTCGGATGCCTACCTGCAGTTCCTCATCGACAGCGGCTACCAGCCCAGTGAAATCGAAAAGGTCGTCGTCGGCCAACGCACCGCCGATGCCGTCTACGACGAGGCGACCCAGGAGAGCTGACCGCACGAGGTGGTGGGGGCGCGGCGCCCCCACCTCCCCACTCCCGAATCAGGCCGCGCGCAACACCGCCGGCGGACGGAGAAAGGGTAGCGACGTGAGCTTCTCGCGTATTCCAGCATTGACCGGAAAGAACCTACGCGCAAGGCCACGCGACCGCCGTAAACGGCTCGAAAAGTTTCCCGCTGCTGTTCGTAAAGGACGACTAACGCGGAAAGGAATTTTTTCGCCCGGACCTATGCACTCCGGTTTATCCCCGGTCGCTGCTAATGCGTCGAGAAGCGCCAAAAGAATGGTCGGCAGAATGACACCACACGATCCGGTACCGCCTTTCTGAGGCAGCGCGTAAACATGCCTCTAGCTGGTGCTAACTTCGATAGCATGTCATCGGTAAAAACCGGTACAAAACACGCCAAAATTGGTCGGAATTCTTTTCAGAGGCGTTGCTATAGGCAAAAACAGAATATAGAATGGACATATCACCAACAAAAAGGAGCGGATCGTGAGCACCATTATCGTTTACACAAAGCCCGCTTGCGTGCAGTGCAATGCTGTATTCAGGATCCTCGATAAAGAGGGCATTCCGTACGAGAAGATCGACTTGTCGACCGACAATGAGGCGCGCGATTACGTCATGTCTCTGGGATACCTGCAGGCACCCGTGGTGTACGCCGGGCCCAACGAGCACTTCGCCGGATTCCGACCCGACCGGCTCAAGGCCCTCAAAAGCCTGACCGCCGCCTGACCTCCATCCACACCGGGAAGCCGCCATGTATCAGCTCACGATCGCCACTGACGAAGGTGTGCACACCACGTGCCACGCCGATCCCGCTCAGGCCGGCCGCGCCCTGCTCGACTACACGATCCAGGCTGACGTCTACCTGCTCGGTGATGACCGCAACGATGGCCGGGCAAGCAGCGCAACTGATCTGACTGTCGTCACCCTGCTGCGGCTCGACCCGCCTGCCGGCCACCAACCCAGATGCGTCGGCACCGCCACGATCACAGCGACGGCACCCGTCGCCCCAACCTCCAACAGCCTGACGGGAGCTGCCGCATCATGACCGCCGCCCTTCGCCACACCCTGCACCTGGTCTCCCCCGCCGACTCGCTGGCCGAGACCCCCGGGCAAGGCGACACCTTCTTCGCCGAAAGTGTTGTGCAGCAATGGCAGCCAGAACACCAGTTCATCGGCGCGCTGCTCTACCTGTCGGTTGATGAAGCACGGCCGCTGCTCGATCTCGTGCCTGACACCGCGATCGCCAAGCCCGTCGCCCGCTGGACCTACGAGCTGATCCGCCGCCTGGTCGACGACGAGGACAAGCCCGATCCGGTCAGCGTCCTGGCCGCCGGCAAGCGCCGTTCCGCTCGTGATGCGCTGTGCCCTGACCAGCCGCCCACCGACACACGACTCAAGCAGCTGGCGCTCTATCTCGTCGACGCCTACACCCAGAACATCAGCGCAGCGCTGGCCAGCAGCCTGGCCCGCCAGGTCCTCGACGACGCGTACCGCCGCGCCTTCGGCGTACTCGGCCAACGCATGCAGCAGCTCGCTGAAACTGACATCGACCGCGGTGAGCTGACCGACCAATTCGGCCTCATCCGCGAAGAACTCGCCGACCTGTGGCGCCGCGGGGAGGCCGCCGCCAAGCTGTCGACCGGCGGTGCCCGATGATCCTGCGCCGCGCCCTTCTGTCCGCCGGGACCGTCGACCAGCGGGCTGGTGCCGCCGCTGCCGGCCGCATCCAGCACCAAGGCCATTCGGCAGTTCTGGCCGCCGCCTGGATCGAAACACTGAACAACCGCGCTGAACGCAGCGCCGAACGGCATCTTCGCTCGGCCTGACCACCAGGTCACCGCACGCATCTCCGGCGAGAAGGAACTGCTCACCATGAAACCGACCACGGTTGTCACGACCGCCATCGCGGTGGCCGCTTCCTTGCTCGTCCGGGCCCCCGCCGCAGTAGCCATGCCAACAACGATCAGCCCCGGCGACCGCATCGATTACGTCACCGACGACGGCTCAGCATCCTTTTGCACCACCGGCTACGTCTACACCGGCACCGACGGCCACGCGTACGCGATCACCGCAGGGCACTGTCAAACCGATGAGTCAGGTCGCGTCGTTCAGGAAAGTTCGGGCGCCACAGGACGATTCGTCAACACCGTGGTCGCACCACCACGTTCAGGCGGACCCGACTACGGCCTGATCGACTTCGGGCCGCGCGTAACTACCCGGCCCAGAGCCAACGTCGTTACCTTCGCGGCCGGCGGACCAACCCCGCTCATCGAGGTTGGCCAGACCGTCTGCCATCTCGGTGTCTCCAGCGGCCGGCACTGCGGCACCGTCGCGTGCAGCTACGGCGACGATCAGTTCATAACCACTGGCATGCCCGCCAGCGTTCCCGGCGATTCCGGTGGCCCTGTCTGGTTGACCGACGACGCCGGCCAGGCCCACATCATCGGGATCTGGCTGGGCGAGAAGAGCAGCGCCGACAGCAGCCGCCGCTACGGCCGCTTCGCGAGCCTGCGCGCCGCGCTGGACATCCTCACCTGAGCGATCACAACTCCACTGGCGCGGCCGGCCACACCACGTCGACACACGCCCCGGCCCCAGCCGGGGCGCCGTCGACCAACCACGCCAGACACCGCGTCGCCGCGGTCCCGCCACCCTCGACGAGCGCGCGCACCAATTCGGATTCCATCAGCCCAGTATGACCGCCGCGGCCCGCTCCGCGCGGTGCCCTCAGCGCCTCACTGCAGCCCGGCGATCCCATGGCTGGCGATCCCCAACCGGCTGCAGTCAGAGATCGCGCCTGCGGCGCACCTGGCCGCCTCCCGGCGGCCACCGTCCGCAGCCCCTCACCTTTAAACCGTTAGCAGGGGTCGCAAGCGTAATCGGCCGGGGGCCCGAGACGTCAACCCACGCCCGGCGCTGGTGCCGGCGGCGGAGGACATGTGCGGCCCCATCAGCTCGCTGCCGCTCGCGGGCCACACATCCGCCGGCACCACCACCGGACTCTTCGGGGTTGACGTCCCACCCTCACCCGATTCCCCCGCACCCCAGCGCTAACCGGCGCACTCAAACACCTTCTGAAACGGACAACAACCATGACCGCCATCCTCGCCGCCGAAGCCGTCGCCCTCAGCACCACACACAGCCTGGCCATGGCCCGCGCAGACATCCACAGCGCCGTCAACGCCGACGACACCCACCGTCGCCGCCAGTACGCCCTCTCAGCCCGCGACAACGCCATCACCGTCCTCCTTGAGCCGACCAGCCAGCCCAGCGAACGCGAATACGCCGAGTACTACCTCGCCGACGCCGAAACCATCATCGCCGCCATCGCGCCCGTCGAATAGCCCTCCATCCCAGCAACTCTGGCCGGGCCGCCGCACTCAGGTGGCCCGGCAACAGATCAAACCCTCTATCCTCACCACAGAAAGGATCACCACCATGGTCGACAAGGACTACGCATCAGCCTGGCAGTTCATCGACACCGCAGGCAAGCCGCGCCAGTTGCGGTTCCGGATGAACTTCGCCCCACCTGGAGACCCCCGAACCTTCGACGGCACTGGCCAACTCGTCGCCGCCATCGCAGACGACAGCCGGCCCGACAACTTCCACGAAATCCCGATCAGCCGAGCTGACGTCGACGAGGACGACGTCGATGCCGCCCTCGACGGCTGGGAAGACTGGGCACTGCTCTACCACGAGAATGACTACAGCGACTGCTGGATCAGCCTCGATGCCATCCAAGCCCGCATCAACGCCGCGGGCCTCGGCATCGACACCGACCCGCCACCGAGCGACACATAGCACCCCCTGGACAGGGGTCCGTCTGGCACTCGCCAGGCGGGCCCCTTTTTTCGTCCGGCCGCGAAATCGCGCGCTGGGACGACTGGCCCACCGCCGAGCGCGCCTGCGGCGCGGATGGCCACCTGGCGGCGGCCGTATCCGTAGCCCCTCACCTTTAACCGTTCAGCTGGGCCCCAAGTATGACCGACCGGGACCCGTCACGCGCCAGCCACGCCCGCGCCGAACTACGCAGGCCGAGTGACCCTTTCGGCCCAACCGTGGTCAATCCCCCAGGCGCTGCGCGCGGGGATTGACCCGGGGCCGAAAGCCCTGCTCCGTCCGCCACGGACTCTTCGGGCTTGCGCGCGCCACCCCGCCGGTCCCCCCAACCCCAGCGCTAACCGGCGCACTCAACACCACCCGAACGGGAGAACAACCATGCGCATCAACCTGAGCTCCAACACCGACATCCTCGCCGTCACCCCGACGCTGTTCGGCTTCGTTCCCACCAACAGCATCGTCGCGATCGTCCTGGACAACATCGGCGATCGACACACCGTCCACGTCAGCGCCCGCTACGACATCGACGAACCCCTCGACGTCGCCGCCCAACTGGCCAACACCCTTCCCCTGCAACAACCCGGCGGGGGCATGCGGCTCGTTCTGCTCATCGCCATCGCCGACTCCGAGCATGACAAGCACGCCGGCGATCACCTCGACGCCGCGCAGCGTCATATGACCGCCCGCGGTGCCAGCATCGTCAAGCGGCTGCACACCCCGCACCTCGAGGCAGGCCACACCTGGACCGACATCGACACCGGCGGCATCGGAACCACCGTCGACTACCGCACCTCCGAGGTCGGCCTGCTGATGGCCGTCGAACATGGCCGCATCGTGCGCGCCACCCGCGACGACATCGCCGGCGAGTTCACCCCCACCGAACAGGCACCGGCACCCGACGTCGACGCCGATGCCGTCGAGTTCGTTACCCACACCGTCCGCGGCATGTCCACCGCGTTCGAGGACCCCGCCACCCTCACACCGCAACTGGCCGCCAACACAGGGCTGCTCATCACCGCGAACATCACCCACCGTGACGCCCTGCTCATCATCAGCACCGAGCACCCCCAGACCGGCGCCACCGTCTGGACCCACCTGGCACGCCAGCTGCGCGGCCGAGCCCGCATCGAAGCACTTGCCCTCGCTGCCGCCTGCTTCTACTGCAGCGACGACGCCGTGCGCGCCGCCCGCACTCGAGGCCGCGCACCACACCGCAGCCGACGCCGGGCAACCCGACACCACCCTGGTCACCCTGCTCGACACCGCTGTGCAGGCCGCGCTCCCGCCGGCCAAGCTCCGCCAGCTGTTCGCCCAACTCGCCGCCAAGCCGCCCGCCGAGTGACCAGTCCGCGCAACCCAGCACGTGGCCGGCCGCCTCACACCCGAGGTGGCCGGCCACACCCATT
>JAKFVT010000013.1 GCA_021732005.1 Mycobacterium sp. | reverse complement strand
CCGGCACCCGGCGCTCCCGCTGGCGGTGCGCCGGGTGCCGGTGCGGGCACCGGACCTCCGGGCCCGCCGGCGCCGGGCACGCCCGCCGCCTGCATCTGCTGCTTGATGGCCTCGACCGGGATCGGCTGACCGATCACCGGGCGGATGAACAGCCGGGCGGTCTGACCCAGGTTGCGGGCCTCGTTGCCGTCGTTACCGGGAACAGTGATGACGAGGTTGTCGCCGTCGATCACGACTTCGGAGCCCGACACGCCCAGGCCGTTGACGCGGGCGCCGATGATCTGCTGAGCCTGGTTCAACGCGTCGCGGGTAGGACGGGAACCGTCCGGGGTGCGCGCAGTCAGGGTGACGCGGGTTCCGCCCTGCAAGTCGATGCCCAGCTTGGGGCTGGTGCGTTTGTCTCCGGTGAGGAAGACCAGCAGGTACACCCCGATGAGCAGGACCAGGAACAGCGCCAGCCATCGGTAGGGATGCACCGGCGCCGAAGACGATGCCACGTTGTTGTCTCTCCTAGGTTTGTGCCGCGACCCGCTGGGTCGTTGCGCCGCGTCCCGCGGATGCGGACCTCTTCAACTCCCGCTAGAGGGTACGTGGCGAGCCTGGCGATCAGTCTTTGGTCAGGCGGTCCGCGTCGGACTCGGTGAGCTCGGTGGCCTCACTGGTCTCCTCGGCGTCGGTGTCGTCGGCCTCGTCCTCGATGAGATCGCGGATGGCCAGCTTCATCCAGGTGGTCACGACGCCGGGAGCGATCTCGAGGTCGACGGTGTCATCGCTGATCGCGGTGATCGTGGCCTGAAGGCCGGAGGTGGTGTGCACCCGGTCGCCGACACTCAAGGACTCGTGCAGGTCGATGGTGGCCTGCATGGCCTTGCGCTGACGCCGGGAGGCGAAATACATGAATGCGCCCATGATGATGATCAGGGGCAGGAAGACGAGCAGGTCCATGGCGGAACAATCTTTCGTATCGGATGCCGGGTTCAGCGCGCCGCGACCGTCAGGTCACGGGGTTCATAGCTGACCAGTGTGCCATTGTGCCGGTCCGGCTCCGACCGGCACCGCCGGTGGAAGATGGTCGGATGGACCTGATTGATGCCCTGCGCAGCACCGGGTCGGTGCGCGACTTCACCGACGAGCCGGTCGACGATGCGGTGCTGGCGCGCATCCTCGACACCGCGCGATTCGCCCCCAGCGGGGCCAATGCGCAGGCCTGGCGCCTGGTCGTGGTCAAGGATCCGGAGATCCGGGCACGTCTGCGCGATCTGTATCGACAGCCGTGGGTGGAGTATCTGGCGCTCACCGCGGCCGGGCTGCGGCCGTGGTCACCGGTCAACGACCCCGCCGCCGAGACCTCTGCCCTGGCCGCCGGCACCGGGCAGGCCGAGCATGCCGCCGCGAGCGGATTGGCCGCCCACCTCGACGAGGTTCCCGTGCTGCTGGCGCTGTTCGCCGACCTGTCCCAGCTGGCCGCTGTGGACCGAGACCTCGACCGCTATTCACTGGCCGGTGGCGCGTCGGTCTATCCCTTCGCCTGGAGCATCCTGCTGGCCGCCCGCGCGGAAGGGATCGGCGGCGTGTTGACCACGATGCTCATCAGGGAAGAAGACGAGGTCAAGCGCCTGCTCGGCGCCGAGGGCTCGTTGGTGCTGGCGGCTGTGATCGCGCTGGGTCACCCGGTTCGCCAGGTCAGACGGCTGACCCGCCAGCCGGTGGAATCGTTCACCACGATCGATCGGCTGGACGGCACACCCTTCGCCGCAGTCGGCTCCGACTGATTACGTTGATTGAGTAGCTCTGCGCGACGCAATCCATTGTCTAGTAGGCCTTGAGGCTAAGTTTTCAGTTGCATCGCGCTGCCACGCGACTAGGCTCGAAATGCCGTCGTCGCGCCAGCCCCTCGTCTAGGAGACCGAAAGTGACCACCCTCGAGCAGAGCCGCAAACTCGTCACCGAGATTCCGGGCCCCGAGTCCATCGAACTGAGCAAGCGCAGGGTGGCCGCGGTGTCGCACGGCGTCGGCGTCACGATGCCCGTCTTCACCGCGCGCGCCGGCGGCGGGATCATCGAAGACGTCGACGGCAACCGCTTGATCGACCTCGGCTCGGGCATCGCGGTCACGACGATCGGCAACGCGTCGCCGCGGGTGGTCGAAGCCGTGCAGGCGCAGGTCGCCGACTTCACCCACACCTGCTTCATGGTGACGCCCTACGAGGAGTACGTCGCCGTCGCCGAGCACCTCAACCGGCTCACCCCGGGCTCTTACGAGAAGCGCTCCGCATTGTTCAACTCCGGCTCCGAAGCCGTGGAGAACGCCGTCAAGATCGCCCGCTCCTACACCCGCAAGACCGCGGTGGTGGCCTTCGACCATGCCTATCACGGGCGCACCAACCTGACGATGGCGCTGACCGCGAAGTCGATGCCCTACAAGAGCGGGTTCGGCCCGTTCGCCCCCGAGATCTACCGGGCCCCACTCTCCTACCCCTTCCGCGACGGGCTGATCGACAAGGAGTGGGCCACCGACGGTGAGCTGGCCGCCGAGCGGGCCCTGAACATCATCGACAAACAGATCGGCGCGGCCAATCTGGCCGCGGTGATCATCGAGCCGATCCAGGGCGAGGGGGGCTTCATCGTTCCCGCCCCCGGGTTCCTGCCGACACTGCGGGCGTGGTGTTCGGAGAACAACGTCGTGTTCATTGCCGACGAGGTGCAGACCGGGTTCGCGCGCACCGGCACGATGTTCGCCTGCGAGGACGAGGGCATCGAGCCTGATCTGATCGTGACGGCCAAGGGCATCGCCGACGGTCTGCCGCTCTCGGCGGTGACCGGGCGCGCGGAGATCATGGATGCTCCGCACGTCAGCGGTCTCGGTGGCACCTACGGCGGTAATCCCCTGGCCTGCGCGGCCGCGCTGGCCACCATCGAGACCATCGAACTCGACGGCCTGGTGGATCGGGCCAAGCAGATCGAAGCGGTGATGAAGGACAAGCTCGGCCGGATGCAGGCCGACGACGACCGCATCGGCGATGTCCGCGGCCGGGGCGCCATGATCGCTGTCGAGTTGGTGAAATCCGGTACCGCCGAACCGGATCCGGAGCTCGCCAAAACGCTGGCGGCCACGGCGCACGCCCAGGGCGTGGTGGTGCTGACCTGCGGCACATACGGCAATGTGCTGCGCTTCCTGCCGCCGTTGGCGATCAGCGACGAGCTGCTGACGGAGGGACTCGACGTGCTGGCTGAGATTCTCGCCGGCCTTCGATGACTCAGAACTTCATCGACGGCGAGCTCGTCGACTCGGTGAGCGGGGCGACGATGCCGATCGTCGACCCGTCCACAGGCGAAAGGTACGGCACCGCACCGATTTCCAATGAGCAGGACATCGACAGCGCGTACGCCGCAGCGAGCCGGGCGTTCATGGACTGGAAGCGCACCACACCCTCGCAGCGGCAGAAGGCGCTGCTGGATTTCGCCGACGACGTCGAGAAGCATGCGGACAGCCTGGTTGCCGCCGAGGGGCGCAACACTGGCAAGCCCAATCACGTCACGATGGCCGAAGAGATCCCTCCGATGGTCGACCAGATCCGGTTCTTCGCCGGTGCGGCAAGGGTTCTGGAGGGCAAGTCGGCAGGCGAATACCTGGCCGACCACACCTCGTGGATCCGTCGTGAGCCGGTCGGGGTGATCGGGCAGGTCGCGCCCTGGAACTACCCGATGATGATGGCGATCTGGAAGTTCTGCCCCGCCATCGCCGCCGGCAACACCGTCGTGCTCAAACCCAGTGACACCACCCCCGTCACCACCGTGATGCTGGCCGAGATCGCCGCCAGGCACTTCGGGCCCGGTGTGCTCAACGTCGTGTGCGGCGACCGGGTGACCGGCGCCGGCGTCGTCGCGCATCCGACCCCGCAGATGGTATCGATCACCGGATCGGTCGCCGCGGGGCGCGCGGTAGCGGTCAGCGCCGGCGGCCACCTCAAGCGCACTCACCTCGAACTCGGCGGCAAAGCGCCGGTGATCGTGTTCGACGACGCCGACATCGCCGCCGCCGCAGAGGGAATCGCGACAGCCGGCTACTTCAACGCCGGCCAGGACTGCACCGCGGCCACCCGGGTGCTTGCCCGCGCGGGCGTCGCCGAGGACCTCACCGCCGCACTCGCCGAACAGGCCAGGGCTGCGGCCACGACGTTCGGGCGCGCCGCCGACGACGAGGATGCCTGGGTGCCGCCGGTCAACAACACCAATCAGCTCGACCGGGTGCTGGGATTCCTGGCCGACGTTCCGGCGCACGCGACAGTCGCAGCAGGCGGAAACCGCCAGGGCGACAAGGGTTTCTACATCGAGCCAACCGTCATCGGCGGCCTGCGCCAGGAGGACCGGCACGTCCAGGAGGAGATCTTCGGGCCGGTGATCACCGTGCAGGCGTTCGCCGATGAGGATGAGGCCCTCCGCTGGGCCAACGGCGTGGAATACGGTCTGGCCTCGTCGGTGTGGACTTCAGACGTGTCGCGGGCGCTTCGGGTGTCCAATGCGCTGGATTTCGGGTGCGTGTGGATCAATACCCACATCCCACTGGTCGCCGAGATGCCGCACGGCGGATTCAAGTCGTCAGGCCACGGAAAAGATCTGTCGATGTACGGCCTCGAGGACTACACCCGCATCAAGCACGTGATGGCCTACACCGGCTGAGTCGCTCTTCGGGTTTCGCCACCAGGACGGCAACGCGGCGGCGGATCTCGTCGTCGGTCAGGCCCGACATGACGAGCCGGCCCAGTTCATCGTCCGCCGGTCGCCGGCACCGCTCGGCAATGAGAACGTCGACGTAGCAATTCAATTCGTCGATGGCCCGGCCGTTGGGCAGTTCGTCGGCCCACCGCCAGAACAGCACCCAATCGTCGTCCGGCACACCCAGAGCGGTGCAGATGTCGGCTATCCGGGTGAAGTCGGCGTCGGGAACGAACGTTTCGGCCATGACTACCACTGTGTCCCGAATGCCGCGGGATCCGATCACCGTTGTGGCGGACATCGCACAGTGACATCGGTTACGGGGACATCGGTTACGGGGACATCGGTTACGGGGACATCGGTTACGGGGACATCGGTTACGGGCCACCCGCCGCACCGGGATCGGCGGCGGGTGGCGCTCAACCGAATCTCTAGTGCGCGACCGGGGTTCGGCGCGAGCCGCCGAACATGTCACGCAAGCCGCGACGACGGCGCGGTTCTTCCTCGACCACGTCGGTGGCCCGGCGATGATGCCCCTCGACCACGGGCTCAGTCGTCGTGGCCGCGGCAACCGGCTCGGCGGCATCGGGTTCGGCGACCACCGGCCGCGTCGCGTAGCGCACGTCACGCACGCTGTGCACCGACACCCGGCCCAACGCCACCGCGCCGAAGAAGATGACGAGTGCGCCGAGCCCGCTCCAGAATGCCAACTCGATCACGACCTGGCCGGCCGTGCTGCTGGCCACCGGTGCGCCGAAGTCGCCGAGAGCCCAGGGGCTGGCGAAGAGCCGACCGACCACGAACCAGGCGCCGGCGATGACGGCCAGCCAGCCGCCGAGCAGAGCGGTCGCCCGGTTGCGCGACATCAACAGCAGCAGTCCGCCGAGGACCGCGACCGCGCCGGGTAGGACCTCGAGCCAGCCGCGGGCCGCGGTCCAGGTCCATGGCGTGTCCGGGTCGTAGGCGAAGTCGAAGTACGGCCCGACGAACGGAATCAACGCTCCCCAGAGCCCCAGCAGTACGAGCAGAAATCCACTGGTCGCGCCGCGGCTGCGCGCGATCTCCATCCGGCCCGCGCGCGGATCCAGGCGGGTGTCTACGTCTTTCATGACGCCTCCTTGACTCAAGGGTGTGTTCCCCAGATGAGGGACGGGTACCCGGGTGTCGCGGGGCTCTAACGGAGCCGATGCGGCCGGACAGAGAGCAAGTTCACAGGACTGGTTCGTAGCATCGACCGCGACCGAGGAATAACGTTAGTTTTGCTAACGTAGTTTAATTTAGGCGCAACGAAGCGCCCACCAATCTTCTTTCTCTAGTTCGTTGATGGAGTTTCGTCATGCCGTCTGATACTCGCGAAGCCCGGTTTGAGCAGCGCGTTGCCGATCTGTACGCCACCGACCCGCAGTTCGCCGCGGCCGCACCCGACCCGCAGGTGACAGCGGCTGCCAGCCAACCCGGCTTGCCTCTTTCCACCGTCATCAAGACCGTTTTCGACGGCTATGCCGACCGCCCCGCCGTGGGTCAGCGGACGGTCAAGTTCGTCGAGGATCCGCACACCCGACGCACCAGCGCCGAACTGACGCAGGCGTTCGACACCATCACCTATCGCCAACTGTGGGATCGGGTGCAGGCCGTCGCCGGCGCCTGGTCAGCCGACCCCGTCGCCGCGGGCGACCGCGTCGCGATCCTGGGGTTCACCAGTGTCGACTACACGACCATCGACCTCGCCCTGACGCAGCTCGGCGCGGTATCCGTGCCGCTGCAGACCAGTGCCGGCGCGGCCGGGCTGACACCGATCATCGCCGAGACCGAACCCGTGCTTGTCGCCTCGAGCATCGACAACCTCGATGACGCCGTCGAGCTCGTCCTCGCCGGCCCTGCACCGAAAAGCCTCGTGGTCTTCGACTTTCGGCCGGAGGTCGACGATCAGCGCGACGCGCTGGCCGCCGCCCGGGACCGCCTGACCGGCACCAACATCGCCGTCACCACCCTGGGCGACGAGATCGCCCGCGGCGCAAGTCGTTCCGCTGCCAATACAGACAATGCCGGGGATGACCCGCTGGCTCTGCTGATCTACACCTCCGGAAGCACCGGCGCCCCGAAGGGTGCGATGTACCCCGCGTCCAAGGTCGCCGACATGTGGCTTGCCGCTGCGGCGCATTGGGACGACAAGCAGGGCGCCTACCCGTCGATCGTGCTGAGCTTCATGCCGATGAGCCACGTGATGGGCCGCGGCGCACTGTATGGAGCGTTGAGCACCGGTGGCACAGTCTATTTCGCCGCACGGCCCGACCTGTCGACGTTCCTCGACGACCTGGCTTTGACCCGCCCGACGCAGCTGAACCTGGTTCCCCGGGTGTGGGACATGATCCACCAAGAAGTGCAAAGCGACGTCGACCGTCGTGCAGGCGAGGCCACCGAGGCCGAGGTGCTGGCAGAGAAGCGCGCCAGCCTGCTGGGTGGCCGGTTCGTCTCCGCGCTCACCGGCTCGGCACCGATCGCACCGGAACTCAAAGAGTGGGTCGAGAAGTTCCTCGACATGCACCTGGTCGAGGGCTATGGCTCCACCGAAGCCGGCGCAGTCTTCGTCGACGGCATGGTGCGCCGCCCGCCGGTGACCGACTACAAGCTGGTCGATGTGCCAGAGCTGGGGTATTTCGGTACCGATCTGCCGCATCCGCGCGGTGAGCTGTTGGTGAAGTCGACGCAACTGTTCCCGGGCTATTACAAGCGCCCCGAGGTCACCGCCGCGATGTTCGACGAGGACGGCTTCTACCGGACCGGCGACATCGTCGCCGAGACCGCGCCTGACCACCTGCGCTATGTGGACCGTCGCAACAACGTGCTCAAGCTGTCGCAGGGTGAGTTCGTCACGGTCTCCAAGCTGGAGGCCGCGTTCGGACGCAGCCCGCTGGTGCACCAGATCTACTTGTACGGCAACAGCGCCCGGCCCTACCTGCTGGCCGTCGTGGTGCCGACCGCCGACGCGGTGGCCGGCCACGATGCGGCCGAGCTCAAGGCGCTGATCGCCGACTCGCTGCAGGACGCCGCGCGGAGCGCGCGGCTGCAGTCCTACGAGATCCCGCGTGACTTCCTGCTCGAGACAACGCCTTTCACCGTGGAGAACGGTCTGCTGACCGGTATCCGAAAACTGGCCTGGCCGCGACTGAAGGAACGCTACGGCTCCGCCCTCGAGCAGCTCTACGTCGATCTGGCCGAAGGTCAGGCCGACGAGCTGCGGGCGCTGCGACAGAGCGGCGCCGATGCCCCCGCGCTGGCGACCATCACCCGCGCCGCGGGCGCACTGCTGGGGGCCGCCGCGGCGGACCTGCAGCCCGATGCACACTTCACCGACCTCGGCGGGGACTCGCTGTCGGCGTTGACATTCGCCAACCTGCTCAACGAGATCTTCGATATCGAGGTGCCGGTGGGTGTGATCGTCAGCCCGGCCAACGACCTGCAGGCCATTGCCGGCTACATCGAGAGCGAGCGCAGCTCGGGCAGCCAGCGCCCGACGTTCGCCTCGGTCCACGGCGCCGGCGCCACCGAAGCGCATGCCAGTGATCTGACGCTGGACCGCTTCATCGACGCGGCCACCCTGGCCGTCGCACCACAGCTGGCCGGCCCGTCGAAGGAGATCCGCACCGTATTGCTCACCGGCGCAACCGGATTCCTGGGCCGCTACCTCGCACTGGATTGGCTCGAGCGGATGGACCTGGTGGATGGCAAGGTGATCTGCCTGGTGCGCGCCAAGGATGACCAGGCCGCGCGCGCCCGGCTGGATGCCACGTTCGACAGCGGCGATCCCACGCTGCTGGCGCACTTCCGGACACTGGCCGCGGAGCACCTGGAGGTCATCGCCGGCGACAAAGGTGAGGAGAACCTCGGCCTCGACCCGGCGACGTGGCAGCGTCTGGCCGATACCGTCGACCTGATCGTCGACCCGGCCGCGTTGGTCAATCACGTGCTGCCCTACCGGGAGTTGTTCGGGCCCAACGCTGTCGGTACCGCCGAGCTCATCCGGATCGCGCTGACCAGCAAGCTCAAGCCGTTCGTCTACGTGTCGACGATCGGTGTCGGTGCCGGGATCGCGCCGGGACGCTTCGTCGAGGACGGCGACATCCGCGAGATCAGCGCGACCCGGGCGGTCGACGACTCGTACGCCAACGGTTACGGCAACAGCAAGTGGGCCGGCGAGGTGCTGCTGCGCGAGGCCAACGACCTGTGCGGCCTACCGGTCTCGGTGTTCCGCTGCGACATGATCCTCGCCGACACCACCTACGGCGGTCAGCTCAACCTGCCCGACATGTTCACCCGGATGATGCTGAGCCTGGTGGCCACCGGCATCGCCCCGGCGTCGTTCTACGAACTCGACGCCGACGGCAACCGTCAGCGTGCGCACTACGACGGCCTGCCGGTGGAGTTCATCGCCGAGGCGATCTCCACACTGGGTGCGAACGTGACCCAGGGGTTCGAGACCTACCACGTGATGAATCCCTACGACGACGGCCTCGGGCTCGACGAGTTCGTCGACTGGCTGATCGACGCGGGCTACCCGATCCAGCGGATCGCGGACTACGGCGGCTGGCTGCAGCGGTTCGAAACCGCGATGCGGGCACTGCCCGACCGGCAGCGTCAGTACTCGCTGCTGCCGCTGCTGCACAACTACCAGCACCCGGAACGGCCGGTCCGCGGATCGATCGCGCCGACCGAACGGTTCCGCGCCGCGGTGCAGGACGCGAAGATTGGCCCGGACAAGGACATTCCGCACGTGTCGGCGGAGGTCATCGTCAAGTACATCACCGATTTGCAGCTGCTGGGCCTGCTGTAAGCCGGGCCGCATCCGGCACCGGGGTCGCGATCGACGACGATCGACGACCCCGGTGTCGTTTCGGTTGCAAAGACCCCGACCCGGCGGACGCCCGCGGCCGCGGGTACTATCCGCTCAGGCTTCCAGCCCTCGGGGGGCAGGCTGCGGCCAGGTCGGGAGCATATGTACAAAGACGTGGGAATGGCCGCGTGGGTACGGCGGTGGTGGCACCAACCCGGCCAGTACGACTGGTTGTCCGAATACCTCGCGGCTCGCCACCTGCAGCGCTTCAGCCGAATCCTGATCGCGTCCGTCGTCGTCGTCCTTGGGGTGATCCCCCTGGTGATGTTGTTCAGCCCGTCGGGTCCGCAGGGTGAGGTCCACCGGACTGCCGCGGTCGTGATGTCGGCGTTGTCGTTCGGCGGGGCGTCCACCTGGCTCGTCGGCTGGCCGAGCCGCCGTCAATCCGCGCTCTTCGCCATCGGCGCCAACGCGGGTGTGACGCTGGCTTGCCTGATCGCCGGGACGCCGGCCACCGGCTTGTTGGCGTGCGCCACCTTCGCTCCCATCGCCGGCTACGTCGGCCTGTACCACTCCGGTCGGCTGTTGGCGGCGACGCTGGTCAACGCGATCCTCACCACCGTCCTTGCCGGGGCGCGGATCGCCGCGGCCGGCGACCCCGCGATGGCTGTCGGGCATGTGCTGGGTGTGCTGATCGCCGTGCTCGCCGTCCCGTTCGGAAGTCAGTTGCTCCTGCATCTGCTGAGCCTCGACGCCAGGATGTCCAACACGGATCCGCTCACCGGGCTGCGCAACCGTCGCGGCTACGACGAGTCGGCGCTGAAACTGATCGCCGCGGCGGACAGGCCACACTCACAGTGGCTGGCCGTGATACTGGTCGATCTGGACGGGTTCAAGCTGATCAACGACGCCCACGGCCACGGCTACGGCGACACGGTCCTGGTCGCCGTCGCGGACAACCTGCGCCGGGCCAGCGCCATGAATTCGGTGGTCGCCCGTCTCGGCGGCGAGGAGTTCCTCATCGCCGAACTGATCGAGCCCGACGACGCCGCGGGCACCGCCGAACGATTCCGCACAGCCGTCGCGACCGCGCCCGGCGAGGTGACCGCCAGCGTCGGAGTCGCAACGATGGCGCTGACCGATATCGGGAGCGCCGCGACCGCGGCGCTCACCGAACTGGTGCGCGCAGCCGATGCCGCGATGTACGACGCCAAGCGGGCGGGTGGAAACCAAACCCGTCACCGGGCCACAACCAGCACCACGTAGTAGTTCGCTGAGACCCGCAGCCTCGAACGTCAGACGAGCGCGATCACCAACAGCACGACCGCGATCAACGGGAATGCCCCCTGGGTGACCGCGGCCCGCGCCTTGTCCGGCGCGGACGCCAGCAGCACTGCCGCCGCGGCGAGCATCGAACCAACACCAGCGAACACCAGAGCAGCGCCGATTCCGGTGTGCCCCAACGCGATCGCGACGATACCCACGATGCTGACGATCGCCAGGAACAGGTTGTAGAAACCCTGGTTGAGCGCCATCAGTTTGGTGGTCTCGGCTTCCTCGGCGGTGGTGCCGAACGTCTTGCGGGTACGCGGCGACGTCCAGGTCAGCGATTCCATCGTGAAGATGTAGACGTGCAGCAACGCGGCGAGGCCGGCGAAAACCAAGGCGGCGATGACCATCGGCGCTCCCATCACTCGAATAGGCCGGACTGACCGAGCCCACTGGCCCGCGGCGGTGCAACCATACCGAGGTGGGTCCAGGCTAATGGCGTCGCCACTCGCCCGCGGGGGGTCCGCGCGATCATCCCGGCGCGGACCAGGAACGGCTCGCACACCTCTTCGACCGTGGTGGCTTCCTCCCCCACCGCGACGGCCAGGGTGGACACCCCGACCGGGCCGCCGCCGAAGCTCCGGGTGAGCGCCGAGAGCACCCCGCGATCCAGCCGGTCCAGCCCGAGCTCGTCGACGTCATAGACGGCCAGCGCGGCCTTGGCGATATCGCGGGTGATCACCCCGTCGGCGCGCACCTCGGCGTAATCGCGCACGCGGCGCAGGAGACGGTTGGCGATGCGGGGTGTCCCCCGCGAGCGGCGGGCGATCTCGGAGCCGGCCTCGGAGCCCAGTTCGATGCCAAGGATCCCGGCCGAGCGGGCCAATACCCGTTCCAGTTCCGGCGGTTCGTAGAAGTCCATGTGCGCGGTGAAGCCGAAGCGATCTCGCAAGGGTCCGGTCAGCGCACCGGAGCGGGTGGTCGCGCCGACCAAGGTGAACGGTGCAACTTCCAACGGAATCGACGTCGCCCCAGGGCCTTTCCCGACGACGACGTCGACCCGGAAGTCCTCCATCGCCAGGTACAGCATCTCCTCGGCGGGCCGGGCGATACGATGGATCTCGTCGATGAACAGCACGTCACCCTCGACCAGGTTGGACAGCATCGCGGCGAGGTCACCGGCGCGTTCCAGGGCCGGCCCGGACGTCACCCGCAACGCGGAGCCCAGCTCGGCGGCGATGATCATCGCCAGCGACGTCTTGCCCAGCCCCGGCGGCCCGGACAACAGAATGTGATCCGGTGTGCCGCCGCGGTTCTTGGCGCCTTCGAGGACCAGCTGCAGCTGCTCGCGCACCCGCGGCTGGCCGATGAACTCGCCCAGCGTCCGGGGTCGAAGGCTGGCGTCGACGTCTCCTTCGCCGACGGTCAGCGCCGGCGACACGTCGCGGTCGACTGCCTCGTCGTCCTCTTCGTCGAACCTGCTCACTTGGTCTTTCCTAGTAGCGACAACGCCGCACGCAATGCCGTGGAGGTGTTGGCCTCACTGTCGGCCGCGAGCACCTTGTCGGTGGCTTCCTCGGCCTGCTTGATCGCAAAGCCAAGTCCGACAAGGGCTTCCACCACGGGAGTGCGCACCGCGTGCCCGGTGGCCGCGACCACGCCCGCACCGCCGGCGACTGCGCCGATCTTGTCCCGCAGTTCCAGCACCATACGTTCGGCACCACGCTTGCCGATGCCGGGCACCCGGGTCAATGCCGTCACATCGCCGTCGGCCAGCGCCTGACGCAGCGCGGTCGCGTCATAGACGGCCAGTGTCGCCAACGCGATCTTGGGGCCGACGCCGGAGACCCCGAGCAGGGTCGAGAACAGGTCGCGCGCATCGGAGTCGGCGAATCCGTACAGGGTTTGGGAGTCCTCGCGGACGATCATCGCGGTGATCAGCCGGGCCTCACTGCCGCGGCGCAGCGTCGCGAGCGTCGACGGGGTGGCCATCACCTTGTAGCCGACGCCGGCGGCCTCGATGACGACGTGGTCGAGGGCGATGTCGAGGACTTCCCCCCGTACCGAGGCGATCATTTGGCTGCCTTCAGGTTGCGCGCCGACTTCAGCCGCGCCTGGTAGGCCCGCTTCTGTTCGGCGGCCATCGCCTCGGCCTGCGCCATGCGGGCGATCATCGGGGCGCGCCAGCAGTGGCAGATCGCCAGGGCCAGTGCGTCGGCGGCGTCCGCCGGGGTCGGTTTCTGCTGCAACTGCAGGATGCGGGTGACCATCGTGGTGACCTGAGCCTTGTCGGCGCGCCCGTTCCCGGTGACCGCTGCCTTGACCTCACTGGGGGTGTGGAAATGCACGTCGATGCCGCGGCGGGCGGCGGCCAGTGCGATCACACCGCCGGCCTGCGCGGTGCCCATCGCGGTGTTGGCGTTCTGGTTGGCGAACACCCGCTCGATCGCCACGACATCGGGCTGGTGGGTGTCCATCCAATGGTCGACGGTGTCGCTGATGGTCAGCAGCCGACGCTGCAACGGCTCGTCGGACGGCGTGCGCACCACGTCGACGTCCAGCGCGATGACCTGGCGGCCGCCCCGACTCTCGATCATCGAGAGTCCGCAGCGCGTCAACCCAGGGTCGACTCCCATCACCCGCACGGATCGCCTTCCGACTACGAACAGCTGTTCGATCACAGTAGCGGGCCGGGCGGACAGCGCCGGTCAGGACACGCGGTCTCCCGCGCGTGGTTATGGTCGGTCCATGGGCGGCCCCGACGCATTCCATCCCGACCTGTCCGGAACCGAGCCGGTGCGCAACCGGGTGCGCCATGTCCGGGCCGGCGACCTCGACGGGGGCACCGGTCAGACCGACGGCATGCAACGCTTCGCGGCGATCAGCGGCGCGTCGGTCGGGTCGGAAAAGTTGTGGATGGGCGAGACTCACGTGGGGCCCGGTGTCGCGTCGGCCAACCATCACCACGGGGAGTCGGAGACCGCGATCTTCGTGCGCAGCGGCCACCCGCAGTTCGTCTTCCACGACGGTGTCGAGGAAGTGCGGATCAGTACCGAGCCGGGTGACTACATCTTCGTGCCGCCGCATCTGCCGCACCGCGAGGAGAACCCGGACCCGGATGAGCCGGCCGTCGTCGTGATCTCGCGCAGCACGCAGGAGGCCATCGTGGTCAATCTGGAGCGGCTGTATCCGCTGCAGTGACGAACTCGGTCAGCGTTCCCTCTCGCGCCGACCGGGCGATCTCCGCCACTCGGGCGCGCGAACGCTTCCAGCCCTTCACCTGCTCGCGGCCGACCTCGGTCCCGTCGCGCGTGATGATGATCGTCCACGGCACGCCGACGAACTTGGCCAGCAGCCAGAACGGCCACAGCAGCATGAACGGCAGCACGATCAGGAAGATCAGCGCGTCGAGGGTGGCGAAGCCGGTCTCCCAGGGGATCGTCTTCCACCACCAGCGACGCACCGACCAGCTAGACCCGTCAGGGTCGGTCACCGTCAGCTGAGACATCGTCACCTCCGATTCATCGCCCGCAGCGTACGGTTCTCTTCCATGGCGCCGGGCGGTTCCCGCACAGTACGAAGCTTCTGCCGGGTGTGCCCGTCGGTGTGCGGCATCCTCGTCGAGATCGACGATGAGCGGGTGGTGGCCGTCCACGGCGACCGGGACAATCCCTTTTCTGGCGGCTACACCTGCCCGAAGGGCCGCGCGCTGCCGCTGATCCACCACCATCCGGACCGGCTCGAGCGGCCGATGATGCGCGGCGGCGGACAGCTGACCGAAACCAGCTGGGAGGCTTGCCTCGACGACCTCGGCGCCCGGTTACGAGACATCATCGCCGAGCACGGTCCGGCAGCGGTCGCCGTCAACTTCGGCACCGGCATCGGGATGGACGCCGCCGGCTATCGCACCGCCGAGGCGCTGCACCGCGCTATCGGCACTCCCGCGAAATTCAGTCCACTGACGATCGACGGCACCGCCAAGGTCCTGGTCGCGGAGCTGATGGGCGGCTCCGCCGGCCTCACCGGGCGTCCCGACTACGAGAATGCCGAACTCGTCATCCTGATCGGCAGCAATCCTGTTGTCTCCCATGGCCATACCGTCGGCATGCCCAATCCTCGCGGGGTGTTCCGCGACCTGGCCGCGCGGGCTCAGCTCTGGGTCGTCGATCCCCGCCGTACCGAGACCGCCCGGTTGGCGACCCGCCACCTCGCGCCGCGACCGGGCACCGATTACGCGATGCTGGCCTTCCTGGTGCGCGAAATCTTGCGCGACGGCGCCGATCCGGACGTCGCCGTCCAGGATCTGGACGTGCTGGCGGCCGCGGTCGAGCCCTTCACCCGGGACCATGCCGCCGCCCTGGCCGACGTCGACCCCACCGATCTCGACGATCTGCTGGCCGCTGTCCGCAGGGCCGGACACATCGCGATCGACACCGGTACCGGTGTCACCATGTCGGCCAGCGCCAATGTGACGCAATGGTTTTCGTGGGCGTTGCTGATCCTGACCGGGTCGATGAATACCCCCGGCGGTGAGTGGTTCCATCCCGGCTTCGGCTATCAGCTGGAGATGTTCGAGTTGCCGATCGCGCCGCCGGAGGGAAAATCGCGTCCTGGACCGCGCAGCCGACCGGACACGAAAGCGTTCATGCGGGAATGGCCCTGCGCCACACTGCCCGACGAGATCGAGGCCGGCAACATTCGCGCGCTGCTCAACCTCGGCGGCAGCCTGCTCACCGGTTTCCCCGCCACCGATACCCTGCGCTCGGCGCTGGCCAAGCTCGAGGTGTTGGCCACCACCGAGATCCTGCCCACCGAGACGACCGAGCTGTCCACCCACGTGCTACCGACCACGGGCCAACTCGAGCGGCCCGACGTCACGCTGTGGGATTTCATGAGTCCGCGGATCTCTGCTCAGCACACCCCGGCGATGATCGCCCCGATCGGCGACCGCCGCTCGATGTGGTGGGTGCTCGCCGAGATCGGTGCCCGGCTCGGGCACGACATCGCCGACACCACCATGACCGACGAACAGATGTTGGCCAAGCTCAACGGCGGCGGCGGCCGCAGCAGCTACGACGACCTGGTCGCCACCGGCTGGGCGCAGGCCGAGCGCGAGCTACCCGCGCCGTGGATGCGACGCCACATCGAGCGCCTCGGCGGCTGGCGCCTGGCCCCGCAACTCCTGATCGAGCAGTTGCACGGCCTGCGTCACACGACGGGGCCGGTGTTGGTGCCACGTCGCCAATTGCGAAGAGTCAATGCGCAATTGGAGTATCTCGGCGAGCAGCCCGAGATACTGCTGAGCCCGCAGGACGCCGCGGCGGCCGACATCGTCGACAACCAGAAGCTGGTGGTGCGCACCGAATACGGTGAAGTCACCGGGATCGCGAAAGTGGACCCGTCGGTGCGCAGCGGAGTGGTATCGGTGCCGCACGCGCACGTCGGCGCCAACGTCAACCTGCTGACGAGTAAAGACGACCTGGATCCAGCGACCGGGATGACCCGCTATTCAGGGGTGCCAGTCAGCCTGCATCCGGCCTAAAACTCAGTCGTCTTCGAGCTGAGCCAGAACCTCGTCGGGGATGTCGGCGTTGGTGTAGACGTCCTGCACGTCGTCGCTGTCCTCCAGCGCGTCGACGAGCTTCATGATCTTGCGCGCGCCTTCGGCGTCCAGCGGCACCGTCACCGACGCCTGGAATCCCGCCTCCGCGGAGTCGTAGTCGATGCCGGCGTCCACCAGCGCGGTGCGCACGGCGACCAGATCGGTCGGTTCGGAGATCACCTCGAAGCTGTCGCCGAGGTCGTTGACCTCTTCGGCGCCGGCATCCAGGACCGCCAACAGCACGTCGTCCTCAGACAGGTCGTTCTTCTCCAGCGTGACCACGCCCTTGCGGGAGAACAGGTAGGCCACCGAGCCGGGGTCGGCCATGTTGCCGCCGTTGCGGGTCATCGCGACCCGGACCTCGCCGGCCGCCCGGTTGCGGTTGTCGGTCAGGCATTCGATCAGCACGGCGACACCATTGGGCCCGTAGCCCTCGTAGGTGATGTTCTGCCAGTCGGCGCCGCCGGCTTCCTCACCACCGCCGCGCTTGCGGGCGCGCTCGATGTTGTCGTTGGGAACCGACGACTTCTTGGCCTTCTGGATCGCGTCGTACAGGGTGGGATTGCCGGCCGGGTCGCCGCCGCCGACGCGCGCCGCGACCTCGATGTTCTTGATGAGCTTGGCGAACATCTTGCCGCGCTTGGCGTCGATGACGGCCTTCTTGTGCTTGGTGGTTGCCCACTTGGAATGGCCGCTCATCGGGTTCTTCTCCGTACTGTCCGTTCTGCCGTAACCCGACGAGTCTACTGAACAGCCACGGGGATCATTGCAATCGCGGTGCGCCGAACGGTATTGGTCGACCAGACCACTGAATAGATTCCGAACGCGTGTCCACCATCGCCGAACCACGCGCCGATGCCGACGAGGCGTCCTCGAACACCATTCGCACCGCGCTGCTCTCCAGCCTGATCGGCACGACGATCGAGTGGTACGACTTCTTCCTGTACGCCACCGCGGCGAGCCTGGTCTTCAACCAGGCACTCTTTCCCCACCAAAGCTCGCTGGTCGGAACGCTGTTGGCGTTCGCCACCTTCGCTGTGGGCTTCGTGGTACGCCCGATCGGCGGCTTCGTGTTCGGCCACATCGGTGATCGCATCGGGCGCAAGAAGACCCTGGCGATGACCATGTTCCTGATGGGTGGCGCCACCGCGCTGATGGGCCTACTGCCCACCGCCGAGCAGATCGGGCTGCTGGCCCCGATCCTGCTGCTGATCCTGCGCATCGGTCAGGGCTTCGCCCTCGGCGGCGAGTGGGCCGGCGCGGTCCTGCTTGCGGTCGAACACAGCCCCGCCAAGCGCCGCGGCCTGTTCGGCAGCGTCCCGCAGGTCGGGCTGGCATTGGGACTCGCGCTGGGCACCGGGGTGTTCGCGCTGCTGCAGATCGTCCTGCCTCCCGGTGCCTTTCTGAGCTACGGCTGGCGGATCGCGTTCCTGTTCAGCCTCGTGCTGGTGGTGTTCGGGGTGGTGGTGCGCCTGAAAGCCGCCGAGACCCCGGCCTTCGAGCAGCTCAAGGAGCGCGACGAACGCTCGTCGGTTCCGCTACGGGAGATCTTCCGCCGCCCGGCGCTGCGCTCGACCGTGCTGGGGATGTTGTCCCGTTGGGGCGAGGGCGCAGCCTTCAACACCTGGGGCGTCTTCGCCATCTCCTATGCGACGGCCACGCTGCACCTGGGCAAGGTGCCGGTGCTGATCGTCGTGACGGCGGCGGCCTTGGTGATGGCCGCACTGCTGCCGGTATCGGGACTGCTGGTCGACCGGTTCGGCGCGAAAGTCGTCTACGGCAGCGGCATCGCGGCCTACGGGTTGGCCGTGTTCCCGGCGTTCGCGTTGTTCAACACCCGCAGCATCGCCGCCTATGCGATCGCGCTGGTCGTGGTGTTCGGTGTGATCCACGCGTTGTTCTACGGCGCGCAGGGCACGTTGTATGCGTCGCTGTTTCCCACCCGGGTCCGCTACACCGGCCTGTCGACGGTGTACCAGCTTTCCGGCGTGTACGCCTCGGGCCTGACACCGTTGATCTTGACGGCGCTGATCGCGGCCGGGCACGGAAAGCCTTGGCTTGCTTGCAGTTACCTGGTCTTCACGGCGGCAGTCAGCGTCATCGCGACGCGCCTGCTGACTCCCGGCGACTTCGACGACGAGCCGGCGCCGAAACCCCTCGCGGTGGCCTAGCCCAGGTCGCCGTCGACGTAGCGCTGCAGGTTCGGTGCGACCGCGGCGACGATCTCGTCGTCGCTCATCGAAGCCAGCGGTTCGATCTGCCACACGTAGCGCATCAAGGCCAAGCCCATGATCTGCGACGAGATCAGCCCGCTACGCCTCATCCGGTCCGCCTCGTCGGCACCTAGCTGAGACACGCCCATCAGCTGACCCTCGACCACTCTGCGCAGCTTCTCGCGGGTGCTCGGCTCGTGCGCTGCGGTCTGCAGCACCGCCCGCAACACCGGGCCGATCTCGTCGTCAGCCCACGCACCCAGCATCAACCGCAGCAGCGCGGCCCCGAGCTGTGGCACCGGTGTGGTCCAGGTCTTCGCGACGTCCGCCAGCCAGCGTTGCGGCGGATTGGTGGCCGCATCCAGCAGGCCTTCCTTGGAACCGAAGTAGTGGTAGACCAGTGCCGGGTCGACGTCGGCTGCCCGGGCCACCGCCCGGATCGTGGTGCCTGCCGACCCATGCTGAGCGAACTCGCCGCGCGCGGCGTCGACAATCCGGCCGGCGAGCACCCCCTTCTCGTCGCGGGGTCCCGGCGCCGTGGCTTTCTTCGCCATCCGCATCACCTCAAGGTTTCATATTGCGTTGAGACTAGTTTCATCGTAGCGTGAAACTAGTCTCAACAGGACGTGAAAAAGGATCGGGATGACATCAATCAGCGTTTCGGGCATCGAACCGGGTCAGCGCACACTCAATGGGCCGCAGACCACCGGCCGGGACTACCGCAACCTGAGCACGCCGGACCACCGCATCACCACCGACATCAACATCGCGGTCCCGATGCGCGACGGTGTGACGCTGCTCGCCGACGTCCACCGCCCCGACGGCCCATCAGCTGACGGGGCGCGCTTCCCCGCGCTGATCGCCGCGTCGCCCTATCCGCGCCAGATCCAGGACCTCGGCGCCCCAGCCGGTTTCATCGAGGCCGGCGCCACCGACTTCTGGGTGCCGCGCGGCTACACCCACGTCATCGCCAATCTGCGCGGCACCGGCGGATCCGGCGGCACTTTCGGGTTCTTCGACTCCCAGGAGCGCCGCGACCTGTACGACCTCGTGGAATGGGTGGCGGCGCAACCCTGGTGCGACGGCAACGTCGGGATGATCGGTATCAGCTATTTCGCGATGACCCAGCTGGAGGCCGCTGTCGAACGGCCGCCGCACCTCAAGGCGATCTTCCCGGTGGCCGTCACCGCCGACCTCTACGAAGGCGCGGCGCATCACGGCCTACTCAGCGCGTCATTCATCACGCCGTTCCTGTCGATGCTCGGACTCACCGCCGCCCGCAGCGACACGTTCTGGCGCAGCCGACCACTGGGAGCGGCACGCTGGGTCCTCAACACCCCGCGGCTGCACCACAAGTTCGCGACGATGAACGGCGAGGCGGCTGTGACGATGATGCGTGGGCTGCTCAAACTGCCGCACGACGCGCACCCCTGGGACGAGCTGTGGCTCGACGCGGCGGTCAAGCACCCCACCCGCGACGCCTGGTGGGACGAACGCAACCTGCTGCCACTGCTCGAAAAGGTAGACATCCCAGCCTATTTGGGCTGCGACTGGCAGAACGTACCGCTGCACCTACCCTCGACGTTCACCAGCTACGCCGGGCTGACAAACAGCCCGTGCGTACGCATCGGCATGCTCGGCGAGTACGGCCTCACCTGGCCGTGGGAAAGCCTGCACATCGAAGCGCTCGCCTGGTACGACCATTGGCTCAAAGGCCGCGACACCGGCATCCTCGACGGCCCGGCGGTTCGTTACGTCCTGCCCGGCGCCGGCGAGTGGCGCACGTGCGAATCCTGGCCGCCGGCAAGCACCTTCCGTGAACTGGCACTGCGCGCCGACGGCACTCTCGACGATGACGAAGGCAGCCCCGGCGCGCGTGACTTCATGGCGCTCGGCGGTGGGCTCGGCCGGGCCAAACCCAGTTCGATCGATCCCCCCTCGGCGCTGACCTGGATCAGCCGGCCACTGACCGCGGCCATCGACGTCGTCGGCGACATCGAGTTACGGTTGACGGCCGCCGCCACCGCCGCGGACACCGCGTGGATCGTCACGCTCTCCGACGTCTCCGCCGACGGCGAGACGGAACCGGTGACCGCCGGCTGGCTGCGGGCGAGCCTGCGTGAGGTGGACGAGGCCGCCAGCCGGCCCGGCGCACCGATGCTGCCGTGCCGGCGTCCGCAGGCAGTACCTGTCGGTGACGACGTCGAGTACCGAATCCCCCTGGTGCCCAACGCCCGTCGCTTCGACACGGGTCACCGCATCCAGATCACGATCACCAGTGATGACCAGGATCCGGACACCCCGGCGATCATGAACTTCCGGCATGCCAGCGTCGGCACCAGCAGCCTCAACACCGTGCGATCGTCATCGCGGCTGGTGTTGCCGGTCGTCGCCTGACCCGGTGCGATCATGGACGCCATGGACCAGGCAACATACGACAAGGGACGACAGATCCGCGCCGCGGTGCTCGGCGAGGAGTACGTCGCCAACGCCGAGCGGCAGGCCGACGACTTCAGCAAGCCGCTGCAGGATCTGCTCACCGAGTACTGCTGGGGTGCGGTGTGGGGCCGCGAGGAGCTGCCGCTCAAGACCCGCAGCATGCTCAACCTGGCGATGATCTCCGTGCTGAACCGACCCCACGAACTGAAGACTCATGTGCGCGGGGCACTCACCAACGGTGTGACCCGCGAGGAGATTCGCGAGATCCTGCTGCAGGTGGCGATCTACGCCGGCGCGCCCGCAGCCGTCGATGGCTTCCGGGTCGCCCGAGAAGCCTTCGCCGAACTCGACGCTCAGTGAGCGCCCCATGAACCTCGGCTTCATCGGCCTGGGCAACATGGGCTTGCCGATGGCCACCCGCCTGATCGAGGCCGGCCACCCGCTGGTGGTCTTCGACACCCGCCCGGAGATCGTCGCCGAGGCGGTCGATCTGGGCGCCCGGGCCGCCTCGTCCCCACGCGACGTCGCCGACCGTGCCGAGACCGTACTGGCGAGCCTGCCGTCGGTGCAGGCCTCCCACGACGTCGCGGTCGGCGCGGACGGAGTGATCGAAGGACGCCGCGTCGAACGGTTCGTCGACCTGTCCACCGTCGGCAGCACCGCCGCTCAGCAGATCCAGGCTCAGCTGACCGAGCGCGGTATCGCGATGCTCGACAGCCCGGTCAGCGGCGGTGTCGGCGGCGCCACCAAAGGGACACTGGCGCTGATGGTTTCGGGACCGCGCGACGAGTTCGAAATCGTCGAGCCGATCCTGGCCCGGCTGGGCACGCCGTTTTTCGTCGACACCAAACCGGGTGCGGGCCAGACGATGAAACTGGTGAACAACCTGCTGGCCGCCACTGCGCTGGCCGCCACCTCGGAGGTGGTGGTGATGGGCGTCAAAGCCGGGCTGGACCCGTCGGTGATGATCGAGGTGATCAACGCCGGATCGGGAGCGACCAACGCCAGCCGCGACAAGTTCCCCAAGTCGATTCTGCCGCGCAGCTTCGACTACGGGTTCGCCACCGGCTTGATGGTGAAGGACGTCCGGCTTTATCTGGAGGAGGCCGAGGCGCTCGGACTACCCACCGAGGTGGCCGCGGCCGTCGGGCGATTGTGGGAACTGGTCATGCGCGAAGAGGGGCCTGAATCCGACTTCACCGCAGCGATCAAGCCCATCGAGGCCGCCGCTGGTGTGATCGTGGACGGCCGGCCCCGCGGCTAGCTACAGCGCACGCCACCAGCTGATCGGTCGCTCCGCGGTCGGGCTGCTCTGCCAGGCCGGGCGCCACAGACCCGCGGTCGATTTCGCACCGTGATGCTCGAGTACTTGATGAATCCGCCGACTCACCCAATTGCGTGACGTCATCACGACCTCCTACCGCCGCGCCGCGCGCCGAGAACATCGAGTATGGGCATCCCGCCCAGCACAGCGGGACTTCCCAGGTTGACGTCGTCTAAACGTCGCGCGACAAATTGGCGGGCTCAGCCACCGAAGAGCAGATACAACCCGGTGAATGTGTAGGCCACCATCGTCAGCATCATCGTCAGTTGTCCGGTGATCTGGTGACCGGACGGCAGCAGCCGGATCGCCGCGTCATGCGCAGCGACGACACCCGCGATATGGCCGGCCACCACGAAGCAGACCTTGAGGGTGGCGAGCACGCCCGGGTGAGCGGACAGGACATAGCTGACCTCGACCTCGCGCAGCCCGAACAGTGCGATCACCGTCTGCTGCCCCTTCTCGACCAGGTACGAAAGATAGTGCGCGAAAACATATCCGACAACGATAGGGATCAGCGAGTGCGCCATCAGCCCGGGCAGCTCGCGACGGCGCGCGCGGTCGATCCCACCGGTGGCCTGCGAGGCTCCCCAGAAACTTAAACCGACCACGAGCACGAACACCAAGAGCCCGACACTGCGCGTCACTGCCGGGTTGACCCCGAGACCGTCGGCAAAGTTTCGCCAGTCCGGGCTCGCCGAGAAGCTGTCGAACGCAGTCGAACCCAGCAGAACCGCCAGCACGGCAAGCGTTCCCGGGCGCACGGGCAGTGTCCGCAGATGGTTGAACGGGTTGACCCAGGCCAACTGGCCGCTGTCGCGGTTGCGGCCGAACACCGCCAGCCGGGATGCCACCACGCTGTAGACGTCGAACGGGTCGGCGCGGGACAGCCAACGCGGACCGCACAGCAGCGCGCCGCCGAGCGCGATGACGACGTAGCAAGCCAGCCAGATCTTGATCGCTGTCAGCGATCCCGGATTCGGGCCGGCCAGCTCCAACCAGACGAATGCGAACAGTCCCACCGCGCCCGGCCAATACCCGAGCACCTCCGGATAGTGGCGCAGCGCGCGCGACGGCATCAGCCGCACAACGGTGCGTATCGGCGAGATCACCCGCCACACCGGACCGATGAGCACCGATAACGCCGGAACTCCCACCCACAGCAACACATAGAACGCGCCTGGTAGCGCATTGCCACCATCCTGCGGCCCGATGACGCCGGCAACGACAACCCAGATCGCCAGAGCCAGAGCAAGCCCGGCCACCACGGCACGGGTGATCGGCGAATCGACCGCCGTCGTCAGCCAGTTCGGCAGCGGGCGGCCCGGCCGGTCAGGGTCGAATCGCGGTGTACGCCAAGCGAACGCCACCACCGCGAAGGTGAGCGTCAGAGCCCACGCGGCGCCGATCAGCGCGTACGAATACGGAATCGGTAGATCGGTGGAGCCACCGAGTCCGTGTGCGAGCACCGCCACGGACGGCTGGGTCACGGCTGGACTTGAATCGTGGCCACCGTCCGGTCGAGATGATGCAACTCCACGGCGACGCTGCCCGGCACGTCGACGGTGAACGAGAACTCCTGGTCGGGCTGGGCCTTCACCTCGAACTCGTGCTCGGGCGTGGAGTGGACGTGCAGTTCGTCGTCGGCGTCGCTGGTGACTCGCAACGTGATCGGCTGGTTCACCTTCGCGGTGAGCGTCGCGTTGGTGGGGGTGACGGTCCCGTGCGCGATCGTGAGCTCGACGACCGGGCCGGCGGCCTGCGGCACCGGCGGTGTGGCCGAGCTGCACCCCACCGCGGTCGCCAGCACAGCGCTGGCGGCAATCAGCCTGGCCACCTTCACTTTTCGTCCCCTTCAGAGTCGACGCCAGCCTCACCGCGACGACGGTCGCGGATGGCGATGAACAACACCACACCCACCAAGACCACAGCCGGGGTCAAAGCCGGTAGTGCCAGCGCGAGCGCATGGTGGGCGCCGTACGTGACGATCACACCTGCGGCCCCACCTTCGGTCGCGACTCCTCGAGGCGCGCGGGCTCCTCTTCGGTCCGATTGATCCGGCCGCCGCCCCAAGTGAGCGCGGCGATCAGGATCAGCGTGCAGATCAAGACCACCACACCACCGGCGGCGAACAGCCACGTCGGGTGGTTGAGATTGCGCTCGCGCTGCAGGATCGTGATCTCCGGGACGAACGGGCGGGTGCTGTTCAGTTCCGCAGGCACCCCCGGTGCGTTGATGCCCGGGTCTTCCGGCAGATAGATCGGGACACCAGCCATCAGGGTGCCGTCCTGCACGCGCAGCAAGGTCTTCCACTGACCCCAGATCGGAACCGGCTGGGTCGAACGATAGTGGCCCGGGCCGACGCGTTCAAGCCGGTCGACGACCAGCCCGCGGTCGTTGGCCAAACCGCCCTGCCACGACAGGATCGTCACCCACTCCGGGTCCTCGCTGACCAGACCCGGCGGATTGATCCGCACATCGGCATTGGCCATCCGCTGCCCCTGTGGACTCGGCACACCGGTCAATGTGATTGTGGCGGTGTCATTTTGGGGAACCTCGGTGCGCAGCCCGTTGAACACCGCGCCACCGATCGCGAGCACGGTCACGACGACGACGGTGATGCCAATCGCTGGCCGGGGTAGTCGCTGGCCGGTGAGGACGATCGACAGCAGAGCACCGCACAGCCCCATCATGACCGCGACGGGGATCGCCATGGCCAACGCTTCGGGCCACATGCTCGTCGGCCACGGATAGTGGTAGACCGCCCCGATCCACAGCGACTCCAGCCACAGCCCGACGGTGCCCACGCCCAGCCCGGCCACCGCGCCGAAGAGGATCGGGCGCTTGGCCAGCGCGGTGAGGGCGAGCAGCTCGACCACCACCGCGGACCCGAGGTAGAGCGGGAACCAGCTGGTGGGTGCGCCCAGAATCGGGCCGACGACCAGTGCGACTCCGCCGCGCAGACCGATCGCCAGGAGCGCGGCGATGATGGCCGCCCCGCGGCCGAGGGTCAGTCTCGCGGCAACGAGCGCCATCGCGGCCGCCGCGCCGATCATCATCGGCTGCAGCACCAACCGGAACTGTTCGACGCCGAAGTCGTATTCGATCTGAAAGACCGACAGACCGACCACCAGACCGCCGAACGACAGGTATTGCAGGAACTTCACGAACCGGCTATCCGCCGGCGCGTCGGCGCCCATCGCCCGGCGTCCCTCGTACTCGAGGTAGAGCATCGCCACCAGGGACAGGCCGGCACCGCCGATCAACATCAGGTGCGTGGGTCCCCACAGCGTGACGTCCTGGCCGAAGATCCGGTGCCAGACGTCGTCGAGCGGGAAGCCGATGAGCGCATAGAGACCGCAGCCGGCCATCAGCAGGCCACCGACCGGGGCGTACCAGTGCCGGGTGATCCGCACCGCGGCCGAACCGGGCTTGTCGTAGGGCAGGACGACCGCCAGGATTCCGGCGATGAACAGCAGGAACAGTCCGAACAGGATGAAGTAGTGCGCCGGGTTGGCCAGCGGTCCGGGGTCGCGACCCTTACCGATGTGCAGGCTCACGTCCCAGATGAATCCGAACAGTGCACAGATGAGGGTCGCGGAGAACAGCATCGTGCTCACGGCCACCCACGGTGGCCGCTTGAACCTGTCGCCGGCGCGAACGGCGATGGAATTCAGCCAGGTGATGCGCTTGGAGCGGTGCTGATAGCCGATCCACAGCAGCACAGCGGTCACGATCGCCGCCACCACAGACAAGCCGATCACCTGATCCAGCGCGGCACCGCCACCCTCCGAGCTCGCCGCCAGAATCGTCGTACGTTCCCCACCGATCATCGTTGATCCACTCCGCAGTCGAAGTCATGCCACTCTCGGCCTGAAACTGTCCGCCGGAATACCCGGTACCGGCGGTCTCTACACGGAGTTTTTCATGCCCTCAGGCGCGGTGGGCGACCACGTCCACAAACAGCTTGTGTACCCGTCTGTCACCAGTCATTTCGGGGTGAAAAGCGGTGGCGAGCACCTGACCCTGCCGGACCGCCACGATGTGGTCACCGGCGCGCGCCAGGACCTGGACGTCGGGCCCGACCCGTTCCACCCACGGCGCCCGAATGAACACCGCGTGGGCGGGCCCGTCGAGGCCTTCGAAGTCGATGTCACCCTCGAAGGAATCGACCTGGCGGCCGAAAGCGTTGCGCCGCACCGTCATATCGATGCCACCCAGAGGAACCGCCTCGCGCCCCTCGACGCCGGCGTCAAGGATCTCGGTGGCCAGCAGGATCATGCCCGCACACGAACCGTAGGCCGGCATACCCTCGGCCAGGCGCGTGCGCAGCGGCTCCAGCAGCTCGAACTCGCGCAGCAGGTGGCTCATCGTGGTCGACTCACCACCCGGGATGACCAGGGCGTCGACGGCGTCGAGCTCTTTCGCGCGGCGCACGGTCGAGGCTTCGGCACCGGCCTCGCGCAGGGCGGCCAGGTGTTCGCGGGTGTCGCCTTGCAGGGCCAGCACGCCGACGTGGACCGGAGCCGCCGGGCCGGCGACATCGGGCTGTGTCACGGCCCGGCGTATCCGCGCTTGTAGCGGGTCAGCCCCTCCTGCATGACCGCCGCGACCATCTCGCCGTACTGATTGAAGATCTTGCCCTGAGTCAGCGAACGGCCCCCGCACGACGACGGTGAGGACTGGTCATAGAGCAGCCACTCGTCGGCGCGGAACGGCCGCATGAACCACATCGCGTGGTCCAGCGAGGCGACCATCAGGTGTTTGCGCTCCTCGACGTGGTTGACCTGCGCCGAGCCGAGCAGCGTGAGATCGCTCATGTAGGCCAGCGCGCAGATGTGCAACACCGAATCATCGGGCAGCGGGTCCTTGTGCTTGAACCACACCTGCTGCTGAGATGCCTTGCCGGGCAGCCGGGCCACCTGGTCGCGCGGGACGATGCGGACGTCCCACTCCTCGAACTGCGCGAATCCAGCCTCGTCGAACACACCGCCCTTGGAGATGAAGCCGGGCAGGTCGTCGGGCGGCGGCGCGGAGGGCATCTCGTCTTGGTGCTCGATGCCGCTCTGGTCGGTCTGGAACGACGCCGACATCGAGAAGATGGTCTCGCCGTGCTGGACGGCGTTGACCCGCCGGGTGACGAAGGAGCCGCCGTCGCGCAGCGCCTCGACGAGATACACCGCAGGCGCGGTGGCGTCGCCGGGCCGCAGGAAGTATCCGTGCAGCGAGTGCACCTGGAATTTGGGATCGACGGTGCGCACCGCCGAGACCAGCGACTGGCCGGCCACGTGACCGCCGAACGTGCGCTGCAGGAAACCGGATTCAGGACTGAACACCCGGCCGCGATAGATGTTGACCTCGAGCTGTTCCAGATCGAGGATCTCTTCGATTGCCACGTGGTTTACCAGCCGCGCTGAGCGAGTCGGTGCGGCTCCGCGATCTCCTCCACGTTGATTCCGACCATGGGCTCACCCAGCCCCCGCGACACCCGCGCCAGGACGTCGGGGTCGTCGTAGAACGTGGTGGCCTTGACGATGGCGGCCGCCCGCACTGCGGGGTCGCCGGACTTGAAGATTCCGGAGCCGACGAACACGCCCTCAGCGCCGAGCTGCATCATCATCGCGGCGTCGGCAGGGGTGGCGATGCCTCCCGCGGTGAACAACGTCACCGGCAGCTTGCCCGCCCGGGCCACCTCGACGACGAGGTCATACGGCGCCTGCATGTCCTTGGCGGCGACGTAGAGTTCATCCTCCGACAGCGACGACAGGCGGCGGATCTCGGCGCCGATCGCGCGCATGTGGGTGGTGGCGTTGGAGACGTCGCCGGTGCCGGCCTCGCCCTTGGAGCGGATCATCGCCGCGCCTTCGGTGATGCGGCGCAGCGCCTCACCGAGGTTGGTCGCACCGCACACGAACGGAACGGTGAACTTCCACTTGTCGATGTGGTGGGTGTAGTCGGCCGGGGTCAGCACCTCGGACTCGTCGACGTAGTCCACCCCGAGGCTCTGCAGGATCTGCGCCTCGACGAAATGGCCGATGCGCGCCTTGGCCATCACCGGGATGGTGACCGCGGCGATGATGCCCTCGATCAGGTCGGGGTCGCTCATCCGGGCCACGCCGCCCTGGGCGCGGATGTCGGCCGGGACGCGTTCGAGCGCCATCACGGCCACTGCTCCGGCACCTTCGGCGATGCGCGCCTGTTCGGGGGTGACGACATCCATGATGACGCCGCCCTTGAGCATCTCCGCCATGCCGCGCTTGACCCGAGCGGTACCCGTCTGCGCGCTGGCCGAGCCGTTGGATCCAGCCGCGTTAGCTCCGGTTTCCACTGTCAGTCCCTTCGTTTGATACGGATCCAGTCTAAAGGGCGATTCCAAACTGAATTTTTCGCACCTCAGTGGATCGGGTGCAACTCTCCGTGCGGCCCGCCACGGCCGTCGGCCAGCGAGTTCGCCTCCTCGAGAAGCTCCCCGAGCTGCAGCGGATACACCCGCTGCCCGCTCGCGGACAGCTCAACGATCGTGCTGGAGTCACACCATCTGTGGCCGTGAATGTACCGCAGTTCCAGCGGCGTCCGCCCGGCCGCGGTCGGTTCGAACCGGGTGGTGCGGTGGATGAAGTAGAACTCCTGGCTGGCGACGACGGTGCCGTTGAAATCGATGATCGACTCGCGCCGCCACACCGGCCCGACCATCGCGTCCGGGTCGACGCGCAGTCCGGTCTCCTCGAGGATCTCCCGGACCGCGGCATCGACCAGCCGTTCCCCGGGCAGTGCCTGCCCGCCGACGGTGAACCACCAGCGAGGCGCCTCCCCGCCGGTGAACGCCGGGTCGGATCCGCAGAACAACAGCACCGCACCCTGGTCGTCGAGCAGCACCACCCGCGCCGAGGTGCGGCGATCAACCTGATCGGAACCATCCGGGGTGGATTCGGGAACGCGCTCGGCGATCTCGAAGTAGGTCGGCAGCGGTGCCGTACCGGCCAGCCGTAACCACCGGACCGGACGCCGTTCACGCAACGCGAGGGTGTCGCGCACGGCGTCGTTGTGGAACCGGCGCGCCAGCAGCACCCGGGCCTCGGCGTCGGCGAGCTCGGCGACCAGCGACACCGGCATCGACGTCGGATCCACCGTCGCCAGCGCGGCGGACAAATCGTTCTCGGCGGCTTCGCGACCGCTTCGGGGTGCCCGCTCGGCGGCATCGGCCAGCGCCGCGAGCCGTTTGCCTTCAGATCGTCCGCGATAGGTGTCGGCAGCCACCGCACGGGCCACCACCGCGCGCCGGGCCAAGGCCCCGTCGAGCGCCTGCCAGGACAGGTCGTAGCGGATGTGCAGACGGTTCAGCCGGCTGGCGGTCTGCAGGGCCAGCATTGCGCTGACCACCAGCACGAGGATCAGGACCGCGGTCAGCGCCCAGTACAGCGGGGCAGGCACTTAGCCCAACCCCCGAGTCGCTTCGCTCCGGCCCGCCGAACCCGCCACCTGAACTTTGATCCCAGCCCCCGCGACGGTTTCGTAGACCCGCATGATCTGGTCGGCCACCACCGGCCAGTCGTAGCGGCGCACTGCGACGTTCGCGGCCTTGACGTACCGCGCGCGCAGGGCTTCGTCGTCGAGCAGCTCGATCAGCGCATCGGCCATCGCGGCGGAGTCGTCGACGGGAACCAGCCGGCCGGCCTTGCCGTCGAGCAGCACCCGCCGGAACGCGTCGAGGTTGCTGGCCACCACCGGGGTGCCGGCGGCCATCGCCTCGACCAGCACGATGCCGAAGCTCTCACCGCCGGTGTGCGGAGCGCAGTAGACGTCGGCGCTGCGCAGCGCGGCCGCCTTCTCGGCATCGTCGACCTGACCGAGGAACCTCAGGTGCCCGGCCAGCTCACCGCACTCCTCCCGCAACTTGTCCTCGTCGCCTCGCCCGACGATCAAAATCTCGACGTCGGCGAACCGCTCGACCAACCGGGGCAGCGCCCCGATCAGGACCGCCATCCCCTTACGCGGTTCGTCGAACCGCCCGAGGAACAGCACCGTCTTCCCGGGGCGCGGGTACCCGTCGAGCCGCGGCGCCGAGGCCAGGGCGGACACGTCGACACCATTGGGGATCTCGACGGCATCGGAACCCAGCGCCTCCATCTGCCAGCGCCGCGCCAGATCGGACACCGCGATCCGGCCGACGATCTTCTCGTGATACGGACGCAGGATTCCCTGGAACACGCTGAGCGTCAACGACTTTGTGGTCGAGGTGTGGAAGGTCGCGACGATCGGGCCTTCGGCCGCCTGCAGGGCCAGCATCGACAAGCTGGGCGCGTTCGGCTCGTGCAGGTGAAGCACATCGAAGTCACCACCGATGAGCCACTTCTTCACCTTGCGATGGGTGGCCGGGCCGAACCGCAGCCGGGCCACCGACCCGTTGTAGGGAATCGGGACCGCCTTGCCGCCGGAGACGACGTACTCAGGCAGCTGCACATGCGGCGACGACGGGGCGAGCACGCTGACCTCGTGGCCGCGCCCGCGCATCACCTCGGCCAGCTGCAGAATGTGCGACTGCACCCCACCGGGCACGTCGAACGAGTACGGGCAGACCATCCCGATCCGCATCAGCTGGGCCTGTCCCCCCTCAGCCGGGCCTGCCGCTCATCGGACAGGTCGGCCAGCCACTGCGGCTGCATCATGTGCCAGTCCTCGGGGTGCGCGGCGATGTTGGTGCCGAACTGGTCGGCCAGGGCCTGGGTGATCATGCCGACGTCGCCACTGGAGCAGTCCAGCTCGGGATAGAAGTCGACGACCCAGCCGTCGTCGGTGAACCAGGAGTGCACCGGCAACAGGGCCGCGCCGGTCTCGATGGCCAGCTTGGCGGCACCGGCCGGCATCCGAGTGGCCTCCCCGAACAGATCGACGGGCACGCCTGAGCGGCTCAGATCTCGTTCCGCCATCAGGCACACCATGCCGTTGGCCCGCAGTCGTTCGACCAAGACGCGATAAGGCGACCGCTCGCTCTTGTCGGATGTCGCCGGCTCCGCGCCTCCGCCGGTCAGGGGCAGCACTTCGAAACCGAGACTTTCGCGGTAGTCGAGGAAGCGCTTGTACAGCGATTCCGGCTTGAGGCGCTCGGCGACCGTGGTGAACGGTCCGTGGGTCTGCACCATCCACACCCCGGCCATGTCCCAGTTGCCGCTGTGCGGCAACGCGAGGATCGCGCCACGCCCGGCGGCCAGGGCGGCCTCCAGGTGCTCCTTGCCCGTCACCGCCTTGTCGATCTGGGCGCCCAGCGCTTTGTGGTCCATCGTCGGCAACCGGAAGGCCTCCCGCCAATATCGGGCGTAGGAAGCCAGCGAAGCACGAACCAGCGAGTCCGGCACCTCGGCGGGCGTGGTGCCGATGACCCGGGCCAGATTCTTGCGCAGCTGCTCGGGACCGCCGCCTTGGGCCGCATACCAGGCTCCGGCGTCGAAAGCGTTGCGCGCCACGAATTCCGGCATCGCCCGCACCACCCGCCACCCCGCGGCGTAGCCGAGGTCGCTGAGCAGATCGGTGCGCGGCAGCCGGTTGCGTCCGGCCGCCCAGAGTTGCCCCGGGGTGCTGATCACGGCTCGGTGCCTTCGGCTTCGTCGCCGACCGGCTGTGGGGTGGCCGGCGCGATCTTGTCCATGGCGCCCGGGCTGGAACGCACCGAGTGCACCCGCTGGCCAACCGTCACCAGGCTGGTCACCGCCAGCAGCCACATCGCGATCGGCAGCACCACCGGCATCGGGAAGAACGGGAGGTCGGAGAAGCCGGCGCCGACCAGCACGATGATCAGCCGTTCGGGCCGCTCGATCAGGCCGCCGCCGCCTTCGAGACCGCTGGCCTCCGCGCGGGCCTTGACGTAGGAGATCACCTGCGAGGTCACCAGGCAGATCATCGTGGCCACCGCCAACGACGAGCTGTGCATGCTGAATGCCACCCACCACAGCAGCCCGCAGAAGATCGCGCCGTCGCTGATCCGGTCGCAGGTGGCATCGAGGACCGCGCCGAATCGGGTGCCACCGCCGCGCTGGCGCGCCATCGCGCCGTCGAGCATGTCGGCCAGGACGAAGACGAACACGGCCACCGAGCCCCACCACAGCTGCCCGATCGGGAACATGATGAGCGCGGCCAGCACCGAACCCGCGGTGCCGATGATCGTCACCATGTCGGGGGTCAGCCCGATTTTGAGCGCAGCCTTCGCCACCGGCGTGCTGAGCTTGGCGTAGGCCGCCCGGGTCATCAGGTAGAAGTCGCTCACGGCTGCGCCACCCATTCGTCGGCCAGCAGCCTGCGGGTGTCGCGCAGCAGCTGCGGGATCACCTTTGTCTCACCGACGACGGTGATGAAATTGGCGTCGCCGGCCCAGCGGGGCACCACATGCATGTGCAGGTGTTCGGCGAGCGAACCCCCGGCAGACTTGCCGAGGTTGAGCCCGACGTTGAAACCGTCCGGGCTCGACACCGACTTGATGACGCGAATCGCCTTCTGGGTGAACGCCATCAGCTCAGCGCTCTCGCCGGTGGACAGATCCTCCAGTTCCGACACCCGCCGGTACGGCACCACCATCAGATGGCCCGGGTTGTACGGGTAGAGATTGAGCACGACGTAGACCTGCTCGCCACGGGCCACCACCAGACCGTCCTCGTCGGGCAGGGTGGGGATGTAGGTGAACGGCTCAGAAGACCCAGCGGATCCCGCCGATCCGCCTTCGGTCTTCTTCGCGGGGACGTCGAGGATGTAGTTCATCCGGTGCGGTGTCCACAGCCGCTGCAGGCGGTCGGGCTCACCCGCGCCTCGATCGATGAACGCCTCTGCGTTGTCAGCCACCGTCGACCTTCACGAGTTCGGCTGTGGGGACGGCATTCTCGCGGTCGGTGATCCACTTCTTGATCGTGGCGGCCGCCTGCGCCCGGGGTACGCCGTTGATCTGGGTGCGGTCCCCGAACCGGAAGCTCACCGCGCCGGCCTCGACATCGCGGTCCCCCGCGAGCAGCATGAACGGCACCTTCTGATTGGTGTGGTTGACGATCTTCTTGGCCATCCGGTCATCGCTCGTGTCGACCTCGACCCGAATGCCCTGCGACTTCAGCTCGGCGGCAACGTCTTCCAGGTAGGGGACGTGAGCGTCGGCGACGGGGATGCCGACCACCTGTACCGGCGCGAGCCATACCGGGAAGGCACCGGCGTAGTGCTCGGTGAGCACCCCGAAGAACCGCTCGATCGAGCCGAACAGTGCGCGGTGGATCAGCACGGGACGCTGACGGGTGCCGTCGGCAGCGGTGTACTCCAGCTCGAAACGGTCGGGCATGTTGAAGTCGAGCTGGATGGTCGACATCTGCCAGCTGCGGCCCAGCGCATCCTTGACCTGAACGGAGATCTTGGGCCCGTAGAACGCGGCGCCACCGGGGTCGGGCACCAGCTGGAGACCGGATTCCTCGGCGACCTGACGCAGGGTCTCGGTGGCCTCTTCCCACATTTCGTCGGAGCCGACGGACTTTTCCGGGTTCCGGGTGGAGAGCTCCAGATAGAAGTCGTCGAGGCCGTAGTCGGCGAGCAGGTCGAGCACGAACCGCAGCAGCGAGGCCAGCTCGTCGCGCATCTGCTCGCGGGTGGTGTAGATGTGGGCGTCGTCCTGAGTCATGCCGCGAACCCGGGTCAGGCCGTGCACCACGCCGGACTTCTCGTAGCGGTACACCGAGCCGAATTCGAAGAGCCGCAACGGAAGTTCCCGATACGACCGCCCCCGCGACCGGTAGATCAGGTGGTGCATCGGGCAGTTCATCGGCTTGAGGTAGTAATCCTGCCCCGGCTTGCGCAGCTTGCCGGCCTCGTCGAACTCGGCGTCGATGTGCATTGGAGGGAACATGCCGTCGGCGTACCACTCCAGGTGGCCGGAAGTGATGTAGAGCTGTTCTTTGGTGATATGCGGGGTGTTGACGAACTGGTAGCCGGCCTGCTCGTGCTTGCGGCGCGAATAGTCCTCGAGCTCACGTCGGATGATGCCGCCCTTGGGGTGGAAAACCGGTAGGCCAGAACCCAATTCGTCGGGAAAGCTGAACAGGTCCAGCTCGACGCCGAGCCTGCGGTGGTCGCGGCGCTGGGCCTCTTCGATCAGCTCGAGGTGTCGGTCCAGGGCTTCCTGCGACTCCCACGCGGTGCCGTAGATGCGTTGCAGGCTCGCGTTGTTCTGGTCACCGCGCCAATACGCGGCGGAACTTCGGGTGAGCTTGAACGCGGGAATGTCCTTGGTGGTGGGGATGTGCGGACCGCGGCACAGGTCACCCCAAATACGGTCGCGGGTACGAGGGTTGAGGTTGTCGTAGGCGGTCAGCTCGTCTCCGCCGACTTCCATGATGTCGGCATCGCCGGATTTGTCGTCGACCAGTTCGAGCTTGTACGGCTCGCCGGCGAGTTCGGCCCTTGCCTCGTCTTTGGATTCGTAGACGCGGCGAGAGAACAGCTGACCGTCCTTGACGATCTTGCGCATCCGCTTCTCCAAGGCCTCGAGATCCTCGGGCGTGAACGCCTCTGGCACGTCGAAGTCGTAGTAGAAGCCGTCCGTTATCGGCGGGCCGATGCCGAGCTTGGCCTGCGGGAAGAGCTCCTGCACGGCCTGGGCAAGCACGTGGGCGGCCGAGTGCCGGATCACGCTGCGGCCGTCCTCGGTGTCGGCGGCCACCGGGATGACCTCGACGTCGACGTCGGGCGTCCAGCTCAGGTCACGCAGCTTGTCCTCCGCGTCGCGCACCACGACGATCGCGCCGGGTTCGCCGCGGCTCGGCAGTCCTGCGTCGCGCACCGCAGCGCCCGCGGTAGTCCCGGCAGGCACCCGGATCGGTGCTGCTGGGGCGGGGTGTGCGGGGGCGGTCATTGCTGGCCTCTTTCGGCTTAGGGGGCAGGCGTAATCGCCGACCATGCTATCGGGGTGCTGGTCAGGCGCCGAGGCCGATGGGGCTGTCCAAGGCCGGATGGTCGAACCCGAGCAGTCCCGCCGACCAGCCCACCGCGCCGAACAGCCACAGCGTGGCGACCACCACTGCGGCGGTGAACACCGCACCGAGCGCCTGCACCCACCTGCCCTGCCTGCGGAACCATGCCATGACACTGTCGTAGCGGTCCCGGGTGAACGACAGGGTGCGGTGCGCCCAATAGAACTCGCTGGCCAAGATCGCGAGCCCGACGAACACGATCGCCCAGCCGGGGCCGGGGTAGGGAATGGCGACGATCCCGACGGCAAGAACCGCGAGCCCGACCACGCCGACCACCGCCCGATAGACGAAGTCGGCGACCCGGCGGTGCCTCAGCCGCTCCCGCCGGTGCTTCCACTGGTGCAGAAATCGCTTCACGGTTGACCCGGTTTCAGCAGGACGAACAGCCCTTCACCGTCGGCGAGCAGGTCGTCGCCGTCGCACAGCCGGATGTCGACGTAGATCTTGCGCCCCTCGGTCCGCACAACGCCGGCCTCGACCTGGAGTTCCGTCTCGATGGGCACGATCTTGCGGTAGTTGACGTGCAGATAGGCGGTGCGCTGATACGGACCGCCGGTCAGCACGAACGACGTCTTACCGAGCACGGAGTCGAAGAGGTGGGCGATCAGGCCGCCGTGCACGGCCCCGTTGCGGCCCAGGTGATAGCGACGGAACCGCGCCCAGCCGCGCAGCCGCCCGTCCTCGCCGATCTCCGTCTCGTTGGGAATGGACAGGATGTTGCCCCGCATCGGCAGGTCGGTACGCCGGCCCGACGGCGTGGTCCATTCGTCGGCGTCGTAGGGCTTCAGCAGTGTCGACGCCTGCTCGAGGAGGTGGGCGGCCTCGGTGATCACGTCGTCGGGCGCGTCGACGGCGCGAGCGTGGTCTTGCAGCGCGCGCACCGCCTCGATGAACCGGCCGTAATCGGGGCCGCCCCGGCCCGTCGGCACCGGGGGGTTGAATCCGCCACCGGGATGGAGCGCCGCCGTCATGTCCTCTACCACCTGGTTACCGTATGCCGCCGGATGCGGGCTGCTCGCTTCGAGAGTACGTAACTCCTGGCAAAGTGGACGCGTGAAGCTCAGCGAGCTGGCCGGCCGCCCATTGACCTACGCCGAAGTCGGCGCGACGGCCGCGGGCCTGCCGGCCGGGTACCACCATGTGCGGTTGTCGTCGTGCATCGGCGGCGGGCGAGCCCGGTTCGAGCGGGCGGCGGATGCGGTGATGCGCTACGGGATGCTGCGCGGCGCCGGCCTGCGGGTCGCCGCCACCACCGAGGTGGCCGAGGTCGGCACCGACGTGCTCGGTCGGCTCGGGCCGTTCGCCGCACCCTGTCGGGTGGTTTACGTGGTCGACGAGCCCAATCGTCGCGGCTTCGCCTACGGCAGCCTGCCCGGCCACGCCGTCTCCGGTGAGGAGATGTTCGGCGTACGGTTCGACCCCAGCGATGGGTCGGTGCACGCCGAGGTGGTGGCTTTTTCAAAGCCGGCCACGTGGTGGAGTCAGGTCGGGGCGCCGTTCACTTCCCTGGCTCAACGGGTGATCACGCGGCGCTATCTTTCGGTGGTGTAGGCGCCGCCTGCCCGCCGCGATGTCGACTTGGTAGGACATCGCCAGGCCGAAGAGGCCGATCGGCAGGGGCAGTCCGCCGACAGGCACAAGCACAGCCGCGCTGACGGGGTCTTAGTCGCGCAGCGTTCGCGGCAGCCCGAATCGCGGCATCACGTCGTTGTCGAATCGGGTCAGCCCGCAGATCCGCTGTCCGGTTAGATCGAGGACCAGCAGGCCGGCAGCGTGACTAATCGGGTCAACGCCAGTGCTGAGGTAGGCCCCGAACGCCGGCTGACCGTTGGCGCGGGTAGCCACGAGGGTGTACCTCCGTTCGCGGAAGACCTTGGTATAGAAGCGCGCGACAGCGTCGAGGCCGTGGTACTCCAGCGGGATCGGCGGCATGGACACTCGTACGTCGGCGGTCAACAGACGCACCAATGCCTCGACGTCACCGGTTTGGTATGCGCGCACGAAGTCTGCAACCAGCGCCTGCTCCGAGGACGAATTCGGTTCTGGCGGTTCGGCATCCCGGCCCCGCCTGCCGACCGTCTCGCGCGCCCGTTTCAGTGCGCTGTTCACCGAAGCGACTGTGGCGCCCAGCATCTCGGATACCTCGGCGGTACGGTAGCCGAGCACATCGCGCAGGATGAGCACGGCGCGCTGGCGCGCCGGAAGCAGCTGTAACGCGGTCACAAAAGCCAGTGAAATGGCCTCCTGCTCCTCGTATGCGGCTTCCGGGCCGAGGGCGGACGTATCCGCGAAGTCCAGCAGATGGTCCGGTATGGGCTCCAGCCAGACGATGTCACCGTAGTGCGTCGGCTCGGGCAGGTCATTCTCGGCGATGCCGACCTCCACAGCCTCTCGCTTTCGCCTCCCCGAACGCAGCACGCTCAGGCACTGGTTGGTGGCGATGCGGTACAGCCACGTCCGAATCGATGCCCGCTCCTCGAATCCCTCCAGCCCCCGCCAGGCCGCCAGCAACGTGTTCTGAACCATGTCCTCGGCGTCCTGCAGCGAGCCGAGCATCCGATAGCAGTGCACCTCGAGTTCGCGACGATGCGGTTCGGTCAGTGCGCGGAACGCGTCGCTGTCGCCGGTCCGCGCCTGTTCGATCAGATTGCCTGTCATGCCATGTCACCGCTTCACCTCGCACGTGTCGGCCGCCATACGCGACGCCCACCTGTACTGACGTTCGGCGGGCGTCAAAGTGATCGCGAAATCGCCGCTCACTTTGGTGCGGATCCCGCATCTATCACTTCGACAGGTTGTTTGTTGCCAAGGAGGAGCTATGCGCATTGCCGATAAGACGGTGCTTGTGGGCGGTGCCAATCGGGGAATCGGTCGGGCATTGGTGCACGAAGCGCTACGGCGAGGCGCCAGGGGCGTCTACGCCGCGACGCGCCGTCCGTTCAGCGACCCCGACGGTCGAATCCGGCCGGTGACGATGGATGTCACCGATCGAGAGCAGATTCGGCAGGCCGCCGAGGCAGTCGGCTCGCTGGACATTCTGATCAACAATGCCGGAATCGCCGCGTATGACGATTTATCGGATCGGGCCGTCATCGAGCATCACCTCGCTGTGAACTTCTTCGGCACCTACGACGTCGTCGACACATTTCTGCCGAAGCTGCTCGCGTCACGCGGGATCATCGTGAACAACTCGTCGCTCAACGCGCTTGCGCCGCTGCCTCTCATCCCGGCTTATTCCATCTCCAAAGCCGCATCCTTCAATCTCACCCAGTCGTTGCGCGCGCTGCTCGCGCCAAAAGGCGTCCGCGTTCAGGCGGTTCTCACCGGACCCGTGGACACGGACATGACGCGGGGCTTCGACATCCCCAAGGCCACAGCGGAATTCGTGGCGGGCGCAATCCTCGACGGGATCGAGAGCGGGCGCGACGAGATCTTTCCCGATCCCATGTCGCAGTCGCTGGCGCAGCAGTGGCGAAGCGGAGCCGCCAAGGCACTCGAAGAGCAGTACGCAGGCCTCACCGGCTCGCCGGTCGGGTAGCGAAGAAACCACGGACGGAACGGATCGACATGAACACACTGCAAGAACTGAGGGTGCTCGTGGTGGGTGCCAGTCGCGGGTTGGGACATGGCATCGCCGCCGCCTTCGCCGAATCGGGTGCCGAGGTGGTCGCGCTTGCCCGCACCGGAGCAGCGCTGGCCGTTCTGACGAACAGTCATCCCACCGTCCGCACGCGGGTCGCCGATGCCACCGATGCGGCCGCGGCGCGGTGCGTACTCGACGAGCATGAGCCGAACACTGTGATCATCGTCGCGGGAGCCACTCCCGTGATGCGCGAACTGGTTCATCACTCCTGGGAGACGTTCTCGGTCAACTGGGACGCCGATGTGAAGATCGCCTTCAATTGGGCGCAGGCAGCACTTCTGAAGCCACTGCCGCCAGGTAGCAGGGTCGTCATCGTCAGCAGCGGTGCGGCACTGAACGGATCGCCGCTCAGCGGAGGCTATGCCGGGGCCAAGGCCACTCAACGATTCATCGCTCAGTACGCGCACATGGAATCCGAGCGCGCCGGTCTGGGCATCACCTTCACCACCGTCATGCCGAGGATGACGCCGGCCGGCGACGTCGGACGGGCAGGTATTCGGGCGTACGCACACCAGGCCGGCCTGACGGGCGATGCGTTCATCGAGCAGCTCGGACCGGTGATCACGCCGGGGATCGTGGGACAGGCGATGATCGACCTGGTGACGGTCGATCCGGCCGACTCCGCCGCCGGCTACGTGCTGACCGGTGCCGGCCTCGCCCCGCTGAGCTGACCCGCACAGGCCGACGAAGGTGAAAACACCGCGTGCCGGCTATCCGTCGCGGTCACTGCTGCTGGTTTCGATCGCGCGGTGATCGTAGTCCCCGCCCACAACGAGAAGTCCGCGCTGCCCGAATGCCTTACGGCCATCACGGTTGCTGCCGCTGTCCGGTGATGCCGTCACCGCGATCATCGCCGCCACACCCGGATTGCACCGGATCGGCGGATACCGGGACGACGACGTCATCATCGAGGTGTTCGACACCGGTTCGGCACAGTCGGTCGCCGCGCGCACGAGTGTTCCCGGCTCGCAGCCCGACTGAGCAACGTCAGGGCGCCACGTTGAGATTCGGCGCCGGCGGCAACCCCGGGATCCGCGGCGGCGGTGGCAATCCGGGGATCAACGGCCGACGCGTCGTGGTGGTCGTCGTGTCCCACTCGGTGGTGGTCGTCGTGGTGGTCGGCGTCGTGGTCGTGGTGGTCGGCGTCGTCGTGGTTGTCGTGGTGGTGGTTGTCGTCGTGGTCGTGGTGGTCGGCGGGGTCGTGGTGGTGGTCTCCACCGTCACGACGGTGGTCGGGGCCTGCGGCGCGGGGGCCTGCTCGGTGACGGTCTGGATCGGCGGGTTGGTCATGGTGACGGTCTCCGCAGGCGGCGGTGCTTGCGGTGCGCTCACGATCGACGAAACCGCGGTCGCCGGAAGGGGTTTGACCGATGGCGTGCTCGGCGTGCTGGTCCCGGTGAGGGTGTAGGCGAAGCCGCCGACGGCGACTGCCGCGACGGCGGCCGCCCCGCCGAGTAGCAGCGGCACACTGCGGGTCAGGCTGGACCCGCGCTTCTGAGGCGGTTCCGCGCCGAGGATCGACAGGTCGTCGTCCTCGGCGTCGCTGTAACCGCGGTAGTCGGCGTCGCTGTAGCCGTAGGACTGGTCGTACCCGGCGGTGTCGTCCGGCGCGGCGTCGTTGGACCAGGCCAGCGGAGCGGCCATCGTTGCCGACTGCGGACCGAGGTCGGCAATCAGCGGCGCGGGCGCCATGCCGGTCGGCGCGTCGGCAGCCAGCTGCCGTGCCGCGGCCAGGCCCGCTCCCAGGGCCGCATCCAGATGAGGGTGCGCTGAGACCGTGACCGGCATTTGAAGGTGCTCGGAAAGTTGGTGCGTGGCCGCCGGTGTCACCGATTCGCCGATGACGGCGACGGCGCTGACATCGGCGCGGCCGATCCTCGCGCGCTCCAGCGTGCCGTCCAGTGCGCGCAGGAAGTCGGTGTCCTCGCCGGAGAGTTCCGCGAAGCGGGTCGTCTCCCCGATCTGGCGGTAGTCGGCGGCCGCGTCGGCCAGGGTGACGGAAGTGCCGCCGCCACCGAAGTCGCACACCACGATCACCCCGTGGCGAGGGAGCCCGGGGTCGCTCTGCAGTGAGCGCAGCGCTGCGGTCGCGTCGGAAACCAGCGGCGGCGGCGCGGCCGCCGACGCCAACGCCGGCAGATTCCAGAGCGCGTCTCGCAGCGCGTCACGGCGACCGGGTCCCCAGTGCGCCGGGACCGCGACACCCGACACCGCGGCCAGGCCCGAGCCTTCGGTGTCGGCCAGCCCGGATAGCGCCGCGGCCAGCAGCTGCTCGGCGCGATAGGCGAAGCCGTCGTCTCCGGTCAAGGGGATCGGATCACCGACGCGGTCGACGAAATCGGTCCACAGCTGATCACCGAGCGTGACCGCGGCGGGACAGATCACCGGCGCCGCCCCGGCCCGCGCGGCGACCAGGCTGGCTGTGCCCACGGAGATACCCAGCGGTTCGGTCATCGGGCCATGATCACCAAGGCTCGGTGCCAAAGTCACTGAGGCGCGCCGATTCGGCACATCCCTATGACCTAACTGTGACTTTGCTTGGTGCTCATTGCCTTTGCCCATGGCAATCGAGGTAGGAACAGATTACGTCGACCAGCGCGGTCAGCTCCCGATTGCTGCGCGCAGCGCCGGCCATGACCAACTGCGTGATCACCAGCCCACGCATGGTCGCCCAGATCAGGTCACCGATGGCCGCGGCGTGGGGATTGTCCAGCCCCTCTGCGATGTCGCGGCTCAAATCCGAGATGGCCTTTTGCAATTCGACGAGGTGACGGGTCCCCCGTTTGTCGCGCATCGCCCGGGTGCCGATGAGGATTTCCAGCGAGGCGCGTGACGTCGGGCTGGAGAACGCCGCCCACGCGGCGTGGACCACCAGTTCGACCCGCTTACGCCGGGTCTGGGCGGGCGACGGCGGCGGGAGACTGCGGAGCAATTCCAGTAGTTCGGTGAAACCGCGGTCGACAACGGCCATCAGCAGGCCGTCGCGGTCACCGAAGTGGTACTGCACCACGCCCCAGGTGACGCCGGCCCGTTCGGCGATGTGCTTGGCGCTGGCGGCGGCAAAGCCCTCCTCGACCACGCAGCGCACCGTCTCGTCGAGGACCGCCTCCCGGGTGCGTTCGGCACGCTCCTGACTGCCGCCGGGCGGGCGCCGCGGCGCGATCTTCGGAGTCACGTCACCACATCACGCGGTCGGCATGCGCAGTGGGCAGATCCTTGACCGACAACAGGCCCGGAGGCGCGGCGCATACCGCGTCGATCGCGTTGACGGCGCGCGCGGCGGTCGAGATGACACCGCCATCGTTGTGGTCGACGCCGCCCAGGCCCAGGTGGGTGTTGATCTCCACCCCGGGGTTGCCGTGCACGACCACGCGGTGCACGCCGAGGCGGCCGTCCGGCGGATAGGGCCAGTCCGGCGCGGTGACCGGGGTGAGCCGGTTGACGTGTTCCATGGTGATCACCGGCTGCCCGTCACGGATCCCCTCCACCGCGAACCGGACGGCGGCGACATGACCGGGCGCAACGCTCATCATCGTGCAGTCGATCGGTTCGGGCGTCACCCAGCTTTCGTGCCGCTCCCGCACCTCGTCGAGCGTGACCCCGAGGACATCGGCCAGTGAGCGGACCTGGCCGCCCCACAGCGAGGACAGCACCCCCGGGGCGAACATGATCGGCGTGTGGTCCGGCGTGGTACCGAAACCGAAACTGACACCGGTGAATTCGGCGTCGTCATAGCTGCCGTAGTCGCAGATCTCCGAGACCGTGATGCCGGTGGCCCGCCCGGCCAGCGTCAGCGCGGTGTAGACCAGGCTGTCACCGGAGTAGCCGGGGTCGACGCCGTTGATGTACAGCGAGGTGCCGCCCTCGGCACAGGCCGCGGCCAGCGGTTCGCTTATCCACGCGTCGGCGTGGTGCGGGGCGACCAGCCACACCATCGATGTGCCGACCACATTGGTGCCGGCCCGCAGGAACCGGCAGATCTCCTCGATGGCCTGCTGGGGGCGCATTTCGGCCTGGGAGGTGTAGACGACGCAGTCGGCGCCGAGCGCCACCAGCGCGTCGATGTCGTTGGTGGCGATGACGCCGGTGGGTTCGGGCCTGCCGCAGATGTCGGCGGCGTCGCGGCCGACCTTGTCGCGACCGTGGGCGTGCAGCCCGATCAACTCGAGGCCGGGCCGCTCGATGATCAGCGGCAGCGCATGCTTGCCGACGTTGCCGGTGGCGAACTGGATGACGCGCTTCACAGCAGATCCGTGATCGTCTTGAGGCCGGCCTCGTACAGCACGCCGGGCATCATGCCGCCGTCGATCTCGATGGTGGTGCCGTTGATGAAATCGGCTGTGCCACCGCAGAGGAACACCACGGTGCGGCCCACCTCCTCAGGCTCGCCGGCGCGATGCATGGGCACCGCATGGAAGTACTTCTCGCCGTTCGGGTCATCCTTGGGCAACACGAACGACTTGAAGTTGTCGGTCATCGTCGGCCCCAACGCCAAACAGTTCACCCGCACTTTCGGTCCCCATTCCTCGGCCAGCGATCGGGTCAGATGGTTGAGGCCGGATTTCGCCGCCCCATAGGAGACCAGCGTCGGCGAGCCGGCGGGATGTCCTGCGCCGCTGGAGATGTTGACGATTGAACCGACGCCGTCCTGTTCGCGCATCTGCCGGAACACCCGGATGGCGAACCACATCGGACTGATCAGGTTCATCTGAATGGCGAAGGCGTGGAACAAGACTGTGCGTTCGTACTCGTCGTCGGAGGTCGGCGCGCCCTGGATGTGGGAGACGAGGCCCGGGATGCTCTCGACGTTCGGCGCGGGCACGGTGCCACCGGCGTTGTTGACCAAGATGTCGATGCGGCCGTGGTCTGCCACCACCTCGTCGACGAAGTGGTCGATGGCCCGGTAGTCGCCCTGATCGCACACCCGCTGCGAGGAACGGGCCAGCCACTCCGGATTGTCGGCCACCCCGGGCATGGCATCGAGGGGTCGGCGAGAGCAGCCGACGACAGTGGCTCCGGCGCGAAGTAATTCGTGCGCGATACCCAATCCCACGCCGCGACTGGTGCCGGTGACGACGGCGACCTTGCCGTCCAGGGGTGATGCCACTGTGAGCTACCTCTCGCCGGATCCCAATTCTCATTAAGCGCTCAATATGATTACATGCTCAATGTTATTGGGGCAATGACTTTGGAGGACAGCGGCATGGGTCTGCGCGGAGCGGCCGCGATCGTCGGCTACACCGAACTCCCCTCCACGAAGCGGCCGACCGGCCCGCTCGAGTTCACCCTCGAGCAGTGGGCACGGCTGGCGAAAGCCGCACTCGACGATGCTGGTTTGTCGGCCTCCGATGTGGATGGCATCTGCACCACGCATCTGCAGGAGTCCCAGATCTTCGTGCCGTCCACGGTCATCGAATATTTGGGCATCAAAGCCAATTTCGCCGAGATGGTCGACCTCGGCGGGGCCAGCGCGGTGGCGATGGTGTGGCGCGCAGCGGCAGCCATCGAGCTCGGCCTGTGCAACGCGGTGCTGTGCGTGATCCCCGCGACCCCGATGACGCCGGTCAGTGCGCACAAGCCGCTCGACGTCAGCGAGCTGATGTATTTCGGGGCGTCGAGCAATCGGTACGGCTCGCCGCAAGCCGAATTCGAGATTCCCTACGGCAATCTCGGCCAGAACGGTCCCTACGGTCAGGTCGCCAACCTCTACGGCGCCACCTACGGCTATGACGAACGGGCGATGGCCAAGATCAGCGTCGACCAGCGAGCCAACGCCAATCACACACCCGGGGCGATCTTCCGTGACTCCCCGATCACCGTCGACGACGTGCTCAACAGTCCGGTCATCGCCGCACCGCTGCACATGCTGGAGATCGTCATGCCGGTGATGGGCGGCGCCGCGGTGCTGGTGACCGGAGCAGATCTGGCCCGTCGCAGCGCCAACCGTCCGGTGTGGATCAAAGGATTCGGCGAGCGGGTGCCGTACAAGACGCCGACCTACGCGCAAGAGCTGCTGCAGACACCGATGATCAAAGCCGCCGCATCGGCGTTCTCGATGGCCGGGCTGACGCCGGCCGACATGGACATGGTGTCGATCTATGACTGCTACACGATCACCGTGCTGCTCAGCCTGGAGGACGCCGGCTTCTGCCAGAAGGGCAAAGGTCTGCAGTTCGTCGCCGAGCACGACCTCACGTTCCGCGGCGATTTCCCGATGAACACCGCCGGCGGGCAACTCGGTTACGGGCAGGCCGGCACCGCCGGCGGGATGCATCACATCTGCGACGCCACCCGCCAGATCATGGGCCGCTCGGGTGCCACCCAGGTCAAGGACTGCGACCGGGCCTTCGTCTCCGGCAATGGCGGCATCCTGAGCGAACAGACCACCCTCGTCCTGGAAGGCGACTAGTCATGGGCGACTTCGACAAGCCGATGCCGATCCCGACGCCGACCACCCAGCCGTTTTGGGATGCTCTGGCCGAGCACCGAATCCGCATCCAGTATTCGCCGTCGGCTCAGCGGTACGTGTTCTATCCCCGAGTGCTGGCGCCGGGCACGTTGGCCGACGATCTGGAGTGGCGGGAGATTTCCGGAGCAGCCTCGCTGTACACGTACACGGTGGCGTACCGGCCGGTGGCACCACACTTTGCCGGCGACGTGCCTCAGCTACTTGCGATTGTGCAATGGGACGAGGGCCCGCGCTTCTCCACCGAGATCGTCAATGCCGAAGCGGGAGAGCTGGAAATCGGGATGCGACTGAAGCCGGTGTTTTACGACTATGCCGACGCGGGTGTCACGATGCTGCGTTACGAGCCGGCTTGAGCGATTACCCGACTCGGGCGTTGTCGTCGGATTTCTGCACAGCGTGAAACTGCTCGAAGCGCAGGCACACGGTGGTGCCCAGCGAGGATGAGTCGATGGTGACGTGATCGGCGAGCGCGCGCATCAACGGGATGCCGCGACCGCGCGAACGGCTCTGCGTGGCGGGGGTGGACTCACGCCAGTGGCCTTGGTCGGCAATCGTGATCGTCAGGGTGTCGCCGTCGCGCACGGCCTCCACGTCAACGGTGCCGACCCCGCCCTTGTGGAGGTAGGCAAACTCGGCCGTATTGGCCAGCGCCTCGTTGACCGCCAACACAACGTCGCTGAAACGAACTCGGTCGATGTCTCCGCAAGATCGCAGCCACGTCGCGAATTCGTCGCGAACCCTGGCCGCGTTGTGCGGGTCAGCGACAACGTCGTTGCGCGTGAATCGGCCACCGTCGGCTGTGTGACTTGGGTAACTCGGTGTCGTCATGGCAAATCTCTTATACCCAACTTCCGAGAATTACTCACCAAGTGCGGCGCGCGCCTCATCCAACGTTGCGTACAGGCCGATGATGTCGGCGAGGCCGACCAGCTTGAGCGGCCGGCTTGTGGCGGGCCCGCTGGCCACGACACCGAAGCCGATTTCCGCTGACGCCTTGTCACGGGCGGCGACGAGAACACCCATTCCGGCCGAAGCCAGGAAATCCACATCCGACAGGTCCACGATGATGGCCGCCGGGTTCTTCGTCAGCGAGGTGGTGATGCTGACCTCGAGCTGCGGCGACGTCAGCATGTCGACCACGCCGGCCGCAGATATGACGACCGTTCGCCCGAACCACTCCTCGGCGATCACGCAGCCGGTATTGGCCGCGGTCGTCGTCTCGGTGGTGGCAATGGCTTGTTCGTCCAAGATTCACCTCACTACGCGCGCCGGACGGCGCGCTCGCAATCACAAAATGCCTGCGAGGCTTCCGTCTGAACCTGGCAAGAACTTACTCACTCTGTGCGTCGATCTGCTTTCGACGCGTCGTCTGCTCCCGAAATTCTACCGGGCCGACAGTCCAAGGCTAACGCACCGCGCCATCGGATGCGTCAATGGCAGTCAGCGCCAGGAACGCCACATCGTCGTCGGGGCGCAGTACAGCGACCAATTCGGCCAACTCGGCCACGAGCTGGGTGGCCGGCATTCCGACCCGCTCAGCCAGGAAAAGGCGAAATGCTGATTCGCCGAACGTGGTGTTCCCGTCGGGCCGGGCCTCCACGATCCCGTCGGTGTAGAGCAGCAGCGTCTGACCCTGGCTCAGCAACGTCTCGCACGCCTCGAACGTCGCGCCTGCGACGGCGCCAATCAACATGCCGCCAGATGAGCGAACGGGGCGGACCGATCCATTCTCGCGATCCAGCAGCAGGGCGGGCAGGTGTCCCCCGGTCGCCAGGGTGATCCGGAAGCCGTCGGCGTCGGGTCGAAGCTTGCCCGACAAGACTGTGCAGAATCGTCGCTCGTTCGGGTCGGCGATCAGCGCCGCGTTGAGCTCGTCGAGACCGTCGGTGGGGTCGTCGTAGTGCAGAGCCGCCGCACGCAGGGTGTGGCGGACCAGGGCAGTGACCGCCGCCGCGGCGGCGCCGTGCCCCTCGACATCGCCGAGGAAGAAGGCCCACTCGTCGCGAGCCACGCCGAACACGTCGTAGAAGTCGCCGCCCACCTGACCGGAGGCGGCCGGGTGATAGTGCGCGGCCATCGACAAACCGGGAATCACTGGCAGCGCCGACGGCAGCAGTGCGCGTTGCAGCACCGAGGCGTACTCCTGGGCGGTGTCGCGCAGGTCTCGTTCGGCACGCACCGTTGTCAGCGCCGAAAGTCGCAGCTCGAGTGCCTTCATCACGATCACGGCGAGGTCTTCCAGGGTGGCCAGCTGGTCGTCGGTGACGTCACCCGGTTCGGAGTCGAGAACACTGACGGTTCCCAGCTGATGACCGTCGTCCGTCGTCACGGGCGCGGCGGCATAGAACCGGATCCCGAATTCACCTGCGACGCTGGGATTTCGGGACGCGTATGGATCGGTCAAAGTATCGCGAACCACGTAGATCCGGTTGTCGCCGATCGCCAGGCTGGACAGCCCGGCATCGCGCGGGATCTCTGTCAGGCCCTCGACGCCGTACGTCGCCTTGAACCAGATCCGGTGTTCGTCGACGAACGTGATCGAAGCCATGGGCTTGTCCAACGAGCGGGCGGCCACCCGGGCGATGCGGTCGAACGCCGCGTCGGGTGCAGTGTCAAGAATTGCGTAACGGTGCAAGGCCCGCAGTCGTTCGCTTTCCACGTCTGCGCTGCTGCGTAAAGTGAAATCAGTGGTCACCATGGGCTTTCAGCCGTCCGGTTAGTTGACGATCCAACCTTACGCGCGTCGACCACTTCGCGCCGTCCGCAGGTTTTTCGTTCGATCCCGGGAACCCGGTGCGTCTCTCTTCCTATACTGGACTCATGTCTAATAAGACGCCGTCGACACTGCCGCCGGGCCCTGCGCTGCCACCCGTGGCCCAAGCCATGCTCATGCTGCGCTACTGGCCGCGATTCGTCTCGGCGTGCCGGCGTCGGTACGGCCACACCTTCACGCTGCGGATCGCCGGTATGGGCACGCTCGTGTATCTCGACGATCCGGCCGATATCAAGCAGGTGTTCGCCGGCGATCCCGCGATCTACCATGCGGGCGAGGCGAACTCCATGCTGTCCGGCCTGCTGGGCCCTGCGTCGGTACTGGTGGTCGACGACGAGGTGCATCGCGACCGCCGACGGCTGATGCTGGAGCCCTTCCACCGCGATGCGGTGGCGCGCCAGACTGGGGTCATGGCCGAGATCGCGGCCGTCAACATCGCCGGTTGGCCGGTGGGAACGGCGTTCCCGGTGGCGCCGAAGATGTCGCAGATAACTCTCGAGGTGATCATGCGGCTGGTGATCGGCGCCAGTGATCCAGCCCGGCTGGCCGCGCTGCGCGAGGTGCTGCCGAGGTTGTTGAACCTGTCGGCGTTCCAACTTCTGGCCATCGGGACGCCCAGCCTGCAGCAGCGGCTGCCGTGGCGCGGGGTGCGCCGCCGCATCGAGGAAGCCGACCGGCTGCTGTATGCCGAGATCGCGGAGTGCCGCGCTGATCCGGACCTGGCATCCCGCACCGACGCGCTGGCCATGCTGGTGCGCGCGGCCGATCAGGCCGGCCGGACGATGAGCGACGCGGAGTTGCGCGACCAATTGATGACCTTGCTCGTCGCCGGGCATGACACCACCGCCACCGGGCTGTCCTGGGCGCTGGAGCGGCTGAGCCGCAATCCCGCGGCGATGGCCAAGGCGGTGCGGGCGGCCGAGACGGGCGACGACGAGTACCTGGATGCGGTGGCCAAGGAAACTCTGCGTAGTCGACCGGTGGTGTTCGACGTCGGCCGAATCCTCAAGCAGCCTGTGGAGATCGCCGGGTATCTGCTGCCCGCCGGCGTGATGGTGGCACCCGGGGTGGGACTGGTGCATTCCGACGACCGGATCTACCCGGACGCGGACCGCTTCGACCCGGACCGAATGATCGGCGCGACGTTGAGCCCGACGACGTGGCTGCCGTTCGGTGGCGGGGCGCGCCGGTGCCTGGGCGCGACGTTCGCGATGGCCGAAATGCGGGTGGTCCTGCGTGAAGTGCTGCGGCGGGTGGACCTGGCCACGACGACGGAACGCGGTGAACGGCAGCGGGTCAAACATGTCATCCTCACGCCCGAGCACGGTGGCCGGATCACGGTGACAGGACGGCGGACACCCCACCCGATCGTGGGTCACGAAAACACCGCAGCAACAAAGTAATTCGTCGGCCGGTCGGCCCATCTCTCGGACGACATGCCCGGCGGATCGCTTTGCCATGCGTCGAACGTATGTTCTACTGAACGCACTTGCAAGCCACCGCGAATGCTGTCCAGGAGGACCTTGACGTGACCACGACTCTAGACACCCACGCAACCGAAGCGCCGTCAACCCACGCTGACATGCCGGACGCGTTGCTTCGCCCGATCGACACGCCGGTGGCCGAAAACCCGGCGTCCCCCGCGCCAGCCGAGTCCACCGAGCCCGCGAAAGCGCCGGCCAAGAAAGCCGGTAAGAAGACCAAGACGCTCGAGCTCACCCTCACGGTCACCGGTACCGCCGACGGGGAATGGCGCGCCGAACTCAAGCGGGGCACCACGTACGTGGCCCGCAACCTCGCAGTCGCTGCGGCCGCGGTGTCCCGGGCCGCCAAGGAACTGCACCAGGATCTGGCGACTCCGATCGACGAAGTCATCGAGGAGGCTCGCTCAGAGCAGGCCGCCCGGGTCGCCGCGCTCGAGGCCGAACTGGAAGCCGCTCGCCAGGCGCTTGCCGATCTCGACTGACGCCGCGACCGGCAGGTGACGCCGCACCTCCGGGTTTCGAATCGGTGAAATCTGTGAACTATCTGCGTGCTGTTCCCAACCGAGAGAGGTTCCCAGTGAAGCGAATCGTGTACCCCGTCCTTGCGGCATCGGCGGCGGCAGCCGTCCTGAGCGGCTGCTCGGCCTCAGAGGTCGTGAACACCGGCGGCGACACCAAGTGCAAGGACTTCCTCACCCAAGACGAGAAGAAGCAGAACGACGAAGTCAGCAAAATGCTCAAAGACAAGAGCGGGCAGGATCCGGCGAACCTGGAAATCACTGCCACCAAGACTTCGGTGACGCTGTACTGCCAGACGCTTGGCAAGGAAGACACCAAGATTTCCGAGGCACCGCACGGCTAATCGGCGACCTTCGGCGTAGGACCTATACCCGCGGGTGGGGTGCGGCCGGGTTAGCGAGTCTTTCGCTGACCCGGCGGCAATCCCCATCCGCGGTTGGTCATTTCTGCTCAATTCGCTTGTCGAACGCCCGCTCCCCTTGAGCGCGCGCCCGTCCCGACATTTTCAGCTAGAGCGTATGACGTGGACTCGTGATCCGCACATCTAGCTGCATATACACCAGCGTCCGTTGACGCACACCCCGATGTGGTCATACGCTTGTCATGCATGTGTCCGATCGTCAACCCATCCGCGCATCACCGGAAAGTCGAGACACCGATGAACGCGAACAGCACCGTTCCCAGCGTCTTCGACGCCGGCCTGCCCACGTTCAGTTACGACCTCAACGCCACACCCAACGACATCTTCGCCGATCTTCGCAGTGCGCAATCGCAGGCGCCCATCGCGATCGGGCCTCTCGGCCCGGAGATCCTCTCCTACGATCTGGCTCGGGAAATACTGCGCGACAACCGATTCCGTCTGCCACCGGGCATCACTCTGGCAGCACAGGGCATCACGTCAGGTCCGCTGTTCGACAAGTTGGCGAGCAGTCTCCTGGGCCTGGACGGCGCACCACACATTCGGTTGCGCAAGCTGGTCTCCAAGGCGTTCACCCCCCGCGCGACATCTCGCCTCACCGAGACGATCCACGAAGTGGTCAACGGGCTTATCGACCGGGTGATGGACGCCGGGAGTTGCGACGTCGTGATCGATATCGCGCGCCCCTACCCCACTCCGATCATGTGCGCGCTGATCGGTGCGCCTTCGGAGGATTGGCAGCTGTTCTCGGATTGGACCGAGCAGATCTTCAAAGCCTTCAACTTTCAGCCGGACGCCACCTTCGACGAATCCGAGATCATGCGCGCATGGGGCGAACTCGACGCCTACGTCGACCACATGGTCGCCGCCCGCCGAGACACCCTGACCGACGACCTGCTGTCGGAGCTCATCCGCGCCGAAAGCGACGGCGACCGTTTGAATCTCGACGAACTCCGCGGGTTGGTGGCCGGCTTCTTGATGGCAGGAACGGATACGACGCGAAACCAGCTGGCGGCATCGGTGCAAGTGCTCTGCGAGCATCCCGACCAATGGGCACGGCTGCGCGAGCACCCCGAGCTTGCGATGCAGGCGGTCGAGGAGAGCATGCGCCACTCGCCCGCGGCTTGCATCGTGCCCCGTGCCGCCGTCGAGGATGCCGAGTTCGGCGGCTACCTGTTCCCGGCGGGGACCTTCGTTCTCGCGAACACCTTTGCCGCCAATCGAGATCCGGCGATCTACGACGATGCCGACCGCTTCGACATCGCCCGCAAAGACGTGCCCGCGATTCTGACCTTCGGCGGCGGCGCGCACTACTGCCTGGGCGCCAACCTTGCACGCCGGGAACTGGCCGAAGCACTTGTCGTCCTCACCCGCCGCCTGCCTGCACCTCATCGCGCCGGCCCGGCTCCGTGGAAATCCGTACTCGGAATGACCGGGCCGACAACGCTTCCCATCGAATTCGACGCTGAGAAGCTGGCGACAAGCAATGCGTAGTCGCGGCTGGGCGGGTTCTACACCCGCATCGGACGAGGAAGCGATTGGCCGAATACTGGACGCGGTGGACCACGTTGTCGCCGAACACGGATCGGCGATACGCCTTGCCGACGTCGCTCGCACCCTCGGTGTCACTCGTCAGACGGTGTACCGCTACTTCCCCAACGCCGATGCGCTACTGATGGCCAGCGCAATACGTGCGGTCGACGGGTTCATCGACCAGGTTGTACGTCACGTCAGCGGGTTCCATGACCCGGTGGCTGCCGTCGTCGAGAGCGTGTCGTTCGGAATCGAGAACCTTGCGGGCGATCCCCAGCTGGAGAATCTGCTGACCCAGCGACACGAGGGGGAAGCCATCACCTCTCTGACGTCGCAGACCGCGATCACGTTCTGCCTGTCCGTCTTTCACCGATTCGACGTGGATTGGAGTCTGCACGGTTATGACAGCACCGGATTGGGTGAACTCGCCGAAATGATGCTGCGCACCGTGCAATCCATCCTCACCGATCCCGGGCAGCAGCCGCGTGAAGGAATCGAACTGCGCCGCTTCGTCACTCGATGGCTCGGTCCGGCGATTCTGTATCCGCGGATGACGTCGCTGGCGATCAGCTGACAGTCCACCGCCGCCACGCGGCCAGCGGTCACGGTGAATCCTCGGGACCGAGGGCGGTGTGACCCGACCCTGCACCTCAACTAAGCTATACAGCGCCGATGCCGTCGGGGGCGCTGTGCTGGCGTGGTGACGATGATCGTTGGTCGCGGCTTGCGCCGCGTTTGCCTGGAGGTTTAACCCATGCGTTTTCTCAGCGCGGCAGTGGCTCTCACAGTTGCCGCCATGTCCTTTTCTTCCGGACTGGCGGCCGCCGCCCCGAAGGATTACTGCGCTGACCTCAAAGGCGGCAACACCGGCAGCACGTGCGAGATCCAGCTCTCCGACGCCGCATACAGCGTGGACATCAGCTTCCCGCTGGACTACCCGGACCAGAAATCAGTCGCCGACTACATCTCCCAGACGCGCGACGCGTTCCTGAACACGGCGAAGTCCGGCGCGCCCGGCAGCAGGCCCGCCACGTTGAGCATCAAGCCGACGGAGTACAACTCAGCGGTTCCCCCACGCGGCACGCAGGCCGTGGTGTTCACGGTGACCCAGAACCTCGGCGATGGGTCCTCGCAGACGACGTACAAGGCGTTCAACTGGGACCAGAGCTACCGCAAGGCGATCACCTACACCGCCGCCCCCGACGACAAGCTCAACACGCCGCTGTGGCGGGTCGACGATCCGCTGAAAACCGTCGCGCCCATCGTTCAGTCCGAACTGCAGCAGCAGCTGGCACCGCCGCCGCCGCCGGCCGCGCCGCCCACCCAACCCGGAACGCCGGTGACGACCACACCGTCCAGCACTTCGTCCACCACCCCGCCACCTCCGCCGCCACCGTTGGCGTTCGTGCCAGGAGCGCTCTACAACCCGGCCAACTATCAGAATTTCGCGGTGGTCAACGACGGGGTGATCTTCTTCTTCGACCAGGGCGCGGTGTTGCCCCCCTCAGCCGGCGCCCCGCACGTGCTGGTGCCCCGGGCTGCGATCGACCCGATGATCGCGTAGCAGTTGAGGCTCTGCTGCCAGGTTCGACGCGAAGATGTGTCGCACCAAGAGTCTTGTGAGCGAAGGATTTCCACGCGAGTACCGCGCGCTGTCGCCCACTTCAACCCAGGTCACCAATCGGGCGGCTCACTCGATCACCCCGGGACTTCCAGGGCTCACCGATTCTCTGATTTTCTGCAGATCATGAACGCGTGGGCGCCCGCGCGTTTACGGAGGCGTCCGGTGCCGGTGGTCAACTCCGTCTCGCCGCACTCAGACAAGCGACCTTGCGTCGCCCCTAGAGCAGGCACCGAGCGCATCTCCTAGCGTCCACAGCGCCACGCCGATGAGCACAAGATCCTTCAGCAGGAACTGCCCGGGTTGAGCACCAAGGACGGGAACGCCGTCGTAATGCGTGGCCACAAGTCCGGGAGTCGTGAAAAGGAAGCTCAATGTCCCGAGAAACAGGACCACCGCCGTCGCGCTGCCGACCGCCGACGCCTTGGGCCATAACGGCCGAAGTGCGATAAGAACCGCGGCGACGATCTCGACCGTGCCCAATGTTCTTGCCAATGCACCAATGCTGAAGAAGTCATAGAGCCAGGACATCAGCGGGCTGTGCTCGATGAGCACCCGTGCCTCCATTTTCGCGTACTTTCCGAATCCGATCCACGCCAGCACGACGACGAGGCTGTATCGACTCACGATTTCGCCAGCGGTAATGAGCGACGTCGATAACTGGGAGCGAATTCGCGAAGCGACGAGAGCATCCGACATCAGATGTGTGCCTTTCAGGCTCGACAGACAGTCTTTACCCCGTCTTAGTGATCCGAGACGGGCCTGGCGTTACGCCGGTTTCTCCCTGAGCTGTCTGGGAGTAAGTGCGGCGAGTTCGTCAGTGTGACGAGCGGGGCACTTGGCGGGAACGAGATCAACCGCGCCTGCCGTTTGATGAACCGCGGCCAATGCCATCGATACCGAGACGTAACGCTTCCCAAACCCGAAGACACCCTGCTTCATACGCGCCAGTTGGCAAGTCATCTTCAACCACCAACCGTAAGGACACACTGATGAAATCGACCCGAGTAGCGGCGGGACAACTTCTGGCCGGTCTGGGCGTAGCGTGCGCATTGACCGTCGCTCCCCCGGCGTTCGCACATATTCCCCACGTCGAAGTCACCGCTTCGGCGAAGACCACAACCGGTCACTCTGCCGGCCTGGACCCGAATTGGCATCCCGTTCGTCATCCCTCGACCACCACCCAGCCGGCACAAACCGCGCCCGCGCCGGCTGCTCCCGCCCGGCGCCAATCGCCGGCGGCTCCGGTGCAGCGAACGGCGCAAGCGCAGAGCGACCCGCTTGCCCCGAGGCCTCGTGTGACCGGGATTCCGGCGACCTCCGTGCCTATCGCCCCCACTGGCCCAACCCGGCAGTCCGCGTTCTGATCAAGTTCGACGCACGCTGTTCTCGATAGTCATCGGCCACTCAATCGCCGCCGCCACGGTCGGCGCCTTGGCAGCGGCGGCTCTCGGGTTGGCCGCGACGGCTGCAGCTGGCCCCGCCGGGGGATCGGCTACCGACACCGTGATGGCCCTGCAAGACGAGGGCTATAGCGTCCAATTCGACGGCAGCGTCCATGGCCCGTTGTCGAGGTGCACTGTGCGCCAACAACTTCGGATGCTCCACACCCCATAGACGATCGTTACGTGGTGCTGTGTAACGCTCAACTCTGGTCTGGGCACCACACCGGTAACACATTCACTCTGGGAAGGCCATCACCATGACCACGATCCAAAACCGCTCGCGCACAACCATCCCGAAGATCGATTCCACTATCGAGACCGCTGGCAGCGTGCTAGCCCGATACGGCCTCGTCGTCGTCATTGGCTGGATTGGTGCACTGAAATTCACCTCCTACGAGGCACACGGGATTCAACCGCTCGTCGCCAACAGCCCCCTCATGAGCTGGCTGTACAACATTTTCGATGTCGGTACGTTCTCGACACTGCTGGGTGTCGTCGAGATCGCGGTGGCCGTGCTCGTCGCCATCAAGCCGTTGGCACCCAAGCTCTCTGTCGTCGGCAGCATCGGGGCCATCGGATTGTTCCTCGGCACCATCAGCTTTCTCTTCACGACGCCCGGCATCGGCGAGGCATCCGCCGGCGGATTTCCGGTGCTCTCCTCGACTGGGCAGTTCCTCATCAAAGACGTTGCCCTGATCGGGCTCTCGGCATGGACACTGGCAGACTCCGTCCGGGCCGTCCGACGATCGGCAGCCCAACAGGTCGTCGCCGTAGCCGAAGGTCGATAGCGCCCAACTCGCGGCCAGGAGTCATCGACTCGCCGTGCACGTCGTACCCCGACGCGCACGGCGAGTTCGCTTCCGCCGTGTCCAGGACCGTTGAACGGCGTCCGCGAGAACGCTTGCTATCCGGTCTCTACCGACCTCGACGTGTCAGGGCTCAACAGCCGTGAGCATTTGGCGTTGGGATCACACATCGTGTGCGCAGATCGGCGGGTGCCGGGCGCGCGATTAGATCCGTAAATCACGGCCAGCTGTTACGAGTCGGTCGGTGCCGAGGAGTCGTCCCTGACGTAGTCTTCGAGGACCCGGCGTATGGCCGCTCGACCCCGATGCAGCAGGATCCGCTGGTTACCGGCGGTGATGTCGAGAAGTTCACATACTTCTGCGGAATCAAAGCCCAGCATGTCGCGCAGCGTGACCACGCTGCGTTGGCGCTCAGGCAGTCTTTCAAGCTCACGTTGGGCGATGGTGCGCAATTCCTGACTGAGTACTGAACCTTCCGGGCTGTCGGGGAACGCAGTCGGTGGCTCCTTCCACGAGCCGGCGCGCGCGTCTCCCCCAGCGTGAAATCGTGCCGGATCGACAGTTGCTTCTATGAACCTTGCGACGGCGTCCCTGTCGCGGCGCTCACGGATCCCGCGAGCCTTGGCGATGTTGATCATCACAGCGAAAAGCCATGTCCGCAACGATGATCGGCCTTCAAATCTCGAAATACCTTTCACCAACGCCATCCACGTCTCTTGGACGACTTCCTCGGCGATCGAGTGGGTGGCTACATAACCGCGGGCCACTCGCAGCATCGTCGGGGTGTACTCGTCGACCAGCAGGCCGAAGGCGTTTTGGTCGCCTGCACGTAGCGCCGCGATCAGCGCCGACTCATCGGTGCTGCGGGTTACCACGAGCCGGCCGTTTCGGCGAACGCATCGAGTAAGCGGGCACGGAAGACGGGGTCGATCTGCTCCTCGCGGATCGAGCCGACGGTTTGTACGGTGGTCCGAAATTGCTCGAGATAGCCTGCGCAACCATCACATTGCTGGAGGTGCTGCTCGAACCGGGTGTGCGTGGCGGCATCCAACGCGCCCTCCAAGTACAGAGTGATCAGCTCGACCATTTCCTGGCATCGCAACTTGCGCGTGCCGCCTGCCCATTCGCGTAGCGCACGCGTGCGCAGACGGAATGGTCCCGTGCCCCGACGCCACCACCCTTGACTTTCAGTACTGTCCATGTGACCTCCGTTGTGGGTGCCGAAGCCCCGAGGTGAGCGCACGTCCCAACGGTCGGCGGCCAGCGATTGGGGTAGCCCGCCAACAAGACGACCGCTTCCCTGGAGCTCAGTGGTCAGAAATCGCCATACCGTTACGCCGCCGTGCGGCCTGATCCTCAACGGGCTGCGGCCCTGGCCACTATCTCCGGGGCCGCAGCATCGCAACCTGTTTCAGTCAGATGCGCTGGATCAGAAGGTCATGCCTCCGGTGACAGGCACTGCGGTGACCGTCTTGCCGTGCATATCCATCGACCACGTCCCATAGGCCATCGGCGGGGCAGGCTGCATCTGCCGCTCCAGTCTCATCTTGCGGACGCTGTCCTTGAACTGCTGATTCTCGGCGGCGATCGCATCGGTTACCTTGTGGTTACCGGGAGCACTGTTGTCCATTACCCCGATCATCGTGTGGTCAGGTCGGACCACCCACGATGCACGGGAATCGCCGTGAGTAGCGGTGTATATGCCGGCTGGAGCCTGCACCGGTGATGCTGCGAACTTCTCAGGGGCAGCGCCATTCTCGTTCATCACGATCACTCCGCTGACCTTGTGACCGTCGAAGGACGCCGTCAGGTGATCGGCGTACATCGAGTCGAGGTCTATGTGGCCATCCTTCTGCGTACCAATGAAGTAGGCCTCGTCGTTGGTTCCGTTGGTCGCGTATGCGACGACCTTGTCACCCTCGACGGTGATGGCCATCGTCATCATTGGAGCGCCCGGCGCCGCCGGCATGTCGGCGATGAAGGTGGCGTGCGCCGGCATTGCCGCGGCCACACTGGTGATCGCACTCGTGGCTGTTGCCTCGGGCTTGCTACTCGAACACGCGGTGAGCGTGCTCACGGCGAGGGCCGCCCCGACGCTCAGGGCAAGGGCGCCGGTGCGCGCGCGGATCACGTTGAGCCTCATCGGTTTCACTTCCATCTGTGTCATCCGGCCGCCGTGGCGACGGCCCGGGTTGTTATTGCTTCTGTCGGTATTTGGTGTCACCGCGGCGGCTGCACGTTACGACTTCCAGTTCCAGCCGCGGTCCATTCCGCTGTGTGCGGGATCATCAGCGCAGTGCGGTGAATTCCCGCTGACCGTCACGCGCTGTGGCGTTGTAACGGTGCGGGCCTTTGGGTGCACCTAGTCACAACAAGACCTCGCTGACCGGATCGCCGACCGTACTCAAGGAGCAGACCATGACCGCTGTGCCGGACGATTTCACCGGACTGCGTGCGCTGTTCATCAACTGCACGCTCAAGCGCACGCCCGAACCCAGCAACACAGAGGGCCTGATCGACATCAGCACCACCATCATGAATAAACACGGTGTGGCCGTCGAGGTGATCCGTGCGATCGATCACGACATCGCCACCGGGGTCTGGCCGGATATGACCGAGCACGGCTGGACCACTGATGACTGGCCGGCGATCTTCGAGAAGGTACTGGCCGCCGACATACTGGTACTGGCGGGGCCGATCTGGTTGGGCGACAACAGCTCCGTCATGAAGCGGGTCCATGAGCGACTCTACGGCGGTTCGCATCTCCTCAACGATGCCGGCCAGTACCTGTACTACGGGCGGGTCGGCGGCTGTCTGATCACCGGCAACGAGGATGGCGTCAAGCATTGCGCACAGAACGTGCTCTACACCTTGCAACACATTGGCTACACCATCCCGCCGCAAGCCGACGCCGGCTGGATCGGCGAGGCAGGTCCCGGCCCGTCCTACCTGGACCCGGGGTCGGGCGGACCGGAAAACGACTTCACCAACCGGAACACCACCTTCATGACCTGGAACCTCATGCATCTGGCCCAGCTGCTCCGCGCAGCGGGCGGTGTTCCGGCGTATGGAAACCTTCGATCGGGATGGGACGCGGGGTGCCGCTACGATTTCGCCAATCCGGAGTACCGCTGAGCGGCTAACATCAGCTTTCGATGACGGAGACCGCGGACGAGACGGCGCTCATCGCTGCGCTGCGAGAGGGCGACGATGTCGTTTTCGCCCGGCTCGTCGATGAGCACACCCCCTCACTGCTGCGGGTGGCTCGCGGATATGTGCCCAGCCGCGAAATCGCCGAGGAAGTGGTCCAGGAGACCTGGATCGCGCTCGTCAAGGGCATCGCCAAGTTCGAAGGCCGATCCTCGTTGCGCACATGGCTTTTCACCGTGATGATCAACATCGCCAAGACCCGAGGAATCCGGGAACGCCGCGATGCCGATGCTGCAATCGCGGCCTACACCGGGGGCACCGTAGACCCGGCTCGCTTCCGAGAAGCCGGCGATGAGTGGTCCGGGCACTGGAAGGACGGCGGGGCACCCTCAGCCTTCCCCGACACTCCGGAAGGGTCCGTACTCGGCGCGGAGTTCGTCGCGATCGCCCGCGCCGAACTGGATAAACTGCCCGAACGGCAACGTGTCGTCGTCACCCTGCGCGACATGCTCGGATTCGACTCAGGTGAGGTGTGCGCTCTGCTCGATATCAGTGTGGCCAACCAGCGGGTGCTGTTGCACCGCGGACGCGCCGCCGTGCGCCAAGCGCTCGAAGACTACCTAGCAGACGCGCAGTGAGTAGCGGACCGATGGATTGCAACGAGCTGGTCGAACTCGTCACGGCCTACCTGGACGGCGCCCTCGACCTGGACACCCGAGCACGCTTCGACATGCACCTTCTGGAGTGTGACGGCTGCGAAAACTACCTCGCGCAATTTCGAAGCACCATCAAGACCCTTGGCAGCATCGGCGACGAAGATCTTGACCCGGTTTACCGCGACCGCATTCTTGATGCATTCCGGGACTGGCGTTGACCAACCGCTGACGACGGTTGCCGCTGCAGCCGCGGAGTATGTGGTGGTCCCGGCTGGTATCGAACCAGCGACCTTCCGCGTGTGAGGCGGACGCTCTCCCACTGAGCTACGAGACCCGGTGCGCGCACACCATGAGAATGGTGCCCGATTCGCCGAGGACGAACATTATCACGGCACACCCGTCCAGCCAGAATGCGCTCGTCGCGGGGCTGCGGCGAGGGGATTTGTGCGGCTTCGCCTATCTCGACTATTGTCGTCCTTCGCAGCGGGCGACGGTCTCGTCCGAAGCGTGCGGATGTAGCGCAGTTGGTAGCGCATCACCTTGCCAAGGTGAGGGTCGCGGGTTCGAATCCCGTCATCCGCTCGAAGGTGCAAGTGCGGCATCAGACCCAACGGTGGAGTGGCCGAGTGGTGAGGCAACGGCCTGCAAAGCCGTGCACACGGGTTCGATTCCCGTCTCCACCTCCAAGAGATTGGTCCCGCGCGATTAGCTCAGCGGGAGAGCGCTTCCCTGACACGGAAGAGGTCACTGGTTCAATCCCAGTATCGCGCACCAGAGTTTATGCAGGTCAGGCCCGGTTACCCCCGGGCCTTTCTTGTTTCTCGGGGCGGGTGGGCGCCGGATCCCGCTGACTCGCCTCGACTTTCTCTGCAGCCCTTAGAAATTCGAGATGTCTGCGGGCCTCGATGCGTGAGCGGGAACTTCGTGAGGCCCTGAGGCGCTGCACGGGCAGCGCATTCCACGCCAGCTAAGCGCGCTCGGCCGTCATGTTCATATCGACAGTGCCCTGGCAGGCGCCGCTCACGATGTCGGTGTGCATCGTGCCGGAAAGGGATCCATCAGCTTGAGGCGTGTACCGCACCTCGGCGTGCGCCGGATTCCATTGGATCGTCTCGTCGGGCATCAGGCACTGCCACTGAAAGTCACTGGCTTGCGCCCACGATGACCCATCCCAGGTGAACTGGACAGGCTGCGGGACAGTCGGGTTACTCGGCGGAGGGCCACTGGTGATCGTGGCGGTGCACTTTCCGTCCGCGCAGTTCGATTGGAAGCCATAGGTTTCGGTGTGCTGTTGTTCGGGCTGACCGGCGGCCACACTCGTTCCTGCTTTCGGGCCGACGATGAACGTGATCGCATACTCACCGTTCCAGGACGGCGGATCGGCGGACGCAACGACGGCAAGACACAAGGCAGTCGTCGCCAACCCGGCGCACGCACCGACGAGTGCGCTCAACGTGCGAGCATCCATGTGAGCCACCGCTCGATGCTAAAGCCGAATAGCGCTTCGTCGATCACGTTTCGCTTCAGCGAGGCATACAAGACCAAACGTCTCAAAAGTTGCCCCGCACCGACTCGGGCAGCCGTACTCTCCCACCATGACCGCCACTGCCCAGCTGCCGTTCCGTCAGAGCCACCCGCTGCGCTCCCCCGACGACCTCCTCGCGCTGCAGGGCACCGGACCGATCCACAAAGTCCTGACCTCCGTCGGCGACGAGGCCTGGCTGGTGACCGGTTACTCACTCGTGCGCAGCCTGATGGACAACGAACTCCTGGGCCGCACGCACCGCGACCCCGCCAACGCCCCGCGCAGCCGCACCTCGGCGTTGTTCGGCGGCCCGATCGGCGATTTCGATTCCGAGCCGACCGACCACGCCCGTATGCGCCAACTACTGCAGCCGCACTTCGGTCCCCGGCACATGCGCACCCTGCAGCCGAAGGTCGAGGGTCTGTGCACCGCCCTACTCGACGACATGCAACTCCAGGGGCCGCCGGCCGATCTGTTGACCAGCCTGGCCCAGCCGCTGCCCATCCTGGTGATCTGCGATCTGCTCGGCGTGCCGTACGCCGACCGGGACCGCTTCCGCCTCTGGGTCGACGACGCCGCGTTCTCCCCCGACGACGACGTCTCCCTCAAGGGGCTCGAGTCGCTGCTCGGCTACGGCATGGAACTGGTCAACGCGAAGCGTGCGAACCCGGACGACGACGTCATCTCCCGCCTGTGCGACGAGCCCGATCTGGCCGACTTCGAGATCGCCACGCTGGCGATGCAGTTGCTCTTCGCCGGCCATGAGACGACGGTGACCCAGATCTGGGTGGGGTGCCTGCTACTGCTGAGCAACCCCGACCAGTGGCAGACCCTGCTGCACAACCCGGAGCTCATCCCGAAGGCTGTCGAGGAGGTTCTGCGCGCCGGCATGACGGGCGGTGTCGGCGTGCCGCGCTATGCCCGCGGCGACATCGACGCCGGCGGAGTGACGATCCGGGAAGGAGACCTGGTCCTGCTCGACCCCGGCGCGGCCAACCACGACCCCGACGTCTTCACCGATCCCGACCGGGTGGACCTCAACCGCACCGGCGCGGCCCACGTCGGCTTCGGCTACGGCCTGCACTACTGCCTGGGCGCGGCGCTGGCCCGCCTGGAACTCAAGACGGTCTACGCGCAGCTCATTCCTCGCTTCCCCACCCTGCAGCTGTGCACTGATCCGGCCACGATGACCGCCGGCTTCCATTCGTTGTCCCACGGGCTTGTTGAACTACCGGTGACATGGAGATAAAACCCTGAGATCGATCCTGCGGGAACGCTTACTCGTCCCTGTGACAGTGCTGCCTGGTCCACACGGATAGTTGCCGATCAGCTACCGTCCGCGCTATGCCGGGGGCAAAAAGGGTCATCAAAAAGCTGAAGCGGCGGACGACCGTCGTCGAGGTGATCGTTGCCGGGGCGGCAGTCGTTGTCGCGGCGATTGCGATCGCAGCGGTGTTCTTCTACAAGCCGACTCCGCCCCCGGACTTGCACAGCGT
>JAKFVT010000043.1 GCA_021732005.1 Mycobacterium sp. | reverse complement strand
CTCCATCCTCTGTGCCAGTCCCACCGTCTCACCGGTGGCGCGGTAGCCGAGCGCCCCCGAGCCGATCTCGCCGACGATTACCCGCCCCGAGTTCAGCCCCACCCGGACGCCGAAATCGATGCCGTCACCGTGCTTCAACTCGTCGGCCAACCGACGTGCCTCATCTTGGATATCGAGACCGGCCAGGCAGGCGCGAAAAGCGTGATCTTCCAGGGCCATTGGCGCGCCGAAGAGCGCCATGACGCCGTCGCCGTTGTACTCCACCGACCCGCCATACCGGCGCGCCACCGCTGCGGACCGCTCCACCAGGTCGGTCATGACCTCGCGCAATCGCTCCAAATCCAGCGCCGCGGCAATGTCCATCGACCGCGCGACATCGGCGAACAACACCGTCACCTGCTTGTACTCGGCGGCATCCGCCGTCCCCGCGGTCGGAGCCCCGCATTGATCACAGAACCTGGCGTCGCCGCGCAGCGCGCTGCCGCAGGATCTGCACGCCGCATCCGCCGTCATCCGTCGAAGTCCAGGGCTCGCGTCATCGCCCGGTACCGTTCGGCCAGAACGCGATACGCGACATCGTCGCCGCGGGATCTGGCCAGCAGGGCTCGCAGTCGCAGCTCGGTGACCGCTACCACCGCCGACCCGGTATCCCCCAGCCAGCTGGTCAAGAACTCGATCGCCCGTTCGGCCTCGTCGAGATCGGCTGCGTCGCCGCCGTCCACCAGCGTCTCAACCAGGGCACGGACACCGAGGACGCCGAAGAAGGGCCGGCCCGACCGGTGCAGATCCGCCACAGCGCCTCGGATCACGGGTAGGACGGCGGCGCGCTCGCCTTGCCTGCATCGCTGGGCCGCGGAACAGAAGTCGGCAACCGGAATCAGGAACTCGATGGGCTCCCGCACCCACATGTCGCGAACCCGGGCCATCAGCTCCAGCCCGCGCCGGCGGCCATCGGCGGAGTCGCGTTCGAGCAATGCAACCGCCAGCGTCCAGGTGGCGATGCTGAGCGCCGGATTGCTCGACCCCTCGGCGGTCTGCACGGCCTCCTCGATCGTCTGCAACGCCGCGTCGTCCGCGCGGAGGACGCCGAACGCGATTTCGAGTCCGAAGGTCCACCCGACCACCATCGCCGACGTGGTCGGATCGCACTTCTGGGCAATCGCCCACGCCCGCGAAAGATCGTCGCGCCAACCGGGTAGACCGCGCCACCACGCGGCGACTCCGTGCCATGCCAGCGCCGCGGCCAGCGGCGACCCGAACCCCATCCCGGCGCCGATGCTCGGGTCATCCTCGGTCAGCTCGATGACCATTTCCGACCAGCGCAGAATCTCATCGAACTCACCGGCGTCGAACCAGTTGTTGAACGCGATCATTCCCAACACGATCACGCTCGGATCGCCGACCGACGCCATCAGGTGCATCTGTTCCGACATCAGCCGGGATCCCTCGACGGAGCGGCCCGAATACATCAGCTCGGTGGCCAAACCGGACATTCCGATCGCCGGCGAAACCTGATCTCCCGCCTGGGCACACAACGTTCGAAGTTCCTCGATCCGGCCACGGCTTTCTTCGATGGCTTGCCACCCCGATGCGCAGAGCATCGTGCGGGGGGCGACGCGCGCCGCGAGCACATCGGTGGCATCGTCGGGCAACTCGTCGGCGATGCGACAGGCGCGCTCCCAACTGACCCGCGCGGCGGACACATCGCGGTTGCCCGACGAGGCACCCGCTCGCATGTGCCAGTCGTAGGCGGCCCGCAGATCACCTGCGGCATAGAAGTGCTCGGCGATCTGGGCGGCGTTGTCCTCCAACAACTCTGGCGCTCGTTGCTGAATGGCGACGGCCAGGCGCCGATGCGACTCGGCGCGATCCGACTTCAGCTGTGACTCATAGGCCACCGCCCGGACCAACGGGTGGCGGAAGGCGTACTCGGCGGCCGGTGTGAACCGAACCTGTTCGACCAGCTCCGCGTCGAGCAGTTCCCCGAAATCCGGGTCGGCTCCGAGCGCCGCGAGCAGGTCCTCGCCGAAGCGGTTGCCGACCACCGACGCCGCAGTCAAGGTGCGCTTGGCCGACACGCTCAGCCGATCGATGCGCGATTCCAGCGCGGCCTGCACCGTCACCGGCACGTCCAGTTCCGCGACGTCGGCGCCGCACACGTAGCTGCCCGGCTCACCGTGCAAGGTGCCGCGCTGGACCAGCTCGCGGACCATCTCCTCGGCGAAGAAGGGATTTCCCTGCGACCGGTCCGCGATGATCCCCGCCACCTCGTCCACCGAGGAGTCCGATCCCAGCAGCTCGATCAACAACGCCGCGGTATCCGAATCACTCAGCGGCGCAAGGGCTATGGATTGGGCACCGGACACCCGTGAGAGCTCTCCGCGATACTCTGGCCGAGCGGTGATCAGCACCATCAACGGAGTTCGCGGCACAACGGACAGAAATTCCGACACCATGGATTCGCTGACCACGTCGATCCAATGCACATCCTCGATGACCACCAGCTCGGGCGTCGTGCGCGCCAGGGACGCGGTGTTGATCATGGCGGTCAGCCGCCGCCGGCGAGCATCCGGATCGATCACGGGCAGTGGCACTTCCGGGTCTGCGACGCCGAGCAATTCGTCGAGCAGCAACAGGTCTTGCGGCGCGGCGGCGGGAAGCCGGTCCCGAATCGTGGCCCGGGCCGAGGCATTGTCGAGTTCGGTCACCCCGATGACGGCACGCAGCAACTGCGTCACGAGGTGGAAAGGCACGTCCCGGGCGTGCGATTCGCAAAAGGTCCACACCACGTCCACGCCGCGCAAAGCGGCCAGCGCCGCGGCCTCCCGAGCCACCCGCGACTTACCGATCCCCGGCGGCCCCATCACACTGACCACACCACCGCGACCGTCGGTCGCGCGGTCCACCATGGCGTCCAGGGCGGCGAGTTCCCAACGCCGACCCACCAGACTCGCCTCGACCCGGTCGGACTTGGGGCCCCGCGCGCGGATCGACACCAGCCGAAATCCGCGTACCGGCGCATCGAAGCCCTTGATCATGACGGGCTCGGCCGCGGCCAGGACGGCCTGGTGGTCGACGAGCCGTGCGGTCGTCTCGGAGAGCATCACCTCACCCGGGGACGCCACCGACTCCATCCGCTGCGCGAAGCCGACCGTCTCACCGGTGGCGGCGTAGCCCAGCGCACCGGAACCGATCATCCCGGCGATCACTCGGCCGGAATTCAGCCCGACGCGTAACCGGAGGTCGAGCCCGTCGCGCTCCTTCACCACGGCGGCCAGGCGCCGCGCCTCGTCCTGAATGTCCAGCGCGGCCATGCACGCCCGGACCGCGTGATCCTCCAATGAGAGCGGCGCACCGAAGAGTGCCATGATCCCGTCGCCGGTGTACTCCACCGACCCGCCATACCGGCGCGCCACCGCGGCGGACCACTCCACCAGGTCGGTCATGACCTCGCGCAATCGCTCCAGGTCCAGCGCCGCGGCAAGGCCCATCGACCGCGCGACATCGGCGAACAGCACGGTCACCTGTTTGTATTCGGCATGATCCGCGGCCGGCGTCAGGCGCTCACCACACGAGCCGCAAAACCGGGCCCCCTGCGATGGCTCGGCCCCACACGACCGACAGATTGCGGTTGCCGACGTCACTTCACCCCCCGAACGTCGCAGCATCCCCCGATGGCTGCCCCTCAGGCCAACATTATGGCGCGCAAACGTTCGGTGATCTACATATCCGACAATTGTGGGCGGCGTCTACGCCTTCGATCTGTCGGTACCCCCTGGCACCCTGGAGTCGTGCGTTCCCCCGATCCGATGAGCCGGTTCAGCCCGCTGACGCGGCGCTGGTTCACAGGCACGTTCGCCGAGCCGACCGCTGCGCAGGCGCGGGCCTGGTCAGCGATCGCCGACGGGGACAACACCCTGGTCATCGCCCCGACGGGGTCGGGTAAGACGCTGGCGGCCTTTCTGTGGGCGATCGACCAGCTGGCCCATGAGCCGGAGAAACGTGGCACCCGGGTGCTCTACGTCTCCCCGCTCAAGGCACTGGCCGTCGACGTGGAACGCAACCTGCGCACCCCGCTGACCGGCATCACCCGCATCGCCGAACGCGATGGTGTGCCTGCCCCGCAGATCAGCGTCGGCGTCCGCTCCGGCGACACCCCGCCCGCCCGCAGGCGCGAGCTCATCACCAAGCCTCCCGACATCCTGATCACCACCCCGGAGTCGCTGTTCCTGATGTTGACCTCCGCGGCTCGGGGGACCCTGACCGGCATCGAGACGGTGATCGTCGACGAGGTGCACGCGGTGGCCGCCACCAAGCGCGGCGCGCATCTGGCGGTATCCCTGGAGCGCCTCGATGCGCTGCTGGAGAAACCGGCCCAGCGCATCGGGCTGTCCGCGACGGTCAGCCCACCCGAGGAAGTGGCCCGGTTCCTCTCCGGCGCCAGGCCGACGACCATCGTCGCGCCGCCGGCAACGAAGACGTTCGGGCTGACCGTCCAGGTGCCGGTGCCCGACATGGCCAACTTGGAGAACAACACCATCTGGCCCGATGTCGAGGCGCGCATCGTCGACCTCATCGAGGCACACAACTCGACCATCGTGTTCGCCAACTCGCGCCGCCTCGCCGAGCGGCTCACCGCGCGCATCAACGAAATTCATGCCGAACGCTCCGGCGTCGAACTGGACGCGCCACCCAACCGCCAGGTGCCCGGCGGACCACCGGCGCACATCATGGGCAGCGGGCAGACCTACGGAGCCGAGCCGCTGCTGGCCCGCGCCCACCACGGCTCGGTGTCCAAGGAGCAGCGCGCCGCGGTCGAGGACGACCTCAAAAGCGGGCGGCTCAAGTCCGTGGTGGCGACATCGAGCCTGGAGCTCGGAATCGACATGGGCGCAGTGGATTTGGTGATTCAGGTGGGAGCGCCGCCGTCGGTGGCCAGCGGATTGCAGCGCGTCGGACGGGCCGGTCACCAGGTCGGCGAGATCTCCCGCGGGGTGCTGTTCCCCAAACACCGGACCGACCTGATCGGCTGCGCCGTCAGCGTGCAACGCATGCTCGCCGGACAGATCGAAACCATGCGGGTGCCCACCAATCCGCTCGACGTGCTGGCCCAGCACACCGTGGCCGCGTGCGCCCTGGAGCCGGTCAGCGCCGACGAGTGGTTCGACGTCGTCCGGCGCAGCGCACCGTTTGCGACGTTGCCGCGCAGCGCATTCGAGGCAACTCTGGATCTGCTGTCAGGGAAGTATCCATCGACGGATTTCGCCGAGCTGCGGCCGCGATTGATCTACGACCGCGACAACGGCACCCTGACCGCGCGTCCCGGTGCCCAGCGGCTGGCGGTCACCTCCGGCGGCGCCATCCCCGACCGTGGCATGTTCACCGTTTACCTGGCCACCGATTCCGAAAAGCCCTCGCGGGTAGGCGAACTCGATGAAGAGATGGTATACGAGTCGCGGCCCGGCGACGTCATCTCACTGGGAGCGACCAGCTGGCGGATCACCGAGATCACCCACGACCGGGTGCTCGTCATCCCCGCGCCGGGACAACCCGCGCGGTTGCCGTTCTGGCGCGGCGACGACGCGGGCCGGCCCGCCGAGCTCGGCCAGGCGATCGGCAAATTCACCGGCGAGCTGGCCGCGATGGGCCGCGGCGATTTCGAAACACGCTGCAATGAACTGGGTTTTGCCGACTATGCCACCGACAACCTGTGGCAGCTACTCGACGATCAGCGCAACGCCACCGCCACGGTACCCAGCGACACCACTCTGCTGGTCGAGCGTTTCCGCGATGAGCTCGGCGACTGGCGGGTGGTGCTGCACTCCCCCTACGGACTGAAGGTGCACGGTCCGCTTGCTCTCGCGGTCAGCCGCCGGCTGCTGGAGCGGTACGGCATCGACGAGAAGCCCACCGCCTCCGACGACGGCATCGTGGTGCGGTTGCCCGACACCGAGGATGCCCCGCCCGGCGCCGACCTGTTCGTCTTCGCCCCCGATGAGATCGAGCCGCTGGTCACCACCGAGGTGGGCGGTTCGGCGCTGTTCGCGTCGCGGTTCCGGGAATGCGCGGCGCGGGCGCTGTTGCTACCCCGACGCCATCCCGGTAAGCGTTCGCCGCTGTGGCACCAGCGGCAGCGGGCGGCCCAATTGCTGGATGTGGCGCGCAAATACCCCGACTTCCCGATCGTGCTGGAGGCGGTGCGCGAATGCCTGCAGGACGTCTACGACGTTCCGACGCTGACCGACCTGATGAGCCGGATCGCCCAGCGTCGGGTGCGGTTGGTGGAGGTCGAGACACCGATGCCGTCACCGTTCGCGGCGTCGCTGATGTTCGGCTATGTCGGCGCGTTCATGTACGAGGGCGACAGCCCGCTGGCCGAGCGCCGCGCGGCCGCACTGTCGCTGGACAGCACCCTGCTGGCGGAACTGCTCGGCCGTGTCGAGCTCCGGGAGCTGCTCGACCCTGACGTCATTGCCGCGACATCGCGGCAGCTGCAACATCTTTCCGAGGACCGCAAGGCTCGCGACGCCGAAGGCGTGGCGGACCTGCTGCGCCTGCTCGGCCCGCTGACCGAGGCCGAGATCGCCGAGCGCTGCACCGCCACCGACGTCGGTGCGTGGCTGGACGGACTGCATGCCGCCAGACGCGCGCTGCCGCTGTCGTACGCCGGGCAGTCCTGGTGGGCGGGCATCGAGGACATCGGACGGCTGCGCGATGCGGTCGGCGTCGCCGTGCCCGTCGGAGTGCCGACGAGTTTCACCGAGGCGGTGCCCGACCCCCTCGGTGAGTTGATGGGTCGCTTCGCCCGCACCCGCGGCCCGTTCACCACCGCCGAGGCCGCGACCCGGTTCGGCCTCGGCTTGCGGGTCGCTGCTGACGTGCTGGGCCGGATGTCGGTGGACGGCAAGCTGATTCGCGGCGAGTTCGTCGCCGCCCCAGACGCAGACCAGTGGTGTGACGCCGAGGTGCTGCGCATCCTGCGTCGCCGCTCGCTGGCGGCGCTGCGCGCCCAGGTCGAGCCGGTCAGCACGGCGGCGTACGCCCGCTTTCTACCCGCGTGGCAGCAGGTCGGCAGCTCTGCGACGTCTGGAGTCGACGGTTTGGCAAGCGTGATCGACCAGCTGGCCGGGGTGCCGATCCCCGCATCGGCGGTCGAGCCGCTGGTGTTCGGCCCGCGGGTGCGTGACTACCAGCCGGCGATGCTCGACGAGCTGCTGGCCTCCGGTGAGGTCACCTGGTCAGGGGCGGGATCGATCTCGGGCAGCGACGGCTGGATCACGTTCCACCACGCGGACACCGCACCGCTGACGCTCGCGACTCCAGCCGAGATCGACTTCACCGATGCGCACCGCGCGATCCTCGAGGTCCTTGGCGAGCCCGGTGAGGCACGCGGCGCATTCTTCTTCCGGCAGCTGGTCGGCGGTTCGGAGGAGACCGCCAAAGCCGCGCTGTGGGACCTGATCTGGGCCGGCTGGGTCACCGGCGACACGTTCGCGCCGGTGCGCGCCATGCTGGCGGGTGGACGCAAGCCCGGTACCCGTCGTCCCGCCGCGCCGGCGCACCGGCAGCGCCGCGCGCCGCGGTTGAGCCGCTATTCGGTGGCGCACGCCCAAGCCCGCTCGGTGGATTCGACGGTCGCCGGGCGGTGGTCGGCGGTGCCGGCTCGCGAGCCGGATTCGACTGTGCGGGCCCATTTCTCAGCAGAGTTGTTGCTGAACCGCCATGGTGTGCTGACCAAGGGGGCGGCAGCTGCCGAGGGGGTTCCAGGCGGGTTCGCCACGATGTACAAGGTGCTGACCGGTTTCGAGGAGGCCGGGCGATGCCAGCGCGGTTACTTCGTCGAGTCGCTGGGCGGAGCGCAGTTCGCCGTCGCGTCGACGGTCGACCGGCTGCGGACCTATCTCGACGGAGTGGACCCTGAGCGGCCCGACTATCGCGCGGTCGTGCTGGCGGCTGCCGATCCGGCCAACCCGTACGGCGCGGCGTTGCCCTGGCCCGCCCGCCCGGACGCCGACGCCAGCCATCGGCCCGGACGCAAGGCCGGTGCGCTCGTCATCCTGGTTGACGGTGCGCTGGTGTGGTTCCTAGAGCGCGGTGGACGATCGCTGCTGAACTTCAGCACCGACGACGAAGCGCAGCGCGCCGCGGCGGGAACCCTGGCCGAACTGGTCAGGAGTGGACGTATCGGCGGCGTGCTGGTCGAAAAGCTGGACGGTATACCGGTTTTGGAGGCCGGTGCGCATGCCGACCGGAAGGCAACAGTCGACGCGCTGGTCGACGCCGGTTTCTCCCGCACTCCCCGCGGGCTCCGTTTGCGCTGACGGGTTCTAGTGCTGTCCGACGACGAAACTTGTCGGCGTCCGGGAGTAGTATCGCTCACATGTTCGAATCACGAACTGACGCCGATCTCCTCGAGACAATGCGCCGTGGGCAGCGCAATGAAAGGGTCGCGATCGCCGAGCGACTCCTGGCAGCCGGTCGGCTCTGTCAGCGTCGGATGCGATCGGTCGAGGCAGCCGACCGAGCCCAGTGGTGCGTCGACAATTGGGACGCAGTAGCCGCCGAGGTTGGTGCCGAACTGGGAATCAGCCAAGGCCGAGCGTCGTCGCAAATGGACTACGGCCTGCAGCTGATCGAGCGGCTACCGAAGCTCGGCGCCGCCTTCGCTTCCGGGGCAATCGAATACCGCATCATCATCGCCGCGGTATTCCGCACCGGGTTGATCACCGACCCTGAGGCACTCGCCGCCGTCGACGCCCAGCTCGCGGAACAGGCGCCCGGGTGGAACACCTTCTCGCGGGAGAAGACCAATCAGGTCATCGACTGGTCCGTCCGCGAGCTGGATCCCGACGCCGTCCGCGTCGAGCGCACAGCCGACAACGACCGCCATATCGAGATCACCCCTGGCACAGACGGATTGGCGGAAATCTGGGGGCGCGTCCGCGCCGCCGACGCAGCAGCCTTTGACCAGCGGCTGAACCAACTCGGGGCGACCGTGTGTCGGGACGACCCGCGAACCGCTCGGCAGCGTCGAGCCGACGCTCTCGGGGCGTGGTCAGCCGGGGACCCGACGATGCAGTGCGAGTGCGAGTGCGGCGAATGCCCCGCAAGTACCGACAGCACCAGCGAGCCGACGCAGATCGTCATCCATCTACTGGCCGAGGCCAAGACGGTCACCGGCAACGGGGACGCCCCGGCGCTATTGCCAGGCTACGGCGGCATTCCGGCCGAGACGGTAAGGACTCTGGCGAAGCGCGCGAAGCTCCGCCCGGTGGTCGGAGGCAAGGAGTTGAGCGCCGAACCACGGTATCGACCTTCGGCCGCCCTGGCGGAGTTCATCCGCTGCCGGGATCTGACCTGCCGATTCCCCGGGTGCGACCGTCCGGCCTCGATGACCGACATCGATCACACCGTGCCGTACCCGCTCGGGCCCACGCATCCGTCGAACCTGAAACTACTGTGCCGGCTGCATCACCTGTTGAAGACCTTCTATGCCGGACCAGGCGGCTGGGCGGACCGTCAGTTACCCGACGGCAAGGTGATCTGGACGTCGCCGTCGGGTCGCACCTACATCACGAAACCTGGCGGCGCGCTGTTCTTTCCGCAGCTCTTCACTCCGACCGCGGAGCTCAACCTAGCCCAGGCCCCGGCGAAGAATCAGCCCGGACGCGGTCTGATGATGCCGGCTCGCCGCCGGACTCGCGCGCAAGACCGGGCCGATCGGATCCGCTGGGAACGCGGACTCAACAAGGCGAGAGCCGCCGCCCATCCGCCGCCCTTCTAGGCTGGAACCATGCCCGAAGGCGATACCGTCTTCCGCACCGCGGCCAACCTGCGCGAGGCGCTGGTCGGTAAGACGCTGACGCGGTGCGATATCCGCGTGCCGCGCTACGCCACCGTCGACCTCGCCGGCCACACCGTCGACGAGGTGATCAGTCGCGGCAAGCACCTGTTCATCCGGGTGGGCCCGGCCAGCATCCATTCGCACCTGAAGATGGACGGGGCATGGCGGGTCGGCCCGAAAGGCAAACCCATACGCAACGCGTACAAGATCCGAATCGCCCTGGAAGCCGAGGACATTCAAGCGCTCGGCATCGACTTGGGCATCCTGGAAATCCTCGACCGCGAGCACGACGAGGAGGCCGTCGACCACCTGGGGCCCGACCTCCTCGGTGACGACTGGGATGCCAAGGTGGCTGCGGCGAACCTGGCCAAAGACCCGGACCGTCCGATCGCAACGGCTCTGTTGGATCAGCGCAACCTCGCCGGCGTCGGCAACGTGTACGCCAACGAACTCTGCTTCGTGTTCGGCCGACTCCCCACCAGTCCCGTCAGCAGCCTCCCCGATCCGCTGCGGGTGGTCACCCGAGCGCGAGACATGTTGTGGGCGAACCGAACACGGGTGAATCGCACCACCACCGGCAACAGCAGAGGCGGCCAGGATCTCTGGGTCTACGGCCGGGCCGGTGAACCGTGCCGCCGCTGCGGCTCCCCGATTCGCCGCGCCGAGTCCTCGGACGAGGACCGCGTCACGTACTGGTGCCCGTCGTGTCAGCGGTGACCGGGTCGGCCGGCGGGTGGGTGATCTTCGCGATCTCGTCGGCGACCAGTTTGTCGAGGCTGTTGACCGTGGCGCGGTCCATCCGGACCGACCTTATCTCGGCGGCGCGATACAGGGTCGACTCAACCGGACCGCGGCCATTGGGATAGACCAGCGCAACCACCACCCCGGTACCGGCATCGAGCGCGCCACCCACTTCACGTTGCAAACCGATGCGCAGCTCATGCTCGGCGAACGCCCCCACTAGAGCGCCTGCCGCTCCCCCAACCACGACGGCGAGGCCCACGGGTGGCAGGAACAGTCCGAACAGGATCCCCAACCCGGCGCCCATACCGAGGGCCACCCGACCGTGCCGATTGTGCGCCTCCAAGACGTGCGGGTGTCCGTCGGCGTCCTTCGTCACCAAGGCCGCAGCCCGCAATTCCAAGCCGTGCTTGATCCGCTTCTCCAACTCATGGAAGTCGGTGGCGGCCCGCTCGACGTCGGGGTATGCGGCTACCAGCACCAACTCATGATCGTCATCCATGTCTCAACAGTGGCCTGCGTCACTGCCGACCGCTAGGGACCGAAGGTCACCATCGCGGCGGCATTGGGCACTCAGCCGACCACCCATTGGGAGGTGACCACCAGATCGCCTTGCACGAGCGCGCCCGCCCGGTGACCATGTCGACGAACGCCACCACGGGTGTTGCCCGTCGCCGATCACGTTCACCGGGCCCGTTCCCGCGTAGCGGAGTGTGCTCACCCGGTGCCTGCCGCCTACCGCAACCAGCTACAGCTGCGCTGAGCTGACGAACGACCGCGGCTCTCTCGACAGCGGATCGTCGAACTCCAGCCGCTGCGCCACCAGCTGCAGCGGGGCGGAGAAATCGTCGGCCGCCACCTCGACGATCCGCGGATAGAGCGGATCGTTGTCGATCGGCAGACCCAGCGAGGCCATGTGCACCCGCAACTGATGGGTGCGCCCAGTGCGCGGAGTCAGCTGATATCGGCCGTCCCCCAACGCCTCGACCAGAGTCTCGGCGTTCGGCTCGCCCGGTTCCTCGACGGCCTGTAAATGACTGCGCTGCTTGATTATTCGACTACGCAACACCACGGGGAGCTCAACGCGCGGTGGCGCCGAGGAGCGCGCCAGATAAGTCTTCGACACCTCGCCACGCGCGAACAACGTCTGATAAGCGCCGCGGACCTCACGCCGGACGGTGAACAGCAGCACTCCTGCGGTCAGCCGGTCCAGCCGATGCGCCGGGCTCAATTCCGGCAGATCGAGCGAACGACGCAGCCGCACCAACGCCGTTTGCGCGACATGCCCGCCGCGCGGCATGGTGGCCAGGAAATGCGGCTTGTCGACCACCACGATGTCGTCGTCGCGGTAGAGCACCGGGATGTCGAACGGCACCACCACCTCGTCGGGCAGCTCCCGATACAGGTACACGTGCGCGCCGGGCGGTAACACCGTGGCCGGGGTGATGACGTCGCCGGAGGCGTCGACCACTTCCCCGTCGAATACCTTCTGCGCGGCAGCTTCACCGAATCGGTCCGCCAATTCCACCAGTACCGCACCGCCGCGCAACCGCACCCGCGCCGGACCAATCCCGTCGCGATCTGGGAGCGGAGCCGGGCGACGGCGCCTCAATGCTCGCTCAGTTCAACGGCACCGGTTCGAGGATCTCGGCCCGGGCCTCGGGTGCCGACGCCCGCAGGGCATCGGCGGACTCGTCGTCGGGCTGAGCCTGCGAAAGGATCTCCGCCTCCACCCGCGCCAGATAGGTGTCCACCTCGCGGTCGATGTCGTCCTGACTCCATCCGAGGATCGGGGCGACAACCTCCGCGACCTCGCGGGCGCAGTCCACGCCGCGGTGCGGGTACTCGATCGAGATCCGCATCCGCCGGGCCAGGATGTCCTCCAGGTGCAATGCCCCTTCGGCGGACGCGGCGTAGGCGGCCTCCACCTTCAGGTAGACCGGCGCGTCGGTGATCGGATCGAGCAGTTCCGGCTTGTCGGCGGCCAGCGCCAGCACGTCGCCGATCAGCGAGCCGTACCGATCCAGCAGGTGCCGCACCCGGTACGGATGCAGCCCGTACCCAGCGCCCACACTCTGAGTCTGATTGACCAGCGCGAAGTATCCGTCGGCGCCCATCAACGGCACCTTCTCGGTGATCGACGGCGCCACCCGCGCCGGGATGTACTCGGCGGCGGCGTCGACCGCGTCCTCGGCCATCACCCGATACGTGGTGTATTTGCCGCCGGCGATGGCGACCAGGCCCGGTGACGGCACCGCGACGGCGTGCTCACGGGACAGCTTGGACGTTTCTTCGCTCTCCCCGGCCAGCAGCGGCCGCAGGCCGGCGTACACCCCGTCGATGTCGTCGTGCGTGAGCGGCGTGGCCAGCACCGTGTTGACGTGGCCGAGGATGTAGTCGATGTCGGCCTTCGTCGCGGCCGGGTGCGCGAGGTCGAGGTTCCAGTCGGTGTCGGTGGTGCCGATGATCCAGTGCGTGCCCCACGGGATCACGAACAGCACCGACTTCTCGGTGCGAAGGATGATCGCCACCTCGGACACGATCCGATCCCGGGGCACCACGACGTGCACGCCTTTGGACGCCCGCACCCGAAAGCGGCCACGTTCCTTTGACAGTGCCTGGATCTCGTCGGTCCACACCCCGGTCGCGTTGATCACGACGTGACCGCGGACGTCCTCCACCTCGCCGTCCTCGGAGTCCCGGATCTTCACCCCGATCACCCGGTCGCCCTCCCGCAGCAGCGAGACCACCTGGGTCGAGGTGCGCACCACGGCGCCGTAGTGCGCAGCGGTGCGGGCGACCGTCATGGTGTGCCGGGCGTCGTCGACGACGGTGTCGTAGTAGCGGATCCCGCCGATCAGCGAGCTGCGCTTGAGGCCCGGCGCCAGTCGCAGCGCACCGGACTTCGTCAAATGTTTTTGCGCCGGAACGGATTTCGACCCGCCGAGCTGGTCGTAGAGGAAAATGCCCGCCGCGATGTACGGCCGCTCCCAGACCCTCTTGGTCAGCGGGAACAGGAACGGCAGCGGCTTGACCAGATGTGGCGCCAGCGTTGTCAGGGACAGTTCACGCTCGTGCAGTGCCTCACGGACGAGGCCGAACTCCAACTGCTCGAGGTAGCGCAGACCGCCGTGGAACATCTTCGAACTGCGGCTCGATGTGCCCGAGGCGAAGTCGCGCGCCTCGACGAGGGCCACTTTGAGCCCGCGGGTCGCGGCATCCAGTGCGCAGCCCGCACCGACCACACCGCCGCCGATGACGACGACGTCGAACTGTTCGCTGCCCAGCCGCTGCCAGGCGTGCGCACGCTCGGTTGGTCCGAGATAGGTCTGACCGGTGCCCGGTCGAAGGATCGGGTCGCTCATGACCTCAGGCTAGTCGAGATCGTCGTGGGCCATCAGGCGGCGCGCAGCCTCGACGATCGACCCGGACAGCGACGGGTACACCGACAACGTCTGCGCCAGATCGGTCACCGAGATGCGGTTTTGCACCGCCAGGGCGATCGGCAGGATCAATTCGGAGGCGATCGGCGCGACCACAACACCGCCGATGACGACCCCGGTGGCGGGACGGCAGAAGATCTTGACGAAGCCGCGCTTGAGCAGCGACATCTTGGCGCGGGCGTTGGTCGTCAGCGGCAACATCAGGGTCCTGGCCGGGACCGACCCGCTGTCGATCGCGGTTTGCGGCACGCCGACGGCGGCGATCTCGGGTCGGGTGAACGTGGCCGAGGCGACCGTGCGCAGCCGGATCGGGGCCACCCCTTCACCCAGTGCGTGATACATGGCAATGCGGCCCTGCATGGCCGCGACCGAGGCCAGCGGCAGCAGCCCCGTGCAGTCGCCGGCGGCGTAGATCCCGGCCGCCGAGGTCCGCGACACCCGGTCCACCGGCAGATAGTTGCCGGGACCGAGCTCGATGCCGACGCGATCCAGGCCCAGGCCCGACGTGTTCGGCACCGATCCGACCGTCATCAGGGCGTGGCTGCCCTCGACGACACGGCCGTCGGCCATCGTGACGGTGACACCGGTACCGGTGCTGACCACCGAGTCGGCCCTGGCGTTCTTGACCAGCGTCACGCCGCGCTCGGCGAAGGTGTCCTCCAGCACCGCCGCGGCGTCGCTGTCCTCGTGCGGCAGGATCTGGTCGCGGCTGGCGACGACGGTGACGTCGACGCCCAGTTCGGTGTAGGCGTTGCAGAACTCGGCTCCGGTGACGCCGGAGCCGACGATCACCAGATGCTTGGGCAGCTCGGGCAGGTCGTAGAGCTGGCGCCAGGTCAGAATCCGCTCGCCGTCGGGCACCGCATTGGGCAAGACGCGGGGGCTGGCGCCGGTGGCGATCAGCACGACGTCGGCCTTGAGCACGCCGACCTGGCCGGAGGTGGTGGTGACCTTCACCCGGTGGCGCGCCATGCCGGGGACCGCGTCGATCAGTTCGCCGTGGCCCTGCACGACGTTGACCTTCTCGCGCAGCAGCTGGGTACCGATGTCGGCGGACTGCGAGCGGGCCAGGGTCTTGACGCGGTTGTTGATGTCGGGCAGCGAGATCTTGGCGTCGTCGATGCCGATCTCGAATCCCAGGCCCGAGGCGCGGCGCAGTTCGGTGCGAACCCCGGTCGAGGCGATGAACGTCTTGGACGGCACGCAGTCGAAGAGCACGCAGGCACCACCGATGCCGTCGGAGTCGACCACGGTGACCTCGGCGACGTCCCGGCCGCGACCCGCGGCGACCAGTGCCGCCTCGTAGCCGGCCGGCCCCCCACCGATGATCACGATCCGCGTCGTCACGGGCATAAGGCTAGTTGACCCAGTCCCTGCGCTCTCTGCGACAGGACGCTCTAGGCTTTCCCCGTGCCGCTCTACGCCGCTTATGGATCCAACATGCATCCCGAGCAGATGCTGGAGCGTGCGCCGCACTCCCCGATGGCCGGAACCGGCTGGCTGCACGGCTGGCGGCTGACCTTCGCCGGGGAGGACATCGGCTGGGAAGGCGCGCTGGCGACCCTGGTCGAGGACCCCGACTCCAAGGTGTTCGTGGTGCTCTACGACATGACGCCCGCCGACGAGGCGAACCTGGACCGCTGGGAAGGCTCCGAGCTCGGCTTCCACAAGAAGATCAGATGTCGCATCGAATGCGAATCGACGGACACCACAACCGATCCCGTACTCGCCTGGCTGTATGTGCTGGACGCCTGGGAGGGCGGGCTTCCGTCGGCGCGTTACATCGGTGTGATGGCCGACGCCGCCGAGATCGCCGGCGCGCCCGACGAGTACGTGCACGACCTGCGCACCCGGCCCGCGAGCAACGTCGGCCCGGGGCACGGCAGCGGCTAGGTCAACGCGACCGGGTGAATTCCCAAGCGTCGGAGACGATCTCGTCGATCGTGGTGTGCTGCGGCTTCCAGCCGAGTTCGGTGATGGCCTTCTCACTTGACGCGATGAGTACGGCCGGGTCGCCCGCCCGGCGTTCGACGTCACGGGCCGCGATCGACGTGCCGGTGACCCGCTCGCAGCTGGCGATCACCTCGCGAACCGAGAACCCGGTGCCGTTGCCCAAGTTGTAGATGCGATGCTCCCCCGGCCGCGCGGTCTGCAGCGCCAGCAGGTGAGCATCGGCGAGATCGCGAACATGGATGTAGTCGCGGATGCAGGTGCCGTCCGGCGTCGGCCAGTCGTTGCCGAACACCAGGATCTCCGGCCGCTTACCCGTGACCACCTGCAACACCAGCGGAATCAGGTGCGTCTCGGTGGCGTGCCGTTCGCCGAAACCGGAGTAGGCACCGGCGACGTTGAAGTAGCGCAGGCTTGTCGCGGCCAGCCCGTGCGCGGTGGCGTACGACGTGATCGCGTGGTCGATCGCCAGTTTCGTGGCGCCGTAGGCATTGGTCGGCTTGGTCGGCGCGTCCTCGGTGATCGGCACGGACTCCGGCTGGCCGTAGGTGGCCGCGGTCGAGGAGAACACCAGCCGCGGCACGCCGGCGAGGCGGATCGCCTCCAGCAGTTGCAGGGTCTTGATGACGTTGCCGTTCCAGTACCGTTCGGGCGCCTCGACCGATTCGCCCACCAGCGATTTCGCGGCGAAGTGCAGGACGCCGTCAAACGACCGGTCACCGAGCAGTTCCGGCGCGGCGTCGACCATGTCGGCCTGGACGAACTTCGCGCCGTCCGGCACCGCGTCGGCGTTGCCGGTCGACAGGTCGTCGACAACGACCACCTCGTGTCCCTGCTCCACAAGGACCGCCGCGCACACGCTGCCGACGTAGCCGGCGCCGCCGGTCACCAGAAGCTTCATCAGAACCCTGCCGACTGCTCGACGATGTTGACCAATACCCGCACACCGACGGCCAAGGCCCGCTCGTCGAGGTCGAACGTCGGCTGGTGCAGGTCCAGCTGCGGTCCTCGGCCACTCCACACGCCGAGCCTGGCCATCGCGCCGGGCACCTCCTCCAGATACCAGGAGAAGTCCTCGCCGCCGCCGGACTGACGGGTATCGGCGAGTGCATCGGGCGCCACCGCCTCGATGGCGTGCGTCATGATCTGCGTCGAGCGCTCCTCGTTGACCACCGGTGGCACGCCGCGATGGTAGTGCAGCGTGTGCTCGATGCCCAGCGGGGCCAAGAGTCCCGAAACGATCTCCTGCACAAGGCTTTCCATGCCGACCCAGGTTTCCCGGCTGGCGGTCCGCACGGTGCCCGCCAACGTCCCGGACTGCGGGATGGCGTTGGCCGCGACACCGGCATTGGCCGCGCCCCAGACCATGACGGTCGAGTGCCGCGGGTCGACGCGCCGGGACAGCACCCCGGGCAGCCCGGTGATCAGCGTGCCCATCCCGTAGACCAGATCCGAGGTCAGGTGCGGCCGCGACGTGTGGCCGCCCGGCGACGTCAGCGTGATCTCGATCGAGTCCGCCGCCGACGTGATCGGTCCCGGAATGATCGCGACGCGGCCGACCGCGAGGCGGGGATCGCAGTGCAGCGCGAAGATTCGGGAAACCCCCACCAGCGCGCCGGCGGCGATCGCGTCGATCGCACCGCCCGGCATCAGCTCCTCGGCAGCCTGAAAGATCAGTCGGACACCCACCGGCAGCTCGGGCACCGACGCCAGCGCGGTCGCGGCGCCGATCAGCATCGCGGTATGCGCGTCGTGCCCACACGCATGGGCGATGTTCGGCATCGTCGAGCTGTACGGCGCACCGGTGCGCTCAGCCATCGGCAGCGCGTCCATGTCCGCGCGCAATGCGATCCGCGGCGCGTGCTCGGGCCCGAAGTCACATGTCAGTCCCGTCCCGCCGGGCAGCACCTTCGGGTTCAGCCCGGCCTCGACCAGGCGGTCGGCGACGAACTGCGTGGTGGCGAACTCCTGGCGACCGAGCTCCGGATACCGGTGGATGTGGCGGCGCCACTGCACCAAATCGTCGAAGTGGCTGGCCAACCAGGACTCGGTCGTGTCGGCGATGCTCATGCCCGCGCCCCCCGCCGATCCCGCAGCTCCAACACCCGATCTCGCTCGGCAGACGTCTGGGCCAACCGAACGACGGTGCGCGCCAACATGATTGCACCCTCGGTGACGGCACGGTCGCCGCTGGGGCCGGCGGCCGCGACAGTGAAGCCGGGCTGGTGGATCACTGCGCCGCCGGATTCGATGCCGACGACCGGGTGGATGCCCGGAAGGAGTTGCGTCACATTGCCCATATCGGTACTCCCCAGCGGCATGGCGGCCTCCACCTCGGCGGGGACCGGGCTGCGGCCCATCGTGATCATCTCGTCGCGGAACACCTCGGCCAGCCACCGATCCGGGGTCAGCTCGGCGTACGGCGGGGCGGCTTCGGCGATCTCGTATTCACATCCGGTCGCGACCGCACCCGCCGCGAAGCAGCCGCGCATCTTGGCCTCCAGTTCCTGCAGCGATTCGGTGGCAGGAGCCCGCATCGTGTACTGCAGCCGGGCACGGCCGGGGATGATGTTCGTGGCCGACCCGCCCTCGGTGACGATGCCATGGGTCAGCTGACCGGGCGCCATCTGCTGGCGCAGCAAGCCGATCGCCACCTGCGCGACGGTCACCGCGTCGGCGGCGTTGACACCCAGATGCGGCGCGACGGCCGCGTGGGACTCCCGGCCGGTGTAGGTGACGATCACCTCGGACAGCGCCAGCGAGCGCGCGGCGGCGATGTCGATCGGCCCGGGATGCAACATGACGGCCGCGGCGACGTCGTCGAACACCCCGGCCTCGATCAGCAAAGCCTTGCCGCCGCCGGACTCCTCGGCCGGCGTACCGATCAGTGCGACGGTGAGCCCCAGTTCGTCGGCTACCTCGGCCAGGGCCAGGGCGGTGCCGACCGCCGACGCCGCGATGATGTTGTGTCCGCAGGCGTGGCCGATGCCGGGCAGCGCGTCGTATTCGGCGCAGATCCCGATCACCAGTGGGCCCGACCCGAAATCGGCGCGGAACGCGGTGTCCAATCCGCCCGCCGCCGCGCGGATCTCGAAACCGCGCTCGGCCACCAGCGCCTGCGCCTTGGCGCAGCTGCGGTGCTCGTCGAAGGCGAGTTCGGGCTCGGCGTGGATGGCGTGGGAAAGTTCGATCAGTTCGCCGCCACGAGCCGCGACCACGTCCTCGACGCGGATCGACGCTGTGGCTGTTGGCATCAACGCAGTATCGCATTCACGACTAGGCTCGCTGGCTGTGAGTCCAGACGCCGAGCACGCCGCAGCGGTGATCGCCGAGCACAGCGGCGTACCCCGGCACGACGTCGCCGTGGTCCTCGGATCGGGGTGGGCGCCCGCAGCCGCGGCGCTGGGGACGCCCGTCGCCGAGATCCCCATGGCGACGATCCCCGGCTTCACGCCGCCGTCGGCGTTGGGGCATCGCGGCCGGGTGCTGTCGGTGCCGTTGGGTTCGCACAACGTGCTGGTGCTGCTGGGCCGCATTCACGCCTACGAGGGTCATGACCTGCGCACGATTGTCCATCCGGTGCGGACCGCCCGAGCTGCGGGCGCCCAGGTTGTGGTGTTGACCAACGCCGCAGGCGGTCTCCGGCCCGAGTATCAGGTCGGCCAGCCGGTGCTGATCGCCGACCATCTGAACCTCACGGCTCGCTCACCGCTGGTCGGGGCGCAGTTCGTCGACCTGGTCGACGCATACTCCCCGCGGCTGCGTGCGCTGGCCCGCGAGGTCGACCCGAGCCTGGCCGAGGGTGTGTACGCCGGGGTGCCCGGTCCGCATTACGAGACGCCCGCCGAGATCCGCATGCTCCGCACACTCGGTGCCGACCTGGTCGGGATGTCGACCGTGCACGAGACCATCGCCGCGCGGGCGGCCGGCGCCGAGGTGCTGGGATTGTCGCTGGTGACGAATCTGGCTGCCGGGATGACCGGCGAGCCGCTCAGTCACGACGAGGTTCTGGCCGCCGGCCGCGCGTCGGCCACCGCGATGGGCTCGCTGTTGGCCTCGGTACTGGCGCGCCTGTAGGCCAGCCGCACGAATCCGCGGGCCAGCATCGGTGCGGCGAACAACATCAGCAAGACCCGCAGTACCTGCGCGGCGATGATGAACGTGACGTTGGAGCCGGTCTCCACCGCCGTGGCCAGCACGGCGTAGATGCCGCCCGGACTGGTGGCCAGATAGCCGTCGAGAAGGCTGACGCCGGTGATCTTCGACAGCGCCACACCAAGGCCCGCGGTGGCGACGTTGAGCAACACGATCAGTCCGAGCGCGGTCGGCAGCAGGCGTTCGATCGCCCGCAGCGATTCACGGGTGAACGCCACCCCGGCCTGCCAGCCGATCAGCATGTAGGACACCGACACCAGCACCGCAGGCACGGCAAGCCCGAACGACACCCCACCGAGTTCGGCCACGATCGTCAGCGCCATCGGACCGAGCAGACCCGATCCGGGCAGCCGGGCCAACCGGCCGGCCACCGCTCCGACGACCACCAGCGCAACGATCATCGCCAGGCTCAGATACCAAGGCGCTGAATGGGATTGGCTGGCCTGCACGGCAGTGGCCGACCGTTCGGCGTGATACACGAGGGTGACGACGACGGGCATCGACGCGGTGATCACCGCAACGCGCAGGTACTGGACGACGGCGACGACACGATCATCCCCGCCGAGTTCGCGCGCGATCGCAACCAGTCCGGACGCGCCGCCTGCGACGAGGGCAAGCGCGCCGGTCAGAGCGCTGATGTCACGGTGCAGGCCGAGCAGTGCGCCGGCGCCGATGCTGAGGAGCAGCGTGATCACGCCGACGCCGAGGACCGCCGGCCAGTTCGGCCCCAGGGCCGAGAGCGCGTCGGAATGCACCATGGTGCCGATGTAGACCCCGAGCACACCCTGGGCGGCCAGGCCCGCGCGGCGAGGCACGCTCGCGGGCGCCAACCGGGCGATCGCCAGCACGATGCCGACCAGCAGGGCGGCGAACAGTGCCGCGGACGGGACGCCGAGGCGATCCAGCGGCACGGTGACCCCGATCGTGACGACCACCAGCAACATCCACCGCATGATGACAAGTATGCCCTTGTATCTGAACAGTCACCACCTGCGCTTCACGCGAGATTGCTCACCAACTAACAAGGTATAACTTGTAATATGACCGTGAGCATCGCACCGTCGGAAGCGGCCACCGAACTGCGGGAGGCCATGATGGCGCTGGCCCGTCAGCTTCGCCGGCACCGCCCCGACAACGGGCTGACGCTCAGCCAGCTCGAACTTCTCGGCGACGTGAGCCGCGCGGGGGTGACGACGCCGGCCGAGATCGCCGGCCGGCTGCAGGTTCGGGTCCAGTCACTGACCGACAGCATCAACGAGCTCGAGTCGCGCGGATTGCTGTCCCGCCGCCCGGATGACGCAGACCGTCGCCGTCAGCTCATCGAGCTCACCGGGGAAGGATCGGAGCTGCTGTTGCGTGACCGGGCTCAGCGCGACGCCTGGCTGCAGGACACGATGCGCGGCCATCTCTCCGAGTTGGAGTTCAATCTGCTGATGCTCACCGCGCCGGTACTGCGCAAGCTCGCCGACGCCGACCTCGGGGCACAATCGGTGCCGTGACTGAAGAGGACTGGATCGCCCACGACCCCGATCCGGTCACGGCCGCCGAGCTGGCCGCCCTGGATCCCGACGAACGTGCCGCCCGGTTCGCCCGGCCGCTGACGTTCGGCACCGCGGGTCTGCGTGGCCCGGTACGCGGCGGCCCGGATTCGATGAACCTCGCCGTCGTGATGCGTGCCACCTGGGCGGTGAGCCGCGTGCTGACCGCGCGCGGCCTCGGTGGTTCGGCCGTCGTGGTGGGCCGAGACGCCCGGCACGGATCGGCGCAGTTCGCCGTCGCCGTCGCCGAAGTGTTTGCCGCTCAGGGGTTTTCGGTGATCACCTGGGACAATCCGGTGCCGACCCCGGTCGTCGCGTTCGCGGTCCGGCGCACCGGGGCCGCCGCCGGGGTGCAGGTCACCGCCTCACACAATCCGCGGACCGACAACGGCTACAAGGTCTACTTCGACGGCGGGCTGCAGATCGTCTCCCCCACCGACCGGGAGATCGAAGCGGCGATCACCACAGCCCCGCCCGCCGACGAGATCCCGCGGCGGCGCGTCCACGCTGACGACGACACGCTGATCGACGCGTACGTAGCCCGCGCGGCGACGGTGCGACGGGGCGGCCACGGCAATCCGCGAGTGGCGTTGACAGCCATGCACGGCGTCGGCGGTGAGCTCGCGCTGCGCACCCTGCACACGGCCGGATTCGACGATGTGCACACGGTGGCAAGCCAATTCGCGCCGGATCCGGACTTTCCGACGGTCGCCTTCCCCAACCCCGAGGAGCCGGGCGCGGCCGACGCGCTGCTGCAGCTGGCCGACGAGATCGGCGCCGACGTCGCCATCGCGCTGGATCCCGATGCCGACCGTTGCGCCGTCGGCATTCCCGTCCCCGATGGCTGGCGAATGCTGTCCGGCGACGAAACAGGTTGGCTGCTGGGCGATTACATCCTGTCAACCCTCGACACCTCACATGCCGCGACCAGCGTGGTGGCCAACAGTGTGGTGTCGTCCCAGCTGCTCGGCACGATCGCCGCCGAGTACGGTGCCCGCCACGTCGTGACGCTGACCGGGTTCAAATGGCTTGCCCGTGCCGACGCCGAGCTGACCGGGTGCAGCCTGGTCTACGCCTACGAGGAAGCCATCGGCCATTGCGTCGACCCGGCCGCCGTCCGAGACAAGGACGGTATCAGTGCCGCGGTGCTCGTCTGCGATCTGGTGGCACACATTGCCGCCCAAGGAATTTCGATCGCCGACGCCCTCGACCGGCTCGCGCTGCGCCACGGCGTGCACACCACGGCTGGATTGTCGCGGCGGGTGGCCGACGCCGACGAGGCGGCGGCGATGATGACGCGGTTACGCACCGACCCGCCCACCGAACTCGCCGGCTTTCCGGTCACCGCCAGGGCGGACGCAGACGCGGTGTTCCTCACCGGCGGCGATCAACAGACCACGGTGCGGGCGGTGGTTCGCCCCTCGGGTACCGAGCCGAAAGTCAAGTGCTACACCGAAGTCGCCGTGGCCGTCGGTGCCGACCTGGCCGGGGCCCGCGAGCGCGCGGCAGCGGTGCAGCGGCAGCTGCTGGCGAGCGCGCAGAACTGGTAGTCAGCGCGGCCCGAACTGGCGGTCACCGGCGTCGCCGAGGCCCGGCACGATGTAGGCGGCGTCGTTGAGGCCGTCGTCGATGGTCGCGGTGAACAGACGCGCGGACGGGGCGACCTGCTCCACCGCCGCAATGCCTTCCGGTGCGCAGACCACACACACCAGGGTGATGTCGCGCGCGCCCCGCTGGCGCAGCAGCCCGATGGTGTGGGCCATCGAACCCCCGGTCGCCAGCATCGGGTCGAGCACCATGACCGGTTGGGCGCTCAGGTCGTCGGGCAGCGACTCCAGGTAGGGCGTTGGTTGATGCGTGGTCTCGTTTCGGGCCACCCCGACGAAACCCACCTTCGCTTCGGGGATCAGTGCGTGAGCCTGGTCGACCATCCCCAGCCCCGCCCGCAGGACCGGCACCAGCAGCGGCGGGGAGGCCAGCCGCGACCCCGCGGTTTCGGTGATCGGAGTGCGAACCGTGATCTCGGTGCACGCCGCGTCGCGGGTGGCCTCGTAGACCAGCATGTGGGTCAGGTCGCGGAGTGCGGACCGGAAGGCCGCGTTGTCGGTGCGCTCGTCACGCAGAGTGGTCAGCCGCGCTCTGGCCAGCGGGTGGTCGATGACGCACACATCCATGCGCAGAGACTGTAGTGAGGTCTCAGGCCGAATCGCAGCCGACCGCGAACGCCTTCATCAACGCGCCGTATTGGTAGGCGTACTCCAGGGCCCAGCGCCACGGCGTGAAGTCATAGGACCGTGGCACCGGATGCACGGTGACGTCGCCGGTGAAGCACTGGTGAAAGACGTAGCGGGCGCGCACCGCGTGGTAATTCCACGAGACCACGATCACGTGGTTCCAGTTGTGCTGCTTCGCAAGCCGAGCCACGTACATCGCCTCACCGCGAGTGGTGAACGGGTCGGGTACGAAACACAGGACGGTGACCGTCGGCGAACCCGATGCGCACGCTCTCTGGAAGTCCGGCAGATCGGCGGGTTTGTCCGCGTAAGAATTGGACAGCACCACCGTGCTGGCGTAGCCCTGTCTGGCCAGGCTCAGGCCGTACTCGAGGCGGCCGTCGTTCTCACCGCCGAGCACGACGATCGCGTCGGCTTTGGACAACGGGTCCCCGTGCGGACGGGTGAACAAGAGGTACCCCGTGACGGCCAGGATGCCGGCGACACACACGCCGACAGCCGTCAGAATCGCCAGTGCGCGATGCGCCCTCCCCACGGGGGGGAGGCTACCCGCCAGCAAGCGTCGTTAGGCTGTGCGGCATGGCTGAGCTCGTTCCGGTGCGCGTGGGCGTGACCGCTGGTGACCTGTACACGCTGTGGGCGCCCCGGTGGCGCGAAGGCGCTGACGAGTGGGAGGCGTTTCTCGGCAAGGACGACGACCTGTTCGCCTTCGAGTCAGTCGCGGACCTGGCCGCGTTCGTGCGCACGAACACCGACAACGACCTCACCGATCACCCCGCGTGGGAGGACCTGACCCAGGCCAACGCTCACAAGCTGAAGCCGGCGGCAGACCGCGAGGTCGACCTGGTGGTGGTCGAGGAGCTGCTGTCGGAGAAGCCCACCGAAGAAGCGGTGACCGCACTGGCCAACACGATGGCCGTCGTCTCCTCCATCGGTTCGGTGTGTGAGCTGCCCGCCGTGACCCGGTTCTTCAACGGCAACCCCAACCTCGGCCTGCTCTCCGGCGGCTACGAGCAGTTCAGCGGCAAGCCCGGGCTCAAGCGCTGGGGCGTCGTCGGCGACATCGTCGCCCGCGGCTGGGACAGCGTGCTGTCGGCGATCGACGAAGTCATCACCGTGCCCGAGGTCGACGAGCGGGCCGCCAAGCTGGCCGCCGACGAGCTCGAGGAGCCGTACGAGGAAGAGATCGACGAGTCGGCCGACGCCGAGGCGGACGCCGAAGATTCCGGTGATGACGATTCGACGGCGGACGAGGCCGAGGAGCTGGCACCGCAGGACGGCGTCGTGCTCGGCGGCCAGGAGGACTTCTGGGCCGAGGTCGGCATCGACCCGGTGCGCATCCAGGCCAGCTCGGGAACGTTCTACACGCTGCGCTGCTACTTCGACGACCGGCCGATCTTCCTCGGCCGCAACGGCCGGATCAGCGTCTTCACCTCCGAGCGTGCGCTGGCCCGCTACCTCGCCGACGAGCACGACCACGACCTGTCGGATTTGAGCACCTACGACGACATCCGGACCGCGGCCACCGACGGATCGCTGCGGGTCGACGTCACCGAGGACAACATCTACGTGCTGACCGGGCTGTCGGACGACATCGCCGACGGTCCCGACGCGGTCGACCACGACCAGCTGGAGCTGGCGGTCGAGCTGGTGCGCGATGTCGGTGAGTACTCCGAGGAGGAGACCGTCGACAAGCTGCTGGCCGAGGACCGGCTGCTGGGCAAGCTCGTCGACTACGTGCTCGATCCCGAGGAGAACTCCCGGCCAGCCGGCCCGTACACGGCCGCGGTCAAGGAGTGGGACGAGATCGAGCGCTTCGTCGAGTCGCGGCTGCGCCGCGAGTAGCTAGCTGCTGGAGCCGGCGCTCGCCTTGGCTCGCTTGGAGCCGCCGACACCGTTGTTGTGCGTGGACGTCGAGGACGTCGAGGACGTCGAGGACTTAGTCGACTTGGACGACGTGTCCTTGGACGACGTGTCCTTGCCGCCGGTCGCGGCGGCGGCTGCGGTCTTCGTCGTCGGCGTGGTGGTGGCCGTCGTAGTAGTCGCCGTCATGCGCGGCCTGACGCCGGCCGTCGCCTTTTTCACAGTCGGCTCCGTGGCGGCCACCGCGGTGGTCTCAGTGGTTGCCGCCGCGCTCGACGAATCCGAGGTGGTATCCGGGGTGGTGTAGGTGACGTCAGGACCGCCGACTCCGTAGGGTCCGGGCCGGGTCGTGCCGAACGGGCGCTTGCCGGTGAGGTCCTGGATGCCGTTGTCCCAGCCCGTGGGGATCGAGACGATCAGGTTGCGGGCGAATTTCACCGGGTTCGGGAAGTACGTGACGTTCCACGACGTCGGCACACCTGGGCTGGTGGTGCGGTCGTACGAAGACTCGATGATCACCCGCAGCGGCGCGTCCAAGGTGTCGGCGAACGCATGGCCCAGCGGCCCGAGCTTCTCCAGCGGCATCAGCAGCGGAAGCACCGGGGTGGAGATCAGGTAGTAGTGGGTGTCGCCGTACTGGCCCTGATCGACCACGCCCGGATCGGTGAGCGTGGTGTTGTCGTAGCTGCCGCCGAGATGCAGGTAGTCGACGCCCATCATCGCGTTGGCCACGGCCAGCAGGTTCAGCGGGTTGACCGGGAAATCCGACCAGCCGTCGTACTGCGCGGCGATGTCGGTCGTGTCGTATTGGGTGTCGGTCGGGGTGGGTCCGTTGAACGTCGACCCGCCGAACGGCAGGCCCACCGGGATCGTGACGCCCTCGGGCCCGCGGGCGAGGAATCCACCGTTCGGGCGGTTGCCGTTGGCGGTCAGCACGAAGCTGACGTCGGGGCCCTCACCGGGTGCGTATTCGGCTGCCAGCGCCCGCTTTTCGAGGGTCGAGATCGTCGAGCTCTGCGAGAAGCCGTAGACGACGAACGTGTCGCCGGGAGTCGGAGCGACGGATCCCACCTGGTCGTTGTAGCTGCACGATGACGTCGCCTTGATGCAGTTGTCGAGATTCTGCCTGCCCAGCGCCACCGACTGATCGAACGTCAACGTGCCGTTGTTCGGCGCGGACTGTTCCGGGGTGATGACGGCGACCGCGTTGTACGGGCCGCCGGGGACGCCGGTGCCCAGCGTCGACGCGGGCGCGACGTAGTTGCCGAGCGCGCTGGCCATGTAGTCCTGGACGAACTGATTGGTGTCCTCGTCCGGCGACAACGAGTGCCCGGTTCCGCCCATCACGAGAACCGTTGCGCCACTTGCGAGGAGCTTGAGGGCCGCTGTCGATGTCGACAGGAGAACCAAGGACAAGAATGCTGCCAGGGTGGCCGCCGCCACCGCCGCGCTGCGAGCCGCTAGTCGCATACGGGTCACTCCCCTTATTTTTTCGCCCACGCCCCCCGACCAGGCCTGCAAGACTCTATCAGCAAACGCCGCGTTGGGCACCAGCCTCCTGCCGCACGGGACACCGGCATGGGCGTCAGCGTGCGCACCTGCGGAATTTGACCGGGCGAAAATTTACTTCGGCGTTGGTTGTCCCGCAAACCACGTCCAGCCACCGTTTGGTGGGGTGCTAACCTTCGGAAAACCTGTCACGGCACCGAACAGTTGGGGTGAACATCCAGTGAGCCGCGTCCACATCCCGAAGCTGGGGATCATCGCCGCACTGCGGCAGAAGACCGACTACAAGCGGTGGGCCGACACCCGGAACCTCTACTCGGACTGGGAGCCCCGCACAAAGCGGGCCGCCGAACTGATCCCGGCAGGCAGTCGGGTGATCGAGTTCGGCGCCGGCACCCGGGCTATCGAGAAGCACCTCGACCCGTCCTGCACCTACACACCGTCCGACCTCGTCGACCGCGGCCCGGGAACGATCGTCTGCGATCTCAACGAGCGGCCGCTGCCGAACCTGGGCACGGACACCTACGACGTGGCCGTGATCATGGGCGTGCTGGAGTACCTGAAGGATGTGCCGTCGGTGCTCGACTGGCTGTCGACGTACGTACCGCGGGCCGTGATCTCCTACGGCTGCCCGGACAGCAACGACCAGTTCCGGCGCACCAAGCTCGGCTCCGTCGACCGGATCAGCCGGGGCTGGCTGAACAGCTACCTGGAAGAAGACATCCGCACACTGTTCCGGGATCGCGGCTACGCCAGCCTCCACGAGGAGAACTGGGCAAACGTCGACGGCTACCAGCACCGGCTGTTCGTGTTCGCCAAGCAGTGACCTATGGCTCTCGCAGCCAGCACCGATAGCCTGTAGCGTGGGGGCGCGCAATTCGCTGAGGGAGGTAGCACCGGTGACGTCGACACTGACAGTGACGGACCTGCTGGCAAACGAGGGCATCGCCGATGTCACCGGACTGTGGCCTGTCGAGCTGGTCGAAGACTGGAATCGTCGCCTCGATCCGATCTTCGCCGGAACCGACGGTGAGCGACGGTCGTACGCGAGCGCCGACGCCCTGGCCGAAACCGGGATCTTCGCCGAGCTGTTCAGCGAGCCGGTGCGTCAGCTCATCGCCGGCATCCACCCGTCGGCTCTGCTGTACCACTGCCACAGTTACGAGATCGCCGCCAACCAGGGCCGGCCGCACATCCACCGCGACAAACCGCTGGGCTGGCACCGCGACACCGAGACGATTCGGTCCTACACCCCCGACTTCCCGTCCTTCATCAGCATTTTCATCCTGCTGTCACCGGTCGGCGCGGACGACGGCGCGTTCGAGTTCTACCCGCACCGGCCCAACAACGGGATGCGCGCCGGCGGTGACGCGGTCCAACTGGTCGGCCCGATCGGCACGGCCGCGATGTGGAACCGGTCGTACTTCCATCGCGCCTCGCCGAACCGCGGCTCGGTGCGCCGCCGGGTGCTGAAGATCTCGTTCCAGCCCGCCGGCCTGCCGAACGACCGGATCGGGCTGCCCGAGTTCACCGACGCCCGGGCGCACCTGAGCGATCCGGCACTGCTGGCCCTGATCGACGAGAACCGGGTGGGCAGCACCACCCCGCTGACCGACCGCGGCGAGATCCCGGCCGGCACCCCGCTGCCGCCGACGACGCGCAACGAGCTGTCCCGGGCCCAGGCGGCCTACATCCGCGCCCAGACCGTCGGTTTCCGTGCGCTGGCCGCCGCGGGCGTTGTGTGACACAGCCCAGTAGCCGGCTGCGGGCGCTGGTCGTCGGTTCCGGATACCGCGTTCGCAACGCTTTCCTTCCGGCGTTGAGCCTGCTCGACTCCCACATCGAGGTCGTCGGAGTCCACTCCCGCACCTTTGCGAACGCGTCCCGCGCGGCCGACCGCTGGGGTGTGCCGGCGATCGAGGATCCCCGGACATTGCGCCCCGGCGACATAGACCTGGCCCTGGTGTCGGTGACGGTGACCAACAACGTCGCCGTGTTGAAGTCACTGGCCCACCTGGCTCCCGGCGCAGCGTTGGTCATCGACACCCCCGGCGTCGGGCGGCTCGACGACCTCGCCCGGCTGGCCCAGTTCCGCCGGTGGTCGCCCATCCGGGTCGGTGAAGACTTCATGAACATGCCGCAGTACCGACTGGTGGGCGAGGCGATCCGGTCAGGCACGCTCGGCGAGGTGAGCCGAGTCGCGATGTCCCAGATGGGCTATCGCTATCACGCGTTGGCACTGGTGCGGTCGTGGTTGGATTTGCTGCCGCCCAAATCGGCCCGAAGTCGGCGCGTGCCCGGCGGCGTGGACATCGAGTACCGATTCCGCGGCGGAAAGGTGGGCGAGGTACACGAGCCGTACCGGCAGTCCGAGGGATCCTTCTCCGTGACCGGCAGCACGACGACGCTGACCGGCGACCCGATGGGCCATCCGATCCCAGATGCCAAGGGCGCCAGCCTCCGTCGCGTCCAGGATGAGAACGGCATCGCAGGGTTCACGATCGACGGGCTGGAAAAGCCGCTACACATCGACCTTCCGTACCAGGCGGCGCTGCGCGAGATGAAACTCGAGGACGACTCGGAGTTCAACCTGCTGCGCATCGACGGTCTGGCTCAAGTGATTTCGTCGCTGTGGACCGACGACCCGGTGAACACCCGATACCGGCTCGAAGATGCGGTCGCGGACAACCTGGTGAGCTGGTCGGCGCGTTTCATGCCCTGGGTGCCCACCCCACGGTTCTAGTCGTCCCGCGTCGCCCCGCCTTCCGCCTCCCAGGCGGATTCACCTTCGGTGTCATCGAAATCCTGCACGTCCGTCTCGTCATGTTCGAGCAACGCGACGGGGGCGGTTGCCGCCGCGCTCGCGGCGGCCCGCCTGGCGGCTTCGAGCTTGACGCGCGGAGGTTTGGCCGGCCACCAGTTGGCGTCACCGACCAGCACGGCGGCGGCCGGCACCGTGAGCGTGCGCACCAGGAAGGTGTCCAGCAGCAGCCCGACGCCGATCACGAAGCCGATCTGCGCGGCGGTGAGCACGCTGCTGACGGTGAGGGCCATCATCGATGCCGCGAAGATCAGACCCGCCGAGGTGATCACACCCCCGGTAGCACCGACAGTGCGGATAACTGCCGAGCGCACACCGTATTTGGCCTCGTCGCGGATGCGGGAGATCAACAGCAGGTTGTAGTCGGCGCCGACCGCGACAAGCACCATGAACGCGATTCCCGGTACGCCCCATGCCAATTCCTGACCGAGGATGAATTGGAACAGCACGACCCCGATGCCCAGCGCCGCACCGTAGGACAGCACCACCGAGAGCACCAGATACAGGGGCGCGACGATCGCCCGCAGCAGCACCACGAGAATGAGGAAGACCACGATCAGGGTCATGCAGAGGATGTAGACGAAGTCGGAGTCGTAGAAGTCCCGGATGTTGGCGTTGATCGACGAGAACCCGACCATCGAGATCTCGGAACCGGCGAGCTGCGTGTTGGGCGTGGCCGCGTTCGCGGTGTTGACGATCAGCTTGGTCTGATCCATCGCCTCGGTGCTGAACGGGTTGAGCGCCGTCTGGACCAGATAGCGCGCCGAGTGGCCGTCCTCGGAGACGAACAGTTTGGCGGCCTTCTTGAACTCGTCCATCGTCAACACCTGCGGCGGGATGTAGAACCCCGACATCGGCGGATCGGCCGCCTCCCGCTTCATCGCCAACAGGAACGACGACGCCTGATCCAGCCCCTGCCCCAGGTTGCGGGTCTGGTCGACCAAGGTCTGAACACCCACGGCCAGTTGGCGACTCGAATCGGCGAGCGTGTTCACGCCGGTGACCGCATCGTTGAGTTTCTTCTCGACCCCGCCGGGTTGGCCGACGCCGAGTGAGCGCGCGGCCGACGTCACTTTCTTGACGTTTTGGCTCAGGTCGTGGACGGCCTCGTCGAGCTTTTGCGATCCGTCGGTCTTGGAGAGTTCCCGAGCGAATTCCTCGATGGACTTGACGGCCGGGGTGTTGGCGACGTCGACGATCTTCTGCAGGTCCGACCGTGAGTTGACGCAGGCGGGATCCGCGTCGCACACCGGAGAGACGTTGAGCGCGTTGAGCATCGGCGCAGCCCAATCGCCGATGCCCGTGACTCGCAGAATGGTCAGCCCCAATGAGTCGCCCAGCGAGCGCATGCTGGTCACCAACGACGCGGTCTTGTCGATCTGGTCCAGAGTCTTTGCTCCGCCGTACTTCTGCGACATGGTGTCCAGCGCACTGGTCAACCCGCGCACGCTGGCGATCGATCCCACCACCTGGGTGCGGATCTGGCCGAGAACGTCGGCCATCTTGCCGGCACCGCCGGAGAGCAAGGTGAGGTTGTCGTCGTTGGTGTGGATCAGGTTGGACGCATCACCGAGCTTGGTGCCGACTTCACCGGCCTGATAGGTGGTCTTGGCCTGCTCGAGCACTTCCCCGGTCGGGCGGGTGATTCCGCGCACCAGGTCGATGTCGGGCAGCTGCGCGATGCGCGCGGCCATCTGCTCCATGTCGGCCAGCGCCTTCGGGGTTCGCAGATCGTTCGGGGACTGGATGAAGAGGAACTGCTGCAGCGTGCTGCTGATGGGGAAGTGTTTGTCCATCACCTCGTAGGCGCGGTTGCTCGCGGAGTCCTGCGGCAGGTTCTTGCGGTCGTCGTAGTTGAACTTCATCAGCGACGTGGTGGCGGCCAGCGCCCCCAGGATTACCACGCTGGTCGCCAGCAAGGCGACCGGCCGACGGACGACCATCACACCGGAGCGGCGCCAGAATCGCCCGGTGATGTCGCGCCGCTGTTTGATCCATCCCCGCCGGCCGGCAAGCACGATGAATGCCGGCAACAGCGTGATCGAGGCCAGGAAGCCCACCACGATCGTCACTGTCAGGGCGGGCCCGACGGTGGAGAAGATGGCCAGTTTCGTGAAGGACATCCCGAGGAACGTCAGCGCGACGGTGCCCGCCGAGCCGGCGATCACCTCGCCGATCGTGGCTAGGGCTTCGACGAGGGCGTCGTCGGACCCCATCCCGGTCTTGGTGAGTTCCTGATAGCGGCTGTAGAGAAAAACGCCGTAGTCGATGCCGGCGCCCATAATCATGCCGACCATCAACATCATCGTCTGCGGGCCCAGGCCAAGACCCAGCTCGCCGAGGCCGGCCACGACCTGCTGGGCGACCACCAGGGAAATGCCAATGGTGATCAATGGCATCAGCATCGCGATCAGGCTGCGATAAACCAGCAGCAGGATCGAGAACACCAAGCCCACCGTGGCGACTTCGATCATGTGCTGGTCGCGGGCGCCGATGACGTTCATATCCTCGATGGTCGAGGCCCCACCCACCACATTGACCTGCAGCGACGAGCCCTTCGCCGCGTCCTGGACGGTGTTGATGACGTGGCGATATGACTCTTGGCCGTCCGGGGCGCCCATGGTGCCCGTCATGCTGACCGGCAGGTTCCAGGCCTTCCCGTCCTTGCTGGTCATCACCTCTTTCAGTTCGGGTGTGCGCACGAAGTCCTGGAGCGACGACACGTTCTTGGTGTCGTCCTTGAGGTTGTCGACGATCCGTCGGTACGCATCCTCGTCGGCCGGGGTCAGGCCGTTCTCATTGCTGAGGATGATCGCGGCGAAATTGCCCGCATCGGCTTCGTGAAAAGCGCCCTGCATCTTCTTGACCGAGATGAGCACGGGCGCGTCTTTGGGCAGGAAGTCCGGCGGGTTGCGCGCCGCTACAACAGCCAGTGGCGTGATGAGGGCCAGCAGAGCGCCGGCCAGAACGAGCCAAGCAGCGATCACGAGCAGAGGGTGGCGAACGATCACCCGACCCAAGCCCGTGAGGAGCTTATGTGGTGACACGCCCCTCAAAACGGCGCGCTTGGACATCACACCAAGTTACATCGCACCGGTCGGCGCAGACGTATCACGAGGTGGCGGGACAATTCGTGGCGGATGCCGGTCCGCAAATCGGATCGTACGCGCGCGTGGCCCACTGCGCCCGGCAAGCACGCCTCCGCACCACGACGGAGCAAACAAAGAGGAGGCGTACCTATCTCGCCGTCCAGGCGCGGTCACGCAACAGGCGCAGACCGTTGAGGCCGACGAGGATCGTCGAGCCTTCATGCCCGGCGACCCCCAACGGCAGCGGCAGGTGTCCGAAGAGATCCCAGGCGACCAGCACGACGATGAACGTCGCGGCGATCACCAGGTTCGCCGCGACAACACGGCGGGCCCGGCGCGCCAGGGTCAGCATGGTCGGCAACGTGCCCAGGTCATCGCGGGTGATCACGGCATCGGCGGTCTCCAGCGCCAGGTCGGAGCCTGAGCGTCCCATTGCGACGGCGACGTGGGCGGCGGCCATTGCCGGGGCGTCGTTGATGCCGTCGCCCACGAGCATGACCCGGCCGCCGTCGTCCTGGAGGTCGCGCACCGCGGCCACCTTGTCGGCGGGGAGCAATCCCGCCCGGACGTCGACGATCCCGGTGTCGACGGCCAGCTGAGCGGCCGCGCGCTGGTTGTCACCGGTCAGCAACGCTGGCTCGGTGCCGGTGAGTGCGCGCAGGCGGGCGACGGCGTCGGCGGCCTCGGCGCGGGGATGGTCGGCGAGCGTCAGCACTCCCGCCGATATGCCGTTGACCCGTACGACGACGGCCGTGTCGCCGGTGTCGTGCAAGGTCGCAGGGGCAGCGCCGACGTCGACGACGTCGCCGCCGACCCGGGCGCGCACGCCCCTGCCGGGAGTGGCGACGAACTCGATGGCTTGCCGGACGGGAAGCCCGGCCTGCTGCGCGGCGGCGACGATGGCCCGCCCGAGCGGATGTTCGGATGGGTGCTCGGCCGCTGCCGCCAGGCTGAGCAGATCCGCCTCGCTGCGTTCGGCGTCGAAGGAGCGGACCCGGGTGAGCCGCGGCGTGCCGTGGGTGAGGGTGCCGGTCTTGTCGAACGCGACGTGGGTGACGGTCGCGAGCTTCTCCAGCACCACCGCTGACTTCACCAGTACGCCGTGGCGTCCGGCGTTGGCGATGACGGCCAGTAGCGGCGGCATCGTCGACAGGACCAGGGCGCACGGGGATGCCACGATCATGAACGTCATGGCCCGCAGCAGGGCCGACTGCGGATCCGCGCCGAACAGCAGTGGGATCACCAGCAGAGCGACGGTGGCGGCCACCATGCCCACCGAGTAGCGCTGCTCGACCTTGTCGATGAAGAGCTGGGTGCGCGCCTTGCTGGCGCTGGCCTCGGCCACCATCGCCACCATCCGCGCGATGACGGTGTCGGCCGCGGGCCGAATCACCCGCACGCGAAGGGACCCCGTGCCGTTGACGGTGCCGGCGAACACCTCATCACCGCGGGTCTTGTCGGCGGGCAGGGGTTCTCCGGTGATGTGCGCCTGGTCGACCTCGCCGGCGCCGTCCACCACGATGCCGTCCCCGCCGATCCGCTCGCCGGGACGGATCATCAGGAGGTCGCCGACATCGAGGAGTGCGGCGTCGACGACCTCCTCGGCACCGGACTCGGTCAGGCGCGTGGCGGTCTCGGGTGCGACGTCGAGCAGTCCGCGTACCGAGTCCTCGGTGCGCTTCGTGGCAACCGCCTCGAGTGCGCCGGAGGTGGCGAAGATGACGATCAGCAGGGCGCCGTCGAAGACCTGGCCGATCGCCGCAGCGCCGAGCGCCGCGGCGATCATCAGCAGGTCGACGTCCAACGTCTTGTGCCGCAACGCTTTCAGGCCCGCCAGAGCGGGCTCCCAGCCCCCGGCGGCATAGCACACCAGATACAGCAGCCAGGACAGCCAGGACGGTCCGCCCGCGAAATCTGTGAGCGAGCCCAGCACGAAGAGCCCGGTGGCCAGCGTCGCCCACCACACCTCGGGCACACTCCACGCGCTCGACCGCTGGAGCCGCTTCAGACGAGACGAACTGCCCACTGGGATCCGAGTGGCGGAGTCGACGATCACGGCGCCAAGCATATCTGCATATTCGTGCATATTCGCAAACAAGTATGCAGATGTCTGCGCTACCAGGGCCAACGGAAGCTAGACTCGCGTCGTGCACACATCGATTCCGGGGTTCTCGATGCCGACCGAGGACGAGGTGAATCAGGCCGCGGACACCTTCCGGATGCTGAGTGACCCGACTCGGATCAAGGTGCTCTGGGCCTTGCTGCAGGGCGAGTCGTCGGTGGCCTGCCTGGCCGAGCTGGCCGGGGCGGCGCCCACCGTGGTCAGCCAGCACCTGGCCAAACTGCGGCTGGCGGGCCTGGTGAAAAGCCGGCGCGAAGGCACGTTCGTCTACTACTCCCCCGCACGCGACAGTGATGCGCTGCGAGTGCTCAGCCAGGCGTTGGTCGGCTCGGACAAACCTCAGCCGATCAAGACCGCATAGCGCGGTTTGATCACCTCGTCGATGATGGCCAGCCGCTCATCGAAGTGGATGAACGCCGATTTCATCGCATTGATGGTGAACCGCTCCAGATCGCTCCACCCGTAGCCGAACGCATCGACCAGCCGGGCCATCTCCTGGCTCATGGTGGTGTCGCTCATCAGGCGGTTGTCGGTGTTGACGGTGACGCGGAACCGCAGCCGTGCGAGCAGGTCGAAGGGATGGCTGGCGATGCTCGGCACCGCGCCGGTCTGGACGTTGGAACTCGGGCACAGCTCGAGCGGGATTCGCTTGTCGCGCAGGATCGCCGCCAGCGAGCCGAGGCGCGCCGTGCCGTCCGGCCCCACCTCGATGTCGTCGACGATGCGTACACCGTGACCCAGCCGGTCGGCCCCACAGTAGGCCAGCGCCTCGTGGATGGACGGCAGGCCGAACGCCTCACCGGCGTGAATCGTGAAGCGCGCGTTGTTACTTCGCATGTACTCGAACGCGTCGAGGTGGCGAGTGGGTGGATAGCCGGCCTCCGCACCGGCGATGTCGAACCCGACCACCCCCTTGTCGCGGAACCGGATCGCCAGCGCCGCGATCTCCCGTGATCGCGCGGCGTGGCGCATCGCGGTCACGAGGCAGCGCACCACGATCGGGCGCCCGTCGGCTGCGGCGGCCTTCTCCCCGTCAGCGAAGCCGGCCAGCACCGCGTCGACCACCGCGTCGAGCGACAACCCGCGGTCGATGTGCAGTTCCGGGGCGAACCGCACCTCGGCGTACACCACGTTGTCGGCCGCCAGGTCCTCCACGCATTCGAACGCCACCCGATGTAAGGACTCGGGGGTCTGCATGACGGCAACGGTGTGCGCGAAGGGTTCGAGGTAGCGCACCAGCGACCCGCTGTGCGCGGCGGTGCGGAAGAACTCGGCCAGTCCGGCATCGTCGGTGGCCGGCAACCCGTCGTACCCGACCTGGCCGGCGATATCGAGGACGGTCGCCGGGCGCAGACCCCCGTCGAGGTGGTCGTGCAGCAGGGCCTTGGGTGCTCGGCCGATCATCGGCAGGGTCAGCGGTGTGGTCATCGGGCGATCCGATCGATGATGAGCGGGCGTGGCCTCGGCGGGCAGGAGCGCAGCGACCCGGGAAGAGATTCCGGCGGCACGTCGACGACGGAGAAGGCACCGTCCAACTCACCCATCGCGGCGGGGATCCGCTCCGGGGTGTCGGTGTAGAGGGTGAACAGCGGCTCACCCGCGCTGACCGGCTCGCCGGGCCTGCGGTGGATGCGCACGCCGGCGCCGAATTGCACAGGCTGACCCGGGGCGGCCCGGCCCGCGCCGAGTCGCCAGACGGCAAGCCCCATCGCCAATGCGTCGATGTCACCCATTGTGCCGCCTCGCGGTGCCGGCACGGTCTCGGAATGGGCACCGATCGGAAGCTGTGCGTGAACGTCGCCGCCCTGCGCGGTGACCAGCGCGCGGAAACGATCCATCGCGGTGCCGTCGCGCAGGGTCTCGGCCGGATCGCGACCGTCGATCCCGGCAAGCGCCAGCATCTCCCCCGCCAGCCGGACCGTCAGCTCAACGACGTCGTCGGGTCCACCGCCGGCCAGCACCTCCAGTGACTCGGCGACCTCCAGGGCATTGCCGACCGTACGCCCGAGTGGGACGTCCATATCGGTCAGGACGGCAACGGTCGGCACCCCGTGGGCCAGGCCCAGCTCCACCATGGTGGCCGCCAGTTCCCTCGACTCCTCTTCCGTTTTCAAGAAGGCACCGCGGCCGACCTTCACGTCGAGCACCAGCGCGCCGGCACCTTCGGCCAGCTTCTTGCTCATCACCGAGCTGGCGATCAACGGCAGCGACTCCACCGTGCCGGTGACATCCCGCAGCGCGTAGATCTTCCGGTCCGCGGGCGCCAGCTCGCCGGCGGCGAATATCGCCGCACCGATCTCGGACAACTGCTGGCGCACTTGGGCTTTGGAAATCTCGGCAGTGAACCCCGGAATCGATTCCAGCTTGTCCAGGGTGCCCCCGGTGTGCCCGAGTCCCCGGCCCGCGGCCTGCGGAACCGCCGCACCGCAGGCGGCGATGACGGGCACCAGCGGAATGGTGATCTTGTCGCCCACACCGCCGGTCGAATGTTTGTCCACCGTGGGGCGGCCCAGATCGCTGAAGTCCAGGCGCTCGCCCGAGGCGATCATCGCGAAAGTCCACCGGGAGATCTCGCCGCGATCCATCCCGCGCAGGAAGATCGCCATCAGCAGCGCCGACATCTGTTCGTCGGCGACCCTGCCATGGGTGTAGGCGTCGATCACCCAATCGATGGCCTCGTCGCTCAACCGGCCGCCGTCTCGTTTGACCCGGATGACCGTCGGCGCGTCGAATGTGAACTGCGTCACGGCTTTTCCCGTTCCACCCGGGCCAGGTCAGCGGGGCCGAACGCGTCGGGCAACAGTTCGGCCAGCCGGCGCGGACCCTCCGCGTGATCGACGAGCAACTCCGGCCCACCGTGCTCGAGCAACAGTTGACGACATCGCCCGCAGGGCATCAGGGCGGCCCCGGTGGCGTCGACGACAGCCACGGCCCGCAGTCGTCCGCCGCCGCCGGATACCAATGCGCAGACCACCGCGCACTCGGCACAGAGACCTAGGCCATATGAGACATTCTCCACATTGCAGCCGGTGACCACGCGACCGTCATCGACCAGCGCCGCAGCCCCGACCGGGAATCCGGAGTACGGCGCATAGGCGCGAGCAGCAACCTCGATTGCTTTGTCGCGCAGCGATTTCCATTCGATCTCAGTGGTCATGCGTCACGCACCACACCCGTACTGAATGCATTCACCAACCGCCTCGCCCCGCTTGTCACCCACCGGCCGCACCGGCCGAATAGGCCGAAAAGCCGCATCTTGTCCCTGCACCGTAATTCTTTTGACCGTACAAACGGAGTTAGAGTCCAATCCATAACGCAACGATGGTGTTGGAGGCGCTGAATGAGTACAGCGGCACCGGTCGTGCCGGCCCCGCGCGACAAGTCGACGAGGCGACGGCGCACCCTTTACCGCGGTGACCCCGGAATGTGGTCGTGGGTGCTGCATCGCATCACCGGAACCACGATCTTCTTCTTCCTCTTCGTCCACGTCCTGGACACCGCGTTGGTACGGGTCAGCCCGCAGGCCTACAACGAGGTCGTCGAGACCTACAAGACGCCGATCATCGGTCTGATGGAGATCGGCCTGGTGGCCGCGCTGCTGTATCACGCACTCAACGGCGTGCGGATCATCCTGATCGACTTCTGGTGGAAGGGCCCCCGCTATCAGCGGCAGATGCTGTGGGGTGTGGCCGCGGTCTGGCTGCTGGTGATGGTGCCTTCCCTGGTGATCATCGGCATGCACATGGCGGAGCGGTTCCTGTGAGCGCGCCCGAGAGCCGGCTGGGACCGCCCGCTCCGATCATGGAACGCACCCACGACCGCCCGGCCGGCCTGGACAACCCGCGCGCCCCGCGGCGGCGGTCCGGCATGCCGAACTTCGAGAAGTACGCGTGGCTGTTCATGCGGTTCTCCGGCGTCGTCCTGATCTTCCTGGCGCTCGGTCACCTTTTCATCGGGCTGATGTGGGACGGCGGCGTCTATCGGATCGACTTCAACTACGTCGCCCAGCGCTGGGCCTCGCCGTTCTGGCAGACCTGGGACCTGCTGCTGCTGTGGCTGGCTCAACTGCACGGCGGCAACGGGATCCGCACGATCATCGGCGACTACGCCCGCAAGGACTCCACCAAGTTCTGGCTGAACTCCCTGCTGGTGATCTCGATGCTCATCACGTTGGTGGTGGGCACCTACGTCCTGCTCACCTTCAATCCCAACATCTCCTAGAAGCACTTCGAGGCGAAAATGATTACCGAACACCGCTACGACGTGGTCATCGTCGGGGCAGGCGGGGCCGGCATGCGCGCCGCCGTCGAAGCCGGCCCCCGGGCGCGGACCGCGGTGCTGACCAAGCTGTACCCCACCCGATCGCACACCGGTGCCGCCCAGGGCGGCATGTGCGCCGCGCTGGCCAATGTCGAAGAGGACAACTGGGAGTGGCACACCTTCGACACGGTCAAGGGCGGCGACTACCTCGCCGACCAGGACGCCGTCGAGATCATGTGCAAGGAAGCCATCGACGCGGTGCTCGATCTCGAGAAGATGGGCATGCCGTTCAACCGCACCCCGGAGGGACGCATCGACCAGCGCCGCTTCGGCGGGCATACCCGCGATCACGGCAAGGCTCCGGTGCGCCGGGCGTGCTACGCCGCCGACCGCACCGGCCACATGATCCTGCAGACGCTGTACCAAAACTGCGTCAAGCATGATGTGGAGTTCTTCAACGAGTTCTATGCCCTCGACCTGGTGCTGACCGAGACCCCCAGCGGGCCGGTGGCCAGCGGTGTGGTGGCGTACGAACTCGCCACCGGCGACATCCACGTCTTCCACGCCAAGGCCATCGTGTTCGCCACCGGTGGCTCGGGCCGGATGTACAAGACGACCTCCAACGCCCACACGCTGACCGGCGACGGCCTGGGCATCATCTTCCGCAAGGGTCTTCCCTTGGAGGACATGGAGTTTCACCAGTTCCACCCGACCGGCCTGGCCGGCTTGGGGATTCTCATCTCCGAAGCCGTCCGCGGCGAGGGCGGCCGGTTGCTCAATGGCGAAGGCGAGCGCTTCATGGAGCGCTACGCCCCCACCATCGTCGACCTGGCGCCACGCGACATCGTCGCCCGCTCGATGGTTCTCGAGGTGCTGGAGGGCCGCGGCGCCGGACCGCACAAGGACTACGTCTACATCGACGTCCGCCACCTCGGCGCGGATGTTCTGGAAGCCAAGCTGCCCGACATCACCGAGTTCGCCCGCACCTATCTCGGCGTGGATCCGGTCAAGGAACTGGTGCCGGTCTACCCCACCTGCCACTACGTGATGGGCGGCATCCCGACCACGATCACCGGACAGGTGTTGCGGGACAACAACACCACCGTGCCCGGTCTCTACGCAGCGGGCGAATGCGCGTGCGTGTCGGTGCACGGAGCCAACCGCCTGGGCACCAACTCGCTGCTGGATATCAACGTCTTCGGCCGTCGCGCCGGGATCTCGGCCGCCAACTACGCCCTCGGCCACGATTTCGTCGACCTGCCCGAGCAGCCGGCCGGCATGGTCGTCAACTGGGTCTCCGACATCCTCAGCGAGCACGGCAACGAGCGGGTGGCCGACATCCGCAGTGCACTGCAGCAGTCGATGGACAACAACGCCGCGGTGTTCCGCACCGAGGAGACCCTCAAGCAGGCACTCACCGACATCCATTCCCTCAAGGAGCGCTACGCCCGAATCAGCGTGCACGACAAGGGAAAGCGGTACAACAGCGACCTGCTCGAGGCCATCGAGCTGGGCTTCCTGCTGGAGCTGGCCGAGGTGACCGTCGTCGGCGCGTTGAACCGCAAGGAATCCCGCGGCGGCCACGCCCGGGAGGACTACCCCAACCGCGACGACACCAACTACATGCGGCACACGATGGCGTACAAGGAAGGTTCGGATCTACTCAGCGACATCCGACTGGACTACAAGCCCGTCGTGCAGACCCGTTACGAGCCGATGGAGCGCAAGTACTGATGACGATCGCACCTGACGTTAAAGAGCCCGCCCTGCCGCCGATTCCGGACGGGGCCGTGATGGTGACGCTGAAGATCGCGCGGTTCAACCCGGAGGATCCCGACAGCGCCGGCTACCAGAGCTTCCGGGTGCCGTGTCTGCCGAGCGACCGCCTGCTGAACCTGCTGATCTATGTGAAGAGCTACCTGGACGGCACGCTGACCTTCCGCCGCTCCTGCGCCCACGGGGTGTGCGGGTCGGATGCGATGCGGATCAACGGCGTCAACCGGCTGGCCTGCAAGGTGCTGATGCGCGACCTGCTCCCAGCCCCGGCCCGTGGTCGCTCCGCGGGCTCCGCTCCTAAGGACAAGCCACTCACCATCACCATCGAGCCGATCCGCGGCCTGGCCGTGGAGAAGGACTTGGTGGTCAACATGGAGCCGTTCTTCGACGCCTACCGCGCGGTCAAGCCCTACCTGATCACCTCGGGTAATGCGCCCACCCGGGAACGTATTCAGAGCCCGACCGACCGCGCCCGCTACGACGACACCACCAAGTGCATCCTGTGCGCGTGCTGCACCACCAGCTGCCCGGTGTACTGGAGCGAAGGGTCGTACTTCGGGCCTGCCGCGATCGTGAACGCGCACCGGTTCATCTTCGACAGCCGCGACGAGGGCGCCGCCGAGCGCCTCGACATCCTCAACGACGTCGACGGAGTCTGGCGCTGCCGCACCACGTTCAACTGCACCGACGCCTGCCCACGCGGCATCGAGGTCACGAAGGCCATCCAGGAGGTCAAGCGCGCGTTGATGTTCGCGCGCTGACCCGGTAGCTGGTCTCGCGCGGTTCGCGCTCCCACAGCACGCCGCCACCGGCGGTCACACCTGCGGCGCTCAGTTCCCGCTTGAGGATCTTGTTGGTGGCGGTCTGTGGCAGATCGTCGTTGATGCGGACGAACCTCGGCCAAGCCTTCGGCGACAGATCGGGCTGGGCGGCCAGAAACTCCTCGAGCTCCCCAGGAGTGACCGACTGGCCGTGGCGCAGAACAATTGCCGCCATCACCTGATCACCCACCCGCTCGTCGGGCACGGCGTACACCGCGACCTGGTTGAGTTGCGGCAGCCGCAACATGATCCGCTCGATCGGTGCGGCCGCCATGTTCTCCCCGTCGACCCGCATCCAGTCCGACGTCCGGCCGGCGAGATAGATCCAGCCGTCAGCGTCGCGGTAGGCGAGGTCACCGGTCCAGTACATGCCGTGCCGGAGCCGCTCGGAGGTGGCCGCCGGGTCGTTGTAGTAGCCGGTGAACGGTCCGGAGCCGGTGGTGTTGACCAACTCCCCGACCGCGTCGTCGGCATTGACCAGGGCGCCGCTGTCGTCGAAAACTGCGGTGGCACACTCGGTCACGGTATCGGGATCATAGATCGACACCCCACCCCAGCCCTTGCCGATCGAGCCGGGCGGGGTGCCGTCCTCGCGGACTACAACGACGGCGAACTCGCTGGAGCCGAAGCCGTCGATGATGCGGCAGCCGAAACGCCGTGAGAATTCCGCGATGTCGCGTTCGGTGGCCTCGTTGCCGTACATGATGCGCAGCGGGTTGTCGGCATCGTCGGGCTGCTCGGGGGTGGCCAGCACCAGCGCCAGCGGCTTACCGACGTAGTTCATGAAGGTCACGCCGTAGTGGCGTAGATCCGGCAGCAACCGTGACACCGAGAACTTCACTGGCACCATCGCCGCTCCGGCGGTGACCGCGACCGAGAAGCCGACGGCCACCCCATTGGAGTGGAACAGCGGCATCGCGAGGTAGCACACGTCCTCGGCGGTGATGTCCATCTGAGCCACCAGGCTCAGACCGCACATCACGCTCATCGTGTGGACGAAGGGCACCGCCTTGGGGTTGCCGCTGGTGCCGGAGGTGAAGATCATCATGAACGGATCGGTACCGGCGACCTCATGCGGCACAAGCGGTTTCGCTCTTCCCACGGCTTCGGTGTAGCGCGGGCCTGCCACGTTCAGCACGGTGACGCCCGAGAGGTCCAGTCCTTCGATCAACGGGGCATGGTCGTCGTCGACCAGTAGCAGCTGGCAATCCGAGCGGGTGATGTCCGACATCAGGCCCTCACCGCGGCGAGTGGTGTTGATACCGCACAGCACATAGCCGCCGAGCGCGGCGGCCGCCATCGCCCGCACGTAGGCCGGCGAATTCGTCATCAGCGCACCGACGTGTCTCGGCCGTGCCGGATCGACAAGAGCCATAAGTGCGGAGGCCTCGGCTGCGGCGTCGGCCAGGTACTCGCGCCACGTCCAGGTGCGTTCCGGTGAGATCACCGCGACGGAGTCATCGTCCACGCGAGTGCGCAACAGCTTCTGGACGGTGTCGATCATGCGTCGGCCGGGCGGTAGCGCAGCAGGGTCATCCCGGTGCCGGGGAGATCGCAGAACACCGGGGTGACCCGCATCCCGATCCGGATGTTCTCGGGGTCGACATCCACCAGCTCGGTGGAGAACCGCGGTCCGACATCCCACTGCACTACGGCGGGAAGCTGCGGCAGTGCGTCGGCCCACGGCGGACCGGTCGGACGGCGGGCCACCGTATAGGTGTACAGCGTTGCGGCGCCGTCGATCTCGCGCCACTCCAGGTCATCGGCCAGGGTTCCCGGGGCAAGCGTCCGCGGATAGAACACGTAACGGCCGGCCGACGGTGAGTACTGCACCAGGATCCGGTGCTGGGCCAGCGCATCCCAGAACGGCTGCGACACCGGCGTGGGTTCGGGAACGGGCATCGGCTCGGCCATCAGTCGCCCCCCAACACCAATGCCACCTGCTCACTCATGATCCCGCCGGTCCCGGCGACGAACGCGGTGTTGGCGTCGCGAACCTGCGCCGCCGCCGAGCGGCCCATCAACTGGCGGGCGGCGTCGACCACGTGGTGCATGCCGCCTGACATCCCGGCCTGCCCGTAGGACAGCTGCCCGCCGGCGGTGTTGAGCGGGAAGTCGCCGCGGAAGGTGAGGTCGCGGTCCTTGATCCAGCTCATGCCCTGGCCCTTCGGGCAGAATCCGGCGTCCTCCAGGGTCATCAGCACCGTGATCGTGTAGCAGTCGTAGACCGAGGCGATGTCGACGTCGGCCGGTGTGAGCCCGGCCATCGCGAACGCGCGCCCGGCCGAGCGGGCGATGGGCGTGACCATCGGCTCCTGTGCATACGTTGTGGTCTTGAAGGCGATGTGCTCACCGAAACCCTTGATCCACACCGGGCGGTGACGGCTCTTGCGGGCCAGATCGGCGTTGGCGATCAGTACCCCGGTACCGCCGTGGACGGGCATGACGATCTCCAGCATGCGGATCGGGTCGGCGATCATCGGGCTGGCGAGCACGTCCGCTTCGGTGATCGGCTTGCCGTGGAAGACCGCACCGGGGTGCGCGCAGGCGTTGGTGCGCTGGTCCACCACGATCTTGGCCAGCGCCGACGGGTCATAGCCGTACTGCGCGCCGTACCGTTGGGCGATCTGGGCGAACGGGGCGTTCTGCCCGACGTTGCCGTACGGGATCTCGTATTCGGCCTGTGGCGATCCGAAGTTGTTGCTCGACGCCCCAAACCAACTCGGCGCGACCGATTCCCGCCGAACCGATCGCGGGAGAGCCCGCGACCCGGGCAGCACGGCCAGCACCGCGTCGCACAGCCCGAGCTCGACGGCGACGGCCGCGCGCCACACCATGGCCGCCGAGGTCGCACCGCCCAGGTCCACCCGCTCACCGAAATCGATGGGCAACCCCAGGTATTCGGACAGCGTCGCCGGCACGAACATGTCCGATTCAGCCAGGCCGTGGGAGATCAGCCCGTTGACCACGCTCGCGTCCAGCCCGGCATCGTCGAGCACCAGCTTCGTCAGCGCCGCGTACTGGTCGAGGGTGAACAGTCCGGGACCGGTGGGCTTGCGTTCGGCGGGCAGCTCGGCGATCCCGACGATCGCGGCCTCGCCGGCCAGCTTCATCAGGAATCCTCCCGGCGTCGAGGCAGTTCCACGGTGGCGGTGCCGGGCATCAGAATGTCGGCGTCCCGGCGCCCCACGATCTCCAGGTCCACCAATCCGCGGTCCGCCTCGATCCGCTTGGCGGTGACCGTGCCCCCGAAGGTCAGCGGCTGTCCGGGGAATGCCACCCCCCGGTTCTGCACCGAATAGTTCACCAGCTTGCCGCGGCCGCCGATCCAGTCGGTGATCGCGCGGGCCAGCAGTGCGGCCTGCAGCGGTCCCTGCACCAGGACGTCGTCGTAACCCTCTTTGTCGCGGGCCCACTGCTTGTCGTAATGAATGCGGTGGCCGTTGTAGGTGGCGGCGCTGAAGAAGAACATCTGCGTCTCGTCGACGGTGACGGTGAGCTCCGGTATCCGGTCGCCGGGCTCGACGTCGTCGAAGAACAACTGGCTCATGGGCGCGCGATCATCGACGTGGACGCCTCGGCGACCAGCTCGCCGTGCTGGTTGCGGTAGACGGTATGCCAGGTGACCAGAACGAATCGTCCTGAGCGGCCTTCCTTTTCCACGACGGATTCGATGGTGCGGACCATCTCGATCTCGTCGCGGTGATAGGCGGGCAGGTGAAAGGTGGTGCTCTCGCCACCGGCCATCCGCCGCGGCGCCTTCGGAAAGGCCAGACTGCCCGACACGGCGCCCGATGACCCGTCCGGGCGAAGGCCGGCCAGCGGGCTGACGCCGAGGATGGCGAACTGCAGGTACAGCGGCGGGCAGATCACGTCGCGGTAGCCGTTGGCGCGGGCGTGATCGGGGTCGAACCACAGCGGGTTGTCATCGCCGACGGCGGCGGCCCAGCGTTGCCAGTCCCGGCGGATGACGTCGCCGCTGGCGGTGGCCGCGATGGTGCCGACGCGCGCCGCCGTCTCGGGGTCGATCAAACTCTCGGTCACCGGCCGTCCTTGCGCCGCAATCGGTCACCGACGGCAGCGCGGCTGACCTCGTCGTCGTCCAGCCAAGCTGCCGCGATGTCGGCACCGCCGCCCAGCGTCGAGAGCACCCTGGCCCGTTCCGACCACAGGTAGAGGTCGGTCTCGACGACGTATCCCATTCCGCCGTGCAACTGATGGGCATCCAGGGTGGCCCACTTGGCCGCCGTGGCGGACTGGATGCGGGCGATCGCCGTTTCCCGAACGGCGCTGCGGCCCTGGCTGATCGCGGCTATCGCGGACTGTGCGGCCAGCCGCGCCGCCGCCAGCCCGATGTGCATGTCCGCCACGATGTGCTGGGCAGCCTGGAATGAGGCGATCGGCCGCCCGAATTGGTGGCGCACTGTGGTGTAGCGCACGGTGCGCTCGAGCACCGCCTCGCCGACGCCGACGAGATCCAGCGCAGTCAACGCCATCGCGGCGTTGGCGGTGCGACGGAGGTCGTCGCGGCCCAGCGCGGCGCCGTCGTTGAGGACATCGTCGACAGGCACGTCGTCGAAGCGCAGCACCGCGGCGCGGTGGCCGCCCATCAGCGCCAGCGGACGCAGCGTCACGCCGTCGTTGTGCAACCGGACGACGAATCCGACGGTGTTACCGGACCGGTCGAATCCGGACACGACGACGATGTCGGCGGTATCCGCGTCGTTGACGAAATCGGCTGTGCCGGTGAGTCGCCAATTGCCGTCACGATCCTGATCGGCGCGCATGGTGGCGGTCACATCGGCTGCGTCATTCGGATTCCACAGCGCGGTGGTGGCGGCGATCCGTCCGGCAGTCAGGTCGGGCAGCCACGTGACGCAGGACTTCTCACCGCCGAGGATGTGCAGGGCGTGCGCGGCGATCGCGGTGCTGTGCACGCGCATCGGGCATAGGGCCCGGCCCGCTTCGCGGGCGAAGATTCCGAGATCCGAGAGGGATCCGCCGGACCCGCCGTAGACTTCCGGCAGCCCCAGCCCCATCACTCCGGCCGTGGCGAGGTCACCCCACAGATCGGCGCGCCCGGCGGCCAGCAGACCGCGCAGACTGGCCTCCAGGTCTCGATCATCTTGCGAGGGAACGAGTTTCATCTCACCGTCCGTAGGAGGGCATGCTGTTGCCGCGCTGGGCGATGACGTCGCGGAGCACCTCGTTGGTACCACCGCCGAAGCGCATGAGGGGCGCGAACCGGTACAGCTTCTCGAACCGTCCGCCGGCCGGGGCCTCCGAATTACGATGCGCCAGTAGACCTTCCGCTCCGAGCAGGTCGATACCCAGGTCTGCGATGCGCTGCCGCAACTCGCTGCTGAAGACCTTCTCGACGCTGACCTCCACGGTGGGGATCACCCCGCCGGCCAACAAGGACGACGCCTCGTACCCCATCAGCCCGGCGACCTCGACGTCGGCCTCGGCCTGGGCCAGTCGGCGGCGGAAACCGGCATTGTCGATCGGGACGGTGCCGTCACGGCGCGGCATCCGTGCCAGTACCTGCAACTCGTCGAGTGCACGCCGCAGGTCCCCGGCGTTGGTCAGCGCGCCGCGCTCCAGATCGAGGGCACCGGTGATGTAGGACCAGCCGCGGTTCTCCTCACCGATCAGGTTGGTCACCGGTACCCGCACGTCGTCGAAGAAGACCTCGTTGGTCCGGTAACCGGACCACGCGATCAGCGGGCGGATCCGGACACCGGGGCTGTCCACCGGCACGACGATCACCGAAATGCCCCGATGCCGCTGGGCCTGCGGATCGGTGCGCACGCACAGCCACTCGTGGGTGGATCGCTGAGCGCCGCTGTTCCAGATCTTGGATCCGTTGATCACCCATTCGTCGCCGTCGCGGACGGCCTTGGTCCGCAGCGATGCCAGGTCGGTACCGGCGTCCGGCTCGGAATACCCCAGCGCACAGGTCATCTCGCCGCGGGCGATGAGCGGGAGAAACTCGCGCTTGTTCTGCTCGGTGCCGTGCCGCATGATCATCGGCGCGATCGAGGTGACGGTCAGATCCGGGCCCGGCGCACCCCAGTACTCGAACTCGGTCATCAGCAGGTGCAGATGCACCGGCCCCAGCCCGAGGCCGCCGTACTCCGCCGGCCAGTTCAGGCCGAACCAGCCCTTGGCGCCGAGCTTGCGGCGGAACGCCGCGACCTCGCCGCCCGGGTGCTCCAGATTGTGTTCGGCAATTTCGGCACGAAGGGCGTCAGTGACGTTCTCCCGCAGGAATTCCCGCACCTCCGCCAACCACGCGCGCTGTCCGGCGTCGAGGTCGAAATCCACAAGTCAGCACCCTAGCCGAATAGTTAGTCCGTCAACTCAATATTGATGCGGTTCGGGGTGTCACATTTTCGGCCCCGGCGGTGTCTTGAGTACATGACAACGAAAACACGCCTCGAACCACTCACTCCGGACAAGGCCCCGCTGCTGACCCGGCTGATGTACCGCTGGGCCAAGCGCCGCTTCGGCGAGGTGCCCGAACCGTTCGCCGTCTACGCCCATCACACCCGCCTGATGGTGGCCAATGCCGTCCATGAAGGGCTGCTGCAGAACGCATCGAAGACGCTGCCCGCCGACATCCGCGAACTCGCGGTGTTCTGGACGGCCCGCACCGTCGGCTGTTCGTGGTGCGTGGACTTCGGACAGATGCTGATGCGTCTCGAAGGGCTCGACCTCGAGCGGCTCTCCCACATCGACGACTACGCGACCTCACCGCTCTACACCGACGACGAGCGCGCCGCGATCGCCTACGCCGATGGCATGACGACGGACCCGCACACGATCACCGAGAAGCAGGTCGACGATCTACGTCGGCGCTTCGGCGCCGACGGGGTGATCGAGCTGACCTATCAGATCGGGATCGAGAACATGCGAGCCCGGATGAACTCGGCGCTCGGCATCACCGAGCAGGGGTTCGGGTCCGGCGACAGCTGCCGAGTCCCCTGGGCCACCTAGCCACCGATTCCATTGCCTTGTTACCTCCAGGAAAACAATTCCGTAGATTCTCCGCACGCTGGCGACTGAAACCGTACTCTCGTCTCGTTTCATTCAGGCGTTTAAGCAGGAGATGCCATGAGTAAAGGTGAGCTCACCCTCGAGCCCGGAGGCCCGGCCCAGTCGACCGTCGAGAGCAAAGGCCTCAAGGGCGGTGCGCTGGGATTGGTGTCCAGCATCGTCGTCGGCATGGCCTCGACGGCGCCGGCGTATTCCCTGGCGGCGACGCTCGGGCTGATCGTCGCCAGCGGCGGAGCGCTGCTGGCCGGCGTGAAAGCACCGGCGATCGTGTTGATCGCGTTCATCCCGATGTACATGATCGCGGTCGCCTATCAGGAACTGAACAAGGCCGAGCCGGACTGCGGGACCACGTTCACCTGGGCATCGCGGGCGTTCGGGCCGTTGATCGGCTGGCTCGGCGGCTGGGGCATCATCGCCGCCGACGTCATCGTCATGGCCAACCTCGCCCAGATCGCCGGCGCCTACTCGTTCACCTTCGTCGGTGACCTCGGCTGGCACTCGGCGGCAGATCTGGCCAACAGCACCCTCTGGTCGACGGTGGCCGGAGTCATCTGGATCATCGTGATGACCTACATCTGCTACCGCGGCATCGAGGTGTCGGCGCGCATCCAGTACGGCCTGCTCGGCATCGAGCTCGTGGTGTTGGTGGTGTTCTCCATCGTGGCGCTGATCAAGGTGTACGCGGGCAAGGCAGAGACCTATTCACTGCACCCGTCGCTCTCCTGGTTCTGGCCCGCCGGACTGGACTTCGGGACCGTGATCGCCCCGGCCATCCTCACGGCGATCTTCATCTACTGGGGCTGGGATACCGCGGTCGCGTGCAACGAGGAGTCCGAGGACCCGGGCACCACGCCGGGACGCGCCGCGGTCATCTCGACCTTCCTGCTGCTGGCGACGTACGCGCTCGTCAGCGTCGCGGCCATCGCGTTCGCGGGCACCGGAACCGACGGCATCGGGCTGGGCAACCCGGACAACGCCGCGGACGCGTTCGCCGCGATCGGCCCGGACCTGTTCGGCGACAGCGTGCTCGGACACATCGGCCTGCTGCTGCTGTCCGCGTCGATCCTGACCTCGGCGTCGGCGTCCACCCAGACGACGATCCTGCCGACGGCCCGGACCACGCTGTCGATGGGCGTCTACCGGGCGTTGCCGCAGTCGTTCGCCAAGATCCACCGCACCTACCTGACCCCCACCACCTCGACCCTCGTCATGGGCGCGGTGTCCATCGGGTTCTACGTGTTGTTCACGTTGATCAGCTCGAACCTGCTCTCGGCGCTGATCGGTTCGGTCGGCCTGATGATCGCCTTCTACTACGGCCTCACCGGCTTCGCCTGCGTGTGGTTCTACCGCAAGGACCTCACCGCCTCGACGCGCGACTTCGTCATGCGCGGCGTGGTGCCACTGCTCGGCGGGCTGATCCTGCTGGTGGTGTTCGCCTACGGGCTGATGCAGTACGCCAAGCCGGACTGGCTGACCGACTCCGACGGCAACAACGTCACGATCTTCGGGTTCGGCGCGGTCGCGGTCGTGGGCATCGGCGCGCTGGTGCTGGGCGTGGTCCTGATGGGGGTTTGGTGGCTGATGTCGCCCGACTTCTTCCGGGGCCGCACCCTGTCGCGGCGCTCGAGCGCCGACTTGGTGCTGACGCCGGCGACCGCCGTCGAGGCGCACTTCGGCCTGCCCGACTCCGGGGACATGCCGACGGTCATCTCCCCGGACCTGTCGAACCTGCCACCGGGCGAAACCGCGATCAACCCGGAGACCGGCGAGGAGTTCACCCGGGGGCCGCAGGCTTAGGGCAGCTCCGCGCGGGGCCACATCCGGTGACCTGCCGCCGCCACCGCCGCGGTGAGGACGGCCGCCAGGTAAACCGGGTAGCCGCCGTCGAATCGCAGTAACGAGGCGCCGCAGAACGCGCCGGCGATGATCACCACGACAGCCCACAACCGGCGGTGCGTCAGCCACAGCAGGCCGGGGCCGAACAGCGTCTCACTGGCGTAGGCGGTGAGCGTGGAGGTGACCACGACGGTGGTGATGTCGGCGACGGCGAGCATCCGCGCCGTGGCGGCCTGGGCGCCCATCAGTGTCGCCAGGGTGGCGGCGATGCCGACTCCGACCGCCGACTCGCCGTGGACCCGAATGAGCGTCAGCACCGTGGCCGCGGCGGCGAGAACCACCGCACTGGTGGCGAACACGGCGGTGACCGCGGGCCGCCAGCCGCCGGGGTGGCGTTGCAGCAGGCGGCCCACCACCGCGGCGCCGACCACGTAGGCGCCCAGCGCCACCAGCGGCCCCGCGACGGGAAGTTCGTCCTCACCGGCCATGCCCATCCCGAGGATCACCACATTGCCGGTCATGTTGCCGGTGAACACCCGGTCCAGCGCGAGATACCCCACCGCGTCCAGCAATCCGGTGACGAAGGTCAGCGCGAGCATCAGCCACAGCTGCAGATGCGTGCGGACCAGGGCGCTCACCGCTGCGGGCGAGGATAGTGCGCCACCACCGCGGCGCCGTCCGAGCGGGGATCCGACGCTGCCGTCATCGACCCGACCGAATCGACGAAGACCACGTTGGCCTGGCCGAGGGCTTCGGTCCGCGGCGGCACCTCGGTCGGGGTGAAGCCCGCCGCACGGATCGACGCCTGCGCGGCCGGGTCCAGGTCGGCCTCGACGGTCACGCTGTCCGGGCCGCCGCCGCACTGGGTGCCGACGATGGCGCGGGGCGCGGCAACCGCGTCGACCGCCGTGGCGCCTCCCACTGCCCGCAGGAGGATCTGGCCGAGGATCTGCGGCTGACCCTGGCCGCCCATGGTCGACAACACGTGGCCGATCCGGCCCTGCCGCAACGTCATCGCGGGCATCAGCGTGTGCGCGGGGCGCTTTCTTGGCGCGATCACATTCGGTGATGCCGGGTCCAGGCTGAACCCACAGCCGCGATTGTGGAACAGCACACCGGTGACCGGGTCGATCAGTCCGGACCCGAACGCGTGATAGACGCTCTGGATGAGGGACACCGCGTATCCCTCGCCGTCGGCGACGGCGATACCCACGGTATCCCCGCGGGGCACGCCCGGCGGGTGACTGACCGGCCCGGAGTGGTCCAGCATCGCGGCGACGTCGACGGCGGCGAACCGCGGGTCGGCGAGTTGACTGTCGCGAATCCCGTTGCCGCGGTGGAAGGCCCGCAGCAACTGCCCCATGCCGTCCCCGACCGGGTCGTGCAGTCCACCGGCGCGCACCACACCGAGCGCATGCAGCAGCAGAAAGCCCTGGCTGTTGGGCGGGCTGGTCAACACGGTCAGGTCACCGAACTCGGCCCTCAACGGCTCGACGACCTCGACCTGGAAGTCGGCGAAATCGGCCTCAACCAAACAGGATTGGTGGGTGCGCAGGTAACCGACGGCGCGTTGGGCGAGCCCCCCGCTGTAGAACTCGTCGGGTCCCTCGGAACGAAGCGTCGCCAACGTGTCGGCCAGGGCCCGCTGACGGAACAGCTCTCCGACCCGCATCGGTGCGCCGTGCGGGCGAAATACCCGGTCGAAGTCGACGGTGCCGATCAGATCGCGATTCTCGGGATCGTCCAGGTGCGTGGTCAGCGACGGGGGAACCGGCACACCATCGCGGGCCGCCGTCTCTGCGGCACACAGCGTCGAACTCCACGAGGTCCGGGAACCCAAGCGGCGCATCGCCTCCCACCCCCGTACCCCGCCCGGAACCGTCACCGCAGCCGCACCGCGCGCCGGCAGCCAGTCGCCGTGCCCGGCGCGAAGGGTGTCGGCATCCACCGCGGCACCGGCCCACCCGGAGGCGTTGAGGCAGCTCACTGTGCCGTCCGGGGTTCGGATCAGGGCGAACAGATCGCCGCCGAGGGCGACGTTGTGCGGGTAGACCACGGTCAGCACGGCGGCGGCGGCGATCGCGGCGTCGATGGCGGTGCCACCGCCGCGCAGAATCGCGATCCCGGCATCGGTGGCCAGGGCGTGCGGGGTAGCCAGTGCTGCCACTACTGGCTGCCCGCCGAGGGCGGCAGACACGAAAGATTCACTCCTTCAGCGGATGGCGGAAAAAACGCCTTGGTGCGCTCATGCTGCGGGTCGGCAAACAGTCGCTCCGGTGGCGCGTCCTCGATGACCCGCCCGCCGTCCAGTCGACCTCGGCAGGCTCCCCGTCAGGCCCGTACTTCACCGCCAGATTGTGTCACCACCTCCGAAGGGCCCGATCCGGCCGCTTACCGCTTCTTGAAAATCGTTCGGTGCCAATCCTTTTCGGCGACGCCGGTGATGTCACTCATCACGTGCTTGATGGTCAGGTACTCCTCGAAGGAGTAGTCACTCATGTCCTTGCCGAAGCCGGACGCCCCGACCCCGCCGTGCGGCATCTCGCTGATGATCGGGATGTGGTCGTTGATCCACACGCAGCCGGCGTTGATCTCGCGCGAGGCCCGCTGGGCGCGATAGACGTCGCGGGTCCACGCCGAGGCGGCCAGCCCGTAGTCGGTGTCGTTGGCCTGGCGCAGCGCGTCGTCGTCGCCATCGTGGGTGCGCACGGTCAGCACCGGGCCGAAGATCTCGTCGCGATAGACCTCGGAGGTCTCGGCGACGTCGGCGATCAGCGTCGGCAGGTAGAACGACCCGGGCCGGTCCGGGGCCGCACCGCCGGTGACGACGCGACCACCCTCGCCCGGCGCGCGGGCCACCATCGCCGCGACCTTGTCGCGGTGGGCCGCCGAGATCAGCGGACCCAGGTCGGTGTCGGGATCCTGCGGGTCGCCGACGACCATCTTGCCCATCAGTTCGGCCACCCCGGCGACGAAGTCGTCGTAGAGGTCGCGGGCGACGATCGCTCTGGTCGCCGCCGTGCAGTCCTGCCCCGAGTTGATCAGCGATCCGGCCACCGCGCCGTTGATCGCGGCGTCCAGATCGGCGTCGTCGAACACCACGAACGGCGCCTTGCCGCCGAGTTCCAGTTGAGTGCGGTGGCCATGCACCGCCGCGGCCGCCATCACCCGCCGGCCGACGGCCGTCGATCCGGTGAACGTCACGACGTCGACGTCGCGGTGGCCGGCCAGGGCCGAGCCGACGTCCGCGCCGGCGCCGGTGAGGACGTTGAGCACACCGTCGGGCAGGCCGGCCTCGGTGGCCAGCCGGGCCAGTGTGAGGGTGGTCAGCGGGGTGAGCTCGGCAGGCTTGATGACCACCGAACAGCCGGCGGCCAACGCGGGCAGTACCTTCCACACCGCCATCTGCAGCGGGTAGTTCCACGGCGTGATCGTCGCGACCACCCCGACCGCTTCGCGCCGGATGGACGACGTGTGGTCGCCGCTGTACTCACCGGTGGCCTTGCCTTCGAGGTGGCGGGCGGCCCCGGCGAAGAACGCGATGTTGTCGATGCTGCCGGGCACGTCGAATTCGGTGGCCAGCCGCACCGGTTTGCCGGTCTGGCTGACCTCTTCGGCGGCGATCTCCTCGGCGTGCGCGTCGACGAGTTCGGCCAGCTTGGCCAATACCGTGGCACGCTCGACGGGGGTGGCCCGCGACCAGCCGCCGAAAGCGGCGCGGGCGGCGGCCACCGCCGTGTCGACGTCGGCGGGCTCGGCGAGCGCCAGCTCCGCGACGACGCTGCCGTTGGCAGGGTTGATGACCTGGTGGAGGCTGCCGCCGGTCACCAGCGGGGCACCATCGATCCAGCTACCGGGCACAATTCGGGTCTTGTCAGAGGTGAGTGCGGTCACCGCCCCACGGTAACCGACCCGCTCAGCGACTGCTACGCATTCCCGCAGTATGGGTGGGTTATCGCCACCAATTTCATCGATCTTGTTGCCTTAAACAACTGATTCCGTGCACAATCATGGGCATGCGTGACTCGGGTGTACCGGCCACTCGGTTTCCCGTCCGCGCCATTGGGGCGGGTGGAAACGGGCCCGTCCAGTTGGACGAGATGTCCAAGGCCATTATCGAAAAGCTGCAGCAGGACGGCCGGCGTTCCTACGCCGCGATCGGCAAGGCCGTCGGGCTGTCGGAGGCGGCGGTGCGCCAGCGGGTGCAGCGCCTGGTCGACTCCGGGGTGATGCAGATCGTCGCGGTGACCGATCCTCTCCAGCTGGGATTCAGCAGGCAGGCGATGATCGGCATCCGCTGCACGGGCGACACCACCAAGGTCGCCGAGAAGCTCGCACAGATCGACGCCGTCGACTACGTGGTGCTCACCGCGGGCACCTTCGACGCGATCGCGGAGGTGGTGTGCGAGGACGACGCCGAGCTGCTGGAGCTGCTCAACACCGAGATCCGCGCTGTACCCGGGGTGACCTCGACAGAAACCTTGGTCTATCTCAAACTCGTTAAACAACAATACAATTGGGGAACACGATGAGTACCACCACGCTCGATCTCACAGCGGAGCTGTCGGCCAAGGCCGACCGCCACCTGTGGGGCCACTTTGCCCGGCACGGTGCGGGGCTCACGCCGCCGATCATCAGCCGCGGCGAAGGCGTGTACATCTACGACAGCCACGGCAAGCGCTACTTCGACGGCCTCTCAGGTCTTTTCGTCGTCCAGGCCGGGCACGGCCGCAAGGAACTGGCCGAGGCCGCGGCAAAGCAGGCCGAGACCCTCGAGTTCTTCCCGCTGTGGTCCTACGCAACCCCGCCGGCGATCGAACTGGCCGACCGGCTGGCGAATTACGCTCCCGGTGACCTGAATCGGGTGTTCTTCACCACCGGCGGCGGCGAAGCGGTCGAGAGTGCGTGGAAGCTGGCGAAGAACTTCTTCAAGCTGACCGGCAAGCCGGGCAAGTACAAGGTGATCTCGCGAGCCATCGCCTACCACGGCACCCCGCAGGGCGCGCTGGCCATCACCGGCCTGCCCGACTTCAAGAAGCCGTTCGAACCGCTGACGCCCGGTGGTTTCCGGGTGCCCAACACCAACTTCTACCGCGCGCCTGCGCCGTATGACACCGACCCCAAGGCGTGGGGCCGGTACTGCGCCGACCGCATCGCCGAGGCCATCGAGTTCGAGGGTCCCGACACGGTGTGTGCAGTGTTCCTGGAACCGGTGCAGAACGCCGGCGGCTGCTTCCCGCCGCCGCCCGGATACTTCGAGCGGGTCCGCGAGATCTGCGACGAGTACGACGTGCTCCTTGTCTCCGACGAGGTGATCTGCGCCTTCGGCCGGATCGGTTCGATGTTCGCCTGTGAGGACATCGGTTACCAGCCCGACATCATCACCTGCGCCAAGGGCATGACCTCGGGCTACTCGCCGATCGGCGCGATGATCGCCAGCGACCGGCTGTTCGAGCCGTTCAACGACGGCAAGACCACGTTCGGGCACGGCTACACCTTCGGTGGGCACCCGGTGTCCTCGGCGGTGGCGCTGGCCAACCTCGACATCTTCGAGCGCGAGGGCATCAACGATCACGTCAAGACCAACGCCCCGATCTTCCGGGCCACGTTGGAGAAACTCCTCGAGCTGCCGATCGTTGGCGACGTGCGCGGTGAAGGGTTCTTCTACGGCATCGAGCTGGTCAAGGACAAGGCCACCCGGGAGACCTTCAACGACGACGAGAGCGAGCGGCTGCTGCGCGGCTTCCTGTCCTCGGCACTGTTCGAAGCCGGCCTATACTGCCGCGCCGACGACCGCGGCGACCCAGTCGTGCAGCTGGCGCCGCCGCTGATCAGCGGGCCGAAGGAATTCGACGAGATCTACGAGATCTTGCACCGGGTGCTCAGCGAGGCCAGCCGCCTGCTGTGACCGGGGCCGCCAAACCCCCGATCGATCCCGTGCGGTGGCAGCCGCCTCCCCTTCGGCGACTGCCACCGCCGGATCTGTCCGGGTCGCTGCGGGTGATCGGTGTCCCAGGTCATGCTCCCGAGGACGTCGTGGTCGACGCTGACGGCACGCTCTGGACCGGAACCGACAACGGGGCGATCGTGCGGATCCGGAAAGGCCACGCCCCCGAGGTGGTGGCCAACACCGGCGGCCGACCACTCGGGCTGACGGTTGCCCGAGACGGCAGGCTGCTGATCTGCGACAGCCACCGTGGGCTGCTGCGCCTCGATCCGGCCACCGGCTCATTCGAGACCCTGGTGAGCGAAGTGGCCGGACGGCCGTTGACGTTCTGCAGCAATGTCGTCGAATCATCAGACGGCACAATCTTTTTCACCGAGTCGACGTCGCGCTTCCACTACGAGTACTACAAGGGCGCCGTACTCGAGGCCCGGCCCAGCGGGTCACTGTTCCGCCGGGACGTCGACGGCACCGTGACGACGCTGGCCAGTGGACTGCGCTTCGCCAACGGGGTGACGCTGACCGCCGACGAGTCGGCCCTGGTGGTCGCCGAGACGACGGCCTGCCGGGTGTCGAAGTACCCGCTGACGGGTTCGGGTATCGGCGAGCCGGTGCCGCTGATCGAGCACCTGCCCGGCTATCCGGACAACATCTCGACGGCCCCCGACGGACGTATCTGGGTCGCGTTGGTCAGCGAACGCAACGCGGTCGGCGAATGGCTGGCTCCGCGCGCTCCGGTGGTGCGCCGGCTGATGTGGCGACTGCCCTACGGTTGGCTGCCCAGCCCCAAGCCGGTGGTGTGGGCGATATCGATTGATCTCGACGGCACGGTGACGTCGCAGCTGCGGACCGTCGATCCGCGGTTCGCGCTGGCCACCGGGCTCGTGGAGCATGACGGCACCCTGTGGCTGGGCTGCATCGGGTCGTCGGCCGTCGCGTGTCTCGATTTGTAACACCAACCACTCCTGTCACAGCGCGGCTCCCCGGTTTCCGGGCTCCAATCCCCTACTCTGCGAGTCGATGGCGAGCTCGAAACTCTTCACGCGGTGTGCTGCCGCGGTGGCCGCGACGCTGTGCGTCGTCGGCACGTCGGCGACCGCGTGGGCGGACCCGGACCCCAACACGTGCCCCTACCGGGTGACCACCCCGCCTGCCGTCGACTCCTCTGAGGTGCCCCAGGCAGGCGACCCACCGCAACCGCTTCCCGTTCCTGCCAAGCCGGTGGGCGGCGACGCGCTGGCGGGATGCGGAGTGATCGTCGCGGCGGGCACACCGCCGGTCCCCGACGACATCTCGGCCGAATCGTGGGTGGTGGCCGACCTCGACACCGGCGACATCATCGCCGCACGCGATCCACACGCCCGGCACCGACCCGCCAGCATCATCAAGGTCCTCATCGCGATGCAGGCCATGAACGAACTGCCGCTCAACAAGATCGTCGCAGGCACCCAGGACGACGCCAACGCCGAAGGCACCCGGGTGGGCGTGGACGAGGGCGGCAAGTACACCGTCAACGACCTGTTGCACGGCCTGCTGATGCATTCCGGCAACGACGCCGCGCACGCGCTGGCCGCACAGGTCGGCGGCATGGACACCGCCCTGCAGAAGATCAACACGCTGGCCCGCAAGCTCGGCGGCCAGGACACCCGCGCGGCGACACCGTCCGGTCTGGACGGGCCGGGCATGAGCACGTCGGCCTACGACATCGGCCTGTTCTACCGCTACGCCTGGGAGAACCCCACTTTCGCGAGCATCGTCGCGACCCAGAAGTACGACTTCCCCGGGCATCCGGCGAAGCCGGGAGAAGACGGTGACCATCCCGGCTACCAGCTGGAGAACGACAACCAGCTGCTCTACAACTATCCGGGCGCGCTCGGTGGCAAGACGGGTTACACCGACGATGCCGGACAGACGTTCGTCGGCGCCGCCAACCGCGACGGCCGCCGGCTGGTGGCGGTGCTGATGCGCGGCACCCGGCAGCCGATCCCGCCGTGGCAACAGGCCGCGCATCTGCTCGACTACGGCTTCGCCACCCCGCCCGGAACCCGGATCGGGAACCTGATCGACCCGGATCCATCGCTGCTGCCGCCCAAGCCGGATGAAGCCGCCGCGATCAAAGCCAGCGGCACCCAGCTACTCCCCGCGGCGGACGCGGTGCCGGTGCGGGTGGGCGTCGGGGTGGTCGGCACGCTGGTGGTGTTCTCACTGATCATGGTGGCGCGTGCCATTAATCGCAGGCCGGTGCGCGGCAGGTAAACCCGACCTAGTCGCGTCCCCGGCGCCAGAGCCGCGAAACACCGAGTGCGCCAACCGCACCCACCGCCATCGCGGCGACCGTCTGCCGGGTGCTCAGACCTTCGTCCGGCCCCACCCGCGGCGAGATCACCGCTGGGCCGGGTGCCGGAACCGGGTCGGGACGCACGTTGTCCTTCGACGTCGCCGCCCACGCGGTGGCGAACAGCACCAGCCGCGCGGTGATGTAGGCGAACACCATCAGACCCAGCACCGGCCCGAACGTCGCACCGGCCGGACCGTGCACCACCGACCGCAGATAGAACGACCCGACCAGCTTGAAGAGCTCGAACGCCACCGCGGCCATCAGCCCGGCGCGCACACTGCTGCGGAAGCTCACCGACTCGCGGGGCAGCCGCGCGATCATCCAGCTGAACAACAGCCACGACACCCCCCACGACATCAACAGCGAGAGAATTCGCAGCGCGCCGCCGAGCCCGGCGATATGCGGCACACCGATCCACTCCAGCACGTTCGTCATCAGCGACGGATCAGCCAGCGCGGTCAGCGCGACCGTCACGACGATCGCGACGAAAACCGACAGCAGCACCGCCAGATCCGACAGTTTGGTGCGCAGGAAGTTCTGTTCCTCGACGCGCTGATCCCACATCTGGCTCAGCGCCTCACGCAGATTCGCGATCCAGCCCAGCCCCGCCCACGCCGCGGTCGCCAGACCGATCACACCCACCGACGTGCGGGAGTCGATCGCCGAATCGATCAGCCCGATCAGCTGCTGGCCGAAGTCCCCGGAAACCGTTGTCCTGATTCGGCTTTCGATATCGGCCAACAGGTGCGGCCGGCTGGCCAGCACGAAGCCGCCGGCCGCGAACCCGACCATCAGCAGGGGGAACAGCGCGAAGATCGTGAAATAGGTGATGCCTGCCGCGTAGAAGTCACCCTTGACGTTCTGATAGCGCGCCCCGGCACGGATCGCATGGTCGATCCAGTGGTAGCGGGCCCGCAGCCGGTCGAGGCGACCCGGTTCGGCCGGTTCTGACATGCCCAGCCTCTCGTGTCTACGAACTAGTCGGCAGAAACCCTAACCGCTCGTATACCCGTCCGATGGTCTTCGCAGACACCTCGCGGGCGCGGTCGGCCCCCTTGGCCAGGATCGCCTGCAGTTCACCCGGATCGGCGAGCAGTTCGTCGACGCGCTGCTGCAGCGGAGTGACGTAGGAGACGACGGCGTCGGCGGTCTCCTTCTTCAAGTCTCCGTAGCCGCGGCCCTCATAACCGGTCACCAACGTGTCGATGTCGGTACCGGTGACGGCCGACTGGATCGACAGCAGGTTGGACACCCCGGGCTTGGCGTCGACGTCGTAGCGGATCTCCCGCTCGCTGTCGGTGACGGCCGAGCGGATCTTCTTCGCCGTGACCTTCGGGTCGTCGAGCAGGCTGATCAGGCCGGCCTCGGTGGCCGCGGATTTGCTCATCTTGGCGGTCGGGTCTTGCAGGTCGTAGATCTTGGCGGTGGCCTTGCCGATCATCGGCTCCGGGATGACGAAGGTGTCGGGGAAACGGGCGTTGAACCGCTGCGCGACGTCGCGGGCCAACTCCAGGTGCTGGCGCTGATCCTCACCGACCGGCACCAGATCGGTGTCGTAGAGCAGCACGTCGGCGGCCATCAGCACCGGGTAGGTGAACAGACCCACCGTCGTCGCCTCCGCGCCCTGTTTCTGCGACTTGTCCTTGAACTGCGTCATCCGCGAGGCCTGGCCGAACCCGGTGAAGCAGCCCAGCGCCCAGGCGAGTTCGGTGTGCGCGGGCACGTGGCTCTGGACGAAGATCGTCGCGCGGTCCGGGTCGATACCCAGCGCCAGGTACTGGGCGGCGGTCACCAGGGTGCGGTGGCGCAGCGTCGCGGGGTCCTGCGGCACGGTGATCGCATGCAGGTCCACCACGCAGAAGAACGCGTCGTAATCGTCCTGCAGCCCGACCCACTGCCTGATCGCGCCGAGGGCGTTGCCCAGGTGCAGCGAATCTGACGTCGGCTGGACGCCGGAGAAAACGACATGGCGAGATGAGCTGTTCATGGTGCGTCAATCCTGTCACGAGGCCCATCTCGGACGGTCGAGTGGCATTAGCATCCTGCTTCGTGCGAGGAACACTGGCGCTGGCCGCCGCTATGACGATGATCTGCGCGCTGGCCGGGTGCGGCAGCGACGCCGGTGACGAGAAGCGCCCGGCGTCGACGGCGGTGGTGATCGTGTCCGGCGGGGATGCGACGACGCCGTTCACCGGCCCGGAGCAGGCGTGCAAGACCGGGCTGGCCGCCGGCAACAGCGACACCGCGCTGCGGGAGTATCTGCTCGGCAAGGGCTACACCGTCTACACCTCCCCCGCGATGGCCGGTCGCGGCCAGGTGGTCGACCAGACCGGGTTCGGACCGTTCGGCGTCTGCCCGGTCACCTTGCCGGAGAACATGACGGTCGACTCGACGGGCAGCATCGACACCGCGGGCGAACACCTGGCCCGGTTCCTCAACTGGTTGCACACCGACAAGGGCGTCACCGAGGTCGACTTCGTCGGGCACTCGATGGGTGGGCTGTACTCCCGTGCCGCCATCCGGGTGCTGGCGTCGACGAACTCGCCGCTGAAGGTGCGGTCGTTGACCACCATCGGGACACCGTGGCAGGGCTCCTATCTGTCGGATTTCGCCAACGGGCTGGTCCCACTGAGCGATTGCAAGGGTGACACCTTCTGCGAGACGTCGATGAAAGGCATGTCCGACGAGGTGAAGCGGCTCATGGCCGGTTCGGGCCGCGAGGTCAACCAGGCGTTCCTGATGGGCAAGAACGGCTGGAACGAATACCAGTCCGGGGTGCTCGACAAGATCCCGGTGGTGCTGATCGGCGGCAAGAAATTCACAAAGGACGGCCCGGTGAACCCGGCGGTGTGGCCGAATGACGGCATCGTCGCGCTGCAGAGTGCGCTGGCCAAGGACATCAGCGACCCGGTCCTGCCGCATCGGCGCTGTTCGACCTTCGACGACACCCACAGCATTTTCGTCTCCAATCTTGCTGGGCTGGAACAGAAGACCGCACTGACGTGGGACCCGCAGGTGCTCGAGGTCGTGCACAAGGCCATCGACGACGCACCCAATGCGCTCTCTCGCCCCAACCGGGAAGGCTGCCCGACCTAGTGCGCCGCATCCTGGCGCTGGCGGCGGCGGTGCTGCTGGCGGGTTGCTCGCACAGCGGCAGCGATACCCACCCGCCGGCCCACGCGGTGGTCCTGGTCTCCGGACTGGCCAGCACCGCCCCCTACACCGCGCCGGACGCCGGGTGCGCGATCGGCCTGCCGGCCGGCACCGACCACACGTCGTTGCGCGAACACCTTCTGGGGAAGGGATATTCGGTGTTCACCGCGCCGGCGATGGCCGGGCCCGGCCAGGTGCACGACACCACAGGTTACGGCGCGTTCGCCTCCTGCCCCGCGCCGCTGCCCTCGTCGATGACCCTCGACAGCACCGGCAGCATCGACCTCGCCGGCGAGCACCTGGCCCGGTTCATCGACTGGCTGCACACCGAGAAGCACATCGACGAGGTGGATCTGGTGGGCCACTCGATGGGTGGACTGTTCGCCCGGGCGGCTATCCGCACCCTGAAGGCCGAGCAGTCAGCGGTGAGGGTGCGATCGTTGACGACGATCGGAACACCCTGGCAGGGATCCTATCTGGCGAACTTCGTCGAGGGCACGGTCAAGATCAGCGACTGCCTGGGCGACCAGTTCTGCGCGAGCCAGATGAATGGCTATGCCAGAGATATTGCGGCCGTTCATGTTTCCGGTTCCGCGCGGGAACTCGGGCGGTCCTATCTGACTGGCCCCAAGGGCTGGAACAGCTTTCAGGCGGGTGTCCTCGACACAGTGCCGGTCACGCTGATCGGCGGCAATCGATTCGACCACGCCGGCGGCGCCCCGGCGGTGTGGCCGAATGACGGGGTGGTGGAGTTGCGCAGCGCGCTGGGCCGCGACATCGACGACGTGGTGTTGCCGCACCGGCGGTGCCGCATCGTCGACGACACCCACAGCGACTACGTGTCGATGATCGCCCAACTGCCCCGCGACACCGCGCTGACCTGGGACCCGCGGGTGGTCGACGCGGTGACCGAGGCGATCGACGGCGCGGCCGGGGCACTCGCCGGCCCAAACCGGCAAGACTGCCCGGCAGGCAATGGCGTGCCTGCTACGGCGCCACGGTGATCGTGACCGGCACCGAGAACTGCGAGGTGTTACCGCCGACGGTAGCGGTGACGGTGACGTAGGAGCCCTGCCAGAGCGAGCCGCCGGGAACGTCGACGCTGAAGGAGTCGGTCGTCTCGGTGGTGTCGCTCAGGAGTTGGAGCCCTTGGACCGGGGGCGCCTGGGCGTTGACCGGTGGGGGCGAGTAGAACACCTGCAGGCGGTAATCACCAGAGCGGTCGGTCAAGCTTCCCGTCACCATCAGCCGGCCATTCTTGATGACCGCGCTCGCGACCGTCGGCGCGCTCTGGTTCGCATTGCCGCCGTTCTGAAGGCTGATCCCGTCAATGACGTTCAGCGAGATCGCGTTCGACAGGATCGTGTTGCCGCTGCCTTGGTCGACGGTCACACCGTGCTCGCCGTTCCCGCTGATCGTGTTGGTCTCGATCTTGGCGCTGTCGGTGGTCAGCGACAGCACGCCGTTGGCGGTATTGGTGTTGATGGTGTTGCCGCTGATCTCGACGTCATCGGCGTCCTTCAGGTCGATCCCGTCGCCGGTGTTCCCTTCGATGACGTTCCCTCTCAGCGTGATGTGCTGGGAACTCACCGTCACCTGGCCCGCAGAGCTGTACACGGCGATCCCGTCACCGCTGTTGCCGATGATGCTGTTGCCGGTGATGTCCACGTCGATGCCGCCGGCGATATCGATCCCGTCACCGCCGTTCGGCGCACCGTTGCCCATCACCGCGTTGTCGGTCAGCGTCAAACGCTTGACGTCCGTCGCGACGATGCCGCCGGTTCCGTTGTTGCTGACGATGAACGTCTCGAGCGTCGAATCATCGCTCTGATCAAGGACGATGCCGGTTTTCGAGAAGTTCTGAATAAGGCCGCCGTGGCTGAAGTCCACCGTGACCGAGGGCCCTATCGACAGACCGTTCTGGTTGGCGAAGCCGAGATTGCCGTTGAGGTTGATCGCACCGTCGGCGGTGACCTTCGTCGCACCGGCGCCGGCCGTGCTGGCAAGGACGAGTCCGCCCAAGGGATTCTGCGCGCCGACCGCGGCACCGAGGTGAATGTCCCCGCCGGCGGTGGTCAGCTTGAGGGTGAGGCCGCGCCCAGGCTGCGCGTCAACAGTTCCGGTGAGCGTGATGGTGCCGGGACCCCCCGTCTGGATTGATGCCGGCCCGGCCAATTCGGCACTGCCGCCTATCAGCACGCTGCCGGTCGTGGTTCGGTATGGGCCACTGAGAGTGACGCTGCTGTCGTTGTAGGCCTGGTCTTCGGTGGTGGTGACCGCCGCGGTCGAGGTTGACCCGCCGACATCGGTGGTGAGAGATTTCAGCGGCGTGTTCGCGCCGACCTGGCGGACGAATGCGGTTGCGCCGCTGGAGTTCACGGTCAGAGACTGCTGATCGCCGACAGTGCTGTCGACGGTGCCGGAGAATGTGACGTCACCACGTCCGGCGTCGACGGTGGTGGCACCGGCGAGCGTCGTCACTCCGGCGACGGAGAACACCCCGCCACCGGTGGAGTAGCTACCGTCGAGTTGTGCGTTCTGCCGGTAGATCTGGTCGCCGGTGGTGGTCACGGAGTTGAGGCTCACGGTGGATTCACCCCCGTTGGGGCGCAGCCAGATCACCTGGTCTTGCACATCGAACATCACGTCGTAATAGTTGTACAGGGTCAGGCCGGTGTTGACGTTCTGGGTGTTCGTCGCCACCGAACCGCTCTGGTACTGAACGAGATCCACCGAGCCGGTGTTTCCGGCAGTGAAATCCCACGTCAGCGCCGGACGGCCCTGGGTGGTGGGGAATTCGGCGATGAAGGTGACGCCGGGTTTCAGTTGCCCGCTGTCGTTGTACGGGTCGCCGCCGGGGATGTCCTTGAGGCGGATGCCGGTGCTCGGCGCCCCGCTGTCGATCAGGGTCGGCAGGCATTGGCTGGCGCACTGCGGGAACTGCTCGGTGCCGATGGGCTGTCTGGGGTTCGTGCCGTCCTGGGCGTAATACTGCGGGAAGAAGCCGAACTGCTGCAGGATCGGGTAGCCCGAAACGGGGTAGGTGCCGCCGCCGATCAGTTGCGCCACCGGGATGGCGTAGGTGAATTGATCGCGCAAGGCATCGGTGACGCCGACGCTGAGTTGCGGGCTGGTGCCGATGGGTCCGAGTTGGACCAGGAAGCCGCTGGAGAGGTTGCCGGGCAACTGGAACAGCGGACTCGTCATCGGGATGGCCAGGCCGGTCCCGGGCAGGAGGGCGAACGAGGCACCGAAGTCGCCGAAGAAGTTGCTTTCGACCGGGGGAACCAGCGGGTTGGTGAAATCGAAGACCGCCCCGCTGTTGGAGTTGCCGCCGGACAGGATCGCCCCGATCTGAATGGGTTGGGTGGACACGGTCGCTGAACCGGTGCCGAGCGTGATGGGTGTGGTGGAGACGACGGAGTTGTAATAGTTGCCGGAGCTGTAATCGACTGAGATGCCGGTGGTGCTGAGCGGGACGTTCTGCCAGAACGCCGGGTTGTAGCCGGCGAAGAAAGCGGTTCCGCCGGTGTCGAATTCGTACACCTGTGAGGCGTTGTTGCCGATAGCGACGTCGATGCCGTACTTCACCTGCGGCTGACCGTTGGCGTTGTAGGTCGGCAGATAGTGCAGGGGGATGGTTTTGGTGTCGGTGGATTGGGTGATGCTCAACGGGGCGATACCTTGGGTCAGCAGACCGGCCAACGCCGCATGCCCACCCACTGCCGCCTCGAACCTGGTCGTCTTCAACGCCGTCACCGTCAACGACTGCCAACCAGCTCGCGCCGCATCAACCGTGCCTGTGAACGTGGCATCCCCATCGCCGGCATCGACCT
>JAKFVT010000048.1 GCA_021732005.1 Mycobacterium sp. | reverse complement strand
GCCTCCACCCCGGACCCGACGCCGGCGCCCGTGTACGTGCCCGCCCCCGGCGAGCCAGGAGCCGCCCAATGACCAAGCCACGCAAGGCCCGTACCGCACTCGCGATCGTCCTGGTGCTGATCCTGGCCGGCGGAGTGCTGCTACGTACCGTCGGACACGGTAACCGCATCGAGGTCGTCGGCTACTTCGACAACAGCACCGCGCTGTTCCCCGGTGACGACATCCGCATTCTCGGTGTGCCGGTGGGCCGGGTGACCGCGGTCGAGCCGCAACCCGACGGGGTGAAGATCGCGTTCTGGTTCGACCGCAAATACAAGGTGCCCGCGGACGCGATGGCGGCGATCCTCTCGCCGATGTTGGTCACCGGCCGCGCCATTGCGTTGACCCCGGTCTACACCGGCGGGCCGGCGATGCGCGACGGCTCCGTCATCCCCCGCAGCCGCACCGCGGTTCCGGTGGAGTGGGATGAGGTGCGGGTGCAGCTGAAACGCCTCACCGAACTGCTCAAGCCGACTGCCCCGGGCGGTGTCAGCACACTGGGCTCATTCATCAACACCGCCGCAGACAACCTGCGCGGGCAGGGCGGCACCATCCGCGAGACGATCGTCAAACTGTCCCAGGCGATGTCGGTTCTGGGCGACCACAGCGGCGACATCTTCGCGACGTTCAAGAACTTGTCGATCCTCATCAGCGCGTTGCGAGGCAGCAGCGACGTACTGGGACAGCTCAATCAGAACCTCGCCGCGGTGACCGGGCTACTGGCCGACGACCCGACGAAGATCGGTGCCGCGTTCACCGACATGAACTCGGTGATCGGCGATGTCAGAGATTTCATCCAGGACACCGGTGACACCATCGGCACCACCACCGAGAAGTTGGCGTCGATCAGTACCGCGCTCAACGACAGCCTCGATGACATCAAGCAGACCCTTCATATCGCTCCGACCACCGTCGCCAATTTCACCAACATCTACGAGGCGTCCAACGGTGCCTTCACCGGTGCGCTCGCGGTCAACAACTTCGCCAATCCGATCTCGTTCCTGTGCGGGGCAATTCAAGCGGCGTCGCGGCTGGGCGCCGAACAGTCCTCGAAGCTGTGTGTGCAGTACTTGGCGCCCATCATCAAGAACCGCCAGTACAACTTCCTGCCGATCGGGGAGAACTTCCTGGTGGGCCCGCAAGCGCGGCCCAACGAGGTGACCTACAGCGAGGACTGGATGCGTCCGGACTACGTACCGCCCGCACCCGCGGCCGCACCCGCCCCGCTGCCCGCCGAGGAACCGGTGGTGGCCACCGACCCGACAGCAGGATTGACCGGGATGATGACCCCGACCGGAGGCGGGTCATGATCTCCCGTCACGCGGCCAGTCTCGCGCTGCTGCTCGTGGTCGTGGCTGCGTCGTCCGGCTGCGACGTCGACAACTGGCAGGGACTCAACTCGCTACCCCTGCCCGGCACGCAGGGCGGCGGCCCCGGATCGTTCGTCATCCAGGCAGAGATGCCCGATGTCAACAACATTCAGCCCAACTCCAGGGTGCGCGTCGGCGACGCCACGGTGGGACACATCACCAAGATCGAATTGGAGGGCTGGCATGCTCTGGTCACCATGCGACTCGACGGCGATGTCGAGCTGCCCGCCAACGCCATTGCCACGATCGGTCTAACCAGCATCCTTGGGTCGCAGCACATCGAACTGAGCGCGCCCCAAGACGCTCAGCCGCAAGGCCGGCTGCACGCCGGCTCACGCATCCCGCTGTCCCATTCGGGGTCCTTCCCAACCGTCGAACAAACCCTGGCGGCGGTCTCCACCGTGCTCAACGGCGGCGGGCTGGCACAGATTCAGGACATCACCGAGGCGTTCAGTACGGCGTTCCGCGGCCGCGAACAGGACCTGCGCAGCCTCATCGGTGAACTGAACACGTTCGCCGGCAACGTCAACGATCAGACCGACGACATCATCGCCGCCACCGACAGCCTCAACCGGCTGACCGGGGTGCTCGCCGCGAACCGACCGGTCCTGGACCAGGCACTCAAGACGGTGCCCGATGCGCTCGCAGTGCTCAATAACGAACGCGACAATCTCGTCCAAGCCGCGGATCAGCTCGGCAAGTTCAGCAACCTGGTCGTCAGCTCGGTCGGGCAGAGCAAAGCCAACCTGATCAAAGAGCTCAAAGACATTGGGCCGGTGCTGGAATCGTTGGCCAACGCCGGCCCCAGCATGACCCGCGCATTGAGCCTCATCCCCACCTTTCCGTTCCCGAACGAGACCATCGAGAAGTGGCAGCGCGGCGATTACGCCAACATGACCGCCGTCGTCGACCTCACGCTGAGCCGTATCGACCAGGGCCTGTTCACCGGAACCCGGTGGGAGGGAAACCTGACCGAACTCGAGATGCAGTGGGGGCGCACGATCGGACAATTCCCCAGCCCCTACACCAAGAGCAACCCACTGGTCGCGCCGTACAACTTCGACCAAGGTCCCTGATATGCATCTGACCCGCAGAATGCTGATCCAGCTGGCCGTCTTCGCGATCATCGCGTTGACCGCGATCACAGTGATGGGTCTGCACTTTCTCAAGCTGCCCGCCAAGTGGTTCGGAGTGGGCCGCTACAGCGTGACCATGCAATTGCCGGAGACCGGCGGTCTGTACAGCACCGGCAACGTCACCTACCGCGGCGTCGAGGTCGGCCGGGTGGAATCAGTTCGATTGAGCGACAGCGGAGTTGATGCTGCCTTGTCGTTGCAGTCGGGAATCGACATCCCGTCAGACCTGCGCGCCGAGGTGCACAGCCAATCCGCCATCGGTGAACAGTACGTCGATCTGATCCCCCGCGACGGCACCGCGCGGCCGCTCAGGGACGGAGATGTCATCCCCCGCAACGACACCTCCGTACCACCGGACATCAACGCACTGCTTGACGCGGCCAACTCCGGACTGCAGGCGATCCCACGGGAGAACCTCAGAACCGCGATCGACGAGGCCTACACGGCGGTCGGTGGCCTGGGCCCACAGCTGTCCGACATCGTCAAGGGTTCAACCACTTTGGCGATCGACGCACGTACCAATCTCGATCCGCTGATCAACCTCATCGACAACGCCAAGCCGGTGCTGGACTCCCAGGTGCAGACATCGGCCGCGATTCAAGCCTGGGCCTCACACATCGCGACGGTCACCGGCGAACTGAAAGCCAACAACGATGCCGTCGCCGGCGTGATCGACCAGGGCGGCGTCGTCGCCACAAATGAGCAGGCGCGCAACCTGATCGAGCGGCTCAAGCCGACGCTGCCGGTCATCGTCGCCAACCTCGCCAGCATCGGCCAGGTCGCCGTGACCTACCAGAATGACATCGAACAACTGCTCGTCCTGCTACCGCACGCGGTGTCCGAAGGGCAGGCAACCTTCATGGCCAACGCCAACACCAACCAGGCCTACCGCGGCGAATACCTGTCGTTCAACCTCAACATCAACCTGCCTCCAGCCTGCACCACCGGCTTCCTGCCCGCCCAGCAGCAGCGCATCCCGAACCTGGTCGACTACCCCGAGCGGCCGGCCGGTGACCTGTACTGCCGCACTCCACAGGACTCGCCGTTCAATGTCCGTGGCGCACGCAATATTCCGTGCGAGACGGTGCCGGGTAAGCGCGCCCCCACGGTCAAGCTGTGCGAGAGCGACGAAAATTATGTGCCGCTCAACGACGGCTACAACTGGAAAGGTGACCCGAACGCGACGCTGTCCGGGCAACCGGTGCCAGACCTTCCGCCCGGCAGTCCGCCGACCGACGTCCCTCCGCCGGCGTTGGTGGCCGTCAGCGAGTACGACCCCGCGACGGGGCTGTATGTCGGACCCAACGGGCGGGAATACACCCAATCCGAGCTGGCCCAGCCCGCCAGGCAGAACAGCACGTGGCAGTCGATGCTGCTGCCCGGGCAGCCGTGATCACGACGGGTTCAGGCGCCGTGCGCGGCGAAGAACTGCGCGCTGGCCTGTGACGCGTCGAACGCGGTGGCGCGCCCCGACGGCCAGGTGTGTCCCCATCCGTCGATGGTGACAAACGCGACTTCGGTGCCATCCGCACAGCCCTTGGCGGCGAGGCGCTTTCCGCCACCGATCGGAGTGCTTACCGCAGGCGGGCACTGGTCGAAGGCGAGCCACCGATCCGCCATCGTGGGTGCCGACACAACACTGCTGGCCCCGCCTCGACCGATCATGCGGCCGCCACGGTAGGGCACCACCTTGTCAGCGGTGCCGTGCACCGTCAGGACCGATACGGGTTGGGATGGGTTGCAGTGCACGCCATTACCCAGTGTCGACGCGACCGGCACGATCGCCGTGACGAGATCGGCACGGTCGCAGGCCAGCCGGGTCGCCATGAAGCCCCCCGCCGACATGCCGGTGACGAACACCCGCCCGGGCGCGATGCCGAAGTCATGCGTGAGCCGGGCGATCAACGTCGACAGGAAGCCGACGTCGTCAACTCCGCGGCGGTCCGGGATCGACGCGCCCCGGCCGTCAGCCCAGCTGAGATCGATGCCGTCGGGATAGGCGACAACCCACCCGTGCTGGTCGGCGATCGCGTTGTAGTTGGTCAGTGCGGCCTGTTTGCGACCGGTCTGCCCACCGCCGTGCAGGTTCAGCACCAGGGCGGTGGGACGTTGCACGCCGGGGGGCACGTGCAATACATATGTCCGCTGCACGCCACCGAAGGTCAAGGTGCCGGGCGGATCTCCGGTGGCGGAGGCGTGCTCGGCGGGTACAGCGAACAGGAGCACGAGAGCAGCAACCAGTGCTGCTCGACGGCGACTCACGGCATTTCCTTCTGGGCGTGAACTCGGGCTAGCGGTCGCCGCGTGCGCAGTTAGGATTTGCCGGTTTTGCGGGCCACGTGCACACATCGAGGTAGGTCGTGGTGTTGTACCCACCGCCGTCGAAGACTCCGTAGGCGCTGCCGTTGGTCCCGGTGTAGGTCCCGCCGCCGCCACCACCCCCACCGCCGGACGTCACGATCGTCGTCACCGCCCAGCCTTTGGACTCCAGCGCCGTCTTGTAGGCGCTCAGCACGTCGGAAGGCGCGCCGTCGACCTGGAAGTGCAGATGAATTCCGTTGTCCGCGATGCTGTCCGGACCCTTGGTCACCTGACTGTTGGCCGGCGTCGGCACCAGCGAGGGTAGCTGCGCACTGTCAACTGGGGCGCCGCTGGTCGTCGTGCCCGCCGAGGTTGTCGCTTTGGTACCGGAATCGGAATTGCCGCAGGCCGTGCCCGTGAGCCCGACCGCCACGGCAAGGGCCACCGCCGCGCACACATCAACTCTCATTGGTCCCCCGCTTTCGTCATGCGCACATTAGCTCAAACCCCACCCCTCTGGTCGCGACACGGTCACGGATGCATACCTATCGATGCAGCGCCGGTCGCAAATGACACACGGGTCCCTATCGTCACAAAGGTCAACAGACGTCACAGCGACGTCCCGCCTCCGAAAGGTGTGTCGTGTCGCCGCGCCCCCGCATTCCCTCGCTGTCGCTGGCCTCGACGCTGGTCGTCGGCCTCTGCGCAGCCACCGGAGTCGCGCCGCCTGCGGCCGCGGACCCGTGCGAGGGCGCATCCGCGGCAGCTCAACCCGCCGCCAATCAGGCGTTTCAGATCCCACAGCCCTCGGCCATAGCGCCGTTCGACCGCCCGATCGGGCACAAGCCGGTCGGCGCCAACGACCAAGCGCCGCTGCCGACATTGGGCAAGATGCTCATCAACGCGCTCATTCCCAATACCGGACAGGTTCAGAAGCAGGCAGCGGTCGCGCCCTCACCGAAACCCGCTCCCGCCCAACCCCAACCGGCCCCCGCAGCCGCGCAGCCAGCGCCGTCGACCACACCCCCGGGTACCTCGGTGGTCGGCTGGGTGACCGGGCCGGACAGCCCGAACCAAACCGTTCAGAAGTTCGCCATCACCGGCACCGACCTCGGAATCATGTGGGACAACGGTGATCCCAGCCATCGTCAGGTCCTGCTGGCGTTCGGCGACACCAACGGCTTCTGCATGATCCCCGGCAAGCAGTGGCGCTACAACACGTTGATGCGCAGTACCGACGGATCGCTGGCCAACACCGTCGCGGTACCTGACGGGGCCGTCGGCAACAAGTACTCGGGGTCGCCGGTGTGGCGGCCCGGCATCGCCAAGCAGGTCATCAACAGCATCAACGGTGCTCCGCAGGAGACGGGCATCATCCCGACCTCCGGTGTGGCCGTCGGGCCGAACCAGTTCTTGAACTTCATGTCCATCCGGAGCTGGGACAACTACGGCTCGTGGACTACGAACTACTCGGCGATCGCGACGTCGACCGACAACGGCGAGACCTGGGGCGTCTATCCCGGCACTGTCCGTCAGCCGTCCAATGGCAACGAGAAGTTCCAGATGGGTGCGTTTCTCAAGCCCGGGCCCGGCGATCCGTACATCTATTCGTTCGGCACACCCAATGGGCGGAGCGGGTCGGCATACGTGGCACGGGTGTCCCCCGGGTCGATCCCGGACCTGACGAAGTACGAGTACTGGAATGCCGACAGCAACACCTGGGTAGCGGGCAGCCCGGCAGCAGCAACTCCGGTGATCCCCGGCCCGGTCGGCGAGATGTCGGCCCAATTCAACAACTACTTGAAGCAGTACCTGGTGCTGTACTGCAACGGGAACAACGACGTGGTCATGCGGACCGCCCCGGCGCCTCAGGGGCCGTGGGGGCCCGAACAGATGCTGGTGTCGTCGATGCAGGTCCCCGGTGGTATCTACGCGCCGTTCCTGCATCCCTGGTCGACGGGACGCGAGCTGTACTACAACCTCTCGTTGTGGTCGGCCTACAACGTCATGCTGATGCACACTGTGCTGCCGTAGTAGCCCTTACAGCAACCAGAAGTCCCGAAGGTGGGACACTCACCCCATGGAGCAGAGCGACCCGCGCGTCGGGGACTCCATCCCGGCCGAGGCCCTGGATGGAACCGACGCTGAGCAGGCGGCCGAGATTGTCATCGAGGCCGCCACCCGCAACGCCATGTCGGCCGCCCAACTGGGGCGTCTACTGGTAGACGCCGGTCGCAGTGTCAACGACGAAGACGAGCTGCTGTCGCTGCTTCAGCGCGTCGCCCCGATCGCCCAGGAAGCCATCCCGGGCGCCGACTCCACGGGGATCACGATCGACCTGGGCGGGTTGACCTACACCGCGGTGCACACCGACGAGCGCACCCTGCGCATCGACACCGAGCAGTACGACGCAGGCGAAGGCCCCTGCCTGCATGCATCGCGCACCCGCACCATCGTGCTGCTGGACTCCGAAGAAGCCATGGCGGTTTGGCCGCGCTTCGCCACCGCCGCCCGGGAAGAGGGCATCAACAGCTTCCTGGCCGCCCCGCTGTTCAGCGACGATCAGACGCTCGGGTCATTCAACTTGTACGGCAGGGCCTTTCACGCCTTCGACAGCCTCGACGCCGAGATCCTCGACCTGCTGACCAAAGCGGTTTCCCGGGCGATCGGCGACTTCGCGCGCTTCAAAACCGCCCGGGACACCGCGGAGTCGATCCAGCGGGTGCTGCAGAGCCGGGCACCCATCGAGCAGGCCAAGGGCATGCTGATGGCCATGCGCGGAATCGACGCCGACGCGGCGTTCGACGTGCTGCGCAAGCAGAGCCAGCAGACGAACGTGCCTGTCCGGGTGTTGGCCGTGGAGTTCCTGGAGCAGATCGCCGGGAGCAACGGCAACGGCAACGGCAACGGCAACGGCAAGCAAACGCCGCACTAGAAGGTATTGACCAACGTCCGGCGCTCGGACATCTCCCGCGACATTGTGTAGTGGTGGTAGTGCGTCGCACACTTGACCACGCTGACGAACAAGACGGCGGGATTTGGCCGGCTGCGGAGCATTTTCCACATCCGGCGCCGGTAGACCTGGCGCAAATGTGCGTCGGGGACGTTCTTCATCAGCAGCAGGAACAGGCCGAATGCCCGTGCGGCGTCGAAGAATTGGGCTTGCCTGCGCCGCCAAGGATGTTGGCGCAAGTATTCGTTGCGGGCCCGACCGAAGTCAAATTTCCTTGTGACATAGAGGCTTTCGAGTCGGTCGAAGTAGAAATCGGGATCGTAGAGGTCGCGCATCAGACCGATGTAGCCGTCGCGCAACTCGTCTCGACTCATGTTGAGCGGTATGACGTTGGTGCCGAAGGCCTGCTCGTCGTCGAGGTCGAGACGGCCTTCACCCTTGAGCCGCGCGTGCAGTGGTGTCTTCGGGATCGCGGCTAGCATGCCCACCATGGCGTGCATGATGTCGGTCTGACCGATGAAGTCGGCCTGCTCCTTGAAGATTCGGGTGTCGTCGTTGTCGAAGCCCACGATCATGCCGCACCAGACTTCCAGCCCGGCGTCCTGCACCTTGCGGACCCGATCGACGATCGTGCCGCCCTTCTTCACGTTCTGGTACTTCTTCGCCTCTTTCAGCGAATCCTCGTTGGGGCTCTCGATCCCGATGAACACCACCGTCACATTGGCGGCGACCATCAACTCCATCAGTTCGTCGTCTTCGGCCAGGTTCAGCGACGCCTCCGTGAAGAACTGCAACGGATACCCTTCACGCTCCTGCCACGCGTGGACATCCTGCAGCAGCACCTTCACGGCCGCCTTGTTGCCGATCAGGTTGTCGTCGACGATGAAACCGATCGACAGGTTCGCCTTGCGCATCGCTTCCAGCTCGGCGATCACCTGCGCGCTCGTCTTGAGCCTCGGCTTTCGGCCGAACGTGACGATGATGTCGCAGAACTCGCATTGGAACGGGCAGCCGCGGCTGAACTGGACGCTGCCGAACACATAGTTCTTGGTCTTCAGTAGGTCGTAGCGCGGCACCGGCACGGTCGTCATGTCGGTGCGCTCGGCTTGCTCGTAGCGGTACTGGTGGCGGCCGTGCTTCCAGTCGTCGAGGAATTGCGGCCAGGTGGTCTCGGCCTCGCCGATGAAGATCGCGTCGGCCAGCCCGTCGAAGTAGTCCTCCTGCACGCTGACCCACGGACCGCCCACGACTACGAGGACGCCGCGGGCCTTGAGTTCGTTGAGGATTTCGAGCATCCGCCGGCGTTGGACGATCATGCCGGTGAGCCCGACGATGTCGGCCTGCGCCAGCTTGTCGAAGTCGATGTCCTCGACGTTCTCGTCGACGAGCGTGACCTGATGCTCCGGCGGCGTCAGGGCGGCCAACAGCGGCAGGCAGGCGGTCGGGACGTTGCACTTCTTGCCGAGCAGCGGGAGTGCATGTTCCAACCCCCAGTACGACACCTCGAACCGCGGGTTGACGAGGACAATATTGGCCATGGTCGTCTGCTCCGAATCGGACTCGTAGACGGTGTCGGCGCTGCTTGCCAAGCCGGAGCCTAGCCAAGGCGACCTGGCCGAACGAGCCATTCGCACATAGTCGCCGACGGGACTCGGATGCGAGTTCCTAACCAATTGACGGTAACGCTAGGTATTCGGTTCGGTCACGACCTTCTCCTCACCCCTGCAGATGTGGCGCAGACGATGGTGTGATCGTTCCCGTGGACGCGGTTGGGCTGATGATTGTGGTGGTCTTGACGACCGCCGCGCTCGCCGCGGTCAGCGGTTACGTCGCCGCGCTGCGGCGGGAAACCAACCGACGGAGCCGCGGATACTTCGCGCTCGGTGTCATCGCCGGGTTTGTCGGCCGCTCGGTGGTGCGCCGGCGACTGCGGCGGCTGCCGCTGTTCGAGAACCCGCTCACGATCGCGGCGTTGCACCTTCGGCGGAGACTGAGCCGTACCGGCATCGCCCGCTAGCAGACAGGTATCACCAGTCGCTGGGCGCGTAATTCTTCAAAAAACAACCGTGCAGATCTTCGCCCGACTCACCCCGGACGATCGGGTCGTACACCCGGGCGGCGCCGTCGACGAGGTCGAGCGGCGCATGAAATCCCTCGTCGGCCAGCCGCAGCTTGGTCGGGTGCGGTCGCTCGTCGGTGATCCAGCCGGTATCGACGGCGGTCATGAGGATGCCGTCCTGTTCCAGCATTTCACCGGCGCTGGTGCGGGTGAGCATGTTGAGAGCGGCCTTGGCCATATTGGTGTGCGGATGCCCAGGGCCCTTGTAGGCCCGGCTGAACTGCCCCTCCATAGCCGATACGTTCACGACATATTTCCGGCGGGCCGATGACGACGCCAGCGCCGGACGCAGCCGGCTCACCAGAATGAACGGCGCAGTCTGGTTGCACAACTGAACCTCGAGCAGTTCCATCGCGTCGATTTCGTGCACGCGCTGGGTCCAACTATTGATCGGGGCGGTGTCGGGCAGCAGGCCACCCGCGTCGATGGCGATACCTGCCGCGATCCGCTCGGGCGACGCGCTGCGCGCGGTGAGGGCGAGCTCTGTCACCGGAGGGCAGGAGCGAAGCGACCCGGGCATTGATGGAGCGTGGGGGCTCTGATGTTCGGCGAGACTGCCGGCGAGTGCCGCGGGATGGGCGTCGCTCACCCGGTCGAAGGTGACCACGTCGACGAGTTCGGGCGCCGGGGACCGCTCCGCCTCGACGAGTGCCGCATACGAGCCGGGGGCTCGGCGCACCGTCTGGGCGGCGTTGTTGATCAGGATGTCCAGCGGACCCTGCGCGGCCACGGTGTCCGCCAGTGCGACCACCTGAGCCGGGTCGCGCAGGTCGATGCCGACGATGCGCAGCCGGTCGATCCAGTCGGCGCTGTCGGGCATCGCGGCGAATCGGCGCACGGCGTCGTTGGGAAAACGGGTGGTGATGGTGGTGTGGGCCCCGTCGCGGAGTAACCGCAACGCGATGTACATACCGATCTTGGCTCGCCCGCCGGTGAGCAGTGCGCGGCGGCCGCTGAGGTCGGTGCGGGCCTCGCGCTTGGCACGGTTGAGCGCCGCGCACTCCGGGCAGAGCTGGTGATAGAAGGCGTCGACAACGGTGTGGTGGGTCTTGCAGATGTAGCAGGCCCGAGACCGGAGCAAGGTGCCCGCCGAGGCGCCCTCCGCCGTGGACACCAACGGCAAGCCGGCTGTCTCGTCGTCGATCCTGCCCGGCGCACCGGTTGCCGTGGCGGCGATCACAGCCCGGTCGGCGGCCGCGACCTCGTCGCGCTTGGACTTGCGGCGGGCCTTCCTGACCGATTTGAAGATGCCCGCGGTGGCCCGACGGACGGCAACGGCATCGGGGTGCTCAGGCGGCAATGACTCGACGTCGGCCAACACCTGCAGGCAGGTATTGAGCTTGTCGGGGTCGATCGCGTTCACCAGGGAAGAATACGGTGCAATTCGCGCAGGTCCTGCAACGACCGTTTACACCAGACCGGTGCCAGGTGATGGCGAGCTGGGTGCGACCGTCGTCGGGCTGGTCGTGGGTAGCTGCGACGGATAGCTCGGCGCCTCCGCGGGATAACCGGGCTGCGGCCCGTGGATCGAGGTGTCCGGCCCATACCCGGGCAGCGGTGCGTACATCGAGTCCGGCCCGGTCGCTGGACCGTATCCCGGCGCGCTGCCATAGCCCGGCATGTGCTGACTGATCCCGGCGAGCAGCTTGGCTGCGACGAACGACGCCGCCTGGTTGGTGTAGCCGGGGACGTAGCCCTCGGTGTGGCCGCTCCACTCGTTACCCGGGCCCGCGTGACAGATCGGGTCAGCCGGATTGCACAGGTCGATGGCTTTGGCGCCGAGCAGAGCGCTCGTGGTTGGCAGCGCTTGGTTGGTGCGGGTAGCCACATTGCCGAAGGTCGCGACGGCGACGACGTTTTTGACGTACTCCGGCGGCAGCGAGCTCCCCCAGGAGATGCCGCCCACCGGCACGCCGGCAACGATGTCGATCACACTGGCGCCTTGTGAGTATCCGCCGAGGACGATCTTGGTATCCGGGCAGGACGACACCGTCGATTTGATGTGTGAAATCACGTCGTTGGCGCCGTCTCCGCCGTGCAGCTGCAGCTTGGTGGCCTTGTAGTTGACCGCGTAGGTGTCGATGTTCAGGCTGGGCGCTTGCTTGCGAACCGCATCGACGAGGGCGTCGCCGACCCGGCCCATCCCGGCAGGCTCGTCGGTGCCGCGAGCGAAGACGACCTCAGCGTCAGGACAGGCGGCAGCCGACGCCGGCGCGACAGGACCGACGAGCAGTGCGCTCGTGACGAACAATGGCGAAGCAACCAGCCCGACCCAGCGACCGGCTGACCGGTCGCTCCCCACCGGGTGCCTACGCTTGCAGCGAATAGGCATGCTTCAATCTAACCCCTTCTCCAGCCGGATGAGCTGCGAGGGTGTTGACGTCTTGCTTCGATGAGATATTGACAGCAAAGAAAATAGTCCGGGAACTGCTGCCTGACCTGCGCCTGTCGTCAGGCCGACAGCCCCTCGACAACGGCCAGCGCGGTCAGGTAGCGGACTTCCTCGGTGGCGGCGCGATCGCTGAGAAATTGGCCGGAGGCGCCGGCCTGGGCGGCCATCAATGCGCGGGTGAATGCCTCCGGCGTGACGGTCATCTGCCGGCCGGTCTTGGCGATCAGCGCGACGAATATCCCTTGCAGGCCTTCACGAAAGCGCTCGACCTGTGCATCCAGGGAGTGCGCGATCTCAGGCTGGTGGGCGGCGCGAGCCACCAGGGCGGCGTGCAGGGCGATGCGCGGTTGATCGGCGACGCCCGCCTTCAGCAATTGGCGCACCACACGGTCGGTTTCGAGGACGCCCTTGGATCGCAGTAAGGGCGCGGCCGTACTCCGCAATCGCTCCACAAGGGCGTCGTTCTGATGTTCGTAGACCTCGAAGAGCAGGTCCTCCATGTCGTCGTAGCTGGAGTAGAAGGCCCCTCGGGTGTAGCCGGCAGCCCGGCACACCTCCTCGACGGTGAACCAGGTGCGGCCGCTGTCCCGGATGAGTTCGTCGGTGGCCTCGATCAATCGGGCCCGGGTGTTCGTGCGCCGGCGGGTTGTCCGCGCCTCTGTGACCTTCACCGCAAATCGCCCTTCAAACTCGATACATTCCGTATTGGATGCATATCGTATTGAATCATGCACACATCCAGGAGGCAACCATGAGCCGACCCACTGCGGTCCACTCTCAACCGGCGCTTCCCGAAGACGACGTGATCATCGCATCGCGCGGATTGACGGTCGACGGTGAACACAGCCCGCTGTTCACCGATGTCGACATGGACCTCGGCCCCGGCCTGCACGCGGTGCACATGCCCGGCGGCCACAGCCAGAAGGCACTGCTGCTCACCCTGGCCGGCCGACTCAAGCCGAGCGCCGGCACCGTGTCCGTGTTCGGTGAGACCGCGCCGCGGGCGATCCGCAAGCACTGCGCGATCGCGGCATTCGGCGACATCGACGATCTGGACGAGGCTGTCACCGTCGGAACGGTCGTGGCCGAGCAGCGCCGCTGGCTCGCCCCCCTGTTCCGGCGGTCGAGTGCCGATGCCGACCGAGACGTACTGGCTTTAGCGTTCGGCGACATCGAACGCCCGAAGCCGACCGACTACATCGGGGACCTGGGTGACCTGGAGACGTTCCTGCTGCAGATCGCCCTGACACTGTGCTCGGACCGACCGGTGCTAGTGGTTGGTGACCTCGAACAGGTCCGTGACAACGGACGACGGGCGCAGGCGGTGCAACGCCTCGGCGCCATCGCCGCCGACCGTCTGGTCGTTGTGGGCGTGACGAATTCGCTCGGCGACGAAGCACCCGAGCATGACGTACACATCCCGAACATCACGGGGAAGGACTAGGAGATGGTGGGCGGACTTGCCCTCGGGTCGGAGATCAAACGCTTCGCCCGCAATCGGATGACACGGATCGCCGTCGTCGTCCTGATGCTGATGCCGCTGACCTACGGCGCGCTCTATCTGTGGGCCTACTCGGACCCGTTCGGTCATGTGAACAAAATGCCTGTGGCACTGGTCAATTCGGACCGGGGAACCACGGTCTCCGGTGAGCCGATGAACGTCGGTTCCCAGATCGCCGACAGCCTCACCAGTGATGCAAGCCTGGACTGGCACCTGGTTGATGACGCCGAGGCACGCGACGGGGTCGCACACGGCAAGTACTACTTCATGCTGGAACTGCCGCCGGACTTCAGCGAGGCCATCGCCTCGCCCACCACCGGCAATCCTCGCAAGGCGCAACTGATCGCCGAATACAACGACGCCAACAACTACATCTCATCGAGCATCGGCCATACCGCATTGGAGCAAGTGCTCAATGCCGTGTCCACCAGGATCTCCGGGCAAGCCGTCAATCAGGTGCTGTCGGTGATCACCACCTCGGGTGCCGGGATCAAACAGGCGGCCGACGGAGCGCGTCAGCTCTCCGATGGAGCGGCCCAACTCGACACTGGCGCAGGGCAGTTGGCCTCCGGCCTCGATACCGCCCGCAACGGATCGGCCGAGCTGACTGCCGGCTCCCGCACGCTGTCCGACGGCATCAACACCGCCACCGATCCCCTGCTGAAGATCACCAACCTGTTGGCGCAGATCGGCTCTCAGAGCGATCAAGTCAACGGACAGGTGCAGGACACCTCGTCCGCGCTGACGGACGCATCCAACGAACTCGACACCATCGCCGGGGCGCAAGACACTGCCGCCCAGTCGTTGACCTCGATCATCGACAACCTATCCGCCAACCAGGATCCGGTGTCGGTGATCGCCACCGCGAAACTGCGTGACACCCGCGACCAACTGCTGGCCCACCAGCGGACCGCGGACATCCAGGCGAAGCTCGACAAGGCACGTGCGGCCGCCAACGGGGGCGGCCCGGTCGGTGCCGCGCTCACCGATATCTCGACCAAGGGCAAGGAACTCACCGACAAGCTCAACCAACTGCGCAACGGCGCCCACCAGGTCGCCTCGGGCAACGCACAGCTCAACGCCGGCATCGTCAAACTCGACGACGGTGCCCGGCAGCTGAAATCCGGCACGGCGCAGTTGAGTTCCGGGGCGAATGAGCTGGCGACCAAGCTCTCCGAGGGCGCACAGAAGGTTCCCGACTGGAGTCCCGAGCAGAAGGACGCCATCGCCGACACTATCGGTGGTCCGGTTCAGCTGACCAGTTCACACGAGAATTCGGCGCCGAACTTCGCCGCCGGCATGGCACCGTTCTTCCTCACGCTCGCGCTGTTCTTCGGCGCAATGCTGTTGTGGATGGCGTTCCGCCCGTTGCAGAACCGCGCCATCGCAGCGGAGATCAGTCCGATCCGGGTGACGCTGGCCAGCTACCTGCCCGCCGTCTTGATCGGGATTCCCCAGGCGGTGATTCTGTACTGCGTGGTGCATTTCGCGCTGCGTGTACACGCCGAGCATCCGGTGGCGATGCTGGGCTTCATGATGCTGGCGTCGTGCGCCTTCATCGCGGTGGCGCAGGCGATCAGCGCCCTGCTCGGCCCCGTGTTGGGCAAGGTACTGCTGATGACGCTGCTGATGCTGCAACTGGTCAGCGCCGGCGGCCTGTACCCGGTCGAGACCACCACCAAGCCGTTCCAGGCTTTCCACCGGCTCGACCCGATGACGTACGGCGTCAACGGACTACGGCAGTTGATCCTGGGCGGCATCGACGGTCGGCTGTGGCAAGCGCTGATCTTCATGGCCGGCCTGTGGTTGGGGTCGATACTGCTGACCTCACTGGCGGCACGGCGCAACCAGTTGTGGAACCTCACCCGGCTGGTCCCGAGCTTCAAGATGTAGCGCGAACAGAACAGGAGCTTACTGGCGGGTGGCCGGCGGCAGATCAGGGAACGCCGGCGAATTCAAGCCCAGCGAACCAGAACTCGCCAGCGGTCGCACCTGCAGATAGACCCCCATGCGATGAGTATCCGTGGTTCGGGCATGCTCCATCGCATGCGCGTGTCCGCCGGGTGCATACGCATAGTCACGCGCCAGTTTCGCCGTCTTCCACAAGCTGACTGAGGTGTGCTCGAACGGAAGTTGCGATGAGATGTCGACGCTGCCGCGGTGGCCGGGATGAAACGCTGCCCTCGACGCAGCATGCACGTTGTTCTTGAGGAACCCGAACAGGTGTCGTGGTTTGAGGACGCCGTGCACGATGACCACAAGGGGCTCATCGGACGAGATCGCCGTGCTGCCGTGGTCGGACGGGTTCCATCCGTGCCAGTGATCACCGGCGTGCTCCACCCGCGCCCGCACCACCTCGCCGTCGAGACTGTAGCGGCGCGGCGACTGCACCGCGCAGGCGAGCGGCCCAAGGAAGGCCGCCAGCGCCGACTCGGGTGAATCCCACGCTGCGACAAGACACCGCCCCGGCGGAAGAAAACTTGAGGGGGTCACCTCGTGCGTCATGTGGTTGGAGTGGTTGACAGTCGCGGCGCGCAAGCCCGGAATGTTCTGCTGCAAGGCGGCTTTGACGCCCCGGCTCCACAGCCACGGACCACGTGGCGGGTGGTCATAGACGTCGACGGTGAGATAGTCAGCCGACAAAGCCATTGGCGTCAACTCCCTTGGAGCGGAAAGATCAACAGGCCGGGGAGAACAGCCGGCCCAGGGGCATAATCCCCCCGCTCAACGGTGGTTTGGCGTTGCGTCACCGCGGTTCACCATCAGCGAGGAATCGCAGCACCGCCGGGACGAATGTCTTGTGGTGTTGGAAGATTCCGCCGTGTCCGGAGTTCGGGTAGATGATGACCTGCGAGCCGGGGATTCTGCGGTGCAGGTCTTCGGACAGAACCGTGGGCACCATCCGGTCGTGGTCACCGTTGGCGATCAAGGTCGGTTGGCCGATCCTCGAGAGATCGGCCGGCGTCGTGCGGCCCCATCGTTTGATGGCTTTGAGTTGGCGTCGAAGCACTGTGACGGTGACGGCGGTATCGCGGTCCCGGGTGCGCTCGTTGAGGCGCTCGACGAACTCACGGCCTGCTCGCCGGCCGGTCTCGTCGCGATTGAAGAACAGAAATTCCTTGGGGTCCGTGCGGGCCAGAGTAGAGCGGAACATGTCGTAGAAGGTCACGCCGGCGACCTTGTCGATTCCTTCTCCGCCGGCAGGTCCCGTTCCGGTGAGGATCAGTTTTCGGACGAGCTCGGGGTGTTTGATCACGAGTGCCTGGGCGACCATCCCGCCCATGGAGAAGCCGAGGATGTCGACCTTGCGGTACCCCAGTGCCCTGATGAAGGCGGCGACGTCCTCGGCCATCGCCTCGATAGTGGGGGCTGGCGTACCGCTGGATGCACCGACACCGCGGTAGTCGACCGTGATGACGTGATGGTGCTCGGCGATCGGGTCGACGACGGCCGGATCCCAGTTGTCCAGGTTGGCGGCGAGGTGGACCAGGAATACAACGGGCACTTCGCTTTTGGGTCCCAGTTCTCGGTAGGCAATGTTCACGCCCGCAGCGCTGACTGAGCGTGTCTGCGCATCGCGGTAGGACGTGATCGCCCGATCGGTGCTGTGGTTGTTCATTATTCGCCTTTGTCGTTGTAGGTGGGGTCATCACCGAGAAAGCGCAGTGCCTCGGCGAGGAAGGCCTGGTGGTGCTGGAACACGCCGCCGTGTCCGGAACCGGGGTAGATGATCAATTGAGCGTTGGGGAGTCGCCGTGCCATGTCGGCGGAGTGGTTGCTGTCGACCATCAGGTCGTGGTCGCCGTTGGCGACCAGGACGGGCTGGGTGATGAGCGAGAGATCGTCCGGTGCCGACTTGCCGGCGTGCCGGATCGCCTTGATCTGGGCGATGCGCGCCTGCATGGAGATTGGTTTGTCGCGGTCGCGAGTGCGTTCCTTGAGGCGGTTCAGGTAGTCGGCCGCGGCACGTTTGCCCTCGGGTGTACGAGGAAAGAACAGGAAGTTCCTCGGGTCGCTGCGGGTGAGGGCTGCCTTGAGATAGGCGGTGCCGACGATGGTCGCCATCTTGTCGATGCCGCCCCCGCCGCGCGGCCCGGTACCGGCCAGGATCATCCGGCGGACGAGCTGGGGTTGCTGTAGCGCGACCATCTGAGCGACGCCGCCGCCCAACGAGAAGCCGAACAGGTCGACGTAGTCGAGTCCCATGGCGCGGATGAAGGCGCTGGCGTCGGCGCCCATCTGCTCGACGGTGCCGGGTACCGAGGAGCCGGTGGCCCCGACACCGCGGTTGTCGAAGGTGATCACGCGGTGGTGTTCGGCGATGCCGTCGATGATGCGTGGATCCCAGTCATCGAGAACCGCGGTCAGGTGGTGCAGGAACACCACTGGAACGCCTGATCCTGTCCCGAGTTCGCGGTAGACGAAGTCGACGCCGTCGACGTTGATCTTCCGGGTGGGGGTGTCTTTCCAGGTGCTCATTGTGGTTGTCATCGTGTGCCTTTCAATTCGGCTGTCCAGGGCGTGGCAGGTCGGGCGTCGAGTGCGGATAGGGCGGCCTGGGTCCGAAGGTCGCGGGTCATCCGGGCATCCAGCACGGGATTGACCAGGCCGCGCAACGCCGACAGCGGCTTCCACCGGGCGGGCGCGAACACCGTCGGTGATCGACGGGCGAGTCCGTCGACGAGAGCTCTCGCAGCCGTCTCGGGCGCAATGCGTTTCAACATCGTCTGCGGCATCGTCGCGAGCAGTCGATCGGCCAGCGGATCACCGTCCACACCCTGCGTGATCATCGCGGTGTGCACCAGCGAGAAATAGGCGACCAGGGTGGAGACACCGTGGTGGGCGAGTTCCACTCGCAATCCCCGGCCGAGTTGTTCCACAGCCGCTTTGGTCATGGCGTAGGGAAGGGTGCCCATCCCGTTGGCGAACGCGAACACCGAACTGATCAAAGCCAATTGGCCCCGTTGGGTGATGACCTGATCCATCGCGGCCTGGACGGTGTTCACCACGCCGGTGACGTTCACCGCGAGAAGGGACTCCACCGAGGAGACGGGTGTGGTGCGTATCGTCGCGGTGCGAGCCAGGATGCCCGCGTTGGCGATCGCGATGTCCAGGCGGCCGAAGCGATCCACGACGGCGTCGACGGCGGCATCGAGGGTCTCGCGGGCACGCACGTCGGCGACTACGCCGATCGCCGAGGTCGATGACATCGCGGCACCGATCTGCGGGGTGTCCGGGTCGAGGTCGGCGATGGCCACCTTGGCGCCGCGGCGCAGCAGTTCGCGCGCGGTGGCGCTGCCGATCCCGCCGGTTCCCCCGGTGATGAGGACGACTTTTCCACGCAGGTCGTAGGCGGGCGCCGTCATCGGATGCCGCGCTTGGGGCGCCGCGACACCGTGCCGTTGCGGCGCAGCAGTGCAATTGTCGTGGCGAACCGGCCGCGCTTGAGGTCGGGTTGTTTCCCGGCGCCCATCCGGTGCAGTTGGTCGGTGTGCCAACCGATGTTCAGCACGCCGTCGAGTGCCTTGCCGTCAATTGCCTTGAGCGAACTGGGTATTCCGTAGCTGAGTTCGCGGGTCGTCAGCACTGGCAGGCGTTCCGACAGGATGGCGTCAGCCGCGTCCGGAACTACGGCGGCCGGACGGGCGATGCCGATCACGTCGCAATCACCGGCTTGCAGCGCTTCCTGCATGGCTGCGCGTGAGCGGAATCCGCCGGTGACCGCCAACGGCACTCCCCCGGCGATCTGCCGCACCGTTCGGGCGTAGTCCAGGAAGTACGCCTCACGGGCGCGGGTACTGGCTGCAGCCGACCCGGCCATGGCAGGCGATTCGTAGTTGCCGCCGCTGATTTCGAGGAGGTCGATGCCCTCGTCCGCCAAGGCCGCCACCACAGCGCGGGACTCCTCCTCGCTGAACCCGCCGCGCTGGAAGTCGGCGGAATTGAGCTTCACGCCCACTGCGAAGCCGGGCGACACCCGGGCACGAATCCGGCGAACGATCTCGAGCAGGAACCGCATACGTCGCGCGGAGTCGCCACCCCATTCGTCGGTACGCAGGTTGGACAGCGGCGAGAGGAACTGGGTGACGAGATAGCCGTGCGCCGCGTGGATCTGGATGCCGTCGAAACCGGCAGTCTCACAGACCGTCGCCGCCATCACGAACCGCTCGATGATGTCCTCGATCTCCGCAGCGGTCAGTTCGCGTGGCGTCGCCGAGCCGGGAAGGTTCAGCGGCACCGCACTCGGCGCCACCGGGGTGTGGCCGATGGCCAACGGATTGGACTGCCGGCCAGGGTGATTGAGCTGAGCCCAGATCGGCACTCCACCGTCGTGCGCGGATTTGGACCACCGCGTGAGCGCGTCGAGGTCACGGTCGTCCTCGATCACCACGTTGCCGGGTTCGCCCAATTGAGTGCGGTCGACCATGACGTTGCCGGTGATCAGCAGGCCGTACCCGCCGTGGCTCCAGGTGCGGTAGAGCTGCTCGAGACGGGCGCCGGGAGCGTGGGTTGGTTCGGCGAGCGCCTCGCTCATCGAGGCCTTCATGATCCGGTTCGGCAATACCAACCCGCAGGGCAGCGGCAGGGGGTCATGCAGGTGAGTCATCGTCAGGCACCTTCTCGTTATTGAATTACGACCGTAATATTACGAGCGTAAGCCAATAAGCTATGATGTGCAAGACGCCTTTGGGTGACGAGCAAGGAGGTGACGGTGGCGCGATACACCGCAGAGCACAAGAGCGAGACGCGCAAGCGGATTCTCGAAACAGCCGGCCGGCGATTCAAGCGGGACGGCATCGACAGTTCAGGAATCGCCTCGATCATGTCGGACGCGCACCTGACCAACGGCGCCTTCTACGCGCACTTCACATCCAAGGAAGATCTGGTCGCCAACGTCGTGGCCGACCAGATGCTCAGATGGCAGGCGAACCTGCCCTCATCCCCCGACGGCGCAGAGCTCGAGGCGTTCGTGCGCGAATACTTGTCGCCGCAGCATCGCGATAGTCCGGAGACCGGGTGCCCGTCCGCTGCTCTGCTCGACGAAATCGGCCGCTGCGACAAAGCCACCCGAAGCTCCTACACCCAGGCGATGCAGGAGGTCGTCAACACGGTGGCCGCAGGGCTGTCTCCCGACGACCCCTCCTCTGCGCGGTCGGACGCGATCGGACTGTTCACGATCCTGGTGGCGACGTTGCAGCTTGCCCGTGCCGTGACCGACCGTCGGTTCTCCGACGACATCCTCGAATCCGGCATCGCCAACGCCCAGGCCATTCTCGGCCGCACGCAACGTCCCAAGTCGGCCCGCGCCCGCAGCCGGTCCCGTTGAGTTGTCCGCGGCACAGAGCGCCTCTACGGACGCTATTGCGCCAGGTATCCCCCATCGACGGGCAGCACGACGCCGGTGATGAACGAAGCATCGTCGGAAGCGAGGAAAACCATCGCTTTCGCGACTTCGGCCGGTTCGCCGATCCGACCCATCGGATGCATCCGTTCGATCGCCGCTAGGTATTCCGCGCCGCCGGGCTCATCCGGAAGCTGCTTGACCCGCTCGGTCCGGATCGTGCCGGGTGCGACGGCATTGACTCTGATCCCCTGGTCGGCCCACTCGACCGCCAGATGCTTGGTCAGTCCGGTGGCGATGAACTTGGCGGGCCCATAGGCCGCCTGCCGCTTTTGCCCGGCCAGTCCGGAAATCGAAGACACGCACACGATGGCTCCACCACCGCTCGGCAGCATCGCTTCGATCGCGAACTTGCACGTGAGGAACATTCCGCGCCCGTCGATGGCCATCACCTCGTCCCAACCCGCGACGGTCACCTCTCTCACGTCGCCGAGTGGAATGATGCCCGCGTTGGCCACCAGCACATCGAGCGCCCCGAAGCGGTCGACCGCCGCTGCGACCATCCGCCGGGCGTCCTCCTCGACAGAGACGTCACCAATGACCGTTTCGACTTCGGCGCCAGCAGTCCGCAGTTCATCAGCAAGCGCCAGGAGCGGCGCACCTTGAATGTCGGTCACAGTCAGCCGCGCACCCTCGCGTGCGAACAGTTCGGCCGTCGCCCGGCCGATGCCGAACGCGGCCCCTGTGATGACAGCGGACTTTCCGAGGAGGCGGTTCACGGCGCCATCGTCGCACTGTTGACCGATAGCGACGGTCCTTACTGGAAAGCCACATGGTCTGTGCGATCTCGCGGGCCAGGCACCGGCTGCGACCGGAGACGGGTGTGGTCCTACAGCCCGTTTGGCCCAGGCACACCTAGCAACAATCCGCCGTTGCCGCCCTCCCCGACCGTATTGTTCGGGAAGTAGATGTCGCCGCCGGCGCCGCCGTTGCCGATCAGCTGGGCATTGCCGCCGGTGCCGCCTTTCGTTGAGGCGCCGGCGCTGTTGAAGCCGTAACCGGCGTTCCCGCCGTTGCCGCCGCCGCCGATCAACGCGGCATTGCCGCCGTCGCCGCCGCTGGTTGTGAACGCGCCACTGCCCCCGATGCCGCCGTCGCCGCCGTTGCCCACCAACCCGACGGCGTTGCCGCCGGCGCCACCGATGCCGCCGGCGCTGTTGGCGGCTTGCCCGCCGTTGCCGCCGTGACCACCGTTGCCGAAGAGTCCGACGGCATTGCCGCCGATTCCACCGGCACCACCTGTAGAACTGTTGAAGTGTTGTCCGCCAACACCGCCGCGGCCGCCGTCGCCGGCCAACGTGCCCCCGGTGCCGCCGGCGCCGCCGGTGCCTGCGGCCGTGGACGCGGCATTGCCGTTGCCGCCCCCGCCACCTGCGCCACCGTTGCCCGTGAGGCCGGCGTTGCCACCGCGGCCGCCGTGTTCGTTGACGCTGCCGCTGCCGCCGGAGCCTCCCGCGCCGCTCAGCATCCCACCGGCCCCGCCGTCTCCCCCGACTGCGCCGGTCACGCCGATCCCGGCGTCACCGCCGCGACCGCCGCTCCCGTGTAGTAGCCCGCCGTGGCCGCCATGACCACCCGCACCCCCGACGCCGGCAATCCCGGTTCCCAGCGCCAAACCACCGACACCGCCGGCACCCCCGGTGCCGAACAGCCCGATCGCATCCCCGCCCGTGCCTCCAGCACCGGCCAGCCCACCAGGCGTTGCGCTGAAATAGGTTCCGCCAGGGCCGCCGGCGCCACCGTTGCCGAAGAACAGTCCGCCGGCGCCACCGGCACCGCCCCGGTTGGGCGTGCTGCCATTAACTACACCGGCGGCGCCGCCATTGCCGCCGTTACCGATTAGTCCGGCGGCCCCGCCACGGCCACCGGACTGGTTCGCTGCGCCGGATCCGCCGTTGCCGCCATTGCCCCACAACAGACCGCCGGCGCCACCGTTTTGCCCGGTGCCTGGCGCTGCGTTGGCGCCGTTGCCGATCAGTGGGCGACCCAACAACGCCTCAGTGGGGGCGTTAATCGCGTTGAGAATGTTTTGCTGAACCGCTTGCCACGGATTGGCTGGCGCCGCGGCTGATATGGCTGGCGTCTTGACCAGCGTCTGGCCGCCGACCCTCGTGGCAGGTGTACTGGTTGCGGATGCGATTGCCGTCACGGGGAGGGGCGCGTGATGACCCAGACCGGTGTGCTGGGGCGTGCCTGCGACCCGGCTGTTGTTGTTGACGCCGTTCCGGCGGCTCGCCGACGGATCCGGGCGGCCGGCCACGTTGGTCGGGCTCTTGGCTTGGCTAGCCGTTGAGTGCGGAGACGGCGCGGGCGCAGATGTGTCAGCGCTGGCCACCCCCGACCCGCTTGCCAGAGCCGCACCCACCCCCAGGGCGATCGCGCCGGCCCCGAGCCAGGCATACGACTCACGATGACGCTTCTTGGCGCGGTGAGCGCCCGTCTTGCATCGGGCCGTACCCCGCGCCGAAGCCTTCGACTGTCCACCAGCAATTGCGGCCATGACGGCCTCCCGTTTGGTGTCTCACCGCTCGTCGCGGCGCTTCGCGCGCCGCCACCTCACGGATGTGGACAGCAGACACCGGGCTGCTCACTGCACCGAATTTTATATGGCAGGCCCAGGCCTTCGTGGGACTTCCGCGTAGCAACAAGTCCGGCCCCGGCGTGCGATGGCACATCAGGAGTAGCGACCGGGGCCTTCACGCTCACCAAGGTGAGTTGACCTCCAAAGAAAAAAGAAGGGCCGCATCTCTGCGGCCCTTCTCTGGTGGAGCTGCCGGGAATTGAACCCGGGTCCTACGGCATTCCCTCAAGGCTTCTCCGTGCGCAGTTCGCTACGCCTCTACTCGGATCTCCTGATCACGCGAACAAGTCAGGATGACGATCCCAGTCGCTGTTTGATGTCCCCCCAGGTCCCGCGACCGGACCTGAAGGTTTGTCCCTCTAGATGACGCCAGGGTCCGGGTCGAGGGCAGTCCCGGTCTGACGGATTAGCTTCGCTTAGGCAGCGAGAGCGTAATCGCGCTGATTGGAATCGGCGCTTAATTGGTTGCAACGACGCTTACGGTGGTCAATTGCCTGCACCGGCACGCTTCCCTTGATTCGATGCGCGAAGTCGAAACCGATCAGCCCCTCGCACCCCGGCCGAGGTACGGCCGGACATTCGATGATACGCGAGGTGTAACGACGAACTGAAGTGCATTAATCCCGCGTGGCCGGCGCCGACCGTCACACCAGAGCCACGCTGGGCGCCGAACGTGACTCTGGCGTGACGTTCAGCAGAAAAACTGCCCGATCTCGCCGCCTATAAAATGAGACTCTGTCTAGAATGAGACGATGTCTGAAAGTCTGCGGGTCCGAAAACGGCAGCGAACTCGGGAGCGCATCGCCACTGCGGCCGCCCAGCTGGTCTCGGCGAACGGGCTGAGCGCGACGACCGTCGAGCAGATCGCCGATGCCGCCGACGTGGCCCGGGCGACGTTCTTCCGGTACTTCGAGTCCAAGGAGTACGCCGTCGCCGAGGGCTTCACCTCGACCTGGATCGCCGCGATCACCGACGCCTTGCGGCGCCAACCCGCCGACATGTCCGTCAACGACGCGCTCAGCGCCGCCTTTGCCGAACTCACTCCCGGCTTCAGCGTCGTCGAGAGCAGCATCGCCGAAATCGAACGCCAGACCCGCGACTCGCTGACCCTGCGGGCCTGGACGCTGCTGTGCTACCTGAACTTCGAGGTGGCCATCGCCGAGGCGATCGCCCCCCGGCTGCCCGATCTGACCGTCGACGACCCGCGCCCGCGCCTCATCGGCGCCCTGGCGATGGCGTCGGTACGGATCTCGATCGACGACTGGCTGCGCGACGGCGGATCGCTGTCGGACCGTATCTCCCGCGCGGTCAACTCCATGACCCCGTGTCCGATCAAGAATTGAGGACTGAATGAGTGGCGAAAAGTCGCTAGAGGCATGGGAATTCGTCCGTAAGGTGCTCGACGACCTGACCGGTCAGATCACCGAGGACGCTCGCGACGAGCGCGAGCTACTCGAGGGACTGCGCGTGCTCAACCGGGTGACCGCGCTGTGCACCGAGCTCTCGGTGGACATCGACCCGGACCACCCGCACTTCGTCGACATGTGCACACCCTCGCGCTTCGTCGGGGGGCCCAACCCGCACGGCGCCTACCCGCTGGCCATGATCAGCGGTGACCGGGCCTACCGCGTCACCGGCACCAGGGGTACGTCGACCTACCTCGGCATCCAGGTCCTGGCCGGCACCGGGATGAATCCGCGCCGGATGAGCAACTATCTGTCCGACCGCGATCTGGTCCTCGACGAGGAGGGCCGGTTCAACATCGTCTTCGCCGCCACCCGCCCCGACGACAGCGACCTGACCGGCGCCCAGTGGCTCGAGATCCCCGCTGACGCGACGTCGATCGTGGTACGCGACTACATCGCCGACCCGGACGCTGAAATCCCTGTCCAACTGCACATCTCATTGCTCGGCGAGGTACCCCCGCCGGCACCGCTGTCCGACGAGACGCTGGCCGCACAGCTCACGGCGATGGGCTGGACCATCGTCAAACTGACCACCCTGCACCGCACGGTGCGCCCCGACCTCCTCGACACCCCCAACACCCTGATCACCTCCGGCGCGGAGAACCTGGGCGGCGAGAACACCACACCGGACAACCTCTACATGCTCGGCATGTTCGAGCTGGAACCACACCAGAACCTGCAGCTGACCTTCCTACCGCCCGAAACCCGTTACTGGTCAGTGACTTTGGAAAGTATCTGGCATGAATGCCTGGAGCCGCTGCTACGCTCCAGCTCCGTGACCAACAAGGGCGTCTCCCCCGATCCCGACGGATACGTCCGGCTCACGATCGGAGCGCAAGACTCCGGCGAGGGTCATTGGCTGGACACCGGTGGACGTCGACGCGGTTTCATCGTCGTTCGCTGGCTGGACAACCCGAATGCACCGGATGTGACAGTTCGTCTGCTGGACAAGGAGGTTCAGAAATGACGAGTGCGATCGAAGCCCGCCTTGATCCGGCCAAGCTGATCGAGCAGGCCTGCGAACTGGCCGGCAGCGACGACTTCGGCGCCGACGACGGCTGGCGGAAGAACCTGTCCCGGATGGTCGACGACCTGGTCACCGAAGCGGACCTCTCGCCGCTCGGTGTGGAGATCGCGGCCGCCGATGTGATTGTGCCGCTGCGCAACCGCCTGCAGATCACCGCATGGCGCACCGAACATCCCGAGATCGCCGAGGAGCGGATCACCCAGCCGATCTTCATCCTCGGGCAGCCCCGCACCGGCACGACGATCCTCTACGACCTGCTCAGCCAGGACCCCGACCTGCGGGCGCCGCTGACGTGGGAGGTAGATCACCCGTTCCCGGTCCCCCAGCCGGAGACCTACCTGACCGACCCGCGCATCGACGAGACCCAAGCCCAGCTGGAAATGACCGAGCAGCTGATGCCCGGCTTCATGAAGTTCCATCCGATGAGCGCGCGCGGCGGCCAGGAATGCGTCCGGATCACCGCAGGGACGTTCTGCAGCATGATCTTCCCCACCCAGTACCGTCTGCCGAACTATCAGCACTGGCTGATGTACGAGGCCGACCATGCGCCCGCCTACCGCTACCACCGCCAGTATCTGCAGCACCTGCAGTCCGGTGTGCCGGGCCAGTGGCTGCTGAAAAGCCCCGCCCACTTGTGGACCCTGGACACGCTGCTGGCCGAGTATCCCGACGCGATCCTGGTGCAGACCCATCGCGACCCGCTGGTGGTGATCTCCTCGATCAGCGCGTTGATCGCTCACCTGCAGAAATTGGCCAGCGACAACGCGACCGTGCAGCGCGCGGCGGGCCAATGCGCGGCGGAGAACATCCTGGGACTCGACCGGCTGATGAAGTGGGTGGACGACGGCGTGATCAGCCAGGATCGCGTCGTCAATGTGCGGTTCGCCGATTTCATGCAGGACCCGTTCGCCACCATCGGCGCGGTTTACGAGCGCTTGGGCCGTGAGCTGACCCCGGTTGCCGAACAGCGGATGCGCGCCCATCTTTCGGCCAACCCCGGCGACGGCGGCGGTAACCGCTACACGTGGGCAGATACCGGACTCGATGCGGACGAACTGCGGGAGCGGGTCCGGGCCTACCAGGAGCGCTACGGCGTGCCCAGCGAGACGCTGCGTTAACGCACCGAGATCATCCCGACGGCGACCAACGCCATCACCATGCCCACCACCTGCCAGCGGGTGACCCGCTCACGCAAGACGACGATCGCCAGCAGCACGGTGGCCGCCGGATAGAGCGCCATCAGCACGCTGGCCACGGACAGCATCGTCGCCTGCAGCGCCAGTAGCGTCGCGACGTTGGAGACGGTGTCCAGCAGCGCGGCAAACACCGCCATCTTCAGCGGAAATCCCCGTGGCGCATGAAAATTGCCGCTGAATGCGGCCACCAGCAAGACGATTGCCGTCGCCGAAACCCGGGCGAAGAACAACGGCCACAAATGAGCATCGGCCGGAGCCTGGTGCAGCAGAACGAAGTTCAGCCCGAACGCCAGACCTGAGCCGATCGTCAACCACGCCACCGTCGCGGTGAACTTGTGCGGCCGGACGTCTTCGTCGGTGGCTTGCCTGCTGACCAGGACCACGGCGATCAACGCCAGCACCGTCCCCACCCCGGCGATCACGCCGGGCTGCTCCCCCATCGCGAGTCCCACACTGACCGGCACTGCAGCCACCAGAACCGCGGTCAACGGCGAGACCACCGAGATCGGTCCGGCGCCCAGTGCGGCGTAGAACCACCACACCCCGAACGCCTGACTCACGCCGCACAGCAGACCCCAGACCACTGCCGGAGTCGATATCGTGCCGCCGAACACCACTGCCAGGATCCCGAGCAGCACCATCGCCACCGGGTAGGACACCAACACCACCCGCAGCGCGGCCACCCGTCGCGCCGCGATACCGCCAACGAAATCGCTGACGCCGTAGCCGATTGCCGATGCCAGCGCGAGCAGGATCCCGATCAGAGCTTGCCCTTGGCCCGGCGGCCCAACTCCCGGATCACCTCTCGCTCCGCGTCACGCTTGGCCAGATCCTGCCGCTTGTCGTGCGCCTGCTTACCGCGGGCCAGCGCCAGTTCGACCTTGACCTTGCCATCGGAGAAATACAACGACAGCGGCACCAGGGTCAGGTTGCCGTCGCGGATCTTGCCCACCAGGTTGTCGATCTGGCTGCGGTGCAGCAGCAGCTTGCGGTTGCGCCGCGGCGCGTGATTGGTCCAGGTGCCGTGGTGATATTCCGGGATGTGCAGGTTGCGCAACCAGATCTCGCCGTCGTCGACGGTGGCGAACGCGTCGGCCAGTGACGCGTGACCCTCCCGCAGGCTCTTGACCTCGGTGCCCTGCAGGACGACGCCGGCCTCGTAGGTGTCGAGGATCGAATAGTTGTGCCGCGCCTTGCGATTGGTGGCCACGACCTTGTGGTCGGGCTTCTTGTCCGGATTCTTGGCCACCGCTACCGCCGGACGTACAGGCGCAGCGTGACGTAGCCGGTGAGACCGGCCATCAGCACGCCGACGCCGAACATGATCGGTGATATGTAGAGGATGTCGGCGTAGTCGATCCGGGCGATCAGATTGGCTTGATAGAACTGGTTGAGCGCGTTCTCCAGGAACGCCGCCCGCACCACGATCAGCCCGACGATCGCGATCACCACACCGATCGTCGCCGCAAGCACCGCCTCCAACAGGAACGGCAGCTGGGTGTACCACCGCGTGGCACCCACCATCCGCATGATGCCGATCTCCGTACGTCTGGTGTACGCAGCGACTTGAACCATGTTGGCGATCAACAGGATCGCACCGATCGCCTGCACCATCGCGATGGCGAACGCCGCCGCGGACAGCCCGTCGAGCACCGCGAAGAGCCGGTCGATCAGCTCCTTCTGGTTGAGCACATTGAGCACACCGGGCTGGCCCATCATGGCCGCGTCGAAGTCCTTGTGCTGCTCGGGGTTGTCCAACTTGACGACGAACGACGCCGGGAACGAATCCTTACTGGCGACGTCTTTGTACTGCGGGAACTTGCGGATCGCGTCGTTGTACGCGTCGTTGCGGTTCAGAAACCGGACCGACCGGACATCATCGCGGGCTTCGATCTTGGCGCGCAACGCCTTACAGGGATCCGCGTCGCAGGTCGGGTCGTTCGCCGAAACGTCGTTGGTCAAGAACACCTGGGTCTCGACGCGGTCGAGGTAGATGTTGCGCGAGTGGTCCGCCAACCGGACCACCAGCAGGCCGCCACCGAACAGGCCGATCGAGATGGCCGTGGTCAAAATCATGGCCACCGTCATGGTGACGTTGCGGCGAAGTCCGGTGAAGACCTCGTTGATGAGAAAGCCGAAGCGCACTTAACGATCCATTCCGTAGACACCACGCTGCTCATCGCGGACGAGTCTGCCCAGGGACAGCTCCACCACGCGCTGGCGCATGGAGTCGACGATGTGGTGGTCGTGGGTGGCCATCAACACGGTGGTTCCCGTGCGGTTGATCCGCTCGAGCAGATCCATGATGTCCTTACTGGTCTCAGGGTCCAGGTTGCCGGTGGGCTCGTCGGCCAGCAGCACCAGCGGCCGGTTGACGAACGCGCGCGCGATCGCCACGCGCTGCTGCTCGCCGCCGGACAGTTCGGCAGGCAGCCGGTTGGCCTTGCCGGACAGGCCCACCATCTCCAGGACCTCGGGCACCACGCGATTGATGGTGTCGGGCTTCTTGCCGATCACCTCCAAGGCGAAGGCGACGTTCTCGAACACCGTCTTCTGCTGCAGCAGCCGGAAGTCCTGGAACACGCAGCCGATCACCTGGCGCAGCTTGGGGACCTGCCGGCCCGACAGCTTGTTGACGTGGAACTTCGACACCTGCAGGTCACCCGACGTGGGTGAGTCCTCGGCCAGCAACAGCCGCATGAACGTGGACTTGCCGGAGCCGGACGGGCCGATGAGGAAGACGAACTCACCCTTGTCGATCTTGACGCTGACATTGTCGAGGGCTGGCCGTGCCGACGACTTGTACTGCTTACTGACATGGTCGAGGGTGATCATCACGGCACGCCAGTGTAGCCGTCCGGCGGGCGGGACCCGGTTACTGCGTCGGAGCCGCGGGTGTGACCATCGGTCCCTGACCCGGTGCTGGCGTGGGAACCGGCGCAGGTGCAGGGGTCGGAGTGGGCAGCCCGGGGATCTGGAACGGCAGTGGGCCAGGCGACGTAGGTGACGTCGTCGGGCTGGTCGGGCTCGTCGTCTCGGTCGGTGTCGTCGTCTCCGTCGGCGTGGTGGTCTCCGTCGGCGTGGTCGTGGTCGTCGTCGTCCTGGTGGTCGTGGTGCGATCCCGGACTTCGGTTCGCGGCACCCAGGTGTAGGACGGGTCGGGCACAAAGCCCGGGGGCACCACCTGTGTGTTCGGGGCCACGGGCGTCACGGTCTGCGGTTGATAGGTCGCATACAGCCACCAGACGGCGATGAACGCGGCCAGCAGCGCGGCAGTGGACGTGCGGACGCGCCCCCACAGGATGTAGTTGGGCCAGCCGCGGCCTTCTCTGCGCGTCGGCGTCAACTTCACTTCGACGACTCCGGACCTTGGTTCTCTTCGGCGCCGCCCGCGGTCGCCGGATGCACTATTGCCTCCACCATCGGTGAGCTGTCGGCCGGGCTGGCGATGCCGGCACGCATCAGCGCGGCGATCACCAGCACCCGAAGTTTGCGGCCGACGTCGAACTGTTTACCGGGCAGCGTGCGTGCAACCATGCGCAGATTGACGGTGTCGAGTTCGATGCTTTCCACTCCCATCAGCTGCGGGGCATCCAGAAGCAGGTCCTTCAGCCCGGGGTCCTTGATCGCCTTCTCGGATACCCCGTGCAGCACATCGTTCACCCGGTTGAGGTCAGCGGTAGTCGGCACCGGGATGTCGATGACCGCGCGCGCCCAGTCCTTGGACAGGTTCTGAGTCTTGACGATCTGCCCGTTGGGGATGGTCAGCACCTCGCCTTCCGACGAGCGCAGTTTGGTGATGCGCAAAGTGACGTCCTCGACGGTGCCGGTCGCCTCCTTCGCAATGCCGGCCACCGTCAGCGACACCAGATCACCGAACCCGTACTGCTTCTCGGTGATGATGAAGAACCCGGACAGCAGATCTTGCACGATGCGCTGGGCACCGAAGCCCAGCGCCGCACCGAGCACCGCCGCGGGCGCCACCAACGAACTGACCGGGACGGCCAGCACATCGGTGACCTCCACGACCACCATCACGGCCAGCAGGGCGATCGCCACATAGGAGATGACCGACGCCACCGCCTGCCGGTGCTTGGCGCTTTCCGAGCGGACCAGGGCGTCGCTTTCGCGGAAGCTGGCGTCGATGCGCCGGGAGATCCGCTGGGCGCCCCAGTTGATGAATCGGGCCGCGAGCAGACCGCCGAGGAGCAGCAGGGTGATCCGCAGCCCTCGGGTCAGGATCCACTCGCCGATGTTGCCGTGCCAGAAGTCATGCCAACGCGCGGAGAACGGGAACGCCAGATAGCGGGTCCCCGTGGCCGCGAAATCAGGCCCCGCGGCCGCGAAATCAGTCTTCGTCATCTCGCCGGTTGCGCCACCGGATCCCCGCTTCCAGGAACCCGTCGATGTCCCCATCCAGTACCGCCGCAGGATTGCCGACCTCGTACTCGGTGCGCAGATCCTTGACCATTTGGTAGGGGTGCAGAACGTAGGAGCGCATCTGGTTGCCCCAGGAACTTCCGCCGTCGCCCTTGAGGGCGTCCATCTCGGCGCGTTCTTCCTGGCGTTTGCGCTCCATGAGCTTGGCCTGCAGCACGCGCATCGCCGACACCTTGTTCTGCAGCTGCGACTTCTCGTTCTGGCAGGTGACGACGATGCCGGTGGGAATGTGGGTCAGCCGGACCGCCGAGTCGGTGGTGTTGACCGACTGACCGCCGGGGCCGCTGGAGCGGTAGACGTCGACCCGCACGTCCTGCTCGGGGATGTCGATGTGGTCGGTGGTCTCCACGACGGGTAGCACCTCGACGTCGGCGAACGAGGTTTGCCGGCGATTCTGGTTGTCGAACGGGCTGATCCGCACCAGCCGGTGGGTGCCCTGCTCGACCGACAGCGTGCCGTAGGCGTACGGGGCGTGCACCGCGAACGTCGCGCTCTTGATGCCGGCCTCTTCGGCGTAGGAGGTGTCGAAGACCTCGACGCCGTAGTCGTGCTGTTCGGCCCAGCGGATGTACATCCGCATCAGCATCTCGGCCCAGTCGGCGGCGTCCACGCCACCGGCGCCGGACCGGATGGTCACCAGCGCCTCGCGTTCGTCGTACTCGCCGGACAGCAGGGTGCGGACCTCCAGCTGTTCGATGTCGGCTTGCAGCGACGCTAGTTCGGCATCGGCTTCGGCCAGGGCATCGGCCGCGCCCGCACCCTCTTCTTCGGCGGCCATCTCGTACAGCACCGGCAGATCGTCGAGTCGGCTGCGTAAACCTTCGACGCGCCGCAGCTCGCCCTGGGCGTGGGACAGGTCGCTGGTGACGCGCTGAGCGTGGCTCTGGTCGTTCCACAGATTCGGGTCGGCCGCTTCGTGTTCGAGCTTCTCGATCTTGGCCCGCAGACCGTCGACGTCGAGCACTCGCTCCACCGTGGTGAGGGTGGTGTCGAGTGCGGCGATATCTGACTGACGATCGAGGTCCACGGGTCCTCAGGGTACCGGCGTCGCGACACGTTGTGATCCACGGCGACTCCTGAGACTTCTGGGGCTGCCTCACCGGTTGCGCGTCTAACATCACTTTCGTAACCAGGATGTGGCGTCGCACAGCCCAAAGCGACGCTGCTCGACTGCGACGCGACAGCCCTTTGCGCGCAGCCGGGTCCGGACAGAAAGCGCGAGGATGCGTCCTTACTATGTCGCGATCGTTGGTGCAGGCCCCTCCGGATACTTTGCGGCGGCGTCGCTGCTGAAGTTCGCCGATGGTTCGGTCGCCGCCGGCGGTCCGGATGTCCGCGTCGACATGCTCGAAATGCTGCCCACCCCCTGGGGTTTGGTGCGCTCCGGGGTCGCGCCGGATCATCCGAAGATCAAGACCATCAGCGCCCAGTTCGAGAAGACCTCGCTCGACGAGCGGTTCCGGTTCTTCGGCAATATCCGCGTCGGCGAGCACGTACAAGCCGAAGAGCTCGCGCAGAAGTACGACGCCGTCGTCTACGCGACCGGGGCGCAGTCGGACCGCCCGCTCGGCATTCCCGGCGAGGAGCTGTCGGGCAGCGTCGCCGCCGTCGACTTCGTCGGTTGGTACAACGCACACCCACACTTCGAGGAGATGACGCCGGACCTTTCAACCGGGCGCGCCATCGTGGTCGGCAACGGCAACGTGGCGCTCGATGTCGCGCGGATCCTCGTCAGCGATCCCCGCGAACTCGCCAAATCCGACATCGCCGACCACGCACTCGATCTGCTACACGCGCAGGGTGTCGACGAGGTAATCGTCATCGGCCGCCGCGGCCCCCTGCAAGCAACCTTCACCACGATGGAGTTGCGTGAGCTGGGCGACCTGGAAGCCATGGCCGACGTGGACGTCATCGTGGACCCCGCTGACTTCGACTCCATCACCGACGAGCAGCTCGAGGCGGCGGGTAAGACCGCCAAGCTGAACATCAAGGTGCTACGCGGCTATTCCCAGGCCGAACCGCGAGGAGCGAAGCGCCGCATCGTGTTCCGCTTCCGGACCTCGCCCATCGAGATCAAGGGTGACGGCCGTGTCGAGGCGGTGGTCCTTGGCCGCAACGAGCTCGTCGACGAGGACGGCCGCGTCGTCGCCAAGGACACCGGCGAGCGCGAGGAGGTCCCGGCCCAGCTCGTCGTGCGTGCGGTCGGCTACCGCGGCATCCCGACACCCGGCCTGCCGTTCGACGACCGATCGGGCACCATCCCGCACACCGACGGCCGTGTCGACGGCAGCGCCAACGAGTACGTCGTCGGCTGGATCAAGCGCGGCCCGTCAGGCGTCATCGGAAGCAACAAGAAAGACTCCGCGGACACCGTTGCGACGCTGATATCCGACCTCGACGGTCGCGAGCTCGGCGCGTTCGCTGACGACCACGGCGACACGCTCGTCGAGTGGCTGCTGTCGCGTCAGCCCATATTGGTCACCGACGACCACTGGAAGCTGATCGACGCGCACGAGCGCGGCGCGGGTGAACCGCACGGCAGGCCGCGGGTGAAGATCGCCAACGTCGCCGAACTGCTGCGCATCGGGCACGCGTAGCCCTCACACCTCGCAGGTTTCCGGCTCACGCTCGCGGGACAGCCCGCCGACCGGACCTGCGGTGCGCGCAATCAGCGGCGTACAGGCCGCGGCCATCGCGAGTGCGGCCGACACCATGATGACCGCGAACGGGCTGTAGCCGTCCACCACGACGCCGCCGATCGCGGTGCCGATGGCTCCGCCGACGAGGGCACCACTGTTGAGCCATCCGAATGCTTCCGCGGTCGAGTGCGCGGCGATCTGCTGCGAGACCATCACATACAGCGCTGCCAGCGACGGCGCGAAACCGAGCCCGGAGGCGAACAGCGCGGCGAGCTGCAAGCCGTAGCCGTCGACAATGCCGAACAGCGCGGTACCGGCGGCGACGACCGCCATCGACAGGGACAGGCCGCGGACGCCGAGGTGGCGGTGGCCGAACAGCACACCGCCAAGCAGCGAACCGACGCCGGTTGCCGCGAGCGCGATACCCGCCGAGAGGTTGTGGTTGCCGTATAGGGCGAGGACGCCCACTTCCAGGGCGGTGAACGACGCGACCAGCGCGAGGCTGGCGACCATGGCCAGGATGACCGCACGGTTGGCCAGCACCTTGCCGAAAGCGACCGTGCTGCTGACAATCGTCGGCCGAAACTGGCGGGCACTCAGCAGGAACCACACGGTCCCGACGATCGTGACCGCGGCGGAGAACAACAGCGGAATCGCCGTCGAGATCGCCGACGCCAGGAACGTCGCAGCGACGGGACCGATCACCCAGATGAGCTCCTGGGCGGTGGTGTCGAGCGCGAACAGCGCCCGCAGGCCTTGGCCGGGGACCATCTGCGGGTACAGCGCGCGCACCGCAGGCAGCAGCGGCGGCACCGAGGCGCCGATGAGGAACCCCAACACCATGAGGAATGTCGCGGGGACGTGGATGAAGGCCAGCGCGAGCATGCTGACACCGTTGATCAGGGCAGCCGACACCAGCGTCGGCATCATCCCGATCCGGCCGAGGAGGCGCGCCGTCATGGGCATGGCCACCGCTTCACCGATGCTCGTGCACGCCACGACGGCACCGGCCACCGCGTACGACCCGGTACGGGCCTGCACGTGCAGCAGGATCGCCAGCGACAGCATGCCCAGCGGCAGCCGCGCGAAAAGCTGTGAGGCGGTCACATTGACCACGCCTGGAACTCGAATGAGCTCTGCGTAGGCGCGCACGGTTATCTCTCCATCGAATGAGGTCTAGTACTTCAAAGACTGCTCAACTGTACCGTCCGGACGGTACAGTCCGAAAGTCGATAAACTCGGCCGATGACGACCTCGCGCGAGCGCATCCTCGATGCCTACGCCGACGCGCTGGCCGTCGACGGCGAGCGCCTCGCCACGCTCGATGCGGTGGCTGCACGGGCCGGGGTCTCCAAGGGTGGGCTGCTCTACCACTTCCCGTCCAAGGACCAACTCGCCGAAGCACTGTGCGAGCGGCTGATCGCGCTGGCCGCCGACGACGTCGACAAGATGCGCAACGCCGCGGACGGGCCGGCGCGGCATTACATCCGCACCTCGCACTACGCCAACACCCCGCTGGACCGCACCCTGGTCGCGGTGGCCCGACTCCGGCAGGCCGGTGACCCGCGAGCGCGGGCGGCCATCGAGATGATCTCCGATCAGTGGCTGAGCGTGCTGACCGAGGCACTCGGTGACCGTGACGTCGCGCGGACCGTCAAGCTCATCGGCGACGGCCTCTACCACCACGCGTTGTTCAGCGTGCTCGGCGGACCGCCGCGCACCGAACTCGACGAGGGACTGCTGGCAGTCATCGATCGGCTCATCGACCAGAGTTCGGACGCGCCGCGCGCCTGAGTACCGGGATGCACACAGGCACGGTCGGCACGATGTGACTCATTGGCGAGCAGCGATCGGCGGCCATCTACCTGCTCGCTCTACACCGCATTCTCGGGGGCCCTATTCCCGGTCGTGATTGCCGACCTGACCGCGGGCACGGGTCACTTCAAGGTGACCCAGGGCGCTCTCGCCACGGTTCAGGGCGGGGCCGTCGCCGCGGGCTGTCACACGCCGTTCATGACGCTGTCCGGCATCGCGGTCGCCGGGTTGGTTCTCTACCTTGCCGCGGTCCCGGAGACCAGGGCGCCGGCGCAGAGCTAGTCAGTCACGGGCCGGTGTGGTGATCGATTCGGCGGCGATGGTGACGATCACGCGAGTCTCGTCAGGATTACCGGAGAAGTTCGGATACGGGATGCCAAGGTACTTCTGTGAGATCTCATCGATGCTTGCGCGACCGCCCTCGGTCGTCGTCGACAGCACGCGACCTCGAACTGCGTAGTACCGATTGACGTTGTCGGGGTCGACGACGTTGACGGCGATGCGAGGGTCGCGGGCCAGATTTCGCGCCTTCTGCATGCCATCGACGATGTTGATGACGATGTGCTCGCCGTCGGTGGTCACCCACGTCTCGGTCAGCTGGGGCGAGCCGTCGGGCATGAGCGTTGCCACGAAGCAGGGACTGGGGCGCTGTAACAGCGCGAGCAACCCGTCGGGAAGGGGTTTGGACATCGAATTCCTAAATCGGGGGCTGCAGAGGCGGCGGCTGGTCGGGCGGCGCGAAGAACCAATTGTCTGGATTCTTCGGCGAGTACACCACCGGGATGAGTTGCCCCATGGTCGGCCAGTTGTTCACGTCGACCGCCATCCGCTGGTACACCACGTGTTCGTTGACCGTGGGGCCGTTGATGACCCCGCTGATCGTGACGAACTGTTCGCCGGTGACATCGGGGCGTGGACTGACCCCGGTCACCAGCAGCGTGCCCTGCACCACCTCGCCGCGCGGGCCGCGGCGCATCAAGCGCGGGGCCAACACCAGGACCAGCGCACCGACGATGAGCAATATCACCGCGAATTCCCACATGCGGCCATGGTAGGACTGCACCATGAGCGGCCAGGATGTACGGGCAGACCTATCGGTGGCGTTGCAGCTCGCCGACCGTGCCGATGCGATCACCCTCAACCGATTCGGGGCGCTGGATCTGCGCATCGACACCAAACCGGACCTCACGCCCGTCACCGACGCCGACGAGGCCGTCGAGGCCGACGTGCGCGCGGAGCTGTCCCGCGAGCGCCTGGACGACGCCGTGCTCGGTGAGGAGTACGGCGGCACCGCCGAATTCCAGGGCAGGCAGTGGGTGATCGACCCGATCGACGGCACCAAGAACTTCGTTCGCGGTGTACCGATCTGGGCGACCCTGATCGCGCTTCTCTCCGACGGCGTGCCGGTTGTCGGTGTGGTCAGCGCCCCGGCCCTGAACCGCCGGTGGTGGGCAGGCCGGGGACTGGGCGCCTTCGCGCGAACCGGGGATGGCCCGGCCCGGCCGTTGTCGGTCTCCGGGGTTGCCGAGCTGGGATCGGCCAGCCTGTCGTTCTCCAGCCTGTCCGGGTGGGCCGACCTCGGGCTGCGGGACCAGTTCATCGGGTTGACCGACGACGTGTGGCGGGTGCGCGGCTACGGCGACTTCTTCTCCTACTGCCTGGTCGCCGAGGGCGCCGTCGATATCGCCGCCGAGCCCGAGGTCAAGCTGTGGGACCTGGCGCCGCTGGACATCCTGGTCCGCGAGGCCGGTGGCAGCTTCACCAACCTCGACGGACAACCCGGCCCGCACGGCGGGAATGCCGTGGCCACCAACGGACTACTGCACGACGCAGCCCTGGCGAGCCTGGCCGGGCGCTAGCAGCCCCGGTCGAATTCGACGGGCAGCGTCGCAGGTCCGCTCAGCCCGCCCAACGGCTTCCACGGGGCAGGCCCGGCGCGCCGGATGTTGGGCATGCGCCGGGCCATCACGGTCAGCGCCTCGGTCAGCTCGAGGCGGGCCAGATTCGACCCCAGGCAGTAGTGCACACCACCGCCGAATGTCTGCATCGGTAGCGCTTCGGTGCGCGTGATGTCCAGGCGGTCCGGTTCATCGCAGACACCCGAATCTCGATTGGCGGCAGCGGAATTGAGAATGACCATGGTGCCTGCAGGAATGACGTATCCCGCGACCTCGACGTCGTCGACAACAGTGCGCAGGGTGCCGAACACGATCGGCGAATGGCGCATCGTTTCCTCCACCGCGCGGGCGGCAAGGTCCGGTTGCCGCGCCAGCAGGGCCCATTGCTCGGGATGGTCACTCAGCGCCGACACCGACGCCGCGAGCTGGTTTCTGGTGGTGTCGGTGCCGGCCATCAACAGCCCGGCTACCAGCATGCGCAGTTCGGAGCCGGTGAGCCGGTCACCTTCAACTTCGGCGCGGATCAGGTCGGACACCAGATCGTCGGCGAGTCCGTGACGCCGCTCAGCGACCATCTCGTCGACGTAGTCGTCCAATTCCTCCCAGGCGGCCAGTATCGACGGCACATTCTCGGCGACGTTCCAGCTGAAGGCCTTGAAGAATTCGTCGGTCCACGCCGCGAACTGCTCCCAGTCCCCGCCCGGAACACCGAGCAGGGCACAGATGATCGGGATCGGGTAGTGCCTTGCAATGTCGGCGACGACGTCGCAGCGCCCGTCGGCAGAACATTTGTCGATCAGTCCGTTGATGACCTCGGTGACCGTGGCGCGCAGCCGCTCGGTCGCCCGCGGCGTGAATGCCTTGCACACCAGGCGCCGCAGCCGATGGTGCTCGTCCCCGTCCATGTTGATGATGGTGGCGACCATTCTGTCCCATAGCGGACCGGAGGTTATGCCCTGAGATGCCAGGAACATCCCTTGCGGCACAACGAATCTACGATCACGCAGCGCTTCATGGACGATGTCGTAGGTCAGGAATTCCGGGCCGTGCGGACCGAGTGCGATCGGGGCCTGTTCGCGCGCGCGACGCAGCGTCGCCAGCGCTTCGTAGGGATCCGTCTCGGTGTCGTAGTCGATCGACGGCAACCCGGCGTCGAAGACACTCGGCATCCGCGGCGCGTCCATTGTGATGGTCATATCAGCCCCCAGACGTGCTCGAACAACTCTCGAACGCCAGTCTCGAACGCGGGTGAACCGGGTGTGCGAGTAGACCGCTACCCCATATCCGGGCTTATGTGACCGACCCAACAAAACCCGGCGGGCGGAAGGGCTCCGACATCTACCTTACTTTGGAGTAAGATAGGCTCCAGCGAGATCTGACCAGCACGCCCACCATCGACGAGGCTGCCACCATGACCAACACCCTTCCCCCTCAATCCGCCAGCCCACGGGCCCGCGACAGCGCGATCGGGCAGTACAAGCACAAGCGCTCCCTCACCGACATCGGGCTGGCGCTTGTCACCCCGCTGATGGGGCAGGACTTCCTGGACCGCTATCACCTGCGCGACCCGCTGAACCGCGGCCTGAAGTACGGGGTCAAGCAGGCGTTCTCCACCGCAGGCGCGGCCACCCGGCAGTTCAAGAAGGTTCAGGGCATCGGCAAGGCGCCGGCCCGGTTGCGGCCCAGCGGCGCAGACTATTTCGACCTCACCCCCGATGACGACCAGAAGATGATTGTCGCGACGGTCGACGAGTTCGCCGAGGAGATTCTGCGCCCGGCCGCTCACGACGCCGACGACGCCGCGACCTATCCCGCCGATCTGATCGCGAAAGCCGCCGAGCTCGGTATCACGGCCATCAACATCCCCGAAGACTTCGACGGCATTGCCGAGCAGCGCACCACCGTCACCAATGCCTTGGTGGCCGAGGCACTCGCCTACGGCGACATGGGCCTTGCGTTGCCGATCCTGGCGCCCGGCGGTGTCGCCTCGGCACTCACCCACTGGGGCAGCGCCGACCAGCAGGCCACGTATCTCGGCGAATTCGCCGGCGAGAACGTGCCGCAGGCCTGCGTGGCGATCGCCGAACCGCACGCCCTGTTCGACCCGACCGCGCTGAAGACCACCGCGGTGCGCACCCCGAGCGGCTATCGCCTCGACGGTGTGAAATCGCTGGTTCCCGCCGCCGCCGATGCCGAATTGTTCATCGTGGCAGCGCAACTCGAAGGTAAGCCGGCGTTGTTCATCGTCGAGGCCTCCGCCGCCGGCTTGACAGTCACCGCCGACCCCAGCATGGGGATCCGGGCCGCGGCCTTGGGCCGGGTGGCATTGGACAAGGTGTCGGTGCCGCTGTCGGCCCGCCTTGGCGAGGATGGGGCCACCGACGCGGACTATTCCGAAGCAATTGCGTTGTCCCGCTTGGGCTGGGCCGCGCTGGCGGTCGGCACCTCACACGCGGTGCTCGACTATGTCATCCCCTACGTCAAAGAGCGTGAGGCATTCGGCGAGCCGATCGCCCGCCGCCAGGCCGTCGCGTTCATGTGCGCCAACATCGCCATCGAGCTCGATGGCCTGCGGTTGATCACCTGGCGCGGCGCCGCCCGCGCAGAGCGTGGCCTGCCGTTCACCCGCGAGGCCGCGCTGGCCAAGAAGCTGGGCACCGACAAGGGAATGCAGATCGGCCTGGACGGGGTGCAGCTACTCGGTGGCCACGGCTTCACCAAGGAGCACCCGGTGGAGCGCTGGTACCGCGATCTGCGGGCCATCGGCGTCGCCGAGGGTGTTGTCGTCCTCTAACCGCCCACGGCTAACGAACGGAAAAGACTGACATGGCAATCAATCTCGAACTACCGCGCAAGCTGGAAGCCGTGATCGAGAAGGCACACCAGGGCGCCGCGGAGATGTTGCGGCCGATCTCACGCAAGTACGACGTCGCCGAACACGCCTACCCCGTCGAATTGGACACCCTGGCAACGTTGTTCGAGGGAATCTCGGAAGCCAACACGATCTCGTTCGCCGGCACGGAGGCATTCCGCGACAGCGACGACGGCCCGAAGGGAAACATCAACGGCGGCAACATGTCCGCGTTGCTCAATGCCCTGGAGATCTCCTGGGGTGACATCGCGCTGCTGCTGTCCGTACCTCGCCAGGGCCTCGGCAACGCCGCGATCTCCGGCGTGGCCACCGACGAGCAGTTGGAGCGGCTGGGCAAGAACGTCTGGGCTGCCATGGCGATCACGGAACCGTCGTTCGGCTCGGACTCGGCGGCGGTGTCGACGACGGCGGTGCTCGACGGCGACGAATACGTGATCAACGGCGAGAAGATCTACGTCACCGCTGGTTCCCGGGCCACCCATATCGTGGTGTGGGCGACGCTGGACAAGTCCAAGGGCCGGGCGGCGATCAAGTCGTTCATTGTGCCGCGCGAGCACCCCGGGGTCACCGTCGAGCGTCTCGAGCACAAGCTCGGCATCAAAGCCTCCGATACCGCGGCCATCCGGTTCGAGAACGCCCGCATCCCCAAAGAGAACCTGCTGGGGAGCCCGGAGATCGAGGTGGAGAAGGGTTTTGCCGGGGTCATGGAGACCTTCGACAACACCCGGCCGATCGTGGCCGCGATGGCGGTCGGGGTGGCCCGCGCCGCCCTGGAGGAGCTGCGCACGATCCTGACCGAGGCCGGCGTGGAGATCTCCTACGACAAGCCCGCCCACGTCCAGAGTGCCGCTGCCGCGGAATTCCTTCGCATGGAAGCCGACTGGGAGGCCGGCTACCTGTTGACCGTGCGCTCGGCGTGGCAGGCCGACAACGCGATCCCGAATTCCAAGGAAGCATCCATGGGCAAGGCGAAGGCCGCCCGCGTCGCCAGCGACATCACCCTCAAGGCCGTCGAATTAGCCGGAACGACAGGCTATTCCGAGCAGACGCTGTTGGAGAAGTGGGCACGCGACTCGAAGATCCTGGACATCTTCGAGGGCACGCAGCAGATCCAGCAGCTGGTGGTCGCCCGCCGCCTGCTCGGACTGTCCTCGACCGAGCTCAAGTAGTCACGCGACGGCGGTCAGCTCGCGCTGGGTCTGCCCGTCGAGTTCGATACCGGCGACAGCGAGGTTCTCCTCCAGGTGGTCCAGCGAGGACGTGCCGGGAATGAGCAGAACGTTGTCGGCGACACCCAGTGTCCATGCCAGCGCGATCTGCGCCGGCGTGTGACCAAGCCGTTCGGCCGCGCGGGTGATGAGCGGATGCGACAGCACCGGATTCACCTCGTGGAAGGCCGATCCGAGCGGGAAGAACGGGACGAACGCGATGCCGCGGGCCACGCATTCGTCGAGCACGGGCTGCGAGGACCGGTCCACCAGATTGAACGGATTCTGGACACACACGATGTCGGTGAGTTCCAGGGCGTGCAACAGCTGCTCGTGCGTGACGTTACTCAGTCCGACACCGGCGATCAGGCCTTCGTCGCGGGCGGTGATCATCGCACCGAGCTGATCGGTGAACAGCGAGTCGGCCTCGCCCTCCATCACCCGCAGGTTGACCGCGGCCAGCCGGTCGACACCAAGGGTGGTCAGGTTCTCCTCGATACCCGCCCGTAGCTCATCCGGCTGGTTGTACGGCAGCCATTGCCCCTGATCATCGCGCCGTGCGCCCACCTTGCTCACCAACGCCAGGTTCTCGGGATACGGGTGCAGCGCCTCACGGATCAGTTCGTTCGCCACATCGGGCCCGTAGAACTGCGAGGTGTCGATGTGATCGACACCGGCGTCCACAGCGCGGCGCAGCACGGCCAGTGCCTGCTCACGATCCTTCGGCGGCCCGAATACACCGGGACCGGGCAGCTGCATGGCGCCGAATCCGACGCGGTGGACGTCGTAGCCGGCCAACGCAAAACGTGTCATGGGGAATCCTCCACTCGTCGCGAATAGATTGAAGTCAAATTGTTTGATCTCAAACTATCTTGCTGGCGCGCTACGCTTCCTGTCAACCCAGGGAGGTGAAGCCACATTCCACACTCAGCGCACGACGCCGAATCTCGTCAACGCGCCGCCGCCCTCGCCGACGCCTTCGGCCGAGCCGGCAAGACATTGGTCCGCGCCCTCGACGAGCGGCTCGGTGACCACGGTGTGTCCACGCCGCGATCAAAGGTGTTGTTCGAGGTGGATCGCTGCGGTCCGGTCCGGCTCACCGACCTGGCGCGCACCGTCGGCATCACTCAGGGCACCGCTTCCACCCTGACCGACGCGCTCGTCCGGGATGGTTTGATCGAACGCTGCGCCGACGACTCCGATCGCCGGGTGACCCTGCTGAAGACCACACCGACCGGCCGGCAGCAGGCGCGGACCTGGGCCGGCGCGTACACCGCCGCTGCCGAGGAACTGTTCGGAATTCTCTCCGGCGAGGAGCAGCTGGCACTCACCGAACTGCTGCAACGCCTGGCCGACTCGATCGACGGCTGAACCTCAGCCCGTTGGCCGGACCTGACACGGCACCCCGTTGACCACCTGAGTGTTGCTGGGGACGTCGAGCAGATCAGGCGGGTTGAGCAGGTTGGAGTTCACGCCGGGATGCTCGTTGGCGACGCCGAGCCGGCTGCCCGGCACACCGTGTCCCCAGCCGTGCGGAAGTGACACCACCCCGGGCATCATGTCGTCGCTGACCTCAACGGGCACAGCCACTTTCCCTTCCGACGTGCTGACCTCGGCCAGCTCGCCGTCGCCGACCCCGACGCGGCGGGCATCGTCGGAGTGCATCAGCAGCGTGCATCGGTCCCGCCCACGCATCAGCGCAGGCACATTGTGCAGCCACGAGTTGTTCGACCGCAGATGCCTGCGACTGGTCAGCAGCAGCGACTCCTCGGCTCGATCCATGCGCGACCGCAGTCGGGGCACGTCGTCGACGAACAGGTCGTGCACCAGCTCGATGGCCCCCGACGGCGTGGTGACGGCCGAGTCGAGCCGGTCGCCCTCCAATTCGCCGAGTCGCAGGCCGTCGGGGTGCGTGCGCACCTCGTCGAGGGTCAGGCCGTCGGGGTTGGTACCCAGACCGTCACCCCACGGACCGAGCCGGATGTAGAGATCGTAGATACGCTCGGGCCCTTGACCTTTCAGCATGCTCATGACCTCGGCCGGGTCGCGTCCACTCAGTGGAGTCCCCGGCTGGGTGCACATGGTGGCTACCAGGCCCCCGGTGTAGAGATCGTCCATCGCAGAGACGTCGACGTCCGTCATGGGGGTTCCCAGCAGGGCGCCCGAAAGACGCAGCAGCACTTCCCATTCCGTCGGCCGAGAAGGACCCGGCGTAAACAGCGGCTCCGACCACTTCAGGCAGGAGGCGACGGCGTAGATCCAGTACAGATCATCGGCATGCGGACGCTCCAGCGGCGAGAGTCCAGGGAAGATGACGTGGGCGTGCCTGGTGGTCTCGTTGAGCCAATTGTCGACGCAGACAAGGGCATCCAGAGAGGCCAGCGCCTCGTCGAGGCGGCCCGCCGCCGGCGCCGAGATCGCCGGGTTGCCCGCGACCGAGATCATGGCGCGGATACGTCCGTCGCCCGGGGTGAGGATCTCCTCGGCCAGGCAGCTCACCGGGAATTGACCGAGCACTTCCCCGACCCCGCGCACCCGTGAGGCGAAGCGGCCGAACTCCCAGCGTGGACCCGGCTGATCGGGCGGCTTCATGAACATCGGCGAGTACACCGCCGGGATGGGGAACACCGCTCCCCCGCGCCGGTCGACCGCACCGAGCGCGGTGTTCAGCACGAATACCAGCCAGGTGGCCAAGGTACCGAATTCCTGGGTGCAGGCCCCGATCCGGCTGTACAGCACGGGATTCGACGCGGACGCCAGATCATGTGCGAGCGCGCGGATCGTTTCGGCCGGGATCCCGCTCGGCCGTTCAACGGCCTCCGGGGTGAACGGTTCGGCCAGGGCGATCACCTCGTCGAGCCCCTCGACCCGGCCGTCGAGATGCGGATGGGCGCGCAGCAATCCGTCCGCCGCCAGCGTCCGCAGCACCGCGAACAGCACCAGCGCGTCGGTGCCCGGACGGATCGGCACCCAGTCGGTGGCGCGCTGTGCGGTCTCGGTGCGGCGAGGGTCGATGACCACCACCCGACCGCCGCGTTTGCGGATGTCGGTCAGATGACCGACGACGTCGGGCGCGGAGAGCATCGATCCCTGCGAGGCCGCGGGGTTGGCGCCGATGACGACGAGGTGGTCGGTACGGGCCAGGTCCGGGATCGGCGCGTTCCACATCCCACCGAACAGCAGGGTGCCGACGACGTTCAGCGGCCACTGGTCGACCGTTCCCGGCGAGTAGTACGCGCCCATTCCGGCCGCTGCGCCCATCCCGATGAGGGCGCCGATGTAGGAGCTCAAGCCCAGGTTGTGCGCCACCGGGTTGCCGACGTACACCGTGACCGCCCGCGCACCGTCGCTGTCCAGCACCGGCCGGAGCACCCGTTCCGCTTCGGCGAACGCCTCGTCCCAGGAGACGGCGACATGGGTTCCGTCCGGCTGCCTGACCATCGGCGATCGCAACCGGTCCGGGTCGTCGTGCAGCTGCCCGAGAACCGTGCCCTTGGGGCAGATGTGCCCCGCCGACCACACGTCGTCGGGGTTGCCGCGGATGTCGGTGACCCGGTCGCCGTCGACTGTGACCCGTAGCCCGCACATGGCTTCGCAGAGCGGGCACGTCACCCGGTGGACTGCGGCATCAGCTTGTTCCGACTTCTGTCTGGACACCTGTCCATGTTAGGGCCGCGCACCGGCCCGGCACAACGGTCAGGAGTCCGCCCGGCGAGCCCGCCAGTCGCCGATCGCCGACAGCCGCCGCCGCTGCTGGGCGGCGGCACCGGCGTCCAGGCCGCGGTCGCGCTCCTCGAGGCGGCCGATCACCCGCTCCCGATGCTCGACAGGGTTGGCGTCGTCGTACTTGAACTTGGCTTCGACGCGTTCGACGGCGAGTCGCACGCCGCGAATCCCCGGCAGCATCCGGCCGTACGGATCCTCCGCCACAGCCACCGCGGCATGGCGGCCTTCGGGCTGAAAGTCGGCCAGCTGAGACCGGAGGATCTCGACCTTGCCGTGCGGATCGTCGATGATCGTTGGGCGACAGACGAATTGGACGGAGGCGTAGTAGCTGGTCGGCACTCCGTCCTCGTCGGGTCCGCCGGCCTTCGCGCGCCAGTAGGTCGGGATGTAGGCGTAGTCGCCGATCACCGCGATCCGCACCTCGGCGGCCGCTTCCAGGTGCGGCCAGACCGGATTGGGCCGCGCCAGGTGGATCAGTAGCTCCTTGCCGGCCACCGTGAAGTGGGTGGGCACCAGCACGGGGGCCTGTGCGGGGTCGATGTTGTTGACCGCCAGGACGCCGAATCGGTCGGTCGACGCCAACCAGTCCCGCCATTCGGCGTTGTCCAGCGCGGCATCCCAAGGATGGATCAGCATGTCGACCATTTCATCAGGCAGGGCAAGAGATTTACAGCTGCGCGTACACCGTCTTGGTCTGCAGGTAGCTCTCGATGCCGGCGCGGCCCCACTCATAACCCCAACCGGACTGCTTGTAACCACCGAACGGCATTGAGTGGTCGAAGACCATCTGACAATTCAGCGTGACGGTGCCGGACTGGATTCGTTTGGCCAGCCGGTGGGCGCGGCCGATGTCTTTCGTCCACACGGTGGCGGCGAGGCCGTAGTCGGAGTTGTTGGCCTGCGCCACGACTTCGTCATCGTCGTCGAAAGGCAGGATCGCCACGACGGGTCCGAAGATCTCCTGCTGATACAGACGCATGCCCGGGTCGACGTCGGTGAGGACGGTGGGGTGCACGAAGTACCCACGTCGGTCGAGGCGGTGCCCCCCGGTCACCACCTCGACGCCGTCGCGCCTGCCTTCATCGATGTAGCCCATCACACGACCCAGCTGCTTCTCGCTGATCAGCGGACCGATCAGGGCGTTGTCGTCCTTCGGGCCGCCAAGCTGCACCGAATTGGCCATGGTGGCCACCGATTCCACCACCTGGTCGTAGACGTTGCGGTGGGCGAAAATCCTTGAGCCGCAGATACACCCCTGCCCGGAGTGGATGAAGATACCCATCGACGCCATCGTGGTCGCCATGGCGATGTCGGCATCGTCGTAGATCAGTACCGGGGATTTTCCGCCGAGTTCCAGCGTGACCCGCTTCAGATTGCCTGCCGAAGCCTGCACGATTCGCTTGCCGATTTCGGTGGAACCGGTGAACGCGATCTTATCGACCCCGGGATGCTCGGACAGCGCCGCGCCGGCCGTGTGTCCGTACCCGGTGACCAGGTTGATCACACCGTCCGGGACGCCGGCCTGCGCCAGAATCCTCACCAACAGCAGCGCCGAAAGAGGAGTCTCCTCAGCGGGTTTGACCACACTGCTGCACCCCGCGGCCAACGACGGTGCGAGCTTGGCGCAGAAATTGAAGATCGGTCCGTTCCACGGGAAGATCAGGCCGACCACACCGTACGGCTCCTTGAGGGTGTAGGCGTGCATGTTCGAGAAAGCGCCGGTGATGCCGCCGGTCTGCTGCACATCGTGGGCGATGCCCTCGAGCTTGGTGCACCAGCCGGCGTAGTAACGGAACATCTCGGCGCACGTCGCGGTGATCATGCGGGCCTGCGTGTACGGCATGCCCGTGTTGAACGAATCGATCTCGGCGAGGTCAGCGGCGTGCTCGTCGATGAGATCGGCCACCCGCCAGAGCACTTTCGCGCGCTCGTTGCCGGGCAGGCCCGACCACACTCCGGAATCGAAGCTGGTCCGCGCCCGGTCGACGGCCTCGTTGACGGCGTCTGCGCCACCATCGGCGAAGTCTGCGATCGGTTCCTCGGTGGCCGGGTTGATGATCTGGATGCGCTCGCCGGTGCCGGGGCGCTGCGCGATCTCATCCAGGACGGACTGCAAGGTCATATGACTTCCTGGCTTTCAGTCGACAGGTGCGAAGGTGAGGTGCAGTTCGCTCAGGCCGCGCAACAGGAACGTCGGCTCGTAGCGGTAGCGACGGGCATCGGCGGCCCCGTGCTGTGCCTCATCGATGGCGATGTCGGTCATGCGGTCCAACAGCCGGTTCAGCGTGACCTTCGCCTCGACACGGGCCAGTGGTGCGCCGGCACAGGTGTGAATGCCGCGACCGAACGTGATGTGTTCGCGGACATTCCTGCGATCGAGGTGGAACTCATCGGGCTGGGAGAACTTGCGCGGGTCGCGGTTGGCCGCACCCAGGCAGAGCATCAGGACGGTGCCTGCCTTGATGTCCACGCCGCCGAGGGTGGTGGTCTTGCGGGCCAGCCGGAAATCGACCTTGGTAGGGCTTTCGATCCGCAGCGACTCCTCGATGAAGTTACCGATCAGGCTGCGGTCGGCGCGCAGCTTGTCCTGGAGGTCGGGGCGCTCGGCCAGCACCCGGGTCGAGGCGCTGAGCAGTTTGACGACAGTCTCCTGGCCGGCCGCGAACAGAAATGTCGCCGCCCGCACCACGTCGACCACGTCAGGTGTCGTACCGTCCGGGTAGGTCGCTGCGGCAAGGGAATTCAGCACGTCCTCGCGGGGATCCTGACGCCTATCGTTGATGTAGCCGGTGAACTTGCCGTCCAGCCACTCCAACGGGTTGACCGCGACAGGCGTGTGATCCAATGCGCCGACCGCACTTCCGGGCTCCTTGCCCGCACCGAGGCTCGCCCGGAACTCCGCCCGGTCATCATCCGGCACACCCAGCAGGTCGGCGATCACCAGCGTCGCGAACGGCTTACCGTACTCGGCCAGCAGCTCACATTTGCCGTTGCCGATGAACTCGTCGAGCTGGCAATCGGCCAACTCCCACATGAAGTCTTCGTTCTCTTTCAATCGCGCGGGGGTCAGCAGGCGGCTCAGCAACGAGCGGGCGCGAGTGTGCGCCGGCGGATCCATCACCACCATCATCTCGTTGATGGGGAACAGGTGCCGGTGCGCTTCGATCTGTTCGGAGATGTCGTCTCCCTCAGGCTCGAACGGCAACGGTGGGAACGGACCGCCGATGGCGTTGACCGCCGAGAACGTCTCATAGTCTTTGAAGGCCGCGACTGCCTCGTCGTAGCCGGTAACGGCCACGACTCCGTAATTCGGCTCGCGGAACACCGGGTTCTGCGCACGGAGGTAGTCCAGGTACTCGTATGGATCCTGGGCGATGTCCTGGTCGGAGAAATAGTCCGCTGTTGCGAAATCGGTCATTCTTGGCGGCCTTTCATGATGCTGATGGCTTGGCGGGGGCAGGCCGCCACCGCGGCCTCGACCCGCTCGCGGGCGCCGTCCGGCGGCGTTTCGACGCACGTGGCCAGGTCGTCGGATTCGACGTCGAAGACGTCCGCGGCCAACTCGACACACAGCGCATGGCCTTCGCAGAGGTCCCGGTCCACCCGTACGCGCCAGTGAGCCGCGGTCATCGAGCCCTCCTCTTCCGTCTTTGATCGATCGATCAAATTCTGCGTTGGGTCATACTTACCACGCCCGGAAAGCGGGGGTCAAGAGCCGCGCCGAATGGCCTCCTAGCCAAGCGAGCAACTCTCCTGGGAAGATGGCAGCTATGGCGCCGACACCCAAGAGCAAAGAGAAGGACGCCGGCGCGCGGGAACGCCTGATGGAGGCGACCGCTCAAATCATGCGCGAGGAGGGGTACGCCGCCGCGACATCGCGGCGCGTGTCCGCGCGCGCCGGGGTCCGATCCGCGTTGGTGTACTACTACTTCCCGACGATGGACGACCTGTTCGTCGCCGTGCTGCGGGCGGGTTCGGATGCGTCGCTTGCGAAGATGCGCCAGGCGATCACCGCCGATGAGCCGCTGCGCGCCTTGTGGTCCATCAACACCGACCCGCGCTGGACCGGCCTGTACGCCGAGTTCGTCGCACTGGCCAACCACCGCAAGGTGATCAGCACCGAACTCAAGTCCTACGCCGAACGCGTCCGCGACATCGAAACCGCCGCCGCGACAGTCGCTCTGCGTGCACATGGCGTCGACCTCACCGAGTTTCCGCCGGTCGCGGTCTCGATGCTCATTGCCCAGACTGCGCGAAGCCTGTGCAACGAGAGCGCGATCGGGATGACCGAGGGTCATGAGGAGTTACGAGAGCTGGTGAACCGCTACCTGGATCGGGTCGCCTCCACCGATGGGGCGCAAGCTACTTGAGCATGCTTCCACCGTCGACCGTCATCGGCAGACCGGTGACGTAGCGAGACTCGTCAGAAGCCAAGAACAACACCGCATTACTGATGTCGACCGGCTCGACCCACCCGATCGGCAGCACGTGCATCATCTGAGCCACTACGGCCATGTCGTCGGGACCCGGGTTCTCCAGGTCCGGGCGGAACAGCTTCATCGTGCCCTCATTCATGAACAGCGGGGTGTTCACATTGGTCGGATGCACTGAGTTCACCCGGATCGAGTGGTGCCCCAGCTCGACGGCGAACGTCCGCATCAACCCGACCACGCCGTGCTTGGCGGCGATGTAGTGGCCGGTGTGCGGGTAGGCCTTCAGGCCGCCGACCGAGCTGGTCAGGATGATCGAACCACCGCGGCCACCCGAGATGAGATGCGGAACAGCCGCTTTCACGCTCTTCCACACACCGGACAGGTTGACGTCGATCATGTCGTTCCAGTCGGCTTCGCTGGTGTGGTCGAGCGTCTGACCACCGTTGCCGATGCCGGCATTGGCCACGATGACATCCAGCCGGCCCAGCTGCTCGACTCCGCCGTCCACGGCGGCCTTCACGGCTGCGTAGTCGCGAACATCGACCTCTGCGGTGACCACCCTGCGGTTGAGGTTCTTCACCAGGTCGGCCGTCTCGGCCAGGTCGTCCGGTGTCGGCGCCGGGATGTCCTCATTGCTGCTGATGCGCTTGCACACATCGATCGCGATGATGTCAGCACCCTCCTCCGCCAACCGGACCGCGTGACTGCGGCCCTGGCCGCGCGCTGCGCCGGTGATGAAAGCGACCTTGCCCTCGACTCTTCCAGCCATGAAAACCCTCGTCTCCGAATAACTTGACGCGCACACCGCGCCGGACGACTATTCGACGATCAGAAATTTGATCGATCGATCAATACTGTGGCAGCAGGGCTTCGCCGTGTCAAGGTCAGCGCATCCCGATCCGGATGTTTTTCACCTGGAGGAACTCCTGCAAGCCCTCCAGGCCGCCGGTGCGGCCGAACCCGCTCTGCTTGTAGCCGCCGTACGGCCCCTGCGGGGACATGTCACTGAACTGGTTGACCCATACCGATCCCGACTCCATACGCCGGGCCACACTGTGCGCGCGCACCAGATCCCGGGTGTGCACAAAGGCATTGAGCCCGTATGCACTGTCGTTGGCGATGGCGACGGCCTCATCGTCGTCGCGGAATCTGATCACGGACACCACCGGTCCGAATGTCTCGATCTGGGCCAGCTCGGACGCATTGTCGACATCGCCTAATACCGTCGGCTCGATGTAATAACCCGCCGCCAGGTCTCCGCCGATGCGGTTGCCGCCGGTCAGCAACCGACCGCTCCCCCGGCCGACCGCATCACCGATCGTCGCGAGGATGCGCAGCAGGGCGCCTTCACCGATCACCGGGCCGACGGTGACGGCACGGTCCAGCGGGTCGCCGATCTTGGCTTCCGCAATGCGGGTGAGGAAGGCGTCCACAAAGTCGTCGTAGACGCTGTCCTGCACCAGAATCCGGCTGGCGCAGGCACAGCTCTGCCCGGACTGCATCAGCGGGCCCTGGTGGGCGGCCAGCGCAGCGGCGGCCGGGAGGTCGGCGTCGGAGAACACGAGGTTGGCGGATTTGCCGCCCAACTCGGCGACCACCGGTGTCAGATTCGTGGCTGCCGCGGCGATCACCTTGCGGGCAGTCTGGCCACCACCGGTGAAATGCACCTTGCGAACATCAGGGTGGCGCGCCAGAGCGTCACCCCCGTCGGCTCCGGCGGGGACCACATTGACCAGGCCCGGCGGCAGGCCGGCCAGCAGACACAGTTCGCCGAAGCGCAGTGCCGCCAGGGGCGCCAGTTCAGATGGCTTGAACACGACGGCATTTCCGGCCGCGAGCGCTGGGGCCACGCAGGACGCCGCGACAGCCAGCGCGCCGTTCCACGGTGCGATGACGGCCACGACGCCGTAGGGCTCGCGCTCGATCAGGTTGATGTCGAACGAGCCGTTGACCGGAGTGCTGGTGCCGAGAGGTTTGTCGACATAGCCGGCGTAGTGGCGGAGGAACCGCTCGAGCAGCATCGCCGTGCCGGCGTACGTGATCGGCACCGCGTAATCGCGCACATTGAGTTCGGCCAGTTCGTCCAGATGTTCGTGCACCAGGTCGGCCAGGTCGATCAGCAGATCCCGGCGCCGGTCCACCGTGAATGACACCCAGGCCTGCTGCGCCCGCTTGGCCGCTGCCACGGCTCGGTCGATCTCGGGCGGGCCGGCCAGTGAGACAACGACATTGGGCCGTCCGGTGGCCGGATAGATGTGTTGATGGGTGCCCGCCGAGGTGTCGGCGACGCGTTCGCCGCCGATCAACAACCCCGCCGGTGCGATCACACCGCTCACGACGAACTTGCTTCGCTGCGCCACTCGTCGAGCACACGTTTCTGTTGGTCACCGATGGCCTGGTTGAGGTGGGACGCCTTGGGCCAGCCGTAGTACGCAGCGAAGTGTAGGGCCAGTTCGTCCATCTCGGCGAACGACAGGTCACGGCTCTTCAGCGCGGCGTACACGTGGCTGAGGATCGGAACCACTGCGTCCTGGAACGCCACGCATGCCACCGTGATCAGTCGGCGTTCCTTCATCCCGAGTCCGGGGCGCAGCCACATCTCACCGAAAACGAAGTTCAGGATTCCGGCACCGGAGTACGGGTTGTCTCGAGTAGGTGCGAACGGAATGCAGTTGATCTCCTTGAAGGACTGCTCTCCGACCACCAGCCGGATCTCGGGATCGCTCGGCGTGATCAACGGCAGCAGCGGGTCCGGCGGCGGTGGAGTCTGGCCACGGTCTCGATGGATCCGCTCCCACTGCTCGTCCACCACCATGTTGAACCACGACGCTTTCGGCCAGCCGGCGTACACCGCGAAATGCAGCACCGCTTCTCGCATTTCGGTGATCGATACATCGCCGCTGTTGAGCGCCGCGTACACGTGGTCACGCAACGGCGCCTCGGCATCGGCAGCCGCCACACACGCCAGCGTGACGAACCTCCGGTCACGCCGGCTCAACGCCGGCCGTGACCACACCTCGCCGTAGACGAAGTCGATCAGCCCGGTCGTGGCAGGCGAGTCGTCCTGCGGTGCAGCGAAGGTCATCACGTCGGCGAATGCCCGTCGGCCACGCTCACGCCGGTCGGCGTCGATCATCGGATCGTGACCCCCGCGTCGACCTTGAGCTCGGTGCCGGTCACGTAGCGGGATTCGTCCGAGACCAGATAGAGCACCGCATTGCTGATGTCGATCGCTTCGGCCATGACGATGGGCAGGGCATTCTGGAAGATCGGAGCAAGGTCGGCCCGGCCCTCTCGAAGCAGACCATGCAGAGACGCGGGTTGCATGCCGGTCTCCACACCGGTCGGGTGCACCGTATTGACTCGAACACTGACCGCGGCAAGCTCGTTGGCCAGCGCTCGGCTCAGCCCGACGACACCATGTTTGGCTGCTGTGTAGGGAAGGTGCAGCGGCGAGCCCTTGATCCCGGCCGCCGAGCTGATATTGACCAGGCTCCCACCGTGATCGACCAGGTGCGGCAGCGCCGCGGCGCAGGTATTCCATGTTCCGATGAGGTTGACATCCACGACCGTTCGCCATTGTTCCGGCGTGGTGGTGTCCCAGGTCCCCGCCGTGAGCACACCCGCGTTGGACACGGCGGCGTCCAGCCCGCCGAGCTGCTCGACACCGCAGTTGACCGCCTCGGCCAGCGCCACCGCATCCCGGATGTCGACGACGTACCTCTCCGCTCGTCGGCCGAATTTCTCGACCAGCTGGACAGTCTCATCCAGCTCCTCCCGGGTCGACAGCGGATATTCCAACTCCGGCAACGACTCACAGATGTCCACCAGGATCAGGTCGGCACCCTCTTCGGCCAGCCGCACAGCATGGCTGCGGCCCATCCCGCGGGCAGCCCCGGTGACCAAGACCCGTTTACCGGCGACCCGTCCAGTGTGTGTCACAAAAGTTCCTAGAGTTTGTTGGTGAATCCGGCGTCGACGGGGAAGGTCACCCCGGTGACGTATTTGGCCTCATCGCTGACCAGGTAGGCGATCGCCGCGCTGATGTCCTCCGGTTCGAGGAGGTCCACCGGCATGGGGTTCTGCAGGTGCGGTCCGCCGCCGGGGTAGTTCTCCAGAAAGGCGGTCATCGCGGGATTGACGGCCATCATGGTGCGTACCGCGGTGGGATGCACGGTGTTGACCCGAATGCTCTGCGGTGCAAGCGCATTGGACAACGTCCGCATCAGTCCGACAAGGCCGTGCTTGGAGGCCGCGTATCCCAGTCCGCCACCTTGCAGGCCACCGAATCCCCGCAGTCCGGCGGTCGAGCTGGTGAACACGATCGACCCGCCCCGTTGCCCGGCGATCAGGTGCGGGATCGCGGCCTTGGCGGTGTGGAACGCACCGACGAGGTTCACGTTGAGCACATCGGTCCACTGCTCGAGCTCTTCGTCGATCGTCAACTCACGGAAGGCCATGGTGGCGATGCCGGCGTTGGCGCAGACAATGTCGAGACGACCGAACTGCTCGACGCCGGCGTCCAGCGCGGCTTTCAGCGCGTGGAAGTCACGGACATCGGCGACTGCCGCAATCATCTTGCCGCCCTTGGCTTCCACCAGCTCGACGGTTTCGTCGAGCTCGGCGCGGCTGGCCATCGGATAGCCGTTGGAGGGGATGTCGGCGCAGATGTCGACACCGATGATGCTGGCCCCCTCGGCGGCCAGCCGAATTGCGTGACTCCGGCCTTGCCCACGGGCAACACCCGTGATGAACGCGACCTTGCCGTCTAGCGATCCCATGCCTATGCCTCCACCCAGTAACCGTGTTACTGGGGTAGAGTAACCGCGTTACTCCGCTACGGCAAGGGCATTCGTGGACAGGACTGAGAAGGGGATCGACACCGCGGTCGACACACGTGACCGCATCATCGACATCGTCGTCGACATCCTCGAGACGCAGGGATACGACGCCGTCCAGCTGCGCGAGGTCGCCAGGCGCTCGCGCACCTCGCTGACCACGATCTACAAGCGCTACCCCACCCGCGACCACCTGATCCTCGCCGCGCTCGAGTCGTGGATGGACGAGCACCGGTACGCGGGCCTCAGTGTCCAGCACCGCGATCCCGACGAGTCGCTCTACGACGGGATGATGCGCGTCCTGGGAACCATCTTCGAGCCGTGGGAACGACATCCAGAGATGCTCAAGGCCTACTACCGCTCCCGATCGGCCACCGGGCGCGAACTGCTGCTGCACCGCGGGCTCGACAACGTCGTCCCCGCGGCGATGGAAGTGCTCGACGGCGTCGACGAGGACTTCGTCGCCGATCTCGACACCGTCTTGGCCACCGTGATTTTCGGCCTTTCCGGACGCTTTGCGGCCGGCGAGATCGCCATCACCGACATCCTGCCCACCATCGAACGAACGGTCCGGTGGTTCACCACCGGCTACGAGGCGGCCCGTCGGTAGCCCGTCTGTGGCCCGTCGGTGGGCGCTACCGTCTTGGCATGGATTCTTATCAGGCACTGCTGGCCCGTCAGGACGGCGATCAGATCACCGCGTCGATCGAGACACTCGACGCCTCCGAACTTCCGCCCGGCGACGTGACGATCCGGGTCGCCTATTCCAGCGTCAACTACAAAGACGCGCTCGCGCTGACCCCGCGCGGCGGAGTCGTCCGGGACTACCCGATCGTGCCCGGCATCGACCTCACCGGCGAGGTAGTGGAGTCCGCCTCCCCGGACTTCGCCGTCGGTGATCAGGTCTTGGCGCACGGCTACGCGATCGGGACCGGCCACCACGGCGGCTACGCCGAGTACGTCCGACTGCCCGCCGATCAGGTTGTCGCGTTGGGCTCGCTGACACCACGGGAAGGCGCGGCGATCGGGACCGCAGGCTTCACCGCCGCGCTGAGCGTGGAGGCGCTGATCGCCCATGGCATCACCCCCCAGGACGGCCCGATCGTCGTCACCGGCGCCACCGGCGGTGTCGGATCGGTCAGTGTGGACCTCCTCGCGACCGCCGGATTTCAGGTGGTGGCCTCCACCGGCAAGGCCGAGGCGGCCGACCACCTCAAAGCCCTCGGCGCCGCGGACGTCATCGCACGCCTGCCCGAGGACCCCGACGCCAAGCCGCGCCCGCTGGGCAAGGCTCGCTGGGCGGGTGCCGTCGACTGCGTCGGCGGGGCCACCCTGGCCGATGTGATCAGCACTCTGGAATATGGCGGCGCCGTCGCGGCCAGCGGCCTGACGGGTGGTCCGGGGCTCAATACGACGGTGTTGCCGTTCATCCTGCGCGGGGTGTCACTGCTGGGCATCGACTCGGTGCTGCTGCCCATCGGTCCGCGCCGGGCCCTGTGGGAGCGTCTGGGCGGTGAGCGCAAGCCGCGCCACCTCGACGATGTCACGCACGAGGTCGACGTCAAGGACGTCATCGAAGTGATCGACCAGGTGCGGGCCGGCAAGTACTCGGGCCGTGCGGTGGTGCGGGTCGCCGGCGGCTTCTGAACGAACAACAAAGCGGGCCACCGGTTTTCGCCGGTGGCCCGCTTTGTTGACTTACGACCGCGTTACGCGGCGCCCAGGTACTTCTGCAGGTCGGGCTTCATCGCCTGAAGCTCACGACCCCAGTAGGCCCAGTTGTGGGTGCCGTTGTCGGGGAAGTTGAACACACCGTTCTTGCCGCCCGCGGCGATGTAGTTGTCGCGGAAGGTCTCGTTGGTGCGAATCGTCAGACCCTCGAGGAAGGTGGCGGGCAGATCGCCGCCGCCGAGCTCGTTGGGCTGGCCGTTACCGCAGTAGATCCAGATGCGGGTGCCGTTGGCCACGATCGTGGGGATCTGGACCATCGGGTCGTTGCGCTTCCAGCCACTGTTCGGATCCTGCGTCGGGCCCCACATGTCGTTGGCCTTGAAGCCGCCGGCATCACCCATCGACAGGTTGATCAGGAACGGCCACGAACCCTCAGACGGGTTCAGGAAGCCCGACATCGAGCCGGCGTAGATGAACTGCTGCGGGTGGTACACCGACAGGATCAGCGAGGCCGAGCCGGCCATCGACAGACCGATCGCGGCGCTGCCGGTGGGCTTGACGTCCCGGTTGGCCTGGAGCCACTGCGGCAGCTCCTGCGTCAGGAAGGTCTCCCACTTGTAGGTCTGGCAACCGGTCTTGCTGCACGCCGGCGAGTACCAGTCGGCGTAGAAGCTGGACTGTCCGCCGACCGGCATGATGATCGACAGGCCGGACTGGTAGTACCACTCGAACGCCTGGGTGTTGATGTCCCAGCCGTTGAAGTCGTCCTGCGCACGCAGGCCGTCGAGCAGGTAGACGGCGGGCGAGTTCGGGCCGCCGCTCTGGAACTGGATCTTGATGTCGTGACCCATCGCGGGCGACGGAACCATCAAGTACTCCACCGGGAGCCCCGGACGGGAGAACGCACTCGCAGTTGCCGATTCTCCGACCAGGCCGATCAGGCCCGGAAGAGCCGCCGCCGCGACAGCAGCGACTGCCAATCGACGCGGCCAGCCGCGCACCTTGTCAAACAAGGACTTCACCAATCCACCCCAGCTTTCTATGACCCCGGTTCTCGGATTCAGAGTTGAGTAAAACACGTCGTCTCGAACCTGTGAAAGTCCGCCACGTTACCCAACTCGTTGGTTGGGGGTTGTCACGGGGTTGAACAAAAACTAATGTCACTTTTAGTTTTCCGCTTGCCAGCACCTCGACGCCGATCTCGGGAGATTCCATGGAATCCTTTACTCACCTGCGCAAAGGCACCACTCCACGGCGAATCCACGCCGATCTCGACGGCCTCAAAGATGACGAACTGGGCCGGGGCGGATTCACCGGCCGCACCGCCAATATCTACCGTCGTAACGATCCCACGACATTTCGTGCCAGCGGCCCCCTGCGTCCGCTCGATCTTCTCTCCGGTGAGCTCAAACCGAGCGACGCGACCGACCCCGCGGGCACTCCCCTGCTCCTTTTCTCCAATGACGACTGCCGCATCTCACTGAGTCGACGCGAGGCCGCCATGCCGTTCTATGCGCGCTACGTCGACGGCGACCTGCTGTGCTTCGTCCATGAAGGCGCCGGGCGCCTGGAAACCGAGTTCGGACCGCTGGACTACCGCACCGGCGACTGGATCTACATCCCGAAGGCGTGCACGTGGCGGCAGGTGCCGTCCACGCAGAGCCCTGAGAGCACCTGGCTGATGATCGAGGCCACCGACGAGTTCCGGGTGCCGCCGGCGGGCCCGCTGGGGCGGCACTGGCCCTTCGACCCGTCTCAGGCGGTCGTCCCGGACCCGGCGCCGATCGACGACGGCGACGGTCCCCACACCGACGGTGAGTACGAGGTGCGGCTGTATCACCGCCCGATCGACGGCGTGGAGACCACGACTCTGCGCTATCCGCACAACCCGATCGACGTCGAGGGCTGGCGCGGCGACAACTACGCCTTCACCTTCAACATCGACGACTACAACGTCATCACCTCCGACAGCGTCCACCTGCCGCCGATGGTCCACCTGTTCATGGAGGCGACGGGTGTCTACGTCTGCAACTTCCTACCGAAGCCGGCCGAATCGGTGCCCGGCACCGAACGCACGCCCTGGTATCACCGCAACGTCGACTTCGACGAGATCGCCTTCTTCCACGGCGGCTCGCTCTACGGCATCCCGATGCCACCCGGACTGATCAGCCACGCCCCGCAGGGCGTGCACCACGGCGCGCCGGAGAAGGCCCGCGAACGAGCCCGGCGGAAGTTCGACGATTTCACCCGCGTGGACTGGAAGGTCATCGCGATCGACACCCGGAGGCGTTTGGTGCCGTCACCCGAAGTTCTGGCCAACGATCTGGGGCAACACTGATGGTCACGCCGGTCAAGCGCGCCTATGAGCGCATCCCGTATTTGATTGCCTACCAGAACACTTCAGCTGTCCGGGACGTCTACGGCGGCGTCGCGGAGCTGGTCGTGCTGGAAAGCTATCTGCTCAAGCCGACCACCCCGTCGGACACCGGAGCCGCCGGGCCGGCGACATCAGACACCGTGCTGGTCTTCATGCACCCGATCGGCGGTGGCGCCTACCTGCCGATGATCAACGCACTGGCGCGGGCGGGGCATCACGTCATCTACTGCAACAGCCGCTTCCGGGGCACCGACTCAGGGCTGCTGATGGAGAAGGTGGTCGAGGATCTCGGCGAATGCATCAAGGACGCCAAGAATCGGCTGGGCTATTCCAAAGTGGTCCTCGCGGGATGGAGTGGCGGCGGCTCGCTGTCGGTGTTCTATCAGCAGCAGGCGCAGCACCCGACGATCACCGCCAGCCCGTCCGGTGACGGTCCGGATCTGACCAAGCTCGGCTTGCTGCCCGCCGACGGCATCATGCTGCTGGCCGCGCACATCAGCAGACACGGCACGATGACCGAGTGGATGGACGCCTCCATCCTCGACGAAAACGACCCGACCAAGCGGGATCCCGAACTCGACCTGTACAACCCGGACAACCCCAATCAGCCGCCCTACACCCCGGAGTTCCTGGAGCGCTACCACCAGGCGCAGATCGCCCGGAACCGGCGAATCACCAAGTGGGTCAAAGAAAAACTGGCGAAACTGTCCGAACAAGGACGGCCCGACGACGAATTTTGCTTCGTCGTGCACGGCACGATGGCCGACCCGCGCTGGCTCGACCCGACCGTCGATCCCAACGAGCGCGCACCCGGCACCTGCTATCTGGGCGACCCGCAGGTGGTCAACATGAGCCCCGTCGGGCTGGCACGGTTCTGCACCCTGCGCAGCTGGCTGTCACAGTGGAGCTATGACGACGCCAACGGTGACGCCGTGAAGGCCGGCCCGGACATCGCGGTGCCGGCACTGATCATCGGCAATCTCGCCGACGACGCCTGCACGCCCAGCCACACCCGCCGGCTGTTCGAGGCCATCGGGCATCCCGACAAGGAGATGCACGAGATCCCGGGCGCCAACCACTACTACTCCGGGCCAGATCAGAAGGAGACACTGCGCCAGGCCGTCGGGATCGTCACGGACTGGCTGGTTCGGCATGACTTCGCGAAGGTTGATTGAGTTGAGCCCCGACGGAGGGCAGGAGCGCAGCGACCCGGGAATTGTCACCGGTCCGCTGGACGGCATCCGGGTCATCGAGGTCGGCACGCTGATCTCCGGACCGTTCGCCGGGCGGCTGCTCGGCGACATGGGCGCCGAGGTGATCAAGGTCGAACCGCCGGGCGCTCCCGACCCGCTGCGCACCTGGGGTCAGGCCGAGTTGGACGGCCACCATTTCTTCTGGACGGTGCACGCCCGCAACAAGAAGGCCGTAACCCTCAACCTCCGGGAAACCCGCGGCCGCGACCTGTTCCTCGATCTGGTCGAGAAGTCCGACATCATCGTCGAGAACTTCCGGCCCGGCACGCTGGAGAAGTGGGGCCTCGGTTACGACGTTCTGCGCGAACGCAATCGGGGCATCATCCTGGTCCGGGTGTCCGGCTACGGACAGACCGGTCCGGAGTCGGCGAAGGCCGGCTACGCCTCGGTCGCCGAGGCGGCCAGCGGGTTGCGCCACATGAACGGCTTTCCGGGTGGGCCGCCGCCGCGCCTGGCGCTGTCGCTGGGCGATAGCTTGGCCGGGATGTTCGCAGCGCAGGGCGCGCTGGCGGCGCTGTACCGGCGGACCGTCACCGGTAAGGGGCAGATCGTCGACGCGGCGCTGACCGAATCGTGTCTGGCGGTGCAGGAGTCGACGATCCCCGACTACGACATCGGCGGCGTGGTCCGCGGACCGTCGGGCACCCGGCTCGACGGCATCGCCCCGTCGAACATCTACCGCAGCGCCGACGGCAGCTGGGTGGTGATCGCCGCCAACCAGGACACCGTCTTTCGGCGGTTGTGCGCAGCGATGGGCCAGCCCGAGTTGGCCCAGGACGACCGATTCGTCAATCATGTTGCGCGCGGCCGCAATCAGGACGAGCTCGACAAGATAATCGGTGACTGGGCGGCGGCCCGCGAGCCCGCCATCATCATCGAGACGCTGAGCGACGCGGGCGTCATCAGCGGACCGATCAACACTGTCGCCGAAGTCGTCACCGACCCGCAGCTCCTGTCCCGCGGCATGATCGCCGATCACTGGGACGAGCGCATCGGCCGCAATGTGAAGGGACCGGGTGTGGTTCCGGTGTTGTCGGAATCCCCCGGCACCATCCGATCTGCGGGCTCGTCGCGGCCGGGACAGCACAACGGCGAGGTGTACGGTGAGCTTCTGGGCCTGCGGTCCGAGGAGATCGCTGACCTGGAGTCTCAGGGAGTGATATGAGCGACCTGCCCGGCCACGTCACGATCCGCGAGGTCGCCCTGCGCGACGGCTTGCAGATCGAAGACCCGATTCCGTTGTCCGCCAAGCTCGAACTGCTCGCAGCGATCGCCGCCACCGGCGTTCGGGAAGTCGAGGCGACAGCCTTCGTCTCCCCGTCGAAGGTGCCCGCCCTGGCCGACGCGCCGGAGTTGGCCGCCCATCTCGGCGACTACCCCGACATCGAATTCTCCGCACTCGTGGCCAGTCCGAACGGCGCCAAGCGGGCCATCGCGGCCGGGCTGCGTTCCGTTGAATACGTGGTGTCGGCGGCCGACGCTCACAGTCGCGCCAACGTCGGCCGCAGCAGCGCGGACGCCACCGCGCAGATCGCCGACATCGTCGCCATCGCCCAGGACTCCGGAGTCAGCGTCGAGGTCATCATCGCCACCGCTTGGGACTGCCCGTTCGACGGGCCGACCCCGCCGCAGCGTGTCCTCGACATCGTCGATGCCGCTTGCGAATTCGGTGCGGACCGGCTGGCCATCGCGGACACGATCGGCACCACCACGCCGGGGCGGGTCACCGCGCTCCTCCATCAGGTCACTCCGCGCATCGGTGACCTGCCACTGGGTGCTCATTTCCACAACACCCGCGGCGCCGGGTTGGCCAGCGCCTACGCGGCGGTCGCCGCCGGTGTGACGCGGCTCGACTCGTCGGTGGGCGGGCTGGGCGGCTGCCCGTTCGCGCCGGGGGCGAGCGGCAACATCGCCACCGAGGATCTCGTTTACCTGTTGCGTGACAGCGGAATCGGCGTCGACATCGACCTGCCTGCGGCGATCAACGCGGCAGCCGTCGCGAAATCGGTGGTCGGCCACGATCTGCCCAGCGCACTGCTGCGCGCCGGCGACCGGATACTGAGCTGAGCTGACACCGCGCCTCATGGAAGCGACTCGGGTGGATCGGTGGCTGTGGGCGGTCAGGCTGACGAAGACCCGCCCGGATGCCGCCGCGGCGTGCCGAGGCGGGCACGTCCGGGTGAACGACCGGCTGGCCAAGCCCTCGACGACGATCTCCCCAGGTGACGAGGTGCGCGCACGCGTCGGCGACACAACGAGGATCGTCGAGGTCGTCCGGGTGATCGCCAAACGGGTCGGAGCTGCCGACGCCGTCACCTGCTACCTGGACCGCACGCCCAAACCGCCCACTGTTCCCGCCGTGCCGGTGGCGGCTCGTGATCGCGGAGCCGGCCGACCGACCAAGCGGGACCGCCGAGCACTCGACAAGTGGCGTGCGAGCCAGTGGTGAGCTGAGCCGTCGCGCTACTTGCTCAGGGTGAACTGGCAGACGTCGGTGTAACGGTTGCGGAACAGGTCCGCGCACCCGGTCAGGTACTTCATGTAGCGGTCGTAGACCTCTTCGGACTGGATCGCGATCGCCTCATCCCGGCGTGCCTCGAGTGCCGCCGCCCACAAGTCGAGCGTCTTCGCATAGTGCTGTTCCAGGGATTGGACGAGATCGGTTGTGAAGCCGGCCTTTCCGGACAACTCCTTGACGATCTCGCGGGTCGGCAGGTGGCCGCCGGGGAAGATCTCCACCGAGATGAACTTGAAAAACCGCAGCAGGCTCATTGTGATGGGCAGCCCACGTGCCTCCATCTCGGCCCGCGGGATCTGCATGATGGAGTGCAGCATCATCACGCCATCGTCGGGCAGGACGTCGTAGGCGAAGTCGAAGAACGCGTTGTATCGGTCCGCCCCGAAGTGCTCGAAGGCCCCGATCGACACGATCCGATCCACCGGTTCGTCGAACTGCTCCCAGCCGCACAGCAGGACGCGGCGGCTGCGCGTCGTGTCCATCTCAGCGAACGCGCGTTCGGCGTGAGCCTGCTGATTGCGGCTCAGCGTCAGCCCGATGACGTTGACGTCATACTTCTCGATCGCGCGGCGCATCGTGGCGCCCCAGCCGCAGCCGACGTCCAGCAGGGTCATTCCGGGCTGCAGACCCAACTTGCCGAGCGACAGATCGATCTTGGCGAGCTGCGCCTCCTGCAGCGTCAGATCGTCGCGCTCGAAGTAGGCGCAGCTGTAGGTCTGCGTCGGATCGAGGAAGAGCCGGAAGAAGTCGTCGGACAAGTCGTAGTGCGACTGAACGTCCTCGAAGTGCGGCTTCAGGTGTGATGTGGTGCTTGCTGGGTGTGACAAGGAAGGGCCTTTGACTTTTCGGCTGACATTCGCGCAGCTCCAATTGCTCAAGAGCCTCCCCGACCACTCGTAAGCGTACGCAACGATGTCAAGCTGTCGTTGCCAGGAATGGTGTTGAAGCAGGTCAGCTCCGGAATTCACCGTCGCGACAAGTCTTGCCAACCGTTGAAACGAAAAGTAACGTCAGCTTTAGTTTCCCACCAGAAAGCACGGGGGCCAGCCATGGAACCGTCCAGCCGTTCGCGCAAAGCGGACCGGACCGCCGACGGCCCGCGCGAACTGAGCTCCAAGGGCCGCCAAACCCGCCAGGCCATCGAGGACGCCGCCCGAAAACTCTTCGCCGAACGGGGTTTCCACGGGACCACCCTGGTCGACATCACTTCGGCTGCGGGCAGATCCCCCGCGGTGTTCTACCGCTACTACGACGACAAAGAGGACCTGTTGGCCGCATTGGCCGGTTCGTTCCTGCACGACGTCGTACTTCCGTCCGGCCTCCGACTGCATCTGCCCGAATCTCCGGACGACACCCGCTTTTTCGTCACCGTTGTCAGCGCCTACTGGGACATGTTCAAGCAGAGCATCGGCGTCATGGTCGCCGTCGACCAACTCGCCGCCACCGAACCCCGGTTCGCCGCCCTGCAGAACCAGTTCCGTCAGTTCGGCATCGACATCGTCGCCGCGTCGGTGCTGCGCGCCCAGGAACACGGGTACGCGGCCGGCCTGCAACCCGAGCACACCGCCTTGGCGATCGCGCTGCTGTTCGAACAATTCACCACTGTGTGCCTGCGTCCCGACAGCGGGGGCCTGGGTCTGCGCCTGTCGGACAACGACGCCGTGACGACCCTGTCTACTATTTGGAAGAAAACGCTCTACGGCTTTTGATTGATTAGGAGATCAGCGTGGATTTCTCTCTGCCCGAACACCTTACGACCCTGCTGGCCGAAATGGACGCGTTCATCGAAGCCGACATCAAGCCCCTCGAGCGTGAACACATCCAGTACTTCGATCAGCGTCGCGAGTTCGCCCGCACCGACGTCGAGAACGGCGGCATCCCCCGCCGGGAGTGGGAGGATCTGCTCGACGAGATGCGCCGGCGGGCCGACAAGGCGGGGTGGTTGCGGTACGGGCTGCCGTCGAAGTTCGGCGGCCGGGACGGCACCAATCTCGATATGGCCGTGATCCGGGAACACCTGGCGCACAAGGGACTTGGCCTGCACAACGATCTGCAGGACGAGTCCTCGATCGTGGGGAACTTCCCGCAGGTCATCATGATGGACCGATTCGGCACCGACGACCAGAAGAGCGAATGGATCGAGGCGATGCTGACCGGCACGCGGTCCATGGCGTTCGGACTCACCGAACCGGACCACGGCTCGGACGCCACCTGGCTGGAGACCCGCGCCGTCCGCGACGGCGACGACTGGGTGATCAACGGCAACAAGCGGTGGAACACCGGTGTGCACCGGGCCACCCACGACCTGGTGTTCGCGCGCACCTCCGGCGAGGCCGGCCAGGCACGGGGCATCACCGCGTTCCTGGTTCCGTGCGACGCGAAAGGGTTCGAGGTGCCGTACTACTGGTGGACGTTCAACATGCCCACCGACCACGCGGAGGTCGTCCTGCGCGACGTGCGGATCCCCGCCGATGCCGTCCTCGGCGAGGTGGACCACGGCCTGGAGGTCGCCCAGACCTTCCTGCACGAGAACAGGATTCGGCAGGCGGCAAGCAGCCTCGGCGCCGCCCAGTACTGCATCGACCGCGCCGTCGACTATGCCGGCAAGAGGGTGACGTTCGGCAAGCCACTGGCGGTCAACCAGGCCGTCCAGTGGCCGCTGGTCGAGCTGCAGACCGAGGCTCAGATGGTGCGGCTGCTGGTCCGTTACGCGGCCACCGAACTCGACCGCAATCATCACCTCGAGGTGTCCGACAAGGTGTCGATGGCCAACTACCGCGCCAACCGGCTGGTGTGCGAGGCGGCCGACCGGGCCATGCAGGTGCACGGCGGAATCGGCTACAGCCGCCACGAACCCTTCGAGCACATCTATCGGCATCACCGCCGGTACCGCATCACCGAGGGCGCCGAGGAGATCCAGATGCGTCGCGTGGCCCAACGGATGTTCAAGTTCGGCAAGCCGGCTCGCTGACGTGGCCGCCGAGACGCTGGCCGCGGATCTGGCCGACGTACTGCGCCCGCTGCTCGGTCCCCAGACCGACGTGGACAACCTGCGCGCGCTGACCGGTGGGGCCAGCCGCACCACCTGGGCGTTCGACGCGGTGACCGGATCGCAGCGCCGCGCACTGATTCTGCGCACCGGGCCGCCGGATGACGTCCACGCCGGAATGGAACTGGAGGCGGCCGTCCAGGCGGCGGCCGCCGCGGCCGGCGCGCCGGTACCCGAGATCCTGGTTGCCTCCGATTCAGTTGAGGCGCTGGGCAATCCGTTTCTGATCTGCGGTGAGATCGCCGGCGAGACCATCGTGCGCCGTATCCAGCGGCAGCTCGACGACGACGGCCGGACGAAGCTGCTGCGGCAGTGCGCACAGGCGCTGGCGGCGATTCACCGTGGCGCGGCCGACGCGCCCGGGCTGGCCGAGCAGGACCAGATGACGGAGTGGCACCAGCGCCTCGACGAAATGGGTGACACCACAGCGACATTCGAGTGGGCGTTTCGATGGCTGGAGGCCCACCGGCCGAAGCCGTCTCCGCTGCGGCTTGTGCACGGCGATTTCCGGATGGGCAACCTGATCGTCGACGGCTCGGACCTGGCGGCCGTACTGGACTGGGAACTGGTCCACATCGGCGAGATCTACGAAGACCTGGCCTGGTTCTGCATCCGGGCGTGGAGGTTCGGCGCCCCGTCGAGCATGGCGGCTGGTGGGCTGGGCAGCATCGACGATTTCGTCGCGGCATATGAGGAGGCCGGGGGTGCGACCGTGGACCGCGTGACCTTGCGGTGGTGGCTGGTGCTGGCCACCCTGCGCTGGGGGGTGATCTGCCGTTTCCAGGCCGAACGACACCTCAGCGGCCAGACCCGGTCGGTCGAGCTGGCCGCGATCGGCCGGCGGGTCTGCGAGACCGAATGGGATGTGCTCGACCTACTGGAGGGTGCGTCGTGACCGGACTCAACGGACGGCCCACGGCCGCCGAACTCGTCGCCGCCGTCGCCGAATTCCTCGCCGGTGACGTCCGGTCCAACACCACCGGGTCGGTCAACTTCCACGCCCTCGTCGCCGTGAACGTCCTGCGCACGGTGGAACGCGAATTGCTCGACGAGACCGCCGCCGAACCGCAGGCCGCACTCGAGGGGCTCGGCTATCGGGACGAAGCCGCGCTGGCCGCGGCCATCCGCGCCGGGGACCTCGACAGCCGCGGCGACGAGGTGATGCGCTGCCTTCGCGCCGTGGTCAAGCACCGGGTGGCCATTGCCCACCCCGGATACGACTCACCCGAAGCAGGTTCACCGTCATGACCACCGAGGGCCAGATCCTGCAGGCCGCCGACCGGCTGTTCGCCGCGATCACGCAGGGCGATGTCGCCGCGGTGGCAGCGCTGTGGGCCGACGACGTCACCGTCTGGCACACCGGCGATGAGCGCGACAGTGACAAGGCGCGCGCTCTCAAAGTGATCCGGTGGTACGTCGGCGCCACCACCTACCGGCACTACGACGTGCTCGACCGGCAGGTGTTCGACGGTGGCTTCGTCCAGCAGCACATTCTGCGGTGCACGAACACCCGCGGTGAAGACGTGGCCTTGCGGGTATGCCTGATCGTGAAAGTCGGAGACGACGGCCTCATCCGGCGAATCGACGAATACCTCGACCCCGCCGACCTGGCACCGCTGCTGTCCTGAGAGAAGGCAGATCACATGTCCGCACTGCACGCGTTACTCAACGACCCCGGGGCCGCCGGGGTGTGGCAACTGGTTCCCGCGCGGTCCTCGGTGCGGTTCAAGAACAAGACCTTGTGGGGGTTGGCCACCGTCACGGGCAAATTCGGCGATGTGAGCGGCACCGGGCAGGTCGGCGCGAACGGCGCGGTGTCGGGGCGGCTTGCGATCGGTGCCTCGTCGCTGAAGACGGGCATCGGAAAACGTGACGACCATCTGCGCTCGGCCGACTTCTTCGACGTCGACAACCATCCCGAGATCCGCGTCGATGTGACCGGGCTGGAACCGACCGGCGCGGACACGGCCGATCTCACCGCCACGCTCACCGTCCGAGGGGTCAGCACCCCGCTGCCGCTGTCGGTCACCATCACCCCACTCGGTGACGGCTCTGTGCAGCTGACCACGACGGCGGCGGTCGACCGCACAAGCCTGGGTGTCAGCGGGCACATGATCGGGATGATGCCCACGACGACCACGCTGCTGGCCGACGTCGTCTTCGCCAAAGGGTGACCTCGGCGCGCATTAGTTCGCCCAGCGAACGTTTCCGCGCCGAAATCGCAGATGCGGCAGTAGCATCGGCTGCGTGTCTCGCCCGGGTGCACAGCCCCTTCACGTGTTGGTCTACAGCAGCAATGCCCGCACCCGCGATGAGGTGCGCGTGGCGTTGGGCAAGCGGGTCCACCCCGAACTCCCGGATCTCACCTACACCGACGTGGCGACCGGGCCGATGGTGATCCAGCTGATGGATGCCGGCGGATTCAATCTGGTGATCCTCGACGGCGAGGCGGCTCCCGTCGGCGGGATGGGCATTGCCAAACAACTCAAAGACGAGATCGACGACTGCCCGCCGGTACTTGTGCTGACGGGCCGATCCGACGATGCGTGGCTGGCCAACTGGTCGCGCGCCGAGGCGGCGGTGCCTCACCCGATCGACCCGGTGCGACTCGGCGAGGCGGTCGTAGGTTTGCTGCGCACATCAGCGCAATGACCGAAACGCCAATTACGCTGTCGCCCTTGCCATCTCGGACCGAGAGTGGCCGCGCTCAGCTATCGAAGACATCCTAACGAAAACGCGTCGACCCACGTCTCAAGATCGGTAGGCTGTGTCTTAGCTCACATCTCCAGCCCAAGCGAGGAGTGACACAGCTCTATGAATTTGTATCTGCCCATCCTGGTGTTGGGTGTCATCGCGGCTGCGTTCGCGGTGGTGTCGGTGGTGATCGCGCTGGTGGTCGGGCCTCGGCGGTTCAATCGGGCCAAGTTGGAGGCCTATGAGT
>JAKFVT010000003.1 GCA_021732005.1 Mycobacterium sp. | reverse complement strand
TTGCGACCAGGGCAGTCCTGCTACCTTCGGCCTAACCACAGCGTCGTCGGGAGGTCGGGCCATGGCAGCAGGCGTGTTCGTCGGGCGAATCGGTGGACTTGCCGCTGCCCTCGGGGTGGGTGCGGGCATAGCGCTGGCCGCCCAAGGTGTTGCGTGGGCGGACGCCGGATCCGCATCGGACGGCCCCTCCTCGTCGGCGGCGTCGACCAAGAACACCTCCGCCTCCAGTGCTAGGCAAAAACTGCGTCCAGCGACGAAAACGCAAGCACTGTCGGTAGTTTCGAATCCGGTGCGGATCACGTCCGCAGTCCCCGCACCCAAGACGCCCAACGTCGTGGCGGTGGCACTCTCCGTTCTCGGTGCCACCCGGCGCGACGACCAGGACGCGGCCCCGCCAACGGCGGCAACGGCAAAGCCCGCTGCCACAACGTCTTTGGTGGTCAATCCCACCACCGCCCCCGTCGCCCATGCATCGTCGGCCAGGGCGGCTGCGACGGAGGCAGTGGCCGCCGAGGCGGCACCGCCGGTCGACGAGAGTTTGTACAGCGGTCCGCCGCCCACGATTTTCCAGCGCGCGGTGGTGGCCGGCCTGCGCGTCATCAATTTCGTGACCAAGACCTTCAATCTGCCCTTCAGCCTGAGCGGAACCAGCGCGCAGATTCCGTTCTTCACCGACGGGAAGCCGGACTTCTTCCTGCTGTCCGGGATCACCGCGCAGAAGACGGAATACGAAGGCATGGCCGTGTGGACGCTGACGCCGCGCGATCCGAGCGGCCAGTACGTGGTGGCCATTCACGGCGGCTCGTTCATCGGCCAGATCAGCATCTTCCACTGGTGGACCTACACCGACATGGCCCGCGATACGCACGCGACGATCGTGGTCCCGCTGTATACCCTTGCGCCCGTTGGCACTGCGGCAACCGACATCCCGGTGATGGCCGACTTCATCGGCGCGCAGGTCGCCGCGCACGGCTCCGACAACGTGAGCGTGATGGGCGACTCGGCCGGCGGCACCATCGCCTTGGCCGCGCTGCAGGAGATCGTCAAGCGCAGCGGCACCCAGCCGCATCGTCTCGTGCTGATGGCCCCGGCCGTCGACCTCAGTGACACGTTCCCCAATCCGGTGGACGACCCGCTGCTGGGCAACCCCCACGATGGGCATGACAACAACCTTCTGACGTGGGCGGGTGATCTCGCCGCGAACGATCCCGTCGTCAGCCCGATCTTCGGATCGCTGGGCGGACTGCCGCCGACGACGGTCTACTCCAGCTCTCGGGATCTGCTGACCCAGCAGGCCCTGCGCTTGCGTGACAAAGCGACCGCGGCGGGTGCGGACTTCACGTTCGTGCTCAGGAAGGGCCAGTTCCACGACTGGACGATCTTCGCGCCGCTGCCGGACGCCTACCGGGAGCGAGCCGGCATCTACCAAGCGCTGGGGCTGTAGAGAAAGGCTGTAGGCAAAAGAAAGAAGCCTCAACCGAATAAATCGATCGAGGCCTTCGTACTTTTCGCAGTCGGGGTGGCGGGATTCGAACCCACGACCTCTTCGTCCCGAACGAAGCGCGCTACCAAGCTGCGCCACACCCCGCGTGAAGCCTCGACAGCGTATCGCACGCGACGGGTGAGAAGCCAAACGCCTTGTCGGGCCCCCGGCCGAAGTTCATGGCGTGTCGTGGGATGGATCTGACGTGTCGGTGGCGTTATGGAAACTAACGGCGTCAAGAATGCGCCGAGCAGCGAAAGGTGGGGCGGATGATGACCGCTTTGGGGGCCGTGGTGTACGGGGGTTTCTTCCTGCTCGCAGCGCTGTGGCTGGTGGTGACCGGTGACTACGACGTCGTCGACGAGCCGGACCAGACCCAGCCGCAGGAACGTTCGAACTCGGCAAGCGCCTCCGCGTGCTCGCCGGGATTGAGGTTGTGACCCGCCAACCAGTCGGCGTCGTAGTAGGTGTCGGCATAGCGGTCGCCGCTGTCGGCGATCAGGGTGACCACTGAACCGCCGACACCGGCCGCGACCATCTCGGCCAGCAGGCCGAACGCGCCCCAGACGTTCGTTCCCGTCGACGGCCCGACGCGACGTCCCAACACCCGCGACACGTGATGGGCCGCCGCGATCGACGCGGCATCGGGAACACTGACCATCCGGTCGACGATCTCCGGCAGGAATGACGGCTCGACCCGCGGACGGCCGATGCCCTCGATTCGCGACGGCGCTCCGGTGACGACATCGCGGCCGTGTGCGTAGGACGGGAAGAACGCCGAGTTCTCCGGGTCCACCACGCACAATTTCGTTTCATGGCGCCGATACCGGACGTAGCGTCCGATCGTGGCGCTGGTGCCCCCGGTGCCCGCGCCGACCACGATCCACGTCGGGATCGGATGGCGTTCGGCGCTCATCTGGTGGTAGATCGACTCGGCGATGTTGTTGTTGCCCCGCCAGTCGGTGGCCCGTTCGGCGTTGGTGAACTGGTCCAGATAGTGGCCGCCGGTCTCGTCGGCGATCCGCTGGGCCGCCGTGTACACCTCGCCGGGTTCGTCGACGAAGTGACACCGCCCGCCCTGTGCCTCGATGAGTTTCACCTTCGACGCGCTCGTCGAGGCGGTCATCACCGCGACGAACGGTAGGCCCAACAGGGCGGCGAAGTAGGCCTCGGACACCGCCGTCGATCCCGAGGACGCCTCGACCACGGTGGTGTGCTCGCCGATCCAGCCATTGCACAGCCCGTACAGGAACAGCGACCGGGCCAGCCGGTGTTTGAGGCTGCCGGTGATGTGCGTCGACTCGTCCTTGAGATACAGCGCGACGTCCACACCGCCGCTCCACGACGCCGGCAGCGGGTAACGCAGCAGATGGGTGTCCGCGCTGCGCCGGCTGTCGGCCTCGATCAGACGGATGGCGTTGTCCACCCAGCCGCGCGGCCGGGTGTGGGCGGCGACCGAAGTCATCGCCGGTTGGGACAGTAGGCGGCGGCGCTCACCGCACCGAGGCGGTGGGGCTGGACCGCACAACGCTTCGCGACTCGTCATGCCCGCCGGTCGGTGCGGCCACCAAGGTCAGCAGGGTGGCCTCGGGACGGCAGCAGAACCGGAACGGCGCGAACGGCCCAGTGCCGATGCCCGCCGACACGTGCAGGGCGGTTTCGGCGCCCCACCGGGAGGCACCCTTGACGCGGGACCGGTCCAGATCGCAGTTGGTGACCAGGGCGCCGTAGAACGGCAGGCACAACTGACCGCCGTGGGTATGTCCGGCCATGATCAGCTGGTATCCGTCGGCGGCGAAGCGGTCCAGTACGCGGGTGTAGGGAGCGTGGGTGACGCCGAGGGTCAGGTTGGCCGTCCGGTTGGCCGGCCCGGCGATGGTCTCGTAGCGGTCCCGGTTCAGATGCGGATCGTCGACCCCGGCGGCGGCGATCGTCAGCCCGGCCACCTCGAAGTCCCGCCGGTTGTGGGTCAGATCCAGCCAGCCGCGCTCGGTGAATGCCGCCCGCAGGTCCTGCCACGGCAGCGGCTTGCCATGGGAGCGGTAGTCGCTGTCGTACAGGTATTTGGCGGGGTTCTTCAGCTTCGGGGCGAAGTAGTCGTTGCTGCCGAACACGAAGACACCCGGCACCGACAGCAGGTCCCCGACCGCCTGCACCACCGCGGGCACCGCCTTGGGGTGCGACAGGTTGTCGCCGGTGTTGACCACCAGGTCGGGCTCCCAGCGGGCCAGCTCACGCAGCCAGGCCTGCTTGTGCCGCTGCGTGGGGCGCATGTGGATATCGCTGAGGTGCAGCACCCGCAACGGGGTGGAGCCGGGCGAGAGCACCGGCATGGTCACCTCGCGGACCACGAACGCGTTGCGTTCGATCACCGTGGCGTAGCCGACCGCAAGCGCGGCCGAGCCGGCGGCCACGAGGGCGGACGACTTCACAGCGGACGGCACAGCCATACGCGCAAGAATACTGCCCCCATCCGCCCTTCACCCGATCATGGTGGTGGCGGCGGCGGAGCCAGCAGCGGAACGGTGATCGGCGGGAGTCCGGGGATCTCGACGACGGTCTGCCCGAACGGTGCACCGTCGAGCCCCGGTATCGGCGGTAGCCCCGGCGGAGGCGGCGGCGGGGGAGGCGGTATGCCGTTACTGATCTGGATCGTGATGATCGAGCCGGGAATCGTCTGCCCGCCCGGCGACGTGCCGACCACCGTGCCGGCCGGCGACGTGCTGTTGACCGGCGTGGCCTGATCGGCCACCTGGAAGCCGGACTCCTTCAGACGGGTACGCGCCGCGTCCTGGGTCAGGCCCGACACGGTGGGCACCCGGGAGCCCGGGCCGCCGTCGACGTAGCGCGGATCGGTGGGTGGCAGCGCGACGTCGCCGAAGTTCGTCGCGATCGGCTTCATCGCCGAGAACCACGTCCTGGCGGGTTCGTTACCGCCGTAGAGGTTGCCGTCGCCGCACTGCCGCAGCGGGAAGGAACAGAGATCGGACGGGGTGGTGGAGTCGTCATAGATATAGGCGGCCGCCGCGTAGCGGTTGGTGTAGCCGAGGAAACCCGAGGACCGGTGCGCTTCGGTCGTGCCGGTCTTGCCGGAGCTCGGCAGGTCCCAGCCCACCGCGCGGGCCGACCCGGCCGCGGTACCGCTGACGTCGTCCTTGCTCAGCGCGTTGGACAGCGTGTTGGCCAACCCTTCCGGCACCACCTGATCGCAGGTCTCGGTGGTGACCGAAACCTCGTTGCCGTTGCGGTCGTAGAGCTTGTCGACCGGGTTCGGCGGGCACCAGGTGCCACCGGAGGCCAGCGTGGCCGCGACGTTGGACAGCTCGAGCGCGTTGACCTGAATGGGGCCCAGCGTGAACGATCCGAGATTCTGCCGCTTGATGAAGTCGGCGAGGCTCTCGTTGGTCTCCGGATCGTAGGGACGCGCGGTCCCGGGCTCGGCGTAGGAACGCAGGCCCAACTTGACGGCCATGTCGACCGTGCGCTGCACGCCCACCTGGGAAATCAGCTTGGCGAACGCGGTGTTGGGCGACTGAGCCAACGCGTCGGTGACGCTCATCGATCCGCGATAGTTGCCGTCGTTCTGCACGCACCAGGTGTCACGGGGGCAGCCCTTCGCGCCGCCACTGCCGAGGCCCTTGGCCTCGAAGCGGGCGGGGGCGTCGAGGTTGGCGTTGATGCCCATCCCCATGTCCAGCGCGGCGGCCGTGGTGAAGATCTTGAAGATCGAGCCGGCGCCGTCACCGGCGAGCGAAAAGGGTTGCGGCTGCATGGTTTCCCCGACCGCGGAGTTCAGGCCGTAGGTCCGGTTACTGACCATCGCGACCACCGGGTGCGCGTTCTTGCCGGGCAGCACGACGCTCATAACGCTGGCGATGCCGTTGATATCCGGCGCGGCGAGTGAGTCGACGGCGCCCTTCACCGAATTCTGCACGTCGGGATCCAGCGTGGTCTTGATCAGGTAGCCGCCCCTGGCGAGCTGGTCCTTGCTGATGCCGGCCCGCGCCAGGTACTCCTGCACGTAGTCGCAGAAGAACGCGCGGTCGCCGGCGGCGATGCAGCCCCGCGGCAGCTCATTCGGCTGCGGCAGGATGCCCAGCGGTTCCTGCTTGGCGGCCCGCAGCTCGTCAGCCTTGCCGGGGACGTTGTCGATCATCGTGTCGAGCACCAGATTGCGCCGCGCCAGCGCCCCGTCGGGGTTGGTGTACGGGTTGAGCGTGCTGGTCGACTGCACCATCCCGGCCAGCAGCGCGGCCTGCTGCCAGTTCAGCTGTGAGGCGTCGATCCCGAAGTACGTCTGGGCGGCGTCCTGGATGCCGAAGGCGCCGTTGCCGAAGCTGACCAGGTTCAGGTAGCGGGTCAGGATCTCCGGCTTGGTGAACGTCTTGTCCAGCGTGAGTGCCATCCGGATCTCCCGCAGCTTGCGGGCCGGCGTGGTCTCCACGGCCGCACGCTTCTCGGCGTCGGTCTGGGCGATCACCAGCAGTTGATAGTTCTTGACGTACTGCTGCTCGAGGGTGGACCCGCCGCGGGTGTCGACGTCGCCGGAGGCGTAGCCGGCCAGGCCGGTCAGCGTGCCTTTCCAGTCGACACCGTTGTGTTCGGCAAATCTCTTGTCCTCGATGGACACGATTGCCAGCTTCATGGTGTCGGCGATTTTGTCGCTCGGAACCTCGAAGCGACGTTGCGAGTACAGCCAGGCGATCGGGTTGCCCTTGGCATCCACCATGGTGGTCACCGCGGGCACTTCGCCCTCGACCAGCTGGGCCGAGCCGTTGGCCACCACATCGGAGGCACGGTTGGAAATCAGGCCCACGCCGCCGACCACGGGAAATAGGAGCGCCGCCAGTATCACGCTGGCCAACAGGCAGCACCAGGCCAGCTTGATGATCGTGGCCCCGGCTGGCGGGCGTTCCGACATGAGCTACAGAGTAACGAGAGACCGGGACGGCTCTTGCGCAGCGTCCCTCGGCCTACGAGGATATCGACCGTATTTACGCGTTAGTCAGAAAATGCCAGTTCATGATCGGTCTGGACGGTCGTCCCAAAAAACCTGTGATTCAACTGTTGCGCAAAAGATACCTGACCACCTAACTTAAACAGACAGTGCGATACAGGTAACACTCCAAGTCGCAATGTGGCGTAGATCGCATACGCGGCCTACACCAGAAGATTGTCAGCCGCAGACAGCGGCCGGACGAAGGGGACCGTCGGTGTCAGGTATTCGGACCGCTGTTCGCAAGCCAAGCGCAGCGCTTTTGCACGGATCCATCCCAAGTGCGGACGGGGAAGCCCGGATCGCGTGGGTTTCACGAGCTCTGTGCCGGTCAACCGATCCTGACGAGCTATTTGTCCGCGGCGCCGCCCAGCGCAAGGCCGCGGTCATCTGCCGTCACTGTCCGGTCATGGCCGAGTGTGGCGCGGATGCGCTCGACAATCGTGTGGAGTTCGGTGTGTGGGGCGGCATGACGGAACGTCAGCGTCGCGCACTGCTCAAGCAGCACCCTGAAGTGGTGTCCTGGTCGGAATTCTTCGCCGCGCAGCGCAAGCACCGCAGCGTCAGCTAATTTTTGCGTGGAGTCCCGGCCGATCGGCCGGGACTCTCTTTACGCGGTCTCTCCCGTGATCTGATCGGCGATCGCCTGCAAGGCGTCGAGATCCGACACATCGAACGGCAATGAGGGCACGCCAACCACCGGCACATGCGGATTGGCGCCCGTGAACCGCGACAACAACCGCACCTCCCGCTTGGCGGTCTGCGCCCGGTCCGCGTGGATCTGCAGCACCGCCGCGGCAAGTTGATTCCCGTTGTTGTCGGGGCCGGCGGCTTCCAACTCCTCGATGCCGTCGATGGCGCGCTCCACGGTGAGCGAGGACAGCGTCGGGTGGGTGCGGTTGAGGATCAGCCCCGCCAACGGCATGCCCTCCGCCGAGAGCCGGTCGACGAAGAAGGACGCCTCGCGAAGCGCATCCGGCTCAGCCGCCGACACCACCACGAACTGAGTGCCGCGCCGCTTGAGTAATTCGTAGGTGCGGTCGGCCTTCTCGCGGAAACCGCCGAACGTCGAATCCAGTGATTGCACGAACGCCGAAGCGTCCGAAAGCATCTGGGAACCGAGGATGGTCGACATCGCCTTCATCGCCAGGCCGACGACTCCGGTCACCAGCTTGCCGAAGCCGCGACCGGGCGCCAGGAGCAATCGCCAGAGGCGGCCGTCCATGAAGCTGCCGAGCCGCTTCGGTGCGTCCAGGAAGTCCAGGGCGTTGCGCGACGGCGGGGTGTCCACCACCACCAGATCCCAGCGGTCCTGCCCGAGCAGCTGGCCGAGTTTCTCCATCGCCATGTATTCCTGCGTACCGGCCAGCGATGTGGCGACGGTCTGGTAGAACTGGTTGTCCAGAATCGACTGTGCGCGTTCGGATCCCGAGTATTCGACCACCATCTCGTCGAACGTCCGGCGCATGTCGAGCATCATCGCGTACAGCTCACCGGTCACCTCCGGAGCCAGCGGTACCCGCTGCGGGGTGTTGCCGAGCTCCTCGATTCCCAAGGCCTGCGCCAGCCGCTTGGCGGGATCGATGGTCAACACCACGACGGTGCGGCCGTATTCGGCGGCGCGCAACGCCATCGACGCCGCGGTGGTGGTCTTGCCGACGCCACCGGCGCCACAACACACCACGACCCGGTTGGACCTGTCGGCCAGGATCGACTTCATGTCGAGTACTGGGGGAGTAGTGCTCATTACCGGCTTCCCCTCATGGTCGTCTTCGCTTCCGCCTGATCTGTCCTCTTCGCTTCGCTCATCGGACGGCTCACCGGACGCCTTGCTGCGCAAGCGTTTCCGCAAGTTCGTACAAACTTCCCAGATCCACGCCGTCGGCGATCGTCGGTAGCTCCAGTCGCGGAACCTCGAGGCGGTCGAGTTGCTCGGCGCTCTTGGCGCGGGCCTTGATCCGGCTGGCGTGCTCGATGGTCTCGGTCAGCAACCCGGCGAAGTCGTCGTCGGCCAGATTGATGCCCACCTTGTCGAGCCCGGCGCGGACCGCGTCGGCATCGATGTCGCCCTCGGCGGCCTTCGCGAGGTCGTCGGGCGGCAGGAACGGCGGGATGTTGCGGTTCACGATCACGCTGCCGATGGGCAGGCCGAGTCCTTTGAGTTCCTCGATGGCCTCGATGGTCTCCTGGATCGGCAGCGCCTCGAGCAGGGTGACCAAGTGGATTGCGGTCTGCTCGGAGTGCAGCAACTTGACGACGCCGTCGGCCTGCGAGTGCACCGGGCCGCCCTTGGCCAGGTCCGAGACGGCCTTGGTGACGTCGAGGAACCGGGCGATCCGGCCGGTCGGGGGCGAGTCGACGACGATCGCGTCGTACGCCGGACGCTTGTTGCGGTCCAGTCGCACCACCGACTCCTTGATCTTGCCGGTGAGCAGGACGTCCCGCAGGCCCGGCGCGATCGTCGTCGCGAACTCGATGGCGCCGATCCGGCGCATCGCCCGGCCGGCCAGGCCCAGGTTGTAGAACATGTCGAGGTATTCCAGGAACGCCGCCTCGATGTCGACAGCCAGCGCGTTGACGTGGCCGCCGCCCTCGGCGGTGGCGATCTTCAGTTCCTCGTAGGGCAGCGGCGGAACGTCGAACAACTGCGCAATGCCTTGCCGCCCTTCGACTTCCACCAGTAGCACCCTGCGGCCGCCGGCGGCCAAGGTCAGCGCGAGCGCCGCCGCGACCGTGGTCTTGCCGGTGCCGCCCTTGCCGGTCACGAAGTGCAGCCGCGCCTTGGTCAGGCGGGAGGGCCAGGCCAGGGAGCTTCCGTCGCTCGATGTGGTCGCCATCAGTGCATGCTAGCCAAGCCCCCGCGGCCCCCTGCGGGATTGGTACCCGGCGTTAAGCTTCGGCCATGAGCCAACCGACGACATGGGAATACGCCACGGTGCCCCTGCTGACCCACGCCACCAAGCAGATCCTCGACCAGTGGGGCGCCGACGGCTGGGAACTGGTCGCGGTCCTTCCGGGTCCCACCGGTGAACAGCACGTCGCGTACCTGAAGCGCCCTAAGTGACTGCATCCCAGCGGCTCGCCGAGCTCGGGCTGACCCTGCCGACCGTGGTCAAGCCGCTGGCGGCCTACGTGCCCGCGGTCCGGACCGGCAATCTCGTCTACACCGCCGGGCAGCTGCCGATGGAGGCGGGCAGCCTCAACCTGACCGGCAAGGTCGGCGCTGAGGTGACCCCCGAGCAGGCCAAACAGGCCGCCCGGCTGTGCGCGCTGAACGCCCTGGCCGCGATCGACGCGCTGGTGGGCCTCGACAACGTGACGCGGGTGGTCAAGGTGGTCGGGTTCGTCGCGTCGGCGCCGGGATTCACCGGTCAGCCCGGCGTCATCAACGGGGCCTCGGACCTTCTGGGTGAGGTGTTCGGCGAGGCCGGCGCGCACGCCCGCTCCGCGGTCGGAGTGTCCGAGCTGCCGCTGAACGCGCCGGTGGAGGTCGAGCTCATCGCCGAGGTGGAATGACCCATCCGGCGTACGGGATTCTGCGGCCGGTAACCGACACGGCCTCGGTACTCCTGTGCAACAACCCGGGGATCATGACGCTGGACGGCACGAATACGTGGGTGCTGCGCGGTCCCGGCAGCGCCGAGATGGTGATCGTCGACCCGGGTCCCGACGACGACGAGCACATCGGCAGGCTCGCCGAGCTCGGCACCATTTCGCTGGTGCTGATCAGTCACAAGCACGAGGACCACACCGGCGGCATCGACAAGATCGTCGACCGGACCGGGGCGGTGGTCCGCTCGGTGGGCAGCGGGTTCCTGCGCGGGCTCGGCGGACCGCTGAGCGACGGCGAAGTCATCGACGCCGCCGGCCTGCGGATCACGGTGATGGCCACCCCCGGCCACACCGCGGACTCGCTGTCGTTCCTGGTCGACGGCGCCGTGTTGACCGCCGATACCGTGCTGGGCCGTGGCACCACCGTCATCGACGACGAGGACGGCAGCCTGACCCAGTACCTGGATTCGCTGCGCCGGCTGCAGGGACTCGGGCCTCGCACCGTGCTGCCGGGGCATGGCCCCGACCTCGACGACCTCGAAGCCGTCACCACCCTGTATCTGTCGCACCGCGAAGAACGGCTCGACCAGGTACGCCAGGCCCTGCGGGTGCTCGGGGAGGATGCCACAGCACGCGAGGTCGTCGAGCACGTGTACACCGACGTCGACCAGAAACTGTGGGACGCCGCCGAGAAATCGGTGCGCGCCCAGATGGACTATCTGCGCGCGTGATTTCGGCGCGCAAACCGTCGCTCAGCGAACGAAACCGCGCCCAAATCGCGCTTACCTCGCTCGGCGGGCCAGCCGCTCGCTGTCGCTGATCAGCACACTCTTGCCCTCCAGGCGGATCCACCCGCGGTGGGCGAAATCGGCCAGCGCCTTGTTGACCGTCTCGCGCGAGGCGCCCACCAGCTGGGCGATCTCCTCCTGCGTGAGGTCATGGGTGACCCGCAGCGCGCCGCCCTCCTGGGTGCCGAATCGCTGAGCCAGCTGCAGCAGCTGCTTGGCGACCCGCCCCGGGACGTCGGTGAAGATGAGGTCGGCGAGGTTGTTGTTGGTGCGGCGCAGGCGGCGAGCCAACACCCGCAGCAACTGCTCGGCGATCTCCGGCCGGTCGGCGATCCACGCCCGCAGCGCATCGCGGTCCATGGAGACCGCGCGCACCTCGGTGATGGTGGTGGCACTGGACGTCCGCGGGCCCGGGTCGAAGATGGACAGCTCACCGAACATGTCCGACGGACCCATGATGGTCAGCAGGTTTTCCCGGCCGTCCGGGGAACGGCGGCCGATCTTCACCTTCCCGGAGATGATGATGTACAGCCGGTCGCCGGGCTCGCCCTCGGCGAAGACCGTATGTCCCCGCGGGAAGTCAACCGGCTGAAGCTGTTTCGTCAGCGCGGAAACAGCGCTGGGTTCAACTCCCTGGAAGATTCCGGCCCTCGCCAGGATCTCGTCCACGTCGCCCCTCTTAAACTCTTCGGTGATATGAAATGCGCAGGCCAGCTGTGTGGCCGGGCACGGTCAGTCTAGTGGTTGCCGGTCTTTCGACGTGCCAACGCTACACACGATTGGCGTATTGAGTCCGGTGAAATTGCGGATTGGGACGTGCGTAGGCGTGTGAGCGCGTGGGCAAACCGGGCTCGTCATCGCTCAGTCGGGACGGTGTTTCGGCCCATCGGGGCGCGGGTTCGGCGCTCGGCGCAACCTGCGCGGCCGGCGTCGTGGCGGCCCGTTCGAGATATTCGGTGACCTCGTCGGCGGCGGTGCGATCAACGCGCAAGGCCTCTTCCAGTCTTTGCAACCCGAAGGTTGACAGCATCAAAAGCCCGGGGACACATACCGCGAGCAACCAGGTCACGGGGGAAAGTAAACACGCGCAAGGTCTCAGCGGGATCACGAATTGTCACCGGTCGGTCCGCAGCTCGCCGGACCGGAGTCAGTACCCTTGCATCGTGACCACGAACAGCCCGTCAACCAGGCGCAAGACCGCTGGCGGCGCTGCGACCCCGCCGGCCGCGAGCACGGCGGAAGCAAAGAAGTGGGACTCCGAAACCCATTTGGGCCTGGTCCGGCGCGCCAGGCGGATGAACCGCACCTTGGCCACAGCGTTTCCGCATGTGTACTGCGAGCTCGACTTCACCAACCCGCTCGAACTGACCGTCGCCACCATCCTGTCGGCGCAGTCCACCGATAAGGGCGTCAACCGCACCACGCCGGCGCTGTTCAAGAAGTACCGCACTGCCCGCGACTACGCGCAGGCCGATCGGACCGAACTCGAGGAGCTGGTCCGGCCCACCGGCTTCTACCGAAACAAGGCGAATTCGCTGATCCGGCTGGGCCAGGAACTCGTCGAGCGGTTCGACGGCGAAGTACCGCGCACTCTGGACGAATTGGTGACGCTGCCGGGCGTGGGCCGCAAGACCGCCAACGTGATCCTGGGCAACGCCTTCGACATTCCCGGCATCACCGTCGACACCCATTTCGGTCGGCTCGTGCGCCGGTGGCGGTGGACCGCCGAGGCAGACCCGGTCAAGGTCGAACACATCGTGGGCGATCTGATTGAGCGCCGCGAGTGGACATTACTGAGCCATCGGGTGATTTTTCACGGCCGCCGGGTCTGCCATGCCAAAAAGCCGGCCTGTGGAGTGTGCGTGCTGGCCAAGGACTGCCCGTCCTTCGGGCTCGGGCCCACCGACCCGTTGATCGCCGCGCCGCTGGTCAAGGGTCCCGAGACCGAGCATCTGCTGGCCCTGGCCGGCCTCTGACCTGTTGGCCCGAACTTCACTGATGACGACGTCGACCCGCTGGACGCTGGTGGTACTCGCTGTGGCGGCAGCGCTGATCGCCGCGTTTGCCCTCGAACTCGGCGACACACCGTCGGGGTCGGGCGGTTCCCCGGGCACCCAGGTGTCGCGGACCCACCGAGACGCCGACACGCCCGAGGCGCTGGCCGAGCCGCGCCGGCGCGCCGACCTGCCGCCCTGCCCGGCCGCGACCGACAACCCCGGCCCGAAGGAGTTGCGCGGCATCGTCGTCGAGTGTGCCGCCGACGGTGCGCAGGTAGATGTGGCCCACGCGCTGGCCGGTCGCACGGTGGTGCTCAACCTCTGGGCCTATTGGTGCGGGCCGTGCGCGGAGGAACTGCCCGCGATGGCGGACTACCAGCGCCGAGTCGGGCCCGACGTTGTCGTGGTGACGGTGCATCAGGACGAGAACGAGACGGCCGGCCTGCTGCGACTGGCCGAGCTCGGCGTGCGGCTACCCACGCTGCAGGACGGCCAGCGCCGGATCGCCGCGGCGTTGGGAGTGCCCAACGTGATGCCCGCGACCGTCATACTGCGCGCGGACGGTAGCGTTGCCAAAATCCTGCCGCAGGCGTTCACCAGTGCCGACGAGATCGCTGCCGCGGTGAAGAATGCAGTGTAGTGACGACAGACGAGAGAGACGCGCCGGTGACCCAGGGTTCTCCCCGCTCGGCAGGCTCCGGCGCCCTCACCCCGGAGTACCGGCCGCCCTGGCTGGCACCGTTGGTCGACAACGTCGACCGCGTTCCGCATGCCTATCGCCGCAAGGTTCCGCCTGAGCTGTTGGCAGCGGTTATCGAAGCGCGCGAGGCCGGTACCAATGCGCGCGACGCCGCCGTGCTCGTGCTGTTCTCCGGGCCGAGCTCCGGTTACACCGACGGGCGGTTACCCGACGACGCCGATCTGTTGCTGACGGTGCGGGCCGGCTCGCTACGCCACCATGCCGGCCAGGCCGCATTCCCCGGTGGGGCTGCCGACCCGGGAGACGACGGACCGGTGGGCACCGCGCTTCGAGAAGCGCAGGAGGAGACCGGCATTGACCCGGACCGCCTGCATCCGCTCGCCGTGCTCGAGCGAATGTTCATCCCGCCCTCGGGTTTTCACGTCGTACCAGTGCTGGCGTACTCACCGGATCCGGGGCCGGTGGCCGTCGTCGACAGCGGTGAAACCGCCCTCGTCGCGCGAGTTCCGGTGCGGGCGTTCATCAATCCTGAGAACCGGCTGATGGTTTACCGCACGGGGGCTGGACGCGGGCTGGCGGGGCCGGCATTTCTGCTCAACCAGATGTTGGTGTGGGGGTTCACCGGACACGTAATCTCAGCGATGCTCGATGTGGCCGGTTGGTCGCAACCGTGGAACAGCGAAGACGTCCGGGAGTTGGACGAGGCCATGGCGCTCGTCGGAAGCAGTGAGGAGCCCCTGTGACGAGTTCGCAATGGCTGGACATCGCCGTGCTTGCGGTGGCATTGGTGGCAGCCGTCTCGGGCTGGCGGTCCGGCGCGCTGGGCTCGCTGATGTCGTTCGTCGGCGTCATCCTCGGCGCCATCGCCGGAGTGATGCTCGCTCCCCACATCGTCAGCCATATCAGTTCGCCGCGGGCCAAGCTGTTTGCCGCACTCTTCTTAATTCTGGCTCTGGTTGTCGTCGGTGAGGTGGCCGGCGTCGTGCTCGGCCGGGCGGTACGCGGCGCGATCCGCAACCGCGCGGTCCGCACCGTCGACTCGGTGATCGGCGTGGCAGTGCAGCTGCTGGTGGTGATGGTCGCGGCCTGGCTGCTCGCCAGCCCGTTGACGTCGTCGGATCAACCGAACCTGGCCGCGGCCACACGCGGCTCGAAAGTGCTTGCCGAAGTGGACAAGTACGCACCGGAGTGGCTCAAGGCGGTGCCCAAGCGGATGTCGGCACTGTTGCGCACCTCCGGTCTGCCGGATGTCCTGCAGCCCTTCGGCCGCACTCCTATCCAGGCCGTGGACGCCCCAGACGCTTCGCTGGCCGACAGTCTGGTCGTCGGCAATGCGCGTGCCAGTGTGGTGAAGATCCGCGGTGTCGCGCCCGGATGCCAAAAGGTGCTGGAGGGCACCGGTTTCGTGATCGCGCCGAACCGGGTGATGTCCAACGCGCACGTGGTGGCCGGATCGGAAAGCGTCACCGTCGAAGCCGAAGGGCAGACCTACGACGCGACCGTGGTCTCCTATGACCCCAACGAGGACATCTCGATCCTGGACGTCCCGAACCTGCCGCAGCGCCCGCTGGTGTTCGCCGACCAGCCGGCCAAATCCGGCACCGACGCGGTGGTGCTGGGTTACCCCGGTGGCGGCGAGTTCGCGGCGACTCCCGCGCGGGTGCGTGAGACCATCGAGCTCAACGGACCGGACATCTACCGCACGACGACGGTCAACCGCGAGGTCTACACGATCAGAGGGACTGTGCGCCAAGGCAACTCGGGCGGGCCGATGATCAACCGGGCGGGCCAGGTGCTCGGTGTGGTGTTCGGCGCCGCGGTGGACGACAACGACACCGGGTTCGTGCTGACGGCCAACGAGGTGTCGCGTCAGCTGGCCAAGATCGGCAACACCGCCAAGGTGCCCACCGGGGCCTGCGTCACCTAGCGGTGTCGTAGACCTGCCCGAGGAACCTCCGCAGGTGTTCGTTGACCTCGTCGGGGGCCTCTTCGTGGGCGAAGTGCCCGATGCCGGAGACCGACACGAACCTGCCGCGCGGCGCGTAACGCTGGGTGCGGTCGACCGGGTCGGCGAGCACATAGGGGTCTGCGTCGCCGCGCAGGTGTAACAGCGGAACGACGAGCGGACGGTTCATCAGCTTCATGAATCGCCAACCCTCGCTGCGCAATTGGCTGCGGACCGCCCAACGCTGGTACTCCAGCGCGGAGTGCGCCGCTGACGGGATCTGGATGGCCCGGCGCATGTGCGCGATGGTTTCGGAAAAGTCCTCGGAGGCAAGCCATTTGCCGGATGCGCGACTGCGCACCAGGTGTTCGAGAAGGTCGGCGTTGCGCCGGGTGAGGGCGCGCTCGGGCCAGATCGGAAGCTGATAGCGCAGCAGCGTCGGCAGCAGTGCGCGGCCCTGGTCGCGCCGGCCGAGCGCTGAGGCGCGCAGCGCGGCGGGATGCGGCGAACTCACCAGTGCGATCGCCCGCACCGCCCGCGGGTGCAACACGGCCGTCGCCCAGCACACCAACCCGCCGTCGGCGTGCCCCACCAACGTGGCCGAGCTGTGGCCGAGCGCCCGAATCAACCCGGCGGTGTCGCCGGCGAGCGTCCAGCCGTCGTAGCCGCGCGGCGGCTTGTCGCTGCCGCCGTACCCGCGCAGATCGACGGCCACCACCCGGGCTCCGGACAGGCCGCGCAGCTGGTGGCGCCACGACCACCAGAACGAGCCGAAACCGTGCAGCAGGATCACCAGCGGCCGCGACGCGCCCGCCGCCGACTCGGCGCGCGGATCACCGCCTTCGGTCGATTCGACACAGTGAAACCGGATTCCGTTGGCGTGAACGTCGAAATGCCGCCACGGCCCCGCGATGCGGGTGACCGAGGGATCCGGTTGAGCCATCACCAGCCGGAGGGGTCAGCGGGCGGCGGGGTGCCTGTCGTGGCGACCTTGGCCGGCGACCTGTCATGTCCGGGGGTGAATGCTTCGCGTGCTTCCTTGACCGACTCGATGGTCTTCTGGGGCCCGCGGATCCGGCGCACCTTGAGATACCCGAACAGAGCGAACACCGCGGTGGTGACCACCATCAGCAGGAAGACGATCAGGAAGGCCACCCAGCGCCACAGCCAGGTGTCCAGCAGCTCGGCGAGAAAGAAGAAGAGGAAGAACGTCGAGTAGAACAGCACGACGAGCGCGAGGATGAAGAAGACGCTGCCGGTGAGGCCCTTCTTCACATCGCGGGTGATCTCCGCCTTGGCGAGTTCGACCTCGGCGCGCACGAGGGTGGACATCTGTGCGGTCGCATCCTTGACCAGATCGCCGACGGAGGGATTGGCCGGTAGCGCGTTCGGATCCACCAGCGGGATCGAGGTGACGGTGGTGGGTACACCGGTCTTGCGATCGCCATTGCTCACGGCTGTCCTCCAACTTTCTGTCGTCGCGGTTCATGTTGCCATGCCGCGCCCGCAGCGGGGATACCCACTGAGCTGTTACGCAAGGTACGGGTGTGATCAAGCTAGACTCGCCCTGTCGGGGCGGACGGTGAATGGAGGTTGCCAGTGACGACCGCGCAGCGTGTACGCCTGATCGCGAGGGCCATCGCGAGGGCCGTTGTGGTGGCCCTTGTCGCCCTGATCTCCGGCGTGGCACCGGTTGCGACGGCCGACGGAAAGGTGCCGATGGGCGGTGGCGCAGGCATCGTCGTCAACGGCGACACCTATTGCACACTGACGTCCATCGGCAACGACAACACCGGTGCGCTGATCGGCTTCACCTCCGCGCACTGCGGTGGCCCGGGTGCCCAGGTCGCCTCCGAGGACCGGCCTGCCGACGGCGTGATCGGCACCATGGTTGCCGGTAACGATGGCCTCGACTATGCGGTGATCCGGTTCGACCCTGCCAAGGTGCAGCCGATCTCGAACTACAAGGGCTTCGTCATCGACGGCATCGGGCCCGACCCGACATTCGGTGAGGTCGCCTGCAAGCTCGGCCGCACCACCGGTTACTCGTGCGGCGTCACCTGGGGTCCCGGCCAGGACCCGGGCACGATCGTCAACCAGGTGTGCGGCCAGCCCGGCGACTCCGGTGCTCCGGTCACGGTGAACAACAAGCTGGTCGGAATGATCCACGGCGCGTTCAGCGAAGACCTGCCCACCTGCGTCGTAAAGTTCATCCCGCTACACACACCCGCGGTGACCATGTCGATCAATGCGATCCTGGGCGACGTCGCCGGTAAGAATCGGCCCGGCACCGGGTTCGTCCCGACGACCGACGTCGGCTGACTCAGGCCTTGCTGGCCCGGATCGCTTCGAACACCGTCGGATCGACCAGGGTCGACGTGTCGCCCAGTTCGCGGCCTTCGGCGACGTCGCGCAGCAACCGCCGCATGATCTTGCCGCTGCGGGTCTTGGGAAGCTCTGGGACAACATGGATTTCGCGCGGCTTCGCGATCGGGGAGATCTCCTTGGCCACCTCGGCTCGCAACTCGTCCACCATCTGATCCCGCGGCATCTCGGCGTGGTGGGCCTTGAGGATGACGAACGCGCAGATCGCCTGCCCGGTGTGGTCGTCGGTGGCGCCGACGACGGCGGCCTCCGCCACGCCGGAGTGCCCGACGAGAGCGGACTCCACCTCAGCGGTCGAAATCCGGTGCCCTGACACGTTCATCACGTCATCGATACGGCCGAGCACCCACACCTCGCCGTCGCTGCCGTACCGGGCGCCGTCACCGGCGAAATACCAGCCCTGCTCGCCGAAGCGCGACCAATACGTCTCCTTGAACCGCTCCGGGTCGCCCCAGATGCCGCGCAGCATCGACGGCCACGGCTTGTCCAGTACGAGATAGCCGGTGACGTGTTCACCGCCATCGATGCTGGGGGCCAACTCATTTCCGTCGTCGTCGACGATTTTGGCCGAGATCCCGGGCAGCGCCCGCATCGCGGAACCCGGCTTGCAGTCCGTCACACCGGGCAGCGGCGAGATCATGATCGCCCCGGTCTCGGTCTGCCACCAGGTGTCGACGATCGGGGTCTTGTCGGCGCCGAAAACCAAGCGATACCAACGCCACGCCTCCGGGTTGATCGGCTCGCCGACCGATCCGAGCAGCCGCAGACTGGACAGATCGTGTTCGAACGCGAGCTCACGGCCCCACTTCATGAACGTGCGGATCAACGTGGGTGCCGTGTAATAGATTGTCACACCGTACTTTTCGATCACCTGGAAGTGGCGGTGCTCATCGGGGGATGCCGGGGTGCCTTCGTACACGACCTGCGTCGCGCCATTGGAGAGCGGCCCGTAGACGATGTACGTGTGGCCGGTGACCCAGCCGATATCGGCGGTGCACCAATACACATCGGTCTCCGGCTTGATGTCGAACACGTTGTAGTGGGTGTACGACGCCTGCGTCAGATAGCCACCCGAGGTGTGCATGATCCCCTTCGGCTTACCCGTGGTGCCGGAGGTGTACAGCAGGAACAGCGGATGCTCGGAGTCGAACGCTTCGGGGGTGTGCTCAGTCGACGCCGAGTCCACGATCTCGTGCCACCACTGGTCGCGGTTCTCGGTCCAGCCGATGTCGATGCCGGTACGGCGCACCACCAGAACGTGCTGAACAGGGCCATTTTCGGCATCCGTGAGCCCTTGTACCGCCTCGTCGACAGCTTCCTTGAGTGACACCGCGTTTCCGCGCCGGTACTGGCCGTCGGTGGTGATGACGACCTTGGCCTCGGCGTCCTCCACGCGGGCCCGCAGCGCCGCTGCCGAGAAGCCGGCGAAGACAACACTGTGCATCACGCCCAGCCGCGCACAGGCCAGCATCGCCACGATGGCCTCCGGGACCATCGGCATGTAGATGGCCACCCGGTCGCCCGCGGCCAACCCGAGATCGGTCAGCGCGTTGGCGGCCTTGCACACCTCGTCCTTCAGCTGGGCATAGGTCAGCACCCGCGAGTCGCCGACCGGTTCACCCTCCCAGTGGATGGCCACCCGGTCCCCGTTGCCGGCCTCGACGTGCCGGTCGACACAGTTGTAGGCGACGTTGAGCTTGCCGCCGACGAACCATTTCGCGAACGGCGCGCCGGACCAGTCCAGTACCTCGGTGAAGGGCGTCTCCCACGCGAGCCGGTTGGCCTGCTCCGCCCAGAACGCCAGCCGGTCCGCCTCGGCCTCGTCGTACAGGGCGGCGGTGGCGTTGGCGGCAGCGGCGAAATCGTCCGACGCCGGGAAACTTGACTGAACTTCGGTGTGCGCCTCGGTCATGTCTGTGAGCGTAGTCACCGAAGGTTGCATCGGAGTTGGCACGTCACAATCGTCGGCGGGCGGTTACTGCCGCGCGCCGAACGGCAGCTGGGGATCGGATAGCGTGACCGAACGTGAGTGATGTCCTGGCCCCGCTGATGACTCTGCCCGGGGTGGCCGACGCCGCCGAGGCCGCCCGGGAAGCGTTGGCGAAGGCGCACCGGCATCGCACCAATCTGCGGAACTGGCCGGTGACCGCGGCCGAGTCAGCCATCCGCGGAGCGCGCTCGTCGTCGGCCCTCGACGGCGGCGCCGTGCAACTGGATGCCTCCGGTACCGAGCCCAACGATCCGGTATTGGCCGGTGCGCTCCGCGTCGGCCAGGCATTGGAAGGTGGAACCACCAACTTGGTCGGGGTGTGGCAGCGCGCCCCTCTGCAAGCGCTGGCTCGGCTGCACGCGCTGGCCGCGGCCGACCTGATCGACGGGGACCTTCTGGGCCGCCCACGCCAGAATCCCGAGGTGGCCGCACGGCTGGATCTGGTCACCCGGCTGACGACCGGCGGCAGCTCTGCGCCCGCGCCGGTGCTGGCGGCCGTCGCGCACGGTGAGCTGCTCGCGCTGGCGCCGTTCGGCCCGGGGGACGGGGTCGTGGCGCGCGCGGTGTCGCGGCTTGTCACGATGGCCACCGGTCTGGACCCGCACGGGCTGGGGGTGCCGGAGGTGTACTGGATGCGCCGTGCCGATGAGTATCAGGACCGCGCGCGGGCGTTCGCGACGGGCGACCCCTCGGCCGTCGGGGCCTGGGTTCTGATGTCCTGCCAAGCGCTGGAAGACGGTGCGCGAGAGGCGATATCGATCGCGGACGCGGCTGCCAAGTAGACCTGGACAGCGAAGCGGGCGACGATCCGAATCTCTTCGGCTCGCCGCCCGCTAGCACGGTTTCTCGGTTACCAAGCGTGCCAGGTGGGCTGCGCGGGTTGGCCTCGGCGGTCTTGCGATGCGGTTCGTTTACAACCCCACCCAAGGGGCCGTTCTGTCCGTCCGCTCTTCGCAATTACGCAGGCCCGCAACACTTCTGCCATTATCGCGGCGTGCTCCGCGTGGGTGCCGGGAACCGTGCTGGGCCGCTTGGCGTGGGAGATAGTGCCTTCTCTTCCGGCGCTATCTTGGCCTTGCCAGGCGTCCGTGCCTTCCTTTGTACTCCGTGACCACCGTCACAGCAAGGGGCTAATCGGCAACGAATCGGATGCGTTTAGAACGACAACCGGCGTAGCACGGAGTACGTCAGTGCGCCGGCGGCCAGCGCGCTGATTCCCAACGCTGCCGTCGTCGCCACTGCAGCGCCCGACGGCGCTGGGATCCTGTCGCGCAACGGCACCGGGCGCAGGAACGTCAGCACCGGCCAGCCCTGCGCGGTGGCTTCCTTGCGCAACGCCCGGTCGGGGTTGACGACGTTCGGGTGGCCGACCGAGCGCAGCATCGGCAGGTCGGTGATCGAATCGGAGTAGGCATAGCAGTGCTCGAGGGCGTAACCCTCCAGCGCGGCCAGCTCGCGGACGGCCGCGGCTTTTCCCTCGCCATAGCAGTAGAAGGCAACCTCGCCGGTGTACTTGCCGTCCTCGATGACCATCCGGGTGCCCATGGCGTGGGTGGCACCGAGCGCACGCGCGATCGGGGCGACGATCTCCTCACCCGAGGCCGAGACGATCACGACGTCGCGCCCGCACAGTCGGTGGTCCGCGATCAGTTCGGCAGCTTCCGCAAAGACCAGGGGGTCGACGATGTCATGAAGCGTCTCGGTGACGATGGCCCTCACCTGTTCGACATCCCAGCCTGCGCACATCGCGGTGACGTAGGAGCGCATCCGGTCCATCTGGTCGTGATCGGCGCCGGACATCAGGAAGAGGAACTGCGCATAACTCGACTTCAGGACCGCTCGCCGGTTGAGCAGACCCTGGTCGAAGAAGGGTTTGCTGAAAGCCAACGTGCTTGACTTGGCAATCACGGTCTTGTCGAGGTCGAAGAACGCCGCCGTCCGAGAGTTGAGCCCAGCAGGGGGTTCGGGCCGAACGTGGATTAGCTGGTCGGCGGCCGAGGCAGGGTCGGTCACGCTCCTCAGGATAGGCGTGGCTGACCTCCCGGTTCGGAGGCGAGGACAAAGTGGCAGGCCAAGCCACGTGTCGCACCCTGCATTTTCACAGCGAATACATGGTTTCTAAGTGGTAGCAACACTTGCGCGACTCCACATTGTCGTGTGTATAGTGAGTATTACTCGGCTTATGCCGGGTGTGCATCAGCCCGACCCCCCGGGGCTGATACACGACGACCTCCGCCTCCTCCCCCCCTGGCGGGGGTCGTCCCTTTTTCGGACAAAGAATCTCCAGTGATCCCGGCAAACTCGAGAAACGTTGCCGGGATCACTTCCGTGCTGTCCTGGTGTCGGTAGTCACTCCCCAGATCTGCGTTCATCCACAGATCCGTCTACGGCGACTGGCGTAGGCGCGTCACACCACCGACTCTTGCGTCGTGAGCAGCAGTCCGGGTGTCGTCCTCGTCCTCGCCGGCGACACCGAGTTACGCGAACAGGCCGAGCGCGTCGCCGCCGCGGTGGGTCTGCGTCCGATGGCGGTTTCTGCGCCGCTCACCCGCAAGGCGTGGTCGGCCGCCGTCGCTGTCATCCTCGATGAGAACGCGGCCAGAAGCTGCGAGCGAGACGGTCTGCCCAGGCGCGACGGGGTGATCCTGGTCTGCCCGACCGACCCGCATGGGCCCGTTTGGGCGGCGGCGATGGCCGTTGGCGCTCAGCAGATTTGCACACTTCCCGCCCAGGACGCCGAGCTCGTGCGGCATCTGGCTGACGCCGCCGACGCTGTTCGCGACGGCCCCCGCGTGGGGCGGGTGATCGCCGTGACCGGCGGCCGGGGCGGTGCTGGCGCATCGACGTTCGCGACGGCCCTGGCACAGGTGGCGTCGTCGTCGCTGTTGGTCGACCTCGATCCGTGGAGCGGTGGCATCGACCTCCTGATCGGAAGTGAGGCTGTGCCAGGTCTGCGCTGGCCCGATCTGAGCATGCAGGGCGGCCGATTGGCCTGGTCGGCGGTGCGGGATGCGCTCCCGCGACACCACGGTGTCAGCGTGTTGTCCGGCGATCGGCACGGCCGGGAGATGGAACCCGTGGCGGTCGAGGCCGTAGTCGATGCCGGGCGACGCGGCGGGATTCTGGTGATCTGCGATCTGCCGCGGCGAATGACCGGGGCGGTCACCTGCGCACTGGACAGTGCTGACCTGGTGGTCATGATCACCAGCTGCGACGTCCGGGGCGTCGCGGCGGCCGCGGCCCTGGCACCTGTGCTGCGTGGGGTCAACCCGAACGTCGGCCTGGTGGTGCGCGGTCCGGCACCGAGTGGATTGCGCGCCGACGAAGCCGCCGCGGTCGCGGATCTCCCACTGCTGGCGGCGATGCGTCCCGAGCCGATGCTGGCCGAACGGCTGGAGCGGGGTGGCCTGCGGATTCGGCGGCGTTCTCCGCTGGGTGCGGCCGCCCGCGCGGTGCTCGAGATCCTGACGACCGGCGGGCAGGTGCGCGCGGCATGAACGCGTCGCTGGTCGAACGGGTCCGCGAGCGGCTGGCCGCCGAGTCGTCGTCTTTGCGGCCGGCGGCGGTCGCGGCGGCGATCCGTGCCGAATCCGGGGGAGTGCTCGGGGACACCGAGGTCCTGACGAACCTGCGGGTCCTGCAGACCGAGCTCACCGGCGCCGGGCTGCTGGAGCCGTTGCTGCGTGCACCGGGAACGACCGACGTGCTGGTCACCGCCCCCGACGCGGTGTGGGTCGACGACGGCACCGGCCTGCGCCCCGCCCCGGTCCGGTTCGCCGACGAAGCCGCAGTGCGCCGGCTGGCGCAGCGGCTCGCAGTGGCGGCAGGGCGACGACTGGACGATGCGCAGCCGTGGGTCGACGGGCAGCTGACCGGGATTGGCACCGGAGAGTTCTCGGTGCGTCTGCACGCCGTGCTACCGCCGGTCGCGGTGGCGGGCACCTGCTTGTCGCTGCGGGTGTTGCGGCCTGCGACCCAGGATCTCGCCGCCCTGATCGACGCGGGGGCGATCGCGCCGGAGGCCGTCGAAGTGCTCGCCGGCATCATCGACGCCCGGCTGGCATTCCTCATCTCCGGCGGTACCGGCGCGGGCAAGACAACGTTGTTGGCCGCTGCGCTCGGTGCGGTGGACGGCGGCGAGCGGATCGTCTGCGTCGAAGACGCCCCCGAACTCGCGCCCCGCCACCCCCACCTGGTGCGGCTGGTGGCGCGGGCCGCCAACGTGGAGGGCGCCGGCGAGGTCACGATGCGGCAGCTGGTTCGTCAGGCCCTGCGGATGCGGCCGGACCGGATCGTCGTCGGGGAGGTGCGCGGCGCCGAGGTCGTCGACCTGCTGACCGCACTGAACACCGGCCACGACGGCGGCGCCGGGACCGTGCACGCCAACAGCCCGGCCGAAGTGCCGGCCCGGCTGGAAGCACTCGCGGCCCTGGGCGGTCTGGACCGCGCCGCGTTGCACAGCCAACTGGCCGCGGCGGTCCAGGCGGTGGTGCATGTGGGTCGTCGTCGCGACGGCACACGCCGGCTCACCGAGATCGCGGTGCTGTGCCGGGCGGACGGTGGCGGCGTGTATGCGATGACGGCGTGGCATGCCGACCGAGGCTGGCAGGACGGTCGGCAACAACTGCAGACACTGATCGACGGGCGGCGGTCGTGACCGGAATACCCTTCGCTGCTGTGCTTTTGGGACTGGCGGTCCTGGCCGCACCGCCACCCCCGCGGTCGCGGCTGGGACTGGTGCCGCGTCGGGCCGGTGTGCGGGCGCCCGCGCTGGTTGCCTCTCTTGCGGTCATCGCGATGGCGCTGCCGCCGGCGGTGCTGCTGGCCTCGGTGCTGCTGGGCGTCACATCGATCCACCGGCGGCGCCGTCGACTGCGGCGGCAGGACCGCAACGACGCCGGCCATACTTTGGCGGCGGCGCTGGAAACGCTGGCCGGTGAATTGCGCGTGGGTGCGCATCCGGTGCGCGCCTTCGCAGTCGCCGCTGGGGAATCCGGCGGCGCTATCGGCACAGCGTTGCGGTCGGTCGCGGCCCGCGCCGGACTCGGCGCTGACGTCGGAGCCGGACTGCGGGAGCTCGCCGGCTCGACATCGGTTCCCGCGCAATGGGAACGGCTTGCGGTGTGCTGGCAGCTTGCGGCCGACCATGGACTGGCGATGGCGGCGCTGATCCGAACCGCCCACCGCGACATCGTCGAGCGGCAACGGTTCACCGCACGGGTCGACGCCGGCCTGGCCGGGGCACGCGCGACCGCGGTCATCCTGGCCGGACTGCCGCTACTCGGGATCCTGCTCGGCGAGCTGATCGGCGCGCATCCGGTCGGCTTTCTCCTCGGCGGCGGTGCGGGCGGCTGGCTGTTGGTCGTTGGTGCGGCGCTGGTCTGTCTGGGGCTTGCGTGGGCTGATCGCATCACCGATCGGCTGCTGACATGACCGCGGCCGCAGTGTTGTTGGCCGCCGCAGTGCTATTCGCACCGGGTCCGCTGGTGGTGCGTCGCCGAATAGAGCTGTCTCCCAATGCTTCTTCCTCGGTACGCCGCAGCGGGGTGCGCACTGATCCGCTGGCGACCGCGTCTGCGCTCGACGTGTTCGCGGTATGTCTGGCGGGCGGCATGTCGGTGTCCGCTGCGGCTGCGGCGACGGTACCTTCGTCGCCGGATCGGCTCGGTGCCGTCTTGCGGCGTGCAGCGGACCTGCTGGCGCTGGGGGCCGACGCCGACACCGCCTGGTGCCCGCAGCCCGGCGAGGACAGCGATGCACTGGCCAGGTTGGCGCGCCGATCGGCGTCGTCGGGAAGCGCACTGGCACAGGGTGTGGCCGAACTCGCCGAGCAGTCGCGACAAGATGCGTGCCACACCGCGGCGGCGGCCGCCGAACGCGCCTCGGTGCTGATCGCCGGGCCGCTGGGGCTGTGCTTTCTGCCGGCATTCGTCTGCCTGGGCATCGTGCCGGTGGTGGCCGGCTTGGCCGGCGACGTGTTTGCAGCGGGACTTCTGTGAAAGTGGAAATGGAGGAAAATAATTGAGCAACAATGTATTTCGAGAGCTGAAATCTCGGATGATGATGGTGGCGGTCGACGACGCCGGGATGTCGACTGTCGAGTACGCGATCGGCACGATCGCCGCCGCGGCATTCGGCGCGATCCTCTACAGCGTGGTCACCGGCGACTCGATCGTCGGCGCGTTGACGAACATCATCAACCGTGCGCTGAACACGAAGGTCTAACCGGTGACCGTGGTTTCGCCACCGTCGAGGCGGCCCTGGCCATCGCCGCGCTGGTGGTGGTCATGGTCGTCTGCGCCAGTGGAATCACCGCGGTCGCGATGCAGGTGCGCTGCATCGACGCCGCCCGCGAGGCGGCCCGGTTGGCGGCCCGCGGTGATGAGGCGGGCGCGGACACCGCAGCCCGTTGGGTCGGGCCCGCGGGCGCGACAGTGCGGATCCGGCGTGACGGGGGCTTCGTCGTCGCGACGGTCATCGGCAGGTCCCGGCTGCTGCCCGGTGTCGTCATCGCCGCCGACGCGGTTGCGGCCACCGAGCCTGGCGCGTGACGAGCACGGTGTCGCGACCGTGCTGGCGGCGGTGCTCATCGCCACCTTGGCAGCGATCGCCGCGGCCGGTGTCCAGGTCGGAGGCGCCGTGGTGGCACGGCATCGCGCGCAGGCCGGCGCGGACATGGCGGCGCTGGCCGCGGCCATGTGGCTGCCGCAGGGACCCGAGACCGCGTGCCGGCAGGCTGCCGCGGTCAGCCGCGCGATGGGCACGGAGCTGAGTAGGTGCGATGTCGACGAACTCGACATCGTCGTCCATGTCGATGCCGCGACGGGCCGGCTTCTTGGGGGCCGTGCCCACGCCGCGGCCCGGGCGGGTCCCCTAGACGCGGGCTAGTGGCGCGCTAGCTGGTAGACGTGCCCTTGGCGGTCAGTCGCGCCGCCGACAGTTCCGCCGCGGTGGGCAGACGCAGAGTGATCAGCCCAGCGAAGATGTTCTTGTCCACCTCGACGCGGTTGACGGTGACATGCATCGGCACCCAGCCGCCGCCCACTCCGGGAAGCCGCAACACCCGGCTGGTGTTGCCGGTCCCAAAGTCGTCCGCCATCGGGATGAGCAGATCGCGGTCGTCGGGATGGAATTGGACGCTCTGGCGCCAGTCGTAGTGCGGGCATGGATCGTCAAGCCACTTCAACAGCTTCCACGTGTGCAGGTCGACGAGGGCCCGGTGGACGCCTGGCTGCGACAGCCCGTCGAGAATGCGTTGGGCCAGATGGTCGGGTGGCAGTGCACCCTCGTCGAGGTCGCAGCGCAGGTTCATCGCCCGGGCGACGAGGTGCTCGGTGGCGTCGTCGGCCATCTCCGAGGCGGTACGTGCCACGAACCCGGCCCGAATGGTCTCGCCGTGACTATCGGTGAAAGTCCAAGTGGTGCAGTATGTCCGGCCAGGTGCGGCATCGATCGCCAGGGCCAGCACCTTGGCCTCGTCGCGGTTGAAGCTGCGCGACGGCAGATCCTCGGCGAAGGCCCGGCCGTGCGTGGGCTCCTTGGTGGGATCCAGCCCGGCGTTCACCAGTGATTCAACGGTGTCGGTGGCGATCCCGAGAGTCATGTCCCACTTCAGCGGCCCCGGTATCGGCCGCTCCGGCGGCTCCGCATCAGCGGGGCCGATCCAGACATGCACACCGTGCATCCGACCGTCGGACATCTGGACGGGCTCGGTGCGGATCACCCGGTCGCTCTTCGGGGTGATGCTGGCCAAGCTGTTGCCGGTCGCCACGGTTTCGGCGATGGCGGTCTGGATGGCGGCCAGGTGCGGGTTGCGTCGCAAGTAAATGGCCAGGGGCACCAAATTCTTCATCTGACGGCCCTGCGCGACCACCACCGGTTCGGTGCCGAGTGTTTCCACCAGCAGCCAGTCGGGCGTCATGAAGGCAGTTTAACGAGAGCACCTTGGGACCAGCTTGGGACGGACGGCCGGAATCCGCTGGTGGAAAACAATGAGTTGGTCCGGCAAACCACCGCGATGCCGATTTTCTTGCGGCCGCGATCGCGGTTCGGTATTTTTTCGCCTACCCGACCTGTCGGGATGGGAACGGATCGCGTTGTCCGGCCGTTCGCCGCGGGCAGTGATGTCAGGCTGTCGCAACGCCTCCACCAGTGCGGGGTGCAGCGCCATCGCGGTGGCGCGTGCTTGCATCGTGGGTGTCGACTGTTCGAGGGGTCGGTCGGCACGCCGGTCAGGCACCGCCTGCAGCCACCTGCGCGAGAACGAGCTTGAGGACGGCAACAGCACCGGACTTGTCCAGCGGGTCATTCCCGTTGCCGCACTTGGGCGACTGCACACATGACGGACAGCCCTGCGGGCATTCGCACGCTTCGATCGCGGCCGCGGTGGCGCCCAGCCAGGTGCTGACCAGACTATAGCCGCGCTCGGCGAAACCGGCCCCACCCGGATGCCCGTCGTAGACGAACACCGTGGGCAGGCCGTCGGCGCCGATGGCGGTGGACACGCCGCCGATATCGCCGCGGTCGCAACTGGCCACCAGCGGCAGCAGGCCGATCGCGGCGTGCTCGGCGGCGTGCAACGAGCCCGGTATCCGCAGCTGTTCGATCCCGCTGTCGGCCAACGCTTCCGGCGTGATGGTGTACATCACTGCGGTGGTCGGCAGGCAGTGTTCGGGCATGTCCAGTTCGACGAAGTCGATCACCTCGCCGGACAACCGGCGGCGCAGGTAGCCGATCACTCGGTGTGTCACCGACACCGGCACCAGACCCAGCGTCACCGGGCCGTAGTGCATCCGTTCGCCCGTCCCGGTCACCGCGATGTCGGTGACCTCCCTGGCGAATGTGGTGTAGCCGGGATCCTCGGCGTGCACGAACGCCACGCCGTCGGAGAAGCTCAACGAGTCCACGAGGTAGCTCTCACCCTGATGCAGATACACCGCACCGGGGTGAACGGCCGCCGGCGCCTGGCCGGCGTCGGCGTTGCCGAGCATGCGTCCCGTCCCGGCCTCGACGATCGCGATGCTGCCCCCGGCCGAACCGCGGATGTCCACCGCCGAATGGGGATCCAGCCCGGCGGCGGGGAAGTATTTGCCGCCGCGCCGGCGCAACAACCCGTCGTCGACCAGCTCGGCGGCCACCGGTTCGGCCTCCCAGCGCCGCACCTCGGCGTCCTCCAACGGCATCTCCGTCGCCGCGCAGAGCAGCTGCGGACCCACCACGTAGGGGTTCGTCGGATCGATGACCACCCGCTCAACCGGCTTGTCCAGCAACGCCTCCGGGTGGTGCACCAGGTAGGTGTCCAACGGGTCGTCACGGGCGACGAGAACCACCAGCGCACCCTGGCCGCGCCGTCCCGACCGGCCGGCCTGCTGCCAGAATGACGCCACCGTCCCCGGAAAGCCCGCCAGCAGAACGGCATCCAGCCCGGCGATATCGATACCCAGCTCGAGTGCATTCGTGGTGGCCAGCCCGCGCAATTCGCCGTCGGCGAGGGCACGCTCCAGTTCCCGGCGGTCCTCGGCGAGATACCCGGCCCGATACGACGCCACGGTGTCGAGCAGCTGCGGGGCGATGTCCTCCAGCCGGGCCCTGGCGCCGAGGGCGGTCAGCTCCGCGCCGCGCCGCGACCTGACGAACGTCAACGTCCGGGCCCCCTCAGCAACGAGATCGGCCATCATGCGAGCCGCCTCGGCGCCGGCCGAACGTCGCACCGGCGCACCGTTTTCGCCCGTCAGATCGGTACGCAGTTCCGGCTCCCAGAGCGCCACCGTGCGCGCCCCGTGCGGTGACCCGTCCTCGGTCACCGCCGTCACGGTCTGCCCGATCAATTCCGCGGCGGTCTCACCGGGTGCCGCGGTGGTCGCGCTGGCGAAGATGACCGTCGGCCCAGGACCCGACGCCGGGGCATAGCGCTGACACAGCCGCAGCAGCCGCCGTAACACCATGGCTACGTTCGAGCCGAAAATGCCACGGTAGTAATGGCATTCGTCGACGACGATGTAACGCAACCCACGCAGGTAGACCGCCCACCGGGCGTGGTTGCGCAGTAAGGACAGGTGGATCATGTCGGGATTGGAGAACAACCAGCGCGACCGCTCGCGGGCGAATTTGCGTACCTCGACCGGTGTGTCGCCGTCGTAGGAAGTCGGTGCGACGTCCGTCAGCGCGGCCACCGCGGTGGTCAAGGAATGAGCGGTGCGTAATTGGTCGTGGCCGAGCGCTTTGGTGGGTGACAAATAAAGTGCCCTGGCGCGCGGATCACGCGCCAGCGCATCCATGATCGGCAATTGGAACGCCAGCGACTTGCCCGATGCGGTACCCGTACTGATGACGACATGGCGGCCGGCGTGCGCGAGCTCGGCGGCCTGCACCTGATGCGACCACGGCTCGGCGATTCCGTGATCATGGAACGCGCGGAGCACATCTGGGTCAGCCCAGGCAGGCCACTCCGCACTGTTCGCTTGGCGGGCGGGAAGCTCGGCGACGTGAAGCAGCGCGGCCGGCGATGATTCGGCACCCGCGACCGCCGCGTTAAGCAGCTCGCTGCCGAAACTCACCATTTGAAATCAGCCCTTTCTAAAAGCGATCTACACCCCTGTATCGAATTGTTCACCAGTTAGTAGCACTGAGACTGTCGCAACAGCTCTGGACGTGATTGGATAAGGGCGGTCGCAGCTTCTGTGTTCGTGTGTCAACACTCGCAGGATCGACGTTGCGATCGCGGTTCCTGCGAGGGTTGTAGGTCGGGTGAGTTCCGGCGACTCCACGAAGGATGGCGGTCGGAACGGGCCCGGTCTGCCGAAAACTCGGTCGGCCGCTCCCGGTTGGAAGAGAAGGAAAGTACGAAAGATGCCACAGGGAACTGTGAAGTGGTTCAACGCCGAGAAGGGTTTCGGGTTCATTGCACCCGAGGACGGCTCTGCCGACGTGTTCGTCCACTACACGGAAATTCAGGGGTCGGGCTTCCGCACCCTTGAGGAGAACCAACGGGTCGAGTTCGAGGTCGGTCAGAGCCCCAAGGGCCCACAGGCCACAGGCGTTCGCGCCGTCTGATCAACAACGACATCACGAAACACCCCCGAGTGTCCCGGTGACGGGCATCGGGGGTGCTTTCGTTGGTGGGTGTCCCGCGCAGCGCCCGCCACGCCCGTCGCCAGTGGTACCGCTCGGCTGCCTCCCGCTCGTCTCCCGCTGCCTTACTGTCGACTCGTGAGCCAGCTGTCCTTCTTCTCGGCTGAGTCGGTGCCGCCCGCGGTCGCCGACCTCACCGGGCTGCTCGCCACCACCGGACAGGTGGTGGTCGTGGGCGGTGGGGCACGGTTGTCGGTGGTGGTCGACGACCTGTGGCGGGCCGACGCGCTGGCGGAGATGATCACCGAAACCGGCCTCGCTGCCGAAATCACCCGCACCGACGAGAACAATCCGCTGGTGCGCACCGCCGTGGACGCCCGCCTGGCCGGAATCGCCGCCGAATGGACCAGGGGGGCCGTCAAGACGGTGCCGCCGCAATGGCTGCCCGGAGCGCGGGAGCTGCGCGCCTGGACGCTGGCAGCAGGCATTCCCGAAGCCGACCGCTATCTGCTCGGACTCGACCCGCACGCCCCCGACACTCATTCGCCGCTGGCGTCGGCGTTGATGCGGGTGGGGATCGCACCCACGCTGATCGGCACTCGAGGCACCCGGCCGGCACTGAGAATCAGTGGCCGTCGACGGCTATCGCGCCTGGTAGAGAACGTAGGGGAACCCCCGAATCAGAGCGAAGCGTTGTCAGCGTGGCCCCGGATCTGAGAGATTCCCCTGCGAGGGTCGGTTTGCGTTGACCGGTCCAGAGTGCGAAATTGTCAGGTGCCCGCGGGTTTGGGGGTACCTGAGGGACATAGAGAAGTGGAGCGTAAGGGCAGTTGGCTGACGACGGAAGCCGCCGGAGCGGCGGTGACGGACGGGGCAATGGCGCCGTTCGGCGGCTCGTCATCGTCGAGTCGCCCACCAAGGCGCGCAAGATCGCCGGTTATCTGGGCTCCAACTACATTGTGGAGTCGTCCCGCGGGCACATCCGTGACCTGCCGCGAAACGCCGCCGACGTGCCCGCGAAGTACAAAACCGAGCCCTGGGCGCGGCTGGGTGTCAACGTCGAGGACAACTTCGAGCCGCTCTACATCGTCAGCCCGGAGAAGAAGAGCACGGTCACCGAGCTCAAGGGCCTGCTCAAGGATGTCGACGAGCTCTATCTGGCCACCGACGGTGACCGCGAGGGCGAGGCCATCGCCTGGCACCTGCTGGAGACGCTGAAGCCCCGCGTCCCGGTCAAGCGGATGGTCTTCCACGAGATCACCGAGCCCGCCATCCGCGCGGCTGCCGAAAACCCCCGCGACCTCGACAACGATCTGGTCGACGCGCAGGAGACCCGACGGATCCTCGACCGGCTCTACGGCTACGAGGTCAGCCCGGTGCTGTGGAAGAAGGTCGCCCCGAAGCTGTCCGCGGGCCGGGTGCAGTCCGTGGCCACCCGCATCATCGTGCAGCGCGAACGCGACCGGATGGCCTTCCGCAGCGCCTCCTATTGGGACGTCATCGCCGAGCTCGACGCCAGCGTCTCGGACCCTAACGCCGCGCCGCCGCGGTTCACCGCCCGGCTGGTCAACGTCGACAGCAAGCGCGTGGCCACCGGTCGCGATTTCGACTCCCTCGGCGCGATCCGCAAGCCCGACGAGGTGGTCGTGCTCGACGAGGCGGCGGCCGGTTCGCTGGCCACCGGTTTGCGGGGCGCCGGCCTGTCGGTGGCCTCGGTGGAGGAGAAGCCCTACACCCGCAAGCCGTACCCGCCGTTCATGACCTCGACGTTGCAGCAGGAGGCGGGCCGCAAGCTGCGGTTCTCTGCCGAGCGCACGATGAGCATCGCGCAGCGGCTGTACGAGAACGGCTACATCACCTATATGCGTACCGACTCGACGACATTGTCGCAGTCGGCCATCGAAGCCGCGCGCAATCAGGCCCGCCAGCTCTACGGCGATGAGTACGTGCACCCCTCGCCGCGGCAGTACACCCGCAAGGTCAAGAATGCGCAGGAGGCGCACGAGGCGATCCGCCCCGCCGGTGACGTCTTCGCCACCCCCGGGGCACTGCATCGCGAACTCGACACCGACGAGTTCCGGCTCTATGAGCTGATCTGGCAACGCACGGTCGCCTCGCAGATGGCCGACGCCCGCGGCACTACGTTGAGCCTGCGTATCAGCGGAACATCTTCGGACGGACGGGAAGTCACGTTCGCTGCCAGCGGCCGCACCATTACGTTCGCCGGCTTCCTGAAGGCCTATGTCGAGACTGTCGACGAGCAGGCCGGCGGTGAGGCGGACGACGCCGAGAGCCGCTTGCCGCAGCTGCGTCAGGGTCAGCGGGTGGACGCGACCGGCCTGACCGCCGACGGGCACACCACCAACCCGCCGGCCCGCTACACCGAGGCGTCGCTGATCAAGGCGCTCGAGGAGCTCGGAATCGGCCGTCCCTCAACGTATTCCTCGATCATCAAGACGATCCAGGACCGCGGCTATGTGCACAAGAAGGGCAGTGCGCTGGTGCCGTCCTGGGTGGCGTTCGCCGTGACCGGTCTGCTCGAACAGCACTTCGGCCGCCTGGTGGATTACGACTTCACCGCCGCCATGGAGGACGAACTCGACGAGATCGCCACCGGCCAGGAGCGGCGCACCAACTGGTTGTCCAACTTCTACTTCGGCGGCGAGCACGGCGTGGCGGACTCGATCGCCCGCGCCGGTGGCCTCAAGAAGCTGGTGGGCGTCAACCTCGAAGGTATCGACGCCCGAGAAGTCAACTCCATCAAGCTCTTTGATGACGAAGAGGGCCGCCCGATCGTGGTCCGGGTGGGCAAGAACGGCCCGTACCTGGAGCGGATGATCACCGGCGAGGACGGCGAGCCCAAACCGCAACGGGCCAACCTCAACGATGAGATCACCCCCGATGAGCTGACCCTCGAGATGGCCGAAACCCTTTTCGCCACACCGCAAGAGGGCCGATCACTCGGCGTGGACCCGGAGTCGGGACACGAAATCGTGGCCAAAGACGGGCGATACGGCCCGTATGTCACCGAGGTGCTACCCCCGCCGCCGGACGACGATCCCGGTGTGGGTGCCAAGAAGGGCAAGAAGCCGACCGGCCCCAAGCCGCGCACCGGTTCCCTGCTGCGCTCGATGGATCTGCAAACCGTGACGCTAGAGGACGCCCTCAAACTGATTTCGCTGCCGCGGGTGGTCGGCGTGGATCCCGCCAACGGCGAGGAGATCACCGCGCAGAACGGCCGCTATGGGCCATATCTCAAGCGCGGCACCGATTCTCGTTCGCTGGCCACCGAGGACCAGATCTTCGACATCACTCTCGATGAGGCGCTTAAGATCTACGCCGAGCCCAAACGCCGTGGCCGCCAAGGCGCTGCCACGCCGCCACTGCGGGAACTGGGCGTCGATGCGGCGTCGGGCCAACCAATGGTGATCAAGGACGGCCGCTTCGGGCCGTACGTCACCGACGGTGAGACCAACGCGAGCCTGCGCAAGGGTGACGACGTCCTGTCGATCACCGATGAGCGGGCGTCGGAGCTGCTCGCCGATCGCCGTGCTCGTGGACCGGTCAAGCGCACCGCGAAGAAGACGACGCGCAAGGCGCCGGCCAAGAAGGCTGCGAAGAAGGCCTAACCGCCTGAGCCGGTGGCCACTTCGCCGCGGGTTTCGCTCGGCAGCAGAAGATTCACCGGGCGGGCCAGCTGGGTGGGTGCCCGGCGGCCGCGCAGCTCGACGATCTCGCCGACGTTCCAGCACAGCGCCTCGGCGTCCAGGGCGCCGCTGACCGCGATCGCCGACGCCAGCACGTGGCCGTTCTCCAGCTTCGCCAGCTCGGTCAATCGGGCGGCTTCGTTGACCGGGTCACCGATCACGGTGTATTCGAACCGGGCCTGCGCGCCGATATGCCCGGCGATCGCACGCCCGGCCGAGACGCCGATACCGAACTCGGTCTGGCCCAGCACGCCGACCAGCTCGTCGTGCAGTTCGCGGGAGGCGGCCAGCGCCGCCCCGGAGGCATCGGGGTGTTCGATGGGCGCGCCGAAGATGCACAGCGCCGCGTCGCCCTGGAACTTGTTGACGAAGCCGCCGTGCTTCTTGACGGTGTCGACGACCACCCGGAAGAACTCGTTGAGCATGCTCACGACCTCGCTGGGCGGGCGTGAGGCGGCCAGCTGGGTGGAGCCGACCAGGTCGACGAACAGCACCGCGACGTCGCGCTCCTGGCCGCCGAGTTCGGTGCCGCGCTCCAGGGCGCGCCGGGCGACATCCTCGCCGACGTAGCGGCCGAAGAGGTCGCGCAACCGCTGCCGTTCGCTCAGATCGCGGACCATGTCGTTGAAGCCGGCCTGCAGCAGGCCAAGCTCGCTGGCGTCGTAGATCTGCATGTGCGCGTTGTAGTTGCCGCGCTGGACCTCCCCGAGCGCCCAGCGCAACTGGCGCAGCGGATCGGCGATCGACATGGCCGCGAGCACGTTGCCGGCCATCCCGACCACCAGGGCGGCGACTGCCATCAGGAGGATCGGGGTGAACAGAGAGTCGGCCGACGCGGCCAGCAGCGAGAACTTGCTGGCCACGACCGACAGCACGATCGCCAACAGCGGCACCCCGGTGGACAACAGCCAGGTCAGCATCAGTCGCTGGACGACGCCCGGCCGGTGGAACTTCTCCGGCACTCCGCCGCGCAGCGCGGCGACCGCCACCGGGCGCAGCACGCGCTCGGACTGCAGGTAACCGATGATCGTCGTGGCCGTGGCACCCAGCAGCGTGGACACCGCCAGCACCGGTGCGGCATGGCTGGCCACCGGCCAGCTGGCGGCGATGAACACCACCGCGCCCAGCACCCAATTGGTCATGCTGATCACCGAGCGGTAGATGGGCATTCGCAGCGCCCGCAGCCGCGCCGTCTCGGTGGCGGCCGGATCGTCCTCGGCCAGCAGGGCGTCGCGGCGTTGCCAGCGGAACACCGGAACGAGCAGCTTGAGGCTGACGAAGGCTCCCACCGCGAATGAAATGAACAGGTAGCTCAGAAAGATGACCAGGTTCAACGTCGGCAGGTCCTGCAGCATGACCCGGTCCGACGGCGGCAACCCGAACCGCAGAAAGCCCAGCACCAGCAGGGCACCGATGATGTCGGCCTGCAGCATGCCGAGGGTGAACACCGGCCACGGTGTACGCGCAACCCACCGGACGAATCCATTGATCCGTCCCGGGCTGAGTTGCGCGGTGGTCACGAACCCACCGTATCGGTACAGAGCGACCGATCAGCACCTCTAGAACCCGGTGGGCAGCGATTGTGTCGTTGCTGCGCACTAGTGTTTGAGGCGATGTCCGGAGTTTTCACGCGGTTGGTGGGCCAAAGCGCCGTGGAAGCGGAGCTGGTCGGTGCCGCTCGGGCCGCCCGGGGTGATTCCGCTCACGATGTGGCCACCATCGGCACCATGACACATGCCTGGCTGATCACCGGTCCGCCTGGATCGGGGCGCTCGGTGGCTGCGCAGTGCTTCGCGGCGGCCCTTCAGTGCACTGCCGAGGGCACGCCCGGCTGCGGGGAGTGCCGGGCGTGCACGACGACCATGGCCGGCACCCACGGCGATGTCCGGCGGATCATCCCCGAGGGGCTGTCAATCGGGGTCCACGAGATGCGTGCCATCGTCCAGATCGCGTCCCGGCGGCCCAGCACCGGCCGCTGGCAGATCGTCGTGGTGGAGGACGCCGACCGTCTCACCGAGGGTGCGGCCAACGCACTGCTCAAGGTGGTGGAGGAACCACCGCCGTCGACGGTGTTCCTGCTGTGTGCGCCGTCGGTGGACCCCGAGGACATCGCGATCACCCTGCGGTCGCGTTGCCGGCACGTCGCGCTGGTGACGCCGCCGGCCGGGGCGATCGCGCAGGTGCTGATCGACCGCGACGGCTTGTCCGCTGAGGAAGCGCACTGGGCGGCGTCGATCAGTGGAGGGCATGTCGGTCGGGCCCGGCGGCTGGCCACCGATCCCGACGCCCGCGAGCGCCGGTCCCGGGCGCTGAGCCTGGCCCGCGACGCCGCCACGCCGTCGCGCGCGTATGCGGCCGCCGAAGAGCTGGTGGCCACCGCCGAGGCCGAGGCCAAGGCGCTCAATGTGGGCCGTGACGAGGCAGAGGCGGACGAACTGCGCACCGCGCTGGGTGCCGGCGGGACCGGGAAGGGGACGGCGGGAACCCTGCGCGGGTCGGCGGGTGCGATCAAGGACCTCGAGCGGCGGCAGAAGTCCCGGCAGACCCGCGCCTCGCGCGATGCCCTCGACCGTGCGCTGATCGACCTGGCGACATACTTCCGGGACGCCCTGCTGGTGGCCAACGGCGCCGGCTCGGTGGCGCCGAACCACCCCGACATGGCCGAGCGGGTGGCGGCTCTGGCGGCGCATGCGTCCCCGGAGCGGCTGCTGCGCTGCATCGAAGCGGTGCTCGAGTGTCGCGAGGCGCTGGCGATCAACGTCAAGCCCAAATTCGCTGTCGATGCGATGGTGGCCACCGTGGGTCAGGCACTGCGTTCGGACCTGTAGACTCACTGCTCGGTCGAGGCCGCGCCACCTTAGCTCAGTCGGTAGAGCAATTCACTCGTAATGAATAGGTCAGGAGTTCGATTCTCCTAGGTGGCTCCACTCTTACCCGCACGACTGTGCGGTTTCGTACGGGACTTGCCGGGTTGCGCGGATGAGTCTGCACATTCGGCCCAAGTCCCTAATCGCGTAAGTCCCTAATCGCCCGATAGCGCTTTGGCGGCGATATTGCGGGCCGTGGCTGCCGCCGGGAAACCGGCGTAGCCGGTGGCGTGATAGATCACCTCGGCCAATTCCTCCTCCGACAGGCCGTTCTGCCGGGCGATCCGGAAGTGGGCGTCCATCTCCTCGGTGGCCCGCAGTGCGATCAGGATGCCCAGCGTCACCAGGCTTCGGTCGCGGCGGCTGAGGCCCTCGCGGGTCCACAGCCGGCCGAACACGCTCTCGACACCGATATCCATCAGTTCGGGGGCGAACCCGCCGCCGAAGTCGACGTCCCCGTCGGGCAGCGTCCCGGGCAGCATCTCCCGGAAAACACGTAGGCCATCCTCGCGCAAGTTAGACATACAAACTACTTTGGCACATGGCCGCGATCAGTGCGGTGCCAGATACCCGACCGGGCCCGAGGCCAGGCACAACGACAGCGCGGCGGTCGACGCCCGCACGGTGATCGCGTCACCGGCCCCGGGCAACCGGACGAAGACCCGGTTCAGCCCGGGGTGCACAGGCACCTTGGTCTCGGGCCCCTCGTTCAGCGACATCATCATCGAGCCGTCGCTGTTGGCCAGATAGTTGATCTCGGCCGTCCAGTCCGCGGGCAGCAGTGGCCCGTCCAGGGGCATCCGAACCGGCGCGTCGGGCTGGACGAAGTAACCGCAGCCGGGCTGTGGGCCCGCGACGATCGTGCGGGTCCAGGTGACGATCGCGTCCACCAGCCGGCCGCTGCTGTCGAGCATGCGCAATTGTGTTGTGGAACTGCCGAATTCGGGCCGATCATGAATGAGCGCGAACATGTGACTGGCCAGGTTCTCCGGGTATGCGACGCGCTGCAGCACCAGTGGGTCGACCTCCTGGTCGAGCAGTGGCGCCGACGAGGATGCCCGGGCCTGCGCCAACGCCCGGATCGCGTTCTGCAGGTACGGCTGTGCGGGATTGTCGCGCCAGCTCGTCAGGAAGGTCGACGTCGAATACAGGCTGCTGGCCACGAATGCCACCGCGAGCGTCGACACCACCGCGGTGCGGGCGCGCGACGCATCCAGCCGTCCGGTGTCACGATTGGGTGCGCAGAACGCCACTGCCGCAAGTAATGTCAGCACGATCACCAGATCGGGGAAGTACCGCAGGGTCTGGGCCAGCTCCAGGGCGGTGAACTTCGAGGAGCGCAGCAGATAGATCGGGATCTGGCAGGCCACCGCATACCCGACCGCCACCAACCAGACCACGCCGACGCGCCGCTTGCGCAGCAGTGACACCGCCGCGACCGCGACCAGCACCAGCCAGCCCAGGACCATCACGGACACCGGCGGCACCGCCCACGGCGAGGCAGGCGCCCACCGCTGCCACTCCCACGGGCCGCCGGCCAGGCCCGGCACGATCCCGTGAGTGACCGAGCGGGACAACAGATCCCACGTCATCGCCAGATCCGAGCTCCAGCGCCGGTGATCGACGACGGCGAGATAGACGGCCACCCACACCGCCGTCAACGCCAGTGCGGGCGCCCACAGCGCGATGCCGCGCTGCCACACCGTGCGCAGCGCGGCGGTGCCGCCCTGGACGTGACACAGCAGCGCGGCGACCGCGAACGCGACGAACGGGATGACGGCCGCCTTCTCGAAGAACAGCAGACCACCGAAGAAGACCAGCACCGCGGTGATCGCATACCGGCGATTCCCTGTGCGCACCAGCAGGATTGCGTCGGCACACACCCAGGCCATCGCGGCAAGCATCGGCAGCGAGTTCAGCGCCGCCGCCCACCACGCGAACCCCGGCACACCCAGCGGGGTGAACAAAGCAAAGGTCAACGGAATCAACAGCACCGGTCGCCAGCCGAGGACCACGTGCAGTGCGCGCAGCAACGACAGCGACACCAGCAGCTGCAATACCACCAGGCTGGCCGCCGGCCACGCCCACACCAGCGGGGCCAGCCGGGTGATCACCCCGGCCACCAGAAACGCGCCCGGCATCACGTGCCCGTCGTGATCGTCGAACAGATACGACGCCGACAACAGGTCCGCAGTGCCGGCCCGGCCCACCAAGATCAGGTCATCCCAGTAGAAGTAACCGCCGAAAGCCAGGATCGCGCGGACCACCAGTTGTACGGCGATGAGAGCGACGGCCGCGGCAGCCACCGGTGGCATGCGCGCCACCCGGGTCGGAACTGCCATCGCGTCGACTGTACTCACCTGTCGGTAGGGTGGCCGACATGCAGGTACTGGTCACGGGGGCCGCTGGCTTCATCGGGTCGACGCTGGTCGATCGCCTGCTCGGCGACGGGCACACCGTCGTCGGGCTCGACGACCTGAGCCGGGGTCGCACCGCGAACCTGGCGGCGGCGGGCACCAGCGAGAGGTTCGAGTTCGTCGAGGCCGACATCGCCGACGCAGACCTGATCGCGATTTTCGACAAGCACAAGCCGGAGGTCGTCCACCACCTGGCCGCCCAGATCGACGTGCGGCGCTCGGTGGAGGAGCCGGAGTTCGACGCGGCGGTCAACGTCGTCGGCACGGTGCGCCTCGCCGAGGCGGCCCGACGTGCCGGTGTCCGCAAGGTCGTCCACACCTCCTCAGGCGGGTCGATCTACGGTGCGCCGACGGACTTCCCCATCAACGAGAGCACCCCCGTCGACCCCGCTTCGCCGTACGCGGCCAGCAAGGTCGCCGGCGAGATCTACCTCAACACCTTTCGCCACCTCTACGGCGTGGACTGCTCGTTCATCGCGCCGTCGAATGTCTATGGCCCGCGCCAAGACCCGCATGGCGAAGCCGGCGTTGTCGCGATCTTCGTCAACGCGATGCTGGCCGGCCGGCCCACCCGGGTCTACGGTGACGGCTCCAACACCCGCGACTACGTCTTCGTCGACGACGTCGTCGAAGCATTCGTCCGGGCCTCCGGAACAGGCGGGTGCGGGCAGCGGTTCAACATCGGCACCGGCCTGGAGACCAGCGACCGGCAACTGCACTCGGTGGTCGCCAAGGTGATCGGGGTGGCCGACAACCCGGAGTTCGCCCCGGCGCGGCTCGGCGACCTGAAGCGGTCCTGCCTGGATGTCCGCAAAGCCGAGATGGTGCTGGGCTGGCGACCACAGGTGCGCCTCGAAGAAGGCATCGCCCGCACCGTGGACTACTTCCGCAGCTAGCGCTCCGGAGTCCGCGCACCGTCGAGCGCGACCGCGCGTGCCAGCCGGGCGTACTTCAGCTCGAGTTCCTTGAATCGCAGATACGTACTCAAAGTGGTGAACACGAACGCGATGATCAGCGCATAGGTGATCAGGTCCACTCCGCGCCGCACGCCGAGCCAGTTGGCCAGCACCGTGGTGTCATCCGGTCGCAGGATGGCGTAGATCGCCAGCACCACGAACAGCACGTAGCCGACCTTGACCCATGCCTTGGCCTTGGCGTTGGTGCGCGACCGCAGCAGGTACACCAGCAGCGCGATCACGGCCACAATCAGCAGCAGCTGAATCCAGTTCATCGGCGCATCCTTCCGCGCAGGAACCCGTCGAAGACGATGTTGACCCCGTTCAGCAGCGGCTGGCCCTTCGACATCGAGTATTCGGTGTAGAGAATCTCGACGGGCTCTTCGGTTACCCGCCAATGGTTTTCGGCGATCAGCGCAATGAATTCCCCGGCGTGGCTCATCCCGTTCATCGTCAGGTTGAGGTGGTCGGCCACGGTCTTGTTGAACACCCGCAGCCCGTTGTGCGAGTCGGTCAGATGCAGCCGGTGACTGCTCGGGCTCAACACGGCTGCCGCGCGCAGGATCACCCGCTTCAGCGGCGGGGTGTGGCTGACGGTGGTGCCGGCGAAGCGGGTGCCGATCACGACGTCGACATCGCCCTTGGCCAGCCGCTCCATCATGACGAGGACGTCCTTGACCCGGTGCTGCCCGTCGGCGTCGAAGGTGACGAACACCGCCGCGCCGGGCTGACGGCGCGCGTATTCCACCCCGGTCTGGATGGCCGCGCCCTGCCCGAGATTCACCGGGTGCCGGACCACGTGGGCGCCCGCCCGCCAGGCGATATCGGCGGTGTCGTCCTTACTGCCGTCGTCGACGCAGACCACGTGGTCGAAGACTTGACGCAGGTCCGCGATGACGTCGGCTATGACCTGCGCCTCGTTGAACGCCGGCACGATGATCCAGGCGTCGGGGTAGGACGTGTCGATGTCCACAAGGTACACGCCGAGAACCGTGGCCTCAGCGCGCGGCGCGGCCCAGCGCGGCCAGGTGGACGACGATGCCGACCAGCGGTCCGCACAGCAGGGCCACCACGGTGCGATCGGTCAGGTCCATGGGCAGGCTCAGCAGGGCCGCGGAGACGACGGTGGCCCCGACCCAGCCGATCGAGTAGGCCCGGTGCAGGCCGGCGGCGACCGTCGCGGCCCCGGTCACGGTCAACAGTGCGATCGCCACCGCGCCGGCGGTCAGCCAGGCCAGCAGCAGTCCGCCCGGGCCGTACTCGTCGCCGAACGCCACCCGGATCAGCCACGGCCCGAGCAGTCCGGCGGCCACCACCCCGACGGCGCCGAGCACCAGCACCACCGCCGCCGGCGCGATCAACGCCTTGAGCCGATGGCCGCGGTGGTCGACGAAGTGTGCGATCAAGTTGCCCTGCATCGCGGTGAGCGGAACCAGCAGCGGCGCGCGGGTCAGTGTCACCGCCAGGATCACCACGCCGCCGGCCGCCCCGAGGTCACCGCCGGAGGTCGCCTTCAGCAGCACCGGGAAGCCCATGACGAGGATGGCGCTGGCGCCGGCGGCGGCGATCGAGTGTCCGGCTCCGCGCAGGAAGGTCGCGGTACTGCCGGGGGTGCGCAGCTTGGCCGCCGTCCGCGCGCCCGGTGACACCGACATCAGCAGCAGCCATCCGATCGCACCGGCGACCGTCGCCCACAAGAAGCCGTCCAGCCCCCAACCCACCGCGAACGCCGCCACTGCGACCACCACCCGCATGATGGCGTCGGTTACCATCAGCGCCCCGTAGCCACCCCAGCGGCCGGTGCCGGCAAGCAGGCCCAAAAGTGTTGCGTGAATACAGAATCCGGCCAGGCCCACGCTCAGCAGCACCACCGACAGCGGCCGGGACACGCTGAACACGTGCGGCGCCCATAGGAACGAGGTGCCCGCCATGACAAGGGCGGAGACCACCCCGACCGCCGTCGCTATCCGCATCGGGTGCGTGCGGGGTCCCTCCGCCATCTCGACATAGCCCCCGGTGCGGACTTCGCGGGTGGCCTCCTGCAGCAGCCCGTACGCGGCGCCACCGACCAATCCGAACGCGCCCCAGAACACCCCGAACACCGAGAAGCCGGCCGGGTCCAGGGCGCGGGCGGCCAGGTAGAGGACCGCGTATCCGCACACCGCCGAGATCGCCGTGGCCGCACCGACTCTGGCCACACTGCTGCGGGTGATCGCCCCGGTGCCGCTGATCTGGTCAGCACCGGTGGCGCTCAGCGCCTCGAATGAGGCACCCGCGTCGGTCACAGCCGCGGCACCTCGGTGGAATGCAGCCAGGTATCCCACAACGGGCGCAGCGAGACGTCGGCGTAGTTGGCGGCAAGGCCGGTGAAGTCGTCGGTCACCACCGTGCTGTGCTGATGTCTGCTGGTCCAATCACGCAGCAGCGCAAAGAACTTCTCGTCGCCGAGGGTGCCGCGCAGGACGTGCAGTGTGAGCGCACCCCGCTTGTAGACGCGGTCGTCGAACATGTCGCGCGGCCCGGGGTCGGCCAGCAACAGATTCTGCGGCGAGGACGCCAGCTTGGCGTGATAGTGGCGGGCCCACTGGTCGGCGGAGCGTCCGCCGGAGTTCTCCGACCACAACCATTCGGCGTAGCAGGCGAATCCCTCGTGCAACCAGATATCGCGCCAGCGCCGCGCGGTCACGCTGTTGCCGAACCACTGATGGGCCAGCTCGTGGGCGATCAGTCGTTCGGTGCCCCGCTTGCCGTCGCAGTGGTTGGCGCCGAAGATCGAGATACCTTGTGCCTCAAGCGGTATCTCCAGATCGTCATCGGTCACCACAACGGTGTAGCCGTTGCTCAACGGGTACGGGCCGAACAGCTTGACGAACAACTTCATCATCTGCGGCTGACGGCCGAAGTCCTGGTCGAACGCGGCACGGAGCCGGTCGGGCAGCACCGCCTGCATCGGTACCTGAGACTTGGGCAGTTTGTAGGCGCCGTACATGCCGATCTGCAGGGTGATCAGATAGGTCGACGTCGGCTCCGGCTGTTCGTAGGTCCACACCGTCTGTGCGGCCCGAACCCGCCGCGAGATCAGTTCGCCGTTGGCCACCGCACGGTAGGGGCTGTCGGTGCTGATCTGGATCCGGTAGCTGGCCTTGGCGCTGGGATGGTCGTCGCACGGGAACCACGACGCTGCGCCGTTCGGCTGACCGGCAACCAGAGCCCCGTTGGACAACTCCTCGAAACCGACTTCGCCCCAATAACTTCGGATCGGACGGGGGTTGCCGCCGTAGCGCACGCTGATCGACATCGCCGCACCCGCAGGCAACGGCGTGGACAGGGTGATGTGCAGCTTGCCGTTGGAGGCGGAGAAGTTCGACGGGCGACGGCCGTTGACCGTGACCTTCGACACCGACAGTGCGGTGGACAGATCCAGCGTGAACGTCTTCAGTGACGCCAGCGTCGCCGCGGTGATGGTGGCGGTGCCGGTCAGCCGGTTGATCGCGACCTTGTACTCCAGGTCCAGCTCGTAGCGCGACACCCGGTAGCCGAAGTTGCCGTTGTTCGGCAGGTACGGATCTATGACGGGTGGGCCGCCTTTCTTGACGGCCTTCTTGGCGGGCTGTTTCACGCGGCGCTGTCCTCGGCCTTGCGCGAGGCGGCATCGTCGCGGGTCTTCTTCTTCGAAACGAGCCACGGGGCAATCGGATTTCCCTGCCAGCGGGTCGACGGCGGTACCTCGTCGCCACGCATAACCAGCGATGCCGGGCCGACGGTGGCGCCCGCGCCGAGCCTGGCCGCGGGCAACGCCACGCAATGCGGTCCGAGCGTGGCACCCTCGTCGAGCACGACGGTGTCCATGCGCATGATCCGATCATGGAACAGATGGGTCTGCACCACGCAGCCGCGGTTGACGGTGCTGGCGCGTTGCAGTGTCACCAGGTCGGCTTCGGGAAGCCAATACGTTTCACACCACACGCCTCGGCCGATCTTGGCGCCCAGCGCCCGCAGCCAGAGGTTCATCACGGGGGTGCCGCTGGCGGCGCGGGCGAACCACGGCGCCGCCACCGTTTCCACGAACGTGTCCGACACCTCGTTACGCCACACGAACGACGACCAGAGGGGCTGTTCGTCGGCCGGAATATGGCCCACCACAAGCCATTTGGCGGCCACTGCGATCCCGCCGGCGACTGCGCCCGCAATGAGCAGCACGACCCCGCCGGCCAGCGCCGCGAGGGCGTAGCCGGCTTCGAGCGCCAAGGCCTGCAGCGCGGCCAGAACCGCCACACCGATCGCGAAGGTGACGATCACCGGGAACAGCCGGCAGGTCTCGACCGCGGCGCGCATCACCTTCAACCGCATCGGCGGGCTGAACGTCAGTGAGGCGTCGGCCTCGTCGGCGCGTCGGCGCAACCGGATCGGCGGACTGCCCAGCCACGACGAACCGGCCTTCGCCTTGTGCGGGGCGGCCGAAAGCACCGCCACGAGGCCGTCGTCGGGAACCCGCCGGCCCGGTTGGGTGATACCGGAGTTGCCCAGGAAAGCGCGTTTGCCGACGGTGGCCTTGGCGACATGGATCCAGCCGCCGCCGAGTTCGTAGGAGGCCACCATGGTGTCGTCGGCCAGAAATGCGCCGTCCTCCACGACGGTGAACTTCGGGGTCAGCAGCGCGGTCGAAATCTCGGTGTTGCGGCCGACTTTCGCGCCGAGCGCCCGCAGCCACCACGGGGTGAGCAGGCTGGCGTAGACGGGGAACAGGTAGTTGCGCGCGGCGTCCATGAGCCGTTCGGTGGTCCACAGCTGCCACCCCACCCGGCTGCGCACCGGGTGATAGCCCTCGCGCAGCCCGATCGCGAGAATCCGCACCGCCACGACGGTGAACGCCGCGTACACCACCATGGCGACCAGCGCGGCCACCGGAATCCACGGCGCAGCCGCGACGAGGGCCGAACCCAGCGTCGCACTGTGCCGTGCCGGCCAGACCACCACACCCAACCCGATCGCCAGCGCCAGCAGTGGCACCGCGCCGAGGAACATGGACGTCACCCCGTAGACGGCCACCCACAGGGCGGCACGCGGCGGCCGGTGCTCCGGCCACGGATGGCGGGCCTTACCGGACTTCACCGCCGGGGAGCCCTTCCAGTACTGCCCGTTCTTCACCTTGCCGACCACGCCCGAGCCGGGCGCCACGTCGGCGTCCTTCCCGACGACGGCACCCGGGAACAGCGTGGTGCGTGCCCCGATGCTGGCGTCGTTGCCGACGCTGATCGGGCCGACGTGGAAGAGGTCGCCGTCGATCCAGTGCCCGGTCAGGTCGACCTCCGGTTCGATGGAAACCCGATGGCCGAGCGTGAGCATGCCGGTCACCGGAGGCGCCGAATGCAGATCCACGCCTTTGCCGATCTTGTTACCCAGCGCTCGTGCGTAGTACACCAGCCACGGCGCACCCGCGAGGTTCTCGGCGCCGCTGGCGTCGGCCAGCCGTTCGGCCAGCCACACCCGCAGGTGTTCGGATCCGCCCCGCCGATAGGTGCCCGGCTCCAGCCCGGACAGCAGCGTCCGCGCGCCCAGCACAGCGATGCCCATCCGGCCGATCGGGGTGATGAACAGAATGAAGGCCACCAGCACCAGCCACCAGTTCACCGGTGCGAGCCACGGCAGCGGATGGACCGCGGCGGCCACGTTGTTGATCAGCGCCAGCCACGTCACCCACTGCAGCCCGGTCAGCGTCGCCAGCGGCACCGACAACAACACCTGGGCCGCCTGCGTCGACACCGGCGTCGGCGTGACGTGGCGCGGGGTGACCGCTGCCGGCGGCTTCTGCTCTTCGAGGAATTCGGCCAGCGACCCCAGCCGGGGGTGGTCGTAGAGCTGGGCGACGGTCAGCTGTGGGTAGCGCTCGCGCAGCGCGGCCACCAGCTGGGCCGCCGACAGCGAGCCGCCGCCGAGGGCGAAGAAGTCCGCCTCCGGGCCGTCCACCACCGCGCCCAGGACGTCGCGCCACAGCCCGGCCAGCCAGCCCATGGTGCCGCCCAGGTCGGGTTCGGAGTCCTGATAGCCGGGCGGCGGCCACGGCAGCGCGTTGCGATCGACCTTGCCCGAGGTCCGGGTCGGTAGCTCGTCGAGCAGCACAAGGCGCGGCACCAGCGCGGCGGGCAGGGCGTCGGCCAGGTGGGTGCGGGCCGCGGCGAGGTCGAAATCGGGGTTGGCGCTGGAGATGTAGCCGACGAGCATCGGAGTGCCGCTAGCAGTGCGGCGCACCGCCGCCGCCGCGCCGCTGACGCCGGGCAGGTTCACCAGCGCCGAGTCGACCTCGCCGAGTTCGATGCGGCGTCCGCCGACCTTGACCTGATCGTCGGCGCGACCCTGGAAGTACAGTCCGTCGGCTTCCAACCGGACGAGGTCGCCGCTGCGGTAGGCCCGCGCCCACTCCAGTGAAGGCATCGGCGCGTACTTCTCGGCGTCTTTCTCCGGATCCAGATAGCGGGCCAGGCCGACTCCCCCGATCACCAGCTCGCCCACTTCGCCGAGAGCGACGGGGGCGCCGCCCGAGTCGACCACCGCCAGGTCCCAGCCCGGCAGCGGCCGCCCGATGCTGACCGGACTGCGCCCGTCGAGGCGGGCGGCGCTGGCCACCACGGTTGCTTCGGTCGGTCCGTAGGTGTTCCACACCTCGCGGCCTTCGACCGCGAGCCGTTCGGCCAACTCGGGCGGGCAGGCCTCGCCGCCGAAGATCAGCAGCCGTACCGCTTCCAGCGCCTCGGCCGGCCACAGCGACGCCAGCGTGGGCACCGTGGACACCACGGTGATGTCCCGCGCCACCAGCCACGGCCCGAGGTCCATGCCGCTGCGCACCAGAGCGCGAGGCGCAGGCACCAGACATGCGCCGTACCGCCAGGCCAGCCACATCTCTTCGCACGAGGCGTCGAACGCCACCGACAAACCGGCCAGTACCCGGTCAGTCGGTCCGATCGGGTTGCTCTGCAAGAACATTCGCGCCTCGGCGTCGACGAAGGCCGCCGCGTTGCGATGGGTGACCGCGACACCCTTGGGGGTTCCGGTGGATCCGGAGGTGAAGATGATCCACGCGTCGTCGCGACCCAATGGTGCCGTCGCCCGCCATCCGCGCGACGAACCGGGTCCGCGAGTCAGGCCGGCCTCGGTGATGACGGCGACCACGCCGGCCTCGTTGAACACCAGCTCGGCGCGCTCGTCGGGATCGTCGGCGTCGACCGGGACATAGGCCGCGCCGGCGGCCAGCGTGGAGAGGATCGCGACGTAGAGGGCGTAACTGCCGGACGGCATCCGGATGCCGATCCGGTCGCCACGGCCGATCCCGCGGGCGGCCAGCCAGTCGACGCTCTCCTCGATGTCGGCGATCAGCTCGGCGTAGGTCAGCTGCACCGTGCCGTCGTCGATGGCGGCGGCCTCGGGGTACCGATTGGCGGTGTCGTAGAGGATGTCGATGAGCGTGCGCGGGGCCGGTGCCTGCTCCGACAACAGGTATTGCGGGGGAATTTCCGGCGTCGCCACGACGAGGATCCTAGGCCGCCTCGTCGACATCGCGGTGCCGGACGCGGCCGGTGGCCGAGGCGATCCTTCGTTCGGTTTGCTGCTGGGTGCGCCAACCTGACAGACTGCTGCCAGAGGGGAGTATTCCTTCGTCGCGGTGTCGTCACCACGGCGGCCAACGTTGGTCGTCCGGTGCCGCGGGCCGAGCTTTGCTCGGCGGAAGAGACCTCGGACGTTTTGTGACGCCCGGAGGTCGGTTATGAATGTGACACCGCTCGAATGGTTCATCACCATCGGCGTGACGGTCGCGGTGCTCCTGTTCGACGTGATCTTCATCGCGCGTCGCCCGCACGAACCCACGATGCGTGAGTGCGGCATCTATCTGTCGTTTTACATCGGCCTGGCCATCGCATTCGGCCTGTGGGTGTGGAACTTCCACGGCGGCCAGTTCGGCTTGGAGTTCTACGCGGGCTGGCTCACCGAGTACAGCCTGTCGGTGGACAACCTGTTCATCTTCATCATCATCATGGCCAGCTTCAAAGTGCCGAAGATCTATCAGCAAGAGGCACTTCTGATCGGCATCGTCCTGGCGCTGATCTTCCGCGGCATTTTCATCGCGCTGGGTGCCGTTGCCATCGAACAGTTTTCGTGGATTTTCTACATTTTCGGCGCGTTCCTGGTGTACACCGCGATCCGGCTGGCCCGCGACACCGAGCACGACGACGACGCCGAGAACACCGTGGTTCGGCTGGCCCGCAAGTATGTTCCGTCGACCGACAAATGGGACGGGCTGAAGCTGTACGTCAAAGAGGGCGGCAAGCGGCTGATGACCCCGATGTTTCTGGTGATCGTCGCGCTGGGCACCACGGATCTGCTGTTCGCGCTGGACTCGATTCCGGCGATCTACGGCCTGACCCGCGAGCCCTACATTGTGTTCACCGCAAACCTGTTCGCGCTGATGGGGTTGCGCCAGCTCTACTTCCTGCTCGGTGATCTGCTCAACCGGCTGGTCTATCTGTCGCAGGGCCTGGCGTTCATCCTATTCTTCATCGGGGTCAAGCTCGTACTGCATGCGCTGCACGAGAACGAGTTGCCCTTTATCAACGGCGGTGAAGGCTTGCAGGTCCCGGAGATTCCGACGTTGCTCAGCCTGGCGGTCATCATCCTGACGCTGTTCCTGACCATGGTCGCCAGCCTGATCAAGACCCGGGTGGTCGAAAAACGCTGAAAGAGGCCGCCGGCACCGGAGTTCGGGTCCGGCTGAATGGAACCATGGCCGGTGGCGCCTCGTGTCTTTAGCGTGACCGACATGCCGGAGTTACGGGTGTTCATCGCAGAGACCGACGGTGCCTGGACGGAGTTGACCGAGTTCACCGCGGGCCAGCGGCCGGTCATCCGGTTGAGCGCCCCGGACCTCCAAGAAGCGGCACGACGGCGACGCAGACTGCCCGTCGACGTCGCCGTGGTGCTCGATCTGGCGGTGTCGGTTGCCGACGACGCGCGTACGGCGCTGGCCGCGATCTCCGAGCATGGCGGAGCGGAGGGCGTTCGCTATGCCGGGACTGTCGACGGATTGGCCGGGCTGGTGGCCGACCTGTACGTGGCCGGCGTCGCCGACGGGGTCACGCTGATCCCGGTCGGACCGGCCGACGATCTGCGTCCCCGGGCCCGCGCCGCCCTGAGCCGCATCCAGGATCGGTTGCGAATCTCGGCCGCCTGAGCGGGAGCGGTTCTACGCTGAACCGATGATCGAAGTCCTTTCCGACATGCCTGAGGGTGTGACCGGCCTTCGGGTGTCGGGCCGGGTGAGCGGCGAAGACCTCAAGGCGTTCAAGCCTGCGATGGACGACCTGATGAAGCCCGATGGCGACATCCGGATCGTCGAAGTCATCGACTCCGACTATCAGGGGTTCGGGCCCGGCGGTCTGGTCGAGGATCTCAAACTCGGCTTGGGCACGCTGTTCACCCGTCACGCCGCCTTCAAGCGCGTCGCGGTGGTCAGCGACAAGGAGTGGGTGGTCCACACCATTCACGCGGTGGGCTGGCTGATGCCCGGTGACGTCGCGGTATTCGGCCTCGACGAGCTCGAGCAGGCCAAGCAGTGGGCGGCCGGCTAGGCCGCAGGCTCACGGCGGTGCTGACGCCGCAGGACTACGCGAAATACGGATATTGCGTGAGGCTTTGGCGGTCTCAGGCTTCGATCTCGCCTGCCACGCGACGCTCGATCGCCTCCCGGGCTGCGGCGGGCAACACGATCAGTCCGTCCAGTTCGCGCCGCGCCCTGTCGTAGGCGATGCGCCGCTCCTGAGGGGTGGCGGCGGTGTCCTCGGCCAGGTACAGAAGGTGTTGAGCGCGGCTCAGGCGCTGCTGATCGTCGGCTGAGAAATCGCTGCGGCGCCGGCGGATCGCCTCGGCCTCGGCCACGTCGAAGGCGGCAGCGTATTCGCCGACGGCGTCGCGGTACTCCAGCTGGGCATCCCGATCGTCGATGACATCGTCGATGTTCTCCGGTCGCAAGAGCTCGGCGCGCTGGCGTGCTTTGTGAAACGCGACGGTCAGCGGATCGCGCATATCGGTCATCATCGGGAAGTCGAGCAATTTGGCGACGTCGGTTTCGTACGAGAGCCAGCGTTCGTCGGTCCGGTTGTGCGCCGCGGTGATTCGCTTGAGCTCCCGCCGGTAGGCCGCCTCGTTGCCGCGGCTCCTACCGGCGGCCTCGGCGACCGCGATCTTGGCCTGCTGCTTCAGGCGGTAGCGCTCCATGCGCCGTTCGGCTCGTCGTTCGTTGGCGGCGGCCACAGCCCGGACCGCGCCACCGACCACCCCGCCGAGCGGGAAGATCAGCCACCAGAAGTGCCACAGCGAATCCACCGTTTCCAGCATGCCACCGCCGCCGGTATGCGTGCTCGGCGTCAGGGCCCGCCCGCGAGCATGCCGTTGACGATGCCGTGCAGCGCGCTGCGCACCTCCGTGCCGGCGCGTTCGGGGTCGTCGGCATGGGCGATGGTCAGCGCCGCAGCGTCCAGCGCCCCGATCAGGATGTGCGCCAGCGGACGGACCGGCGCGGAAGTAAGTTCACCGGAGTCCATCGCGGCTTGCAGCAACTGCTCGGTCATGCCGAGGCTGTAGCGTTCGGCGATGTCACGGAAGCCATTCCAGCCCAATACATTAGGTGCATCAAGCAAGATCAGCTGACGGATCTCGCGCTCTGAGCTGACGTCGAGCCAGGCCTCCACCGCAGCGTGCAGCGTGGCTGCCGGAGTCGGCGGTTCCTGAGCGAGAACCGCCGCGGCCAGCCGGTTCATCACGTCGGCTTCGACCGCTTCGACGACGTCGAGGAACAACGCCGACTTGTCGGCGTACTGGTGGTACATCGCCCCCCTGGTGACGCCGGCGCGCTGGGCGATCTCCGGGGTCCCGACATCGGCATAACCGCGCTCACCCCAGAGCTCGCGCGCGGCCGCGCGCAGCGCGTCCTGGGTGGCCGCGGAGCGCTGCGCCTGGGTCCGTCTGGTGGTCATGTCTTGTATTTCCGTACATCCTGTCGGTATCTTACATGCAGACTGTCTGTTTGTTAGTTGTCAACGAGGGAGATCGTCATGCACACCGTAGAGCTCAGCAGCGGAACCATCCATTACGAAACGGCCGGACCGCCCACCGGCAGACCTCTGGTCTTCATTCACGGGTACGCGATGGGCGGGTCGCTGTGGCGCCCATTGAGCGCCAGGCTGGCGCGGCGCGGCCTACGGTGCATCATCCCGACCTGGCCGCTGGGCGCACACCAGACGGCGATGCGGCCGTCGGCCGACATGACCATGCGCGGCGTCGCCGCGATGGTCGCCGAATTCCTCGACAAGGTCGGGCTCGACGACGTCGTCCTGGTCGGAAACGACACCGGGGGAGCCGTCGCCCAGGTGGTCGCCACCGAGTTCCCTGACCGGCTCGGCGCGCTGGTGCTCACCAGTTGCGATGCGTTCGAACACTTTCCGCCACCGATCCTGGCACCGTTCATAACTGCGGCGAAAGTTCCTCTGCTGTGGCGGATTGCGGTGCAGGGCATGCGTTCTCGTACGGTCCGCCGCCGCGCATACGGCGCGCTGGCTCACACCAACCTCGACGCGCTGACCGCCGAATGGACCCGCAAGGCCGTCCGCGACCGCGCGATCGCCGAAAACCTGCGCCGCTTCACCGGATCGCTCACCCGGCAGACCACTCTCGACGCCGCCGCCAAGTTGCCGCAGTTCACCAAACCGGCGTTGATCGCCTGGTCGGCCGATGACGCGCTCTTCCCGCTAGCCGACGGCCGCAGGCTCGCCCAAGCCCTGCCGGACTCCCGGTTGGAGATCATCCACGGCGCGCGAACGTTCTCGATGCTCGACGAACCCGATGCCCTGGCCGGCCTGATCGCCGAGTTCGCCACGGCCACAAGCACTGTCGGACGTTAGACGGCGCGCAGCCTGCGAATCCGGTCGGCGACCGCGCGCTCCGACACCGCCGCGGTGGGGGCCAACGCCTCCCAGGCATGCGGGCAGCCGGGATGCACGTGCAGTTCGGTGGGCACGCCGGCGGCGGAAAGCCGTGCGGCATAAGCGATGTTCTCGTCGCGGAAAATGTCCAGATCGCCGACGTCGAGGTAGGTCGGCGGCAGTCCGGTCAGGACCTGCGCGCGGGCCGGCGCGGCGTAGATAGACACGTCATCGCCGCCGGCGCGCTCGCCCAGGAGCGCGCCCCAGCCGGTGATGTTGTCGTCGTAGTTCCACGTCAGCAGCTCCGGTGCCAGTTCCGGATCCGGGGTGGTGGTGCGGTCGTCGAGCATCGGATAGATCAGCACCTGCGCGGCCAGTGCCGGGCCGCCGCGGTCACGGGCAAGCAGGCTCACCCCGGCCGCCAGGCCGCCGCCCGCGCTGTCGCCGGCAACCGCGATGCGGGTCGGGTCGACGCCCAGATCGGCGGCATGCTCGGCCAGCCAGCACAGCGCGGCGTAGCAGTCTGCGACCGGCGTCGGATCCGGAAACTCCGGGGCCACACGGTAATCCACCAGCAGCATGGGGGCGCCGGTGGCCGCGACGTAGGTACGCATCGCCGTGTCGTAGGCCGGAGCGGTCTCGGCCAGGCTGTAGATCATGCCGCCACCGTGCAGGTACAGCACGGCACTGCCGGGCAAGCCCGAGGTGGGGAAGTACCACGCCAGATCAAGCTCCGCGCCGTCGGCGGTGGGCAGCGTGTGCCGCGACACCTCGACGCCGCCGACCGGCTCCCGGGAGGCGCCCAGCGTCTGGAACAACGGGATCGCACGCTCCCGGCGGGTGGCGACATCCCCGATCGCGGGCGGCTCGAGAGCGGCGGCCGCGTCCATCAAGGGTTGCAGCAGGGTCAGTACTTCCGGATCCATCGGCAGGGCCACGGTTGCACCCTAGCCCCAGTTGTCGTAGCCGCCCTCGGGGCCGAGCATTCGTTCGAGCCGGCTGCGATTGATCCGGGCCAGCTCGTTGCACACGACCTTGCGTTCGGTTTCGGGGTCGTGGTGCATCCGGTCGTGGACCGCCGCGATCACCGACTTGGCGCAGACCTCGCGGGGCAAACCGCCGATGTGCATGACGAAGCCGAATCCGAAATGCTCGTTGTATTCGGTGACCGCCGCGTTGAGTTCGGCCATCACCTCGGGCGAGGAATCCCACACCGAGCACTGCTCGGCCTGCGACTTGGTGCTGCCCGGGCGGCGACCGACATGCGGGTAGGCCTGGAGGATGTCGTCGATCGAGGACTCCGACAGGGAGAAGAGCAAGTCGTCGGCCCGGCGGAACAGTTCGGCGCGGTCGGCGTACGGGCGGCCCCTGGTCAGGTCCCGTGCGAGGGTGACACTGTTGCAGCACTCGTAGAGCGCATGAACAGCCTTGCTGTCCGGCAGCTCGTTGAAGGCCTCGAGACCGATGCCCTGGTGCATCAACACCAGTTCATGATCGGAAAGCCAAAGGACAACCGGGTTACCGATTGTTACGGCCAGGCAAACTTTCTCACCAGGGCGGTCAGCCCTCAGTGACCTTCTTTGGCGAACCGCTCGCGTGAGCGCTCCACCTCGGCCTCGGCCTCGGCCCGTCCGACCCAGTCCGAGCCCTTCACGAACTTGCCCGGCTCGAGGTCTTTGTAGTGGGTGAAGAAGTGCTGGATCGAATCGAGTTCGTCCTTGGGCACGTCACCGATGTCCTGGATGTGATCCCAGCGGTTGTCCCCGGCAGGCACACACAACACCTTGTCGTCGCCGCCGGCCTCGTCGACCATCTTGAACATGCCGACCGGGCGCACCTCGATCAACACACCGGGGAACACCGACAGCGGCAGCAGCACCAGCGCGTCCAGCGGGTCGCCGTCCTCGCCGAGGGTGTCCTCGATGAAACCGTAATCGGCGGGGTACGCCATCGGCGTGTAGAGGTAGCGGTCGAGGCGGACGCGTCCGGTTTCGTGGTCGACCTCGTACTTGTTGCGCTGGCCCTTGGGGATCTCGATGGTCACATCGAACTGCACCGTTGGACTCCTTATTTCCGCTGATCGTGATCGGGGGGCTGATCCCCGGGTCGCTTCGCTCCTGCCCGCCGAACCGGCGACGCGGCCTACCCTAACGCCCGCGCTGGCCTGCACTACAGGGTGGTTCGGCACAATGAGACGAAACGAAAAGTCAGGAGAGCGATGAGGCCGACTCAGTGGCGGCGCTCCACCCACGTGGTGCTCGCGGTGGCGGTGATCGCGCTGGTTGCGGCCGTCGTCGCGGTGGCCGCCGTCCTGACGCACGGTGACACCAGCAGCGCGCAGGCCCCGCCCGGCCACGCACTGGTGACCGCCAGCCCCGGCGTGGTCCCGGTGTCCGATTCCGCACCGGTGCCCACCGCCGCCGGTCTGACGGCCGCGCTGGCGTTGCCCGTCGCCGATCCCAATCTCGGCAACGTCAGCGGTCGGGTCACCGACGCGCAGACCGGCACCCAACTCTGGGAGCATCGCGCGGACGTGCCGCTGCTGCCGGCCTCGACCAACAAGACGCTCACCACCGGCGCCGCGCTGCTGGCGCTGAACCGCGACGAGCGGGTCACCACGACCGTCGTCGCGGCCGATCAGACCACCCAGCCCGGGGTGGTGGTGCTCGTCGGCGGCGGCGATCCGATTCTGTCGGCCGCCCCGGCCGGCCAGGAAACCTGGTATCGCGGCGCCGCCAGGATCAGCGATCTCGCCGACCAGGTGCGCAAGAGCGGGATCACCGCGACGGCGGTCCAGGTGGACGATTCCCTGTACAGCGGGCCGGATTTCGCGCCCGGCTGGGATCCCGCCGACATCGACGGCGGTGACATCGCCCCGATGCAGTCGGTGATGATCGACGCCGGTCGCATCCAGCCGACCACGGTCGATTCGGCCCGGTCCCGAACCCCGGCCCTGGACGCCGGCCGTGCTCTGGCCACCGCGCTGGGCGTCGACCCGGCCAAGGTCACGATGGCGCCCGGGCCACCGACCGGCAGGCAGTTGGCGGCGGTGCAGGGCGCCCCGCTGATCGAGCGGCTGCGGCAGATGATGAACGCCTCCGACAACGTGATGGCCGAGTCGATCGCCCGGGAGGTGGCCAAGGCCGGCGGGCGTCCGATGAGCTTCGCCGGGGCGGTCGACGCGATCACCACCAAGCTCTCCGGCGCCGGCGTCGACATGACCGGTGCCACGCTGTTCGACTCCAGCGGGTTGTCGGTGCTGGACCGGCTCACCGCCAAGACACTCGACGAGGTGGTCCAGGCCGCCGCGGGACCCGACCAGCCCACCATGCGCCCGCTGCTGGACGTCCTGCCGATCGCCGGCGGCAGCGGAACGTTGTCGGATCGATTCCTCGGCGGTGACTCCAAGGGGGCGTCGGCGGGCTGGCTGCGGGCAAAGACCGGGTCGCTGACGGCGATCAACTCCCTGGCCGGGGTGGTCACCGACGCCGGCGGCCGGGTGCTGACGTTCGCGTTCATCTCCAACGACGCCGGACCGATGGGCCGGGTGGCCCTCGACGCACTGGCCAGCGTCCTGCGCACCTGCGGGTGCGGCTCATGAGCTCCCAGGTGACCGTCGGGCGGGCCGTGGACTGGTCCTTCGCCGGGAATGTCGGCGCCTGGCTGGCCCGGCCGGGGCCGGCCGCCACCGACTACACCCGCAGCCAGGCCGTCGACGAATTGTCTGTCGCGGCGCGCAAGGCCGAAGGCCCCGTCCGCGAGGTCACGCGGATGGGCGGCGACGCCCCCGTCGCCGAAGCCCGCATCGTCGACCGCCAGGGCTGGATCCGGGCGGCGTCGGATTCCATGCGGGTGATGACCGGCGGCACCGACACACCCAGCAATCCGGTCACCGGACGGGTGACCGGCGCGCAGACCGGCGCCGTGCTGGCGTTCATCTCCTCGGGGATCCTCGGCCAGTACGACCCGTTCGCCGACACCGGCACCGACGACGGCCTGCTGCTGCTGGTCTACCCGAACGTGATCGCCGTCGAGCGCCAACTGCGGGTGTCGCCGGCCGACTTCCGGCTGTGGGTGTGCCTGCACGAGGTCACCCACCGGGTGCAGTTCTCCGCCAATCCCTGGTTGGCGCAACACATGTCGCAGGCACTCGGGGTCCTGACCTCCGACGCGGCCGACGACGTGACGCAGGTGGTGGGACGGCTGGCGGAGTTCGTGAAGAAGCGGCGGAGCGGCGATCTCGGGCCCAGTGACGCGGGCATCCTCGGGTTCATGCGCGCAGTGCAGTCCGAGCCGCAGCAGGTTGCGCTGGATCAACTGCTGGTGCTCGGCACGCTGCTCGAAGGTCACGCCGACCACGTCATGGACGCGGTCGGCCCGGCCGTCGTGCCGTCGGTGCAGACCATCCGCAACCGGTTCGATCAACGCCGCCAACGCAAGCAGCCGCCGCTGCAGCGGCTGCTGCGGGCACTGCTCGGGGTGGACGCCAAGCTCAGCCAGTACACCCGCGGCAAGGCGTTCGTCGACCATGTGGTGGACCGGGTCGGGATGGACCGGTTCAACACGGTGTGGACGAGTGCGGACACGCTGCCGCTGCCCGACGAAATCGAAGATCCGCAGCGGTGGATCGACCGGGTGCTGTAGCCGCGCTGCGGGCCGGCGTGGCCGGCTTCGCGACCGAGCACCTGCCCGGCGCGACGTCCTGGTGCGTCGCGCTGTCCGGGGGACCGGACTCGCTGGCGCTGACGGCGGCGGCCGCCGCGGCGCTGCCGACCACCGCCCTGATCGTCGACCACGGTCTGCAGCCCGGCTCCGAGCGGGTCGCCGAGACCGCACGTAGGCAGGCGCACGACCTCGGCTGCGTGGACGCCCGGGTGCTGCGGGTGCAGGTCGGCGCCGACGGCGGTCCGGAAGCCGCCGCCCGCGCCGCGCGCTACACCGCGCTGGACGCCGCGCGCGCCGATGCGCCCGTACTGCTGGCGCACACCCTCGACGACCAGGCCGAGACCGTGCTGCTCGGGCTGGGCCGCGGCTCAGGGGCGCGGTCGATCGCCGGCATGCGCGCCTGCGACCCGCCCTGGTACCGGCCGCTGCTGGGGGTGCGCCGCGCCGTCACCCACGCCGCGTGCGCCGAGCTCGGGTTCACCCCATGGGACGACCCACACAATCACGACGCCCGTTTCACCCGCGTTCGGCTGCGCACCGAGGTGCTGCCGCTGCTCGAAGACGTGCTCGGCGGTGGTGTTGCCGAGGCGCTGGCCCGCACCGCGGCCGCGCTGCGGGAGGACACCGACGCTTTGGACGAATGGGCCGCCCTGGCGCTGGAGAACACAGCCGCCCTCGGCGACACCGTCGCGGTCACCGCGCTGGCCGCGTTGCCCACCGCCGTGCGGCGGCGGGTGATCCGCGGCTGGCTGCTGGGCGGCGGCGCGACCAACCTCACCGACAAGCAGATCCGCGCGGTGGACGCCCTGGTCACCGCCTGGCGCGGGCAGGGCGGAGTGGCCGTCGGCTCGGAGCTTCGGCAGCAAAGATTGTTCGCCGCGCGCCGCGACGGCAGGCTGATGATGTACACGCAACCGGTGTGAGATTGGTCGTCAGGCCTTGCTCGTGGCACAGTGTGGACGTGTCGGCGCACGAGCTGTACCCCGGGGACATCAAATCGGTCTTGTTGTCACAAGAGCAGATTCACACCCGGACCGCTGAGCTGGCGACGTCAGTCGCCCGCGACTACGCCGATTCGCTGAACGGTCAGGATCTGCTGCTGCTCACCGTTCTCAAGGGTGCGGTGATGTTCGTCACCGACCTCGCCCGCGCGATCCCGCTGCCCACGCAGTTGGAATTCATGGCGGTCAGCTCGTACGGATCGTCGACGTCGTCGTCGGGGGTGGTCCGGATCCTCAAGGATCTCGACCGCGACATCCACGACCGCGACGTGCTGATCGTCGAGGACATCGTGGACTCCGGGCTGACGCTGTCGTGGCTGCTGCGCAACCTGGCGACCCGCCATCCCAAATCGCTGCGGGTGTGCACGCTGCTGCGCAAGCCGGACGCGGTGCGTGCCGACGTCGACATCCAATACGTCGGCTTCGACATCCCCAACGAGTTCGTGGTCGGCTACGGTCTGGACTACGCCGAGCGCTACCGCGATCTGCCGTTCATCGGCACGCTCGAACCGAAGGTGTATCAGGGCTAGCCCATGCGGGCCTCGGACGATCTGCTGCGTCATCTGTGCCGGGCCCGTGATCACGCCGACCGGCATTACGACCAGCCGCTCGATCTCGAACAGCTCGCCGCGGTCGCGGGTATCAGCAAGTACCACTTTCAGCGGTTGTTCACCGCGACCTACGGCATGTCGCCGGCCGAGCATCTGTCGCGCCGCCGGGTCGAGCGTGCACAGGATCTGTTGCGCGCCACCAATCTGACCGTCACCGAGGTGTGTATGACGGTCGGCTTCACCAGCCTCGGCTCGTTCTCGGCGAGGTTTCGCGAACTGGTCGGTGTGAGCCCCACCGAATTCCGCCGCCGGTACGCCGACGGCGCGCCGCGCATCCCGGGCTGCTACCTGTTCATGGCAGGTCTCGCCGAACGGTACCCACCGGCGGGAAGCGCAATCGGGGAGAAGCCCGGCGACGGAACCCCCGCTTAGCGTGGGTCCATGATCACGAACATCTCCCTGGTATCCGTCTTCGTGCGAGACATCGACGAATCACTCGCCTTCTACACCGACGTCCTCGGCTTCCAAGCCAAGGAGGATCTGCAGCTCGGCCCCGACTTCCGTTGGTGCACAGTGGTTCACCCGAATCAGCCTGAGCTGCAGGTGCATCTGACCACGCCCAGCAAGCCGCTGTCCGATGACCTGATCGCAGCCTTCCAACGGGCCCAGGCCGCCGGTGGTCTGCCCGGCCTCGGGCTGGCCGTCGACGACTGTCGGGCGACTTACGAACAGTTGAAGGCCAAGGGCGTCGAGTTCATCCAGGAACCCGAGGAGCGGCCCTACGGGGTCGAGGCCTTGATGCGAGACAACTCGGGCAACTGGATGGTGCTGGTCGAGGCCCGGCCGTACACCCGGGAGGACTTCGACGGGTTCGCCGAGGCCAAGGCGGAGTCGCCTAGCTGAGCTCCCAGACCGCGGTCACCGAGAAACTCACGGTCTGCTGGCCGGGCGCCAGCGGAACCGAACTGGCCATCGCGCCGCGGGGTGTGGGCATCGGAACCGGGGGAGTCGGGGGTGTGCCGCCGGGTGCCTCGGAGATCGAGATGATCTTGCCGAGCGACAGTCCGGACAGGTCGGCGTACTGCTGCGCCCGCTGCTTGGCGTCGTTGAACGCTCGGGCCCTGGCGTCGCCGACCAGCTTGGCGTCGTCCTCGATGGAGTAGCTCACCGAGTTGATCCGGGTGGCGTCTCCGCCGGCGCTGACGATATTGGCCAGCACCTGCGAGGCGGTGTCCAGCTTGCGGATCTTGATCTGGATCGAGTTGCTCGCCCGGTAGCCGGTGATCACCGAGTTGTCGCCGTACTGGGGCTGCAGGCTGACGCCGGTGGTGCTGATGTCCTTGGTGTCGACGCCGCTGGCGTTGAGTGCGTTGAGTACCGCGTTCTGGCGGTCGTTGGCCTGGTTCATCGCCGTGGTGACGTCGGCTGCGGCTGCCTCGACGCTCACGTCGGCGGTCAGTGTGTCGGGCACGCCCTTCACATCGCCGGAGCCGACGACGGTGACCTGCCGCGGATTGGCGGGCACCGCAGGCGCCGAGTCGCAGCCGGTGAGGACGGCGGCGGCCGTAGCCGCCGAGGCCAGCGCAACAACGACACGACGTCCGGCCATGGGCATGGGAGACACCGTAGCGTGGCGCGCTAGGTTTTTGGGATGGCCAAGCTGGCGCTCACTCACCTCGGCGGCCCCACCACGCTGATCGAGGTCGAGGGCTGGCGGATCCTGACCGACCCGACCTTCGACTCACCTGGCCGCCGGTACACGTTCGGTTGGGGCACGTCCTCCCGCAAGGTCGCCGGCCCGGCCCGGCCGCGCGACGTCGTCGCACCCGTCGACGTGGTGTTGCTCAGCCACGATCAGCACGCCGACAACCTCGACGACTCCGGCCGTGCCCTGCTCGCCGAGGCCGGCACTGTCGTCACCACCGTGCCCGCCGCGCGGCGGCTGGCCGCGCCGAATGTCCGCGGCCTGGCGGACTGGGAGTCGACGACGCTGGAGGCCGAGGGCCGGCCGTCGCTGACGGTGACCGCCACCCCGGGCCGGCACGGCCCCAAGTTCAGCGGCCCGATCACCGGGAAGGTCAACGGGTTCGCGCTGCACCGCAACGGCGAGGACACCGCCGCGCTGTGGATGTCGGGGGACACCGTGCTCTACGAGGGTCTGCGTGAGGTCGCTCGGCGGATACCGGTCGACGTGGCGCTGCTGCATCTGGGCGGGGTGCGGTTCGGGTTCACCGGGCCGGTGCGCTTCACCATGACCGCCCGCGAGGGTCTCGAGTTGACCCGCCTGATGCGGCCACGGGTGGTGATGCCGGTGCATTACGAGGGCTGGACGCACTTCCGCGAGCAGGAAAGTGTTGCACGCCAGACACTGTCGGGCCTGGCGAACGTGCATTGGCTCACGCCGGGTGAGCCCGCCGAGGTCTAGGACGGCGTCGTCGGCGTACTAGTTGTTCTTCGGCAACGAGATTGAAGCTATGCAGAGAAAGTGGGAGTGAATGCCTGCGTGAGTTCAATCTCGATGCACATCGGCCGGCTTAGGTCTTCTCGCCGGCGTGCTCGCCGATGGCCTTCATGATCGCCTCACCGGCGCGGCCGAACAGATCGTCGCGTTTGCGCTGCGCCCAGTCGTGTGACGCCCTCGGAGCCTGAAGCTGTCCCTTGAAGTGCGGCATGACTTTTCGCGCGAACAACTCATACGAGTGATAGGTGGCCTGGGGGTCGGCCCAGTCGTGGCCGAGCATCAGGAACGTGCCGAAACCGCCCGAGCGGTCCAGCAGATCGGTGATGTAGGCGATGGCGTCATCGGGTGTGCCGATACAGCAGTTGCCCCCGGCGGCATAGTCGGCGACGAACTGCCGCGGGGACTGCTCTGCGGCCTCGACGTCGTTGGACAGCGGCACGAACCCGGCGGCGCCGAAATAGTTTGCGAAATCCTGCAATCCGTACGTGCAGTCCTCGATCGCCTGCTCGCGGGTGTCGGCGAGGTGCATGATCCCCAGCACCCGCCACGACGAGCGATCGGGCTCGGGCCGGCCGGCCTTGGTGGCCTGATCCACGACCACACCCCAGGCGTCCTCCAGCGCCGCATAGCCGCCGGGCACCGACATCGACAACGACAGCAGCGACGTGCCCAGCTGCCCGGCCAGCCGCGGACCTGATGGGGAAACCATTGCCGCCGTGGAGATTTCCGGGTACGGCCAGGTGTAGGGCCGGATGTGCAGCTGCGCGTCGCGCAGGGTGAACCAGTCCGAATGCCGGTCGACCCGCTCGTCCGGCCCGGCGCGGAACAGCGCCAGGATCGCGTCGAGTGACTCCTGCATCATCCGCCGCTGCTCCACCGGATCGATGCCCATCATGTACGCGTCCGACGGCAGCGCGCCGGGCCCGGTGCCGAAGATCACCCGGCCCCGCGTCAGGTGATCGAGCAGCACCCAGCGGTCGGCCACCATCAGCGGATGGTGGTACGGCAGTGACACCACGCCGGTCCCCAACCGGATGTGCTTGGTGCGCTCGGCGGCCGCGGCAATGAACACCTCCGGGCAGGCGATCAATTCATATCCGCCGGAGTGGTGTTCGCCGAACCACGCCTCGTCGAACCCGAGCCGATCCAGGGCGACCGTCCGCTCCAGGTCGTATTCCAGTGCGACGGTTGGGGATTGGCCTACCGGATGAAACGGCGTGATGAACACCCCGAAGTTCAACGGCTTTTGCGTCACGACGACTCCACTTCGCGTAGGAATTCCAACAGGATCCGGTTCACGTCCTCGGGGCGCTCCTGCTGCACCCAGTGCCCGGCGCCGTCGATCCACCGCTCGGTGTACGGCCCGGCCACCACCTCGCGGGCGCGGGCCGGATTCATAGTCGGACCGATCGGGTCTGCGGTGCCCCCGACGAACAGCGCGGGCACGGTGATGTGCGCGTCGGCGAGCTGGGTCGTCGATTCCCAGTTGCGGTCGTAGTTGCGGTACCAGTTCAGCGCGCCGGTGAATCCCGTCCTGCCGAACTCGGCGACGTAGTGGTTGAACTCGTCGTCGCCGATCCACCCGGGCGGCGCCGACGGCGAGAGGTCGGCGAACATGCCGCGCATGGTGGCCGCCACGTCGGCGGCCATCTCGGCGTCGGCCTTCCCTGGCTCCTGGAATCGCAACATATAGAAGTCCTCGCCGAACTTCTCCCGCCACCGCTCGGTGGGCCGGCTTCGCGCCCGCGGGATCGGCGGCACGCTCAGTCCGGCGACCGCCCGGACCCGGTCCGGGTGCAGCAGCGCGGTGTGCCACACCACCATCGCGCCCCAGTCGTGACCGACGAACACCGCCTGTGCCGCGCCTCCGCCGACTTCCGAGTCGAGCAGTGCCACCAGGTCGCCGGTGAGGCGGTGGATGTCGTAGGCCTCGACCGCCTCTGGTGCCGACGATCCGCCGTAGCCGCGCTGGTCGGGTGCCAGCACGTGGTAGCCGGCTTCGGCGAGGACGGGAATCTGATGTCGCCACGAGTACGCCAGCTCCGGGAAGCCGTGCGCCAACACCACCACGGGCGCGCCCCGGTCACCGGCTTCGAGCACCCGCAACCGGACCTCGGCGACGTCGACTAACCGTTCGGTCGAAGCGAGCACGGTGCCAGCCAAGCACAGCTTCGGGCAGCCCGGAAGTGCCGGTTCGGCGCACAGCGAACAGCTACCAAAGCCTGACGGAAACCCTCATGCGCCTTGCCCACGTTGTCCTAGCGGTAGCCTGAACTATCCCAGCTGCGCATATCGGAAGGACCGGGCCGTAACGGCCGATGTTTGATGAACCGCAAAAACGTGATCCGCACACTCACGGTGATTGCCGTTGTGCTGCTGCTCGGCTGGTCGTTCTTCTACTTCAGTGACGACACCCGGGGTTACAAACCCATCGACACGTCGGTGGCGATGTCGCAGATCACCAGCGACAACGTCAAGAGCGCGCAGATCGACGACCGCGAGCAACAGCTTCGCCTCGAGCTGAAGAACGGCAACGGCGACACCGAGAACTCCAACAAGGTGATCACCAAGTACCCGACCGGGTACGGAGTCGACCTGTTCAACGCCCTGAGCGCCAAGAACATCAAGACCAACACCGTGGTCAACCAGGGCAGCATCCTGGGCTCGCTGCTGGTCTACATGCTTCCTTTGCTCCTGCTGGTCGGCTTGTTCGTGCTGTTCTCCCGCATGCAGACCGGCGGCCGGATGGGCTTCGGCTTCGGTAAATCCAAGGCCAAGCAGCTGGGCAAGGACATGCCCAAGACGACCTTCGCTGACGTCGCCGGTGTCGACGAAGCGGTCGAGGAGCTGTACGAGATCAAGGATTTCCTGCAGAACCCGTCGCGGTATCAGGCGCTCGGCGCCAAGATCCCCAGGGGCGTGCTGCTCTACGGTCCGCCCGGGACGGGTAAGACGCTGCTGGCCCGCGCGGTCGCCGGTGAGGCCGGAGTTCCGTTCTTCACGATTTCTGGTTCCGACTTCGTCGAGATGTTCGTCGGCGTCGGCGCCTCCCGGGTGCGTGACATGTTCGAGCAGGCCAAGCAGAACAGCCCGTGCATCATCTTCGTCGACGAGATCGATGCTGTGGGTCGCCAGCGTGGCGCCGGTATGGGCGGCGGCCACGACGAGCGCGAGCAGACGCTGAACCAGTTGCTCGTCGAGATGGACGGCTTCGGCGACCGGCAAGGCGTCATCCTGATCGCGGCCACCAACCGGCCCGACATCCTGGACCCCGCGCTGCTGCGCCCGGGCCGTTTCGACCGTCAGATTCCAGTGACAAGCCCGGACCTGGCCGGCCGCAAAGCCGTGCTGCGGGTGCACTCGCAGGGCAAGCCGATGGCCCCCGACGCCGACCTCGACGGACTGGCCAAGCGCACCGTCGGCATGTCCGGCGCCGACCTGGCCAACGTCATCAACGAAGCCGCCCTGCTCACCGCCCGCGAGAATGGCACCATCATCACCGCCGCCGCGCTGGAGGAAGCCGTCGACCGGGTGATCGGCGGTCCGCGCCGCAAGGGCCGCGTGATCAGCGAGCTGGAGAAGAAGATCACCGCCTACCACGAGGGCGGTCACACGTTGGCGGCCTGGGCGATGCCCGACATCGAGCCGATCTACAAGGTCACGATCCTGGCCCGCGGCCGTACCGGCGGCCACGCCGTGTCGGTGCCCGAGGACGACAAGGGCCTGATGACCCGCTCGGAGATGATCGCCCGGCTGGTGTTTGCGATGGGAGGCCGCGCCGCTGAGGAACTGGTCTTCCGCGAGCCGACCACCGGCGCGGTGTCCGATATCGACCAGGCCACCAAGATCGCCCGCGCGATGGTCACCGAGTACGGCATGAGCGCCAAGCTGGGTGCGGTCAAGTACGGCACCGAGCACGGCGATCCGTTCCTCGGCCGCACCATGGGCACCCAGTCTGATTACTCGCACGAGGTCGCCCGCGATATCGACGATGAGGTCCGCAAGCTCATCGAGGCCGCTCACACCGAGGCGTGGACGATCCTCACCGAGTACCGCGACATCCTCGACACCTTGGCCGGCGAGCTCCTGGAGAAGGAGACGCTGCACCGCAAGGAGCTGGAAGCGATCTTCGGCGAGGTGAAGAAGCGACCGCGCCTGACGGTGTTCGACGATTTCGGCGGACGCATCCCGTCCGACAAGCCGCCGATCAAGACTCCCGGTGAGCTGGCGATCGAACGCGGCGAGCCGTGGCCGAGGCCGATGCCGGAGCCGGCCTTCAAGAAGGCGATCGCACAGGCCAGTGCGCAGGCTCAGGCCGAGCAGCCGCGCGGCGGGAACGGCAACGGCGCGCACGCCGGTCAGCAGCCGCAACCCGGCTCGACGCAGCCCGACTATGGCGCACCGGCCGGCTGGCATGCCCCGGGCTGGCCGCCGCAAGGCGGTCCGCAGCAGGGCCAGCAAGGCCAGCCGCACGGTCAGCAGGGTGGATACTGGTACCCGCCGCAGCCCGGCTGGGGCCAACCGCATCCGCAGCAGGGCCAGCAGTATCCGCAACAGGGCCAGCAGTATCCGCCCTATCAGCCGTATCCTTCCCCCAGTCACACGGGTCAGCACGCGAAGCCGCAGGACGATTCGGGTGACGACGGGGGCCGGTCGAATCCACCGTCCCACGGCTGATGACGAACGGAGCTTCGATGCCGCAGCCCAACGCGAGCACGTTTCAGACCCCTGTGTTCGATCAGACCCGGGCTGAGGCCGCCGTCCGTGAACTGCTGCTGGCGGTAGGTGAAGACCCCGACCGGCACGGTCTGCAGGACACTCCGGCGCGCGTCGCGCGGGCCTTCCAGGAAATGTTCGCCGGGCTCTACACCGATCCGGATGCGGTGCTGAACACCACCTTCGACGAGCAGCACGACGAACTCGTCCTGGTCAAGGACATCCCGATGTACTCCACCTGCGAGCACCACCTGGTGGCGTTCCACGGTGTCGCGCACGTCGGGTACATCCCTGGCGAGGACGGCCGGGTGACCGGACTGTCGAAGCTGGCCCGGGTTGTCGACCTCTACGCCAAGCGTCCGCAGGTGCAGGAGCGGCTGACCACCCAGATCGCCGATGCCGTGATGCGCAAGCTCAAGCCGCGCGGGGTGATCGTGGTGATCGAGGCCGAGCACCTGTGCATGGCGATGCGTGGGGTGCGCAAGCCCGGGTCCAGTACGACGACGTCGGCGGTCCGCGGACAGTTCAAGACCGACCACGCATCGCGATCCGAGGCGCTGGATCTCATCTTGCGTAAATGACGCAAACACACGGACCGCGAACCCTGGTGATGGGAGTTGTCAACGTCACCGACGACTCCTTCTCCGACGGTGGACGCTATCTCGACCCGGCCCGCGCCGTCGAACAGGGACTGGCCCTGGCCGCCCAAGGTGCGTCCATCATCGACGTCGGCGGTGAGTCCACCCGTCCCGGCGCGGTGCGTATCGACGCCGCCGTGGAATCCGCCCGCGTCATACCCGTCATCAAAGAACTTGCCGCCCAAGGGATCACGGTGAGCATCGACACCATGCACGCGGCGGTCGCGGCCGCCGCCCTGGACAACGGCGCGAGCATCGTCAACGACGTATCCGGCGGCAAGGCCGATCCGGTGATGGCGCCGCTGGTGGCCGAGGCCAAGGTGCCCTGGGTGTTGATGCACTGGCGCTCGGTGCGGGCCGAGCATCCCCACGATGTGCCGGCCTACGGCGACGTGGTGACCGAGGTGCGCGACGATCTGCTCGCCGGTGTCGATGCTGCCGTCGCCGCGGGCGTAGACCAGGAGAAGCTGATCATCGACCCGGGTCTGGGTTTCGCCAAGACCGCCCAGCACAACTGGGCGCTGCTGCGCGCGTTGCCGGAGTTCGTCGCGACCGGGATCCCAGTGCTGGTCGGTGCGTCCCGCAAGCGGTTCCTCGGCTCGCTGCTCGCCGACGCCGACGGCACCGTCCGACCGCCGGACGGGCGAGAGACCGCGACCGCGGTGATCTCGGCGCTGGCCGCAGTCCACGGCGCCTGGGGTGTCCGGGTGCATGACGTGCGCGCCAGTGTGGACGCGCTCAAAGTGGTTGGAGCATGGGGTGGCGGGCGGGAACAAGCAGGTGCAGATGGCTGACCGGATCGAGCTGCGGGGCCTGACGGTCCGCGGTAACCACGGCGTCTTCGATCACGAGCGCCGCGACGGACAGGACTTCATCGTCGACATCACCGTGTGGATCGACCTGGCCGACGCGGCCGCCAGCGACGCCCTGGCCGACACCTTCGACTACGGCACGCTGGCCCAGCGTGCGGCCGCCATCGTCGGCGGCCCGGCGCGCAATCTGATCGAGACGGTGGCCGGCGAGATCGCCGACGACGTGATGAACGACCGGCGGGTGCATGCCGTCGAGGTGGTGGTGCACAAGCCGAACGCGCCGATCCCGTTGACATTCACCGACGTTGCGGTGGTCGCGCGGCGGTCCCGCCGCAGCGGACGAGGCCAGATCGTTCCCCTCGGCGGTGAGCTGTGACGCGCGTAGTGCTCTCGATCGGCTCGAATCTCGGTGACCGGGTGGCGCGGCTGCAGGCCGCGGTCGACGGGCTCGGCGACATGGTGCGCGCACTGTCACCGGTCTACGAAACCGATGCCTGGGGTGGGGTCGAGCAGGGACCGTTCCTCAACGCGGTCGTGGTCGCCGACGACCCCGAGGCCGACGGTCACGAATGGTTGCGGCGCGCACAGGCTTTGGAGAACGCCAACGACCGCGTCCGCGAGCAGAAGTGGGGACCGCGCACCCTCGACGTGGACCTCGTCACCTGTCATGACGGCGACACCGAGGTATTCTCCCGCGACGAGGGCCTGACCCTGCCGCATCCGCTGGCCCACATGCGGGCCTTCGTGATGGTGCCGTGGCTGGCCGTGGACCCCGATGCCGAACTCACGGTGGCGGGCGAGAGTCAGCGGGTCGACCGACTGTTGGCCGAGCTCGACGCGGTCGACCGCGACGGAGTGCGCCTGACCCCTCTCGTGCTTCGGCTGGGCGCTTGATGGGGCCGACACGTAAGCGCGATCTGACCGTCGCCGCCGTCGGAGTCGCGATCCTGGCCTACCTGCTCGTGCACATTCTGTACCGCTACTTTCCGCCGATCACGCTGTTCACCGGGCTCTCGCTGCTGGCCGTCGCCGCGATCGAGGGTGCCTGGGCCGTGTCGGTGCGGGCCAAGATCCGCGACGGCCAGATCGGCGTCGGCGGCGGCCGGCTGCACCCGCTCACCGTGGCGCGCAGCGTGGTGGTGGCCAAGGCGTCGACGTGGGTCGGTGCGGTGATGCTGGGATGGTGGGTCGGGATGCTGGCCTACCTGCTGCCCCGCCGGACCGCGCTGCGGGTGGCCGGTGCGGACACCCCGGGTGCGGTGGTGGCCGCGGTCAGCGCGCTGGCGCTCGTCGTCGCGGCGCTGTGGCTCGAGTATTGCTGCCGCTCGCCCGGTGACCCGACCGACGATCCGGACGCCGCCCGGGAGTAGCGCTCAAACGGCGAATCGCCGCAGCTCGACGACACGCGGACGGACATCGCGCGGGTACAGTCAGCCCATGACCGTTCTGTCCCGCGGCGCCAAGAATCGGCGCGGCGGCCGCAGGCCGGGTTGGCTGCTCTTGACGGTGTTGCTGGTCCTTGCCATTGCGGCCAGTTCCGCGTTGGTGTTCACCACCCGCGTCGAGCTGCTGAAGCTGGCGGTCATCCTGTCGCTGTGGGCCGCGGTGATCGGGGCTTTCGTCTCCGTCATGTATCGCAGGCAGAGCGATATCGATGCCGCCCGGGCGCGCGACCTGAAGCTGGTCTACGACCTGCAACTCGACCGGGAGATCTCGGCCCGCCGCGAATACGAACTCAGCGTCGAATCGCATCTGCGCCGGGAGCTGGCCTCCGAGTTGCGTGCGCAGGCGGCCGACGAGGTCGCCGCGCTGCGTGCGGAACTGGCTGCGCTGCGGGCAAACCTGGAGATGATGTTCGACGCCGACCTCGGTGACCAGCCGGCGCTCGAGGGCGATCGGGCCGCCGACTGGACCCGCGACACGACGACCATGCCGCCGGTGCCCGGGCGTGTCGAGAGCAGCCGGATCACCCCGGTCCGGCCGGAGTACACCGCCAGTCGTACCGCCGAGAACCCGATCATCGACGTTCCCGAAGAGCCGCTGGTCTCGTCGCCGCCGGAGCAGCCGGAGCAGCCGGAGCCGTCTGCGCCGCCGTCGCCGCGGCGCCGTCGCCGGGCCGAGCCGGAGCCCGAGCCGGTTGGTTCGCACCGGCGGCTGTGGGAAAACGGCGGGCAGAACGCCGGGCGGCCTGGCGAGCCGGAGCGACCGTTCGCGCCGCCACCGCCGCTGCCCGACCCCGATGTCGCCGCCGCGGCCGCCGCGCTGGCGCCGGAGCCGGCTCAGTCGGAGCCGCTGCGCCCGGCACCCGAGGGCGCGGAGTGGCGACCGGTGGAAGCAGACGGGCGCTGGCTGCCGCCAGGCTCGCCGGGCAGTAACTGGGTTGCCAACGCCGACAACGGTTTCGTCGTGCCCTCGGCCGCGGCGCAGGGATCACTCGTCGACGGGCCCCGCGGTCGGCACTGGACCCCGCCGCAGGAGGCGGGGCCAATCGAGGAGCCTCGGCCGGAACCGCAGCCGGAGGCACGGCCCGAACCCGCGATGCAGCCGCCGCCGGAACCCGCCGCCCCGCGGTCACGCCATTC
>JAKFVT010000004.1 GCA_021732005.1 Mycobacterium sp. | reverse complement strand
CGGGCCTGCAGCAGCAGACGGGTGTAGTCGACGGGGGCGGCCGCGGGCTTGGTGCTCGTGGTCGTGGTGGCCGCGGACACGCCCGGCAGTGCGGGGATCGACGCGGCGGGTTTGCTTGCGTTCAGGCCGGATTCGTTATCGCAGCTGGTGAGTCCGAGAGTGGCCGCGGTGATCATCGCAGCCGCGGCGAAGCGGGTGGCGTGTTGTCGTTTCATCTACAACGAGGGTGTCGACTTCTGGTCTGAGACGCAAGTGAATGCGGGGGGCGTGTGACGAACTCGTGACAGCGAATGTGCCCTTGAGCACTCGATTTGGTAGGTCTGCTTGCGTTCGGTAACGTTGCGTTCACCGACGCGGGGTGGAGCAGCTCGGTAGCTCGCTGGGCTCATAACCCAGAGGTCGCAGGTTCGAATCCTGTCCCCGCTACTAGCGGAAATGGCCCCCGGAGATTACTCCGGGGGCCATTTTCATGTCTGATGGGCCTGGTTGGTGGATTGTCCCCGAGTCTTGTACCGCGTGGTTGGTAGTCGCGGAGCCAAAGGCCGCCGGCGGCCAAGCGGGTCTCGACTCCGCCAGCGTTCCGACCCCGTCACGCCAGGTTGTGGTCGATTAGGCTTCGGGCGCCGTCGAGGATGGCTTCAGCGGCAGGCCGCGGACTCCAGCCCAGGACCTCCTTTGCCTTCGTCGAACTCGCGTGCTGCTCGATGCCCAGGCGCGGCACGATCTCCTGCATATCGCGGTTCACCAACGCGGCCAGTCGCACGACGGCGTTGGGCAGCGTGCGCCGTGGCATTTTGCGTCCACGATCGCCCAAGCCTTCCCGCAGGATCGCAGCCATGTCGCTGATCCATAGAAAGTCACCAGCGCCCACGAAGCGCTCACCAGCGGCCTTTGGCGACGTCATCGCCGCGATGTGCAAATCGACGACGTCGCGCACGTCGACCACACTCCATCCCACTCGTGGAACCACCGGGAGCTTGCCACCCAGCAGCATGGCCACCACGCTGACCGAGCCGGAGTACTCGCTGCCCAAGACGGGTCCTTGAATGAACGCGGGAAGCACAGTACTCAACTCCATCTCGGGATTCGCCTCTGCGAAGGCCCACGCCGCTTGCTCGGCAAGAACCTTGGAGCGCTGATAGTCAAAGGCACGCCCCTGCGGAACATCGGTCCAGATCGTCTCGTCGGCGACCACATTCGAGTTTCTCGGTGGCATTGCGGCGTCGGCGGAGGACGTCAACACCAACCGTCGCACGCCTGCATGATGCGCGGCGCGCAGGACGCGACCCGTGCCATCGAGAGCGGGACCGATGAGGTCGGTGCCCTGGTACTTACCGACGGGCATCGGCGATGCGCAGTGAATTACGAACTCGGTGCCGTCGGTTGCTTCGGTCCACCCCTCATCGGCGAGGAGATCCGCCCGCACGAACGACAATCGTTCGTCGGCGTCGACTTGCGTAGCGATCTTGGCCCTGACCAACGGTTCCCGGTCGAGCTCACGAACAGTCGTGCGGACACGGTAGCCCTGCTGCAGGAGTCTGACGATCGTCCAGCCCGCCAGGTAGCCGGAACCGCCGGTCACCAACACCTTGCGATCCTCGTCGGCGATGCTCATCGTGTGTAGCCCTCCTCATCGGATAAGTGGATAATCCATCCGTTTATCCACGATAGCACTAACCGGATTAGCCATCCGAATCCTTCTGTAGTCTTCCTACGTGGACCTGACGACTACCTCCGCCCCTCCCGAACTCCGGTCGGATGCGCTTCGAAATAGAGACCGGGTGCTGGAGATTGCTCGTCAGCATTTGGCAGCGGGACGCATGGAACTGCCGATGAACGTCATTGCCCGCGAGGCGGGCCTCGGTGTCGGCACTGTCTACCGGCACTTTCCGACCCGGCAATCTCTCCTGGAGACTGTGGCTGCGGACGGGTTCGGCGAACTCGTGTCACTGGCGCAGGCCGCAGCCGGTAACGAAGACCCCGAGCAGGCTCTGCGCGCCCTGCTCGGTGGGACTCTTCGATGCCTGGATCAGCAGCCGGGGATGGCTGCGGTTCTCGAAAGCGCCGAGTTCGCCTGCTTGGAGACCGTCGAGATGGCGGCAGGATTGATGGACGCGGTACAAGCGGTACTGCAGCGGGCGCGCAAAGCAGGCTTGGTCCGGCCCGGTATCACGACGTCCGATGTTCGCAGGTTGGTATTGGGAGTGCATCATGCCCGAACACTGCCCGGAGACGAACCGTCCACGCAGAGTAAGTATTTGAGCGTGCTGCTGGACGGGCTACGACGCCCGGTATAGCGGCGGCCAGGCTCTCGCCGCTACCTCGTGCGCAAAACCGCTACACAGTCCGCGCCAACCGCTCCGCGAGCAGCCCGGCAAACTTCGCCGGCTCGTCGAGGGTGCCGCCTTCAGCCAGAAGCGCTGTGCCGTAGAGCAATTCCGCGGTCTCGGACAGTTCGGGATCGCCTCCACGACGAGCGAACGCATCGCGCAGACCCATCACCAGTCGATGGCCCGGGTTGAGTTCCAGGATGCGTTTCTCGGCAGGAACCGTCTGTCCGGAGGCCTGAAGCATCCGCGCGAGTGCGGGCGTGATGCCGAAGCTGTCGGTGATCAGGCACGCCGGCGACTCGGTCAGCCGAGTGGACAGTCGAACCTCTTTGACATGATCGGACAAAGTCTCCTTGAGCCACTCGAGCAGACCCGCAAACTCCTGCTCCAGCTGCGAGCGTTCGGTCTCGCTCGTGTCATCTTCGGAGTCGAGGTCCACCTCACCCTTGGCCACCGACTGCAGCCGCTTGCCGTCGAACTCGGGCACCATGTCCACCCAGACCTCGTCGACCGGGTCGGTGAGCAGCAGCACCTCATAGCCCTTGGCTTTGAACGCCTCGAGGTGCGGTGAACTCAGCAGCTGCTGACGGGATTCGCCGGTGGCGTAGAAGATCTGTTCCTGACCGTCTTTCATGCGCTCGACATACCCGGCCAGCGTGGTGGCCTCTTCGTCGCTGTGCGTCGAGGCGAACGACGACACGGCCAGAAGCGTGTCCTTGTTGTCGGCGTCGGACAGTAGGCCCTCCTTGAGGACCCGGCCGAACTGCACCCAGAACGTCCGGTACTCATCCGGCCGCTCTTTATGCATTTCAGCAATCGTCGACAGCACCTTCTTGGTGAGTCGTCGGCGGATCGCCTTGATCTGTCGATCCTGCTGAAGAATCTCGCGAGACACGTTGAGCGACATGTCCGCCGCGTCGACGACACCCTTGACGAAGCGCAGGTACGGCGGCAGCAGTTCGTCGCAGTCGGCCATGATGAACACCCGCCGCACGTACAGCTGTACACCCACCCGCGCGTCCTGCTGGAACAGATCGAACGGCGCATGCGACGGGATGAACAACAGCGCCTGGTACTCGAAGGTGCCCTCGGCCTTCATCGGGATGACCTCCAGCGGGTCGTCCCAGGCGTGCGCGATGTGCTTGTAGAACTCGGTGTATTCCTCTTGGGAGACTTCGTCTTTGGGGCGAGTCCACAGGGCCTTCATCGAGTTGACTGTCTCGGTCTCGATGGTGACCTGTTCCTCGCCGCCCTCCTCGGTGGCCGGGCTGCGGCGCTCGACCTGCATCCGGATCGGCCAGGAGATGAAGTCCGAGTACTGCTTGACCAGCGACCGGATCTTCCATTCCGAGGTGTAGTCGTGCAGCTCGTCCTCGGTGTCCTCCGGCTTGAGGTGCAAAGTGACCGCGGTGCCCTGCGGCGCGTCATCGACGTCGGCCACGGTGTACGTCCCCTCGCCGCTGGACTCCCAACGGGTCGCCGAGCTCTCGCCCGCCTTGCGGGTGAGCAGCGTGACCTTGTCAGCCACCATGAACGATGAGTAGAAGCCGATCCCGAACTGGCCGATCAGTTCCTCGGAGGCGGCAGCATTCTGGGCGTCCTTGAGTTGCTGGCGCAGTTCGCCGGTGCCGGACTTGGCCAGGGTGCCGATCAGGCCCACCACCTCGTCTCGGGTCATCCCGATCCCGTTGTCGCGGATCGTCAGCGTACGTGCGGCCTTGTCGATGTCGATCTCGACGTGCAGGTCGGAGGTGTCGACGTCGAGGTCTTTGTTCCGGAAGGCTTCGAGGCGCAGCTTGTCCAGGGCGTCGGAGGCGTTCGAGATCAACTCCCGCAGGAAGGAGTCCTTGTTGGAGTACACGGAGTGGATCATCAGATCCAGCAACTGGCGGGCCTCGGCCTGAAACTCCAGCTGCTCTACACGTTCAGTCATGGTGAATCCGTTCGACACGACGACAATTGATGCCGGCGAGATAATAGCGATGTCGAGGTAACGCGTGTGACGGCATGATGGTCCCATGGACGCACGACCAAGAAACCGGCCCTTTCGAGCCCTCGGCGCGGTCCTGGCTCTGCTGATGACGCTGCTTGTCGCCGCGCCAACCGGTATCGCCCATGCCGCCGTGGCGGCACCGGCCGGCGATGCGCTGTCGATTGGTGACCCCGACGCACTGGGCCAGATCGATCTCTATGTCGACCCGCTGTGCCCGTTCAGCGGCAAGTTCATGCGGGCCCAGGGCGACAAGATCGGCAAGCGGGTGGAGGACGGCACGCTGCGCGTCAACGTCCGGTTCGTCGACTTCCTCGACAAGTACTCCGCCAGTGGCACATACGACAGCCGAGCGGTCTACGCCGCATACGTGGTGGCCGACCAATCGCGATCGAGTGACGTTGCGTGGCGCTTCATCGAGGCGATCTATGCCAAGGACACCCAGCCCAAGGAAGGCGGGCCCACCGACCTGAGCAACGACCAGCTTGCCGACATCGCCAACCGGGTCGGCGCACCTCAACTGGCCCGAGACCTCATTCGAGTCGGCCTACCGATCGGCTTCGATCCGCACGCGATCGCGGCCAGCAATCTTGACGCCCTGCACCGATTCCCTGAGCCGGGCGTTCCGCGGGTCGTCATCAACGACCAGCCGGTCGACGAGGATTCGGACTGGCTGGCTCAGCTGCCCGGCTGAGCCGACCTACCCCGTCAACCCAACAACACTTCGGTGACCTCGAGCAGCTCGAACTGAGGGTCGGGCCTGGCTAGCGGTCGGGCTGCCGAAAGTCGCTCTTTACCCGACAGCTGGCGCAGAGTTGCCTACCGACGTGGTGGTCAGACGCTGACGGAACGCTGACCGAAGAAAATGTCGCCGTCTTAAAGATCTGTAGGCTTCGTTCGCCGAGATGCCCTCGGCGAACGACATTACGGGCGGGCCGGTGGAGCGTCATGAGTGCACGTTTCGAGGAACTCGACTGGTCCGAGACCCCCATGGGGGTAATCAGCCTGCGCAGACGGACCGAGCCGTCCCTGAACGTCGATGTGTACGAGGTCAAGCTCGGCGACGAGTTCCTGATGTCGAGCCTGTTCACTGCGGCCGAGATAGCGCTCGCGCGCCTCGGCCTGGCCCAGGCGGTCGACGGCGACCTCGATGTCGTCGTCGGGGGATTGGGACTCGGCTACACCGCCCAGACGGCGATAGAAGATCCCCGTATCCGTTCGCTCGTCGTAGTGGAAGCACTCGAAGAGGTCATCGGCTGGCATCAGCGTCGCTTGCTTCCCAACACCGCCGATCTGGTGTCGGATCCGCGGGTGCGCCTGCAGCAGGGCGACTTCTTCGCCATGGCCGACCGTCGAGCCGGTTTCGATCCGGAGACACCGGGCCGGCGCTTCCACGTCGTGCTCCTCGATATCGACCACACGCCGCGACACGTCCTGCACCCGAGCCACTCTGCGTTCTACACGCCGGCCGGTCTGGAAAAGCTCGTCGGGCACCTGCATCCCGGCGGGGTATTCGCGCTGTGGTCCGATGATCCGCCCGACGCAGAGTTCGAGGGCGTCCTCGCCGAAGTCTTCGGCCAGTCCGAGGCATCCGTCATCCGGTTCCCCAACCCGCTGACCGGCGGGTACTCAACCAACACGGTCTACGTCGCAAGGTAGATGTCGCCGGTTGAAGCCGTTGTGCGACAGGTCATTCGACCTGCGGCCGCGTTGCGCGCTTCCCAGCTGAGCCGACGAACAGACTAAAGCTGACCCAGCGGCCGGCAGACATTGGACAGGGCATTCCAGTACTGACCCGGCCCGCAGTCCTGCGCCTGACGCGGCGTTTGGCAGGTATTCGTGATCGGGTCCCAAAACTGCCCGTTCACACAGTTCAACGGTTCGGCAGCACTGATGCCCACACCGAGTGGCGCTGCTGCGGCGATGCAAACGCTGGCGACGGCGGCGACCGTCGCGCGACGACGTAGTGGATTCATGTTCTGATCCTTCCCGGCTGTACGCGTGTCCAAACCATCACCCGCAGAGGTCAATACGACTAACCCACCAACCCCAGCAGCGGCGGCACCAGATACCGCCGCGCAAACGATCGCAATGCATCATCGTCACCCAGCGCGACGTTCTGCGACGGCGTCAGCACGAACGACACGATGATCCGCACGGTCACCTCGGCGACCTCGAGCAGCTCGAGTTGAGTTCGGCGATCGTCGGGGAGCGCGACCGCCAACTGGTGCGCCAGAAACGATGACGCGGTCCGCACCACGCTGTCGCCCTCCACCGTCAAGAACGGCAACACCGTCTCCGGTTCGGTCGCGAGCAGCCGCTGCAGAAGCGCATGTCCCCGCAGGGTATTCAGCGTGAAGACGAAGCCTTCGACCAGCTTGTCTTCGGCTTCGTCGTAACCGCCGGCCTCGGCCACCAAGTCCGAGAGAAACCGCTCGAGTTCCCGCAACAGCACCGCCTCGACGATCGCGTCCTTGTTCGCAAACGTCCGGTACAGCGTCACCCGCGCCAGCCCGGAACGCTTGGTGATGTCTTCCACCGTGGACCGTCGAATTCCGAACAATTCGAACTGCCGCAAAGCCGCGTCGAGGATCTTCTCGGCGTTGCCCTCCACCGACGGCGACTCGAAACGCTGCACCGCTTTGGCGAGCAGGCCGCTGTACTTCATTGCTGCAGTGTAAGGCCTGCTCGCGGGCTATTGATACAAACAAACGAAGAATGTATCTTCGGTTTCACGGCTCAACCGCGATCTAGGAGGCTCGACATGGCTGCCGCTTTTTCGATGGCTGCTTCGACCAGGACGGCAACGCCACCGAGTCGAGAGGAGTTCTCCGACCGGCTGCTCAAAGGCTCGGCCCGCAAGTCCTACGCCCCGGTCGTCGATATCGACTGGGACACCCCCGTCGTCCCCGACAAGTACTTCTTGCCGCCCCGCGTGGTCTCCCTCTACGGCACCCAGATGTGGGAGGAGATGAGCCGCGAACAGCAGATCGAGCTGTCCCGCCAGGAGTTCATCAACCTGCTCTCGGCCGGCGTGTGGTTCGAGAACATCCTCAACCAGGCGCTGCTGCGCGGCCTCATGCACGCCGACGTCACCGCGGCCTCTACCCACTACTCGCTCACCGAACTCGGCGACGAGACCCGCCACATGGTCATGTTCGGCCGCGCCATCCAGGCTGTCGACGGTAAACCGTTCCAGCCCAGCCGGATTCAGCGGATGACCATCAACCTGCTGCCGCTGGTGTTCCAGAAGACCGTGCTGTGGATCGCCGCGCTGGTGGGGGAGGAGATTTTCGACGCGCTGCAGCGGGAGATCCTCGACGATCCCGACATCCAGCCACTTGTGCGCCGCGTCATGCGAATTCACGTCACCGAGGAAGCGCGTCACATCCAGTTCGCCCGCGACGGCGCCCGCCGCGACGTGCCCAACATGCGGCGTCGAAACCGCTTCCTGCTCGCCACGATCCACGGCGCCGGCGGCCCGTTCTACCGCTACCTGTTCACCAACCGGGCCGTGTACCGGCGGGCGGGTCTCGACGGTCATGAAGGGCGTCGGCAGGCCCGCGCCAACCCGTACTTCCACGAGACCACCCGAACCGGATTCGCACCGCTGGCGGCGTTCCTGGAGGAGATCGGGCTGATGAACCGGATCAGCCGGCGCATGTGGACGCGGAGCAACTTCCTGTGACGGCAGCGGCCGACGGCAGCGGTGTCTTCGACGGTGATGGCGAACTGGAAGTCGCCGGTGTGCGCTGCCCCGTCCGGGTTCGCCTCGCCGGGCACCTCAATCCGATCGACGGGCAATACCACTGGCAGGGCCTCGCCTATGGCGCACCCGATACCGTGACGGCGGGCAAGCCCGCGCAGCTGATCGTCGGACATCGCAGCGTCACAGTGAAGCTCGTCGAGAGAGTCCCGTCCGGCCAACTCATGGTCAGCGGCGTCGGCTCGCCGCCCTACGACCTGCTGCCGGTCTGACGCAGCCTGCAGAGAATCGTTCGAAAACGTTGATTTCGACAACTTAGCGCGGTCCATTGATGTCAAAACGGTCTGACGTGCCAGCGAATTGATAAACAATCTGAAGTGTTGAAGCTCTCGTCGCTCGGGCCCGTGCGCCCTTGGTGTCCGATTCACTGGGGCTCGCCGACCGGAGGTTGCCAGCTCGGGGGGATCGTCCGTACGGCGGCTTGTAGCGACGGATGGGGCCAAACAGTTGCGGCCGTGGCTAATTCAGCACCGGCGAGTATCTGGTGGCCTCAGGTTGCAGCGTCAGCCGGGTGCTGGTTACGTCGTCGACATCGCGCCACAGCGCCAGGAAGGTGCCGCGGTGACGCCAGCGCAGCAGACTCGCGAGGACCCAGGGCTGATCGACGCGGCGGCGCTCGTAGCCAAGGTAGGAGGACCCGGTTCGGGGACTCACGATGACGCCGAAGACGTTTGGCGGGTCGGGTCGGTCGCCCATGTCGCCGGTGACGCACAGCCGCACATCGATCACGGTGCCCAGCTTGGTGCCGTCGCTATCACAGACCGGTAGTCCGAGAAGCTCACTCAGTTGCATGCCGGCCCCCAGGGATGCGGGCGATCAGCCGATCGCGGAGCCAGTGCTCGATCCAGAGTCCGTCGAAGTGGTCTGCCTCTCGACTCACGTGCAGCGCGGCGTCGACCTTCGTGACGAGCCGCCACGGCAGCGCTTGCAGCCGCGACGTGGGCTGGCGTCCGCCGAAGATCCGCGTGAAGAGGACCCGACCGGTCAGGATCGCCGTGACGCGAGGTGCATCGGCGTCGGACAGTTCGAGGTCGTCGACGATGCCGACCGGCGCCCCATCGGCGTCGAGCAACTGCCGGTCCAGCAGGTGCAGGCGGGCATCGATGAGAGTGCCGGCAGCCCGCGGCGCGTCCGGAAGGTCGCTTGCCCGAGAGTTCATTGGCCGGCTCCAGTCACGATCATCAACGGTATGGCGGCAAGTGAGGCGACCAGGATGATCACCAGGTAGATCGAGCCCGCGATGTTGACTGCCCGGCCGTTGACATGGCGGCCCATGTATTCGGGATCATTGGCCACGATGAGGATCGGCAGATACGTCAGCGGCAGCGCGATCGCCGAGAACACCACCGAATATTCGGTGACGAGGATCGGATCGATTCCGGTGAAGAGCACGGCGGCGCAGACCAATACGGTCACGAGCATGACGGTGTGAAAGCGCGCCGCTTCAGCCGGGCGGCGGAACTTGCCCCAGGCCCAGCCGAAGAATTGCGCCAGGGTGTAGCCCGCCGACAGTGTGGTCTCCAGCGCGGCGCCGAATGTCGCGGCGACGATGCCGATGATGACGAAGGCCAGCGCAAGCTTGCCGCCGGCCATCACCACCGGCATCGTGATCTGCGACAGCGAGGTGACCTCGATCTGTGCTGGAAGCAGCACCAGCGTCGCGCACGCGGCGATGGCAAGGGACAGGATGCCGCCCAGCGGGAACCCGATGAGCACGTTGAGCCGCGAGGTGCTCAGATCTTTGGTGGTCCAATGCTCCTCGCGGGCACCGGAGGAGAAGAAGAACACCTCGTAGGGAGTCATCGCCGCACCGAAGAGTCCGATCGCGAAATACCAATACGTGGCTGCCGATTCACTCTGCGGGATGACGGGCGCGAGCGTCTGATGCGCCAGCGTGGACCAGTGCGGGTGCAGCGCGAAGACCGTGACGGCGAAAACGATCAAGGACAGGCCGAGCAGCCCGGTGACATTCTCCATGATCGAGAACTTGACCCGCCAAATCACCACCCACACAGCAAAAGCCGCAACCGGGACCCACAGTAGTGGTCCGACGTCGGTGGCCAACTGTAGTGCCAGCGCCACGCCGCCGATCTCCGCCGTCACCGTCATCAGATTGATGAAGAACGACGCACCGAGATTGGCCGCCCCCATCCTCGGGCCCAGGCGTTCGCGGATGATCTCGAAGGTGGCGCGGCCGCTCACTGCTGCCACCCGCCCGGCCATTTGGGCGTAGAGGCAGATACCCACGACGCCGACCGGGACCACCCAGGCGAGTCCCATTCCGAAGCGTGATCCGACGACGGCATTGGTCACCAGGTCGCCGATGTCCAGGAAGCCGCCGATGGCGGTGAGGATCCCCAATGCGACGGCGAAGATCTGCTTCATCGGTCGTAGTCCCGGTCGAGCGCGTCAGCACCCTCGAGCAGACGCTGGCGCAGTGGCGAGAGGTTCGTAGGATGGGCCGCGCCCCGGACCGCCGCGGATGCCGCATTGAGTTCGTCGATGAAGACGGTCATGGCGGTGGTGAGTACCCGCTGGTGTCTGAGGTCGGTGTCGTTGTCAGCTCGCAGGCTGGCAATCTTCTTGTACGCCTTGACAATCTGATCACGCATGTCGGTGAGCTGGACCGACGCCAACGCGGAGGTGGAGCGGTGATCGGCCGACAACTGCACTGCCAGCGCCGCCGATCGCGCCGCTGACTGGGTCTCCTGTTTGGCTGTTGCCAGCTGGCCCGGAATGCCGTCCCGATTGGCCGGGCAGCTCGTCAGGACCAGCCCGAGCAACCCGGCGAGCAAAGCCACGACGGCGATCGCGCGCGCTGACGTGGAAACGCGGGTGCTGACGCGAGCCACCCATCCATTTTGTCGCATCGTGCCGGGCGGCGGCTCGGCTTTGGGTGATCCGCGTGTCGTGCCGGCGACGCGGTCGCGCATTTCCCGGGCGTCGACGCGCGATGCCCCTCTGGTGGTAAGTTGGCGGTTCGGACAGTTTGCTGCAGGGGGCGAGGAGGCGGGCCATGGCTGAGCCGCTGAAAGTCAATCCGGAGTCGCTGGTCACTTCGGGCGGGGTGTTGGATCAGCACTCGCAGAACGTGTTCGCGACGCACACTCAGGCGGACCAGACCATCGATTCCTCGCTGTTCAGCTGGGTGGGGCAATCTCAGTCCGCGTTGGCGGCAAAAGCGGCTGCCTGGACCGCGGTCACGACGACCCTGACCACTCGCCTCTACGAGCATGCCGAAGGTCTGCGGGTGAGCGGTATGACGTTCGCCGCGATGGATCAGCGCGACGCCGAGGAGCTCGCCGACGTCTATCGGCCGAATGGTCAGGCGCGTGACGCTTAGCGTCGCAGACATTGAACGGTGGGATCCTGAGGCCGTCCGGGAAGTTTTTCACGCAGCGTCCGCGCGAAGCGGAGCCTCGACCGACGCGGCCCGGGCATCCGAACAATTGCCGGCATTTGAGTCCTGGGGTGGGGTGTCCGCCGACGCCGCCCGCGACGCGATTCACAAGACGCGGGTGGACCTCGATGCCCACGCCCGTGAAGCCCTCGCGGTAGCCCAAGCCGCGCAGAAGGCCGCGCAAGACATCGAGAAAGTGAAGATCGATCTGCGCGAGCTCAAAGATGACGCGCGAAGCCAGGGGCTGGATGTCGACCCGGCGACGAACTCGGTGGTCAAGGGTCCAGGCTTCAAAGGGACGGCCGCGGATCTGGCGACGAAAATCGCAGATCTGCAGACCCGGTTGAACGCAATACTGGCCGAAGCCAACGGTGTTGACGCCGAACTGGCCGCGGCGATCAACATGGCGGACGGCAAGCTGCCGATACCGGATGCGCGGCCCACTCCGCCGCCGCCGCCGGAATCGACCCCGCCCGAGGAGGTCAAGAAGTGGTGGGATTCGCTGACGCCGGAACAGCAGCAGGCCGAATTGCGGGACAACCCACCGTATATGGGCAACCTCAACGGGATTCCCGTCGAGGCGCGCGATCAGGCGAACCAGACGGCGATGCGCACCGACATCGAGAACATCCAGGAAGCCGCCAGCCGGCACGGTGTCTCCGCGCAAGATGTGCTTGATGATCCGTTCCGCTACGGCTGCACACCGGATGACGTCACGCGCTACACCAACGCGGTCAAAGTCGAACAGGCACTCGAAGACGATCAGCTGGCAACCGGCGCCCAGACATTTCTTCAGGTGTATCAGCCGACGAAGTTCGATGGTCAGGGCCGCGCGGCGATCGCGATCGGCAACCCAGACAAGGCTGCCAACACCACGGTGGTGGTGCCGGGCACCAGCCACAGCGTCACCGAGGGCTGGCTCAGCGCCAGCGATGCCAGCAACTTGTACAACGAAGCCGTGAAGGCTGACCCGAGCCGATCGGCGTCCGTCGTCGCCTGGATGGGTTACGACGCACCGAACAGTTTGACCGACCCGCAGGTCGCGCAGACCTCGCTCGCGCACCAGGGGGGAGCGCTGCTCGCCGCAGATGTCAACGGCCTGAACGTCACTCATGGCCCGGGCTCGTCGCACATGACCGTCATGGGACACTCCTATGGTTCAACGACGGTGGCCGACGCCGCGGCCGGCTACGGTATGCACACCAACGACGTGATTCTCATCGGCTGCCCGGGAACTGATATGGCCAAGAGTGCCGCAGACTTTCATCTCGCGTCCGGTGGGCATGTCTTCGTCGGTTCGGCCTCGACTGATCCGGTCACCCAGCTCGGCGGTCTCCCGCAGGTACACATTCCGGGTACCGGCGTGAATCTGGCGCTGGGCGCGGACCCGGCGATGAACGGTTTCGGTTCGACGCGTTTCAAAGCGGAAGTCCCCGGCTGGACCATCAACGACCACAGCCACTACTTCGAACGCGGCACCGAGTCGCTGTTCAGCATGGCCGACATCGTCTCAGGCCACGGTGACGCCCTTGCACTAGACGGTATGACCGCACCGCATCGCAGCGACAACTTCCTCACCGACATCGGTGTGCTGCCGTCTGACCCCGAGCTGTATCGTGCCCCGACATCAGGCCACTACCACTAGGACGGGAGCCCAGTGATCCTGCCGCGCAAGAGAATCCCGCTCGCGGTGACCGTGATGGTTGCCGCCGCACTATCAGGATGTGGAATCATGCAATCCGATGCTGACAGAGTCTCCAACCCGCTGACTCCCGAGCAGTCCAAGGCTCAGGTCATGGATGCCGCGCACGACATCGTCACGACGCTCAACATCAATGTCGTGGAAGCGGCATTTTGGCACGCGTCGTGTAATGACCAGGGTGACCCGCCTTTTCGCGGGCAGATGCGCATCGCGTATCCACCTGCGGCGTCGTTCGCGGCGTCTGACACCGAGATCGCCCAGATGGTCCAGCAACTCCGCAACACCGGCTGGACGTCCGATCCGGAATTCCACACCCATGGCACCGCGTTGAGCAAGGGCAACGTCGTGGCTGTCTTCGGGCCGCAGAACGTCAGCAATCCGAACCGAGACATCGAGCTGTTCGGCGAATGCCGTGACACCACCACGACCAAGGACACCAAGGGCCGGGTGGAGCGCGTCACCCTGCCCTGAGTGCTCAGATCACATGCGGGGCAATCAGCATGGTGGCTCCGAGCACCACGAAGCCGATCAGGAACGCGACGATCGTAAAGCCCATCACCTGGCGGACATTCAGCTTCGCGATCGCCAGCAGGGGCAGTAACCAGAACGGCTGGATCATGTTCGCCACGCCCTCGCCCACGGCGACAGCCATCGACATCAGGCCGAGGTACGCCGACGAGTGCTGACCGACCGCCAGCGCTGAGTCGACGGCGATCGGCCCCTGCACGGCCCAGTGTCCGCCGCCGGACGGGACGAACAGGCTGATGATCAGTGATCCGACGAAGGTCAGGAACGGCAGCGTGTATTCGCTCGCGCCATGCACAAGGCCCTCGGCCAGCAGGGTCTGCAACGGCTTGATGTCCTTGGCCGCTTGGTAACCCAGCAAGCCGACCAAGCCGCCGTAGAGCGGGTACTGCAGCAGCAGCGGACCCGACACCTTGGCGGCGCCGGTGAATGCCCGAATGAACCGGATCGGCGTCTTGTGCAGCAGCGCGCTGGTGATCGTGAGCAGCATGATCATCGATGAGATGTTGAGGGCGAAGCCGCTGATCCAGAAGTAGGCGATGCCGGCGGCGAACACCAGCACGTTGAGGATCCAGAGGTTTTCCAGCCACTCGGCGAAGGTCTTCGTACCTTCCGTCTTGGTCTGCGACTGGTCCTCGTCCTCGAAGATCGCGGGGTCGGGTGCGAGGGTCTGCGCCGGCGCCATCCGCCAGACCGCCAGCGCGAGCACGGCGAGTACGACGATCACCGACAGCCAGCTGTAGGGCTGGAAGATGGTATGGCTCAACGGCACCGTCATGCCGGTGATCTTGTGGATCACGTTGATGGGGCTGCTGCTGTCGGTGTTGGCCAGGGCGATCGACGACGACAGTCCCTGGGTCCACACGATGAAGCCCATGAACGACGCGGCAATCAGATAGCCGAAGTGCGTGTCGGGCAGACGTTTTGCGACCTGGCGGGCGACCAGTGCGCCGGCGACCAGACCGAGACCCCAGTTCAGCAGGTGCAGCACCGCGCTCACGCCGAAGCACAGCAACGCGGCCTGGACCTGATTGTTCGGCTTGCTCGCGGCGTACACGATGGCGCGCTTGAGGATTGGTGCCTCGGCGAGGGTGTAGCCCGTCACGAGGATCAGCACCATCTGGAAGGCGAACGTGAAGATGTTCTGCGATCCCCACACGCCGCCGTACCAGGCTTTGAGCATTCCGGTGGCAGAGGCGTCCTTGACCAGGAATGCGACCAGTCCGGCGACGACGATCGTGAGGATCACCGCGAACAGGTACGGGTCGGGCATGAAGCGTTCGACGTACCGGACGGACAACCCGGTCAGGGATTGCATGATGCCGCGGCGTTCGCGCTTCTCGTCTGCCTGCGTCGTCATTGCTGCCCCTTCGCTGTCGGCGCCCTCAACTGCACCTAAGTATCCGTGCCGAGCAGCCACTTACAGCACGCGAATCGCGAGAAGGCGTGTCATAGGTGGCCGTTCGGGGGTCTAGCGCGGTGATATCCACGGGTAGACGACGTCGGTGTACTCGTCGCGAGAAATGACGAGGGTTTCCGCGGGGCTTGTAATGTCGACGTAAAAGTGGCCGGCGGTCTTACTGTCCCTCGCGGCGCAGAGCGTCGCCAGATCCTCCGCGATTTCGGCGGCCTTGGCGGAATCGAGCCGCCAGACCACCCGACCGGGACTCAGTTCAATGGCGGCGGAGCCGGTCTCGATGACAAACTCGTGCGTCACGCCATCGTGAACAAGCAGTGACGATCCGTTGTTTCGTGCCTCGATTACAGCAGCCTTCATCCTGTCGGTGCCACTGCCGTCCAGGGTCAGCAGCACAGCATCGTCTCCGAAATAAAACTCTGGAAGGAAGTTGAGACGAAGAACGGTCATGGCCTTGCCCATCTGTGGTTTTTCAATGGTATCGGCGACGAGTCAACGCTCTTCATGTCGCCGGCCGTGTCCGACTTTGTATGAACTCTACCGTCTGCGTGTTGCGGTCTCGGTGCTCGATCGAGACTACTGAGAAGGGCGCCTTCCAAATCCTCTGTGAGGGCGGCTAACTCGGTGGTCAGCAGATTCTGTGCTGCTCCAACCACGAGAATCGTCTGCTCGATCAGCGCCCCGCCGACCGGAGTGTTTATCCCATAGTCGGTGTATTGAACGTGAACCCCGCAGTCCTGGAGTGTTAGCAGTCCCATAGCGCGCGCGGCAACCACATTCCGCTGTGCTTGAATTTGGAGGCGCTGTTTCTGGATTGCCGCAGCGCCAGCGTCGCGCAAAGTGCGATCGACATGTTCGACTACGAGCGACTCGGGGATGACTCCGGCTACCCGGTAGAGATTGATGACCTCGCAAGCGTCCCATTGTTCATCGCTTCGCACTCTGCGAAGGAGCATCCGGGTGACAGCCTTACCTTCAGCGCCGTTTGTTTTCCAGCCCTTTGGCACGGTCAGTTCTGGTAGCCACAGGGCCAAGTTCGCCGCGCTCACGGACGCCACGGCCCCGACTTGCTGTGCCAAGGCTTCGACCAGCGAGGACACTCCCGCGGGGTCGAATGACGAACTCGTCATGCGAGAACCATCGCGCCGAGGATCAGTACCAGCAGGCCACCGCCCACGACCGTCGTCTCACCGCCAGCGTTCTGAAGATCCCCGGGACTCGGTGCTGGGATGTTGAAATTGGGCTTGAGGCCGGGGCCTGGTGCTGGGGAGGGGATTGCCGCTGGGGTAGGCATTATCGCCCCTGGAAATGGAGCTAGGAGCGGGTTTTGTGGCGGTCCAGCGACTCCGGCGGACGGATCGAGCAACCACGGGGGAAGGCCTGAGATGATCGGCGGCGCCTGAGGGATCCTAGGCGGCAGGCCGTTGATCGGGATGTTGTCCCACGGCGAATTCGGATTACCATGCCCGTTGTAGTCCCAGTGTGGATTGTGCCACCTGTCTCCCGGAAAATACCGCCACTCGCCGCCGTGCTCGTCCCACAGGCTCTGGCCGCCCTTGCCGGCCTCACTGGGCCGGCTGGCCGGTCCTGTCGTCAGTGGCCCATCGGCCGGTGGATGCACACCATCTGGTGGCAAGCCGCGTACAGGTGGTGGTGGCTCAGGATCTTGTTGGCCGCCTTCGTCTTCCGGAAAGGTGTGGTTGTCGACCGCTTGAACGGTTGGCTTCTTGCCGCCCGGCGCAGAGGAGTCGCTTTCGGCGAAGTCGACTCCTTCGAGTCCCGCCGTAGCCGCGACGATCTTGCCTGCCACCTGCTGGTCGGTGGCAATTAGTTCTCCAACGCGACTGCGTATTTCGGTCGCCAGCGTTTGTGCCTCAGCCTGTCGTGCAGCCATCAAGGCTGGATTACCGGTCTCGCGGCTGGAAACTGAAAAATCCTCTCCGACAACGAAACCTGCCTGCTCAGCGCGTTGCACAGCTGCCACTGCTGCCTGTTTGGCCGAGTGGATCTGTTCTGCTCCCGTGCGGGCGATCGTGGAGGCATCATGAAGCTGATCAGCCGCGCTGATGACGGTGAGCCGGTCGTTATACGCGCGCTGCTGTGCAGCCTCTGCAGCTTCGCCCAGCCAGGGTGCACCGCCCGGATGACTGACTGATTGCGATAGCTGCGTGAAGATGTCCTCCCAGCGCGTGGCGGTGTTCGTCCAGTGCGTCGCCGCGTCGGTGAGGTGGGTTGTATCCCAGCCTCGGACTGCGGACAGGGTAGGCGCGAGACGCTGCTGGGCATCTACAAATCCATCGTCACGTCTGTGAGCTGTCTAGCGGAGGAATTATCTTCGATGGCATAACCGACACTGCCCTCAGCCAGCGCTGATGCAGTCGACTGCATACGCGCGGCGAATCTTGCCGACACCTGCCCAGCATCAGCATGGACTGCGGCAACGGCGGCCGCCGTTGCTTGGGATGTCATTCCCGGTTCTTGACGTGCTGAGGTTGCGGCGAGTTCACCCGACCAGCGCTCGCAGGTCACTGCGAGTGTCCGGAGTGCGATTGGGTCAACCTTCATAACCCCCACATCGCGAGTATGGGAGCCCGTCTCAGTCGTCGGTATTCAGTCGCGCGCGGTATGGCGCACTACGTTACGAGGTGATCTCCGCGATCGCAGACGGAGTGTCCAGATCGCCGTAGGCATTGGCGTAGCGCTGGGCCAGGGCGACGGCGACTTCGAGGCGCTGCCAGAGCCCGCCTCCGCTGCTGGCGGTGGCCAGCCACAGCGCGAGTCCGTGCGCGACCGACGCTCGATAGCGCAGCCACACCTCCTCCGAGGAAGGCAGTTCGTCGGCGGGCAGCCCGAGCGCGTCGCGGTATTCCTCCAACAGCGCCCGCTCGTGCTCGCGACGGTCCTCGACGGTCAGCGCGCCCTGCAGGAAGTACCCGACATCCAGCGACCAGTTGCCGCGACGGGCGACCTGCCAGTCCAGGAACCCGACCTGGTCGTCGGGCGTGACGTAGGTGTTGCCGATGTGCGGATCGCCGTGCAGCAGCGTCTGTGGCGAGGTGGTCAACGTCCTGATGTAGGGCTTCCACACCCCTTCGACCAGCTGGTCGATCGACAGTGACAGCACCTCAGCCGGGGTGCTGTCGTCGAGCTGTTCCAGCGCGCTCGGCAGCGGTGCGTACTGCAGTCCGTCGAACGGCTCGAAGGGTTCCAGCCAGCCCAGTGCCGGCTCCCGCAACACGCGATCACCCCAGAACCGGCCGTGCAGGCGCCCGAGCCCGCGTATCCCGGAGCGGGCCTGATCGATCGTCAGCGGCCGCAGGGAATCCCGCGGATCTGCGCCCCGTGCGGTGAGGTCTTCCATGACGAGGCAGAAGTCGTAGGCGTCCTCGTCGATGAGCGCCGCGTAGACGACGGGATGCTCCAGCGGGAGTTCGACCCCCGAGCTGAACAGCCGCGGCTCGTGGAACATGCCGCTGGTCATCCGGATCAGTTCCTTGTGGTCCGGGTCGGCGGCCTTGACGAAGACGGTCGCCGGTCCCGTGCCCTCGGAGTAGGACAACCGAAGGCGCGCACGACGATTGGTGCCGTCGTCGCGAAGGTCGATCGCGACGTGGCTGACGGTGGCACCGGGGTGGTGGGCGGCCAGGGCGTCGGTCATCCAGCTCGGCGACACCTCGGCGAAATCGGTAGGCACGGTCAATGCGGGTGAGTTCATCTCGGCGGGCGCTCCTCGGGTGCGACTCGTCTGGACAATTACGACACGAAGGGTGTCGTAATACCGGGCAAGGTACCGCACCGTCACCGACGACCGGCGGGGAATCGGCGAAGTTAAGCTCGCGGCATGTCGCAACCGCCCGGCCGGCCTCGAGACGCGTCGCTGCACGCGGCGATCCTCGACGCCGTGCGCGAGGTGCTGATGGAATCCAGTTACGCCGAGCTATCGATGGACGGCGTCGCCGCGCGAGCGCAGGTCGGCAAGAAGACGCTCTACCGGCGGTGGGCGTCGAAGGCGCCGCTGGTCGCCGAGGCGGTACTGGACGCATACGGCCGCGGCGGCTCGTTCGGCGTGCCCGACACCGGCGATCTCAGAGCGGACCTCCAGCGCTGGCTGATCGAGCACGGCGAGTTCATCGCCGAACCCGCCAACGCCAAGCTCATCCGTGCACTCGTCGCCGCGGCGGCGGCGAATTCCGGTGATACCGAAGCACTTTACGAACAACTGAGCGTCCCGCAACGCAGCGGACTCGTGGACAGGGTGCGCCGGGCGGTGGACAGCGGTGCCGTCCGCTCCGACGTCGACCCCGACGCCATCGCCAACGCACTGATGGGCACCCTGCTCTTGCAGGTCATGAGCAGCCCGGTGGCCGGCGACGACGCGGCGGGCCGGTACGGGGCTTTGGTGAACGCCCTGTTGAGCGGCGTCAGCTCGGCCTAGGGTCGTCGCATGCATCTCGAGGAACTGCAGTGGTTCGTGGTGCTGGCCGAAACCGAACACGTCACCGAGGCCGCGGCCGAACTGGGGATCAGTCAACCCACGCTGTCGCGCGCGCTGAGCAGGCTCGAGCAGAACGCGGGCGTCCCGCTGTTCGATCGTGTCGGGCGTCGACTCCACCTCAACGAGTACGGCCGCATCATGCTCGAGCACGCCCGCCGCAGCCTTGCCGAAGTGCAGGCGGCCCTGGATCGCATTGCGGCACTGCGTGATCCCGACACCGGCCGTGTCCGCCTGGCGTTCCTGCATTCACTGGCCAACTGGTATGTGCCCGAACAACTTCGGCGATTTCGGGAAACGTCGCCGAAGATCCAATTCGACCTTTTTCAGGCGGCCGCGCACGAGATCGCCCGCAGTATCCTCGACGGCGGGTCCGACATCGCCATCACCTCACCACGGCCCGACCCGGCGGACTTCTCCTGGCACCGCCTCTACGTCGAGCGACTGTGCTTGGCGGTCCCCGTGGGGCACCGGCTCGCGGGGCGCAGCCGGGTCAGCCTGTCGGTGGCGGCCGACGAACCGTTCGTCGCGCTCGAGAAGCCATTCGGGTTGCGGCAGTTGACCGACGAATTGTGGGTCGAGGCCGGCATCGATCCGCAGATCGTGTTCGAGGCCTCCGAGATCCCGACGATGGAGGGACTGGTCGCGGCGGGGTTCGGCGTGGCGGTAGTGCCGGTGCCGCGGGACGGCACGGACGCGAGGGTGGTCCATGTGCCCCTGTCGAACAGCCGGGCCAAACGCGAGGTCGGTCTGGCCTGGGCGCGCAGCCGTCCGCTGGCACCGCCCACCCGGCGTTTTGTGGATTTCCTCGCCGACAGCTGAGTGTGCGGTGACCGCTCACCTGGCCTCATGCGCTCAGTGCATGGGTAAGCAATCATCTATGCATTGGACACATCAGTAACGCCTTCCTACCGTGCAATCAGTGACCATTGACCAATCCCTGCACCGCACCTGGACTGGCCACCCCCGAGGCTCGACCGCCTACACGCGACTACTGGCGGCGCTGTTCTGCGCGGGCGTGGCCACGTTCGCGCAGCTGTATTCGCCGCAGGCCGTCCTGCCCCTGATCTCCGCGGACCTCGGCGTCGGTGCTGCCCATGCCGCCCTGATCATTTCGGCGTCCACCGTCGGTTTGGCGATCGGCGTCATCCCTTGGTCGGCGCTGGCCGACCGCATCGGCAGGGTCAAGGCCATCACGGTCTCCGTCTCCGGCGCCACGCTGGTCGGGATGCTGGTGCCCTTCGCGCCGACATTCGGGCTGCTGATGGCCGGCCGGTTCACTGAGGGACTGCTGGTCGGTGGTGTGCCGGCCATCGCGGTGGCCTACCTGACCGAAGAAGTCGACCGTGCGCACGCCGCCCGCGCGGCCGGTACCTTCGTGGCCGGAACGACGATCGGCGGCCTGCTCGGACGGCTGGTGTCGAGCCCGGTGGCCGAGTTCGCCGGGTGGCGGATCGGGGTCTTCACCGTCGCGGTGATCTGCGGGATGGCGGCGATGGGCTTCGTCAAACTGGCTCCCGAACCGCAAGGCTTCACCCCGGCGTCGCACCGCGGCACCAATCCTGACGGCAGTCTCGCGCATCGGCTCGCCGTGAACCTGCGCACGCCGCGTCAGCTCGTCCTGTTCGCACAGGGCTTTCTGTTGATGGGCGGTTTTGTGGCGCTCTACAACTTTCTCGGCTACCGGTTGACCGCCGCACCGTTCCATCTGCCCGCCTCGGTGGTGAGCCTGGTGTTTCTGGCGTACCTGGCCGGAACGTGGGCGTCGTCGCGTGCCGGCGCCGAGGCCGCCCGGTTCGGCCGCCGGCGGGTGCTGCTGGTCTCGGTCGCGATCATGATGATGGGCATCGCGATCACGTTGAGCTCCAACGTGATCGCGATCCTCATCGGGTTGGTGGTGGCGACGGCCGGGTTCTTCGGCGCGCATTCCACTGCGGCCGGGTGGACCGGGCAGGCCGCACCTGTCGGGAAAGCGCAGGCGTCGTCGCTCTACAACCTCTTCTACTACGGCGGTTCCAGCGCGATCGGCTGGCTGGGCGGTGTCGCGTTCGATGAGCACGGGTGGACGGCGGTCGCCGTCACCATCCTGGTGCTGGCCGGCATTGCCGGATCGCTTGCGGCTCTGGTGCTAAGGGACGGGTAGCGGCGCGTCAGTAGTCCCAGACGGCAGGCACACACCTGAACACATCACCGGCGGTCGCCACATGGCAGACCGAGGGGAACGGGAGGTGAGTGGCCACCAGTGCCTCGCCGGTCGCCGCGACCTCTCGCAGTAAATTGACCCGCACGCGGGCGGCCTCCTCCGGATCGTGCTCAAAGCCGTTCTGCCACTCCGGATTGTCGAATCCCGGCGCGAACACCGCATCGCCGGCGAAGGTCAGCCGTTCACCGCGGGACTCCAGCCGAACGACGCTGTGCCCGGGAGTGTGACCGCCGGTGCGGCAGACCAGCACGCCCGGTGCCACCTCATGCTCCGTCTCGAACGGCTGCAGTTGCCCGCGGTAGTCGTTCAGGAACCGGGTGGCGGTCCGGCGCAGCACATCCGGGATCGGTTGCGGCATGACGGTGTGGGTGAAGTCGGGCTTCTCCCAGAACTCTGCCTCCCGGCTGGCCACGTGCACCTGCAGGTCCGGGCGAAGCCGCGCCTTGAGGCCCGCGGTGAGCAGTCCGCCGATATGGTCCATGTGTAGGTGGGTGAGCACGACGTCGGTCACGGCGCCCGGGTCGATACCGGCGGCTTCGAGGCGCTGAACCGTCTGCCCGGCCCGCGGGAAGTCCGGGAACTCCACCCCGAGGCCGGCGTCGACGAGAATCGTTCGGCCACCGGTACGCACCACCACGACGTTGAGCGGCCAGTCGACGACATCGCGAGGTAGGAACTGGTCGTCCAGCCAGCCTGCCAGCTCGGCCGGGGGTGTCGTGGTCGCGAGCGTCGACGCGGTGATCGGCAGCACCCCGTCGCTGATCACCAGCACCTCGATGTCACCGACCGGGACCGCGTAGCGCGACGGAACGAGCTCGTCGGCTCGGGAAATGTTGTCCACACTCATGTTTCTGCTCCTGACCACATCGGGAATTGCCCTTCGACTGCGGTGAACGCGCGGTGATTCGTAAAGTCATCCCGGGAACGCCGCCGCAATGCGAAGGTAGAGCCGATGCGTCGAGGAACGTTCGGTGTGCCGCTCCTGGCCACAACGGTGCTGATGGGCCTGATCGGTGCGCCCACGGCGGCGGCTGGCGACAATGACTGCGCTCTGCTGTTGCCCGCGGCCGACCAGCTGGAAGCGGTATTCAACGAGATCGAACCGACAGGGACGCCGCCGTGGGTCGCAGCCCAGGTTCGTGCGCCGCTAAGCCCGCTGCACAACCTGAGCAGCCCGCCCGGTATCGATCTGCGCATCCGGTCCAACATGGTGGCGTCGCAGATCGACAACGGCGACCCGTACCGCCCGGCGACACCCGAGCGACTCGCCAGCGATCTCGCCAAGGCCAGGGACTTGCTGGTGGCAGTTCGCGATTGGTGCGCGCCCTAACGTCCCGTGAACCCCGGGCACTCTTGTCCTCGTTGCGATCCGGCCCGAGGATAATCGGGAACGACGCGACGGACGGAGGTGAGTCGACAGGTGAGTTCCTTTCCCGACGCGGCGACGCTCGAGACAGTGCTCGACGTCGCTGCCCGCGCCCCTTCCCTGCGCAACCTGCAGCCGTGGCGCTGGCGGGTCGACGGCGAGACCGTGCACCTGTATGCGGACTGGAGTCGGCGGGCCGGTGACACCCCGGCGGACCGCCGCGACGTCCTCCTCGGCTGCGGGGCGGTTCTCGATCACTGCATCGTCGCGTTGGCGGCCGCGGGCTGGCACCCGAGCGTCCGGCGGTTCCCCGACCGCACAGACAACAGCCATCTGGCGATCCTGGAAGTGATCGAGCAGCCGCCTAGGGGTGGGTGGCGCGAGCTGGCCTCCGCCATACCGCGGCGACGCGCCGACCGCCGCCCATACGGCACTCGACGGATTGCGCCCGGCTCGCTGGAGCTGCTGTACATCCGGGCCAGGCGGCTGGACGTGGATGTGCAGGTTGTCCCGACGTCGCGGTGGACTCGGCTGGACGACGGCGCCGTCGAGCTTCACTACCCAACGGGCGCCGGCGAGCAGTCCAATGAAACACCCGATGGCGCAGTGTTGCTGGTTGTGGGCACTCGCAGTGACGGTGACGACATGCGGTTGCGAGCCGGCGAAGCGCTCAGCCACTTGACGCTGACGGCCACCGCGATGAATTTCGCGAGCTGCCCGCTGACCGAGCCGTTGAACGACACCCGGAGCCGACTTGCGCTGGCATGCGAGGTGTTCGACGGTGCGGCCTATCCGCAAGCCCTGATTCGTATCGGACGCCCGTTGGAAGATGCCGAGCCGCCGGCCCCGACGGAGCGTCGGGCGGCGCGCGATGTCACTGTGTGGACCAATCGGTAGCGCTCAGTTTCCGAACCCACCCCAGCGCTTGATCTGGACACGCTCGGCGTCGGGCCAAATGGCCTTGGCGGCAGGTGAATTGCAGAAGAAGTCCTCGGCCTGCCGAATGCTCATGTCGACCGCGTGCAGGCCGTCCTCCTGGTGGGCGCGGCAGTTGACCGTCAACACCCGATTGGTGGCCGGATCGGCTTCCAGCACTTCGATGGTCAACACCACGACGAGCGTGTATCCGGCGCCGGTCGGCAAATAGAAGGTCAGGTCCCGACTGGCAGGGCCGCCGCCATTGCTGACCAGATAGCCGTCCCCGCTCGGATATACGGCCTGCCCGACCATCTGGGTGCGTTCGTAATGCCGACTGTCGTCGTGGGCACGCCACACTGCGAACCGGGTGTTCGGATTGGCCCCGTTGAGCAGATTTCGCGAGATCGGGATGATCAATTCCTCGCGCCCGTCGCCGTCGATGTCCTGCAGCCCGACGCCTCCCGGGGTGGACGGCTCCAGCAGTTCGTCGATCGTCTGCACCACTGCGCCCGACTGGTCTGTCACGGTGACTTTCACCGCCCCGGGTTTGGGCAATTCGGGCACCCTCCAGTAGTTCACGGCGAAGTCGAGATCACCGGAGTGCAAGGCGCAATCGACTAGTGGCGACGTGCCCGACGGCGTGATCACCGGGTTCGACTGCGGGCAGGGCGGCAGCGAGGTGTCCGCATCTGCGTGCGGGCACACCAGGCCGGCTGTCGCGATCGTCAGCGACGCCATCAGCGCCGAAGAGCGCCTGAATGCGTGCCGACTGTGCGTGTTATGCACCGATTTCAGGCGAATTCCGTGCATAACACGCACACTCACGGACGCGGTTTGACCGGAGCCGGAGGAGCAGGGGGAGCGGGGGGAGCGGGCGCAGCACCCGGAAGCTGTTGCTCCTCGGGTGCTTTGGTGCCGGTCTTCGGGCCGATATCGGTGACCTGCCAGCCGTTTCCGACCTTGTTCACGGTGACCCGCAACAGGATGATCGACACCTTCGGCGTCGGGTTCTGCAGATTGCGGGTGGTCTGATGGGCCGATACCACTACTTCGTAGGACCCATCCGGGGTGAGGACCGGGTCGGTGGCCAGCACTTCGCCGGTGGAGCTGACCTGTGCCTGCAGCATCACCGCTTTGAGCAAGTCGGTGGCGTTGACGTATTTGTCCTTGAGTTGCTGTGACACACCATCTTCGACGGAGCGGAAGAATGCGTCCGGGTCTTCGAAGCTGTAGGTGAGCGACTTCATCGCATAGTCGCGGGCCAGCTGTGCGGCGGCCTCACGATCGGCCTGCGCTTGACGTGCCTGGGCGAGTTGGCTGTTCACCTCGCGGTACTTGACGAATCCGAACGCGCCTCCTCCGACGAGCAGCACCGCCAAGACGATCGCCACCCAGAAGCTGCGGCCCCGCGATCCCTGCCGCGGCGCGACCGAGGCCTCGTCCGCCGCGACGGTCTCGCTCACGGTGTCGTCGACCTTGTCGTCTTCGCCGACAGGTGAATCGGTCATGTCAGAGCTGTCCTCGCTGTTGTTCATTGATGCCACTCGGGTACGTTGAGCTGCACCCGGACGCCGCCGGTGTCGTTGAACGTCGATTCCCAGAAGTCCAGCCAGTGCCCGGCATCAATCTTGATGTCGTGTAATGGTGCCATCGCGGGCTGCAGGATGGTGGCGAAAGTACCCAGCGGGCCGGCCAGCATGTCGAGCCATTCGCCGAACTTGGCGACGAAGATCCCCGCCGGGTCCTGCGGGCCGATGACGCCGATGCCGGTGTGCGAGAGAATCTCGATCTGGTGGACCAGTTGCAGGAAGGCCGGCACCGACTTCGGCAGCATTTTGCCTGTCTCGCTGATGATTTCGCCGGCATGGATGTCGCCCAGGTTGGTGGTGAACGTCGACACATTGCTGAACAACGTGTTCAACAGTTCCTTGTCGTCACGGATCACCTTCGCGGTCAACCCGGCAGTGACGGCCAGCGAGTCGATCGTCTCGTCATTGCCCTTGAACGCCGCGGACATGTCGTTGATGATGCCGTGGATCTGGTCGAGGTTCAGTGCCGTGAACAGGACATTGGCCCTGGTGAGCAGGTCACTGGCGGTCACGATCGGTGCCACCCGGTCCGGCGGGATCACCGCACCGTCGGCGAAGTAGGGCGGCGCGATCAACGTGGGCCGGAAGTCGATGTACTGTTCTCCGGCCGCCGACAGGTTCTCCACGCTGATCGCGCTGTCGGCCGGGACCTGGTATTTGCGGTCGACGTCCATCGAGACGGCGAGCCCGCTTGCGGTGGTCTGAATACCGGTCACCCGGCCGACCTTGATACCGCGCATCGTCACTTCCGAGGTGGGCATCAAACCACCGGAAGAGTTGAGCAGCAACGTCAGTCGTGTGACCTGTTTGGTCGGCCCCATGTCGAGCACGCCGAACGACATATAGGCGGCGCCGGCCAGGGTCATCACCACCAGGATCACCAGGGTGGTGCGCGCACTGAACTTCATGGCACCAGCCCCATCGTCTGCATGGCCTCAACAGCCTGGTTCGCCTTATCCGCGGGATCGACCCCTTCGCGCCCGGTCGGCGCGTGCAGTTCGGTGATGGTGTACTTCGGGCCGCCGTCGCGGAACCACCCGAGCAGCTTGTAGCGCAGCAGTGCCACGAATTTGTCGGCGATCACCGGGATCGTGGTGTCCGCGGTGGCCATCGTGTGGATCATCGGCGTGATGTAGGACAGGATCTGCATCAGGTCGCCCGCGATGGGGTTGATCAGATCGCCGCCGAGCTTGCCGACGTCCTTCGAGGCGCCGACGACGTTCAGGATGGCCATCGTGACCGCCGACAGCCCTTGGAGTTTCGCCGGGCCTTCGGTCACCAGCCGGTTGAACACCTGGGTGTTGGCCGCGAACCCGGAGGTGATGTTCTCCATGCCGTCGAGCATCTGGTCGATGGTGTCCTGATTGGTGGCCAGGTCGTTGAGAACTCCGGCGACCGTGTGCTGCATGCGGGTCAGCTCGTGCGGATCCTGGGGGAACGCTTTGTTGACGTTGACCACGGTGGTCTGCAGTGTGCCGATCGCGCCACCGGCGACGAGGTTCGACATCGAGCGCAGGAGATCCTCGACGTTGTCGGCCGGTGAGGTGTTGCCCAGCGGAATGGTGTCGCCGTCACGCAGTACCGGTCCGGACTTGTCTTCCGGCGGTAGCAGGGCGATGTAGATGTCGCCGAGCGGGGTGGCCTGACGAAGCTCAGCACGAGTAGCGACGGGAAGCCTGGTATCACCGGCGATTTCGACAGTGGTGACTGCCGTGGTGCCCTCGAGTCGGACGCTGTCGAGCACGCCGATCTGCACGCCGCCGGAGTCCACTTTGGCCCGCGCCGGGAGATTGAGCACGCTGGCGAACTCGATGTTGATGTCGTAGGAGTGCCGCGGGCTGTAGGCGCCCGGGACCGGCAGCCGGGTGGGATCCAGTGAACAGGCCGCGTTGAGACCGATGGTGACGGTGAACAACAGTGCACAGAACGCGCGCAGCGAGCCTCGGGTCATGGCAGTGCCGCTCCCAGAACGAGATTGGTGAGGCCGAGCGTCACCGGGTCGGTCGGCGTGCCCGACGCGCACGCGGCCGCGGCGCCGGGGATGGTGCGTTCCTTGAGTCCTTGGCAGATGGCGCCGGCCTGCGTTGGGGCGATCGACACCTGCGGCGGGATGTAGGTGACGTTGTGGGTGCCCCACGCCGGCTCGTAGATGTCGGCGAGCCAGTTGCTGAACTGCGGCCAGGAGTTGATCATCGCGGTGATCGCTGGGATGTGCCGGTTCAACAGATCACGCAGCCCGCCGAACCGCTTGTCGAACTTGTCGTAGAACCGCGGGCCGAACCGGTTGAGCGCTTCGATCAGCGTCGGCAACAGATGGGACACATTGGCCATCGCGGCGCCGAAGTTGTCCGACAGGCCTTCCATCAATTGGGTGGTGACCGGCAGCGTCTGGATCACCGAGGCGAAGCTGTCCCAGTTCTTGAGGAAGTCGGAGGTGAGGATCTCGCTGTTCTCGAACAGCTGGCGGTAGTCGGCGTCGGCCTTGTAGGGGTCGGCGAGCATGGTGCGCAGGTTGCGCATCGTCTTGTTGATCCCGGGCCCGGTGCCCTGCAGGGAATTGCTTGCCGCGCTGAGACTGTCGTTGATCGCCTGCACGCCGGGTGCCTTGGACGGATCCTGACCCGGTTGGGATCCCAGAATCGCATCGGTGAGACTGCCGATGGCGGAGAACGTTTCGCTGACGCTGATCGGCGTCTTGGTGGACTTGAGCTTGATGCAGCCCGGACCGGTGAACTTGGGGCCCCCGGTGTACGGCTTGGTCAGCTCGACGTGGCGATCCGTGACGATGGATTGCGAGTAGGTGACCGCGCCGACATCGGCAGGCAGGACCAGGTCCGCGGGCACGGTGAAGTCCACCTCGACATGGTCGGGTTTGTTGACGATCGCGGTCATCGAGCCGACCTCGATACCCAGCAGCGCGACCTTGTTGCCGGGATACAGGCCCACCGCGTCGGTGAATTCGGCACACATCGCACGGGTGGGGTTGATCTTCGGGGCCAGCATTTTGATGCTGACCGCCACCGCGACCGCCAGCACGGTGAGGATCACCAACGCTATGGCGACTCCACGCCGTGACCGCAGTCGCGCGCCGATGCCCGATGCGTTCGTCATGTCAGCAGGAGCCATGTCAGCAGGTCTTCATGATGTTGGGCAGGCAGAGGTCCTGACCGGGGACCAACCGGTTGTGCTGGTCGAAGGTGACACCGTTGCCGCTGAGCATGGGTCCGATGATGTTGAGTGTCTGCCCGAGACCGTCCAGGGCCATGCCCCATCGTTCCGGGTGGGCCGCCAGCGTGTCGCTGATGTCTTCGATTCCCTCGGCGATGGGCATGACATCCTTGCCGTACCACATCGTGAGCCGATCGAGGACACGGGTCAATTCCTTGATCAGAGCGAAGAATTCGACAATGTCGACGGCCTTCGAGGTGTACATCTTGCCGAGGATGTCGAACTGCTCGAACAGGGTGATGAGCTGGGCGCGTCCGGCCGTCATGGCACGCAGCCCGTCGTTGACGAAGTCGAGGCCGCGATGAAAGTCGGTGGTGGATCTGCTCATCGATTCGGTCAACCGGTCGGCGGACTGGAGCAGGTTGCGCACCGCGTCGGGGTACCGGTTGGCCGCGTTGGCGACTTCGGCGAAGGTGTCGTGGATGACCTGGCCGTCGACTTCTTTCACCACCGGGGTGGCCGCCTGGATGATGTCGTTGACCTCGAACGGCAGCGTGACGTGCTGCGGCGGAATGCCGTTGCGGCCCAGCGGAGCTGTCCCCTTGGGGTCCAGCGCGACGTAGTGACCGCCGAGCGGGGTCAGTAGCTTGATGTCGAGGGTGGAGTCCGAGCCGACTTTCACCGAATTCTCGACGTCGAACTTCATCTCGACCAGGGCGCCGTCGAGGCGGACGCTGCTGACCTTGCCGACCGCGATGCCGGCCACCCGCACCTGGTCGCCGGCGCGCAGCCCCGCGGAGTTGGGCATGTGCGCGGTGTAGCCCGCCTCGTCGGCCGGATTCAGGTAGGCCATCGCGGTGCCGGCGAGCGCGGCGATGATGACGACGACGCCGATGATCCCGTTTCGGCGGTTGCGGTTGGCGGTGGCGCGTTCGTCCCGCGCGCCTTGGCGCCCACCGATTGTGGCGCGCAAGGTGGTGAGGTGCTTGTCGAGTTGCATTACTTGCACACCACCAGGTTCTGCTGCGCGAAGGAGACCTCTCCGATCCCCGGGAGCGTGACCTCGCCGCGCGAGCAGGAGAACGTCGGGGTGGCCGGCTGTTCGTCGACCAGCCAGTCCCGCATGCCCTGGATCAGGGATGGCGCGAGCGAGAGGCCCGCGATGATCGTCGGGGTCTGCGGCCACATCCGGCTGCTGAGGTCGTAGAGCGGACCGGTCGTGCCGTCGAAGGTGTGCTCGAAATATTGCATGACGTGGGTGGTGTTCCGCAGGACCGGAAGCCCGCTGTCCAGCGACTGACGGAATTCCTCTGCCTTGGAGCCGAATTGAGCGAGCACCACATTGAGCTGGGAGATGAGCTGGAACAACTCTCCCGACTTGCCGCCCAGATCTTGGGAGATCGCGCTGAGATTGCGGATCATCGTGGTGATCACGACCTGGCGATCCACCGCCAGCGTGGAGATTTCGTCGAGGTCGTGAAGGAACGGGCCGATGCCCGATTCGTCACCCTGAATGAGCCGCAGCAGGTTCTCGCCCAGCAGGTTGAACTGAGCGGGGTCGAGGGTCTGGAAGATCGGCTGAAATCCGTTGAACAGCTTCGCCACGTCGAACGACGGGATGGTCTGCCCGATGGGTATGGTGCCGCCGTCCGGCAGCCGGTTGTCGGGCTTGGCCGGCTGGACGAGTTCCACATAGCGCTGCCCGATGAGGGTTTGATAGCGGACCGCGGCTACGGTGTTGGTGTAGACCGGATGGTCGGCCTGGGCGGTGAAATCGACCTTGGCCACCCGCCCGTCGAGCCGGATGGTTTGCACCTTGCCGACCTGGACGCCCGATATGCGGACGTCGTCACCGACATAGAGGCCCGACACGTCCGAGAACGTGGCGGTGTAGCCGGACAGCGCTCCGGTGACCGGACTGCGCAGGGCGGTCAGCACGATGAGCGTGCACACGACGGCGACCGCCGTGAACACCGTCAGCCAGAACACCGACTTGGTCACGCTTCTCACCGGCCACCGCCTTGCGGGGGCGCCGGGGCGGGAGCCTCGGCGGGCAACGCGGCGGCCAGCCCGGGCATGGTGTCCAGGGTCAGTTCGAGATTCAACCGGACCTTGCCGTTGACGATCGGAAACGCCGTGCTGGTGCGGTCCAGCAGACCGGAGATCCGGTCGTAGGCCGGCGACATGCTTCCGTACATGTACGAGTACGGCACCAAGACGCTCATGATTCCGCCGAACAGCGGGACGAGCCACGAGATGTGCTTGGCGAAGATCCCGTCGGTGGTGAAGAGCAGCTTCGCCAGCTGGTCCATGATCAGGTTCATCCGGTCCACGCCGTCCGGGTGCGCCAGGAATTCCATCCCGTTGAGCAGGTCGTAGGCCAGGCTGACCAGCGGAACCGCGTCACTGACCCCGTTGACCACCGAGGCGAGCACCGAAAGCGACTGCGAGACCGGCACTTTCTGCGAGTCGGTGACCATCTTGATCAGATCGAAGTAGGACCGGGTGACCGGCTCGGTGAGGTCGGCGTGCTTACGCACGATCGCGATGATGTGGTCGATGTCGGGCGAGTCCATGATCCGACCGAACTTCTGACCTTGCCGCAGCAGCCCGGTGATGGACGCCGAACGCACATTGGTGTCGACCGTCAGCGTCTGGTTCGAACCCAGCCGCGGGCCGGTGCCGCTGCTGACCAACTCGACGGCGGCCAGGCCGAAAGTGTTGGATGAGGTGAAGTTCGCGGTGGTGTCGGCCGCCAAGGCTGCTGCCTGGCGCGGCTCGAGTTCGAGGGTGATCTTCTGCTTGTTGAAGCCGGCCGACTGCAGCGTCTTCACCGAACCGATGGTCAGGCCACGGAACTTCACTTCCGCACCCGGGGTCAGGCCCTCACCGAGTTTGTCGGCCATCACTGTCAGTTTGAATGTGTCGGCGTAGCCGCCGGTTCCGAGTTGATAGAGGACAGTGCCCGCGACGAGCAACACGATCGCGGCGACGAGGCCGCGGATGCGCAGTGCGCGCGACGTGGGCCTGCGTCCTCCCTGATCGGCAGATGCGAACATGCCCTATCCCGAGATCCGAATCCCGGGGCTGTTGCCCCAGAACAGCAGTGTCAGAACCATATCCGCGGCGACCACCGTGACGATGCTGGCCCGGATGGCCCGTCCGGACGCGCGTCCGACACCTTCGGGACCGCCGACGGCGTAGTAGCCCTGGTAGCCGTGGATGGCGATGATCAGCGTCACGAATATGACGGCCTTGAGCACTGAGAACACCACGTCGGAGGGTTGGATGAAGGAGTCGAAATAGTGGTAGTAAGTGCCCGACGACTGGCCGTGCATCACGTTGACCACCAGCGCGCAGGACACATAGCTCAGCGCCAGCGTCACCACATACAGCGGGATGATGGTCAGCATGCCGGCGATCACCCGGGTGGTGACGACGAACGGGATCGACCGGATGCCAAGCGCTTCCAGGGCGTCGATCTCCTCGGAGATGCGCATGGCGCCGATCTCGGCGGTCATCCGGCAGCCGGCCTGCGCGGCGAAGCCGATCCCGGCGATCATCGGCGCCATCTCCCGGGTGTTGGCGTACGCGGAGACGAAACCGGTCAGCGGACCCATCCCGACCATGTCGAGGGCGCTGTAGCCCTCGATCCCCACCGAGCCGCCGACCGCGGTGCCCATGAAGATCAGCACACCGATGGTGCCGCCGCCGACGATCAGTGATCCGTTGCCCCACATCACGTCGACCAGCAGCACTCCGGTCTGATGCCGGTAGTGCTTGAGCGTGTGCGGGATCGCGCCGAGCACCTGGGCCAGGAAGCTGACCTGGTGCCCGAGGCGCTGGATCAGCGAGTCGCCTTGGTCGGCGATCCACAACGGTGCCCGTAGGGCATTGGGAATGTGCCGTGACGGCGATGAGACCCGAGCCATCAGCCCATCCTCAACGGCATCGACATCGAGACACCCTGGGTGATGATCAGGTTGAGGACGAACACGGCCACCACACCGATGACCACCGACGCGTTGACGGCGTCGGCCACGCCGCGCGCACCGCCAGTGGCCTCCAGGCCGCGCTGGCAGGCCACCAGGATCACGACCACACCGAACAGCCAGGTCTTCAACATCGCCACGATGACGTCGTTGACACTGGCGAACGAGGCGAAGGACGCGATGTAGCTGCCGGGTGTGCCGGACTGGAAACCGACGTTGATCGCGTAGCCGGCCGCCAGCCCCATGAAGATGATGAAGGCGCACAGCACGGGCGCGACGAACACGATCGCGGCAAGGCGGGGGGTGACCAGTCGCTGCACTGGGTCGACGCCCATCACCCGCAACGCGTCGACCTCTTCGCGGATGGTTCGGGCACCGAGATCGGTGGCCACTGCCGAGCCGGCCGCCCCGCCGAGCAGCAATGCCGCCACCATCGGTGCGCCCTGCCGGATCACGCCCAGACCGCCGGCGGCGCCCGACACCGAGGATGCCCCGACCTGCTGGATGAAGTTGCCGACCTGCACGGCCACGATCACACCGAACGGAATGGACACCAACAGCGCCGGGATCGCCGTGACGCTGATGATGAACCAGGCTTGGTTGAGGGTGTCCCGCCAAGGGTGGCGCAACCGTACGAGGTCGGTGACGAGGAAGCCGAGGGCTTGTGCGCCGAGGCCGAAGAACCGGCCCAACGTCTGCAGCGACGAATCAGTTCGGGACAGGAAGCGACGGAAGGGTCGGCTCAATATGTCGGCGACCTGGCGACCCAGCGGTGCTTCCGCGGAGGCCTGGGTATCGACGGGTGGCTCGGAGGTGGCGGCTGCCACGAATGCGTCGATATCGACGCACGCAAGTTCGCTGGCTTCTGTCTCGGTCGCTGCTTGGGCCGCAGTCGCGTCATCGACACCTGCGGTCAACGGCAGGCACCTCCTTAATCGCTGGTACGTCCAGTTCCCCCAGCAAAGTTCAAGCTTGGTTGTTGCGCGTTTACCAGCGGTACGAGTACGTGCGTTGTACCAGCGGCGGCGGGCGTGTGTTCGCGGAAAGAAGATCAGTGTGATGTACGCCACATTCGAGCGTCGAGGCCCGTTCGTGCCGCCGCGCGACGGCTGCGGGCGCCGGTTTCCTGCGGAAGGGTCAATAACGTGCGCGGATGTGCCGTTGGGCCGTCGGCGGGGGCAAGTTCGCAGCACGGGCGAGGGTTTGCCCCCTTTGGTGCCCGGCGCTCCTCGCCGCATGGGTGGTCCGTATACCCGGGAAATGCACAGGAATTTGCCAGCGGGTCAAATTGCTGTGCGGTTACCCGCCTGGAGCCGTGGCGACCACGCCTCTGACCGCCTGACTCGGGCCGGTCGATCGGTAGCGGCAGCGCGCACCGCCGTGTTCACATTTCGCGCGAGCGTCTCCGACGGGCAGTCCGGGCAAATGCCGGTATGGCTATCTGTGAGATCCCCAAAGCCCGGCGGAGACGAGCGCCCCTGCACTAGGGTTCGTGCAAGTTAGACACACTAGGTGGGGGTAATGGCGAGCGCTGTTTCTGGACACGTGCCGGGGGCGATCGCGCTCGAACGACATGCCGGTCGGCTCTGAGCGCAACGGCGCGGAGGATGGGCGCACGCGAGTAGTCGACTACATCGCTGAGCACCTCGTTCGCCGCGGCGTTCGCCATGTGTTCGGCGTGGACGGCGCCAACATCGAAGATTTCTACGACGCCGCCCACTCCTGTCCGGACCTCACCGCGGTGGTGGCCAAGCACGAGTTCTCCGCAGCGGCGATGGCCGATGCATACAGCCGGGCCGGCGCCGGTATCGGCGTCGTCTGCGCCACCTCCGGCGGCGGTGCCCTCAACACCATCCCGGGACTGGGGGAGTCGTTCACCAGCCGGGTGCCGGTGCTGGCGTTGATCGGCCAGCCGCCGACGACGTCGGACGGGCTCGGTTCATTCCAGGACACCAGCGGCGTCAACGGGGCCCTGCCCGGTGAAGCGTTGTTCGCGGCGGTCTCGGTGTTCTGCGAACGGATTATGACGGCGGACGACATCGTGACCGCGCTGCCCCGGGCGATCTCGGCCGCGACGAGTATCGGTGGGCCGGCGGTCCTGCTGTTACCCAAGGACATTCAGCAGGCCACAGTGAAGTCGACGTGCGATGATCCCGCCGACGACGTGCCACCGGCGGTCGGGGACCTCACGGCACTGGTGCACCTGCTGCGCAGCACCGACGGACCGGTGACGATCATCGCCGGTGACCAGGTTGCCCGCGACGACGCCCGGGCCGAACTCGAGATGCTTCGTGCGGTCCTGCAGGCGAACGTGGCCACTGTGCCCGACGCGAAGGACGCCGCAGGCGAGTCGATGGGCGTCGCCGGGGTGATGGGTCACCCGGCGGTGGTTGCGGCACTTGGCGACAGCGCACTGTGCCTGGTGATCGGCACCCGGCTTCCGCTGATGGCCCGCGGCGGTTTGGACGCAGTATTGGGTTCCCTGCCGATCGCGTCGATCGGCGCCCGGGTTCCCTACCTGCCAGGTACCCACGTCGAAAGCCACGACCTCCGTAGCTCGCTGACCCAGCTGGCAACGGCACTTGCCGACACGGAGAGTCGGGTGCCGTCGTCGCACCCCGTCCGCGGCGAGCTGACAACACCAGAGCATGCCGGCGCGGGAGTGCGCTACCGCGACGCGATGCACGCCTTGGACGGGCTGCTGCCACAGGATGCCGACATCGTCGTGGACGCAGGCAATATCGGTGCGGCGGCGATCCACTGGCTGCCGGCGCGACGCGACGGCCGCTTCCTGGTCGCCCTCGGAATGGGCGGCATGGGCTACAGCTTCGGAGCCGGCATCGGCATGGCCTTCGCCCGAAATCGCCGCACCGTCGTGATCGCCGGCGACGGCTCATTCTTCATGCACGGCATGGAGATTCACACCGCACTGCACTACCGGCTGCCGGTGACGTTCCTGTTGTTCGACAACCACGCACACGCCATGTGCGTCACTCGCGAGCAGCTGTTCTACGGCGACCGCTACAGCTACAACCGGTTCGGCCCCAGCCGGCTGGGCGGGGGCCTGTCGGCCATGTTCCCCACCCTGCCGTCGGTGGATGTCACAGATATCGGCGAACTCGGCGTGGCCGTCAAGGCCGCGCTCGACGCAGACGGCCCGTCCGTGGTGTCGGTCGAGTGCTCGACCGACGAAATCCCGCCCTTCACAGCATTCTTGGATGCAACAACACAGCTGGGCCAATCGCCCCAGCCAGATTCGAGGGAACGCTGATGACACTGCCTGCGCTCGAGGACATCGCCGCACACCACAATCATCAGATCGGGGGTGGCGCCGACCCGATTCCGGGGCTGATGCGCATCGAGACCTCGCCCCGGGAGAAAGCCACCCCGGTCCTGATGGAGATGATCCACGCGGTATATCCCCACGACGAGGTCTTCGGCGAGTTCTGCACCGTCAACGACTACATCGACTGCCCACCCGACGAACTCTTCGACTATCTGGCCGACACCCGGTCCCTGGAGGAATGGACCTACAGTCTGCGGGGTTTCACCCGCACCGAGGAGGATGGTCTCTGGTTGGCCTACGACCGGCTGGGCACCGAGACCGAGATCTACACCCGCACGGTCGCCAACCGGGATGCCCGCACCGTGGACTACCACTGCGCCTGGGATCAGGGACAGCACCTGTGGATGATCTACCTGATGCGGGTGGTCGACGCGCAGGTGGTGTTCAACAAGCCGGGATCGGTGGTGTTGTGGACCAACTGCCACCACCCCTTCTACGACGAGAACCCGTACCCGGAAGCCGCCCCGCCGCAGCGGCCGGTCTGGGTGGGGGACTTCTGGGACATGTTCGGCGCCGGGCACCTTCTGGAGTTGAAGAATCTCAAGGCGATTGCCGAATACCGCCACCGTAACGGCTTACCGATCACCCCGGACTGGATGCGCGAATCATGACCCAGCCCACCGTCAGCCTGATCGACGTCGCCACCTATCTGCCCGAAAACCGGGTCCCCGCAGAGTGGTACACCCAATTCAGCGGCGACGACGACATGCGGGACAACCCCATGTTCCGGCCGCCGGACTTCCGTCACCATGCCGCCGACGACGAGTCCAACGTCGACATGATCCAGCGTGCCGTCGGCGCACTGATCGATCGACACGGGCCTGCCGTGCTCGACGACGTCGATGTGCTGCTGACCCATTCGCAGCTGCCCGATCTGCCGATCCTCGGCGCCGGTGGCGAAGTCGCCAAGCGGCTGGGCATCAATCCCGAATGGATCATCGACGTCCACAACGGTGGCTGCGCGGCGTTTGTGTTGATGCTCAAGCTCGCTCGGCAGCTACTCGCCGGTGGCGCCGGCCGCACCGCGCTGATCGCGGTCGCGCAGAACGCCGCGGGCAAGATCTTCGAGCAGGACCAGGTTCGTAAGCTCGCCCAGGCGTCGGTGCCCGGCGACGGCGCGGCAGTCGGGCTGGTCACCGTGTCGGACACCTCGCCGGTGCTCGACATCGAATGCCGCTACTTCGGCGAGAACGCCACCGACATGACCCTGGCCGCCGATCCCGCGCGGCGGTGGTGGGAGGCGGGGCCCGGTCAGGGCTACGTCGGATTCAACGAAGGCAAGATCATCAAGGTCCTCGCCCGCGGCAACCGGCAGGTCCCCCAGGTGGTGCGCGCGGTGTGCGACCGGATCGGCGTGAAGCCGGGTGACCTCGACCTGTTGGTCACCAATCAGCCGAACCGGCTGCTGCTGCGGAACTGGAATGAGGCACTGGGGATTTCACCGGAGCGGCATCGCGACACATTCCAGGAGTGCGGCAACCTGTTCGCCGTCGCCATCCCGGTGAACCTGGAGGCGGCGGTCCTCGACGGGCAGATCGGTGCCGGCGACATCGTGATGATGGCCGGGTTCGCCCACGCCGGGGACTTCGCGGGCGCCGCCGCCATCCAGTGGGGCGGAACCCGAAAATGACTGCGGCCGACGGCCTACCAATGTCAATGAACACTGTCGTCGACGACATCGTCGGCCTGATCCAGGCCGAAACCGACAGCGCCACAGCCCTGACCGCTGACTCGGGACTGCAGGATGCGGGCATGGACTCTGCCCGGGTGCTGTCGCTGGTGTTCCGGATCGAAGCCCGCTACGACATCGAACTGGACGCCGAGGACGGCGACGACTTGCGCACCGTCGGCGACTTGGCCCGGCTGGTGCTGCGTCGCATCCAGGAACAGTCATGAACAGCACCCCGGCGATCCGGCCCAAATTCGACACGCTCACCGAGATGCTCGAGGCGGCAGCGCTGGGTGACCAGAGCCTGATCTTCGTCGACCGCAATGAGGTCGACACGCAGGTTCCGATGGCCGATATCGCCCGGCGGGCGCGTTCGGTCGCGGCGGGCTTGCGCGACAACGGGGTTCAGCCCGGCGACCGGGTCGCGCTGGTACTGCCCACCGGTCCGGAATTCGTCGCCTGCTTCTTCGGTGCCCTGTACGCGGGCGCCATCCCGGTGCCGCTGTACCCACCGGTGCGGCTCGGCAAGCTCGACGAGTACCGCCATCGCACCGCCGCGATGCTGCAGGCGGTCGACGCCGTCCTGGTGGTCACCGAGGATCGCATTCGTCCGCTGCTCGAGGCCGCCGGGACGAGGTGCCGAACTTCCGTCGAACTCGACGGGGCGGGCCGCCGTGACATCGATGTGTTCACCGATGACGTTGCGCTGATCCAGTTTTCCTCCGGCACCACCCATGACCCGAAACCCGTCGCACTCAGCCACCGCAACCTATTGTCCAACCTCGCCGCGATCGCGGACTACTTCGCGACGGCGGGCATGCCCGAACAGGTCGGTGTCACGTGGCTGCCGCTCTATCACGACATGGGACTGATCGGGAATCTGCTGAGCGCGTTCTATCTTCCGCGGCCGCTGGTGTTACTGCCACCCGAACTGTTCCTGGCCGTCCCCGCTGCGTGGTTGCGCGCGATCTCGCGGCACCGCGGAACCGTCACCGCCGCACCGAACTTCGCATTCGGCCTGTGCCTCAAGCGAATCCGCGACGACGAACTCGACGGTGTCGACCTGAGCTCGTGGCGACTGTGTCTGAACGGTGCCGAGCTGACCAGCGCCGAGGTCCAGCGCCGATTCAGTGAGCGGTTCGGGTGTTGGGGGTTCGACGCGCGGGCGTTCACGCCGGTGTACGGCCTGGCCGAGGCGTCGCTGGCGGTCACGTTCAAGCCGGCGGGCAGCATGTTCGGCGCGTACCAGCTCGGCGACCGGGAACTGGTGAGCACGGGCCGTCCGCTGGCCGGCGTCGAGGTGGAGATCCGCGACGACGACTCCCGGCCGCTGCCCGACGGCGAGGTGGGGCACATCTTCGTTCGCGGACCCAGCGTCATGACCGGGTACTTCGGCCGTGCCGACCTCACCGCGCAGGTGCTGTCCGACGGCTGGCTGGATTGCGGCGACGTCGGATTCGTCCACGACGGTGAACTTTTCGTCTGTGGCCGTACCAAGGAGACCGTCATCATCCGCGGCGCCAACCACGCACCGCAGGATTTCGAGGCCGCTCTCGACGGGCTGGCCGGCGTCCGCGCCGGATGTGCGGTTGCGGTGGGATATGTTCCCCCCGATGCGCAGGACGAGGCGCTGGCGATGCTCGTCGAGACCACCGCCGACGCCCCCGAGGGTCTGGCGACAGATGTCGCGACCCGGGTGCTGCAGCAGACCGGAATCGCCGTCGGACACGTCGAGCTGCTGGCACCGGGCACCCTGCCACGGACGTCGAGCGGGAAGATGCGCCGCATCGAAGCGCGCACCCAGTGGCTGGCGGGGACCTTGTCGCCATGTTAGCCGGTATCGCGCGGCTTGCGATGCGTGCTCCCCGACGGATGATCGCGCTCGCGCTGCTCGTCGTCGCCGGTGCGGCGGCATTCGGCATTCCGGTGGCGGGTCGGCTCTCCGCGGGCGGTCTCACCGATCCCGGTGCCCAGTCGTCACAGGTGAAAGCTCTGCTGGCCAGCACTTTCGGCCAGGGTGACATGCCGCTGCTGATCACTGTCAGCTCACCCGATGGGGTCAATTCCACGGCGGCGCGCACAGTGGGCACCGACATTGTGCGGACACTCACTCAGTCGCCGACTGTTGCGACGGTGACCTCGCCGTGGACCGCTCCGCCGTCGGCAGCGACATCGCTGGTCAGTAGGGACGGCACGATCGGCGTCATCGTGGCCGGCATCACCGGCGGTGACAACAGCGCACCGAAGAATGCCGGGGCACTGATCAGCGAGGTGGTCCACGACCGCGACGGTGTGACCGTGCGGGCCGGTGGCGAGTCGGCCATGATGCTGGAGATCAACCAGCAGAGCGAAAAAGACCTGAAGGTCATGGAAGGCGTTGCGATTCCGCTGAGCTTCCTGGTTCTGGTGTGGGTGTTCGGCGGTCTGGTCGCGGCCTCGCTGCCCCTGGCGGTGGGCGCCGTCGCGATCTTCGGCGCGATGGCTGTGCTGCATGCGATCACCTTCGCCACCGATGTCTCGATCTTCGCCCTCAATCTCGCTGTGGCCCTTGGGCTGGCGTTGGCGATCGACTACACGCTGTTGCTGCTGAGCCGCTTCCGCGACGAATTGGCGGCTGGCGCCGGCCGCGACCGCGCCCTGATCCGCACCATGACGTCCGCCGGGCGGACGGTGTTGTTCTCCGCGATGACCGTCGCACTGTCGATGTCGGCGATGGTGCTGTTCCCGATCTACACCCTCAAGTCTTTCGGCTACGCGGGCGTCGCCGTCGTCGCATTCGCCTCTCTCGCGGCGGTTTTCGTGACGCCCGCGGCCATCGTGTTGCTCGGTGACCGGCTGGATTCGCTCAACCTTCGCCGGTGGCTGCGACGCCCGGTCGCGGCCGTGCGGCCGCTCGAGGAAGGCCCCTGGTATCGGGTGGCGATGTTCTCGATGCGCAGGGCGGTGCCGGTCGGGCTGGGCATCGTGGCACTGCTGACGGTGCTCGGCGCGCCGTTCCTCGGCGTCAAATGGGGAGTGCCCGACGATCGTGTCCTGCCGGCGTCCAGTTCGGCGCATCTGGTCGGCGACCAGTTGCGCACACAGTTCGCCGCGGACCTGGCCAAGAACCTGACCGTCGTCATACCGGATCTCAGTGGTGTCAGCCCCGCACAGCTCGACGGCTATGCCGCTGAGCTGTCGCGGGTGTCAGGCGTGTCCTCGGTCTCCTCGCCCGGCGTGACGTTTGTCGGTGGCGCCTCCGTGGGTCCGCCGACGGCGGCGACCGCGATCACGAACAACAGTGCGTTCCTCACCGTCACCAGCACCACACCCCTGTACTCCCAGGCATCCGAGACGCTGCTCGATCAGCTGCAAGCCGTCCCCACCCCGACCGGTCACCGGGTGTTGATCGGCGGGACCCCCCAGGTCAACCGTGATACCGCCAGCGCCATAGCCTCCCGGCTCGGGATGGTTCTGGCGATCATTGCCGGAATCACGTTCGTGCTGTTGTTTCTGATGACCGGCAGCGTCGTGGTACCGCTGAAGGCTTTGATCCTCAACGTTCTGTCGTTGGCCGCCGCATTCGGTGCGCTGGTGTGGATCTTCCAGGACGGCCACCTCGACGCCCTGGGCACGACCTCGACGGGCACCCTGGCGATCAGCATCCCGGTGTTGTTGTTCTGCATAGCCTTCGGCCTCTCGATGGACTATGAGGTGTTTCTGGTGTCGCGCATCCGCGAGTTCTGGCTGGCGAGCGGCAAGACAGCCGCCGACAACGACCGGAGCGTCGCGCTGGGACTCGCCCACACCGCGCGGGTGATCACGGCCGCGGCACTCATCATGGCCATCACGTTCGCGGCGCTCTCCGGTGCTCAGGTGTCCTTCCTGCGGATGCTGGGTGTCGGCCTGACGCTGGCGATCCTCGCCGACGCGACGCTGGTGCGTGTCCTGCTCGTGCCCGCCTTCATGCACTTGATGGGCCGCGTCAACTGGTGGGCGCCAAAGCCTCTGGCGCGCTTGCACGATCGGGTCGGGATCAGGGAGGCCTCGCATGCCTAGGAACGCCATGGTGCCCCCCGCCGGACTGGCGCGCGCCGTCGAATGGTTGCGCCATCACCTGCTGCTGCTCCATCAGCGGATGTTGCCCGCGCCGATGGCGATGATGGAGCTGGTCGTGTCGGGGTGGCCCGCGCAGGCGATCACCACGGCCGCGCACCTGGGCATCGCCGACGCGCTGGCGGACGGCCCGCTGCCGATCGACGAGCTTGCCGCGCGGGTGGGCGCGGACCCCGACGCATTGCGGAGGCTGATGCGGGCACTGATTGGGCGGGGCATCTTCCGGCGCCGCCGCGACGGCCGATACGCACTGAATTCGCTTGCCGACACTCTTCGCTCGGATGCGGCGATCTCGCTGAGAGGTGCGGCGATGTTCCAAGGCTCACAGGAGCAGCGTGAGCGCTGGACACTGCTGACGGACTCGGTCCGAACCGGCGAATCCATCGTCCCCGCCCTGAGAGGCATGGAAGGTTTCGACTACCTCATCGAGATACCCGAGCACGCAGAGCTTTTCGATCAAACCATGACCAGCCTCGCCCAAATGACGCTGGCCGTCGTGGTGGCCAGCTACGACTTCGCCGCGCACCGCACGATCGTCGACGTCGGCGGGGGACAGGGTGCGATGCTGGCCGCCATCCTGGCGAAGGCGCCGCGGTCGCGAGGCGTTCTCTACGATGTGCCCCGGGTCATCGCGGGTGCGCCGGAGTTGTTGCGCACCAACAGTGTCGCCGACCGGGTGCAGATCGTCGAGGGCTCGTTCTTCGACGATGTGCCCGGCGGCGGCGATGCGTATCTGCTGAAGAACATCATTCACGACTGGGCCGACGACAAGGCGTTGCACATCCTGCGCAACGTCCGGTCGGCGGCCGCGGCAGGCACCACTGTGCTGCTGGTCGAGATGGTCGTCCGCGACAACGGGCGCGACGGGCCGGAGAACTGGGTGGACCTGGAGATGCTGCTGAACCTCGGATCCCGCGAACGGACCGCCGACGAGTACCGAAGGTTGTTGGCGCACGCCGGTTTCCGGATGACGCGGGTGGTGCCGACTGCGTCACCGCTCTGCGTGGTGGAGGCCGTCGTCGACGACGCGCTTCCCGGCTAGTCAAGGAGACTCTGGTGGATATCGCAACCATGCCGCGTGCCGGATTCGACGCCTCCTGGCTGGACCGTCGTCTGCAGACCGGCCGGCTGGAGTACCTGGACCGCGACGACGTCGACGACCGCCTCAAGCGACAGGTGATCTGGTCTCTCGACTGGATGGGCCGGATCCTGCGGGACCACCAGCACCTCGCCGAGAGGGCGCTGCCGCTCGTCGCGAATATCAGCGAGCCGAGAATTCTGGAGTTGGGGGCGGGTCACGGGGCGCTGTCGCAGGCGGTGCTGACACTGCGTCCCGACGCGCGCGTGACGGTGACCGACATCGATCCGGTATCGGTGGCCAACATCGCCGCCGGCGATCTCGGCAGCGACCCGAGGGCGGTTGTCCGTCGCGTCGACGCCACCGACATCGACGCCCCCGACCAGTCCTTCGATCTCGCGTTGTTCGCCCTGTCGTTTCATCACCTGCCGCCGGTTCAGGCCGTGCGTGTGCTGGCGGAAGGGACCCGCGTCGCGGACACGATGCTGATCTGCGATCTGTACCGGCCCTCGGCCCCCGCGCACCTGCTGCGGCTGGCGTCGATGCTGCCGTTCGTGCTGCTGCCATTTGCCCACGACGGTCTGATCAGCTCGTTGCGTGCCTACAGTCCTTCGGCATTCCGTGCACTGGCCGCCCACGCCGACCCGGCCATCACCGTCGACTTCAGCCGCCTGGGCCGCAACCTCGTTGTATTGGCGCGGCGCACGAGGGTGCCGTGAGTCCGCTGGCGACGGCGGCCGCACTCGGACGCGCGGCATGGGCCGGCGTCGATCCGGAGGGTTTCTTCCGCCGCCACGCCACCGACCGTGCACCGTTCACGGTGCGGTTTCCCGGATTGGGTGAGGTGTTGTTCTTCACCACCATCGACGGGGCGCGCGACATTCTCACCGCGCCCGGCGCACTGTGCCGGGCGCCGCTGCCCAACCCGATCGAACCGGTCGTCGGAAAGAATTCGCTGATCCTGCTCTCCGGTGAGGCGCATCGCCGGGCCCGAAGTGTCCTGGCGCCACCGTTTCGCGGCGAGCTCATGCGTGACTACGTCGATCTGATCGCCGAGTCCACGGAGCGGGAGATCGCGGCGTTGCGGCCGGGCGATCAACTGCTGGTGGGTCGCACCGCTCAATCGATCACCCTGGACGTGGTGATCCAGGTGGTGTTTGGCGTCACCGATGATGCCGGCCGTCGCGAGTTCTCCTCAGTGACAAGCCAGTTGCTCCGCGCCGGCGGTGCGGCGCTGATGCTGGTTCCCTGGCTGCGGCGCGATATCGCCGGGCGCGGGCCATGGGCCCGGTTGGTCGCCTTTCGAACCCAACTCGATGACTTGCTGTCCGAGCAGATCGACGAACGACGGCGCAGCAGTGAGCGCGGCGGCGATGTGCTGGCGCTGATTCTCGACGCCACCGATGACGAGGGCAACAGCCTGACCGACGAGATGCTGCACGACCAGCTGCGGACGATGCTGGCCGCCGGCCACGAAACCAGCTCAACGTCGCTGGCGTGGGCGCTGCACCACATCCACCGCGACGACCGTGTCCGCACTCGCGTGCTCGACGAGCTGGCCACCGCCGACACACCGGCGGAAATGGCCGCTCTGCCGTACCTCGGCGCGGTGATCCAGGAAACCCTGCGCGTCCACCCGACAGTGCCGATCGTCCTGCGCAGGCTCACCGGCCCACTCACCGTCGCCGGTGTTGCCTGTGCGCCCGGTGACGTGGTGGGAATTGCGCTGCCCGCACTGCATTTCAATCCGGATCTGTGGACCAACCCGAACACCTTTGAGCCCGAACGCTTTCTGAACGCCAGGCCGTCGCCATTTCAGTACGCGCCGTTCGGCGGTGGTTACCGGCGGTGCATCGGTGCGGCCTTCGCGCTAGACGAGCTGGCGGTCGCGATCGGCACCATGATGAAGCGGCTCGACCTCGCACCCGCGCAGCGCGGGCGACCGCCGCGAGCGGTGCCGCGCGGGATCGCGACCAAGCCCAGCCGCGAAATCGCGTTGGAAGTGACCGCCCGCCGTTAGGCACCGGCGTCGAGCGTGGGGCCCCTCGGTGGTCCTCGCGCCGATCCTCACCAAGAGCCCGCACTCTCGGCGGCGGTCATTGGCGGTAGGTCGCCAGGAACTGCCCGATCGTCCCGATGGTGGCTTCCAACTCATCGGCCCGCGGCAGCATCACGATCCGGACGTGGTCGGGGTCAGGCCAACTGAGGCCGGTGCCGGGAATGATGTGGATCTTCTCCTGTAGCAACAGGTCCAACGCGAACTGCTCGTCATCGCGGATCGGATACACGCTCAGGTCGATTCTCGGGAACGCGTAGAGCGCGCCTCTGGGTTTGACGCACGAGACGCCGGGAATGGAGTTAAGTGTCGCCCAGGCGCGGTCGCGTTGCTCACTCAGTGCCCCGGCGGGCAGCGTGAGGTCGTGCCCGGACTCATCGGCTTCAAGCGCGATCTGAATCGCTTGCTGGCCGGGAACATTCGCGCATCGGCGTAGACCTGCGACCGTCGTCAGGCCGTCGAGATAACTCACGGCATGATCCGTCGGCCCGGACACCGCGAGCCAGCCTGCCCGAAATCCCGCGCAGCGGTAAGCCTTTGACAGGCCGTTGAAGGTCAGGCACAGCAGATCAGGTGCCAACGACGCCGTCGCGGTGTGGACGGCGTCGTCGTAGAGGATCTTGTCGTAGATCTCGTCGGAACAGACGATGAGGTTGTGCTCGCGCGCGACGTCGAGGATGCCGGTCAGCACCTCGGGCGGGTACACCGCGCCGGTCGGATTGTTCGGGTTGATGATGACGATCGCCCTGGTGCGTGCGGTGACCTTCGCTGCGATGTCGGCGACATCGGGATACCAATCCGACGACTCGTCGCACCGATAGTGGACGGCGCGTCCTCCGTTGACGTTCACCGCGGCGGTCCACACCGGGAAGTCGGGAGCGGGGACCAAGACCTCGTCGCGCTCGTCGAGCAAGGCGGTCATGGCCATCACGATCAGTTCGGACGCACCGTTGCCGAGAAACACATGCTCGACGTCGATGCCGGGGACATCGCGGACGGAGTAGTACCGCACTACGGCGTTCCGGGCCGACAGCAACCCCTTGGTGGGGCTGTAGCCGGCCGAGGTCGGCAGGGCCTCGGCGATCTGGCGAACCAGTTCAGCGGGCGCCTCGAAGCCGAACGGGAACGGATCGCCCGTATCGAGCCGCATGACCCGGTGTCCGGCTGCTTCGAGTCGCGATACCTGCTCAGCGATGGGCCCCGGCGCTTCGTGCGAGAGGTTGGACAACCTGCTCGACTGCGCGAACTTCATACGGTTCCTTCGCGGGGTCATCCCGGATCGCGGGCGGTGTATTAACCGAGGCGTCAAAAGCCTAGCGCCCAACCGGCGACTGACCGAGCGATCAGGAGAACGTCCGGGCGCCGACATTGGTTAGCCTTACCAGCGGAAACGGTGTTTCACTGCTGGCGATCGGCGGCCCGCGCCACACGCTCACATCGCTATGTCCGTCCGCGCTTCAAGAGCACGGCAACGGACACGACGGCGATGATCAAGACCACAGCCGCCGGAATGGCCTGCTCCCGCGCCCGTTGAGCCGTCAACGGCATGGCCCGGGCTTTCGCGGTTTTGGGAAGTGGAGCGGCGGGGGCGGGCGTTGGGGCCGCGAGTGATGCGTCCGCTGCGGGGACCGAAGGTGGCGTCCCCGAATAGTTCTCGGTCCAGAACCGATGTCCACCAAAAAGCAGTACGGCGGCGGACGAGAACACCACGGCAGCCAATGCGAGGCCGCCGCGAGTGATGCGTGGCATGAATTCGGCCTAAGGTCTGGCAACACCGGCCGCTACCGTCGTAGGACGCGCGTGTCGCTGCTTGGCGAGACACCGGCACGGTCGTACCTCTGAACCGGCGATCTCCAGGACTGTCGAGCCTGTTATTGCTATCCATATCGCTACGACGCACCGCTGCGTTACCACCTCAATCCGTACCATTGCTTTGTGCTGCTTCGACTTTCGTTGATCACTAGTATCTGGAACCAGCAGAGTCTCCGATGTGGTTAGGCTCATGCGCACCATGAGTCACTCGAGAAATCGCGTCGACGGGTTGTCAGATCGGTCAACCCTGGTTTGCGTCGGCGTCATCGTGGCTATGGAGGAGATATGACCGGCCACGAGATGCTCGTGGACCGCTATGCATTGGCCGGGGTGCTCGGCCGCGGAGGCATGGCTGAGGTCCGCGAGGGATGGGACACCAGGCTGAATCGGCCGGTGGCCATCAAACTGCTCCATCCGACGCTCAGCGCCGACCCTGGCATTCGACGCCGGTTCGAGGACGAAGCCCGTTCAGCGGCCCGACTCAGCCATCAGAACATCGTCACGGTCTACGACTTCGGTGACCACCAGGGCACCCCGTTCATCGTGCTGGAACGCTTGCCGGGGCAGACGCTGGGCGACATCATCGCCGCCGGACCGATGCCGCCGTCGCACGTGCGGTCCATGGTCGACGACATCCTTGCCGGTCTCGGCGTGGCCCACGCCGCAGGGGTACTGCATCGGGACATCAAACCCGGCAACATCCTGGTGTCGGCGCCGGGTGACTCGATGAAGGTGGCCGACTTCGGTATCGCCAAGACCGGTGGCGCCGCGCACACGATGACCGGCCAGATCGTCGGGACGATGAGTTACATGAGTCCTGAGCGCGTCGCCGGGGCTCCGGCGTCGGTCGGTGACGATCTCTACGCCGTCGGTCTCATAGGTTATGAAGCGCTCCTGGGCAAAAGGGCGTTCCCACAAGACAATCCCGCCGCGTTGGCGCATGCGATCATGGACAGCACGCCCCCACCCGTCGCATCGGTGCGCACCGATGTCGATCCAGTGCTCGCCGCCGTCATCGACCGTGCCATCGCCCGAAATCCGTTGCAGCGTTTCAGCAGTGCTGACCACATGCGCGCAGCGTTGGCCGGAGATCAGCGGGCGCTGCACGGCGGTGCCGTCGCCGTCGGGCCCCGACCGGCAACCAAAGTCCTTGAAGGACCGCCTATTCCGGCCACCCCATACGTCCCGCAGCCACCCCGGCGGCGGGTGCGCAAGTACGGGATTGCGGCCGGCGTCCTGGGCGTTCTCGCCGTCTCGGCGCTCGCCCTGGCTATGGATCCGGCATCGTCGAACCCGGCACCGCAACCGGTCAGTACCAGTACCCCGGTCGTTCCCACGCCGAGCGTCGCGCCATCGCCGAGTCCTGTCGTCCAGCAGCCCGACCCCGCGCCATCTCAGCCGGGCGGGCCTGCCGGCCGCGGGCATGGAAAGGGCGACAAGAAGCGCGGCTAGGTTCACTACCTAGCGGGGCGCCGTTACGCGCACAATGACTGGCAGAGCCTCATGACACGCGAAACACATTGTGACGGTCGTACTTCCAGAGCAACAGCGGCTTCGCCGCAGCGTTCTTCAATGCACTCGAGCGCTGAAATCCCAGCGCAGTCAAAGAATGTCACCTGCGTCATGTCCAGGGTGAGACTCCGGCAGTTACCGGCACGGCGGAAAACGTAGTCGGTGAACTGGCGGGCGGTGGACATGTCGACATCGCCGACAGCGGTGACGCGAACGTCAGTGGCGTTGGACCATTCAGCCAGAAGTCGCAGTCGGTTTGTGGGTGGGTCAACAGTCGAATTGGAAGTGATCAAATGCATTGAATGGCTCCAATGAGCACTAGAAGGAAGTAACAAGTGTGTGTGGGACGCGCCCGAGAGGCTTGAACTGCGGGTATAAAGCACCGCAAGCCTGCGACGAATACCGCGGCTGGAAATTCAACCAACTCCGACCCTACACCCACAGGCACGCCACGGCCTAGCTTGGCGAATACCTACTGTTGGGGCGGTCGGGGCGGGCTCAAGGTTGCCGGCAGCCCAGCCCGCCACCAAGGCGTAACCAGGGCCGTTTCATCAGGGAAGCCGTCAGCAGGGCATATCGGCCGGGGTGTAGTACGGCACCCCGTTGCCGGTCAGGCACGGCGGACGGCCGGCTGCAGCTTGAGCTGCCGCATCATCGGGCGAGGCGACCGGCGGTACCACGCCGGGGCTCAGCTCGATGCCCGGACCGACCATCACATCCGGGCCGAACGCGACGCACCCCGTGGCGTCCTGCGCGGCGGCCGCTGCACCGCAATCGTCGGCCCGAGCCGGCGAGGGCGCCACCACCAGTGCCGCAGCCACCACCACGACGGCGAAAAGTGTCTTCATCGGTCTGTTTTTACTCGCCTGGGCCCGAGCTGAGGCTGGTTTCGGCCGCATTGGCCTGGCTCGTGTCGTCCGCCCCGCCGGCGCCGTCGCTCAACAGCGGAGCCCAGACCGCGAAATGTACTGGTGGCCAGGCAGAGTGGACGCTCCAGTCGGCTGGGCCACACCACGATTGCTGATTCGTCAATTCGGGTAAGCCACTCGCATGGCACTGAAATCATTCTCTCTGGCATCAGTTCTGTTCTCCGGTGCGGCAGCTGCCGCGATTGCGGTCGCTCCGTTGGCTGCCGCCGATCCCGCGCCGGGCTGCGTCAACCCTGACGGCAGCCCGTGCTCGGTGGCCACCGCAGGCCCGGACGGCGCGTCCGGCGTCATTCCCGGTGGCCCGGGCGGTGTGGCAGGCCCGGGTGGCGCGTCCGGTGCGATTCCGAATGGTCCCGTCGGTACAGCCGGTCCCGATGGCGCCAGCGGCTCGATTCCCTATGGCCCCGGCGGTACCGCGGACCGCGGCGGCGCCAGCGGAGGCATCCCGAACGGTCCCAGCGGCTCGGCCGGGCCCGGCGGGGCGACCGGATGCATCCCATACGTGGGTTGCGCCTCCGTCGGCTAATTGAACTTGGCTAGCCCCAACGGTTTTCGCTGACGAATTCGGCGAGTGGACGCCCGAACGTCCACTCGTCGAGTTCGAGCGCCGGCCGATCGGGGAAGTCGGGCACCGGGCCGAGGCACAGGACGGCCACCGGCTCACCGCCGGCGGGAATCTCCAATAGCTCGCCGAGACGCTGCGGATCGAAAATCGACACCCAGCCCATCCCGAGGCCCTCGGCTCGCGCTGCCAACCACAGGTTCTGGATCGCGCACGACACCGAAGCCAGGTCCATGTGCGGCATCGTCCGGCGACCGAAGACATGGCTCTCGCGGCCCTCGCCGAGCGCCACCACCAGCAATTCCGCGCAGTCCAGGATGCCCTCGACCTTGAGTGCCAGGAATTCTTCTGCCCGGGCACCCAGGGCGGCGGCGGTGTGCCTGCGCTCTTCGTCGACCAGAGCATGGATCTTGCGCCGCAACCCCGTGTCGGTGATGCGCAGGAACCGCCAGGGCTGCATCAGGCCGACGCTGGGGGCGGCGTGGGCGGCCGCCAGCAACCGGGCCAGCACCGCATCGGGTACGGAAGCTCCTGGGCTGAACCTGCGCATGTCTCGGCGCTCGTGAATGACGCGGTAGACGGCGCGGCGTTCGGCGTCCGTGAACGCGTGCTCGGTCACCGGCTCATCCTAAGAGGCACGGTGCGATAACGACCGGCGCGGTGCGACGGTTCGATTGGGCCCGCGGTGGTTACTCTGGGGATCCCGGAACGGCAGTGGCGCCGTCCCGAGCGAGGAGGGGGCCATGTCCGCGTCCCGTACGGCCGTCAAGAACGGTATCGACCTGCCGCCCAGCCGGACCGTTGAGGTGAGGGCCGCCGACGGCACCCGCCTGCACACCGAGGTCTTCGGCCCCGACGATGGCTATCCGATCGTGCTGGCGCACGGCATCACCTGCGCCCTCCGAGTCTGGCATCGGCAGATCAACGATCTGTCCCGCGACTTCCGGGTGATCGCCTATGACCACCGCGGACACGGCCGCAGCGGGGTCCCGCGCCGGTCCGGCTACAGCCTCGGCCACCTGGCCGGGGACCTCGATTCCGTGCTGACGGCGACCCTGCGTCCGGGTGAACGAGCGGTGATCGCGGGGCATTCGATGGGCGGCATCGCGATCAGCTCCTGGGCCGACCGCTACCGGCACCGGGTTGCCCAGCGTGCCGACGCCGTCGCGCTGATCAACACCACGACCGGCGATCTGCTGAAAGAGATCAACCTGCTGCGTGTGCCTGCGCTGTTGGCCGCCGGCCGATCCCTCGCCGCACGCCACATGATCAGGACATTCGGTGGAGCGCCACTGGTCTGGGGTGCCCAGCCCGGCAGCCGCTGGTTCGTCACGATGATGGCCGTCGGTGCTGGCGCCGATCCCGCGATCGGCAAGCTGGTTCACGACCTGTTCGCCGAGACCCCGGCCGGTGGCCGCGGGGCGTGGGCGCGAGTGCTCGTCGATGAGATGAATGCCCGACACATCGACCTCACCGGTTTGACGGTGCCCACGCTGGTGATCGGCAGCACCGAGGACCGGCTGTTGCCGATGTGCCAGTCCCGCAAGATCGCCGACGCCGTTCCCAATCTGGTCGACCTGGTCGAGACGCCGGGCGGACATTGCGCGATCCTGGAGCATCCCGACGTCGTCAACGGGCATCTGCGGACGCTGGTCTCAGCGGTCACCGCCCAGCGAATCAGCTCCTAAGCGCCGCAACGACTTCGGCTGCCGCACGGCGGCCCGACCGCACCGCGCCGTCCAGGAAGCCCGTCCACTCGTCGGCGGTCTCGGTGCCGGCCCAATGCAGCGGTCCGACCGGTTCCCGCAGCAGGTGGCCAAACTCCGTCCAGGCGCCGGGGGGAACCGCCGCGGTCGGGCCACCAGGTGCGAAAGTCTCTGCCCCCCAGCAGTGGTCGAGATAATCGATGGGGTTCTCGGCGTCCGGGCCGAACAACGCCGAGAAGCAGGCAAGCGCTTGCTTGCGGCGCTCCTCGGCGCCGAGCGCATCGAACGCGCGGGAGTCGGCGAACCCGAGCAGAATTCCCGGGCCGTTGTCGCCTGGGCTGACGTCGAAGGTGATGAACACCGGCCCCTCGTCGGACAGCGCCTGCCCAGACAGGTCCTTGTCACGCCAGAACGGCCGTGGATATGCGGCGTACGCCTTGCTCAGGGCCCCCTGCGGCCAGCTTTGGGCCAGCTGCTGGTAGCCGATCGGCGGTGGAGGGGCGACGTCGATGTTCAGCCGGTGCGCCGGCGGGATCGCCACGATGACACGTCGCGCCTCGACGACGCCGGCCGACGACGTGACCGCGACCGCATCATCGGACCATTCGATTCGCGTGGCTATCGCATTGAGCCGGACGCGATCACCCAGTTCGGCGGCCATCGCCTCGGCGATCTGCTGGGTGCCGCCGGGGAAGTGGTCCTGCTGGGCGCCCCCGACCACGTCGAGCATGCGGTCCAAACCCCCGGCCGCCTTGACGTAGCGCACCGCATGCAGCATCGACACCTCGTCGGGCTCGGCACCCCAGGTGACCCGCGACATGATGGCCATCAGGTCGTGCGAGGACGCGGTCGCGCCCACCGAGCGCAACCAGCCGCCCAGCGACGTCGCGTCGAGCTGCGTGGCCTTGGCCGATGTCCAGGGTCGGGCGATGTCGACGCCGCGGCTCAGCCGCTCGACCTGCCATTGGATCCGGCCGATGTCGAGCAGTCCGATTAGCGACAGCTTCGGGATCGTGCCGCGGTAGGACCGCACCTTCCCGCGCCACCGAATGAGATTGGCGCCGTCGTGGTAGGTGGGGGAGGTGCGACAGCCGAGCTCCTCGGCCAGCGCGATCACCGCGTCCTGGGTGGGGCCGACGAAGGTGCCGCCCAGGTCGACGGGCACACCGGCCAGCGACACGGTGCTCGAGCGTCCGCCGACCCGGTCGCGGCCCTCCAGCACCAGCACCTCGTGCCCGTGTTTGACCAGTTCACGCGCGGCTGCCAGGCCTGCGAAGCCCGCGCCGATCACCACTACGTCGTAACTCACCACCCCACCCATGGTGCCCGTCTCTTGCGATTTCGGCGCGCAAACCGCCGCTGGGCGAACGAACGCGCGCCCAAATCGCGGCGTCTCAGTGGGACAGTTCGTCGACGATCTCGGCCAGCGTGTCGAGCGCAATCGGGCCGGGCTGGTAGAGGCAGACGGTGTCGCCGACGCCGTCGACTCGCTCACGGATGTGCGCGGCGATCTGCTTGGGTGTGCCGCACGCCGCGACGGTGTGCAGCACCTCGTCGCTGATCAGTCCGGCCATCTCCAGCCATTTGCCTTGTTTGGACATCGAATTCAGCTCGGGCTGTAGATCGCCCCAGCCGTGGATGTCCAGCACCGGGCGGTAGGCCGGGGTGGACCCGTAGAACGCCAGCAGTCGCCGCGTCGCGTCGTGATCCTCGCCCGCGGACAGGATGATCTCGGGCACGATCGCGAATGACGACTCGGTCCGTCCGGCCGCGGCCAACCCGTCGCGCACCGCAGGCATCGTCGACTCCCGCAGGAACTTCGCCGAGCCGAACGGCATCACCAGCAGTCCGTCCGCCACCTCCGCGGTGGCCCGGGTCAGCCGAGGACCGAGCGCACCGACGTAAATCGGCGGCGGCCCAAAGGGATTCGGGCCGGGATTGAACATCGGCGTCATCAGGGTGTGCCGGTAGTACTCGCCGCGGAAATCCAGTCGCTCGCCGGTCTCCCAGGTGGCGTAGATGGCCCGCAGCGCGCGAACCAGCTCGTGCATCCGCGCGACCGGCTTGTCGAACGCCGCGCCGTAGTGCTTCTCGATCTGGGTCCGCACCTGGGTACCCAGTCCGAGGATGAACCGGCCCTGCGCAAGCAACTGGTGATCGTAGGCCTGGTGGGCCAACTGGATCGGGTTGCGCGGGAACGCGATTGCCACATTGGTCATCAGGTCCAGGCCGCCGACGCCGGCGGCCAGCGTCAGCGGTGCGAACACGTCGTGCGGGCCTTCGAACGTGAAGACTCCGCTGGCACCCGCATCGCGCAGGGCCCGGGCACGATCGACGGCATCGGTGGGCCCGAACAGGGCCGTCAGAACTTTCACTGTTTCACCTAGCGATCGAGATCGACGTTTTGCAGGGCTTTACTAGTACTTTCCCTGCGAAACGTCGGTTTGGGCGGGCAAGTATTACGGCGCGACCGTCAGCCAGTCGGCGAAGCCCGACGGGTCGTGGCGGCCCAGCGCGCCGTGCTCGAACAGGCCCCAGCCCTCGGTCGACGACGTGCCGTCGTGGCACACCGCCCGCCCGACGTGGTCGATCACGCCGAACGCGGAGCGTCCGATGATGGCCGGATCGTTCATGTCGTAGGTGAGCCGCTCGGCGAACTTCTCGCCCTTCCACACGCCGTGGATCCAATCCGAGTCGCCGCCGTAGCCGCCGCCGACGTGGATCGGTACCGGCAGCTTCGACTCCACATCAAAGCGGAGCAACGCACCAGCACTGTCAGTCGCCTCGATGGTCGCGCCGGTCGGGATGCGAGTGCCGGAGCGGTAGTGGATCTTGACCCGCGGCCAGCCCAGCTGCTCGACCCGCCCGTCGCGCCAGATCCGCGTGCAGTCATTCAGCGAGCGGAAGCCGTCGGGCGCCTCCTGGATGATGATGACGATCGCGTAGTCCTCGAAGGCCATCGGGACATACAGCCACCACATGCCCTCGAACGGCGGGTCGGCCGGACGACCGGCGGGCTCGGCCTCACCGATCGGGCGGATGCCCCACGACCGGTCGCGGCTGCCGATCCATACCGACGGGTCGACGGCGATCTCCTCGCCGTCGATGACGATATGCCCTGCCCAGGAACCCAATTGGGCGAACCGCTGCGCATCCAGCGTCACCCGGTTGCCCTGACGCATGATGTGCGGCTGCTCCTGAACGACCGGGAACAGCCCTTCCCAGGTGAGGTCGACCGCCATGCCCTCGGTCTCGTCCATGACGATCCGAACCTTCTGCAGCGGATCGATCACCTCGACGCGGTAGCCGTTGCAGTGCTGGTTGAGCCGGTCCTGGTCGATCGCGTCGGACACATGGACCGCGGTCTGCGTGTCACCGCTTCCGCCGTATCTGCCGCCTCCGCGGCGGGCAACCAGCACATAGGCGTCCTTCACCCCGAGGTTGGGGTAGTAACCGATGCCGGTGATCAAGAAGATGTCTCCGGTGCGGTCGTGGGCGTTGAAATAGCTGCGGTCGTAGAAGTTCCGGTCCGAGGAGTTCGGCCAGGCGATCGGCAGCGGCGCCTGGTGGACGGGGTATTCGTCGAGCGGTCCGAGCATTGGCGGCTATGCCTCCTCAATGAGCCGGCGCAGCAGCCCGGCGTGGTAGAACGTCGACTCGACGTCCTCTGGCTTTTCGATCTCGCCGAAGTGCACGCGGCGCGCACCGGTGCGCATGAACACGCAGCACCAGATCACCCCGGAGTACACGTAGAACCAGCGCAGGTCACCGAGTTCGACGCCGGTCAGCTTCTCGTAGGTGGCGCGAACGTCCTCTTCCCGCATCACGTCCGGCAGGCCGGGCATCCCGGCTAAGCCTGCGAGTTCCTGGAACACCATGTGCGCGAAGATGATCCACGCCACGTCGAGTTCGCGCGGACCCAGCGTCGCCATCTCCCAGTCCAGCACCGCGACCGGCCGGAAGTCCTCGTAGAGGACGTTGCCGACGCGCGAGTCGCCCCATGCCAGCACTGTTTCGCCCGCCGCGACATCGGCGGGGAAGTTGTCTTCCAGCCACGTCAGAGCGGTCTCGACCAGCGGCGAGCGGCCGATGTCGGGTACGGCGAACTCGTACCAGCCCTTGAGCCAGTTCAATTGGCGACGCAGCGGGGTATCACCCTCGGGCACGGCTTCGGCGAGGAAACCAAATGAGTCGGCGGCGTTGGGAATCGAGTGCAGCTTGGCCAGCACCTCGACTGTCGCGTCCTGCAACGCGCGCTGCTGCTCGGCCGGAGCGTCGGCAAACCAGTTGTCGCCGAACGTATACGGCATCACGTCGGGTGGGACGATGCCGTCGACGTGGTCCATCAGGAAGAACGGGGCGCCGAGCACGGTGCCCGTCGGATCGATCCAGCGCACCTTCGGCACCGGCACGTCGGTCAGTTCGTTGACCAGTCGGATGACCTCGAACTGATGGTCCATCCGGTAGGTGATGAAGACGGGGACGTCTTCGGAGGTGGGTGCCACCCGGGCCACCCACTTCTGCTCGACCTGTTTGCCGTCCTGCACCCAGCGGCCGGTCAGGATGATCGTCTCCGACGACATGCCGTTGGAGTCGATGCCGCTTTCGACAGTCACTTCGGGCGTGACGCCGCCAGGCATGACGGTCGACAGCCATTCCGACAGCAGCGCGGGAACGGTGCTGACGTCACGACCGGAACGTTGTAACCGATCGAGGTCGGTTTCTACAGACGGTTGGTTGGTCACCTTTGTCCTCTCCAACCCTATTACGATACGGTGGGTAGCGTTATGAAAGCAGACGCGTCTTCGCTTGACAAGACCGTGGTCCCGGGGAGGCCCCGCGATCCGCGCATCGACGCTGCCATACTGCGTGCCACAGCGGAGCTCCTTGTCGAAATCGGTTATCCGAATCTGACTTTGGCGGCCGTCGCCGAACGGGCGGGCACGACGAAGACGGCCTTGTACCGTCGCTGGTCGAGCAAGGCCGAGTTGGTCCACGAGGCGGCGTTCCCGACCGCGCCGACGGCGTTGACGACGCCGGCCGGTGATATTTCAGCCGACGTCCGCGCAATGCTCTCGGCCACTCGCGACGTGTTCACCAGCCCGGTGGTGCGCGCCGCGCTGCCGGGGCTGATCGCGGACATGAGCGCCGACGCGGCGCTGAACGCCCGGGTGATGTCCCGGTTCACCGAATTGTTCGCCGCGGTGCGGGATCGCCTGGTGGAAGCGGTGCACTGCCGCGAAGTGCACGCCGACGTCGACCCCGAACGCCTCATCGAACTGATCGGTGGTGCGACGATGATGCGGTTGCTTCTGCGCCCCGACGACGATCTCGACGCGAGCTGGGTCGACCAGACCGCGGCGATCCTCGTCCACGGGGTGGCGCTATGACTCGAGGAGTGCAATGACTGGACGACTTGCCGGCCGAACCGCCATCGTTACCGGCGCGAGCCGCGGGCTTGGCCGCGCGACCGCCCTGGCGCTGGCCGCCGAGGGCGCCGCGGTGGCGGTGGTGGCCCGAACCCAACAGCAGTGGGACGACCGGCTGCCGGGCACGATCGGCGACACCGTCGCGGCCATCGAAGCCGGCGGTGGACAGGCTGTGGCGATTGCCGCCGACCTCCTCGAGCGCGATGATCTTCCCCGGCTGGTCGAGGAAGCTCGGGCGGCGTTGGGGCCCATCACGATTCTGGTGAACAACGCCGCGTTCACCGCGCCGGGACGTCCGCCCAAGCCGGATGCCGCGCCGAAGGTGGCGAAGCCCAAGAGTGCGCCGGCGGCTGCGAACGCCGAATGGCCCGGCTTCGTGACGATCCCGCCCAGTGCCTATCGCCGGCATTTCGAAATCGGGGTGTTCGCCTCCTACGAGCTGATGCAGCTGGTGTGCCCGGACATGTTCGCCGCCGGTGTCGGCTCGATCATCAACGTCACGTCGGTGGCATCCCGGGTGCCCGGTGACGGTCCCTATCAGGACTTCACCGGCGGGGTGCTGCCCGGCTACGGCGGATCCAAGGCCGCGCTGGAGCACCTGACCTGGTGTGCAGCCTACGATCTGCAGCGGCACAACATCGCGGTCAACGCGCTGGCGCCGTCGCGGCCGATCCCGACACCGGGCTTGTCCTATTACCGCAACGACTTCGCGAGCGTGTCGCCAGACGACGAGTTCGCCCGTGCGGCAGTCGAATTAGCTCTCGTCGACCCGAACGTCGTCACGGGTCGCACCGTCGGCCACCTCGAAGCGCTCGACGGCAGCTTCGCGCCGTTCACCAACACCGAGTCCGCGCTGGGTTAGTCGCGCCGAGATCGACGTAATGCCGGGATTTACTTGCACTTTCCCGGCGAAACGTCGGTTTGGGCGAGAGTTACATCTGCCGCTTGTTGTGCTCGGCGACCTCACGCTGACGCGTCGCGAGTTGGGCGATGTCCACATGGGAGTCGGCGGCCACCGCGCGTTCGGCTTTCAACGCGGGCCCGGTGACCGCCGCGGTCCCGGTGCGGTAGATCTCCTTGAGACCCGACATGGTGGGGGAGGGCACCTCCGCGATCTGGCCGGCGAGCTCGAGCGCACGCGGCAGAAGGTGCTCGTGGGCAACCACTTCGGTGACCAGTCCGATCCGTTCGGCGCGCTGGGCGTCGACCACTTCACCGGTCATCGACAGCCGTCGCGCCATCGCTGAGCCGACCAGCCCGGGCAGCCGGGCTGTCATCCCGCCGCCGGGAAGGATCCCGACCCGGGCATGGGTGTCGGCGAAAACCGCGCGCTCCGAGGCGATCAGGAAGTCGCACGCCAGCGCGATCTCCAAACCGCCGGTGAACGTCGCACCGTTGATCGCCCCGACGACCGGCTTGCCCAGCTCGACGATGGCGTTCATGCAGTTCATCTTGTCGAACCGGCCGAAATAATCCATGCCCAGGCTCTGCGCCTGTTTGAGGTCGACGCCGGCGCAGAACGCCGGATCAGTGCCGGTGAGCACCACCGCCCGCACCGACTCGTCGGCATCGGCCGCACCGAGTGCGGCATAGAGTGCCTCGAACAGTTCGGTGCTCAACGCATTGCGCACCTCGGGGCGGTTCATCGTCAAAACCCGGACGGCACCGTGGTCATCGCTGAGAAGAATCATCAATCCAGGAATCTAGCCGCATGGTCGACGAGGTCGAGCAGCGGCTGGGGCAGCGCACCGAGCGCGAACGTGATGGCCGCGGTCAAGGTGATGGTCGCGACGCTCAACGAGCTGGGCGTGACGACCTCCGGGGCGTCCTGCGGCGGGTCGGTGAAGAACATCAGCACGATCACCCGCACGTAGAAGTACGCGGCGATCGCCGAGGCGATGACGCCCACCACCACCAGCGGGATCGCGCCGCCCTGCCCGGCCGCCTTGAACACCGCGAACTTGCTGACGAATCCGCTGGTCAGCGGTATACCGGCGAAGGCGAGCAAGAACAGTGAAAACACCACGCCGACAAGGGGATAGCGCCGGCCCAGCCCCGCCCAGCGGGACATGTCGGTCTCCTCGGCCCCGGCCGCGTCGCGGACCACGCTCACCACCGCGAAGGCGCCCAGGGTGGAGAACCCGTAGGCGAAGAGATAGAACAGGGTGGCCGACAGCCCTGGCGGGTTGGCGGCGATCACCCCGGTCAGAATGAAACCGGCATGCGCCACAGCCGAATACGCGAGCATGCGCTTGACATCGGTCTGGGTCACCGCGGTGATGGTGCCGACGACCATGGTGAGGATCGCCACCGCCCACAGGACGGGCCGCCATTCGTGGTTGAGGCCGGGCAGTGCGACGTAGAAGATGCGCAGCATCGCGCCGAAGGCGGCAACCTTGGTGGCGGCCGCCATGAACGCGGTGATCGGGGTGGGGGCGCCCTGGTAGACGTCGGGGATCCAGGAGTGGAACGGCACCGCGCCGACCTTGAACAGCACACCGACGGCGACCAACGCCGCGCCGATCAGCGCCAGGGTGGAGTTGTCGGTGCTGGAATCGATTGCGCGCGCGATGCCGGGAAGGCTCAAGGTGCCCGAGTAGCCGTACAGCAGGGCGATGCCGTAGAGGAAGAACGCCGACGAGAACGCGCCCAGCAGAAAGTATTTCAGCGCCGATTCCTGGGACAGCAGCCGTTGGCGGCGAGCCAGCCCACACATCAGGTACAGCGGCAGCGAGAACACCTCCAGCGCCACGAACATCGTCAACAGGTCGTTGGCGGCCGGGAACAGCATCATCCCGGCCACCGCGAACATGGTCAGCGGGAATACTTCGGTCTGCACCAGCGCCGCCTTGGTGGCGATCTTCTCCGCGACGCTGCCCGGCACCGTTGACGCATCGGGGGTGAAGGCGTCCAACGTGGCCGACCTGTCCTCGAATTCGGCCGGTGTGCGGCGTTCGGCGATCAACAACACGCCGAGCACACCGATCAGCAGAATGGTGCCCTGCAGGAACAGCGCGGGAGCGTCGACCGCGACCGCGCCGACCACCGCGGACTGGCCGACCCCGTGTATATCGCGAGCCAGCAGAACCACGGCGACGAACGCGGCCACCAGGCCGGCCAGGCTCAGGGCGACTTGAGTGGGGTAGCGGCTCTTGCGAGGCGCGAACGCCTCGACCAGCACTCCGGCGACGGCCACACCGAGGACGATCAACATCGGTGAGACTTGGCTGTATTCGATGCTGGGCGCGTTCATGGGCGGGCCCCCTCCGCGACCGTCGGCGCCGGGTCGGGTTGATGAATCGATGTCAGTGTTGCGGTCACCGCGGGGTTGATGACATCCAGCGCGATCTTCGGGTACACCCCGAGGCCGATCAGCAGCGCGATCAGCGGTGCCACCACGAGCAGTTCCCGTGGCCGCAGATCCCGCACGCGGTCGGTTCCGTCGGTGACGGGTCCGGTCATCATCCGCTGGTAGAGCCACAGTATGTAGATCGCCGAGAGCACCAGCGCCACCGACGCGATCACGGCGAAGGCCGGGTAGCGGGTGAATGTGCCGATGAGGACCAGGAATTCACTGATGAAGGGCGCCAGTCCCGGTAACGACAGTGTCGCAAGGCCCGCCACCAGGAAGGTGCCGGCCAGCACGGGTGCGACTTTCTGGACTCCGCCGTAGTCGGCGATGAGGCGGCTGCCGCGGCGGCTGACCAGGAACCCTGCGATCAAGAACAGCGCGGCGGTGGAGATCCCGTGGTTGACCATGTACAGCGTGGAGCCGGCTTGACCCTGGCTGGTCATGACGAAGATACCGAGGATGATGAAGCCGAAGTGGCTGATCGAGGTGTAGGCGATCAACCGCATGACGTCGGTCTGGCCGATCGCCAGGACGGCGCCGTAGACGATGCCGATCACAGCCAGGGCGACGATGACCGGGCGGAAATATGTTGCGGAGTCGGGGAACAAAGGCAGGCAGTAGCGCAGCATCCCGAATGTGCCGACCTTGTCCATCACGGCCATCATCAACACCGCCGATGCGGGCGTGGCCTGGACGGCGGCGTCGGGCAGCCACCGGTGGAACGGCCACAGCGGAGCTTTCACCGCGAAAGCGAACATGAACCCGAGGAACAGCGCGTTGGCGATGCCGGGGCTCATGGTGAACTTCCCGGTGGCCACGGCGTCGGTGATCGCGCGGAAGTCGAACGTTCCTGCCTCAAATGCCTTGCTGGCGGAGGTCACGACGTAGAGACCGATCACCGCGGCCAGCATGATCAACCCGCCGAATAGGTTGTACAGCAAGAACTTCACCGCGGCCTTGGACCGGTTCTCGCCGCCGAACCCGCCGATGAGGAAGTACATCGGGATCAGCATGGCTTCGAAGAACACGTAGAAAAGCAGGATGTCCAGGGCGACCAGCGACATCATCACCATGCCTTCGACGGCCAGCGTCAGCGCTATGTAGCTGTGCGATGCCCGGCCGGACAGCCCCGGTCGGTCGTCGGCGTCGTTCCAGCCGGCGATCAGCAGGATCGGCACCAGCACGGCGGTGAGCACCACCAGAGCCAGGGCGATCCCGTCGAGGCCGAGAATGTATCCGGTGCCGAACGACGGTATCCACGGGTGGTTTTCGACGAACTGGAATTGTTGGCCTGCCGGATCGAACCGCACCGCGAGCAGCAGCGACAGCGCCAGAACCGCGAGGGACACCACCACACCGGCGTACTTCGCGAACTGCCGCAGCGAGGCAGGCAGCACGATGATCAGCGCGGCGCCGATGACCGGGATGGCCCACAGGATGGTCAGCCAGGGGGCGTTCGTCATGCCACTCACCTCCACGCCGTGAAGAGGACTGCGGCGATCACCAGCGCCGTACCGGCCAACATGGACAGCGCATAGGAGCGGGCGTATCCGGTCTGCACCTGACGCAACCCCTGTGAGGTTCGCGCGACCATAGCCGCGAGCCCCTGCGTCACCCCGTCGACGCCCTTCTCATCCACGGCGACAAGGCCTTTGGTGAGTCCTTGGCCGGTCCGCATGAACGCCGCCTCGTTGAACGCGTCACCGTAGAGGTCATTTCGCGCCGCGACGGTGAACGCGGACACATCCAGCGGCGCGGACTCGGGAACCTTGTGATTCGCGTACTGCCGGTAAGCCACCGCGATGCCGATCGCGACGACGCCCAGTGCGGTGACGGTGACGATCCAGGCCGGAAAGACGTGTGCGGCCTCGTGATGGCCGACCACGGGTTCGAGCCAGTGCTCCAGGGTGTTGCCGATGGCGAGCAGCGCCCCCGCGCCGACCGAGCCGATCGCCAGGACGATCATCGGGGCGGTCATTGAGGCGGGGGATTCGTGTGGGTGGGTGTTGGGTTTCCAGCGTCGCTGCCCGAAGAACGTCAGCAGCATCACCCGGGTCATGTAGAAGGCGGTGATCCCGGCGCCGAGCAGGGCGGCGCCGCCGAGGAGCAATCCTTTGAGTCCGCCGGTGTTGACCGCGGTTTCGATGATGGCGTCTTTGGAGAAGTACCCGGCGAACGGTGGGACGCCGATGATGGCGAGGTACCCGAGTCCGAAGGTGACGAAGGTGACGGGCAGCAGCGTCCGCAGGCCGCCGTAGCGGCGCATGTCGGTTTCGTCGTCCATGGCGTGCATGACCGAGCCGGCGCCGAGGAACAGGCCGGCTTTGAAGAAGCCGTGGGTTAGCAGATGCATGATGGCCACCGCGTAGCCGGCGGGTCCGAGGCCGGCGGCAAGCACCATATAGCCGATCTGGCTCATGGTGGAGGCGGCGAGGGCCTTTTTGATGTCGTCTTTGGCGCAGCCGATGATCGCCCCGAACAACAGGGTCACCGCGCCCACGGTGACGACGGCGGTCTGCGCGGCGGGTGCGGCGTTGAAGATCGGGCCGGAGCGGACGATCAGGTAGACGCCGGCGGTGACCATGGTGGCGGCGTGGATCAAGGCCGACACCGGGGTGGGGCCCTCCATGGCGTCGCCGAGCCAGGACTGCAGCGGCACCTGGGCGCTCTTGCCGCACGCTCCGAGCAGGAGCAGCAGACCGACGGCGGTCAACGCACCGGAGGTCATCTGCGGCACCGCGCTGAACACCGTGCTGAAGGTGACCGAGCCGAGCGTGGCGAACAAGACCATCAACGCGATCGCCAGACCCATGTCGCCGACCCGGTTGACCACGAACGCCTTCTTCGCCGCGGTGGCCGCGCTCGGCTTGTACGACCAGAACCCGATCAGCAGGTACGACGCCAGACCCACACCCTCCCAACCCAGGTAGAGGCCGAGGTAGTTGTCGGCGAGCACCAGCAGCAGCATGGCGGCGACGAACAGGTTGAGGTAGGCGAAAAACCGCCGGCGGCCGGGATCGGTCTTCATGTAGCCGATCGAGTAGATGTGGATCAGCGACCCGACCCCGGTGATCAGCAGCACGAAGCACATCGACAACGCGTCCAGGTGCAGGCCGAAGTCCACCCGCAAGACCCCGACCGGCACCCAGGAGAACAGGACCTCGTGCACGGTCCGGTCTTCTGCGGGCAGGCCGAGTAGGTGGGTGAATAGCACTGCGCCGCAGGCGAACGCGCCGATCACTGCGGCGCAGCCCAGCAGATGCCCCCACGCGTCGGTGGCCTTACCGCCCAGCAGCAGGATCACCGCGCCGGCCAAGGGCAGGGCGATGGTCAACCACACCAGTGTCTGCATGTCAGTGCCGCAACAGGTGGGCGTCGTCGACGTTGGCGCTGCGTCGGGTCCGGAAGATCGTCATGATGATGGCCAGGCCGACCACCACTTCGCAGGCGGCGACCACCATCGTGAAGAACGCCACCACCTGCCCGTCGAGATGGCCGTGCATACGCGAGAAGGTCACGAACGCGAGGTTCGCGGCGTTGAGCATCAACTCGACGCACATGAACATGATGATCGCGTTGCGGCGCAACAACACTCCCGCGGCGCCGATCGTGAACAGCAACGCCGACAAATACAGGTAGTTGGCCGGGTTCATCGCTGACCGTCTCCGTTCCCGTCGGTACGAAGGATCGTGCTGACCGAGGATTCCTCGTCGGTGCCGTCTGGGAGACGAGCGAGCGTGTTGACGGCGTTGTGGCGGGCGAAGACACCAGGGTTGGGTAGCGGTGTGGCGCGTGCTCCGGTTTGGAAGCGTTCGACGACCATCTCCCGCTGAGTCTTTCGCCGCTCGAAGCGCTCCCGGTGGGCCAAAACCATCGCTCCGAGGGCGGCGGTGATCAGCAGCGCGCTGGTCAGCTCGAACGCCCACAGATCGCGGGTGAAGATCAGTGTCGCCAGGCCTTGCACGTTCCCGCCGGCGTTGGCCTCGGTGAGCCCGACGAATCCGGTGGTGGCGATGTTGCCGACCCCCGCGATCAGCAGGACACCGAATCCGAGACCCGCGACGATCGCGGCGACACGCTGTCCCCGAATGGTTTCCACCAACGACTCCGAGGAGTCGACGCCGACCAGCATGAGCACGAACAAGAACAACATCATCACCGCGCCGGTGTAGACCACCACCTGCACCACCCCGAGGAACAACGCGTCCTGCGCGACGTAGATCATGGCCAGCGCGATCATGGTGGTCGCGAGGAAGATCGCCGAATAGACGGCCTTGGGTGCGGCGACCACTCCGATCGCGCCCGTCACGGAGATGACGGCAAGGATCCAGAACGCGATGGTCTCGGGAGTGGAGGTGCGGGTGAGGGTTTCGGCGGCCAGCAGTGTGATCGTCACCGGGCTACCCCCTTGGGGGTGACGTGCCCCAGGTAGTAGTCGTCGTCGGTCGCGCCGGGCGCCATCGGGTGCGGGGGCGCCTCCATGCCGGGCTGCAGCGGGGCGAGCAGTTTGTCCTTGCCGTAGATGAGGTCGGAGCGGTTGTCGTCGGCCATCTCGTAGACATTGGTCATCGTCAGCGCGCGGGTGGGGCAGGCCTCGATGCACAGTCCGCAGCCTATGCAGCGCAGATAGTTGATCTGGTAGACCTGGCCGTAGCGTTCGCCGGGCGAAAAGCGTTGCTCCGCGGTGTTGTCCGCGCCTTCCACGTAGATGGCGTCGGCGGGGCACGCCCAGGCGCACAGCTCGCAGCCGATGCACTTCTCCAGCCCGTCGGGGTAGCGGTTGAGTTGATGCCGGCCGTGATAGCGCGGTGCGACGGGGCCCGGCTTCTCCGGATACTCCTCGGTGATGGGACGTTTGAACATGGTCGAAAACGTCACGCCGAAACCCTTGACCGCGTCGAGGAACTTAGGCATCTGCTTTCTCCTTGCTCGGTGCCGGCGAGCCGGGCAGCGGAGGTATCGGGAACGATCCTTCGACCGCAGCGGGAGGCGGCGCTGTGTTGCGCTGGATCAGTTTGTGCCGCAGCGAGTTTGCACCCAGCACAGCCAGCAGCAGCACTGCTGCGGCGATGAGGTTGGGAATGATGCCGGTGTGGCCGATACTGTGCAGGACGGCGACGATCATGATCCACACCAGCGAGACCGGGATGAGGAGCTTCCAGCCCAGTGCCATGAACTGGTCGTAGCGCAGCCGTGGCAGGGTGGCGCGCAGCCACATGAAGACGAACAGGAACGTCCACACCTTGGCCACGAACCAGATCAGCGGCCACCAGCCGGTGTTGGCGCCGTCGATCAGGCTGATCGGCCACGGCGCATGCCAGCCACCCAGGAACAAGGTGGTGGCCAGCGCCGAGACTGTTGTCATGTTGACGTATTCGGCGAGCATGAACATCGCGAACTTCAGCGAGGAGTATTCGGTGTGGAATCCGCCGACCAGTTCGCCTTCGGCTTCGGGCAGGTCGAACGGGGCCCGGTTGGTCTCGCCGACCATGGACGTCACGTACACCGCGAAACTGGGCAGCAGCAGGAACACGTACCAGGTGTGTTCCTGGGCGGCGACGATCCCCGAGGTGGACATGGTGCCGGCGTAGAGGAACACCGCCGCGAACGACAGCGCCATCGCGATCTCATATGAGATGACCTGTGCGCTGGACCGCAGACCACCCAATAGCGGGTAGGTGGACCCCGACGACCAGCCCGCCAGCACGATTCCGTACACCCCGATCGAGGTGACCGCCAGGATGTAGAGCACCGCCACCGGCAGATCCGTCAGCTGCAGCGGGGTGTGGTGGCCGAACACCGAGACCACCGGACCCAGCGGGATCACCGCGAAGGCCATGATCGCCGGGATCACCGAAATGACCGGTGCCATCAGGTAAATGGGTTTGTCCACCCCGGCGGGGGTGAGCCCCTCCTTGAGTGCCAGCTTGATGCCGTCGGCCAGGGACTGCAGCAACCCGAACGGCCCAACCCGGTTGGGGCCGTAGCGCATCTGCATGCGACCCAGGATCTTGCGCTCCAACAGGATGGCTACCAGAACGGTCAGCAGCAGGAAGGCGAAGACCGCGACCGCTTTGATCAGGATCAGCCACCACGGATCGCGGCCGAACACACTCAGATCGGGCGGGATCATGCCGCCGCTCCTCCTCATCGCTTCGCTCTGCATCGTCGCCGGCTGGGTCATACGCCGGCCTCCCGCTCGATGCGTACGACGGTGCCCGGGATGACACCGAGCTGCTGGTACACCGCGCTGCCGGGCGAGTTCAGTGGCAGCCACACCACCCCGTCGGCCATCTCGGTGATGACCAGTGGCAGGGCGATATCGCCGCGGCCCGTCGACACACTGACCACTTCACCGCCGACCGCGCCGATCCCGGCGGCCGTGGCCGCCGACAACCGCACCACGGACGGGCGCGCGGTGCCCGCCAAGAACGGCTCGCCGTCCTGCAGTCGGCCGTCGTCGAGCAACACCCGCCAGCCGGCCAGCACCGCCTCGTAAGAATCCAACGGCGGCGGCTCTTTCGGCTCCACCGCCGGCACAGCCGGCCGTTCACCATCCCACCGGCCGACTGCGATCAGCTCGGCGCGGGCCTCCTCGACGGTGCGGAACCCGAGGTCGACGCCCAGCTCGTCGGCCAGGATCTGCAACACCCGCAGGTCGGGGAAGGCGTTGGAGGCCAGCGCGGGCTCGAACGGACGAATCCGCCCCTCCCAGTTGAGGAATGAACCGGCCTTCTCGGCAACCGGGGAGATCGGGAAGACCACGTCGGACAGCGCGGTGATCGCCGACTCCCGCAACTCGAGACTGACGACAAAGCCGGCCGACTCGATCGCCGCCAGTGCGGCCGGCGGGTCCGGCAGGTCAACGGCGTCGACGCCGCCGATGAGCAGTGCGTCGAGTTCACCGCCCGCCGCGGCGGTGAGGATGTCGCTGGCGTCGCGACCCTCCTCCGACGGGAGATCGTCGACATGCCATACACTAGCCAGCTGTTGGCGCGCAACAGCATTCGAAGCCGGTCGGGCGCCGGGCAGCAGGTTGGGCAGGCAGCCGGTCTCGACGGCTCCGCGGTCACCGGCGCGGCGGGGGATCCAAGCCAGCCGGGCTCCGGTGCGTTCGGCCAGACGGGCTGCCGCCGACAGCGCACCGGCGCTGGTGGCAAGCCGTTCCCCGACCAGGATGACCGCCCCCGACGGCAGCTCATCGGCCAGCACCTCGAGGGCGGGCGCCTCGTGACCGGGAGCGGTGAGCACCACCCGTGCCGCGAGCTTCTCCGACCCGCGGGACACCAACGGCGCGATGCTCACGATTCGCAGGCCGTGCTTGCGGACCGCCTTGCGCAACCGCAGGAACACGATCGGGGATTCGTCCTCCGGCTCGAACCCGGCGAGCACCACCACGGCTGCGGCTTCCAGATCCGCGTAGCTGACGTCGCGGCGACCGGCCACGTGCGCGGCGAGGAACTCCTGCTCTTCCGCCGAGTGCGGGCGGGAGCGGAAGTCGACGTCGTTGGTGTCCAGCGCAATCCGAGCGAACTTGGCGTACGCGTAGGCGTCTTCGACGGTCGCCCGACCGCCCACCAGAACTCCGGCGCGTCCCGACCGCAGGCCCGCGGCGGCCACCGCGATGGCCTCCGACCAGGAAGCCGGCCGCAGCGCGCCGTTCTCGTCGCGCACCAGCGGGGTGGTGATGCGGTCACCGACCCGGGTGTAGGTGAAGGCCCAGCGGCCCTTGTCGCAGTTCCATTCCTCGTTGACTTCCGGGTCGTCACCGGCCAGCCGGCGCAGCACCACGCCGCGGCGGTGATCGGTGCGCTGGGCACATCCGGAGGCGCAATGCTCGCAGACGCTGGGGCTGGACACCAGATCGAACGGCCGGGCCCGGAACCGGTAGGCGGTTCCGGTCAGCGCGCCGACCGGGCAGATCTGCACGGTGTTGCCGCTGAAATAGGAATCGAACGGTTCGCCCGGACCGATCCCGACCTGTTGCAGCGCACCGCGTTCCAGCAGTGAGATGAACGGATCCCCGGCGATCTGCTCGGAAAACCGTGTGCAGCGTGCGCATAGCACGCACCGCTCCCGGTCCAGCAGCACCTGACTGGACAGGTTGATCGGTTTGGGGAAGGTACGTTTGATGTCGACGAAGCGGGTTTCGACGCGGCCGTTGGACATGGCCTGGTTCTGCAGCGGGCATTCCCCGCCCTTGTCGCAGACCGGGCAGTCCAGCGGGTGGTTGATCAGCAGCAGTTCCATCACCCCGTGCTGCGCCTTGTCCGCGGCCTCGGAGGTCATCTGCGTGCGCACCACCATGCCGTCGGTCACGGTGGTGGTGCAGCTGGCCATCGGCTTGCGCTGACCTTCCACCTCGACCAGGCACTGCCGGCACGCCCCGACCGGATCGAGCAGCGGATGGTCGCAGAACCGGGGTATTTGCACGCCCATCAACTCGGCGGCCCGAATCACCAACGTGCCCTTGGGCACCGCCACCTCGACGTCGTCGATGACAAGGGTGACCATCTCCACAGCGGGAGTAGCCGGCGCGTCTGTATCCGAGATCTGCGTCATCAGGCACCCACCCCTTCCGGTGCGACGAGCATCGAGGCGTACGGGTCGAACGGGCAGCTGCCGCCCAGATGCGCCTCGTACTCTTCGCGGAAATGCTTGATCGACGAGATGATCGGCGATGCGGCGCCATCACCCAACGCGCAGAACGACTTTCCGAAGATGGTGTCCGAGATGTCGAGCAGCTTGCCGATGTCGTCCTCGCTCCCGCGGCCGGTCTCGAGCCGCTCATAGATCTGGCTGAGCCAGTAGGTGCCCTCCCGGCACGGCGTGCACTTGCCGCAGGATTCGTGGGCGTAGAACTGGGTCCAGCGCCGCACTGCCCGCACTACACAGGTGGTCTCGTCGAAGATCTGCAGCGCCTTGGTGCCCAGCATCGAACCGACCGAGGCCATGCCTTCGTAATCGAGCGGCACGTCGAGATGTTCGGCTGTCAACAGCGGGGTCGACGAGCCACCGGGGGTCCAGAACTTCAACTCGTGGCCGGTGCGGACGCCGCCGGCGTACTCGAGCAACTCACGCAGGGTGATGCCCAGCGGGGCCTCGTACTGACCGGGATTGGTGACGTGGCCCGATAGCGAATACAGCGTGAAGCCAGGCGATTTCTCCGAGCCCATCTGCTTGAACCAGTCGACCCCGTTTAGCAGGATCGGCGGCACGCTGGCGATGGATTCGACGTTGTTCACCACCGTCGGGCATGCGTACAGTCCCGCGACCGCGGGGAACGGCGGGCGAAGGCGGGGTTGACCACGACGGCCCTCCAACGAGTCCAGCAGGGCGGTTTCCTCACCGCAGATGTAGGCACCCGCGCCGGCATGCACGATCAGGTCCAGATCAAATCCCGAACCCTGGATGTCGGTGCCGAGGTACCCGCCCTGATAGGCCTCGGCCACCGCGGCCTGCAGCCGACGCAGTACCGGCACGACCTCTCCGCGCACATAGATGAACGCATGCCGGGCCCGGATGGCGTAGGCGGCGATGATCACACCCTCGACCAGGAAGTGCGGCGTGGTCAGCATCAGCGGAATGTCTTTACACGTACCGGGTTCCGACTCGTCGGCATTGACCACCAGGTACTTCGGCTTGGCTCCGGCTCCGGTCGCATCCTGTGGGATGAACGACCACTTGGTGCCGGTCGGGAACCCCGCGCCGCCGCGGCCGCGCAACCCGGACTCCTTGACCGTCGCGATCACGTCGTCAGGCTTCATACCCAGCGCCGTTCGCAGGGCCTGGTATCCGTCGTGGCGCAGATAGGTCGCCAGCGTCCACGGTTCGGGTTCGTCCCAGAATCGGCTGAGAACCGGCGTCAGCGGCGTGGCGGGCGTCATTGCGCCTCACTCTCGGGAACGTCGGGTGCCGACATGTTCAGCTCGCGGGCCACCCGAAGTCCGGCCAGTGTTGCGTCACCCGGCGAACCCCCGCCCGACCCGTCGCCACTCGACAACCCGGCCAGCGTTCGCGCGGTGTCGCGGAAGGTGCAGACCCGCGATCCGCGGGTGGCGTGGGGTTGTTGGCCGGTTTGGATGTCGTCGATGAGTTGTCGTGCGCTGGTGGGGGTTTGGTTGTCGAAGAATTCCCAGTTCACCATGATGACGGGGGCGTAGTCGCAGGCGGCATTGCATTCGATGTGTTCGAGGGTGATGCGTCCGTCGGCGGTG